>NZ_JBTLRJ010000003.1:0-650931 GCF_054482695.1 Devosia sp. CAU 1758 | reverse complement strand
GCACGAAAAGGGGTGTAAGTTGATGCGAGGCGGTCGCAGGACCGCTGACAAACTTCGCGCACCCCGACATCCGCGGACTAGGGTTTAACAGTCCACGACCGGGGTCTGCGGGGAACCCGCCCCCTACCTTTGATTTCCATTGCGTCCCCACTCAGGTGGCTGGAGAATAGGTGGTGATGTTAAAGACATCGCCCTCCGCTTGACCGCGATTCGCATCATAGAGGTCAGATTTTCTGAGTGACTGCCCACAAGCCGCCAGTCCGCAAACCACCCCTTTGCGGACCTTAGCCGTCAGTGGCCGCCAATAGCTTTCATCGCCCTGTCGGCCAGCTTAATTTGGTCCGCTGCCTTTGTGTAGCGCGTGACCTCTCTATCGGTCTGGTGACCGGTAATTGCCATGATTTCCTTGTTGCTACAGCCTGCCTCTGCCATTCGTCGAGCGGCGGCCTTGCGAAGGCCGTGCGAGCTGCATTCGGTTAGACCAGCATCGGTGCACCATTTGCGCATCCTGTTGCCGAATCCGTTGGCGGTGAAGGGCTTTCCGAATTGCGTCAGCAGGATTGGCATATCCGTCCTGGTGGCGCTGGCCAGTATCTCGGCAAGGTCGGGATGGATCGGTATCGACCTAACGGCGCTGCTCTTCCGCGTCGGCAAGCGTCATCCCGAACTGATGGCAGCACGAGACAATCGACTGCTCATCGATGCCATCATTGAGGAAGGGCGAAAGCTGCCGCCTGAAGCGAAGTGATCAAGGGCTGCTTGTTCTGCTTCTGTTCACGGTGTAGGAGTCGAAACCTTGTCGATTGCGAGGTGACAGATGGGAATGGAAATCAGAGTGCCGCGGGCGGTTCAGATCCGTCGGCTTCACAACACCGGGTTGGAAGCGGACAACATCGTAAAGGTCACAGGTTGGGCTCCAGCTATCGTCCGGGAAGCTCTGGCAGTCGAGCGGCCGATCAAGAAATGAGTATGACGCCGAGCCGGCGTAGACTTGAAGCCTACCGCCTGAAACATGCGGCCGAAGAGGGCAGGGTGATCATATATCGCTGTAATGCCTGTAAGCGGGAAACCGCCTTCCTGGCTGCGGACGTAGTCGATATCTGGGGCCCTGAGATGCAGGTCTATGCACCGCCGCCGCGCTGCGGTCGGTGCAAGGTTTCGGGGCGAATGACCGTGCGCTTTTACATTCCCACGCGGTTTGACATCGGCGTGCTGCAGCTGCGCCGGCCGGCAGGGCGCCGACAACTCTGGGAGTGGGGTTTTTATGATGGACCGCCAGGGAACCCATAGAGAAGGATCAGCGGTTCACACGCTACTGCCGCCTGGTTGTTGGCATTAGCCTCTCGACGAAATTCATGTCATGTCATCCATGAGGCCAAGTGTCCGAAGGGACGTGGATCCAAATCTGCCGACAATCACGTGGTCATGAACCTCAATTCCGAGCGACCGGGCTACCGTCTTGATCTCGTTTGTCATCCGAATGTCGGCAGTTGAAGGCGTTGGGTCGCCAGCCGGGTGGTTGTGGGCGAGAATGAGGGCCGAGGCTGAGAGCTCAAGGCTGCGCTTGATCACTTCTCGCGGATAAACGGGTGTGTGGTCGATCGTCCCAGACTGCTGCACTTCGTCGGCGATGAGTCTGTTTCGCTTGTCGAGAAAGATGATGCGAAACTGCTCAATGGGCAGATGGGCCATCATCACGTGCAGATAATCGTGCAGTTGAGACGACGACGACAGCAGCGGACGGTCGTCCCTTATCCGGCAACTGGCGAGCATTTGCGTGGCCTGCAGAGTAACCCCAAGCACCCGCGTCGTGGCCGATCCGATTCCCGGGATTTCCTCAAGTCTTTTTGGGTTCGCCGCCAATACCTCGGCAATTGAACCGAATTGACTCATCAGCTTGCCCGCCGTTTCGCTAGCCCGCCTAGCGCCTAAGGCCGGTGATAGGAGGTTAGCGAGCAAAGCCAACTGGTCATTGCGGGACCATGGCGCCTTTGCCTGATATTGGATGGCGCCAAGGACTTCAAAGCAGAATTTGTTGGGCATGATCAGGCCGCTTTCCGCGCCTTTGTATCGGAGAGCACTGGTGCCGTAAGCCGTCCCAACTTCCTCGCGCCTGCCAGGGCCGCATCGGTCACTTCGAAATAGGCGGGGATCCAAGGCCGGCCGTCGATCTCGATAGGCTGGCCATGCACCGAGACTTTCCACCCCATAAGCTGCCACATCGGAAGCCACTTGGTGTCCTGTATGCCCCCGACTTGCCGGTAGCCCTTGATCAAGCAGTACTCCATTACCGCAGCACAACACTGCGCCAAGAGCACTGGTCGGCCTTTTTCGCGCCGGTGCGGCACGACAAAGCCACGCGTCCACTCTGCGACCTGGGGGTCGCGCGGCATTGCCGAAATGTCGCAGCTATCCGGAAACACCTGGCTGAGCAGGTGCGGAAGGTGAGTGGGGATCAGGCGCGAGCCGGCCACGCATTCCTCGCCCTCCATGACCACGAGATAGTCTGCCGCGCCGGTATCGAACTCATCATATTCGAGACCGTCCAGGGCGCGGGGCACCCACTGCAATTCTTCGGCGTACACGATATGTCGGGCTCGAAAGAACGCCTGCAGCTCAAGCTGAAAGAGGTGTTCGTTTGCCTGAGTGATAATCTGAAACCGCATGGTCGCCTCCATTGGTGATGGAAGGACAGTGCGTCGGCGGTAAGTGTTGTCACCAGTGTCCGAAAGGACAGTAGGCAGGCGCGGAATCAAGCGATTCCGCGCGACTAACAAGGACTTTGGCACGTTCTTTCAGAGAATGATTTGACGTGACTTCAGCGCCTTGGCCACTGCGTGGGTGGTCGTTGTGGCATTGAGCTTTTCGCGAACATGGGCCAGATGCATTTTCACGGTTCGTTCGGAGAGGCACAGAATGTCGCCGACGTCGGCCGCAGACTTTCCATTGGCCATCCAGCGGACAACTTCACGCTCTCGGTCGGAGAGGCGGCCAAAAATCATTGGCGTGCTGTCATAGATTTCTACCGCACGCAGCTCGGCATGAATGCAAACCAAATGCAGCATTTCCCGGGAAAGCAGATCCAGCTGAACCGGCTGGTCGGCAGCCAGAGACACCACCGCCTGGACGCAGGAAGGGTCGCCCAGGGGGAAGCCGACGCCATCCACCAGACCCAGCGATGACGCCTCCGAGGCCAATTTCAGGCTGATCCTCGTGCGTTGATGGGACTTGCGCGCTTCCTTCCAGGAGAACGGTCGCACCTGATGGAAAGAATGTAGGCTAACCGGATCGTGCCAGAAGTAGGCTTGTTCCCGGTACTGATCGAGCCATTGTTTCGGCCAGGAATGGCAAATCACATAGGGCTCGGCATCTTCATTGAGCGCTGGCAAGCGCGTCATCATGAAATAGTTGAATCCAAATAAAGCGACAGTAGACGAAAAATCGTCCATCAGTGCCCGCAACATTGTATGTCGTTCGCAACGCTCGATAAAAGCCATCGCCACGTCGACCAGCTGCCCCATGCTGCTCTCCGTAAAAACCCTGACACGACTTAAGCGCTCTTTGAAAAATGAAGCAATACCATTCAGAAAATTATTCGATGGAGGGGGTTTGAGCGCTTTGCTTTAGGCGAACACTTGGTTGAATTGCATTTTATTCAAATGCAAGACGAAGGCGCATCAACGTACCAACACTTTGAGCCGACCATTGCGCTCATGCTGCTGATGGGTGGACAGATGATCGCTGACTTCCATTACGATGCCTCGCCAAGAGATGACGCAGTCCGCCTCGAGCTGTTCTGGCAGGGCTCAGAGCGCATGGGCCGGCTCCAGGTGCCGGACGAGGTTGCGAATGCCATGGTCATTTCAGACCTGGAAGGAAAGCAGGAGCTGCCGATTTTTTCGGCCCTCGGCTTTGCGGTATTCGTCGCTGGTCAAAGTGGCAGACGACTATGCCTGACTGGCGACAGAAGCGTATGGAAAGCGGAATGGGGGCGCATGATCGAGGTCCACTAGGCAGGGGGACCAGGTCTTGTCCGCGGTCTTCAAATTGTGAATTCAGTGAGAGACCAACAATACGCTGGCTCGCATCAAAGCGAATTTAGCATTGGCTTCTTTGTGTCGGAGCCATCGTAACGGCTGGAATTGACGGAGCGGCTGACCCGAAAGAATTCGAGCTGGCTGTCGATTTGCGCATCGAGCAGCAGCGCCTTGGCGTCCTGGCCTTGCACTTCGGTATTGAGCCAGGTGCTGTAAGCCTCGGGCGCCAGGATGACCGGCATGCGGGTATGGATGTGCGCAATCTCCGGCACGGCCGGAGCGGTGATGATGGTGCAGCTGGTGACGCCGAGGTTGTCATTGTGCGCCCAGATGCCGGCGAAACTGAACGGCGCGCCATCGGGCAATTGCAGCAGCCAGGGATCCTTGCCGTCGTCGTCTTGGTTCTTCGTCCACTCGAAATAGCCATCGGCTGGGATCAGGCATCGGCGGGACTTGAAGCCCTCGCGAAACGCGCCCGATGTGTCGACGGTCTCGATCCGGGCGTTGAACATCGCGGCCTTGGGCAATTCCTTGGCGAAGAAGGGGACCAACCACCAGCGGCCGCGATCCAGTTCCATCTGCCCGGCCTTGTCGAGGTGAACGAAGTCAATCTCCTGGGTGGGGGCTATGTTGAACCGGGGCGGCAGGTTTGTCGCTGGCCGTTCATGGATGCTGTAGAGCGCGTGGATCTGCGCCCAGGTCAGCTCATTGGTGAAGCGCCCGCACATCAGAGTCCCTCCCGCTCGGCTAACTGACCCCATTCAGGCCGCCAGATACCCGCCTCGGCCATTGTCACGACAACGCGCTCATAGCCCATCTGGCTGCGCAGGAAATGGGCACGCGTGAGCGCGGCCGGTACGTCCCAGGCCTGCGTTTCTCCACCTACTTCGAATACCCCGTTTGTCGTGACCCGGGCGCACCAGTAGATGCTGGCTGCCGGCTCAACATAGGAAAGCCCGGCCATGAGCATCTCGGCACTGGTGCCTCCGATCCCGACGATGATGGCGTCCTCGGCAACCTCATCGTCATTGGTCGTCCACGGATAGACATAATCGCGCTGTTCGACTGCCGCGACCTGGCGGTCGAAGCTCTCCAGGAAGCGGCGGGCTTCGTGGTCTGGGGTTTCGGAATTGGGGACGCGGGCCATTGAGTGAGACTAGAGCGGGAACACAAAAATGGCTAACCCGAAAAAGGTTAGCCAAGAACCGCCCAATGGTCGTTTGATTTCAATGGCCATCTGGCCGGGTGGTGGAGGGGACTGGATTCGAACCAGTGTAGCCTGAGGCGTCAGATTTACAGTCTGATGGATTTAACCACTCTCCCACCCCTCCACATTTTCCGGGCAGGAACCGAACCGCGCAGGGCGCTTCGTCGGGCGGTTTATGGTGGGCTGTCGCAAAGGTGTCAACTCCCTTAGGCGAGTCTCCCGCAAGAATTTGGTTCGGCAGGCATTTTGTGGAAACCCGGTTAGTCATACCCTTGCCAGGCAGGTGTGGTTCGCGCTAATCGGTGCCGGTGGCATCGCCCCTCGGGCGGGTATAGCTCAATGGTAGAGCAGCAGCCTTCCAAGCTGAATACGCGGGTTCGATTCCCGCTACCCGCTCCAGTTTTCTCCTCGTCCAATTTGCAAGCTGAACGAACCCGCTTGGTGCCAAGGCAGCTGCATCGCCATGCGATGCCCCCGAGGCTCGGAATCCTGACGCCACCAATGGGCATTTGGCGATGGAGACGAAGCCGCGCTGACTCAGAGGCCGGTTGTCGGCGTCAGATCGTCTGGCTCTCATCGAGCAGGCGGCATTTTTCGTATAGGCGGGCGGCGAATTCAGCATCGCCTGCCTCTATCGCGTTGGTCAGTTCGATCATGAGTTCGGCGGACCGTGTCCGGTAGCTTTCCCCCGGCATGGCGTGGTCACGAGTCAGGGCGAGGGCGAGGGTGAGTTCGACGACCCCCAGAATCGACCGGAGCAGGGGGTCCCGGCCACTTTCGGCGATGACGGCATGGACTTCGAGGCAAGCGAGGCCGAACTGCTCGATGCTGTCGCCGGCCGTTTCCATCTGATGGCACCAATATTTGAGCAGGCGCACATGTTCGGCAGTCCGCTGCCTGGTGGCAAGGGCGATCATCGGTGCGTCGAGCGCGGCCCGCACACGATAGAGGCTCTTGTAGAGCTCGGGGTCCGGCGCTGCGTAATAATGCCAGGCCAGGACCTGCGGATCGAAGAAGTTCCACCGGCTGCGCGGCGATACCCGGGTGCCCACTTTCGGGCGGGCCTCTACCAGGCCCTTGGCCTCAAGCGTTTTCAGCGCCTCGCGCAGCACCGTGCGGGAGACGCCGTAATGCTCCATCATCACCGCATCGCTGGCCAGTATCGATCCGATGGAAAACTCACCAGTTACAATGGCGTGGCCGATTTCGTTGATGACGAAGGTATGGAAATTGCGTGCAGCGCGCCGCCCGGAGAGGGAACGGATAAGGCTGCCAGTCTCTATCATTGTGGCACTTTCCCAGCGCTATCGGCGGGGTGTGAAGACACCCGCGCCGAACGCAAACCCCACATTTATGACGCTTTCTCTCCCTGTGCCGAGGCGGCGAAGATCAGCCTCTGCAAGACGATGAACAGGAACAGCAAGGCACCGATGACGATCTTGGTCCACCAGCTCGACAACGTCCCGTCGAAAATAATGTAGGTCTGCACGAGCCCCAGCAGCATCACTCCGATAAAGGTGCCAAGCACGAAGCCATAGCCGCCGGTGAGGAGGGTTCCCCCGATGACCACCGCGCTGATGGCGTCAAGCTCCACACCAACGGCGGCCAGCGGATAACCGGCCGAAGTATAAAGGGAGAAGACGATTCCCGCCAAGGCGGCGAGGACCGAGGAGAGCATGTACACGCCCACCGTTGTTCGCGCCACCGGCACGCCCATCAGCGAGGCCGACACGGTATTGCCGCCGAGCGCATAGACGTATGAGCCGAACCTGGTGCGATGCGCCAGGAGGGCGCCCAGGATGAACACCGCCACCATGAGCAGGCCGATGAAGCTGAGGCGCCCGCCGCCGGGCAGGCGAATGATGAGGTCGGAAATCCAGTCATAGAAGTCGTGGTTTACCGGGACGGAGTCCTGGGTGATAACCGAGGCCCCGCCGCGCGCCAGGAACATGCCGGCGAGAGTGACAATGAAGGCGGGCACCTGCAGGTAGTGAATTGCCAGCCCCATGACGCCTCCGAAGGTCGCGGCAACAGCCAGCGCCAGCGCGAAAGCGGCGAGGGGATGCCATCCGGCCCAGGCTATGAGCACCGCGACAAGTACGCCGGTGAAGCCGATGACAGCGCCCACCGACAGATCGATGCCGCCGGAGAGGATGACGAAGGTCATGCCGACGGCGGTGATGCCCAGAAAGGCATTGTCGGTGAGAAAATTCCCCAGCACCCGGGTGGAGAACATCGCCGGGAACTGCATCACCGCCAGCGCGTAGGCGATGATGAAGATGATGGCCGTGGCCAGGAGCGGACGCAGGCTTCGGCTCATTTGCGGGCCTCCCGGACTGTGGCGCGGACCGGCACGATCCGGCTCGCCAATGGCGACTGGATGATGAGCACGAAGAAGATCAGTGCCGCCTTGACGATGAGGTTGAATTCGGGCGGAAAGCCCGAGACCAAAATGCCGGTGTTCATGGCCTGGATGATGATGGAGCCGACCACGGCCAGCGGCACGGAAAACCGCCCGCCCAGCAGCGACGTGCCACCTATGACCACGGCCAGGATGGCGTCGAGTTCAAGCCAGAGACCAGCATTGTTGGCATCGGCCCCGCGAATGTCGCCGGCCACGATGATGCCGGCGATGGCGGCGCAGAGGCCGGACAGGCCATAGACATAGAGCAGCAGCATTCGGCTGCGAATGCCGGCCAGGCTCGCCGCGGCGCGGTTGACCCCGACGGCCTCGATGAAGAGGCCAAGCGCGGTCTTCCGTACCAGCAGGGTGACCAGCACCAGCAGCGCGACCGCGATCACAGCCGCCATGGGTAGCCCCAGCAGCGATCCCGTGCCGATATAGACCAGCACCGGATCGGTGAAGGTGACAATGAAGCCCTCGGTGATGAGCTGGGCTATGCCGCGCCCCGCCACCATCAGAACCAGCGTTGCAACGATGGGCTGAATATCGAGCACGGCGACGAGGAAGCCGTTCCACAGACCGCACAGCAGGCCGACCGCGAGCGCGGCGGCCACTGCGACAGGTGCTGGATAACCGGCCACCACCAATGTTGCTGCCGCCGCGCCCGCCATAGCCATCACCGCGCCGACCGAAAGGTCGACGCCTTTGGTGGCGATGACACCTACCATGCCGATCGCGAGGATCGCCACCGGCGCGCCCCGGTTGAGGACGTCGATCAGGCTGCCGAAGAGCCTTCCGTCCTGCCAGGTGATGCGAAAGAAATTGGGAAACAGCAGCCAGTTGACCAGCAGCACGCCGACAAGGGCGATCAATTGCGGATTGGCCAGGGGCGTGAGAATGCGCCGCATCATGCCGATGGGCCCTCCCGATAATTGGCGATCGCCTGCACGATCACGCCGGGGTTGATGTTTTCGCCGCTCAGTTCGGCGACCATTTCCCGGTCACGCATCACCACGATGCGGGAGGAATAGGCGACGACTTCGTCGAGTTCGGAGGAGATGACGACCAGCGCCAGACCCTCGTCGCGCAATCGGTTGATGGTGCGCACTATTTCCGCATGGGCGCCGACATCAATGCCGCGGGTCGGCTCGTCGAGGATGAGGAAGGCCGGGTCGGTGGCCAGCCAGCGCGACAGGATGACCTTCTGCTGGTTGCCGCCGGACAGGAGCTTGACCGGCATGTCGAGCGAAGCGGCGCGGATATCCATAGCCTCGCCGAAACGGCCGGCGATCTCCATCTGCTCGTCCCGGTTGAGCGCGCTGAACCAGCCGAGCTTGCCCTGGAGGGCAATGATGATGTTTTCGCGCACCGAGAGGTCGCCGAAAATGCCCTCGGCCTTGCGGTCCTCCGGGCAGAAGCCGAAACCGTGCGCGATGGCGTCGGTGGGGCGGGCGATGCTGGCCTTCTTGCTGGCGATCTCCAGCGTCCCTTCGTCAGCTGCATCGGCGCCAAACATGATGCGCGCCATTTCGGTACGCCCGGACCCAAGCAGGCCGGCGACGCCGATGACCTCGCCCTTGTGGATCGTGAGATTGAACGGATGCACGCTGCGCTTGCGCCCGTAATTTGCGAAGTCCAGCAGCACCTCGCCCATGGGGCGGGCATCCTCGACCCCGGTGGCGCCAGAGAAGGCGACATCCTTGCCCAGCATTAGCCGCACGACATCGGTGCGGGTCATATCGTCGAGTGTCCTGGTATCTACCAGCTTGCCATTGCGCAGGATGGTGACGCGGTCGGCGATGGCAAAGACCTGGTCCAGGAAGTGGGTGATGAACACGACCGCCAGGCCCCGGGCCTTGAGATCGCGGATGATTTCGAACAGGCGCTCGACCTCGTTGCGGTCGAGGCTTGCCGTAGGTTCGTCCAGGATGAGCACTTTGCCCGAAAGCTGGACAGCGCGGGCAATGGCGACGATCTGCTGCACGGCGACGGAATGGGCACCCAGCTCGCTGGCCGGATCAAGCTCCAGCCCATAGCGCTTGAGGATGTCGCGGGCCTCGCGTTCCATCCTGCGGCGGTCGACCAGACCGAACCGCGTTGGCTGGTGTCCCAGAAACAGGTTTTCGGCCACCGAACGGTTGGGCAGAAGGTTGACCTCCTGGTAAACCGTACCAATGCCATGGGTCTGAGCCTGCTGGGGACTATCCAGGTGGACCGGTTCGCCAGCGGCCAGAACCGTGCCGCCATCGGGCTGGTAGGCTCCCGTCAGAATCTTGATCAGGGTGGACTTTCCGGCGCCATTCTCTCCGAGCAGGGCGTGAACCTCGCCGGACCTGAGGCCGAAATCAACGGCGTCGAGCGCCATGTGATTGCCGAAAATCTTGACGATGCCGCGCGCTTCGAGCGCATAGTCGGTCTCGGTCATTGCCCCTCCATGCTGCATTTTCCTGCAGCTTTCGTGCGAAACCCCCGCCGGCAGGCCGGCGGGGACTCGTTGCCTTGTTGTTAGTCTAGCAGAGCGTAGCGGCTCAGTAGCCCAGGTCCTTGCGGCGCTCATATTCACCGGCCGGGTCATCGGCCGACGTGTAAAGCTTGGACTCAGTGATGATGAACTTCTCCGGCATGGTGCCATCGGCCCAGTAGGCGGCGAGTGCGTCGAAGGCCGGGCCGGCCATGTTCGGGGTCAACTCGACTGTGGCATTTGCTTCGCCGGCCGCGATGGCGGTGAAGATATCGGGCACGGCGTCGATGGACACCACGAGGATGTCTTCACCCGGCTTCAGGCCAGCGTCCTTGATGGCCTGGATAGCGCCGACCGCCATGTCGTCATTATGGGCATAAACCGCGCAGATATCGGCGCCACCATTGGACGACTTGAGGAATGCCTCCATCACTTCCTTGCCCTTGGAGCGGGTAAAGTCGCCCGTCTGGCTCTGGGTGATGGTGATGTTGGATGCCGAAGCGATGCCTTCCTCAAAACCCTGCTTGCGGTTGATGGCCGGGCTGGAGCCCACGGTGCCCTGCAGCTCGACAACATTGCAGTCTTCGCCGGCCACTGCTTCGACCAACCATTCGCCGGCCACGCGGCCCTCGAGAACCTGATCGGAGGCGACCGAGGTCAGGTAGAGGTCTTCTGGTGCGTCGATGCCGCGGTCGAGCAGGATGACCGGGATTTCGGCTTCCTGAGCTTCGGACAGAACGTCATCCCAGCCGGTGGCGACGACAGGAGCGACCAGGATGGCGTCGACGCCCTGGGCGATAAAGCCGCGAATGGCCTTGATCTGATTTTCCTGCTTCTGCTGGGCGTCAGCGAACTTGAGGTCGACGCCGCGTTCCTCGGCCTGCTGCCGGGTTACGGACGTCTCGGCAGCGCGCCAGCCCGATTCAGAACCGATCTGCGAAAAGCCGATGACTTTGCCCGAAATATCCTGTGCCAGGGCACCGGAAGACAAGGCGGTAGCGAGGCCTGCCGCGAGGGCAAGCTTGGTTATGATGCTCACAATGAAATCCTCCCAATGGCCGCCCGGCGTATTCGCTTCAGGCGGTGAGGGGACGCTACATAAAGTACTATTATATGTAAAGTGGCAAAGTGCGATCGCCTCATGGCGGGGTCAGGACGGGGTCTTGGACCCCAATAATGAACGGGTCGGCGGGGCTTTCCACGACAGTCCCATTCAGCCCCTTGCATCGCGCGAACTTTGCCATTAGACACGGCCTCGCCTGAAGGGGTTTAGCTCAGTTGGTAGAGCATCGGTCTCCAAAACCGAGGGTCGTGGGTTCGAGTCCCCCAGCCCCTGCCAGGCCCAGATTTCCGATCGTCGAGCGTGTCTCCCGGTCTCTCCCATAACATCTCGTGCTGCGGCCGGCCTGACCGGATGCATTGGCGTGACCATGATCATGGAAAAGATGCCAGTCCCCGGTGGGGGTTTGGGAGTGCATGGGAACCGGGGACTGACGTTGGAGGTCGCAGGAGGCAAGTCCCGCTGGGTATAAACGTCGGTTGTGACTGAAGGTTGCCTCGCCGCGGCGTCGGGGACCAGAACGGCGGCGCCGGTGCCATCCAGGCGGGGAAGGGTGTTCATTCGGGAGTACGCGGCGGCGGCCAAAAGGTCGCTCGGATAGCTACTCGGCTGCGGCCGGCAGATCCCGACTGCGGCGGGCCTTCAACTTATTGAGCTGGTGGGCAGCATGGGCAAGAAGGGCGGTCCGCGCCTGATCATGGGGTACGACGCCGCAATCGGCCTTTACCGGAAGGTCCAGGGCATATTCAGTGGAGTTGCCCATGAAGCCTTCGCGAATGCGGACGCGCACGGCCCCCGTCAGGCGGCCCTTGATGGTCCGGTGTGGGCCGAAATGCAGAAGCTGACAGGCGATGACCTCGAAAGACATTGCTCCCTCCATGAGCGCTGCCACAATCCGGGCACATTTCATCCAACGACAAGGCGGGCTGCCGCGCAAGTAAATTTCGATGGAATTCGCACTTATGCTTTACACGGGAGCGATTTCAGTGGTTGCAGGGGGCTCGCGATTCTGTTGACGGGCCTGTTGCAATCCTTTGGCAAAGCCTCTAGATAGCCCGTCTCGAGCCGTGCGGGATTCCTGCGCGGCCTTTGGTTTTGCACCAAGATACGAAGTAGATTTGCCCATGGCCCGCACGAACCCAGTTCAGTTTCTCCAGCAGGTTCGCTCGGAGGTCAGCAAGGTCACCTGGCCGGGCCGGAACGAGATCGTGATTTCCACGATCATGGTCCTGGTGCTGGTCATCCTGGCCAGCCTGTTCTTTCTCGCTGCGGACCAGGTCATTTCCTGGTTCGTGTCCTTGATGCTGTCGATCCGCTAAGTCGGATCCGTTATTAGATATTTTGGGAGCGGCGACCCTTTATGGCCAAGCGCTGGTATATCGTTCAGGCGTATTCGAACTTCGAGCGCAAGGTGGCGGAAGATATCCGCCTCAAGGTTGCGCAGAAGAAGCTCGAGCACCTGTTTGAAGACGTGATCGTGCCGACCGAAAAGGTCGTGGAAGTCCGTCGCGGCCGCAAGGTGGACACCGAGCGCAAGTTCTTCCCGGGCTATGTCCTGGTGAAGATGGACATGACCGACGAGGCGTTCCATCTCATCAAGAACACGCCCAAGGTCACCGGTTTTCTCGGCGCGGATAACAAGCCCATGCCGATCTCGGAGAGCGAGGCCATGTCGATCCTGCAGCAGGTGCAGGAAGGCGTGGATCATCCCAAGCCCTCCGTCAGCTTCGAAATTGGCGAGAACGTGCGCGTGTCGGACGGTCCCTTTGCCAGCTTCAACGGCGTCGTCGAAGAGGTGGACGAGGAGCGCTCCCGCCTCAAGGTCGAGGTCTCGATTTTCGGTCGCCCCACCCCGGTGGAGCTCGAATACGGTCAGGTCGAAAAGGTCTGACCAAGCTGCCGGGTTCGCCCGGCAAAACCCGTGGAAGGGGATGGCGCTCAGCCGGCGCCAGGAAACCGCACCACGGCTTCAACTGCCCCGTCGGGGCAATACAGAAGGATGAAAAATGGCTAAGAAGATTACGGGCTATATCAAGCTCCAGGTGCCGGCTGGCTCTGCCACCCCGTCGCCCCCGATCGGTCCTGCGCTGGGTCAGCGCGGCCTGAACATCATGGAATTCTGCAAGGCCTTCAATGCGGCCACGCAGGAACTCGAGAAGGGTTCGCCCATCCCGACCGTGATCACCGCCTATGCGGACAAGAGCTTCACCTTCGAGATGAAGCAGCCGCCGGTGACCTACTTCATCAAGAAGGCGCTCAACCTCAAGTCCGGTTCCAAGACCCCGGGCAAGGAAAGCGCCGGCACCATCACGCAGGCTCAGCTGCGTGACATCGCCGAAAAGAAGATGAAGGATCTCAACGCGGACGACGTCGATACCGCGATGACGATGATCGCCGGTTCCGCCCGTTCCATGGGCATCCAGGTCGAGGGCTAAGAAACATGGCAAAGATCGCAAAGAAGGTCGCCGCTGCCCGTGAAGGCATCGACCGCAACAAGCTCTATTCGCTCGAAGACGCCGTCAAGATGGTGAAGTCGAAGGCCTCGGCCAAGTTCGACGAGACTATCGAGATCGCGATGAACCTGGGTGTTGACCCGCGTCACGCCGACCAGATGGTCCGCGGCGTTGTCAGCCTGCCCAATGGCACTGGCAAGACCGTTCGCGTCGCCGTGTTTGCCCGTGGCGCCAAGGCCGACGAAGCCACGGCAGCCGGTGCTGACATTGTCGGCGCTGAAGACCTGCTGGAAACCATCCAGGGCGGCAAGATCGAGTTCGATCGCTGCATCGCCACTCCGGACATGATGCCGCTGGTCGGTCGCCTGGGCAAGATCCTGGGCCCGCGCAACCTGATGCCGAACCCCAAGGTCGGCACCGTGACCATGGACGTCAAGGGCGCTGTCGGCGCTGCCAAGGGCGGCGCCGTGGAATACCGCGTCGAGAAGGCCGGTATCATCCATGCCGGTATCGGCAAGGTGTCGTTCACCGAAGCCGCGCTGCTTGAGAACATCAAGGCGTTCACCGACGCCGTGCAGAAGTCCAAGCCTGCCGGCGCCAAGGGGACCTACGTCAAGAAGGTCTCGGTGAGCTCCACCATGGGCCCGGGCGTGCATGTCGAGCCGAACACGGCCGTCTGATACTGAATTCCGGGCGGTTCGCCGCCCGGTTTCGCCGTCCCCCAGGGGGCTGCGTTAAGTCCTGTCCGAGACTGCCGGTCGGCCGCGAGGCCGTTAATTCCGAATGTGGAGCCAGCAATAGACGGGGTGAGACCCAATTCGGGGCCGAATGGCCCAAGGTTGCGGTTCGAACCTAGGCCAGTTGCCCTTGCGGGCACTCGGTTGGCAGGCACTAACCGTTGTTCCCCATCCCGCAAGGGCAGGGGGCAGCAATTGGCAATGGTCCCTTGGCAGTCGCCCTGGGGCTTATTTGTGGAGACTAGCTTTGGAAAGAGCGGAAAAGCGTGAAGTCGTCGCCTCGCTCCAGGAAGCCCTCGCGGGCGCTGGATCGATCGTCGTCGCTCACAATACCGGCCTGACCGTCGCTGCGTTCACTGACCTGCGCGTGCAGGTCAAGAAGGCAGGCGGCACGGTCAAGGTCGCAAAGAACCGCCTTGCCAAGCTCGCTCTTAAGGAAACCGATGTCGCGGACATTTCGGGCCTGTTTACCGGCCCGACCGTGATCGCCTATGCGGAAGATCCCGTCGCTGCGCCCAAGATCGCAGCAGCATTTGCCGAGAAGAACCAGAAGTTCGTCATTCTCGGTGGTGCAATGGGCCCGACCGCTCTTGATGCCAATGGCGTCAAGGCCCTGGCGACGATGCCATCGCTCGACGAACTGCGTGCAAAGCTCGCAGGCCTCGTCAAGCAGCCAGCAACGAACATCGCTTCCATCCTCGTGCAGCCGGGCGCGGGCATTGCTCGCGTTCTCAAGGCTCACGCCGAAAAGAGCGAAGCGGCGTAAGGCCGTTCCAAACTACCTCAACATTCGAAACCGAACCCAAACTGAAAAGAGTGTAAAATGGCTGATCTCGCCAAACTCGTTGATGACCTCTCGGCCCTGACCGTCCTGGAAGCTTCCGAGCTGTCCAAGATGCTCGAAGAAAAGTGGGGCGTTTCCGCCGCCGCTCCGGTCGCCGTTGCCGCTGCCGGTGGCGCTGCCCCGGCCGCTGCCGCTGAAGAAAAGACCGAATTCGACGTGATCCTTGCCGCCTTTGGCGACAACAAGATCAACGTCATCAAGGAAGTCCGCGCCATCACCGGCCTGGGCCTCGGCGAAGCCAAGGCGCTTGTCGAAGGCGCTCCGAAGGCCGTCAAGGAAGGCGTGTCGAAGGCTGAAGCCGAAGACATCAAGAAGAAGCTGGAAGATGCCGGCGCAAAGGTCGAACTGAAGTAATTTCAGTTTCTGCCTTGAAATTTGCGAAATGGCGCTTTATGTGCCATTTCGCTTTTCCGTTTTTTACGGAAAGATTCGCCAGGGCCGATTGGATGGGTCCAGGCCACAATTTGCGGAAATATATGACGATTTTGGATGTCGCGGGCACATGGAAGCCTCTGTTGACCTCGCCGTGGGCTGTCCCTCGTGCGGGGCTTTAGCCGCTGATCACGTGTCTGTGAACCTGCTCATGGGGTCATGAGCCGGTTTCTTGTGTCATCCGACCGGGCCCCAGGAATTGACTACCCAGGCATATATCCCGAGCGCCGACGGCTGATAGTCGGGTCTTTGGATATCTGCCTCCGAGACAAGCGTTTTAATGTAGGAGCTCTCATGGCTACCACCTTCAATGGCCGCCGCAAGGTTCGCAAGTCCTTCGGTTCCATCCGCGAAGTCACGGAGCTGCCCAATCTGATCGAAGTCCAGAAGGCTTCCTATGATCAGTTTCTTCAGGTTGCCGAGCCCAAGGGTGGCCGGCCTGAAGAGGGGTTGCAGTCCGTGTTCCGCTCGGTGTTTCCGATTACCGACTTTTCGAACACCGCATCGCTGGAATTCGTGCGCTACGAATTCGAACAGCCCAAATATGACATCGACGAGTGCCGTGCGCGCGACATGACCTTCGCTGCCCCGCTCAAGGTGACGCTGCGGCTGATCGTGTTCGAAGTGGACGAGGAAACCGGCGCCCGTTCGGTCAAGGACATCAAGGAGCAGGACGTCTATATGGGCGACATGCCCTTCATGACGCCCAATGGCACCTTTGTGGTCAACGGCACCGAGCGCGTCATCGTTTCGCAGATGCATCGTTCCCCGGGCGTGTTCTTCGATCACGACAAGGGCAAGACCCATTCCTCGGGCAAGCTGCTGTTTGCCGGCCGCATCATTCCTTACCGTGGTTCCTGGCTCGATATCGAGTTCGACGCCAAGGATATCGTCTATGCGCGCATCGACCGTCGCCGCAAGATTCCGGTCACCTCGCTGCTCAAGGCGCTGGGCATGGATGCCGAGGAAATCCTCGACACCTATTACAACAAGCTCAACTACGAAAAGACCGCCAAGGGCTGGCGCGTTCCCTATGACGCCGAGAAGTGGAAAGGCGCCAAGCCCAGCCATGACCTGATCGACGCCAAGACGGGTGACGTCGTGCATGAAGGCGGCAAGAAGCTTTCGGCCCGCCAGGCCAAGAAGCTTGCCGAAAACGGCCTGACGCACCTGCTGGCGGTCGATGAAGACCTCTATGGCATGTATATCGCCGAAGATCTGGTGAACCTGCAGACCGGCGAAATCTTCGCCGAGGCCGGCGACGAGCTGGACGAAAAGCTGCTGACGAGCCTGGTCGACAAGGGTTTTGACGCGCTGCCGATCCTGGACATCGATCACATCTCGATCGGCGCCTATATCCGCAATACCCTGGCCGTGGACAAGAACGAGAGCCGCGAAGACGCTCTGTTCGATATCTACCGCGTCATGCGTCCGGGCGAGCCGCCGACCGTGGAAACGGCCGAAGCCATGTTCCAGTCGCTGTTCTTCGACAGCGAGCGCTATGACCTGTCGGCCGTGGGCCGCGTCAAGATGAACATGCGCCTCGAGCTCGATGCGCCAGACACCATGCGGACGCTCCGCAAGGAAGACATCGTTGAAGTCGTGCGCACCCTTGTGGACCTGCGCGATGGCCGCGGCGAGATCGACGACATCGACAATTTGGGCAATCGCCGCGTCCGCTCGGTCGGCGAACTCATGGAAAACTCCTATCGCCTTGGCCTGCTCCGCATGGAGCGCGCAATCAAGGAGCGCATGAGCTCGGTCGAAATCGACACGGTTATGCCGCAGGACCTGATCAACGCCAAGCCGGCTGCCGCAGCCGTGCGTGAGTTCTTCGGTTCTTCGCAGCTCAGCCAGTTCATGGACCAGACCAACCCGCTCTCGGAAGTGGCGCACAAGCGTCGTCTGTCCGCGCTCGGGCCGGGCGGTCTCACCCGCGAACGCGCCGGTTTCGAAGTGCGCGACGTGCATCCGACCCATTACGGCCGTATCTGCCCGATCGAGACGCCGGAAGGCCCGAATATCGGCCTGATCAACAACCTGGCCACCTATGCCCGCGTCAACAAGTACGGTTTCATCGAGACCCCGTATCGCAAGATCGTCGATGGCAAGCTGACCGACGAAGTCGTGTACCTGTCGGCCATGGAAGAGGCCAAGCACTATGTCGCCCAGGCGAACGTGCAGTTTGCCCCGACCCTTGAGCTGCAGGATGACCTGGTGGTGGCCCGCCATGCCGGCGACAACGGCCTGACGCCCAAGGAAAATGTCGACCTGATGGACGTTTCGCCCAAGCAGATGGTGTCGGTGGCTGCGTCGCTGATCCCGTTCCTTGAAAACGACGACGCCAACCGCGCCCTGATGGGCTCGAACATGCAGAAGCAGGCCGTGCCGCTGCTGCGTGCCGAGGCTCCCTTCGTGGGCACCGGCATGGAAGCCGTCGTGGCCCGTGACTCGGGCGCCGCCATCGTGGCCAAGCGCACTGGCATCGTGGACCAGGTGGACGCCACCCGTATCGTCATTCGTGCAACGGCGGAAACCGATGCGTCGAAGTCGGGCGTGGACATCTACAATCTGATGAAGTTCCAGCGCTCGAACCAGTCCACCTGCATCAACCAGCGTCCGCTGGTGGTTGTTGGCGACCACATCAACCAGGGCGACATCATCGCCGACGGTCCCTCGACCGAACTGGGTGACCTGGCTCTCGGCCGCAACGTGCTCGTCGCGTTCATGCCCTGGAATGGCTATAACTTTGAAGACTCCATCCTCCTGAGCGAAAAGATCGCGATGCAGGACGTCTTCACCTCGATCCATATCGAGGAATATGAAGTCATGGCCCGCGACACCAAGCTCGGCCCTGAGGAAATCACACGCGATATTCCGAACGTGTCGGAAGAAGCACTCAAGAGCCTCGACGAAGCCGGTATCGTGCATATTGGCGCCGAAGTGCAGCCGGGCGATATCCTGGTCGGCAAAATCACTCCCAAGGGTGAATCGCCGATGACCCCGGAAGAGAAGCTCCTCCGCGCCATCTTTGGCGAGAAGGCTTCGGACGTCCGTGATACGTCCCTGCGCGTGCCCCCGGGCGATGCTGGTACTGTCGTTGAAGTGCGCGTGTTCAATCGCCACGGCATCGACAAGGACGAGCGCGCCATGGCCATCGAGCGCGAGGAAATCGAGCGCCTGGCCAAGGACCGTGACGACGAGCAGTCCATTCTCGACCGCAACGTCTATGCGCGTCTCAAGGAAATGCTGTTCGGCAAGGCCGCGACGGCGGGTCCGAAGGGCTATGTGGTCGGCACCAAGCTCAATGACTCCATCTTCGAAGCGCAGCCGCGCTCGAAGTGGTGGCAGTTCGCGGTCGAAGACGACAAGGTCATGACCGAGATGGAAGCTCTTCATGCCCAGTATGAAGAGAGCCGTCGCCTGCTCGAGCAGCGCTTCATCGACAAGGTGGACAAGCTGCAGCGCGGTGATGAACTGCCCCCGGGCGTGATGAAGATGGTCAAGGTCTTCATCGCCACCAAGCGCAAGATCCAGCCCGGCGACAAGATGGCCGGCCGTCACGGCAACAAGGGCGTGGTTTCGCGCATCGTTCCCGTGGAAGACATGCCGTATCTCGAAGACGGTACGTCGGTCGACATCGTGCTCAACCCGCTCGGCGTGCCTTCGCGCATGAATGTGGGACAGATCCTGGAAACCCATCTGGGTTGGGCCTGTGCCGGCATGGGTCGCAAGATCGACGAGATGGTTCGCGCCTATCACGCCAAGGGCGACCTCAAGCCGCTTCGCCTCGAGATCCAGGACCTGTTCGCCAATGACAGCGCCATCACCGATCTCGATGATGACGGAATGATCCGACTGGGCGAGCATTTGTCCAAGGGTGTTCCGATCGCCACTCCGGTGTTCGACGGCGCCAAGGAAGCCGACATCGTGGTGATGCTGGAGCGGGCAGGGCTGAAGTCCTCGGGTCAGTCGACCGTGTTCGACGGCCGCACCGGCGAGCAGTTCGATCGCCAGGTGACCGTGGGCTACATCTACATGCTCAAGCTCGACCACCTGGTGGACAACAAGATCCACGCGCGTTCCATCGGTCCGTACTCGCTGGTCACCCAGCAGCCGCTCGGCGGCAAGGCACAGTTCGGCGGACAGCGTTTCGGCGAGATGGAAGTGTGGGCCCTGGAGGCGTATGGCGCTGCCTATACGCTGCAGGAAATGCTCACCATCAAGTCGGACGACGTGGCGGGTCGTACGAAGGTCTATGAGGCCATCGTGCGCGGCGACGACACCTTCGAAGCGGGCATCCCGGAAAGCTTCAACGTCCTGGTCAAGGAAATCCGGTCTCTCGGTCTCAATGTCGAGCTCGACATGCGGGAACTGGACGATCCGAACCAGGCCGAAGCGGAGCTCGCACCTCCTCAGGAAGCGGCGGAATAAACCGGCACTTCCAATCCCAATCACCCTCCATTCAGGCGCGATCTATCGCCGCCTGAATGGATAGAGGAGAGAATAGATGAATCATCATTCCCACGTCATGGACCCGTTCAACCCCGCTGTCCCGGTCCAGACTTTCGATCAGATGAAGATCTCGATCGCGAGCCCCGAGAAAATCCTGTCCTGGTCCTATGGCGAGATCAAGAAGCCCGAGACCATCAATTACCGCACGTTCAAGCCCGAGCGTGATGGCCTGTTCTGCGCCCGCATCTTTGGGCCCGTGAAGGATTATGAGTGCCTGTGCGGCAAGTACAAGCGCATGAAGTTCAAGGGCGTCATCTGCGAAAAGTGCGGTGTGGAAGTCACCCTGAGCCGCGTTCGCCGCGAGCGCATGGGCCATATCGAGCTGGCCGCACCGGTCGCGCATATCTGGTTCCTCAAGTCCCTGCCGAGCCGCATCGCGCTGCTGCTCGACATGACGCTCAAGGATATCGAACGCATCCTCTATTTCGAGAATTACGTCGTTCTCGATGCCGGCCTCACTCCGTTCACCCAGAACGAGCTGCTCACCGAAGAGCAGTTCCTGGATGCCCAGGATGAGTACGGCGCCGACAGCTTCACCGCCAAGATCGGCGCCGAAGCCATTCGCGAAATCCTGCTCTCGCTCGATCTGGAAAAGATCGCGGCGGACCTGCGCGTGGAAATCGCCGAGGCGACTACCGAGCTCAAGCCCAAGAAGCTGGCCAAGCGTCTCAAGATCGTCGAGCAGTTCATCGTTTCGGGCAACAAGCCCGAATGGATGATCATGACCGTCATTCCGGTCATTCCGCCCGAGCTGCGCCCGCTGGTGCCGCTGGATGGCGGTCGCTTCGCGACGTCCGATCTGAATGATCTCTATCGTCGCGTGATCAACCGCAACAACCGGTTGAAGCGCCTGATCGAGCTGCGTGCGCCGGACATCATCATCCGCAATGAAAAGCGCATGCTGCAGGAAGCCGTTGACGCGCTGTTCGACAATGGCCGCCGTGGCCGCACCATCACCGGTGCCAACAAGCGTCCGCTGAAGTCGCTCTCTGACATGCTCAAGGGCAAGCAGGGCCGCTTCCGCCAGAACCTGCTCGGCAAGCGCGTCGACTATTCGGGCCGTTCGGTCATCACCGTGGGTCCGAACCTCAAGCTGCACCAGTGCGGCCTGCCCAAGAAGATGGCGCTCGAGCTGTTCAAGCCCTTCATCTATTCGCGTCTGGAGGCCAAGGGCTTCTCGTCGACGGTAAAGCAGGCCAAGAAGCTCGTTGAGAAGGAAAAGCCGGAAGTCTGGGATATCCTGGATGAGGTTATCCGCGAACATCCGGTTCTGCTGAACCGCGCCCCGACCCTGCACCGCCTTGGCATCCAGGCTTTCGAGCCGATGCTGATCGAAGGCAAGGCCATCCGCCTGCATCCGCTGGTCTGCTCGGCCTTCAACGCCGACTTCGACGGCGACCAGATGGCCGTTCACGTGCCGCTGTCGCTCGAAGCCCAGCTTGAAGCCCGCGTCTTGATGATGTCGACCAACAACATCCTGCACCCGGCCAATGGTCAGCCGATCATCGTGCCGAGCCAGGACATCGTGCTGGGTCTCTATTACCTGTCGCTGATGAACGATAACGAGCCGGGCGAAGGCATGGCGTTCGCGTCCTATGCCGAGCTCGAGCACGCGATCGACAACAAGGTCGTGACCCTGCACACCAAGATCAAGGCTCGCGTCCCTGCCTGGGATGCGGATGGCAAGCAGATCACCGAGATCGTGGAAACGACCCCGGGCCGCATGCTGATCGGCCAGATCCTGCCGCTGAGCCCGACCGTCCCGTTCGCGACGGCCAACCAGCTGATGACCAAGAAGATGATCTCCAAGATGATCGACACCGTGTATCGCGGTTGCGGCCAGAAGGAGACGGTCATTTTCTGTGACCGCGTTATGCAGCTCGGCTTCAAGAATGCCTGCGATGCCGGTATCTCGTTCGGCAAGGATGACATGGTTATCCCCGCGTCGAAGTACACCATCGTGGAAGAGACCCGGAAGCTGGTCGAGGAGTTCGAGCAGCAGTACAATGACGGCCTGATCACCCAGGGCGAAAAGTACAACAAGGTCGTGGACGCCTGGGCCAAGTGCGGCGACAAGGTTGCCGAAGAGATGATGGACGCGATCCGCACCGTGCAGATCGACCAGGAGACCGGCCGCCAGAAGCCGATCAACTCGGTCTACATGATGTCTCACTCGGGTGCCCGTGGTTCACCGGCCCAGATGAAGCAGCTTGCCGGCATGCGCGGCCTGATGGCCAAGCCGGACGGCTCGATCATCGAGACCCCGATCACCGCCAACTTCAAGGAAGGCCTGAACGTGCTGGAGTACTTCAACTCCACCCACGGTGCCCGCAAGGGTCTGGCCGACACCGCCTTGAAGACCGCGAACTCGGGTTACCTGACCCGTCGCCTGGTCGACGTGGCTCAGGACGCGATCATCGTTGCCGAGGATTGCGGCACCGAACGGGGCCTGACCATGGAGCCCATCGTTGATGCGGGCCAGGTCGTTGCCTCCATCGGCCAGCGCGTGCTGGGCCGCACGACGGCGGACGACGTGTTCCATCCGCTGACCGGTGACCTGATCGCTCCCAAGGGCATCCTGCTCGAGGAAAAGCATGTCGACGTCATCGAGGAAGCCCGGATCCAGTCGATCCGCATTCGCTCGCCGCTGACCTGCGATATGCGCCAGGGTTGCTGCGCGGCCTGCTATGGCCGTGACCTTGCGCGTGGCACGCCGGTCAATATGGGTGAGGCCGTGGGCGTCATTGCCGCCCAGTCGATCGGTGAACCCGGCACCCAGCTCACCATGCGTACCTTCCACATTGGTGGTACGGCACAGGTGGTGGACAGCTCGTTCCTCGAATCCGGCGCCGAAGGCAAGATCGAGATCCGCAACCCCAACGTCGTCAAGGTCGAGGGTGGCAAGCTGGTCGTCATGGCCCGCAATGTGTCGCTGGCGATCCTGGATGCCGATGGCAAGGAACGCACCACCCACAAGGTGACCTATGGTTCCAAGCTGCTGGTGAAGGAGGGCGATATGGTCCGCCGTGGCCAGCGCCTGGCCGAATGGGACCCGTACACCCGTCCGATCCTCGCCGAAGTCGAGGGCGAGGTGCTGTTCGAGGATCTGGTGGACGGTGCATCGGTTGCTGAAAACACCGACGAGGCCACCGGCTTCACCAAGCGCGTGGTCATCGACTGGCGCGGCAACCAGCGCGGCGAGGGCCTCAAGCCCGCGCTCGCCATTGCCCGCGGCGGTGCCGTGGCCAAGGTGGATCGCGGCGGCGAAGCCCGGTACCTGCTGTCGGTGGATGCGGTTATCGCCGTCGAGCCGGGCGAGAAGGTGTCCCCGGGTGACGTGCTGGCCCGTATCCCGCTGGAAAGCGCCAAGACCAAGGACATCACCGGCGGTCTGCCGCGTGTGGCCGAGCTGTTCGAAGCCCGTCGTCCGAAGGATCACGCCATCATCGCCGAGATCGATGGTACTATCCGCTTCGGCCGCGACTACAAGAACAAGCGTCGCGTCATCATCGAGCCGACCGAGGACGGTGCTGATCCGGTGGAATACCTGATCCCGAAGGGCAAGCCGTTCCATCTCCAGGAAGGCGATGCCATCGAGAAGGGCGAGTACATCCTGGACGGGAATCCGGCTCCGCACGACATCCTTGCGATCAAGGGCGTCGAGGAACTGGCACGCTATCTCGTCAACGAGATCCAGGAGGTCTATCGCCTGCAGGGCGTGCTGATCAACGACAAGCATATCGAGGTGATCGTTCGCCAGATGCTGCAGAAGGTCGAGATCGTCGAACCCGGTGACTCGGGCCTACTCAAGGACGAGCAACTCGACAAGCTCGACTTCGATGAGCTCAACGATCAGCTCGCTGCCGAAGGCAAGAAGCCTGCAACGGCCAATCCGGTGCTGCTCGGCATCACCAAGGCATCGCTGCAGACCCGCTCCTTCATCTCGGCTGCCTCGTTCCAGGAAACCACCCGCGTGCTCACCGAGGCTGCGGTCTCGGGCAAGGCCGACCTGCTCGAAGGTCTCAAGGAGAACGTGATCGTTGGTCGCCTGATCCCGGCCGGTACCGGCGCCGGCATCACCCAGGCCAAGCTCATTGCTTCCAAGCGCGATGACCTGATCCTGGAAGAGCGCCGCCGCCAGGCCGAAACCGCCGCCATTGCGGCGCCGGCCGCCGAATAAGGCTTGCGGGAGACTCGAATTTGGGAAGGGGCCTTCGGGCCCCTTTTCTTTTGCCTGCCGGCCAATGCGTAAAGGCTGCGCGAGTTACGGCACTGACCCCAGAAACCCAACCAATTCCTTGGCCGCAGCGGCGCCGGCGCGATTTGCCCCGACGGTCGAGGCAGATGGTCCGTAACCCACCAGATGAATGCGCGGGTCCTTGGCCACCTGGGTGGCGAGCCGTCCCGTCATGGTGATCCCGCCGCTGTCTTCACGCAGTTGCAAAGGCGCGAGGTGATCAAGCGCGCTGCGAAAGCCGGTGCACCAGAGGATCACGTCAACGTCGAGCGTCGAGCCATCGGGCCAGACCACGCCCTTTGGCGTAATCTCGGAGAACATGGGCATCCGGTTGAGAACACCGCGTTCGCGCATGGCGATAATGGCCGGTGAGACCGGCAGGCCTGTCACCGAAACGACTGCGCGGGGTGGCAATCCAGCGCGAACCCGTTCTTCGACCATCGCCACGGCCCGCCGCCCTGCATCCTCATCAAACGGGCCTTCACGCCAGCGCGGCGGCGTTCTGGTGACCCAGGTCGTTCGCGTTACGAGAGAAATCTGGTCCAGCAACTGGATAGCGGAGATACCGCCGCCGACGATGAGAACGCGTTGCCCGGCAAAGTCCTTCGCGTCGCGAAAGTCACGCGTGTGCAGCGTGTTGCCTGTGAAGGTTTCGGCGCCGGGGTAGTGAGGAACGTAGGGGTTTTCCCAGGTGCCTGTGGCATTGATGATGCCGCGGGCCGAGAACAGGCCGCGGTCACTCTCCACTCTCAATCGCTCGCCACGGTCGCAGACGACAGAAACGGCGGCGGGCCGCAATACCCTGAGATCGAAATGCTCTTCATATGCGGCGAAGTAATGCGGCACCGCCACGGAGGCTTTGACCGTGTCGTCGGGCCCTGCATAGTCCGCGAAACCAAGGCCGGGCAGGTCGTGCACACGATTGACGGTGCTCAGGGTGAGGGATGGCCAGCGATATTGCCAGGCGCCGCCGGGACTGGGCGCCTGATCAAGCACGATGAAATTACGACCAGGCGTCAATCCAAGCTTTTTGAGTGATAGGCGGCACTCAGGCCAGCCTGTCCGGCGCCGATAACTGCAATATCCAGTTTGAGCGCAGAGCGCACGGTCCGTTCGGTCACTCTAGGCTCCGCAGGTAGATGACTGATCTAGGATGCGGGAAGGGTTGGAACAAGGGCAGGGGGCCTATACGACATTCCGGTCAGGACATTGACCTGACTGCCGAACGATCCGAGCAGGAACCGTCCAATTTGGTGGAGAGAGGTCATGGCGGCCATGCCTACCTCAAACGCAGGGCTCGCCTTCGGATTATTCACGAAAGAATCCTTGACGCGCGGCGGAGTCGGTTCTAAACAGCGCCTACCTTAGCGGTCGGTCGTGGTTGTCACACCGGGTCCCTGCCATCCAGCGCGGGAATCCAGGGCAACCAAACACACTGTCGGGTAACTAGACGACGCAAATCCTTGTGCGCATGACTGCTGCCGAAAGGCGGGTGGTCCGCTGCAACTGAGGCGCTGCCGAAACCCTCGCGGGATCGGGCAAGCGCCGCTTTGGTTTGCTTGTGTAGACCGAACTGTGGTGTTCCCTCGGGAATGCGACAAACGAACACCAGGGGTCGTTCCTCGCGAACGGCACCGAATTTTGGACGATGGAAAGAGCGCAATGCCCACCATTAATCAGCTGATCCGCAAGCCACGCGCCAGCAAGCCAAAGCGGAACAAGGTTCCGGCCATGGAAGCCAATCCGCAGAAGCGCGGCGTTTGCTCCCGTGTGTACACCACGACCCCGAAGAAGCCGAACTCGGCTCTGCGCAAGGTTGCCAAGGTCCGCCTGACCAACCAGCGCGAAGTGATCTCGTACATTCCGGGCGAGGGTCACAATCTGCAGGAGCACTCCGTTGTGCTCATCCGCGGCGGTCGCGTGCGCGACCTGCCGGGCGTTCGCTACCACGTGCTCCGCGGTGTCCTGGACACGCAGAGCGTGAAGGACCGCAAGCAGCGCCGGTCCAAGTATGGCGCGAAGCGTCCGAAGTAAGGAGATATTGAGCGATGTCCCGTCGTCACCGCGCAGAGAAGCGTGAAGTCATTCCCGATCCCAAGTTCGGCGATCTGGTCGTTACCAAGTTCATGAATTCGCTCATGAAGGACGGCAAGAAGTCGGCTGCCGAGTCCATCGTCTATGGTGCTTTCGACATCGTCGAGACCAAGACCAAGCAGGACCCGATCACCGTGTTCCACGGCGCCCTGGACAATATTCGTCCGTCCGTCGAAGTGCGTTCGCGCCGCGTTGGCGGTGCCACGTACCAGGTTCCGGTCGAAGTTCGTGCCGACCGTCAGCAGGCCCTGGCCATTCGCTGGCTGATCGACAGCGCCCGCAAGCGTGGTGAGAACACCATGCGCGAGCGTCTCTCCGGCGAGCTTATGGACGCGATGAACGGTCGCGGCCAGGCCGTGAAGAAACGCGAAGACACGCACCGTATGGCTGACGCCAACCGTGCCTTCTCGCACTACCGCTGGTAGTAGGAGCGCCCCATGGCACGCGAATACCCGATTAATCTCTATCGTAACTTCGGCATCATGGCTCACATCGATGCTGGCAAGACGACCACGACCGAACGCATCCTCTACTATACCGGCAAGTCCCATAAGATCGGCGAAGTCCATGACGGCGCCGCGACCATGGACTGGATGGAGCAGGAGCAGGAACGCGGTATCACCATTACCTCGGCTGCCACCACGACCTTCTGGAAGGATCGTAATGGCACCATGCACCGCTTCAACATCATCGACACTCCCGGCCACGTGGACTTCACCATCGAAGTCGAACGTTCGCTGCGCGTGCTCGACGGTGCCGTCGCGCTGCTGGACGCCAATGCCGGTGTCGAGCCACAGACGGAAACCGTCTGGCGCCAGGCCGACAAGTATGAAGTGCCGCGCCTGATCTTCGTCAACAAGATGGACAAGATCGGTGCCGATTTCTATCGCTGCGTCGAGATGATCGGCTCGCGCCTCGGTGCCAAGGCCGTCCCCGTGCAGCTGCCGATCGGTGCCGAGAACGAGTTCAAGGGCGTTGTCGACCTGATCGAGATGAACGCTCTGGTCTGGCGCAACGAAGAGCTCGGTGCCCAGTGGGACATCGTCGAGATTCCCGACGATCTCAAGGAGCGTGCCGCTCAGTACCGTGAGCAGATGATCGAAGCCGCCGTCGAAATCGACGACGAAGCCATGGAAGCGTATCTGAACGGCGACATGCCGAACAATGATACCATCCGTCGCCTGCTGCGCCGCGGCACCATCGACACCAAGTTCTTCCTGGTGTTCGCCGGTTCGGCCTTCAAGAACAAGGGCGTGCAGCCCCTGCTCAACGGCGTTATCGACTTCCTGCCGTCGCCGGGCGACGTTCCGGCCATCCAGGGCATCGATGCCAAGACGGAAGAGCCGATCGAACGTCACGCCGATGACAGCGAGCCGCTCTCGATGCTGGCGTTCAAGATCGCCAACGACCCGCATATGGGTACGCTGACCTTCTGCCGCATCTACTCGGGCAAGCTCGAGCAGGGCATGATGCTTGAGAACACTGTCAAGGAAAAGCGCGAGCGCGTTGGTCGCCTGTTCCAGATGCATTCGAACAGCCGCGAGCAGATCAGCGAAGCCTTTGCTGGCGATATCGTGGCCATTGTGGGACTCAAGGATACCACCACCGGTGATACCCTTTGCCCGCAGAATGCCCAGGTTATCCTCGAGCGCATGATTTTCCCGGAGCCGGTCATCGACATCTCGGTCGAGCCGAAGTCCAAGGCCGACCAGGAAAAGATGGGCCTTGCGCTCAATCGCCTGGCTGCTGAAGATCCGACGTTCCGCGTCAAGACCGACGAAGAATCCGGCCAGACCATCATTTCGGGCATGGGCGAACTTCACCTCGACATCCTCGTCGACCGCATGCGTCGCGAGTTCAAGGTCGAGGCCAATATCGGCCAGCCGCAGGTGGCTTACCGCGAAACCATCACCAAGCTTGCCCAGGTGGACTATACCCACAAGAAGCAGTCCGGTGGTTCGGGCCAGTTCGCCCGCGTCAAGCTGACCGTCGAGCCGTCGGAAGTCGGCAAGGGTCTGGAATTTGTGAATGCCGTCGTCGGCGGTTCGGTGCCCAAGGAATATATCCCGGGCGTCGAAAAGGGCGTGAAGTCGGTCATGTCGGCCGGTCCGCTGATCGGGTTCCCGATCGTGGACGTCAAGGTGACCCTCACCGAAGGCGCCTACCACGACGTCGACTCCTCGGTCCTCGCCTTCGAAATCGCTGGCCGTGCCGGCTTCAACGAGGCTCTGCGCAAGGCTTCTCCGAAGATCCTTGAGCCGATCATGAAGGTTGAAGTTGTCACGCCGGAAGATTACATGGGCGATGTCATCGGTGACCTCAATTCCCGACGCGGTCAGATCCAGGGCACTGAAAGCCGTGGCATCCTCCAGGTCGTGAATGCCTACGTACCGCTCGCGAACATGTTCGGTTATGTGAACTCGCTGCGCTCCATGAGCCAGGGTCGTGCACAATACTCGATGACGTTCGACCACTACGAGCAGGTTCCGCAGGCAGTCGCCGACGAAGTCCAGGCCAAGTACGCCTAAACACAGCGCAAGCTAATAAAAACTCAACTGAATGTCGGCGATTGCGCTGACGAATTTGGAGAAAAGCGATGGCGAAGGAAAAGTTCTCCCGCAATAAGCCGCACTGCAACATCGGCACCATCGGTCACGTTGACCATGGCAAGACCTCGCTGACTGCAGCGATCACCAAGATCCTGGCCGAAACCGGCGGCGCCACCTTCAAGGCGTACGACCAGATCGACGCCGCTCCGGAAGAGAAGGCACGCGGCATCACCATCAACACTGCCCACGTCGAGTACGAGACGACCAATCGTCACTACGCTCACGTGGACTGCCCCGGCCACGCTGACTATGTGAAGAACATGATCACCGGCGCCGCTCAGATGGACGGCGCGATCCTGGTCGTGTCGGCTGCCGACGGCCCGATGCCCCAGACCCGTGAGCACATCCTGCTCGCCCGTCAGGTTGGCGTGCCGGCTCTGGTCGTGTTCCTGAACAAGTGCGACATGGTCGACGATCCGGAACTGCTCGAACTGGTCGAGCTGGAAGTCCGCGAGCTCCTGAGCTCGTATGAATTCCCCGGCGACGATATCCCGATCATCAAGGGCTCGGCCCTGGTTGCTCTGGAAAATGGCGATCCGAAGCTCGGCCACGATGCCGTTCTCGAGCTGATGGCGGCTGTCGACTCCTACATCCCGCAGCCGGAACGTCCGGTTGACCTGCCGTTCCTGCTGCCGATCGAAGACGTGTTCTCGATCTCGGGCCGTGGCACCGTGGTCACCGGTCGTGTTGAGCGCGGTATCGTCAAGGTTGGCGAAGAAGTCGAGATCGTCGGCATCAAGGCAACCCAGAAGACCACCGTTACCGGCGTTGAAATGTTCCGCAAGCTGCTCGACTCGGGTGAAGCTGGCGACAACATCGGCGCGCTGATCCGCGGTATCGACCGCACCCAGGTGGAACGCGGCCAGGTTCTCTGCAAGCCCGGTTCCGTGACCCCGCACACCGACTTCGTTGCTGAGGCCTATATCCTCACCAAGGAAGAAGGCGGCCGTCACACTCCGTTCTTCGGCAATTATCGTCCGCAGTTCTACTTCCGCACCACCGACGTGACCGGCATCGTGACGCTGCCGGAAGGCACCGAGATGGTCATGCCGGGCGACAATATCAACATGAACGTTCAGCTCATCGTTCCGATCGCCATGGAAGAGAAGCTGCGCTTCGCTATCCGTGAAGGTGGCCGCACTGTCGGCGCCGGCGTCGTCGCGAAGATCCTGAAGTAAGCCTCTTTGAGACATTCGTGGCGCGCGGATGAACGCGCGCCACGAACCTTTTATGTCAGGATTGTGAAGATGAACGGTCAGAATATCCGCATCCGCCTCAAGGCGTTTGACCACCGCGTGCTCGACTCCTCGACCCGCGAGATCGTCAATACCGCCAAGCGTACGGGTGCACAGGTTCGCGGGCCGATCCCGCTGCCGACCCGCATCGACAAGTTCACCGTGAACCGCTCGCCCCATATCGACAAGAAGTCGCGCGAGCAGTTCGAGATCCGGACCCACAAGCGTCTCCTGGACATTGTGGACCCGACTCCCCAGACGGTCGATGCACTGATGAAACTTGATCTTGCCGCCGGCGTCGACGTCGAAATCAAGCTCTGAACTAACGAGTTTTCGCGCCTGCCGCTAAATGGGTCCTCTGAAGAACATGACCCGGCAGAGCGCCAATAGAGAAGGTAAAAACCGATGCGTTCTGGATTGATCGCACAGAAGCTGGGCATGACCCGCATCTTCACCGAGGACGGTAATCACGTCCCTGTGACGGTGCTGGAACTGCAGAACTGCCAGGTGGTGGCCCAGCGGACCGTCGAAAAGGACGGCTATGTCGCCCTGCAGCTGGGTGCTGGCCAAGCCAAGCCCAAGAATGTCTCCAAGGCAGAGCGCGGCCACTATGCCGTTGCCAAGGTTGAGCCCAAGCGTCACGTGGCCGAGTTCCGCGTGGATGCCGACAACCTCATCGAGGTTGGCGCAACGCTCAAGGCCGATCACTTTGCCGAGGGTCAGCTGGTCGACGTGACCGGAACCTCCATCGGTAAGGGTTTTGCCGGCGGCATGAAGCGCTGGAACTTCGGTGGCCTGCGCGCCTCGCACGGTGTGTCCGTGTCGCACCGTTCGATCGGTTCGACCGGTGGCCGTCAGGATCCGGGCAAGACCTTCAAGAACAAGAAGATGCCGGGCCATATGGGTGATCGTCGCATCACCACGCAGAACGTAAAGGTCGTCAAGACCGACGTGGAGCGTGGCCTGATCATGATCCAGGGTTCGGTTCCAGGCTCCAAGGGCGCCTGGATCATGATCAAGGACGCCGTCAAGAAGCCGGCTCCCGCGAACGCAGCCTTCCCGGGCTCGTTCGAGGCCGCAGCTGCGGGAGAAGCGAAGTAAATGGAACTCCAGGTAACCACTCTCGAAGGCAAGTCGGCCGGCAAGGTCGAGGTCACGGACGCACTGTTCGGCCTCGAAGTTCGCCCCGACATCCTGCACCGCATGGTTCGCTACCAGCAGCTCAAGGCCATGGCCGGCACGCATGACGTGAAGAACCGGTCGGAAGGCGTGCGCACGGGCAAGAAGTTCGTGAAGCAGAAGGGTTCTGGCGGCGCCCGTCACGGCGATCGCAAGGCTCCGCAGTTCCGTGGCGGTGGTCGTGCATTCGGCCCGACTCCGCGCAGCCACGCCATCGACCTTCCCAAGAAGGTTCGTGCGCTGGCGCTCAAGCATGCCCTGAGCGCCAAGGCCAAGGCGGGTTCGCTGATCGTCATCGACTCCATCTCGCAGAAGGAAGCCAAGACGGCTGCCCTGCGGACGACGTTCGGCAAGCTGGCCTGGGCGAATGCCCTGATCATCGATGGCGCGAATGTGGACCAGAACTTCGCTCTGGCCGCTCGCAACATCCCGAATATCGACGTGCTGCCGATCCAGGGGATCAACGTTGTTTCGATCCTGAAGCGCGACAAGCTCGTCCTGACCAAGGCAGCGCTGGAAGCGCTCGAAGCGAGGTTCGCATGAACAAGCTTGCCGCATACGATATCATCCGCAACCCCGTCGTGACGGAAAAGTCGACCATGGCTTCTGAAGCCAACCAGGTCGTCTTCGATGTCGCCATCGACGCAAACAAGACCGACATCAAGGCCGCCGTAGAGCAGCTATTTTCGGTCAAGGTCAAGGCAGTGAACACCCTGGTCCGCAAGGGCAAGGTGAAGCGCTTCCGTGGCAAGGTCGGTGTGCGCAACGATGTCAAAAAGGCCATCGTGACTCTCGTCGACGGCCAGTCGATCGACATTTCGACCGGCCTCTAAGGGATAAGAGACAGACAAATGGCTCTAAAGACTTACAACCCCACCTCCGAAGGCCGCCGCACCCTGGTGACGACCGACCGTTCAGAGCTCTGGAAGGGCGCCCCGGTCAAGGCTCTGACCGAAGGCCTCAGCAAATCCGGTGGTCGTAACAACCGTGGTCGCATCACTGCGTTCCATCGTGGTGGCGGTCACAAGCGCAGCTATCGCATGGTGGATTTCAAGCGTGTCAAGTTCGACATGGTCGGGACCGTAGAACGTCTCGAATATGATCCGAACCGCACCGCCTGGATCGCGCTGATCAAGTACGAAGACGGCGAGCTGGCCTATATCGTGGCTCCGCAGCGTCTGGGCGCCGGTGACAAGGTCATTTCCTCGCTCAACGGCGCGGACGTGAAGCCGGGCAACACGATGCCGCTGGAACGCATGCCGGTCGGCACGATCGTGCACAATATCGAGCTGAAGCCCCGCAAGGGTGGCCAGGTCGCCCGTTCTGCCGGTGCCTATGCCCAGTATGTGGGCCGCGATGCCGGTTGGGCGATCCTTCGCCTCAATTCGGGTGAGCAGCGCCGCGTGCACGGCTCGTGCCTGGCGACCGTTGGTGCCGTGTCCAACCAGGACCACTCCAACACCTCGCTCGGCAAGGCCGGTCGCAATCGCTGGCTCGGCCGCAAGCCGGTCAACCGCGGTGTGACCATGAACCCGGTCGATCACCCGCATGGTGGTGGTGAAGGCCGTACCTCGGGTGGCCGTCACCCGGTTTCCCCGTGGGGCAAGCCGACCAAGGGCAAGCGTACGCGCAGCAACAAGGCTACGGACAAGTTCATCGTTCGCAGCCGTCACGTGAAGAAGGGCAGGTAAGTCATGACCCGTTCGATTTGGAAGGGGCCGTTTGTTGACGGCTATCTGCTCAAGAAGGCCGAAAAGGCCCAGACCTCCGGCCGCAGCGATGTGGTCAAAATCTGGAGCCGCCGCTCGACCATTCTTCCGCAGTTCGTTGGCATCACCTTTGGTGTCCACAACGGTCAGAAGCATGTTCCGGTAAACGTCACCGAAGACATGATCGGCCACAAGTTCGGTGAGTTCGCGCCGACCCGTACCTATTACGGTCACGCGGCCGACAAGAAGGCCAAGAGGAAGTAAGATGAGCAAGCCGAAGACTGAGCGCGCTCTCAAGGATAACGAGGCAAAGGCTGTGCTGCGCATGCTGCGCATCAGCCCTCAGAAGCTGAACCTCGTCGCGCAGTTGATCCGTGGCAAGAAGGTCGAGAAGGCTCTGGCCGATCTCGAATTCAGCCACAAGCGCATCTCCGGCCAGGTGAAGAAGGTGCTGGAAAGCGCCATCGCCAACGCCGAAAACAATCATGGCCTGGACACCGACGCCCTCGTCGTTGCCGAAGCCTTTGTGGGCAATTCGCTGGTGATGAAGCGCTTTACCGCTCGCGGTCGTGGCAAGTCGTCGCGCATCGAGAAGCCGTTCTCGCACCTGACGATTGTTGTCCGGCAAGTTGAGGAGGCCGCATAATGGGCCAGAAAATCAATCCAATCGGCTTCCGCCTGGGCATCAATCGCACCTGGGACAGCCGTTGGTTCGCCAATAAGGGCGAATATGGTTCGCTGCTTCAGGAAGACCTGAAGATCCGTACCATGCTGATGGAAGATCTGAAGGCCGCCGCGGTCTCCAAGATCGTCATCGAGCGTCCGCACCGCAAGTGCCGCGTGTCGATCCACACTGCCCGTCCGGGCATCGTGATCGGCAAGAAGGGCGCCGACATCGACAAGATCCGCGCCAAGGTGAAGAAGTTCACCGACAGCGAAGTGCACATCAACATCGTTGAAGTGCGCAAGCCGGAAACCGATGCGACGCTGGTTGCCCAGGGCATTGCCCAGCAGCTGGAACGCCGCGTGGCCTTCCGTCGCGCCATGAAGCGCGCCGTGCAGACCGCGATCCGCATGGGCGCCGGTGGTATCCGCGTTAATGTTGGCGGCCGTCTCGGCGGTGCCGACATCGCCCGTACCGAATGGTATCGCGAAGGTCGCGTGCCCCTGCACACCCTGCGTGCCGACATCGACTACGGTACCGCTGAAGCCAAGACCACTTACGGCATCATCGGTATCAAGGTCTGGATCTTCAAGGGCGAAGTCCTTGAGCATGATCCGTCGGCTCATGAGCGTCGCGCCACCGAAGGTAGCGAAGGCGGTCAGCGTAGCGAACGCGAACCGCGTCGTGAACGCGGCGACCGCGATCGCGAACGCGCATAAGAAGGTAGTTCATTATGCTGCAACCGAAGAGAACCAAGTTCCGCAAGGCTCACAAGGGCCGCATCCATGGCCTGGCCAAGGGTGGTACCGATCTGGCCTTTGGCCAGTACGCTCTCAAGGCCACCGAGCCGGAGCGCGTTACCGCCCGCCAGATCGAGGCTGCCCGCCGTGCGATCACTCGCGAAATGAAGCGCCAGGGCCGCGTTTGGATCCGGATTTTCCCGGATCTGCCGGTTTCCAAGAAGCCTACCGAAGTCCGCATGGGTAAGGGTAAGGGCTCCGTGGAGTACTGGGCCGCACGCGTAAAACCGGGTCGTATCGTTTTTGAGATTGACGGCGTACCCGAAGACGTTGCAAAGGAGGCCCTTCGCCTCGGAGCAATGAAGTTGCCGATCACCACGCGTATTGTCACGCGTATTGCCGACTAAGGAACACGAGCATGAAAGCCAGTGATGTGCGGGCCAAGACCGCAGACGAACTGAAAGATCAGCTCGTCGACCTGAAGAAAGAACAGTTCAACCTGCGTTTCCAGCGCGCTACCCAGCAGTTGGAAAAGCCGGCCAGGGTTCGGGAAGTCCGTCGCGATATCGCGCGGATCAAGACCGTCCTCGGCCAAAAGAACGCAGCTAAGTAAGGATTTACACCCATGCCAAAGCGCGTTTTGCAGGGAACCGTCGTCTCAGACGCTAATGACAAGACCATCGTGGTTCGCGTCGAGCGCCGTTTCACCCATCCGCTTCTGAAGAAGACCGTGCGTCGTTCCAAGAAGTACCACGCCCACGACGAGAACAACGTGGCCAAGATCGGTCAGATCGTGTGGATCGAGGAAACTGCGCCGGTTTCGAAGAACAAGCGTTGGGCACTTGTCCCCGCTTCTTCGCCGTCTGCGTAAGAGAAACAATTCAGGTCGGCGCCCGGATGACGGTGCAGCCGATAAACTAGAAGGCATCCAGTCATGATCCAGATGCAGTCCAATCTCGACGTCGCCGATAATTCCGGCGCCAAGCGAGTCATGTGCATCAAGGTGCTGGGCGGTTCGCACAGGAAATACGCCTCGGTCGGCGACATCATTGTCGTTTCGGTCAAGGACGCCATTCCGCGCGGTCGCGTTAAAAAGGGCCAGGTGATGAAGGCCGTGGTGGTTCGCACCGCAACCGACATCCGCCGTCCCGATGGCACCGTCATCCGTTTCGACAAGAACGCCGCCGTTCTTCTGAACAATCAGAAAGAACCGATCGGCACCCGTATCTTCGGACCGGTTCCGCGCGAGCTCCGCGCCAAGAACCACATGAAGATCATCTCGCTTGCCCCAGAGGTGCTGTAATGGCCGCCAAGATCAAGAAGGGCGACAAAGTGGTCGTCCTGGCCGGCAAGGACAAGGGCAAGACCGGTCAGGTCCTGTCCGTCATTCCGACCGAAACCAAGGCTCTCGTCCAGGGCATCAACCTGGTCAAGCGCCACACCAAGCAGACCGCCTCGAGCGATGCCGGCATCTTCACCAAGGAAGCGCCGATCCATCTGTCCAACCTGGCTGTCGCCGACAAGGATGGCAAGCCGTCCCGCGTCGGTTTCCAGATCAAGGATGGCGTGAAGACCCGCGTCGCCAAGACCACCGGAGATCAGATCGATGGCTGAGACCGCTTACATTCCGCGTCTCCGGACCGAGTATGACACGAATATCAAGGCCGCCCTGCGTGAGCAGTTCGGCTACAAGAATGTCATGGAGCTTCCGCGCCTCGACAAGATCGTGCTGAACATGGGCGTCGGCGAGGCTGTCAACGACACCAAGAAGGTGAAGTCGGCCGCTGACGAGCTGCAGAAGATTTCCGGCCAGAAGCCGATCATCACCCATGCCCGCAAGTCGATCGCCGGCTTCAAGGTCCGCGAGCACATGCCGCTGGGCGTGAAGGTCACGCTGCGCAAGACCCGCATGTACGAGTTCCTGGATCGCCTGGTGAACATCGCACTGCCGCGCGTCCGTGACTTCCGTGGCCTCAACCCGAATGCGTTTGATGGTCGTGGCAATTATGCCATGGGCCTGAAGGAACACATCGTTTTCCCCGAGATCAACTATGATCAGATCGATCAGGTCTGGGGTATGGACATCGTGATCTGCACGACTGCCCAGAGCGACGACGAGGCCCGCGCGCTTCTCAAGGCTTTCAACTTCCCGTTCCGCCAGTAAGCGGCTTCGAGGAAGGGATAAAGGATCAGGACATGGCAAAGACCAGCTCCATCGAAAAGAACAAGAAGCGCGTTGCCCTCAACAAGCAGCTTGGTGACAAGCGCGCTGCCCTCAAGGCAACCATCAAGAACCAGGACACGCCGATTGAAGAGCGTTTCAAGGCCAGCCTCAAGCTGGCCGAGATGCCCCGCAATTCGGCGAAGGTCCGCATTCGCAACCGTTGCGAAGTGTCGGGCCGTCCGCGTGGCTATTATCGCAAGCTCAAGATGAGCCGTATCGCCCTGCGTCAGCTGGGCAACCTGGGTCAGATCCCGGGTCTGGTGAAGTCGAGCTGGTAAGGAGAAACATCAAATGAGCTTTTCCGATCCCATCGGCGATATGCTGACCCGCATCCGCAACGCTCAGGAGCGTCGCAAGAATTCCGTTTCGACTCCGGCCTCGACCCTTCGCGGTCGCGTGCTGGATGTTCTCCAGTCCGAGGGTTTTATCCGCGGCTACTCGGAGACCAAGTTCGAGAATGGCGCTGCCGAGTACGAGATTGAACTCAAGTATTCGGATAATGAAGGCGTTATCCGTACGATCGAGCGCGTTTCGCGTCCCGGCCGTCGGGTGTACGCATCCGTCAAGAATATCCCGCAGGTTGCCAATGGCCTGGGTGTCTCGATCCTCTCCACCCCCAAGGGTGTGATGGCCGACCACGAAGCCAAGGCTGCCAATGTGGGTGGCGAGGTACTCTGCCGCGTCTTCTAAGCCAATTGGCTTAGGGGATCGGCAAGACGATTACTCAAGGAAGCATTATGTCACGTACTGGCAAGAAACCGGTGCCCCCGGTGAGCGGCGTCACGGTAGCGATCGATGGTCGCGCCCTGTCTGCAAAGGGCCCCAAGGGCGAATTGAGCATGCAGCTCATGGATATCGTCAATGTCGAGCAGGGTTCGGACGGCGTTGTCGTCACCCCGGCAAATGATACCCGTGAGGCACGCGCCGCCTGGGGCACGACCCGCGCGCTGATCCAGAACATGGTCACCGGGGTGAGCGCCGGCTTCGAGAAGAAGCTCGCGATCCAGGGCGTGGGTTACCGCGCTGCCATGCAGGGCAAGGATGTGAAGCTCTCGCTGGGCTTCAGCCACGAAGTGATCTATGAGGCTCCCCAGGGCATCACCCTTGCCGTTCCGGCGCCGACGGAAATCGTCGTAACCGGCATCGACAAGCAGCAGGTTGGTCAAGTTGCGGCCGAGATCCGCGGCTGGCGTCCCCCCGAGCCCTACAAGGGCAAGGGCGTGCGTTACGCCGGCGAGCAGGTCTTCCGCAAAGAAGGCAAGAAGAAGTAAGGAGCGCCACCGATGGCAATTTCTGCAAAAGGTGCGGAACGCCGCAAGGCCCGTGTCCGCAAGGCGCTCAAGGCTCGTGCCTTTGGTCGTCCGCGTCTCAGCGTGTTCCGCTCGGACAAGAATATCTACGCCCAGATCATCGACGACACCACCGGTCGTACGCTGGCTGCCGCCTCGACCCTCGAAAAGGACCTGCGCGGTTCGGTCAAGAACGGTGGCAATGCCGATGCAGCAGTGGCTGTCGGCAAGCTGATCGCCGAGCGTGGCGTGAAAGCTGGTGTGGCCGAGGTCGTGTTCGACCGTGGCGCCTATATCTATCATGGCCGTGTTAAGGCCCTTGCAGACGCTGCCCGTGAGGGCGGTCTGCAGTTCTAACAACGGCGAGGAAAAGAAATATGAGCAGAGACGTTCAGGAACGCGAAAGCGAGTTCGTCGATCGCCTGGTCCACATCAATCGTGTGGCCAAGGTTGTGAAGGGCGGCCGTCGCTTCGGTTTTGCCGCCCTCGTCGTTGTCGGTGACCAGAAGGGTCGCGTCGGGTTCGGCCACGGCAAGGCCCGTGAAGTGCCCGAGGCCATCCGCAAGGCAACCGAGCAGGCCAAGCGCCAGATGATCCGCGTGCCGCTGCGCGACGCCCGTACGCTTCACCACGATGTCACCGGCCGCCACGGCGCCGGCAAGGTCATCCTGCGTGCAGCCGTCGCCGGTACCGGTATCATCGCCGGCGGCCCGATGCGCGCCGTCTTCGAGACGCTGGGCATCAACGACATCGTCGCCAAGTCGCAGGGTACTGCGAATCCCTACAACATGGTTCGCGCCACTTTCGACGCCCTCAAGCGCGTTGACAGCCCCCGTTCGGTGGCTTCTCGTCGCGGCATCAAGGTTTCCGAACTCCAGGCTCGCCGCGGCGAGACTGCAGTCGAAGCCTGATAGGGCCCTGGAGAAGTACAATGGCTAAAGACAAGACAATCGTTGTCCAGCAGGTCGGTTCGCCGATCCGCCGTGAAAAGAGCCAGCGCGCGACCCTGATCGGTCTCGGGCTCAACAAGATGAACAAGCAGCGTGAGCTTATTGATACGCCCGAAGTTCGGGGCATGATCAAGAAGATCCCGCATCTCGTCCGCGTTGTCGGCGAGTAAAGGAAGGTCGGATCAATGACTCGTTTGAACGAACTTCGCGATAATCCGGGCGCTAACAAGGTCCGCGTTCGCGTGGGCCGTGGTATTGGCTCGGGCGTCGGCAAGACCGGTGGTCGCGGTGGCAAGGGCCAGACGGCTCGCGCCGGTGTGGCGATCAACGGTTTCGAAGGCGGCCAGATGCCCCTTCACATGCGTATGCCAAAGCGCGGCTTCAACGCCTGGAACCCTTCGGACTTCAATGAAGTCCGTCTGGACCGTATTCAGGCCTATATCGACGCCGGCAAGCTCGACGCCAAGGGCGTGATCGATGCTGCTGCCCTGATCGCAGCGCGCGTCATTCGTCGCCCCAAGGACGGCGTGCGGCTGATCGGCTCGGAAGGCTTTTCGGCCAAGAAGGTCACCTTCAAGGTCGACTACGCTACCAAGGGCGCTACCGCTGCCATCGAGGCTGCCGGCGGCAAGCTCGATCTCATCCCGGTCAAAGAGACCTGGAAGAAGACCCCGTACGCCAAGTAATTCATTTGGCAGGGCGCACCCGGGCAACAGGCTGGGTGCGCTCTTTTGGTTTGTTGCGTCTGGCCGGCACATATTCCATATATGCGTCTCCAGCGCTCCGAGCGCACCTGGCATCTAAGCCATAGGAGCGGTATATGGCGTCCGCAGCCGAACAGCTGGCACGTAATCTCAGTTTCTCGACCTTTTCGAAGGCCAAGGCCCTTCAGCAGCGCATCTGGTTCACTCTCGGAGCGCTGCTTGTTTATCGTCTGGGCACCTTCATTCCGGTTCCCGGCATTGATCCCGACGCCTTTCGCGCGACGTTCGAACAGTCGCAGCAGGGCATTATCGGCATGTTCAACATGTTCGCCGGTGGTGCTGTCGAGCGTATGGCGATCTTTGCACTGAACCTGATCCCCTACATCACGGCATCGATCGTGGTGCAGGTGGTTTCGACCGCGTCGCCGCGGCTCGAAGCCCTCAAGAAAGAGGGTGGAGAAGCGGGCCGTCGCAAGATCAACCAATATACGCGCTATCTCGCCGTCGTGTTCTGCGCCGTGCAGGCCTATGGCATTGCCGTGGGCCTCGAAGGCAGCCAGGGCGTGGTGCTCAATCCGGGCTGGTTCTTCCGCATTTCCACCGTGATTACCTTGGTGGGCGGCACGATGTTCCTGATGTGGCTGGGCGAGCAGATTACCGCGCGCGGCGTCGGCAACGGCATTTCGCTGATCATCTTTGCCGGTATAGTGGCGAACCTGCCTGCGACCGTTGCACAGACACTGGAACTGGCCCGCACGGGCGCCATTCCGGCCTTTGCAGGCCTGGGCATGCTGGTGCTGGCGCTGGTCGTGATCGCGGTGATCGTATTCTTCGAACGCGCTCAGCGACGCTTGCTGATCCAGTATCCGAAGCGCCAGGTGGGCAATAAGCTGTTCCAGGGCGACACGTCGCACCTGCCGCTCAAGCTCAACACCTCGGGCGTGATCCCGGTGATCTTCGGTTCGTCGCTGCTCTTGCTGCCAGCCACGATTGCCTCGTTCGCCGCCCAGGGCAATGCGCCGGGCTGGCTGACGACGGTGACGGCGCTGTTGGGGCGCGGGCAGCCGCTCTATCTGGCCCTGTTCGCCTTCTTCATCATATTCTTCGCCTTCTTCTATACGGCGATCGTGTTCAATCCGTCCGATACCGCTGACAATCTCAAGCGGTCCGGCGGGTTCATTCCCGGCATCCGTCCTGGTGAGCGGACGGCCCAGCACATTGACTATGTGCTGACCCGCATCACGGTGGTCGGCGCGCTCTATCTGACGATCGTGGCATTGATCCCGGAAGTGCTGTTCAGCCAGCTGGCGGTCAGCCAGTTCATCGGGGGCACATCGCTGCTGATCATGGTGACGGTGACACTCGATACGATCACCCAGATCCAGAGCCATCTGGTGGCCCAGCAATATGAGGGGCTGTTGAAGAAATCCCGTCTTGGAGGAGGCAAGCGTCGATGAGGTTGATCCTGTTGGGCCCGCCGGGAGCGGGGAAGGGGACGCAGGCCAAGATCCTGGTGGAGGCCTATGGCATTCCCCAGCTTTCGACCGGTGATATCCTTCGTTCCGCCATTGCCGACAAGACTCCTCTGGGGCTAGAGGCCAAGGCGATCATGGACCGTGGCGATCTGGTGTCCGATTCGGTCGTCAACGGCATTGTTTCCGAGCGACTCGATGCCGAGGATTGCAAGCCCGGCTTCATTCTCGACGGCTTCCCGCGCACCATTGCGCAGGCTGAGGCCCTCGACCGGATGATGGCCGACAAAGGCGTCCGACTCGATGCGGTCATTGAGCTCAAGGCTGACGCTGATGAACTGGTGCGCCGGGTGATCCAGCGCTCTAAGGACAGCGGTCGGGCAGATGATAATCCCGATGTCATCCGCAAGCGCCTGGAAGTCTATGAAAGCAGCACGGCGCCATTGGTCGATTATTACGGCCGGCAGGGCCTGGTGAAAACGGTCGACGGCATGTCGCAGGTCGATCAAGTCACTTCGGATATCAAGTCGGCGCTTGGTACCTAAATTGATCCGGGCAGGGGCTGTTGACTCCGCCCGGTTCTATCCTTAAAGAACCGCACCAGTCTCATGGATCATTGGGCTGGATTCGGTTCTCCCTTAGTTGGGGGTCGAAATCCGGTCCCTTGTTGTTTAAAGGCACCCGCCGCGATGGCGCGTGTGAATGAAGGAGAGCAGACGTGGCTCGTATTGCTGGCGTCAATATCCCGACGAACAAGCGCGTGGTTATCGCGCTGCAGTATATTCACGGGATCGGCGAGAAGTTCGCCAATGATATCACCACCAAGGTCGGAATCCCGGCCGAGCGCCGCGTCAATGAACTGACCGACGCCGAAGTGATCCAGATCCGTGAAGCCATCGACCGCGATTATGTCGTGGAAGGTGACCTGCGCCGCAACGTGGCGATGAATATCAAGCGCCTGATGGATCTGGGCAACTACCGTGGCCTGCGTCACCGTCGTGGCCTGCCGGTCCGCGGTCAGCGTACCCATACCAATGCGCGTACCCGCAAGGGTCCGGCAAAGCCGATCGCCGGCAAGAAGAAGTAATCTGGTCCCGCAATCGCGGGGCGGAAGGTTGAACTGGAATTGGCGGGGCAAGCCTTCGGATGGCTCGAGAAGAGTTGGCCGGATGTCTTGAACCGCTTCTTCCGTGGTGGAGCTGCTGGTATTACGGCAGCGCCGATACCCTAGAGGATAGTAATGGCTAAGACTGAAGTTGCGCGCGTCCGTCGCAAGGAGCGCAAGAACATCACCTCCGGCGTCGCCCATGTGAACGCCTCCTTCAACAATACGATGATCACCATCGCCGACATGCAGGGCAACACGATTTCGTGGTCCTCCTCGGGCGTGATGGGCTTCAAGGGTTCGCGCAAGTCGACCCCCTATGCTGCCCAGGTTGCTGCTGAAGATGCGGCAAAGAAGGCTCAGGAACACGGCATGAAGACCCTTGAGGTGGAAGTTCGTGGTCCGGGTTCAGGCCGTGAATCGGCTCTGCGCGCTCTGCAGGCCGCCGGCTTCAATGTCACCTCGATCCGTGACGTTACGTCGATCCCACACAATGGCTGCCGCCCGCGCAAGCGGCGCCGCGTCTAACAAGACGATTGGTGGGCTCCCGGCCGATTGAATGGGCCGGGAGTCCTATTGTGTTTGCGGCGGAGCGGCCGAAATGGCCGCTAAATTGAAAGGACATAACCGTGACGATCCAGAGGAACTGGCAGGAACTGATCAAGCCGACCAAGCTGGACATTGTTTCGGGCAGCGACAACGCGCGCGTGGCTTCGGTTGTTGCCGAGCCGCTTGAGCGCGGTTACGGGCTTACCCTGGGCAATGCCCTTCGTCGCGTGCTGCTGTCGTCGCTTCAGGGCGCGGCAGTGACCGCGATCCAGATTGACGGCATTCTGCACGAATTCTCCTCGCTGCCCGGTGTACGCGAGGACATCACCGATCTCGTTCTCAACGTCAAGGAAATCGCCCTGAAGATGGGTGGCGAAGGCCCCAAGCGCCTGACCCTCTCCAAGCAGGGTCCCGCTGCCGTCACTGCTGGCGACATCAAGGTTTCCGGTGACATCGAGGTGCTCAACCCCGAGCTGGTGATCTGCCATCTCGACGACGGCGCCGAGATCAATATCGAGTTCACCGTCGACACCGGCAAGGGCTATGTCCCGGCCGACAAGAACCGTCCCGAGGACGCCCCGATCGGTTACATTCCGGTCGATGCGCTGTTCTCGCCGGTTCGTCGTGTCAGCTACAAGGTCGATGCGACCCGTGCCGGGGAAAGCCTCGACAAGGACAAGCTGACCCTGAGCGTCGAGACCAATGGTGCCATCTCGCCGGAAGATGCCGTGGCCTATGCTGCGCGTATCCTGCAGGACCAGCTTTCGGTCTTCGTCAACTTCGAAGAGCCCACCAAGGAGAAGGCCCAGGACGCTGTCCCGGAACTCGCCTTCAACCCGGCGCTGCTCAAGAAGGTCGACGAACTCGAGCTGTCGGTGCGTTCGGCAAACTGCCTCAAGAACGACAACATCGTCTATATCGGCGACCTGATCCAGAAGACGGAAGCCGAGATGCTGCGGACTCCGAATTTCGGCCGCAAGTCGCTCAACGAAATCAAGGAAGTCCTGGCACAGATGGGGCTTCATCTCGGAATGGACGTCAACAACTGGCCGCCCGAGAATATCGATGACCTCGCCAAGCGCTACGAAGATCATTATTGATCCGGCGCTGCCCAGACTTTAGGAGATAACCCATGCGCCACGCTTCCCGAGGCCGCAAGTTCAGCCGGACCGCATCGCACCGCAAGGCGATGTTTGCCAACATGTCCGCCGCGCTGATCAAGCACGAACAGATCGTCACCACGCTTCCCAAGGCGAAGGACCTGCGTCCCATCGTCGAGAAGCTTATTACCCTTGGCAAGCGCGGCGACCTGCATGCCCGCCGCCAGGCCATTGCACAGATCCGCGACGAAGCCATGGTTGCAAAGCTCTTTGCCGTACTTGGCCCGCGTTATGCCGAACGTCAGGGCGGCTATATCCGCATCCTCAAGGCCGGTTTCCGCTATGGCGACAACGCCCCGCTGGCCGTGATCGAGTTCGTCGACCGCGATGTCGATGCCAAGGGCCAGGATTCTGGTCCGGTCTTCACGCGCGACGATGAAGACGAGTCGGTAGCCGCGTAAGGCTGACGCTTCAGTACTGAATTTGAAAGGGCGGCCCATGGGGCCGTCCTTTTTTGTTTTTGCAGTTGGTCCGTAAGCCAGATCAAGGCTTGCCGAGGTTTCACATGCGATGCAGCGCCTTGATCTCGTCCATTGAGCGGCAGAACACGTGGGGGAGCGAAGTGGCTTCGATCAGCTTGCGGTAGCGCTCGCCATTCTTGCGCGATGCGATGAAGACCCAGTGGAACATCGACCATTTCAGGCTATCTCTGTTGCCTTCCAGGTTCCCGACGCGCGACTTCTCGAACAGCGTACGGCGGATATAGCGGCCAGTGCGTTGCCAATGGCCTTCGTCAAGCACGATGGCAGCAGTCGCCCGTGCCAGGCGCTCCTCTATCAGCGCGCTGTAATTCCGATCCATACCCAGGCGTCGGCCTGCATGACAGCACGTTACAACTGGTGGAATTCGTCACGTAGCCTTGGCACCCAACTGGTATTAGGTTGGTGATGAAGTTGATCCAGATGAACCAGGGCGACTTCCAACATCCTGGCGATAGCGGCGGCGAGTGTCGACTTGCCGGCATTGACGGCCCCATGATGACGACACGGCCGCCCATGGCTTCAGTGGCGGTGTACGTCCTATTGGGGTTCCCCAATCCAGAGACCAAAAGACCGCCCCGGCTGCTGCCGGGGCGGTCAGTACGTACATTGCTCTGACGCTATTCTGCCGGAGCCACGTCCTTGCCGGTATAGACGTCCTCAACCCAGTACTGGTCGCGGCGGTCGAAGCCGTTGAAGGGGGTGAGCGAAGCCTGAGTATAGGCGCCCATGAGGCCGAACTCGATCCAGTCGTCTTCGTCGATATCGGCGGGAAGGGTGAACACCTGGGGCAACACGTCGTAGCTGTCGCAGGTTGGGCCCCACATGGTGAATTCGCTGAACTCGCCATTGTTGTCGTGCAGGCGAGGCCCGCGCCAGACCCGCACCGGCGGCGTGAAGTGCATGAATTTCACTTCCATCAGCGCACCATAGGCACCGTCATTGACATACACTGCCTGGCCGCCGCGCTGATGCTTCACGCGCAGCAGCAGTGAGGTGGAGGACGTCACCAGCGCGCGGCCGGGCTCGATGATTAGTTCCGGTTTCTTTTTGCCGAAATGCTCTTCGACGGCGGCGCCGATCGTATCGAAATAGTGACCCATGGGCGGCGCTTCGCTCGTCGGGTAGGGGGCCGGATAACCACCGCCGATATTGAGGCGCTTGAGTTCGATCCCGGCTTCCTCGACGATGCGGGCGGCGGCGGCAATGTGGCGCTCATAGGCGTAGGCGTCTTCGCACTGGCTGCCGACATGGAAGCAGAGGCTGGGCGTGTAACCCATTTTCTCGACGGCAGTGACGATCTCGGCTGCGGCCTGCTCCATGACGCCGAACTTGATGCCGAAATCGTAAGATTTCAGCGCCTTGCCGGCCTTGAAGCGAGTGGTGACCTCGACATCCTTGCTGGGCGACACGACCGAGGCGAGCTGGTCGAGCTGCTGGGGGTGGTCGATGGTGAAGCTGCGGACCCCAAATTCATCATAGGCGCGTTCGATCTCGCGCTTGTTCTTGATGGGGTTGTTGTAGTGCATCACCGCGCCCGGGGCATTGTCACGCACCAGCTCCATTTCGGTGTTTGAGGCCACGTCGAAGGCCTTCAATCCCTCGGCATGCAATTGGGCAATGATGTGCGGGGAGGGATTGCACTTGACCGCATAGGTCAAAAGCCCGTCAAAACCCTTCTTGAACACCTTTACGGCCCGGTGAAGTTCTTTCTCCGAAAACAGGAAGGACGGAAAATCCGGGGCTTCGGCCGCGATCAGAGCGGAGGTGTTGGCATAGATGGTCTTCGGCTCGTCGGTCATTGGACAACAGGCCTTTCGAGGGCTCGAGGAATGGCGGAAGTGAGCGCTGCATATAGGGCCGCGTGCCCCCTGGCGCAAACGATTATTTGAGGTGTCAAGGAACAGAGCCGAGGCGTCATTTTCATGACAGATTCCGGGTGTTCTGGTCGGAGCGGCAAATGCCGGATTTCCCGCTCGCAAACTGATTCCGAAGGGTAGGCCATGTCTTTGAGAACACTGGTGATTTCGTCTCTTCTGCTGGCTGTTCTGGCCTTGGGTGGCACTGTTGCGCTGGCGCCATGGAACGGGACCGCGCCGGCATTGGCTCAGGGAGCAATCTCGACGCCCGCAGAAGAGCAACGCGCCATTCCCCAGAGCGATGCACAGGTCAGGCTCAGTTTCGCGCCAATCGTGCAGGCAGTGTCGCCATCGGTCGTCAATGTCTATGCTACGCGCATCGAGCAGCAGGCGGTGTCCCCGTTTGCCAGCGATCCGTTCTTTTCACGCTTCTTCGGTGAGCAATATTTCCAGACGCGGCCACGCGAATCCCGTTCGCTAGGATCTGGTGTGATCGTCGATGCGAGCGGGGTAATCCTCACCAATAGGCATGTGATCGAGGGGGCGACCGATGTGCGGATCGCCCTCAGCGACGGGCGCGAATTTGCGGTCGACATCGTCATCGAGGACGAGCAGACCGATTTGGCTGTGCTGCGGGTGCGTGAGGCAGGCGGAGTAAATTTTTCCTCGATCAGCTTTGCCGATAGCGATGACCTGCTGGTCGGCGATCTTGTACTGGCTATCGGCAACCCGTTCGGGGTGGGCCAGACCGTCACGAGCGGCATCGTCTCGGCGTTGGCGCGCACGGGCGTCGAGGCCAGCGACTATGAGTTCTTCATCCAGACCGATGCGGCGATCAATCCGGGCAATTCCGGCGGGGCCCTGGTCGATATGGCTGGGCAACTGGTGGGCATCAATACGGCCATCTATTCCCAGTCCGGCGGCTCCGTCGGCATCGGCTTTGCCATTCCCGCCGATATGGCGCGGCTGGTGGCCGAAGCCGGGGTTAGCGGCGGCGCGATCGTGCGGCCGTGGTTTGGCGCCAAGATGCAGGCAATGAGCGCCGATATTGCCGCGAGCCTTGGGATGCTGGCGCCGCATGGGGCCATGATCACCGAGGTGGCGCCGGGCGGACCGGCCGCGCGCGCGGGGTTCCAGTCTGGCGACGTGATCCTCTCGGTCGACGGACAGCTTGTGGATGATCCGAGTGCCTTCAATTTTCGCTTTGCGACCCGGGCCATCGGGGCGGATACGGAACTGGAGCGCTTGCGGGCGGGCGCGACCGAGGTTGTCCGGCTTGCCGTGGAAGCTGCGCCAGAACCGGGAGCAGAGGCCACCGCCAGCATCTCCGCCAATTCCCGTTTCTCGGGCGTCACGGTCCGGGAACTTGATCCCGCGCTCTCCGAGGCGAAGAAACTGCCCTACGATGCGCAGGGGGTGCTGGTGACCGACATCGAGGCGGGATCGGCCGCCGAGGGCATGGGATTGCAGGTTGATGATGTGATCCTGGCGCTCAACGATGTGCAGATGACCAGTGCCAGCCTCTTCCGCGACATTGCCTCGCAAAGGGTCCGCACCTGGCAGATCATTCTGCAGCGCGATGGGCGGGTCAGTCGGGCAATTGTCTCTGGCTGAGTCAGGAATCACGCCAGTGACGTGAATTCAGGCGAGCAGACCTCGAGCCCTATGCTCGAATGGCGGGGAGAGTGACGTTTCCTCATTCTCACGATAGAACCACCCCATGTCCGATCTCTTCGCCGCCGACAGTACCGAAACCGACAAGGCCCGGCCGCTGGCCGACCAGTTGCGCCCGCGCAGCCTCGATGAGGTCATCGGTCAGCAGCATCTGCTGGGCGAAGGCGGGACGCTGCGGCGGATGCTGGCTTCGGGCAGGTTGGGGTCGTTGATCCTGTGGGGGCCGCCGGGGACGGGCAAGACCACTGTGGCACGGCTGCTCGCCGACCAGATCGGCTATCGGTTCGAGCAGATCTCGGCAATCTTCTCGGGCGTCGCTGACCTCAAAAAAGTCTTTGAAAAGGCGCGGTTCGAGCGCCTGTCGGGGCACCGGACGCTGCTGTTCGTGGACGAGATACACCGCTTTAACCGGGCACAGCAGGATAGTTTCCTGCCGGTCATGGAAGACGGGACAGTGGTGCTGGTCGGCGCCACGACGGAAAACCCGTCCTTTGAACTTAATGCAGCGCTGCTGTCCCGCAGCCAGGTGTTGCGGTTTGAATCCCTTGGACTCGATGACCTGGAGAGCCTTTTGCAACGCGCGGAGAGTCTGTTAGAGGCAGCGCTTCCATTAACGGACGAAGCGCGGGTGACGCTGCCCGGCCTGGCTGATGGCGATGGGCGGGTTTTGCTGGGGCTGGTCGAGGAGATATTGGCCTCAGTGGCCAGCGATGAGGTTCTCGACCCCACGAGCCTGCTCTCCGTGGTGCAGCGGCGAGCGCCGATCTATGACAAGGCGCAGGATGGGCACTACAACCTGATCTCGGCGCTGCACAAGACTATTCGCGGGTCCGATCCGGATGCGGCGCTCTACTATTTCGCCCGCATGCTGGACGCCGGCGAGGATCCACTGTTCCTGGCACGACGGCTGATCCGCATGGCCTCCGAGGATATTGGCCTGGCGGACCCGCAGGCGCTCACCCTGGCCGTGGCGGCGCGGGACGCCTACCAGATGCTGGGTTCCCCCGAGGGAGAGCTGTCGCTCGCCCAGGTGGTGGTCTATCTGGCGCTGGCGCCGAAATCGAACGCTGTCTACACCGCCTACAAGGCCGCGGTGTCGGTTGCCAAGGCCACCGGTTCGCCGATGCCGCCCAAGGTCATTCTCAATGCCCCCACCAAGATGATGAAGGGGCAGGGCTATGGCGATGGCTATATCTACGACCATGACACGCCCGAGGCGTTTTCCGGCCAGGAATATTTTCCCGAGAAGATCGGGCGACAGGCGTTCTACCAACCGGTGGAACGGGGCTTTGAGCGGGACTTGCGCAAGCGCATGGACTATTTCTCGCGCCTGAGGGCGGCCAAGGCGTCAGCGGACGACAAGGAATAAGGGCATGCAGGCAATATTGTTGGTTGGGGCCGGCGGAGGCATCGGGGCCATGGCGCGCTATGGCGTATCGGTTGCAGTGGGCCGCCTTCTGCCCATGAGCTTTCCCCTGGCGACGCTGGCCGTCAATGTGCTCGGCTCGCTGCTGATGGGAGTGCTTATTGGCGTGCTGGCGCGAACCTTGCCACCCATGGCGCCGGAAATCCGGCTCTTCGCGGCGGTCGGTATTCTGGGCGGGTTCACCACTTTTTCCTCGTTTTCACTCGATACGATCACCCTGATCGAGCGCGGCGCACTGGCGCATGCCTTGCTCTATGTCGGCTTGTCGGTTGTGGTTTGTCTCGCCGGCCTATATCTCGGGCTCCTGATCAGTAGAGGCGGTGCGGCATGAGCGGCGTACAACATCGAGAAGTGGGTGCGGACGACGACGGCATGCGGCTGGACCGCTGGTTCGCCAAGCACTTTCCGCAACTGGGATTTGCGCGGCTGCAAAAGCTGATCCGCAATGGCGAAGTGCGCGTCGACAAGGCCAAGGCGCAGACCAGCACGCGTCTTGTCGAAGGACAGACCGTGCGTATCCCACCTATCGATGACCCCGATACCGTCCGGCCGTTCAAAGTCGACGAGGAAGAGGTGCGGTTCCTCAAGGATCTGATCCTTTACGAGGACGATGACCTCTACGTCTTCAACAAGCCTCATGGCCTGGCCGTGCAGGGCGGCAGCGGCCAACTCCGGCATCTGGACGGCATGCTCAAGAACCTGCCCAACAAGCAGGGTGAGGCGCCGCGGCTGGTGCATCGGCTGGACCGGGACACGTCCGGCTGCCTGGTCGTCGCCAAGACCGCCGCTGCGGCCAAGCATTTCGGTTCGGTGTTCCGCTCGCGCTCGGCCCGCAAGATCTATTGGGCCATCGTTGCAGGCAATCCGACGCCGCGACAGGGCGAGATTTCCTGTTTCCTGGCAAAACAGGTAACGAGCGACGGCGAGCAGATGGTCGTGGTGCGCAATGGTGCACGGGGCGCCGTGCATTCGTTCAGCTATTATTCCACCACCGATACCGCGAGCCGGCGCTTTGCCTGGGTGACGCTGAAGCCGGTGACGGGACGGACACATCAGCTGCGCGTGCATATGGCGCAGTTGGGCACGCCGATCATCGACGATCCACGCTATTTCAATATCGAGAACTGGCAGGCAGCGCCGGGTCTCGGAGAAGGTCTGCACCTGCATGCGCGGCGGATCGCCCTGCCGTTGCGCAATGGCAAGAAGATCGATATTTCCGCGCCGCTGCCGCCGCATATGCTGCAGAGCTTCGACGCCCTCGGCTTTGATCCCAACCGCTACGATGCGCAGAATGTGGATCCGGAGGACGGGGCTTGAAGCTGGTCATGTTTGACATGGACGGCACGCTGATCGACACACAGGCGCTGATTGCCGAGCATATGGCGACCACCTTCGCCGAGGCCGGGCTTGCGGTGCCGACGCCGGCGCAGGTGCGGCGGATCATCGGCCTGTCGCTACCCCAGGCCATGCTGCGACTGCTCGGGTCGCAGGACATGGACCAGGCCAACCGGCTGGCAGAGGGCTATCGAGCGCATTACCGGGCCTCGCTGGTGGCGGCAGAGGGGCGGGAGGGGCTATTCCCCGGCGCGCGCGAGGCGCTGGATGCGCTCAAGGCGCAGCCAGATACGCTCATGGGCATTGCGACGGGCAAGGGGCTGGCGGGCGTGCACCGCCTGACGGAACTGCACGGAATAGCCGGGCATTTTTCGACATTGCAGACGCCGGACCACAATCCCTCGAAGCCGCATCCGGGCATGATGCTGCGCGCCATGGAGGAAACGGGGGCTGAACGGCACCGGACAGTCATCATCGGTGATACCACTTTCGACATGGAAATGGGCAGGGCGGCCGGAACTAAAACCATCGGTGTTACATGGGGATACCACCATGTGGACGAATTGCGGGGGGCCGGCGCCGATATCCTGATCGAGAGCTATTCCGAGCTTGCTTCTGCCATCGATAGCCTTGTGGAGAACTGACATGCGGGACCAGCTTGAAGAAGCGCACAAGCACGGGGATGACGGTTATGGGCGGGCGCAGCACTTGAACCGGGTCGAACTGCCAAAGCGGTTCTACAAGAATGTTGACGTTGCGCGGGGCGAAGACGGCTATTCGGTTACGCTCGATGGTCGCGCAGTGCGGACGCCCGGAAAGAAAATTCCTGTTATAGTTCCCATGCTTAGCATTGCTCAAGCGATGGCTTCAGAATGGGTGGCGCAGGGGGAGTTCATCGATCCGGGCAGCATGCCGCATGTGCGACTGATCAATTCGGCGCTGGAGAGCGGCGATGAGATGGTGCCGGCGTTCCGGGCTGAGATCGGCAAGTTCGCAGCGGGTGACCTCTTGCTCTATCGTGCTGATTCTCCACTAGAATTGGTCGCCGACCAGGAGGCGATCTGGGATGCGGCGCTGGTAAAACTGGCGCGCAGGTTCGAAGTGACCTTCCAGCCGACGATTGGAATTATTCATCAGCCACAACCGGTTAGTACGCTTGAGAAGCTGGATGCGGCACTGGAGGGGCAGGGGCTGTTGAGCCTGACCGCACTGGTGTCGATCACGGGCATTACCGGCTCGGGACTGCTGGCGATTGCGTTGCTTTATCAGTTGCTTACGCCTGACGAAGCGTGGACTGCGGCGCATGTGGACGAGGATTTTCAGATCCGGCAGTGGGGCGCCGACGAGGAAGCCTCAGAGCGCCGGGCCAGGCGCCGGGTTGAGTTCGATGTGGCCGTGTCGGTGATCGAAGCGCTGCGCTGAGGGGTCCCGGAGTCCCTTCATGAACACCTTATGAATGGCGGCCGACGATCCAGGCTGCGGTTTCCGGCGATATCTCGCGCAAAGGGTCGAGAACGAAGTCGCGCTCATGGGCGAAGCGGTGCGGCAAGATGAGCTTGGTCGAGTCCATTTCGACCCGCTCATAGGCGATCAGATCAATGTCGATCAGGCGCGGCCCCCAGACCTCGTGACGAACGCGGCCCATGTCGCGCTCGATATCGAGGCAGGCGTGCAGCAGATCGATGGGCAGGAGACCGGTTTCGATCGTCGCGGCCATATTGGCGAAATCAGGCTGGTCGGTGTTGCCCCAGGCCTTGGTGCGGATGATTGATGATTGAGCGACGACCCTGATCGCCTCATGGGCATCAAGTCGGGCAATGGCATCGGTCAGTTGCGCGGCGGGGGCGCCGATATTGGCACCGAGGGAGAGCCAAGCGGTGGACATCAGGCGGGCCGCACCCGGTGGAGTTCGATGGCCGCCTCGCCGCGCACCATGGCGATGGGTGCCTCGGGCTTGCGCACCCGGACAACCACCCAGTCGATATCGCTGAAAGCGTCGAACAGGGCGGTACAGATATTCTGCGCGAGGGCTTCGATGAGCTTTGTGCGCCTGGTTTCGAAGGTCGATTTTACCACGTCATAGATCTCGGCATAGGAGACGGTATGCCCGATCTCGTCGGTATTGCCCGGCGCAGAGAGATCGACGCCGCATTGCAGGTCGACGAAGAAGCGCTGGCCGAGCTTGGCTTCCTCGTTGAAGAGGCCGTGATAGCCGTAAAACCCGAGGTCATTGAGGATGATACGGTCGCCGGTGAACGGTGTGGTCATAAAAAGGGCCTCAGTTCTGTGGCGGACTATAGAGCGTCGCTTCGGCCACGCGAAGGGCGTCGCGGTTGGAGGCGACATCGTGGACGCGGAAAATGTGGCCGCCGCGTTCGTACCCTTGAACATTGGTGGCAAGGGTGCCGGGCAGACGCTCGGTGGGCTGGTTATCGAGCAGCTTACCGATCATGGATTTTCGCGAGGTGCCGACGAGCAGGGCGTTGTTGGGAAATGCGCGAGTCAGATCAGCGAGTTGGCGCAGGATGCTGTAGTTTTGATTCAGAGTTTTGGTGAAACCGAAACCCGGATCGAGGATGACCTGCGCGGCGTCGATGCCGGCCTTCTTCGCGATATCGAGAGTGGTCCGGAAGTAGCGTTCCATGGCGGGGATTGGATCGGTTTCGGCGGTCCAGTCGCGGTCCCAGTGCATGGCGATCACCGGAGCCTGCATGACGGCGGCAATCTGGGCCATTTCGGGCGCGCCCTGCAGGCCGTTGACGTCGTTGATGATATCGGCGCCGGCTTCCAGCGCCTGATGGGCCACGAGCGGCTTCATGGTGTCGATGGAAATGGGCGTGGTGATGCCGGCGGCACGAATGGCGTCGATCACCGGAATAACGCGGTCGAGTTCTTCCTGCACGGGTACCGGTTCGGCGCCGGGACGGGTGCTTTCGCCGCCGATATCGATGATATCGGCGCCCTCATCGACCATCAGGCAGGCATGGGCGAGGGCAGCTTCGACGTGGTCATGCTGCCCCCCATCGGAAAAACTGTCGGGGGTGACGTTGAGGATGCCCATAACCAGTGCAGTTTGCCCGAGGACCAGCGGCGATCGATGGCGCAGGGGGATGGCATGGGTGGCGTGCATGGGTTGTTCCTGAAGACGCTGCGGATAAGAATGGCCGCAATGATCATCCACGATCGTCAATAGGGCGGGAGCTGATCTGGCTCAAGGGGTGTCTATGAGCGCAGGAGTTGTCAAATTGCCCCAAATGATCTCGCTGCCACCGGAAGTCGACGGCGCATTCGCACGCTTTTCTGAATCGCAGCGCGCCGAACTGCTATCGGTGCGTGACCTGATTTTTGTGGTGGCGACCGAAGAGGATGTTGGGCCGCTGACCGAGACCTTGAAATGGGGCGAACCAGCCTATCTAACCGAGGCCAGCAAGGCCGGCAGCACAATTCGGCTCGGTGTCACCAAAGGCGCGTCGGGCCGGTGCGCGGTGTTTTTCAACTGCAATACGACACTGGTTTCCGGGTTTCGTGCCCGGTTTTCCGACGATTTTTCGTTCGAGGGTGACCGAGCCCTGATTCTGCCCGGACAGGGGCAATGGTCCCGCAATGCCCTGGCCATGTGCCTCGCAGAAGCGCTAACCTATCACCGCGCGAAATCGACTAGCCGTGCTGGCGGGCTTCCAGAGCCGATTTGAGGATCAGCGTCGCGACGGCGATCAGCGTCAGGGTGGAGGCCGCGGCGAAGGCGCCGGTGACGTTGAAGTCGTTGAAGAGAAGGTTGATCTGGAGGGGCAGGGTGTTGGTCTGACCGCGAATGGCGCCGGAGACAACGGAGACGGCCCCGAACTCGCCCATGACCCGGGCATTGGTGAGCACCGCGCCATAGACCATGGCCCATGAGATATTGGGCAGGGTGACATACCAGAACATCTGCCAGCCATTGGCGCCAAGCGAGAGGGCGGCCTCCTCGTCCTCGGTGCCCTGCTGGCTCATCAGCGGAATGAGTTCGCGGGCGGCAAAGGGAGCGGTGACGAAGAGGCTGACCAGCACGATGGCGAGCGGGGTGAACATGACCTGCAGGCTATTGGCCTGAAGCACGGGGCCGAGCAGGCCCTGGCCGCCATAGAGGAAGAGATAGACCACGCCGGCGACGATGGGGCTCATCGAGGCGGGCAGCTCGATGATGGAAATCAGCAATTGGCGACCATGGAAGCGGAAGCGGGTGACGAGCCAGGCAATGGCGGCGCCCACCACGATATTGACCGGGACGACGATGAGCGCGGTCATCACCGTGAGCCAGATGGCGTGGAGAGTGTTGGGTTCGATGATATTGGCGAAATAGACGCCAATGCCTTCGCGCAGGGCGAAGGAGAAGATCAGCACCAGCGGTACCACCAGCACGAAGAGTGCCAGCGTGCCCGCGAGGGTGATAAGAGCGATTTCGCCGGGGGAGCGAGTTCTTTTGGTCATGGATGCATCCATCCGGCGTCCCCCTGATAGGGGGAGGATTTCGACTGGTGATTGTCGATGATGGACATCACGCAGCCCTTTCCACGTAGCGGGTTTGCCAGGCGGCGAGGGCGTTGGTGGCAATCAGAGTGAGGAAGGCGACGGCGAGCAACACGAAGGCCAGGGCGGCGGCGGCCTCGTAATTGTATTCGTCGAGGCGAATATAGATCAGCAGCGAGACGATTTCGGTAACGCCGGGGATATTGCCGGCAATGAAGACCACGGCGCCGAATTCGCCCAGCGAGCGCGCGAAGGACAGCACGCAGCCACCGATAAAGGCAGGCAGGATGGTGGGCCAGATGATGCGGGTGAAAATCTGCCAGCGATTGGCGCCAAGCGTTTCAGCGGCGGCTTCAAGACTTTCATCCACCTCTTCCAGGACGGGCTGCACCGCCCGGACGACGAAGGGAATGGAGGTGAAGGACATGGCCGCGACAATGCCGGCCTGGGTGTAGTTGATCTTGAGCCCGTGGGGTTCAAGGAATTGGCCATACCAGCCGGTATTGGCAAAGAGCGTCACTAAGACCAGCCCGGCGACCGCGGTCGGCAGCGCGAAGGGGAGATCGACCAACGCGTCGAGAATGCGGCGGCCGGGGAAGCGATAGCGGGTGAGAACCCAAGCGAGCAGCAGGCCGACGACGCCATTGATGAGCGTGGCGTAGAAGGCCGAGGAGAACGTGATCTGGTAGGCGGCAATGGCGCGGCGCGAGGAGATAATGCGCCAGAACTCGGGGAAGCCCATGCCGGCCAGCTTGAGCAGCATGGCCAGGATGGGCAGCAGGATCACCAGCGTGACGTAAAACAGCGAGACGCCCATGGTCAGTCCGAAACCGGGGAGCAGATGCTTGCTGCGGTGATTTGCCATGCGCGCCTTCCCAAACGACAGACGACGACGCAGCGGGGCTGCGTCGTCAGGGTGCAGGAGTTAGTTCAGGATCACTGGTTCACGAAAACCTGGTCGAGCAGGCCGCCTTCGGCGAAGTGCTCTTCGGAGACCTTTGCCCAGCCACCGAAAGCTTCATCGACATTGACCAGGCGGACATCGGGGAAGCGGTCGGCAAATTCAGCGGCGACGGTCTCGTTGTTGACGCGGTGATTGCGACCGGCGGCGACGCGCTGGCCTTCATCGGAATAGAGGAAGTCGAGATAGGCCTTGGCCAGATCGCGGCTGCCGCGGGCATCCACAACCTTGTCGACGATGGCTACCGGGAACTCGGCCAGGAGGCTGACCGAGGGGACGACGGCTTCGTATTTATCGGCGCCCAGCAGGGTGACAGCGCTCAGCACTTCGGCCTCGAAGGTGATCAGAACATCGCCCAGGCCACGCTCGGCAAAGGCGGTGGTGGCGCCACGACCGCCCGTTTCGAACACGGGCACGTTGAGGAAGACCTTGGTGAGGTATTCGGCGACCTTGTCCTGATCGCCGCCGAATTCCTCATTAGCCCAGGCACGGGCGGCCAGATAGGTGTAGCGGGCATTGCCCGAGGTCTTGGGGTTGGGGAAGATCACCTGGACATCGTCGCGGGCCAGATCGCTCCAGTCGGCGATGTTCTTCGGGTTGCCAGCGCGGACGAGGAAGGCGGGCAGCGAATAGAAGGGCGAGGCGGAGTTGGCGAACTCGTTCTGCCAGTCGGCAGAGACAAAGCCGCCTTCAACGAGTTTCTCGATGTCGGTCACCTGGTTGAAGGTCACGACGTCGGCCGGCAGGCCTTCGAGAATGGCGCGGGCCTGGGTGGAGGTGCCGGCGTGGGACTGGTTGATCGTCACCGTAACGCCATTAGCGGCTTCATAGGCGGGGATGAAGGCCGCATTCTCCTCATCGAACAGCTCACGGGCAATGTCATAGGAGGCGTTGAGGAGGTCGGTGGGCTGGGCCATAGCCGGCGTGGCGGCGAGGGCCAGGGCGGCAGCAGCGGAGACGAGCAGCTTGTTCATGATGACGCAAAATCCATCGGTCAGGTCGAGTTGACGATGGTGATGCGACGGCGAAGCCTGCGCCGTAAAGGGCTAAATGCCTGCTTGGGATGAGTAATTTACCGGCCGGGGTGCGGCGGCAATGACGTTTCGCCGGGAGCGCTTTCCGCGCCAATTCCTTTCGGCAGGATCGGCCGGGCACCAGAGCGCCCGGCCGGAAATCTATTTGCGCACGGCTCGCGCAATAACGATGATGATGCAGGCGCCGATGAATCCGGCGACCAGATAGCCGATCCAGCCTCCAAACGAAACGCCGAGCAGGCCCAGCAGGAAGCTGGCCAGTATGGCGCCGACGATACCCAAGATGACGTTCATCAGAACGCCGCCTCCTGAGTTCATGAAACGGCTGGCCAGCCATCCGGCCAGTCCGCCAATAATGATGGCTGCGAGCCACCCCACTCCGTCAAAACCCATTTGCATCCTCCTCGCTGAGTCTTTCGACAGGGTGAGGGTGGCACAGTGGACGGAAAAGGCAAGAAGCGTTCGAATTATGGGGTCAGAATGGCCATACCACCATCAAGGCGGGGACGCCGATGAGGACCACGAGGATGGAGAGCGGCAATCCGAGACGCCAGTAATCGCCGAAGCGATAGCCGCCCGGGGCCATGACGAGGGTGTTGCACTGGTGGCCGATGGGGGTGAGGAAATCGCAGCCGGCGCCGATGGCCACGGCCATGAGAAAGGCCTCGGGACTATAGCCCAGGCCCGTGGCGAAGGCGGCGGCAATGGGGGCCATAACCAGCACGGTGGCGGCATTGTTGAGGAAGGGGGTCACCGCCATGGCGGCGACCATGATCAGGGCCAGGGCGCCCCAGCCGGGCAGGGTTACGGCGGTGGCGGTGAGAAAAGTGGCGACCAGATCGGTGCCGCCTGTCGACTGCAGGCTCTCCGAGACCGGGATCAGGCAGGCGAGCATGACCAGGATTGGGCCATCGATTTGATTGTAGACGTCGCGCAGCGGCAGGGCGCCGGTGAGGATCATCAGTCCGGCAGCGGCAAAGAAGGCGGGTGCCACAGGCACGACGCCAAGGGCCGTGGCGGCCATGGCGGCGAGCAGAATGCCGAGCGGGAGCAGGCCTTTGCGCACGCTGCCGATCCTGAGGCCACGTTCGACCAGCGGGAGAATGTCCCACTCGCGCAACAGGTCGGGAATGCGCTTGAGGTGACCCTGGAGCAGAATCACATCGCCGTTCTGGAAGCGGATTTCGCCGAGGCGCTTGACGAAGCGCTGGTCGCGCCGGGAAATGGCGAGGAGGTTGAGGCCGGTGCGGTCGAACAGGGTCAGTTCCTGGGCGCTAGCGCCGATCAGGCCCGAACTTTCGCCGATAATGGCCTCGATGACGCCAACATTGCCGCTGTCGCGCGAGGCATTGCCGCGGCGTTCCTCGAAGGACAGGCCGGTCTGGCTGACCATCTTGTCGAGAGCCTCCGGATCGCCTTCGATGAGGAGGATGTCCCCGGCCTTCAGCGTGGCGTCGGGCAGCGGCGTGCGGCGGCGGCCCGAGGCGCTGACAATGCCGGTGACCATAGCGGCGCCATCGGCGGCTGATTGCAGTTCCCCCACGGTTTTGCCGATGGCAGTGCTATCGGCTGTGACATGGGCCTCGGTGGTGTAGTTCTTGATCTCGATGGCCTTTTCCATGCCGCTCTCCTCACGGCGGCGCTCGGGGAGGAGCCAGTAGAAGAGAGCCAGGAAAACGATGCCGACAGCCGCCAGGATGGCGCCCACGGCGGTAAAATCGAACATGGTGAAGGCGGTGCCGGTCAATTCCTGGCGCACGCCGGACACGATGATGTTTGGCGAGGTGCCGATCTGGGTCATCAGGCCGCCCAGGAGCGAACCGAAGGCCATGGGCATGAGGAACATGGAGGGCGATACATTGGAGCGGCGCGCCATCTGAAAGGCGATGGGCATCATGATCGCCAGCGCGCCGATATTCTTGACGAAGGCGGAAAGCACGGTGACGATGACGACCAGCACGATCAATTGCATGCGCGGCGCATTCATCCGCGGCAGATAGCGACGAATGGCCACTTCCATGATGCCGGAACGGGCCACAGCAGCGCTGACCACCAGGGCAGAGCCAACTATGATGACAATGTCGTTGGAAAAGCCGGTAAAGGCCTGTTCGGCAGGAACAACACCGACCACGAGGGCCGCCAGCAAGGCGCAAACGGCCACCAGATCGTAGCGCCAGCGGCCCATTATGAAGGCAATCATCATCCCCGCAATGATCAGGAAAGCGAGCACTTGCGGGGTCGTCATAGGCTGCTCCGTTACTGTGGACCTGCACAACGCGGCCGGGCCACAATAGTCGCACCTGGGGCAGAATAAAGCCCATGGCTAGTTCCGCCTGCGAGAGGGCTGTGCAAAAAGATCGGGACAGGGAGGAACGCATGAAGCGATTGATGACGACTTTGGGGCCGTTCGAGCGGCATCAGCTAGGGCTGATTCTTCCCCATGAGCATGTGTTTGTCGACCTGCGGACTCCCGACCAGCCCGGTTACGCGGAGGCGGACCCCGACGATGTGGTGCGACTGATGGCGCCCCAGATCGAGGCGATCAAGGCCCAGGGGGTGACGGCGCTGGTCGAATGCTCCACCGGTGGGGTGGGTCTCCGGGTCGATATCGACCTGGCCGTCTCGCAGGCGACGGGCTTTCCCATCGTCGTGCCCACGGGCAATTACCGTGAACCCTGGATTCCCGACTGGGTCGCGGAGGCGAGCGAAGCCGAGCTTGAACGCTGGATGCTGGGGCACCTGAGAGAGGGCGTGGACGACACCGGCGTCGTGGCAGCTTGGATCAAGGTGAGCGCCGGGGATGACGGCATCACCCCGATGGAGACGAAAATCCTGCGGGCGGCGGCACGGGCCTCAGCGCAGACAGGCGCGATTATCGGTTCGCACACGATTAAGGGCAGGGTGGTGATGGACCAGCTCGATATCATCGAAGCCGAGGGTGGATCAGCGGACCGCTTCATCTCGATCCATACCCAGGCCGAGCCGGATTTCGAGCTCAATCGCGCAGTGGCCGCGCGCGGTGCGTGGATCGAGTTTGACCATATCGGGCGCGATCCCGACGACGACGTGGTGGCGCTGGTCATGCGGGCGCTGGAGGCGGGCCTGGAACGGCAAATGCTGCTCAGCCATGACCTGGGCTGGTATGATCCGGCACAGCCTGGCGGGGGCACGCCGCGCCCATATACGCACCTGGTGGGACGCTTCCTGCCACAGTTGCGGGCGGAAGGGGTGAGCGAGGAGACCATTAGGCGGCTGACGCAGGACAACCCGTTCGAGGCGTTCTCGCGGTAGAGCTTCAGGCTGCCGCTTCGTCGCCGGTCGAGGCATAAGGCAGGCGAGCCTTCAGCTGACGACCCGAGTCCTCGATCTCAAAGCAACCCTGCGAAGGCTCATCGGCGAAGGCCAGGACTGCGCGGGCGGCGAAACTCGCCTCCTCAAGCGCCAGATTGAGAGAGGGCAGGATCAGCCCGTCGATATCCATTTGCAGTTCGCCCGAAGCGTCCCGATGATTGAAGAAAAACCGTTCCATGTCGCACCTCTATGTTGACCAGCCAACGAGAGACGGGTGCAGGCCGTTCCGCCTGCGCCGTTCACGACTTGGTAACAATTCGGATTCAGGTAGCCGCAGGCTCGGCGAAGAGGTCGTATTCGTCGTTGTCGGTGACCTTGACTGAAACAATGTCGCCGATCTTGATGCCGGTGGCATTGTTGACGATGACCTGGCCGTCGATTTCCGGGGCGTCCCATTTGGAGCGGGCGATTACGCGGTTTTCCTCGGGGCGCACGTCATCGACGATGACGTCGATGGTGCGGCCGACCTTCTTCTGCAACTGCTGGAAGGAGACGTTCTGGGCCACTTCCATCAATTGGGCAAAGCGTTCTTCCTTGACCTCGTCGGGGACGATGCCGTCGAGTTCGTTGGCAGTGGCGCCGGTGACGGGCTCATATTTGAAGCAGCCGGCGCGGTCGATCTCGGCTTCCTCGATGAAATCGAGCAGCATGTCGAAATCCTCGTCCGTCTCGCCAGGGAAGCCGACGATGAAATTGGAGCGCACGGTGAGGTCGGGGACCTGGCGCTTCCAGTCGAGAATGCGGTTGAGTGTCTTTTCCTGATGGGCAGGACGGCGCATGGCCTTGAGCACATTCGGGGACGCGTGCTGGAAGGGAATGTCGAGATAGGGCAGGACGAGGCCTTCAGCCATCAGTTCCATGACCGGATCGACATGGGGATAGGGATAGACATAGTGCAGGCGCACCCAGGCGCCCAGTTCACCCAGCTCCTTGGCCAGATCGTAGAACTTGGCCTTGACCTCGCGGCCACGGTACTTGCTGGTTGCGTATTTGATGTCGAGCCCGTAGGCGCTGGTATCCTGCGAGATGACCAGCAGTTCCTTGACGCCGGAGCGGATGAGGCCCTCGGCCTCTCCGAGGATGCCGGCTGCCGGACGCGACGCAAGGTCACCGCGGATCTGGGGGATGATGCAGAAGGAGCAGCGATTGTTGCAGCCTTCAGAAATCTTGAGATAGGCGTAGTGGCGCGGCGTAAGCTTGAGCCCGCTTTCAGGCACAAGATCGACAAAGCGGTTGGGCACGGGCGGCAGGTGCTGATGCACAGCCGAGACCACGCTTTCATATTGATGCGGGCCGGTGATGGCGAGAACGCTGGGATGAGTCTCGCGGATCAGGCCTTCCTCGATGCCGAGGCAACCGGTAACGATAACGCGACCGTTCTCATTGAGCGCTTCGCCAATGGCCTCAAGGCTTTCCTGCTTGGCGCTATCGAGAAATCCGCAGGTATTGACCAGAACGACATCGGCCCCGGCATAGTCGCGGCTAAACGAATAGCCCTGCGCGCGCAGGGTGGTCATGATGCGCTCGCTATCGACGAGGGCCTTGGGGCAGCCGAGGCTGACGAGGCCAATTTTTGGCGCTTGGCTCATGTGAGCGTGGGTTCCGATGTGGGAGTGATTGCGCGCGTCATACAGAAACTTGGTCGGTTACGCAATGTGACTGCCCTTCGGTAGGGGCGGGGCAGACCTGACCTGAGTGGGACGCCGGGGGCAGATTTTGTCGCCCGGGAACGGAAAGGCCGCCTCGTGGGCGGCCTTGGTTCGTTTCAGGTTACCGATTTGGGAGGCGTTCGCTTGGCGGTGCGCCTGGGCGGCTTGTGAGTGTCCCCCGGCTTGGTCGCCGGTTCGCGAGCAGCCACTGATGCTGGTGCAGCCGGTTCCGACTGCGCCGATGCTGCGTAGGGCACGGGCTCGGTGGCCGGGGTGATGTATTCGTCGGCCTCGGCGAAGTCGCGTTCTTCACCTTCCTCGGCCAGGTCGCGGATCGCGTCGCGAACTTCATCGAGGAGGGACGCCGAATAACGCGAGCGCTGCACGCTGTCGCCGGTGCTCTCATGGCTCCGGAACCAGACCAGCAGTGCCTCGCAGCCGATGCGCAGGCCGACAAAGGCGAGGAGGCCGAAAACCACGATTTCGAGCAGGCCCCAGAGACCGTCACCAAAGCCGGTGCCGAAGCGGAAGAAGAAGTGGCTGATGGCCCAGAGCAGGATCGCGGCCAGACCCAGAGCGTAGAAAATGGGGACCAGCTTCGGCGACAAGATGGAGTCGAGGCGAAACAGGGTCTGGCGGGTCAGCAGGCGCTTGAGATCGTCCAGGGTCATGGCGGGCTCCTCGAATCCGTTTGGCTAGGATGCAAATTGATCGGCTGAGGCCGGGATAGCAAGGTTGGTGGGGCCGAAAATAGCTTCGAAACGCCGGCGCAGCACCGAATCGACTTCCGGCAGGGTCAGCAGCAGGCCCAGATCTTCGAACGAGGTGACGCCCTGGTCGGTGATGCCGCAGGGGACGATGCCGTCATAGTGGCTGAGATCGGGGGCCACATTGAGCGAAATGCCGTGGAAGGTGATCCATTTGCGCACACGCACGCCAATGGCGGCGATCTTGTCCTCGCGGGCAATGCCCTTTTCAGGGCGCGGGACCCAGACGCCGACGCGGCCCTCGCGGCGTTCTCCGGTGATGTTGTGGGCGGCCAGGGTATCGATGACCCATTGTTCAAGACCCTGCACCAGGCAGCGGATATCGCGGCCGCGCCTTGTGAGGTCGAGCATGACATAGGCCACCCGCTGGCCGGGGCCATGATAGGTGAATTGGCCGCCGCGGCCGGCCGGATAGACCGGAAAACGCGGATTGAGCAGGTCTTCGGGGCGGGCGGACGTGCCGGAGGTGTAGAGCGGGGGGTGTTCGAGCAGCCAAACGGCTTCAGGCCTCTCGCCGGCGGCGATGGCGGCGACGCGCTGATCCATCACGGCCAGGGCAGCAGCATAGTCGAGCGGGGCGTCGAAAATGCGCCACTCGACGGCACGGTCGTCCGTCCGGTGTAATTTTGCACCGCTTTGGCACGTTTCGTTTTGGTTCGTTAACACTTCCATAACCGGCTCGGGTCGAGTTTGATGATCAGCGAATCCATGGCGCGCGACGCCGGACCCAGGACCTTTGTTATCTATGAACACGCTCGACAATATTGAAGTGGATATCACGGTTGAGTTGGGTGCGACCACTGTGCCGATTCATCACATGTTGCGCATGGGCCGCGGCGCGGTGATCGAACTGGACGCGAACGAGCACGACCCGCTGCGCATCTATGCCAATCGCACGCTGATCGCCAGGGGCGAGGTCAATGTCGAAGAAGGGCATTTGCGGGTGCTGGTGACCGAAAAGGTGCTGCGCTTCGGGTGAAACCGTGACGCCGGGGGCAGGGGATGAAGTCCTCTCTCCACAACCAATCTGAAATCTCCGATTATCCGCTTGAGGTTATGACGGAGCTTTGCTAAACCCCCACTCGCTTCGGGGCCTTTGGCGCCAAAGCTTCTACCACACTCGTGCGGTCGTGGCGGAATTGGTAGACGCGCAGCGTTGAGGTCGCTGTATCGCAAGATGTGGAAGTTCGAGTCTTCTCGACCGCACCAGTCACTTCGGTGAAAAACAAGAAGCTGCCGCAGGGCGGCTTTTTTGTTGTTTGGCGCAAGTGAATCAGGCCGGTTATCCGGCCGTTAAGCCGGACCGCTCCATATTTCCTTCCTCAAACGGGTGAAGGCAATGCAATCTTCAATATGGCGGTCGGCCGTACGTCGCGGACTGTTTGTGGTCTGGTTGCTATGGGGCCTCGGCACGTTGGCGTGGCAGATCTTTCCGATACCGACCAATCTTGCCTTATTGGTGCTTGTCGCGCTGGGTCTGGGCTACAGCTACTTGCTCATGCGCTGGAAGATGCCACAGGAGCCACTCAGCGACGACTTCAGGGACAAAACCAGCTCGGGCAATCAGATGCTCAAGGAGCACTTCATAACTCTAGCCATTGCCTTCCCATTTGGCCTGATCCTCACAGTGTTCGCACAGAGTAGATTGCCCGGGTGACAAAGCTCGCGGCTAGACGCGGAGCTTCTTGTTGACCTCCACCTTCGGCACCCTAAATCCCATGGCGATCCAGGCGCCGAGCAGTTTGGCATAAAAGCCAGCCGTGACCATGCCGCCGGCGGGGAGGCTGTCGTCGAGTGTCACGCCTTCTGGGACATCGCCGGTCTGGGTGCGAATCTGCATGGCGGGGCGCTGGTCTTCGGGCCAGAGGCCGGCGAAGAGGCTGAGCCAGTGGGCGGCTTCGAATTCCGTAAAGACCGGGGTGTGGCAGCAGGTGGTGAGGACGCGGCGGGTGGGCGCGGAACCGCTAAGGCGAAACTCGGCCAGGTTCGCCGTGCCATCGGGGAAGCGGACGCGGTCCTTGCGATAAAGAATGTAGGGTACGCCGCCGCTGGGGCCGGTCAGCGGTAAGGAAGGGGGCAGGGTGGCGAGGCGCTGGGAAGCGCTGCGGCAGGAATTGCAATGGCATTCGGCGGTGATGAACGGATCGCCGATCACTTCGAGATGAAACTGGCCGCAGGCGCAGGTGAGCGTCGTGGTCTTGGTCATGTCAGGCATTCCTTTTGGGATCATGTCGCCCTGGCGACGATCCGACCGCAGGCCCTTCGACACGATGGCGGCAGATTTCGCATGCGGCAAGCCTTCGCGATGGCGGCGCGGAGCGTGTGGGGCAAGTCGCAAATGTGACGTGCTTCTAATCCACGTATTGGCGCAGCTTGTCGGGCGCCAGATATTCCCACGCATCGTGGAGGCGTAGGGACAGTTCGTCGTCTTTGATGCGGTCGAGGCGAACGAGGACATCATTCTTGCCCACGAAAGGCTCGGTCTCGAAATAGAGATCGGGCGAAATGTCCATCAACAGCACTTTCTGATCGCTGGGGCAGGCCAGGATCACCGTGTTGGGTTCGAGCATGGTGGCAAGGGCGCGATCGGCCACCAGAAGCGCCGGCGCGCCGTCGCGCGAACCGCGCGTAATGCCGGGCAGGCGTCGATCCGACAGCAGGCGGACAATCCGGGCGAAGCCGGGTTCGAGGTCCTTGGCATCAGACATTTGCGTGCGACCTCCTGTATTGACGAAAAAGCGTCTCCACCACTCTGGCGCAAGGTGGAGTGATTGGCTATGGCTTGTGATGCCCCTGAAACCCCCGGGACACGCAAAGGGCTCCCAATGAGCGACGATTTTGACATGGCGCCTGGCCTCGAGACCGGGAATGACATTGATGTGTTCCGCGACGCGGACGGCCGGATCAGTGCGCTCTGGCTGGAGCGGCTGCGCGCCTTTCTCGATGCTTCGCGGGTGGAAGACATCGCCCTGGTCATGGAGCCATTGCACATTTCCGATGTGGGCGACGTCCTCGAGCAGTTGGTGCACGAGGATCGCGTGGCGCTGGTGCGCATGCTGGGGCACCGGTTCGACTTTTCCGCCCTCACCGAGGTGGATGAAAGCATCCGCCTCGACATCATGGATGCCCTGCCCAATGCGGAAATCGCCCGGGGCGTGGCCGAGCTGGACAATGACGACGCGGTCTATCTGCTCGAGCACCTGGAGCAGGAGGATCGCGACGAAATCCTCTCGGCGCTGCCGACTTTCGAGCGGCTGGCGCTGAAGCGGAGTCTCGATTTCCCCGACGAGTCCGCCGGACGGCGGATGCAGACCGATTTCATTGCCATTCCCCCGTTCTGGACGGTGGGGCAGGTGATCGACTATCTACGTACCGAGAAGGACCTACCCGACGAGTTCTACCAGCTCTATGTGGTAGATGCCGGCTATACGGTGCTGGGTACGCTGCCGCTGGACAAGTTCCTGCGCAGCCAGCGCGCGGTCAAGATCGACGCAATCATGAACACCAATTTCGTGCTGGTGAAAGCCGAGGACGACCAGGAAGAAGCCGCGCGTTTTTTCGAGCGCTATGACCTGGTCGAGGTCGGCGTGGTGGATGAAAGCGGGCGGCTGGTCGGTGTGCTGACCATCGACGATATCGTGGACGTGATCCACGAGGAAGCCGATGAGGACATCAAGCTGCTGGCCGGCGTGGGCGACGAAGATGTGTCCGACAGCACGCTGGATACGGTCAAAAGCCGCGTGCCCTGGCTGGTGATCAACCTGTTCACCGCTGTCATGGTCAGTTTCGTCATCGGCCTGTTCAACGGGACAATCGAGCAGATGGTGGCGCTGGCGGTGCTGATGCCGATCGTTGCCTCCATGGGCGGCAATGCAGGGGCGCAGACCATGACGGTTACCGTGCGGGCGCTGTCGATGCGCGAGCTGGATGGTGGGCGTGTGCGCCGGCTGATCCGCCGCGAGATGGTGGTGGGCGTGGTCAATGGCGTGATTTTCGCCATCCTGATCGGCATTGTGACGGCGGTGCGCTATGGCGATGTGCAGCTCGGGATCGTCATCGGGCTCGCCATGGTCATCAACATGATCGTGGCCGGAACATTCGGAATTCTTATTCCCCTGACGCTCGAACGGCTCAAGGCGGATCCGGCGATTGCCTCTGCGGTGTTCGTGACCACGGTGACCGATGTGATTGGCTTCTTTGCCTTTTTGGGTATTGCCGGGCTGTGGTTCGGGCTGTTCTGAGGCGTTCTTCCGCAAAATTGTGGCTGTGGAGTGTTGCAGTTTGGTCGCTTGCTTCCCACCTGCGAGGCGGCTAACGATTCATTACCGGCCGCAGGGTGTCTTCTGGACGCGCTGCCGCCAGGGAATTGGGGGACACCTTCTTTTCCCGGGCAGCAGACCCCTGGGGTCGGCGTGGACGACTGACAAGGAGCGATCTATGCGCAGTCAAACCAAGGCTAATGTCTGGCAGACGATGAGCTGGGCGCTGGTATGCCTCGTATCGATGGGGCTGGTTTTCTCCGTAGTTGCTAGCGTCTAGAAAGGCGCTGGAGTTATTCACTACAGAATGGTTCAAGCGGAGGGCGCCCGGCCACTGGGCGCCCTCCATTTTTGATGAGGAAAGTCCATGAAGCTCCTGATCGGGAATCGCAATTATTCGACGTGGTCGCTGCGGCCCTGGCTGGTGCTGCGGCATTTCGATATCCCTTTCGAGGATGAAGTGCTGCAGCTCTCGGGAACCGGATGGCGTGAGAGGCTGGCGGCGCGCTCGCCCACCGGCAAGGTGCCGGTGCTGATCCACGGGGACCTGGTGGTTCCCGAGACCATCGCCATCATCGAATATGTTGCTGACTGCTTTCCGGACAAGCCGATCTGGCCCGTGGACCGCAGCGAACGGGCACTGGCGCGCGCCGCTGCCGCCGAAATGCATGCCGGGTTTTCCGGCCTGCGTAATCATGCGCCGATGAACCTGCGGGCGAGCCATCCCAATAAGGTCGATCTCGATGCGGTGCGCAAGGACCTGCACCGGGTGGAGACGCTTTGGGGCGACCTGCTGGCGCGCTCGGGCGGACCGTATCTGTTCGGAGCGTTCACAGCGGCCGATGCGATGTTTGCGCCGCTGGCGACGCGGCTGCGGACTTATGAGCTGCCGGTGTCGGACGTGGCGCAGCGCTATGTCGAGGCGATCTATGCGCTGCCGGCCTTCCAGGACTGGCTGGGTATGGCTCTGCAGGAGCCGTGGATCGTGGACGATGACGAGATCGATGTCATTCAGGGGCGGGTGGCGCCGGGGATGCTGGCATGATTCATATGGTCAAGCTCTGCGTTGGCGTCGCCAGCGTGGAGGAACTGGAAAGCTATCGGGACGAACGCGCCCATTGGTGGGGCGCCGATTATGGCGAGGACGTGCATGTGCACCGCACCCGCATGATGCCCAGGCGCGGCGACGAGATGGAGGGGCAGGGGTCGATCTACTGGGTCATGTCGGGCACGATCTGCTGCCGGCAGCGCATTCTGCGGCTGGCGCAATATACCGATCCCGAGGGCAAGGATTATTGCGACATCATCATGGCGCCGGAAATTGTGCGCACCGTGCCCTATCCCAAACGACCCTTCCAGGGCTGGCGGTATTTACGACCCGAGGATGCACCGCCGGACATGGAGGCCGGTGGCAATGACAATTCGGCAGAGATTGCGGCGGAACTGGCGCGGATGGGGTTGATCTAGGGAGCGGGTTGCGCTTTGCCGCCATATGGAACCGCGCGTCACCCTCGGGCTTGACCCGAGGGCACTACACTTTCCGGAGCTATGTCGAAGTATAGACCCCTCGGGTCAAGCCCGAGGGTGACGATCGGGTAGGTGACGGGAGCGGACCTACTCCGCCGCCTTGGTCACGAAATGCGGCCTGCGGTCCATGACTTCCTTGAGATAGACGCCGGTATGGGAGCGCGTGTTCTCCGCGACCTCTTCGGGCGTGCCGACGGCCACGATCTCGCCGCCGCCATCGCCGCCCTCGGGGCCCAGATCGATGATCCAGTCGGCGGTCTTGATGACCTCGAGATTGTGCTCGATGACCACGACCGTATTGCCGCCCTCGACCAGTTCGTGCAGCACTTCGAGCAGCTTGGCGACGTCGTGGAAGTGCAGGCCCGTGGTGGGCTCGTCGAGCATGTAGAGTGTGCGGCCGGTGGCGCGCTTGGAGAGTTCCTTCGAAAGCTTGACGCGCTGCGCCTCGCCGCCGGAGAGGGTGGTCGCCGGCTGGCCGATTTTCACATAGCCGAGGCCGACTCGCTGGAGCGTGGCAAACTTGTCGCGGATGACCGGGACGGCGGAGAAGAACTCGACGCCCTCATCGATGGTCATGTCGAGAATGTCGGAGATCGACTTGCCCTTGAACTGGACTTCCAGCGTCTCGCGATTATAGCGCTTGCCCTTGCAGACATCGCAGGTGACGTAGACGTCGGGCAGGAAGTGCATCTCGATCTTTAGGACGCCGTCGCCCTCGCATTTCTCGCAGCGGCCACCCTTGACGTTGAAGCTGAAGCGGCCCGGGCCATAGCCGCGGGTCTTGGCCTCGGGAAGGCCTGCAAACCATTCGCGCAGCGGCGTGAAGGCGCCGGTATAAGTGGCAGGATTGGAGCGCGGGGTGCGGCCGATCGGCGACTGGTCGATGTCGATGACCTTGTCGAGGAATTCGAGGCCGGTGAGGCTTTCATGCGGGGCAGGGACCACGCGGGCGCCGTTCAGCCGCCGGGCGATGGCCTGGTACATGGTGTCGATCATCAGGGTCGACTTGCCGCCGCCGGAGACGCCGGTGATGGCGACGAACATGCCGAGCGGCACATCGACCGAGACGTTCTTCAAATTGTTGCCGGTGGCGCCCCTGATCGAGAGAGCCTTGCCCTTCTTGCCTTCGCGGCGTTCGGTGGGCACCGGAATGCCCATGCGGCCGGAGAGATATTTGCCGGTGAGGCTGTCGGGGTGGTTGAGAATGTCCTGGGGCGAGCCTTCGGCGACGATATTGCCGCCATTGACGCCGGCGCCGGGGCCGATATCCAGGACGTAGTCGGCGGTGAGGATGGCATCCTCGTCATGCTCGACGACGATCACGGTATTACCGAGGTCGCGCAGGCGCTGCAGGGTTTCAAGCAAGCGCGCATTGTCACGCTGGTGCAGGCCGATTGAGGGCTCGTCGAGCACGTAAAGCACGCCGGTGAGGCCCGAGCCGATCTGGCTGGCCAGACGGATGCGCTGACTTTCGCCACCCGACAGGGTGCCGGAATTGCGCGACATGGACAGATATTCAAGACCCACATCGAGCAGGAATTTCAGGCGCTCGCGGATTTCCTTGAGGATGCGCTCGCCGATCTGGCTCTGGGTGGGGGTGAGCTTGTCGGAGAGGTCGATGAACCACTGGCTGGCATTGCGGATGGACATCTCGCTGACCTTGCCCACATGCAGGCCGTCGATCTTGACGGCCAGGGCTTCGGGCTTGAGGCGATAACCGCCGCAAGCCACGCAGGGCTTGGCCGACATGTATTTCTCGATTTCCTCGCGCATGCCGGCGCTTTCGGTTTCCCGGTAGCGGCGCTCGAGATTGCCGATGACGCCCTCGAAGACTTTCGAGGTCTTGTACTGGCGCAGGCCATCGTCATAGACGAAGTCGATCTTGGTCTTGTCGGTGCCGTAGAGCACCGCATGCTGCACGTCGAAGGGCAGTTCGTTCCAGGCGGTACCGGTGGAGGCGCCGAAATACTTCACCACGGCCTGCAAGGTCTGTTGATAATAGGGCGCGCTGGTCTTGGACCAGGGCAGGATAGCGCCATCGCGCAGCGACAGGGTCTGGTCGGGCACGATCTGGTCGGGATCGATCTTCTGTTCGGTGCCCAGGCCATCGCAGACCGGGCAGGCGCCGAAGGGATTGTTGAACGAGAACAGGCGCGGCTCAATCTCGGCAATGGTAAAGCCGGACACCGGGCAGGCGAATTTTTCCGAAAAGGTGACCTGACGCGGGCTGCCATCCTCGTTTTTCTCGTCGGCAAATTCGATCAGGGCGATGCCCTCTGCCAGCTTCAGTGCCGTCTCGAAACTTTCGGCCAGACGTCCGGAAATATCCTTAGAAACGACAAGGCGATCGACCACGACCTCAATGTCGTGCTTGAACTTCTTGTCAAGTGCCGGAGCATCCTCGATCTCATGATATTCGCCATCGATCTTGACGCGCTGGAAGCCCTTGCGCATCAGGTCCGCCAGTTCCTTCTTGAACTCGCCCTTGCGGCCGCGCGCGATGGGGGCGAGGAGGTAGAGGCGGGTGCCTTCTGGCAGTTCCAGGGTGCGGTCGACCATCTGGGACACGGTCTGGCTCTCGATGGGCAGGCCCGTTGTGGGTGAATAGGGGACGCCGACGCGGGCATAGAGCAGGCGCAGATAGTCGTAGATCTCGGTGACGGTGCCGACGGTGGAACGCGGATTGCGGCTGGTGGTCTTCTGCTCGATGGAAATGGCGGGCGAGAGGCCTTCGATGTGCTCGACATCGGGCTTCTGCATCATTTCCAGGAACTGGCGCGCATAAGCGGAAAGGGACTCCACATAGCGCCGCTGCCCCTCGGCATAGATGGTGTCGAAGGCCAGAGATGATTTTCCCGAGCCGGAAAGACCGGTCATGACGATCAGGCTGTCGCGCGGCAGCCTGACGTCGATGCCCTTGAGATTGTGCTCGCGGGCGCCACGGACAACGATTTCGCGATTAAGGCTGGGGTGGCTCATGTGGTCGTCCATGCTGCGAGTGGCGCTGTGGGTACAGCGCCCGAAATGACGTCAAGGTTGCGGCGAGAGCCCAGAAATAGGGCGGCGCGCGCTGCGGCGCAAGCGGCCTTGCCGCATGATGCCAATTCCAAATACGTGATCGGGTCTAGAACATAGACCTTTGCTGGCTGCGAACATAATGGGAACGCAGGGAGTCGATCAAGTCTCGCGCGAGCAGTCGGGGAAGGCTCCTGACAGGCTATGTCAGGAGGGCATTGACTCTGCGAAGAAAAATAGAACATATGCAGAACATACATAGCGGGGGCGGAGCGGACAGTGCGTGCGGCAGTTGTGTAGAACCGCAATTGTGACGTGTATGGACTGCGGAAAAGTCTATTGTGCGGCAACAGGGTCCAAGGCTGCGTGCCGGGCGGCAGACATGACCCAAGAGAGAAAGCGTCCCGTGACCGGACAGACCGGGACTGAATTGGAAGGATATGCGCCATGGCTGGCAGCGTGAACAAGGTTATTCTGGTCGGCAATCTGGGCAATGACCCGGAAGTGCGGAATCTGCCCAGCGGCGGCAAGGTGGTCAATCTGAGCGTGGCGACATCGGAGCGCTGGAAAGACCGCAATAGCGGCGAGCAGCGCGAAAAGACCGAATGGCACCGCGTGGTGATTTTTTCGGAAGGCCTGGCGCGCGTGGCCGAGCAATATCTGCGGAAGGGCTCCAAGGTCTATCTCGAGGGCCAGTTGCAGACCCGCAAATGGCAGGACCAGAGTGGCGCCGACAAATATTCCACCGAGGTGGTGCTGCAGAACTTCAACTCGTCCATGGTGCTGCTTGACGGCCGTGGCGAGGGCGCCGGCGACAGCGGCGGTTACGGCGGCGGCGATAATGGCGGCTTCCGTGGCGTGCGCGACAATTCGGGTGGCGGCGGCGGTCGGCGTCCCTCGGCCAATGCCCCGGCCTTCGAGCCGGGCGGCATGGATGACGATATCCCGTTCTGATCAGGGTGGTGCAAGGGCGGCTTAGGGCCGTCCTTGCTGTTTGTGAGCGGAACTATAAGAGATCAGGCGGCGTATTGGCGCCAGGTGCCGCGTCCGTCGGACTTGGCCTGGTAGAGCGCCGTGTCGGCGTTGCGATAGAGGGTGTCGGCATTGTGTTCGCCACGTCGGGCCATGCCAATGGATGCACCGATCGTTCGGGTCTGACCGGCGAGCGTGAAGGGCATTTCGAGGGCCTGGATGACATGAGCGCAGAGTGCCGCGTCATCGATGCCCGCGCTCTGGTCGGTGAGAATGGCGAATTCATCGCCGCCGATGCGGGCGACCAGAGTTCCGGCCGGACAGCATTCGGACAGACGCCGGCCCGCTTCGATCAGGCAGTCATCACCCGAGACGTGCCCCAGTTCGTCATTGATGGCCTTGAAGCGATCAAGGTCGACAAGGATCAGGGTACCCACAGGATTGGCATTGATGGCCCCATGCAGGTCATCAAGGCGGGCCTGGAACAGGCTGCGATTGGCGAGGCCGGTCAGTGAATCGGTCTCAGCGAGGCGTCGCGTACGCTCGGCAAGCAGCTTTTCCTCGGTAATATTCTGCTTCATGCCGAAAATGCGGCGGGCGCGGCCATCCACGCCGTCCACGGTCGCAGTGATGCGCATCCAGCGCCGCTTGCCGGTGGTGGTGGTGATCTCCGCGTCGAAATTGAAATCCCCCAGCGTGGCGATGGCCTCGGACCGCAGCGCGTTCATCTTCGCGGCCGATTCAGGGGTGTACATGGCCAGGGTCCTGGCGCGATCGATGGGTGAACCACGCGGCAATTCGAACAGGTCGTAGATACCATCGCTCCAGGTCAGCGTCTCGTCGGGCAGGGAGCACGACCAGATGCCGATCCGCGCCGTGGCCGAAGCGCGCTCGACCAGATGCCGGCGATGGATTTCCGCTGCGCGCCTACGCTCCATGGCGGCATGGGCGACCAGTTCGGTGACCTGAGCCAAAAGCAGGTTTGCGGTGCCGGCAGGCCGCGCGGTGTGATCCCACAGCAGCAGCCAGTGTGGATTGCCTGGATTGATGGAGGGAATCGGCACGACCATGAGGAAGCTCGCCCCCGAATCGTCTCCGGTGGCGATCGTGCCCGAGCGTCCGAAGAGTTCGGGCGCAACACCCGTTGGCGGCGCTTCGCCGGCAATGTCGATCCAGCGCACACCGGCCCCGATCAGCCCGGCGCCGGCCATGCCGGTGCAGCGGCGCAGGCGATCGAGGAAGGCACGACCAGACGCCAAGCCACCGGCCCGTTCAGGGGCGGTTTTCGGCGGCGTGCGGCTGGTCAGCAGGGAGGGCGCAAACATGCGCGGAGCGTAGCAGTGGCTCCTTAAGACATTGTTTTCTCACGATGGTTTGGCCAAACAAAAAAAAGGGCGGCACAGATGTGTGCCGCCCTCCAATACAAGCAGCGCCGCCTCAGCGCGCAAACGGGATTTCGGCGCGCAGGCTGTCGCCTGATTCAATATAAACGAGTTCGAACTGGACCTGGATGGCGCCCTGATTGAGCTGGATCTGAGCCGAGATGCTCAGTTCCTTGCCCTCCTCGTCCTGGTCGCGTTCACGCAGGTTGAAGACAAGTCCCGAGCCGCGCTTCTGGCCGACGGCAACTCCGGAGAAAGAATTGAACTCCATGACTGCCTCAAAGCGCTTGCTGGCTTCGACATGCGCCATGGTGCCAGACACCGAAAGCGGAGGGCTGCCGGCAAAGGCGCAGCGGCCATTGTAGTTCACCTTGTCTTGATTGCCCTGGGTGAGCGACAGGCGACAGCGTACGGTTTCTGTATCTGCGCCGATCAGGACGCCGTTACCGACCCAATCGCCGATATAGGACTTGAGCAGCGCAACATCTGCCGGCGCGGCCGCGACGGGAGCGGCGCCCAGTGCGGCAGTAAACAGGAGACCTGCCAGTGCCGCAGCACGGGTCAGGGGTCCGAAAATGATCATGGCGCTATGCCCTCCAAACAAGCAATACAAGCCCCCCGGCATGTTCTTGCCGGCCAAGAATAGCTGTTATCGGCCGATAGCTTGGCCGGTTCTCGCGAAAGTGATCATGCACCAGCGGTCCGGCCGGAATCACCGCACGACATTAGCTTTTGCCAGCCAGGCGCGGCAAGCGGGACAACTAGTCCGCCCGGGACGCGCCGATGCGCGTATCGGTGATGCCGGTCGGATCGTCCGGCGTGGCGACATGGTCCGCCGTCTGCACCCTTATCGCGGTCAGATTTTCGAGGAATCGGGAAGCGGCGACCAGGAGCGAGGGCAGCATGAACAGGTCGCCCACCAGCGCCAGCGACAGCGACAGCACGAAGAGCGACCCGAACAGGGCGACCTGGGGCAGTTCGGAGAAGGCGACGATAATGGTGCCGGCGCAAAGGATGACCGTAGTGGCGACAATGGCGCCGCCGATGCGATGGAGGGTGTGGCGCACCGAATCGAGGTGGCTGCGCTGCTCCTCCCGTCGGCCATGCATGTAGTGGGACAGCATGTGGATAGTGTCGTTGACGGCAATGCCGAAGGCGATGGTGAGAGCCATGACCGTGGTCAATTGGAGGCCCGCGCCGGTGGCCCAGAGCCAGGCCTGGGTGCCCAGGATCGGGAACATGTTTGGCACGGCCGAAATCAGCGCCATTCGGACCGATCCGAAGGCAAGGCCGATCAGGAACAGGTTGAGCACCACGCTGGCGGCCAGGGAAATCTGGAGGGAGCGCACGATGTCGTCGGTGGCGAAGGTGGTGAGGACGCGGAAGCCACCCACCTCAGCCCCGGCAATGCCTTCCTCGGCAATGCGCGCTTCAATGCGCGCGACCATGTCCTTGAGCGCCTGGCTCTCGAGAATGGTGGGCATGAAGCCGGTCACCAAAGCCTGGCCACCATCATCGGTGATGAAGCGCTTGCGCATGAATGGGCCGACGGCGTTGAACACCTCTTCGCGGGTGAAGCCGGTCTCGGTGTAATTGGTCAGACTGGCCGCCGAGATGACCTTGTTCTGCCCCAGCTCGGCCTCGACGATCTCGTGCACCTTGCGGATGGTCTCGAAATCCTCGGCGCCGACATTGGGGTCCATCTGCTGGAGCGGGACCTGCACGTAGAGTGGCGCCACGCCACCAACGCCTTCGTCGATGCTCTCGGCGGCCGTCAGCGCGGTGGAATCCTTGGCCATATAGTCTTCGAAGGAAAAGCGCGGCTGGATAAGGAAGAAGGGGATGATCAGCACGATGGTGAGCAGCACGGCCAGCACACTGACCGGGCGGCCGAAGCGCATGGCGAGGCCAAGAGCCGCGGGCAGGGGCGCGTTAAGCGCGAAATTGGGTGCCTTGGGCAGCTTGAAGCCGAGGCGCACGGCCAGCTTGAGCAGCAGCGGCATCACGGTCATCAGGCAGACGAACATGATGACGCAGCCTGCCGCTCCAGCCAGTGCGAATTCCTGAACGCCCTGGCCGGGGGAGACATAGAGTGAGGCAAAGGCGACCAGTGTGGTCAAGGTGGTTAGCGCCGTGGCCGGGCCGACAAGCTTGAGCGTGGTATCGACGGCCTTGTTGGGCTCCATGCCGTCGCGCCAATAGGCCAGCCAATTGAAGATGAAGAACATCGACTCGGCAAAGGCCATGACCAGCACCAGCGTGGTGACGATGATGGTGAGGAAGGAGAACGACCCGAACAGCAGCAATACCGTGCCGATGGACCAGGCAACGGCTACGAAGGGCGTGGCTGCGACGAGGATCGCGCCCCAGAAGGAACGAAGGGCAAAGAGCGCAATGAAAGCGCCGAGACCGAAGCCATAGACGGTGAACTTGATCTGGTCATCGACCGCGGCATTGAGCATTTCAGAGGTCCAGACCGGGGGGCCTGTCAACTCGATGTTGAGGCTCCCGCCCTCGTACCAGGACAAGGTTTCGCGCAGACTGGCGATCATCGCCTTGGCGCCATTGCGGTTTACCAGCTCCTGGTTGGGGAACATGATGAGCACGACGCCGGTCAAGTCCGGAGTAATCAGGTTGCGCATCATGGGGTCGTTCTGCTGCAGGTCCGAGAGGGCCATGGCGACGTCGTCGGCAGTCAGCATGTCCTCGGGCACGGCCGGCACCGAACCGCCGCTGCCATTGGGCTTGCGCAAAGTAAAGGGCGACATGGTGCCCACGGCGTATTCGTTGAGTTCCAAGTCAAAGGCGAGGTTGCGGATGTCCTCGAGCACGTCGGGGTCGACCAGGTTGGGCGAATTGACCAGCACATAGATGTCGTTTTCGAAGGTGCCGAAGGTCTTCGAGAGATTGTCATAGGTGTCGTAATAGTGCCCGGAATGGGCATAGACCCGCAGCAGGTCGCCATCCACATTGGCGCGCGGGACCTGCCAGAAACAGACAATGGTGAAGAGCAGGACCACAATCGACAGGCTGCGCGGATGGCGCAGGGTCAGCAGGCCAAGATACTCAAGACCGAACCCGATTGACCGCCGCGTGGTGAACCAGTCGACAAATCGCGAAGCAACAGAACCCCAAGACACCAGAACCCGACTCCCCCGTTGGGCGGCAATTGTGCGGATTTTTCTACGGGTTTGTGTCGAATGCGTCCAGCTTTGCAAGGATTGGTCGTCGGGAAGGTGTATGCGGGCCCGCAAGGCGGCACGGACCCGCTTATCGTCAGCCGACTAGCACGGCGCGATTGGCGGCGAGAAAATCGGCCACGGCCTGGGGTTTGCGGCCGGAATAGCGCTCCACGGTGTCGGTGACGACGCCATGATACCCGCTGACGGCATCGCGCTGGAACGCCAGGAGGGCCTCGGCAAAGCCCTCGGGAATGCCGGCCGCGACCATGCCGGCCTTCAGAGCCGCAGGGGGAAGAGCGTTGAGGGTCACGGGCTTGCCGGTGATATCGGCGGCAAGGCGCGCGCGCTCCTCATTGGTGACGGGGGCAGGACCGGTGACGTCCTCGATGGAGTTTCCGCTGGCGGTGAGCAGGGCGCCGGCGGCGGCACGAGCGGCGTCGGTGCGGGTAACATAGCTGGTGCCGCGATCCCCGATCAGGCCATAGAGCTGGCCGCTGGCGACGGCCTGGGGCAGGTCCATCAGGTTGTTCTCGGCATACATGTGATTGCGCAGGATGGTGAAGTCGAGGCCCGAGGCGGCAAGAGCGGCTTCGGTCCAGAAGTGTTCTGGATTGAGGCCGGCATCGGCATTGGGGCGGGCGGCGGGTGCCGAGGTATAGACGACGTGGCCGACGCCGGCGGATTTGGCAGCGTTGATTGCGGCGGTCTGCTGGGCGACGCGGCTGCCGATGCCGTCCGTGGAGATGATCAGCAGGCGCTCCACACCGGCAAAGGCAGTCGGCAGGCTGGCGGGGTCGTTGAAGTCGACCTTGCGCACTTCGACGCCCTTTGCGGCGAGATCGGAGAGTTTGGCAGGGTCGCGGGTGCCTGCGATCACCCTTGTGGCGCCGCGGGCCAGCAGGTCTTCGACTGCGATGCGGCCGAGATGGCCAGAGGCGCCGGTGACGAGCAGGGTGGAATTGGTGAAGTCAGTCATGATGCACTCCCAGGTGTCTGGTCAGTCGGTACAGACCTTGCGCCGCATGCGGTTGGGGACTAAGTATCGAAAAGAGAGCTTCTAACTAGTGTGCTTGTGACGCGCTGAAAAGGAGGCACTTTTTCGGCATTAGATTACCTGGAGGTAAGCGCACATGGATGCGGAACGGGATCTGGCTTCGATCTACGTGGAGCGCTGGAACGCGGCCAGCGCCGCCGAGCAGACCGGCATCTGCCCGGTGCGCAATGTGCTCGACAAGATCGGCGACAAATGGAGCATGCTGCTGGTGATGACCCTGGCCTCGGGGCCGAAGCGCTTCAACCAGCTGCACCGGGAGGTTCCGGACATTTCGCAGAAGATGCTGACCCAGACGTTGCGCGACTTGCAACGCGACGGGCTGGTGGCGCGACAGGTGTTCGACACCAAGCCGCCATCGGTGGAATATCGGCTTACCGGGCTGGGCCATTCGCTGATCGTGCCGTTCGGGCACCTGATCGAATGGGCCAATGAGAGCATTCCAAGCATCAGGCGGGCACGGGAGAGTTTTGACGCGCCCGCAATATGACTTGATGTCTGTTCGCGCGGTCAGATCAGGCGGCGCGGCGGACGCACCCTGAGCGAGGGCGTTTCAGGCTTTCGGCGCCGTTCATCAGCCTTGCACTTGCGGATGATGCCGCGTGCCCGACGCAGCACCCCGATGCCGATACCCTCCAGCTTAAGGAGGTCAGGGCCTTCCATCTTGTCGATCTCGCCATGCGTGGTGAGGCCGGCCTGCTGCAACAGCTTGCCGATGCCGTCGAGCGAACGCAGGTCGATGACCGCGATGTTCTGCCATTTGGTGGCGCCACGGAGCCAGGCGCGATAGGTGTCTGCCATCTGCTCCTCTTATTGCAGACATGGCTGGCTGACCATGTTGGAAATGCGCAATTCGCAAACAGATGTTTGCAAAGAAATGTTTGCAATGATAGCCCCCTCCTTATTGGAGGCGCGAAGATGGCCGAACAGCGAAATGTCAGTCGCATAGAACCAGACGCGATGGCGCTGCGGGCGCTGGCACACCCGCTGCGGATGCGGATGCTGGGGATGTTGAGGGTGGATGGCCCGGCAACGGCGACGAGCCTTGCGGCAAGGCTGGGGCTCAATTCGGGGGCGACGAGCTATCACCTCAGACAATTGTCGCGGCATGGCTTTATCGAAGAGGACGAGGCGCGAGGCAATGCGCGGGATCGCTGGTGGCGCGCCATTCATGAGGCGACGACTTTTCACTCCGACCACGGGGATGAAGAGGTACTCGATGCCGCCATCGCTTTTGCTGAGGCCGCTCTGCACGGGCAGATCAGGCAGATGCGCAAGGCATTGGCGCGCCATGGTGGGCTTTCAGCGGAGTGGCGGAAGGCGTCTACCTTGAGCGACATCATCATCCCGCTCACCGCAAGCGATGCCGAGATGCTGATTGAACGGCTCAACCAGGTGATTTCGGACGCCATGGAACATGCGCCCAAGCTCGGTGGCCCGCACGATCCCGGCGTTGAGCCCTTTACCGTTATGCTGCATGCCTTTCCGCATCCACCTGATGGGGACGAGCCATGAGTCGGCATGGGCCGCTCGTGGCCGTGGCCAGCGCTGTTGTGTTCTCGGTGGGCGGCACGCGTCTTTCGGCCATTGCCATTCCCTGGCTGGTGCTGACACTAACCGGCAGCCCGGTGTTGACTGGGTTGGTGGGGTTTGCCGAACTCCTGCCCTATGTACTGGCCAAGGCGCTTGCTGGGCCGCTGATTGACCGGATCGGTGCCAAGCGGATCGCCGTATGGTGTGATGTCCTGTCGACTTTTGCAGTGCTACTTGTGCCGCTGCTGTTCTGGCTCGGCTGGCTCTCGGTTTGGGCTCTGCTGCCCGCCGTGGTATTGATCGGTATCCTGCGTGGCCCATCTGACGTGGCCAAGCAGGCGCTGGTGCCGAATATTGCAACGCTGTCTGAAGCGCCGCTCGAGCGGGTGACCGGCATCATGGGGGCCAGCGACCGACTGGCGGGCACGCTGGGTGCGGCAGCAGGCGCTGCGCTGATCGGCGTAATCGGACCGGGTCCTGCACTGATCGTCAATGCCGTGGCATTTGCGCTTTCAGGGATCATCCTGGCCTTGGGCATGCCGGTCGTCTCGCGCGCTACGGAGACCACATTCGCCGAGAGCGGCGGCTATTTTAGGTCTTTTGGAGCAGGGTGGGGTGTGTTGCGCCGCGATCCCGTTCTGATGAGTCTGGTGATCATGATCGCCTGCACCAATCTCTTCGACCAGGCCTATGCGATCGTGTTGCTGCCTGTGTGGGTCAAGACATCCGGGCTGGATGTGACCTGGGTCGGCATCCTCCTCGCGACCTTCTCCGGCGGCGCCATTGCCGGGGCCGCAATTGCCGCCGCGTTCGGAAGCCGATTGCCACGGCTGACCGTTTACACGGTGGGATTCATATGCGCAGGACCAGTCCCTTACATCCTCCTGGCACTGAGCGCGCCGCTGCCCGTGGTCGTCTGCGTCTTCGTCGTGAGCGGTTTTGCGGCCGGATTTCTCAACCCGATCATCGGCGCCATACTGTTCGAGCGCATACCCGGCCCCATGGTTGGGCGGGTCATCGCTCTGGTGGGCGCGCTGGCATGGACGCTGATGCCGTTTGGCGGGCTGTATGCTGGCGTACTGGTGGAGAACACCAATGTACAGGTCGGCTTGCTTGTGTCGGCGGCGCTCTATTTCATCGCCACGCTGGCGCCGGTCTTCGTGCCAAGCTTCCGGCAGATGAACCGAAAGCCCATTGGTGCCACTGAGGTAACTCATGCCAGATCGGGCAAATCCGAACCTGCCGCCTCGTAGCGCCTCAGCTGAGCCAGCAGCCGAACTCTCCACAGGGCAAAGCCCGCAAAAATTGGCATTCTCGGCTGGAATCGCCTATCTAGGGAGCAACAAGAACCAACGTAGAATCACCCCGTGACAGATACGACCGACAACGGAGCCGGCGCGCTTCCGCCCTCCGACATCGCCCCGATCTATATCACCGACGAGATGCGCAACAGCTATCTCGATTACGCGATGAGCGTGATCGTCAGCCGCGCGCTGCCGGATGTTCGAGACGGGCTGAAGCCTGTACATCGGCGCATCCTGTTCTCGATGAGCGAGAATGGCTACGAATACAACAAGCCGTTTCGCAAGTCGGCGCGTGTCGTCGGCGACGTTATCGGTAAATACCATCCGCATGGCGACAGCGCCGTCTATATGGCGCTGGTGCGAATGGCCCAGACTTTCTCCATGGGCCAGATGCTGGTGGAGGGACAGGGCAATTTCGGCTCGGTCGACGGCGATATGCCGGCCGCCATGCGATATACCGAAGTGCGCATGCAGCGGATCACCAATTCGCTGCTGGACGATCTCGACAAGGACACGGTCGATTTCCGGGACAATTATGACGGCTCCGAGCATGAACCGACGGTTCTTCCGGCGCGATTCCCAAACATGCTGGTCAATGGCGGCGGCGGCATTGCCGTGGGCATGGCCACCAATATTCCGACCCATAACCTCGCCGAGACCATCAATGCAGCGCTGGCCGTGCTGGATAATCCGTCGGTCACCACCGAGGAACTGATCGAGCACCTGCCGGGCCCGGATTTCCCGACGGGCGGCATTATCCTGGGGCGTGCGGGCATCCGCCAGGCCTATGAGACCGGGCGCGGCTCGATCATCGTGCGCGGGCGCTCGACCATCGAGGAAGTGCGCAAGGAACGCGAAGCCATTGTCATCACCGAGATTCCGTATCAGGTGAACAAGGCGTCCATGGTCGAAAAGATTGCCGAACTGGTGCGCGACAAGCGTATCGAGGGCATTGCCGACCTGCGCGACGAATCCAGCCGCGAAGGCATGCGCGTGGTCATCGAGGTTAAGCGCGATGCACTCCCCGATGTGGTGCTGAACCAGCTCTATCGCTTCACGCCGCTGCAATCCTCGTTCGGCTGCAATTTCGTGGCGCTCAATGGCGGCAAGCCGGAGCTGATGAACCTCAAGCAGATCCTGGATTGCTTCATCGCCTTCCGCGAGGAGGTGGTGACGCGGCGTGCCCGGTTCCTGCTCAACAAGGCCCGCGACCGCGCCCATGTGCTGGTCGGCCTGGCCGTGGCCGTGGCCAATATCGATGAAGTCATTGCGCTGATCCGCACCGCGCCCGATCCGGCGACGGCGCGCGAGCAGCTGATGACCCGCCGCTGGCCGGCGGCCGATGTGGCGCCCCTGATCAAGCTGATCGACGATCCGCGCCACAAGATCAATGAGGACGGCACGTTCAACCTCTCCGAAGAACAGGCCCGTGCCATCCTCGAACTGCGCCTGGCGCGCCTGACGGCGCTTGGCCGCGATGAAATCGGCGATGAACTCAACGGGCTGGGCGCCGAGATCGAAGACTATCTCGATATTCTGCGCTCGCGCGATCGCGTGCGGACCATCATCCGCGAGGAACTGGAGGCCGTGCGCGAGCAGTTCGGTTCGCCGCGCCGCACCGAGATCAGCGATCACGCTGCCGATTTCGACGACGAGGATTTGATCGCCCGCGAGGACATGGTCGTGACCGTGAGCCATGCCGGCTATATCAAGCGGGTGCCGCTTTCGACCTATCGGGCGCAGAACCGTGGCGGCAAGGGCCGCTCGGGCATGTCGACGCGCGAGGAAGATTTCGTGGCGCGGCTGTTCGTGGCCAATACGCATACGCCGGTGCTGTTCTTCACCAGCCGCGGCATTGCCTACAAGCTCAAGGTGTGGCGCCTGCCACTGTCGGCGGCCAATGCCAAGGGCAAGGCGCTGATCAATATCCTGCCGCTCGAACAGGGCGAACGGATCACCTCGATCATGCCGCTGCCGGAGGACGAGACCTCCTGGGGTAATCTCGACATCATGTTCGCCACGACGCGGGGCACCGTGCGCCGCAACTCGCTGGCCGACTTTGTCGAAGTGCGCCAGAACGGCAAGATCGCCATGAAGCTCGACGAGGGTGACGAAATCGTCGGGGTGGACACCTGCACGGTCAACAATGACGTGCTGATGACCACGGCACTGGGGCAGGCGATCCGCTTCCGGGCCGACGATGTGCGCCTGTTCAAGGGCCGCGATTCCATGGGCGTGCGCGGCATCCAGCTGGCGAACGGTGACACGGTCATTTCCATGGCCATCATCAACCATTCCGATGCCAATGCTGAGCAGCGTGCGGCTTATCTCAAGATGAGCCGTGCCGTGCGGGGTGAGGCTGAGAACGAGGAGGCCGGGTCCGATGAGGCAGATGTGGTTGCCGGCGAACTGAGCCCGGAATTGTATGCTTCGATGAGCGCGACCGAGCAGTTCATCCTGACCATTTCCGAGAATGGTTATGGCAAGCGGACCTCCAGCCACGAATACCGGATCACCGGGCGTGGCGGCAAAGGCATCGTCGCCATGGCGGTCAACAAGCGCAATGGCAATTTGGTCGCTTCCTTCCCAGTGGAGGACGATGATCAGATCATGCTGATCAGCGATGGTGGCCAGACCATCCGCCTGCCGGTGGGTGGCGACAAGCCGATCCGCATCGTCGGGCGATCCAGCCAGGGCGTTATCGTCTTTGATACCGCGGAGGACGAGAAGGTCGTTTCGGTGGAACACATCAGCGAGCCGGAAGCCGAAGAGGGCGAGTTGCCACCCGAAGCGTCTGCCGACGGCGCGCCGGACACACCGCCCGATGTGGATGGCGAGGGCGGCAGCCCAAGCGAGCCAAGCGGCGAATAGTCAAGAACAGAAGGGGGCGCTTCGGCGCCCCTTGTCATTTCCGGCGGAAGGTGGCTTGCTCCAGCATCAGGAGTCTCCGCCATGTTCGATCCCGGCCTGCTCATTCCCTATCTCGGCGCCTGTTTCCTTCTGGCTATCGTGCCTGGTCCGACAGTGACGGTGATCGTCGCCAATTCGTTGTCGCGCGGCACAGGCGCGGGCCTCGCCATCGTGGCCGGGACGCAGGCAGGGTTTTTGGTGATGACGCTGGTGGTGGCGCTGGGCATGCAGGCGCTGGTGGCCTTCATGGGCGCGGCATTCGACTGGATCAAGCTGATCGGGGCGGCCTATCTGATCTGGCTGGGCTACAGGATGCTGCGCAGTGACGGCAATCTGGGATCGGTGCAGGCCGAGCGCGGCAAATCCAATTGGCGGATGGCGCTGGAAGGATTTTTCGTCATCCTTTCCAACCCCAAGGCACTGGTCTTTCTCGGTGCCTTCCTGCCGCAATTCGTCGACGTCTCCCGGCCGACTTTTCCGCAGGTGATGGTGCTGGGACTGTTCTTCATGCTGGTTGCAGGGGCCTCCGACGCTGTCTATGCGCTGGTGGCCGGGCGGGCGCGCGGATTGCTGAGTACAGCGCGGGTGCGTCTGGTGTCGCGGCTATCAGGAGTGATCCTGATGCTGGGCGGGGTGTGGCTGGCGCTGCAGAAACGGGCCTGAGCCGCTCGCAATGCGGCGTTAGCTAAGCTCACCCCGTTTCTCAAGGAATCAGTCCAATGCCCTCTACCAGAATCGAAACACGCCGAAACTGGCTCGGCGCCAATCGTCGCAACTTCGTCGAAGCGGTGCAGCGCGCCCTTGTTGCCGGCATCCTCATTCCCGAAAAGGATCGCTGCGTCCGGCTGATGGAATATGACGATGAGGCCTTCATCGTGCCGGCAAATGTCGGGCCGCATTACAGCGTGATCGAGATCAGTCTCTTTACCGGCCGGAGCATCGAAGCGAAGCGCCGACTCTATGCCGCGCTGGTGCACGAACTGGCGCCGTTCGGGCTCGAGGCCGGGGACATCAAGGTGATCCTGCACGAAGTGCCCCGGGAGAACTGGGGCCTGAAGGGCGTGCCAGCCAGCGAGCTGGAGCTGGGCTTCAAGGTCGATGTCTAAGCAGGGCTATGACATTGTCGACCTTCGCGATGCCCCCCAGTTCTTCGACACGGTGGCGGACAGGATCTGGCGGGCGTGGTGGGAGCCCGATGGAGAAACGCTGGCGGATGTGGAGGCGGCCCTGCATGCCGTCGCCTCCGCTATCGGCTATCCGTTCACGCTAGTGGCGACGCGCGACGGTCGCTTTCTCGGGACTGTCACCAGTATAGTGGATGACATCGACGCCCGACCGCACCTCGGTCCCTGCCTTGCGGCGCTCTGGGTGGAGCCGGATGCGCGTGGACAGGGGATCGCTGGAGCAATGGCGGAGGCACTGATCTCCCGGCTGGCCGACACGGGTTTCGAGCGCGTCTATCTTTCCGCCAAACCGATCATGCGGGACTACTACCGCGAGCGCGGTTGGACGATGATTGAAAGTGACATCGACAGAGATCATCAGGATGTTTTCGTGCGAACTTTGTCGTCTTCACGATTGGCATTCTAATGCCCCGGTTCGGTCCAGCTGATCCGCTGCGCGCGAGCATCCGCGCTTGCCAAATCGAGAAGGCCCGTGACAAAACCTAAACGATAAAAAGGGGGGCGTCATGTCGCAGCTGGTTGGGTTTTATCCGGGATCTTTCGATCCTTTGACCAATGGGCATCTCGACGTAATTGAACGGGCCTGCAAGCTCGTCGATACGCTGGTGGTGGCGGTGGGGATCAGCGCCACGAAGAAAAATCCGCTCTTCACCCATGCGGATCGCATTGCCATTCTGGAACAGGTACTGCCGGCCATCGGCAAGCGCACCGATACCGAGTTCCGCATCGTCGATTTTTCGGGATTGATGGTGCAGGCGGCGCGCGACAATGGCGCCAGGCTGATCATCCGGGGGCTGCGCGACACCACGGACTATAATTACGAGATGCAGATGGTGGGCATGAACGCGCAGATGGCACCGGACCTGCAAACCGTTTTCCTGCCCTCCAGCCCGCCGGTGCGGCATATCTCGGCCACATTGGTGCGCCAGATCGCTGAAATGGGCGGGGACATCTCCGCCTTCGTCCCGCAAATCGTTCTCAAGGCTCTCCAGTCCAAATGATCAAGATTTCCAGCCGTTTCTTCGCCGCTCTCACGCTGGGCGCCACCTTCCTGGCGCCGCAGGCCTTTGCCCAGTCGGGCACGCCGCACCTGATCCTGACGTTGGAGGACGGCGTTGTGGACATCGAACTGCTTCCCGCCATCGCACCCAAACATGTGGAGCGCATCGTGACGCTGACCGAGGCGGGCGAATATGACGGCGTGGTGTTCCACCGGGTGATCGACGGCTTCATGGCGCAGACCGGCGACATCGCGAATGGCGATTCTGATGATGCGGGCTACAATCTCCAGATGGCCGGAACCGGCGGTTCGGACCTGCCGAACGTGGAAGCCGAGTTCAACTCGGAAAGCTTCGGGCGCGGCGTGCTGGGCGCGGCGCGGTCGCAGGACCCCAATTCGTTCAATTCGCAGTTCTTCATCACCACGGCCGATGCCAGCTTCCTGGATGGTCAGTATACGGTGTTCGGCAAGGTTGTTTCCGGCATGGAAGCGGTCGATGCGCTGGAAAAGGGCCCGCAGGAGATGAATGGTGCGGTGGCCAATCCGGACAAGATCGTTTCGGCGGTAATCGAGTACAAGTAAGACCTAGAGTTCCCGTGCCTCGACATCCACCAGCTGTCAGCCTCGGACTTGATCCGAGGGTGTTGCACCTGGGGAGGTAGCGGCAAGTATACTCCCCTCGGGGCGAGCCCGAGGGTGACGATCCGGGTGGGGAGAGATCGCACCCCAGGATAGGCCAGCCTTGCACCGGGCTGCCAATCGCCTTACACCCCGCCCACGAACTTACTGAAAGAGAGCTCTCATGGCCTATGAAGATCCCGAAAACACCCTCGTCATCGAAACCACCAAGGGCAAGGTCGTCATTGCCATGAAGCCCGAAGTGGCGCCCGGCCATGTCGCGCATATCAAGACGCTGGCCCGCGAAGGCGCCTATGACGGCGTGGTGTTCCATCGCGTGATCGACGGATTCATGGCCCAGACCGGCGACGTCAAGTTCGGCAATTCCAACCTTCCCGACTTCAACCCGTCGCGCGCCGGCACCGGTGGCTCGAAGTATCCCAATATCAAGGCCGAGTTCAACGCAGAGCCGCACAAGCGCGGCACGGCCTCGATGGCGCGCGCCCAGGACCCGAACAGCGCCAACTCGCAGTTTTTCATCTGTTTTGGCGATGCGCCCTTCCTCAACAACCAGTACACTGTGTGGGGACAGGTCATCGAGGGCATGGAGAATGTCGATCAGATCAAGCGTGGCGAACCGGTTGCGGACCCCGACAAGATGGTTTCGGTCAAGGTCGCGGCTGACATCGCCGAGTAAGGCACTGGGGCTGGCGGTCCTGGCCGCCAGCCTCTCGACCGCTCCTGCTGTCGCGACGCAGTGGATGTATTGCACCGACACCGATGCCATAACGGAAGTCGGATTATTGCTGGGGACTGCCGGCGGGTTCGGCGCCATTGGTGCCAATATGCGCCAAGAGACGCGCCATTGGACCACAGACCTCTCCTATGGCGACGGCGCGATCTTCACCATCGGCCAGGGCTTTGCCGATGACCAGGGGATGAAGGTCGATTTCTACGATCAAACGGTCAATAACCCCGTGGCGCAGCTGCGGTTGTCACATGCCGAAGAGGCTGGCGAAGCGGTGTTTGCCGGCACCCTCAGGATTTTCAATTTGGGCGTTTGGGCGGTGTCCTGCAGTGAAGGCTAGATCACGGTTGCTCCTGATAGCCGCCGCAACCTTCGTTACGTCGCCCCTGGCGGTGGCGATGGATACGGTTTCCTGCGTTGATGCAGCGGGCGAAATTACCCTCACCTACACATTGGGACCAGCGCTGGTGCAGCCGGTGCTGAGCGTCGAGATGCAATTGACCGGGGATTTCGGGCTTTCCACCGACCCGGACCACCCCGACCATGACGGGGAATATGTGTCGGCCGGTTTCATCGGCGATGATGTCGAAGGCGGCGATGTGTCCTGGAAGGATGCAGACCGGCGCGAGCATCTGGCCATGAGTTTCCGCATTGGCCGCGTGTCTGAAGCGCGACAGGCGCAGGTTGGCGGCGTGGTCTCTGTCGCTGGCGGCGGCTTGTGGACCATAACCTGCCGGTCGAGCGACCTGGGCATGTAGCCAAGATGGGTTGACGGGGGTCGGTGCAAATTGTGTGGTCTGGCTTTCCCCGGACTTCGAACTGAGTCCGCATCCCACCTCAGGTTGATGATTGTGAAAATGGATAGTCTTCTCTGGGCGCTGATGGGCGTCATCGCCGGCGCCTGCATTGCTGCGCAGGCACCGATCAATGCCAGCCTCGGCCGGGCGCTGGAAGTCCCGGTGGCGGCGGCCGCGGTGTCATTCCTGGCAGGCGGGGTGGTGCTATGGGCGCTGGCGTTCCTATTCAGTCATCTGACCCACACGCCGATAAATTTCGGGGCGCCGGCACCCTGGACCTTTGTGGCCGGAGGGCTGCTGGGAGCTTTCTATGTGTTTTCCAACATCACGCTGACCCCGATCATGGGCGCGGCTGCGGTGATGGCGCTTTCGGTGACTGGTCAGCTCGTGGGCGGGTTGTTCCTCGACAAGGTCGGCTTCATGGGCATGGCGGTGCGGGAAATTTCGGTGGGGCGGATTGCCGGGGCGGTGCTGCTGGTCACCGGCGCCGTGATGATCCGGGTGCTGTAGCAACCTCAGGGCGCTGAACGCCGTTCCCGACGGCGCCAAGCCATGCTAACGAGCCGCCATGCGCGTTACAGAATTCGATTTCGACCTGCCCGAAAACCTGATTGCCCTGCACCCAGCCGAGCCGCGCGACAGCGCGCGCCTATTGGTGGTGCGGCCGGACGAGCCCTTCGCCGACCAGCATATCCCGGACCTCAAGACCCTGTTGCGGCCCGGCGATGTGCTGGTGGTCAATGACACGCGGGTGTTGCCGGCAGAGTTGCGAGGCGTGCGCATTCGGGGCGAATTGCGGGCGAATGTGTCGTTCAATCTGCACAAGCGGGTGGACGCCAGGACTTGGCGCGCCTTTGCGCGGCCGGCCAAGAAACTGGCGCTGCTGGACCGGCTGGAACTGGGCAATGGCGAGGCGGAGTCTCTGGTGGCGCGGGTCGCCGGGAAAGGCGATACGGGCGAGGTGACGCTGGAGTTCGAACTGGGCGGCGCGCAGCTCGACGAGGCGATCAAGTCGCACGGGGCCATGCCGCTGCCGCCCTATATCGGGGCCAAGCGGGCGGTGGAAGAACGAGACAAGGTCGACTATCAGACTGTCTATGCGGCCGAGGACGGCGCGGTAGCAGCGCCGACGGCGGGGCTGCATTTTACCGAGAAGCTCTTGCAGGAGCTCAGCGACATGGATGTCGCCATGGAGCGGGTGACGCTGCATGTGGGGGCGGGCACCTTCCTGCCGATGAAGGTGGACGACACCGAAGACCATGTGATGCATTCGGAATGGGGCGAGATCGACCAGGCAACGGTCGAGCGCATCAATGCGCGCCGGGCAGCCGGGGGCAGGGTGATCGCTGTCGGAACGACCAGCCTCAGGCTGCTGGAAACGGCGTCACGGGCGACCGGCATGCTTCAGCCCTTTGTTGGTGACACGGACATCTTCATCACCCCCGGTTTCCGCTTTCGCACCGTGGATGTGCTGATGACCAATTTTCACCTGCCCAAATCGACCCTATTCATGCTGGTCAGCGCCTTTTCGGGACTGGAGACCATGAAGGCGGCCTATGGACACGCCATTGCCAAAGGCTATCGGTTTTACTCTTACGGGGATTCCTCGCTGCTGCATCGGGCCCGGCATCCCGAGGACGATGGGTGACCAGGCAGGTTGCGCCGATCACACGCTATACGCGGCGCATTGCCTCGGCGCTGCGCCGGGCCGCCGAGGGTGACCAATCGCATCTGACGCTATCGGGGCTGGTGAACTTGCTGGGCCCGCGGGCGCATCGGCTGCTGCTGCTGGTGGTGTCGCTGTTCAACATGATCCCGGGACCGCCGGGCTATGGCGGTACAATTGCTCTTACCACCGGCGCCATTGCCATGGGCATGCTGCTCGGCAGACCTATCCGGCTGCCCGCTTTTATCGGGAAGCGGAAACTGCCGCTCGACCTGATGGTGAAGACGAGCAACCAAGTCGTGAAGGTTGCGGGCATGCTGGCGCGGTTCTCAAAGCCGCGCATGCGCTGGCTGACCGGGGCGGCGGCAAACCTGCCCTATGCGATCCTGGTCATCGTGGTCAGCGTGGTCATGTCGCTGCCCGTGCCCTTCATTAATGCCATCCCCAATGTGGGCCTGTGCATCATTGCCTTTTCGATGCTGAACCGCGATGGGGCGGGCGTGATTGTCGGGGTGGTGGCCACGGCCATCGGGCTGGGCATCGCCGTGGCCATCTTTGTGGGGGCATTCCATCTCGGCATGGCTGCCGTGGGATCGATGACGTGACGGGCCAGTTGCCCGGTCTTGAGGGACCGGCTAGAACCCGCGCCATGAAACAGGTCAACTTCTCCCTCATTGCCACGGATGGCGCGGCCCGGTGCGGCCGCATCGATACGCCGCGCGGCGAGATTAACACCCCCGCCTTCATGCCGGTGGGGACCGCCGGTACGGTCAAGGCGATGTATCCCGAGCAGGTGCGCGAGACGGGCGCTGATATTCTGCTAGGCAATACCTACCACCTGATGCTGCGGCCGGGCGCCGAACGCGTTGCCTCGCTGGGCGGGCTGCACGATTTCATGGACTGGCAGCGGCCGATCCTGACCGATAGCGGCGGCTTCCAGGTGATGTCGCTGGCCAAGTTGCGCAAGCTCACCGAGAAGGGCGTGACTTTCAAGTCGCATATCGATGGCTCCACCCATGAGCTGACGCCGGAGCGCTCCATCGAAATCCAGACCCTGCTCGACAGCGACATCATCATGCAGCTCGACGAGTGCATTGCACTGCCCGCCGAGCGCAAGGAGATGGAGCGGGCGATGGAGCTGTCGATCCGCTGGGCGGATCGCTCGAAGACCGCGTTCAACAACCAGCAGAACCGGGCGCTGTTCGGGATTGTGCAGGGCGGCGACGATGCCGAATTGCGGGCTCGTTCGGCTTCCGGGCTGAAGGATATCGGCTTTGACGGCTATGCCGTGGGTGGCCTGGCCGTCGGCGAGCCGCAGGAGGTGATGTTCCGGGTGCTCTCCGAAATCACGCCGGAATTGCCGACCGAAAGGCCGCGCTACCTGATGGGCGTGGGCAAGCCGGACGATATCCTGGGTGGCATCGAGCGCGGCGTCGACATGTTCGACTGCGTGCATCCGACCCGTGCCGGCCGGCATGGTCATGCCTATACGCGCTTTGGCGTCATCAACCTGAAGAATGCGCGACATAAGGATGATCCGCGTCCGCTGGACGAGGCATCGCCCAACCCCAATTGCCGGCGCTGGAGCCGCGCCTATCTGCACCATCTGGTGCGCACCGAAGAGATTTTGGGCGCCATGGTGCTATCGCAGATTAACCTCGCCTATTATCAAGAGCTGACAGCGGGGACGCGCGCGGCCATCCAGGGCGGGCGCATGAGTGATTTTGCGGCAGAGACGCGCGCGGCATGGGCCGCCGGCGACCTGCCGGTTCTCTAGGGGGAATACCGAATGGCCAAGGATTCAGGGTTCAACGCGCTGAACAAGCACCGCAAGCGCATTGCCGAAACCGACATGCGCCAGATGTTTGCGCTCGACCCGAACCGCTTCCAGCGCTTCTCGGCAAGCGGCGCCGATATTCTGCTCGACTATTCCAAGAACCGGATCGACGAAGAGGTGATGGAAGCCCTTGTAGAGCTGGCGCGGGCAGCCGGGGTGGCGGAGCGGCGGACGCAGATGTGCGAGGGTGAGCACATCAACATCACCGAGGATCGCGCAGTGATGCATATGGCGCTGCGCTACCAGGGCGACCGGCCGGTCGAGGTGGACGGCAAGGACGTGATGCCGGATGTGCGCGCGGTGCTCAAGGCCATCGAAACCTATACCGATGCGGTGCGGAGCGGAGAAATCCGCGGTCATGGTGGCGAGCAGTTCACCGACGTCGTCAATATCGGCATTGGCGGCTCGGATCTCGGGCCGGCCATGGTGACGCTGGCGCTGGAGCCCTATACCCGTGCGGACCTCCGCGCGCATTATGTGTCCAATGTGGACGGGACGCATATCCACGATACTCTCAAGCGTCTCGAACCGAAAAAGACGCTGTTCATTGTCGCGTCCAAGACGTTCACCACTGACGAAACCATGACCAATGCCAATTCGGCGCGGGAATGGATTGCCGATACGCTGGGCGAAGACGCCGTGCCGAACCATTTTGCGGCGGTGTCGACCAATGTTGAGGCCTGCGGCCGGTTCGGCATCCGCGAAGACCGGATCTTCGGGTTCTGGGACTGGGTCGGCGGGCGCTATTCGGTTTGGTCGGCCATCGGCCTGCCGATTGCGCTGGCGGTCGGCTATGACAATTTCGCGAAATTCCTGGCCGGTGCCGACGCCATGGACCGGCATTTCCTCGAAACGCCGCTCGAAAACAACCTGCCGGTGATCATGGCGCTGATCGGCGTCTGGTATCGCAATGCCTGGGGGTTCTCGACCCATGCCGTGCTGCCCTATGACCAGCGGCTGAGCCGCTTTGCGGCCTATCTGCAGCAGCAAGACATGGAATCGAACGGCAAGTCGGTGACCCTTGGTGGCAAGAAGGTCGAGTGGCCGACGGGGCCCATCGTCTGGGGCGAGCCGGGCACCAATGGGCAGCACGCCTTCTACCAGTTGATCCACCAGGGGACCGATGTCATCCCCTGCGACTTCCTGATTGCGGCGCGGCCGCATGAAAACCTGCCGCCGCACCACGACAAACTGGTGGCCAATGTGCTGGCGCAGTCCGAAGCGCTGATGCTGGGCAAAACCAAGGACGAGGTCGTGGCCGAACTCAAGGCCCAGGGCCTTGCCAAGGACAAGATCAAGGAGCTGGCGCCGCACAAGGTGTTCCCGGGCAACCGTCCCTCCAACACGCTGTTCTACAAGCAGTTGACCCCGGAGGTTCTGGGCTCGCTGATCGCGCTCTACGAGCACAAGGTTTTCGTGCAGGGTGTGATCTGGAACGTCAATTCCTACGACCAGTGGGGCGTGGAACTGGGCAAGCAGTTGGCCAAGGCCCTGCTGCCCAAGGTGCAGGGCGAGACGAGCGGGGAAGGGCATGACAGCTCCACCCAGGGGCTTCTTGGATATTACCTCGCCAACAAGGGCTGACGCTTGATCATTACGACGGACGAGCAACTCGAAAGGCTCAAGGCAATCGGGCGTATCTGCGCCATGGCCCGCGAGGCCATGGCGACGGCGATGCGGCCTGGCATGACGACGTTGGAGCTGGATGCCGTCGGGGAGACATTCCTGGCAGAGCATGGTGCGGTATCCGCGCCGGTGCTGACCTATGATTTTCCCGGCGCCACCTGCATTTCGGTCAATGAAGAGATCGCCCATGGCATTCCGGGCGACCGGGTGCTCAAGGATGGAGACCTGGTCAATATCGACGTGTCGGCGGCCAAGGATGGTGTCTTTGCTGATTGCGGCGCCTCCTACATCCTGGGCAAGGCCGATCGCCGGCTCGAAAATCTCTGCCGAGACGGCAAGAAGGCCATGTGGGCCGGGATCAATGCGGTGAAAGTCGGGGCGCCGTTGGCCGATATCGGCTCTGCCATCGGCAAGGTGGCCAAGAAGGGCGGCTATACGTTGATCCGGAACCTCGCCAGCCATGGTGTGGGCGATAGCCTCCACGACGAGCCGGGCGAAATCCCGACCTGGCCGGATCGCTCCGAGCGGCGGCGTATCGGCAATGGGCTGGTGTTCACCATCGAGCCCTTCCTGTCGCTGGGCGGACAGATGGCCGAGCAGATGTATGACGACGACGAGTGGACGCTGACCGCCGAGCCATCGGCGCCCACGGTACAGTATGAGCACACGATCGTGGCGACGCCGCGCGGGCCAGTCGTGGTGACGCTGGCAGGCTAGAGCCAGACCAGCAGCAGCGGGCCGAGGATGACGAGCCCAATGCCGACGGCATAGCGCAGATTGCCCAGGCGTCGCAGGCCGGGAACGCTGAGCATGGTCGAGAGCACCAGGAAGCCTACGAGGGCGACGATCGCGGGCAGCAGCGGATTGAGGTTGAGGGCGGTGTTTTCAGTCAGTTGCAGGTAAATCATGTGGCCCCCGGCAAAACCGAGTAGGGCCATGATGACGACTGTGACCGCCTTGGCCGTGATCAGGAGGGCCATGTCGATGGTGTTGCTGATGAGCAGCAGCGCCAGCCCCGAGGCGGTGACGTGAACTGCGGCCAGGGTCGAAAACACGCCGCTGCCGGCCAGCATCGGCACCAGTTCTGGCGGTGCATGGAGCGATACGGAGCCCACCATGGGCAGGTTGGCGCCATACTGGGCTAGAAGCAGGATGCCATAGAGCATGACCAGCGTGCTGGCGGCAAAGACCAATAGCGTCACAGCCAGGACCTTGAGCAGGTCGGTCGTCTCCTGAGACATGTCATTCCCCCGATGCGTCACCCAAGCCGATAGTACGGCACGGTGCTGATTCTCAAACAGGAATGCGGCGCTGTGCCCGGCCAAGGCGGGTCTGCGTCATAGGTTGGCCGCGGCGGTGCGGGTGCCGAACGCGGCTGGGCCTGCGGAGCTCCTCGGACAACTCAAAGGCATCGGCCCGATTGTCGAGCTCGGCATAGGGATCAGGATCTATGCAGGTCTGGGGCATCGTTGCTGGTCGCGGTTGGGGAGGAAGAGCCTGGCCCGCGCATTGGGGCGCCAATGCGGCAGACAGATCATGATAAAATGAAGGAAGTGGTACGCCGGGTGGGGGTCGAACCCACGACCATTCGATTAAAAGTCGAATGCTCTACCACTGAGCTACCGGCGCTCGAGAACTGCTCATTGCCTGTTTGAGAAAGGCCGAACGAACTCAACATTTTGGCGCCCTTGGGCGTCGCGGCGGAACATAGCCGGACTTGCCCGCCTGTCAACCGAATTTGGCCGCTATCGCGTAATGTCGAGCGGGGTGCCTGAATAGGGCATTGGAATGCAGGCGATCGAGACTCTTTCGAAGCGCTGGCAAAGCGCGCGCGCCTCGGACAGTTCCTCGATGGGACCAACCACGATGCGCTTGTCATCGCCATTGGCCTCGTCGACCACCAGAGGCGACAGGCCGAACAGCAGGGGCCCGAGCTTCAGGGTCAGATCGTTCCAGAGCGCTTGTGTCCGCTCGAAGGGCACGGCGGCGCCAACGGCGATGCCATAAGCATCCTCATTGGGGATGGCCATGGCAAATTGCGGAGCGATCAGCGCGGGCAGCGGCTGTTCGGTGGCGGTCGGCGCCGGGCTCGCATCGGGCAGGGTCGACTGGCGCACGGCCACCGAGCCGCCTTCGGTGTCGAAAGTCAGGGTCTCGTTGGCGCCGATGGATGCGGTGAGGCTGGAGCGGTCGACCATGGTTCCGTTGGGCAGCGTCTCGAGAATGCGCGGCACGCTGACCTCTAGGGCCCCGACACGGCGGGTCATTTCGTTGCCGCTGCGCTCCTGTACGGCGAAGCGACTGACCAGAAGCTCGTTTTCGCGCTTGAGACGGTTGGTTTCCTCGCGCAGTTCGGAAACTTGTTGGCGCAGGGTCTCGATGGAAGATCCGGCAATGCGCGGCTGATGCAGCCCACCAACGATGCTTTGGGGCACCAGCAGCGAGATGTTCGACCCGAATACGGCAAGGGCGGCGCAGACCAGCGCCACGATGCCCCAAAGGGTGACGTCCGATTGCCGGAACTGTTCGGATGCTTTAGCCAAGCGACATAACCTCTAGAATGCCCGAATCGCCGGGCATCTGGGCGCTAGAATGGTCCTTTTGTTATTGGTTCGCCAACCGTTGGCTGCCATAAATTTGTGTAAATGCCGGGAGAAAACCCGCTGGTCGTGGAGAGTGTGATGGCCGAACTGCTTTCGATCATTCTTGCAGCAGGGGAAGGTACGCGAATGAAGTCCGCGCTGCCCAAGGTGCTGCACCCGGTCGGAGGCCTGCCGATCATCGGTCATGTGGCACGCGCCGCGCGCGAGGCAGGGTCGACCAAGATCGCCCTGGTGACCGGGCCCAAGCACCAGGCCATTCGCGATGCGGCCTCGGCCCTGGACGCGGAACTGGTGCATTTCGAACAGACAATCGCCCATGGAACCGGACATGCTGCCGCTCAGGCTCGCGAGGTGTTCAGTGATCATGAGGGCTATATTGCGGTGGTCTATGGTGATCACCCTTTGCTGCGCGGCGCGAATTTCCGGGCCGTTCTCGACCGGCTCGATGCGGGGTTGGATGTCGCCATTCTCGGTTTCGAGCCCAAGGATCCGACGGGATATGGCCGGTTCATTACCAATGGCGAGCAATTGCTGGCCATTCGCGAGCATAAGGATGCGAGCAACGAGGAGCGGGCCATCGGGCTCTGCAATGCCTGTATCCTCGCCTTCCGGGCCGAGGTATTCCGCGACCTGATCGACCAGATCGATACCAACAATGCCCAAGGCGAGTATTACCTGACGGACCTGGTGGGACTGGCGAATGCGGCCGGCAAGAAGGTCGGCTATGGGCTGGCGCCGGAAGTGGACGTGATGGGAGTCAATGACCGCAGCCAGCTGGCGCGGGCCGAAGCGCTTTTCCAGGATGTGCGGCGAGAAGACATGATGAAAGCCGGCGTCACCCTGCGGGACCCGCAGAGCGTCTGGTTTTCCTGGGACACCGAAATCGGACGGGACGTCACCATCTTTCCCAATGTGGTGTTCGGGACCGGCGTGAAAATTGCCGACAATGTCGAAATCCGAGCCTTTTGCGATATCGAGGATGCGGTGATTGGGGAGGGAGCGTCTATCGGTCCCTTCGCGCGGATCCGTGGCGGCGCCGAGCTGGGGCCGGATGTGCACTTAGGCAATTTTGTCGAAGTGAAGAAATCAAGGATCGGCGCGGGCACCAAGGCGGGCCATCTGAGCTACCTTGGAGATGCCGTAATCGGGCGCAATACCAATATCGGGGCAGGGACGATCACCTGCAATTATGATGGCGTGAACAAGGACCAAACGCTAATTGGCGACGATGTCTTCATCGGCTCCAATGCGTCCCTCGTCGCGCCGGTTAGCATTGGTGACCGGGCCTATACGGCCTCGGGCAGCGTGATCACCGAAGACGTGCCGGCTGATGCTCTGGCGCTGGGCCGGGCGCGGCAGGAGAACAAGCCGGGATATGCTCTCCGGCTCAGGGAACGGGCGCTGGCCAAGAAGGCTGCAAGCAAGGCAGCCAAGGGGAAATAGCATGTGCGGGATCGTTGGAATTGTCGGTGATGCGCCGGTTGCGGGTCGTCTTGTCGACGCGCTGAAGCGCCTCGAATATCGAGGTTACGACAGCGCCGGCGTCGCCACGCTGGAAAGCGGGGCCATCATGCGCCGCCGCGCCGAGGGCAAGCTGGGCAATCTGGCGACCAAGCTGGGCATGGAACCGCTGGAGGGACATATCGGCATTGGTCATACTCGCTGGGCAACACATGGTGCGCCGACCGAACTCAATGCCCATCCGCATGCCACCGAGAGGGTGGCCATCGTGCATAACGGCATTATCGAAAATTTCCGAGAGCTGCTGAACGATCTGGCGCAGGACGGCTATATGCCGGAGACCCAGACCGACACGGAAGCCGTTGCCCTCTGGGTGACGCGCGAACTGGCCAATGGCGCCGACCCCGAACTGGCGGTGGCACGTACGCTCAAGAAGCTCAAGGGCGCTTTTGCGCTGGCCTTCATGTTCAAGGGCGAAAACGGCCTGCTGATCGCCGCCCGCCACGGCGCGCCGCTGGCCGTGGGCTATGGCACGACCGAGATGTATCTGGGCTCCGACGCGATGGCGTTGTCCCCCTTCACCTCGCGGTTGACTTATCTCGAGGATGGCGACTGGGCGGTGATCACCCCCCGTGGTGTGACCATCCGCGATGGCAAGGATGCGCTGATCGAGCGCGAGCAGATGCTGTCCCAGACCTCGTCGGTGATGGTGGACAAGGGTAATCACCGCCATTTCATGGCCAAGGAAATCTACGAGCAGCCCGAGACCATCTCGCATACGCTGAGCCATTACGTGGACATGGGGGCCGAAAAAGTAGCCATCCGTGAGACGCTTCCCTTTGATTTTGCAGAGCTGTCTCGCCTGACCATGAGTGCCTGTGGCACGGCCTATTATGCCGGCGCCATCGCCAAATACTGGTTCGAGCGCTACGCCAGGCTGCCTGTCGATATCGACGTGGCCAGTGAATTCCGGTATCGCGAGCCGCCGCTGGAGAAGGGCGGGCTGTCGCTGTTCATTTCCCAGTCAGGCGAGACCGCCGACACGCTGGCGGCGCTGCGCTATTGCGCCGGGCAGGGGCAGCATGTGGCAAGCCTGGTCAATACCGTGGAATCCACCATTGCCCGCGAGAGCGGCGTGGTGTTTCCCATCCTCTGCGGCCCGGAAATCGGCGTCGCCTCCACCAAGGCGCTGACGGCGCAGCTGACGGCGCTGGCGAGCCTCGCTTTAGCGGCCGGACGGGCGCGCGGCGTGCTAAGCGGCGAACAGGAAAACGAAATGGTGCGGGCCCTGACGGCGCTGCCGTCGGCTGTGTCGGCGGCGCTCGGTGCCGAGGACCAGATCATCGAGATTTCCAAGCGGCTTTCAAAGGCCAAGGACGTGCTCTATCTCGGCCGCGGCCCGATGTTCCCGGTGGCAATGGAAGGTGCGCTCAAGCTCAAGGAAATCAGCTACATCCACGCGGAAGGTTATGCAGCAGGTGAGCTGAAGCACGGACCTATCGCGCTGGTGGACGAGGCCATGCCGGTAATCGTGGTCGCGCCGTCGGACGAGCTGGTCGACAAGACGCTGTCCAACATGCAGGAAGTGGCGGCGCGGGGCGGCAAGATCATTCTGATTACCGATGCCGAGGGCGCTAGGACTGTTGGCCATGGCGTGGCTGATATCATCGAGATTCCGCATGTGCATTCCTTCGTGGCGCCGATCCTCGCGACCATCCCGGTGCAGCTTCTGGCCTATCATACGGCGGTGTTCATGGGCACGGACGTGGACCAGCCACGCAATCTGGCGAAGTCGGTGACGGTGGAATAAGCGTCACCCCGCCCGGATCAGCGGTATCGCGAGGTCTTTCCTGAACAGGTGGAGCAGGGTTCGTGCTGCTTCGCCTTCGGGGCCGGTAAGACCGGGATTGCGCTCCATCAAGGCTTTGGCGTCGTCATGGGCGAATTCGAGCAAGTGACGGTGCACATCGGGGACGGCGAGGCGATAACCAGGCATGCCGGATTGCCTGGTGCCGAGCAGATCGCCCTGGCCGCGCAATTCCAGGTCGCGTTCGGCAATCTCGAAGCCATCTTCCGTCGACTTGATAGTTTCGAGGCGGGCTCGGGCGGTTTCGCTCAAGGGGTCCTTGTAGAGCAGCAGGCAGGCGGAGCGCTGTGCCCCACGACCGACACGGCCGCGCAACTGATGCAATTGCGCCAGACCAAAGCGCTCGGCGTGCTCGATGACCATGATGGTGGCGTTTGGAACATCGACTCCCACCTCGATCACCGTGGTGGCGACGAGAAGCTGAATGTCATTGTCCTTAAAGCGCTGCATCACCGCCTGCTTGGCGGCGGCGGACATGCGGCCATGGACCAGCGCTACACGGTCACCCAAGATTTTCTGCAAGTCGGCGAAACGGTCCTCGGCGGAGACGACTTCCAGCGTTTCGCTTTCCTCGACCAGCGGGCAGACCCAATAGGCCTGTGCGCCCTCTGCCAGTCGCGTCTGCAATCGGGATATGACCCGGGGGTAGTCGTTGATGGACAGCATGGCCGTATCAATGGGCTGTCGGCCGCGCGGTTTCTCCCGAAGCACGCTCACCGCCATGTCGCCGAAATGGGTGAGCACGAGGGTGCGCGGGATGGGTGTCGCGGTCATGACCAGGAGGTCGGTGTGGCGGCCCTTTTCGGAGAGCGCAAGGCGCTGGTGCACGCCGAACCGGTGCTGCTCGTCCACCACCGTCAGACCGAGATCATGGAAGGCGATGTCGGACTGGAACAGGGCATGGGTGCCAACCGCGATGGCAATAGTGCCATGGGCCAGGCCGGCGAGAATGTCCCGACGTTCGCCAGCGGGCATCTTGCCCGTGAGCAGGGCGCAGCCGAGTCCGGCGGCTTCGCACAGCGGCTGGATGGTGCGGTAATGCTGGGAGGCCAGTAGTTCGGTCGGCGCCATCAGGGCCGATTGGGCGCCGCTTTCGGCCATGGCGGCCATGGCCATAAGCGCAACAACGGTCTTGCCCGATCCGACATCCCCCTGAAGTAGGCGCGACATGCGATCGGGTCCTGACAGGTCGGTCCGGATTTCATCCAAAGCCTGCTGCTGGCCGTCGGTAAGGGAAAAAGGCAGGGCCTTTGCAATCCTCTGGGTCAGGTCGCCTGTAAAGACCCGTGCCACGCCGCGGGCGGAAACCATGCTGGATCGAACCAGCCGCAGGGTGATCTGGCCGGCCAGGTATTCGTCATAGGCGAGGCGCTGGCGGGGAGGGGACCAGAGCTCTGCCTCGTCAGGGTTTTCCGGGAGATGGACGCTGCGCATGGCAGCGTGGAAACTGGGCCACTTGCGCTGGGCAATGGTGTTGGGGCTGATCCATTCGGGGAGGTCGGGAACCGCGTCCACGGCGTGACGCACCAGTTTGGCCAAAGCGCGCGAGCTCAGCCCATTGGTGAGGGGATAGACCGGCTCCACAAGGGGCAGAGTGGTGAACTTGTCCGGCTCCACGACATAATCGGGATGGGTAATCTGCTTTTCGCCGTTGAAGAAGCCGATCTGGCCGGAGACGAAGCGCTCCTCGCCTACAGGCAGACTCTTTTCAACCCAGCCGCCCTGGGCCCGGAAAAACACCAGTTGGATGTCCCCGGTCTCGTCATGGGCAAAGACGCGATGCGGCACATGCGGCTTACCACGTGGGGGCGGCTGATGGCGGTCGATGTGCAGGCGCAGGGTCACGATCTGGTTGAGATAGGCCTCGGCGATGCAGACCTGGCGGCGCCGGTCCACGACGCCGGACGGCATGTGCATGAGCACATCCAGAACGACGGCTTCCTGCCCCTCGGGCGCGCCGAAATAGCGGGTGAGCAAGGCAGCCAGCTTGTCGCCTACGCCCTTGATGGCGTGGAGAGAAGCGAAAAGGGGCTGAAGTTCCTGCGGTCGTGACAAATTCAACCTGTCGATGTTTCAAGCACGCGGCGGTTTATGATTTTGTCCCGGTGAATAGCGGGGAGCAATGCAAACTAGCTTCAATTGCACCGTTTCGGGAAAGCTCAAGTTAAAGCAGCAGGCGATTTATTCGGCGTGAGGAGGCCTCATGGATCGCGTTTACACCTTTTTGCTCACCCTTGGGGTGCCGCAGGCCGTGGTCGCCTGGCTGGCGCGGCGGCGCCTGTTGGTTATCGGCGTGCTAGCGATTCTGGCCTGGCTACCGGTAATCGGGATCATCTGGCTTTTCATGCTTTTGCTCGGTTGAATCCGCGGACCCTTCAGCAGGGCTGACAAAGCCGGCTGTTCCGCGTAAGAGACATGTCCAAATCGAGAACAAATTGCAATCATGGGTGTCGCAATGACGGCCGGTGAAGACATTTCTATTCGGCGCAAGCGCCTGCGCTATCGGGCCTGGCACCGCGGTACCAAGGAAATGGACCTGATTCTGGGGCCGTTCGCCGACGCCAATATCGAGGGCTATGGCGTGGCCGAACTCGACCGCCTCGAGGCGCTGATGAACGAGGAAGATCCACCTTTGCTCAAGTGGGTGATGCGGCAGGAAGATCCGCCGGTCCATGTAGACCGTGCTTTCCTTGACCTCGTGATTGCAGACCATCAGGCGCGGGTCGGGAAATGAACGAGATGACTGGTGCCATGCCGCCGGCACGCACGATTTCCAACGTGCCGGATGGGATGCAGCCCATGGTGCTGGCGCGTTTGGTGGAGCAGCGCCTCAAGGATGCGCCCGACGAGGTTGCAAGCCTGGTCTTCGTGGCACGGGACGGGCGGCGCATGCAGCGCATGGCCGAGGTCTTGGCCGCGATCATGCCTGGCCACACCATCGTGACCCTGCCTGCGTGGGACTGCCTGCCCTATGACCGGGTCTCGCCCAACAATGTGACCATCGCGGCGCGGATGAATGCCCTGGCAGCCCTGACCAGCGGGACCAAGGGCGCTGTGGTGCTGACGGCCGTCAACGCGTTGATCCAGAAGTTGCCACCGCGCGACCTGGTGGAAACGATGAGCTTTTCGGCGGCGGTGGGCCGGGTGGTTGAGAGCGACAGGCTGATCGCATGGGCGGCCAATAATGGCTATCTGCGTGTGCCGACCGTGCGCGAGAGCGGTGAATATGCCGTGCGCGGTGGGCTGGTGGACCTGTTTCCGGCCGGGTCGGAGGCGCCGCTGCGGTTCGACTTCTTCGGTAGCCAGCTCGAGTCGATCCGCACTTTCGATCCCGACAGCCAGCGCACTACAGGGACGCTGAGACGTATCGAACTCACGCCGATGAGCGAAGTGGTGCTCAACGAGGAGACCATTCGACGGTTCCGGCAGAATTACACGGCGGCTTTTGGCGGCAACACGGTCGACGACACGCTCTATGCCTCGGTGAGCGGGGGCGCTCGCTATTCGGGCACCGAACACTGGCTGCCTTTCTTCTACGATCACATGGACCGGCTGGCGGACTATGTCGGCGATGCGCCCTTTGTGTTCGACGACCAGGTGGCCGAAGCCTATGCCGAACGGGTTACACAAATCCGAGATTATTACGATGCCCGAGAGGGAGCCCGGCAATCACCGAGGGTGGCGGGGGCGGGGGCGCCTTACAAACCAATCAGGCCCGAACTGCTCTATGACCTGGATGTGGCGCCCACGTCACTGGCCGGCGCATCGGTGGTGCAGTTCTCGCAGTTCCTGTCGCCGCATACGAGCCTCTCCGATGACGCCGGGGGGCATATCGCCCCCAGCTTTGCCGCAGAACGGGCGGCGTCCGACGTCAACCTGTTCCAGTCGGTCGTGGATCGCCTGCTGGCCGAGCGACGCAGTGGCCGCCGGGCCATTATCGCGTGCTGGAGCGCGGGAACGCGCGACCGCATGGCGCAGGTGCTCAAGGACCACGGCCTGACCAATCCGCGCATGGCCGAGAACTGGCGCGATGCCGAAACGACCAGCGCGGCAACCACCTCGCTGGTGGTGCTGCCGCTCGAAACCGGTTTCCAGACGAAGGACCTGCTGGTTCTTTCCGAACAGGACATACTGGGCGAACGCATCCTCCGTCCGCAACGCCGCAAGAAGGCGTCCGATGCCCTGACCGAGGCGGCCAGCCTCAGCGCCGGTGACCTGGTGGTGCATGTCGACCACGGTATCGGCCGCTTCATCGGTCTTAAGGTCATCGAGGCGGGCGGTGCACCGCATGAATGCGTCGAGCTGCAATATGCGGGCGACACCAAGCTCTACCTCCCGGTCGAGAATATCGAGCTGCTGACGCGCTACGGGACGGACGACGCGTCGGTGACGCTCGACAAGCTGGGTGGCGTGGCCTGGCAGGCCAAGAAGGGCAAGCTCAAGAAGCGCATTCGCGACATGGCGGAGCAGCTCATCAAGCTGGCCGCCCAGCGCCTGCTGGTAAAGGCCGATGTGGTCGATATCAATGCCGGCGCCTATGACGAATTCGCGGCCCGCTTTCCCTATGAGGAGACCGAAGACCAGCTCAATGCCATCGAGGCGGTGTTCGACGACATCACTTCGGGCAAGGTCATGGACCGGCTGGTGTGCGGCGATGTGGGCTTCGGCAAGACCGAAGTGGCACTGCGCGCGGCTTTTGCAGTCGCCCTGTCGGGTAAACAGGTCGCGCTGGTGGTGCCAACGACCTTGCTGGCGCGGCAGCATTTCAAGACATTCTCGGAACGCTTCAAGGGGTTGCCGGTGCGGGTACGCCATGCCTCGCGCATGGTGCCGTCGAATGAGTTGAAGGCCACCAAGGACGGGCTGGCCGATGGGCAGGTGGATATCGTGGTGGGCACGCATGCGTTGCTCAGCAAATCGATCAAGTTCCGCGACCTGGGACTGCTGATCATCGATGAGGAGCAGCATTTCGGGGTTGGTCACAAGGAGCGACTCAAGGAACTCAAGGCCAATGTGCATGTGCTGACGCTGACCGCGACGCCGATTCCTCGCACACTGCAACTGGCGCTGACCGGGGTGCGGGATTTGAGTCTCCTGGCGACGCCGCCGGTGGACCGGCTCACTATCCGCACCTTCATTTCGCCCTTCGACCCGCTTTCAATCCGCGAGGCGCTGCTGCGCGAAAAATATCGCGGCGGGCAGAGTTTCTATGTGGTGCCGCGGATCAAGGACCAGCCGGACATCGCCGAGTTCCTCAAGGAGCAGGTGCCGGAGGTGAATTTCGTGATCGCCAACGGGCAGATGCCGCCGGGCGAGCTCGATGACATCATGAATGCCTTCTACGACAACAAGTTCGACGTGCTGCTGGCCACGACCATCGTCGAATCGGGCCTCGATATTCCCAATGCCAACACGCTGATCGTGCACCGAGCGGATCAATTCGGCCTGGCGCAGCTTTACCAGATTCGCGGCCGTATCGGCCGGGCCAAGCAGCGCGCCTATGCGCTGTTCACCGTACCGCCGGATCGCAAGTTGACGGATACGGCGGAACGGCGGCTGGGCGTGTTGCAATCCCTGGAAAGCCTGGGGGCCGGCTTCCAGCTGGCCAGCCATGACCTGGATATTCGCGGCGCCGGAAACCTCCTGGGCGACGAACAATCGGGCCATATCCGCGAGGTGGGCTTTGAACTTTACCAGGCGATGCTCGAGGAGGCCGTCGCCAATCTAAAGTCCGGCGAGGACGAGTACGAGGACCGCAACGAGTGGAGCCCGCAGATATCGCTGGGCATGCCGGTGATGATTCCCGAGAATTACGTCCCCGACCTGCAATTGCGCATGCAGCTCTATCGCAAGCTGGGTGATCTTACCGAAATTCGCGACATTGACGCTGCCGGCGCCGAGTTGATCGATCGCTTCGGCCCGCTGCCGGAGGAGGTAGAGGCGCTGCTCAAGGTGATCCTGGTCAAATCGCTGTGCCGCCAGGCCAATGTCGAAAAGGTTGATGCCGGACCCAAGGGTGCGGTCATTACCCTCCGGAACAATGAATTCCCCAATCCGGGGGGACTGGTGCGCATGGTCGGTGATCTTTCGAACCAGGTGCGCATCAAGCCTGATCAGAAACTCGTGTTCGCCCGCAACTGGCCGACGCCTGAACAACGGCTCAAGGGGGCAGCGGCAATCTTGTCGAAGCTCGCGAAACTGGCGGAAACCGGGGCTTGAGCGTGCCCCTGTTACCACGATCACGCATAATGTTTTGGCAAGGGCCATCGGTCATGTTATTGCCCGATTTGCGCCCTTGAAGGGCTGTTCAAGTTTCAAGGCGGCGCGAAGCCGCTGGGACCGCCAAGGAAGGCAAGGATATTCTATGACTTTCAGGAAACCCCTCGTCGCCGGAATCGCGGTGGCCGCTCTCATGCTGACCCCACTCTCGGCATTTGCGCAGGACGCGACGACCGACGCGCCGGCTGCTGAAGCAACCGAGGAGAATGCCCCAGCTGAGGGGGCCACCTCTGCTGAGGAGGGCTCCGCGACGGACGAGATATCGGCCGCCGTGGACGAATTGGCATCGCAGAACTGGCTCAAAGTCTGCGACCCGCTCCCCGATGGGCAGAAGGCCTGCCTGATGCGCCAAGTGCTGCTGGCCAATGGGCAGTTCCTCGGCTCCTTCCTGTTGCGTGACGATCCCGGCCAGGAAAGTCGGCTCCTTGCTGTCGCCGCTGTCCCCCTTGGCGTGCTGCTGCCGTTCGGCCTGACCTGGCAGATCGACAATGCCAAGCCGATCCGCGTGCCCTATATGCTGTGCGATACCCAGTCCTGCTCGACGCAACTGGTCATCAATGAGCAGTATGTCAATTCGCTCAAGCGTGGCGCCACGCTGACCTTGACGGCCAAGAACCGCCAAAACCAGGATCTCGCCATCGAGATCGACCTGGCCGGCTTTACCGCCACCTATGACAGTGAGGCGGCCCTGACTTTCGAACAGTTGCAGCAACAGGAATCGGGTCAGAATGCACTCGAGCAGGTGCTTCAGGATCGGGCCGAGCAACTCCGCCAGGAACTTTCGGGTGAAGGCGCCGAAGCGCCCGCCGGGGAAATTCCGGCCGTGGAAACACCGGTCGAAGAAGCTCCGGCTCAGTAAAACCGGTCATCGATTTCGGAAAGGGCGCAGGCGACTGCGCCCTTTTTGATTTTGGGGGTCAGGACCGCTCGCCCATGCCCAGGGCAAAGGCCTGACGCCGCAACGGCGGCAATAGTTTAAGAGCCCAGAGGCCGCCAGCCCTAATGGCCTGGCCAGGCAGCATATCCGCAAGAAGCGAGCGGAAAAGCGTATTGACCATGCCCCCGGTGCGTGCCAGGTCACCAGAGCGGCGTGCTGCATAATCTGCGCTTGCCGCCAGGCCCCAGGACGAATTGGTGCGATCCGCGGCAGTGACGGACGCCAGAAGATCGGCAACGTCACGCAAGCCGAGATTGAGGCCCTGGGCGCCGATGGGCGGAAAGGCGTGGGCTGATTCACCCACCAGAGCCACGCCATCCTTGCCCGCAATGTCGACATTGAGCGTGGAGAGTGGAAAGACGAAGCTTGGGGAGGCCAAGGCGATGGCGCCGAACAGGCGCTGAGATCGCTCGTGCAGGGCCGAAAGCAAGGCCTCGGGACCGGCTGCCTGGGTCTGGCGCAGGAGCGGCTCCTCATCGATCCAGACCAGGTTTGCCCGATTGCCACCGGCTGGAACCAGCGTGAAGGGGCCGTGGGGATAGTGGAACTCAATCGACGCGCCGCCGATAGGGCGGGCCAGTTCGAGGTCGCAAACCAGGGCCGCCTCGTTGAAGTGATGTTCGCGCGTGGCGATGCCAGCGGCAGCGCGAATCAAGGATTTCTTGCCGTCGGCGCCGACGACCAGAGGCGCGCGCAGTTCCGCTCCGTCGGAAAGCACAACCACCCCGAGTGCGTCCTCGCGGTGGTAAGCGGTGACCGGTGCGTTTCGGGTTTCGAGGCCGGACTGTGGCGCCGCGTCCTGGAAGCGCGCGAGCAGAGCGGCATTGGAAAAGTTCCAACCAAAGGCGTCCAGACCCACCTCGCGAGCGTCGAACTGAGTTTCGGGCGCACGGATCAACCGGGGCGTGGCATCGATGATGCGAATGGCGGTGAGGGCGTGCCCGATGGTGGCGGGATTGTCGATGAGGCCGTTGTCGCGCAGGAACTCGACACTGGGCGTCATCAGCGCCGAGGTCCGGCGATCCGGCGGCGCGGCGGGCGCGAGGTGGATGATGTCGATGCAGGCGCGGGCCAGGCTGACTGCGGCAGCCAGCCCGGCGAGACCACCGCCGACTACGATGATATCTGCATCCTGGCTCATGCAGCGGCATCCGCGAGGCGGCGCTGGTGGCCACTGGGCAGGATCAGACTGCCCGCGAACGAGCCGGCAAACATGGCTACAAGGAAAATCCACAGGCCGTCGGGTTGGAAGGCGATAAGCGAGATCGCCGGGCCCGGGCAGATGCCGGACATGCCCCAGCCAAGACCGAACAGGGCGGCGCCGGCAATGAGGCGCCGATCGATCTTCCTGTACTCAGATTCATGGAAACCGGTGTCGAAGAGCGGCGCGGCGCGGCCGCGACCGATGCGCACTGCGATGAACATGACCAGAATGGCCGGCACGATGACAAAGGCAAGGCTTGGATCCCAGCCGCCGGCCGGTATGGCGGTGAAGTCGAGAAAGCGCAGGACCTTGAGGGGGTCGACCATTTGCGACACGTAGAGACCCGCTCCGAACAACGCACCGCTGAGGGCCGCGGTGGCAAGATAGGGAAGCTTGAGCATGACCATCAGACAATTCCCGTAATGGTGACGGTGAGAATGGCTACCGAGAAGAACACCGCGACGGCCGCCAGAGAGCGCAGCGACAGTCGGGCCAGACCGCAGACGCCATGACCCGAGGTGCAGCCATTGCCGATCTTGGTGCCCAGGCCGGTGAGCAGGCCGGCGGCAATCAACCATATCGGCATGGGAATCGACCAGGCCACAGGCGGGGAAGCGAGTTGGGCGGGGGCCACGCCGCCGACTCCGATCTGCGGGAACGCCAGCGCGGCGAGGGCCGTGGCGCCAACGAGCGAGACGAGGAAGACAATGCGCCAGACCACCGTTTGGGCCGGTGGCAGCAATTGGCCGAAAATGCCCGAAATGCCAGCGATGCGGCCATTGCCCAGCCAAAGCACGGCCGAGGCCAAGCCGATCAGTACGCCTCCCAAGGTGGCGGTGAAGGGGGAAAAGGCTTCCATATTTGCTGTCTCGCATGGGGAACAAGTGCGGAGCGTAGCACCGGCTAATGCGGTGATACCAGCACGGCAGAAGGAAGCGCATTCGATTTGATGACAAAGGGGCCAGAAAGCTGCACTTGCGCCCTTCACCGCGCAGCATCACCTTTTTCGGTCACCTCACCGCTTTATAAACGAGGAGATGAGTTAAGCCCTTGTTTCATCGCGTCTCCGAACCGCAAAGCCGTTGCCACTTTTGCTGGAAACGCTCTAGATTGTCTCGAAGCTAAGACTCGCACCTATGGAGCTGAAGATGCTTGAACTCCTGGCCGATCCCAATGTGTGGATCGCCTTCGCTACCCTGACGGTCATGGAGATCGTTCTGGGTATCGACAATATCGTCTTCATCTCGGTGCTGGTCTCCCGCCTGCCGCGCGAACAGGCCGAGTTTGCCCGCAAGCTAGGCATCGGGCTGGCGCTAGTGTTCCGCATTCTCCTGCTCCTGCTGATCAGTGTGATCGTGCAATTGCAGGACCCGGTCTTCGAGGCGTTCGGCCATGGCTTTTCCTGGAAAGACCTCATCCTGATCGCTGGGGGTGGCTTCCTGATCTACAAGGCCACCCATGAAATGCATGCGGCCATCGAAGAGCCGCATGAAGTCGGTCTGGCCGAGGCTGCCAAGGTGGGCCTGCAGGCGATTCTGGTGCAGATCGTCATCATCGACATGGTGTTCTCCATCGATTCGATCATCACTGCGGTTGGCATGGTGCCGGCCGACCAGGTCGCGGTCATGATTGCGGCGGTGCTGGTGGCTGTCGCGGTGATGTTCTTTGCATCGGGCCCGATCGCCAAGTTTGTGGCCGATCACCCGACCACGAAAATGCTGGCGCTGGCCTTCCTGCTCCTGATTGGCGTGACGCTGGTGGCAGATGGCCTCGGTTTCCACATTCCCAAGGGTTATATCTATTCGGCCATGGCCTTCTCGGTGCTGGTCGAGGCCGTCAACATTTTTGCCAAGAATCGCAAAATCAGATTGGCGGGGGGCAAGGCGCACAAGGCCGAGTTCACCCCTTTTACCGGTGATACCGGATCTGTGTCGTCGGCTGCCGCCATGTCGGCCATGGGCGGCAAGCCCGCACCAACTGCTGCGCCTCTACCCAGCACGGGCGCGACTGCCAAGCCGCGGGCGAAGGCCAATCCGGCCAGCAAGGCACAGGCCAGACCCAAGTCGGCACCACGCAAGCCCAAGGCGCCGAAATGACCCGCGTTATCGCCGTAAACGAGACTGGCGGCCCAGACGTCCTTTCCATTGAGCGCTGGCCAGTCGGCGAGCCTGGACCGGGACAGGCGCGGGTGCGCCAGACCGCCATCGGGCTCAACTTCATCGATACCTATCAGCGTTCTGGCCTCTATCCGTTGCCGCTGCCTTTCGTGGGCGGCAATGAGGGTGCGGGCGTGGTGGTTGCGGTGGGCGAGGATGTCACGGCAGTCAAAATCGGTGACCGGGTGTGCTACCAGGGCACGCCCGGGGCCTATGCCGAGGAACGACTGGCGCCGGTGGAAAAGCTTGTGCCCATTCCCGATGGCATTGATGACCGCATAGCGGCAGCGATCATGCTCAAGGGGCTGACGGCCTATTACCTGCTGTTCAAGACCTGGCCGGTGCAGAAGGGAGAGACCATCCTCTGGCACGCCGCTGCGGGCGGCACCGGATTGATCGCTACCCAATGGGCCCGGGCGCTGGGCGCGACGGTGATCGGCACGGCAGGAGGGCCGGAGAAGGTGCAGAAGGCGCTCGACCACGGGTGTCATCACGTCATTGACTACAAGGCGGAAGACTTTCCGACACTGGTGAAAGAATTCACCGGGGGCAGGGGGGTCGATGTGGTCTATGACGGCGTGGGCAAGTCCACGTTCGAGGGCTCCCTCGACTGCCTGAGGCCACGGGGCCTGCTTGCCAGCTTCGGAAATGCCTCGGGCGTGGTGAGCATGCCGGACCTTGGCATCCTGGCCCGCAAGGGGTCGCTCTATGTGACCCGGCCGACTGGAACGCATTATTTTCCCAAGCGCGAAAACCTGATTGAAGGCGCCAAGGTGCTATTCGACGCGGTGCTGTCGGGCGATGTCAAGGTCGAGATCGGGCGGACCTATCCACTGGCCGAGGCCGCCAAGGCGCATCGGGCACTGGAGGGGCGGGAGACGACCGGGTCGGTAGTGCTGCTGCCCTAGGCGCACATTTCGGGCGCTGCGGCCTCTGGACAGGCCGCTCCGTCGCCGGTAAAGGCACTGGTTAAGGGCAGGTGGCAGAGCGGTTGATTGCTCCGGTCTTGAAAACCGGCGAAGGTGCAAGCCTTCCGGGGGTTCGAATCCCTCCCTGCCCGCCAGATATTCAACTGCGACCGTCACAATTTCTGCGTATTGGCCTTGTTGATCAGTTCGGAAATGGCCGTCACTATCTGCGCTGTGGCAAAGGGCTTTTGTATCATCTGGCTGTTCGGTACGCCATTCGCGGCCCAGTCCGCTGCACTGTCGCCGCTCATGTAAACCACGGCAATCTGAGGGTTCAGTTCGCGCGCCCGGTGGGCTATTGCCCAGCCATCGGGACCGGCGCCGATCCGGATGTCGGTGACGATGCCGCTCGATGACGTGGACAGCTCTTCTGCCCGTTGGAGACCGGCAGTCCCGTTGTGTGCCGACACGATTTCATAGCCAGCCTCCCGTAGTGCCTCCTCCAGCTCCACACAGACCAGCACCTCGTCTTCCACGACAAGGATGGTAACCTTTTCCACTATTCACTCCCAGGTAGCTGCATCAACAGCGTGTGCGGGGCGCAATTGTTCCATTGTCGCAGTAGTTAGTTTGGGCGCCGGACATCTCCAGCAACTGGAAAGGGCCGGCCGATTGGCTGCCGAGAAGCGGAATAACCCGAATGCGATGCTGAACTGGCCCTTGAGATCAGGGTGTTTGGGGGCGGGACGACGAGTAACCTGGTCTGCCGTGTCTGCTGGCAGAGCCGAAACGGTCTCAACATGGTCAGGCTCTGTAGCGAACACTGTGGGGTCCGACACAGTAGGCGACGCCGCCTTCGCGCTCGATGACGTCAAAGGTGATTTTCGCCATTGTGTTCCCCTCGATGCCTAGTCGGGTACGCTGCTATTGCAGCGCTAGCTGGATCAAGACCACGGCCGCCGCACCAATCGCCAGGACAAGACCAAGATAAATCCAGAAACCCGCCGGCCCTGATCGCTTGTGCTGATCCGGGCGCCGCTCCGACGAAAAAACGGTGCCTTGCCCACCAGCTTCCGCATCGGTGGCCAGGGGCGCGGCCGCGGGATCGGGAAAATCGACCTTGTCGCCGGTCCGACCGGAGTCGATGTCAGCACGCAGTTGCTCGCCATTGATTTCCCGGCTCATATCGCGCCTCCTAGACCACGCCCTTGCCGCCGGTGACGCCAAAAACTTCACCGGTGATATAACTGCCTTCCTGGGATGCCAGCAGCACATAGACCGGCGCCAGTTCCACAGGCTGGCCGGGGCGGCCAAAGGCGCTCTGCTGGCCGAAAGTCTCGACTTTTTCCTGGGTCTGGCCGCCGCTGGGTTGCAGCGGGGTCCAGAACGGGCCGGGGGCCACGGTATTTGCCCGAATGCCCTTCTCGATCAACTGTTCAGCCAGCGCCTTGGTATATGCCACGATGCCCGCCTTGGTGGTGGCATAGTCGAGCAAGTGCGCTGAAGGCTCGAAGGCCTGTATGGACGCTGTGGTGATCACTGACGCCCCAGGCGGAAGGTGCGGTACCGCAGCCTGGGCCAGCCAATGCAGGGCATAAAGATTGGTCTTCATGGTCTTGTCGAAATCATCCGAGGTGACTTCGGCGATGGACGGCCGGGTCTGCTGGCGCCCGGCATTGATGACGAGGATGTCGAGGCCGCCGAGCTTTTCAACCGCCGCTGCAACAAGGTCGCGGCAAAAGCTCTCGTCGGAAACATCGCCGGGAAGGGCAAAACCCTGGGTTCCAGCCGCTTCGATCAGGCTGATGACGTCCTGGGCATCCTCCTGCTCGGCAGGAAGGAAATTAATGGCGACATCGGCGCCTTCCCGCGCAAAGGCAATAGCCACGGCGCGCCCGATACCGGAGTCTCCGCCGGTGATCAGCGCTTTGCGACAGGTCAGACGACCAAATCCGGCATAACTCTCTTCGCCATGGTCCGGGGTTGGCCGCATGTCGCCGACCAGTCCGGGAGGCGACTGCGGCTGCCTGGGAAAGGGCGGCGCGGGATATTGGTGTCTGGGGTCCTGAAGCGTGAAGCGATCTGGCATTGTGGCCTCCGGTATGGTCGCAGGGCCAATGCGCCAGCCGGGATCGCGTTCCCTCCATTTATCCAGGAGTGTCGAGGTTCTTGATCAGATGACGTCTCGGCTACGGCCGGACACTCGGTGCACTGTCCAGGCCACGGCGTCATCCAGGGTGTCGAAAAGCAGTGTCTCATTACGGATCGCGCAGGCCCCGAAGCCGATCTCCAGAGACCACTTACCCGCAATCTCGGGATCGTTGGCATAGAGGGACGTTTCAAGCCGAACCAGCAGCGCCAGTAACTCATTGCCGGCTAATAACAGTACGCCTTCTTCGGGCACGCTGCCCAGTTTGACGGTTACAGACAGTTTTTCGATAGAGACCATGGCAGGCAACGTCGCATTTTTCAAACCGTTGCCAGGTGCAGCGCAAATTAGACTAACGCATGGGTCCGAGCAGTCGGCGATACTCTGACTCGGGTTTCCCATAGGTGTCCACCGCAAACTCCTCCAACTTGTCGCGGTTGCGCATGGTAATGTGTCCACGCTGCGCTGTGATAAAGTGGTTACCTTCAAGAGTGTGCAGCGCAGTGGTAACGCTAGGCCGCCGCACGGCGAGCATTAGGGATAGAAACTCGTGGGTGAGCACGATTTCATCGCCATCGCCCCGGTCGTGACACATCAGCAGCCATCGCGCGAGGCGTTCATCGACCTGATGGACAGCATTGGACAGTCCGGTACAGGTCATCTGTACATTCATGACATGCGCAAAGGCGCGCAGCTTCTGCGCGATGTCCGCGTTGGCCAGCATGTGTTCGTTGAACACGGTGATAGGCAGCCTGTAGCCTTCTCCTGGTATCTGCACAAAAACGTCGAACGGCGATCTGTCGATTCCAAGGGCAGGGGAGATCGGGCCGAAACCTTCGCGCCCGAACAGTCCAGCTTCGGCTTCATGTCCCTCTGGAGTGCCGGCGACGATGGAACCGACGCCGCTCTCAGGGAAATAGACATGCTCAATCGGCTGGTTGGCCAGAGCCAACTGCTTGTCCTTGTCGAGACTGACGGGCTCGAGAAACGGGCTCAAGTGCCGCAGGTCAGCCTCGGGCAGGGATTGCAAAAGTTTGTTGGCATATTGGAGATTTTGTATCATTGCGCTCTCCCCTGGTGGGGCAAGAGCGCATTGCATCTCTCAGCCGTTCGCGCCCGGATCATTCAGCGAACGATGCTGGACCATACCCCATTTGGCCCCCTGGTTCCACTGTACGCCAGATGACCAAACTCCAATCACCTCCCGAGATGTGTAATCTGCCGCTTATCCACCTTTGCGGAGAGGAGCGGATGACACAGCGTCAGAGCGTCATTATTGTCGAGGATGAACCTCTCATCCTGATGATGGTTGAGCAGATGGCTGAGGATTTGGGCCTGGTGGTGGCCGGCTGCGCGTTCTCCGAAGCGGACGCCGTCGCGTTGCTGGAATGCACGACGCCAGATATCGCTATATTGGACGTGAAGCTAGGAGCGAATACAAGTTTGGCGGTTGCGGCTGCGTGTAAAGATCGTGGTATTCGCGTAATCTTTACAACCGGGTTTTCGCCGGACGCCTATGGCAATTTCTCTGATGGCCAGCCCGTGCTGAATAAGCCCTTTACCCTCGACGATCTCCGCGAGGCGCTGGAAAGTGGTGGAGTCCGTGGTGAACGGCAAGTTCCGGGATCGTGCTCCCTAGCTTAGTCTCGGAGAGACACCCAGTAACCGGCGATACTCATTCTCGGGCGCGCCATAGGCGTCGGCGGCGAATTCTTCCAGAGAGGTCCGGTCGCGGATGGTGATGTTGCCACGCTCCGCCTTGATCAGGTGATTGCCTTCCAGCACGTGCAGTGCCGTAGTAACGCTGGGCCGACGCACCGCAAGCATAAGCGATATGAATTCGTGCGTGATCGGAATTTCGTCGCTGTCCCACCGGTCGTGACACATCAGCAGCCATCGAGCCAGCCGCTCATTGACGTGGTGAACAGCGTTGGACAGCGCAGTATGGGACGTCTGGACCCCCTGCAGATAGACCGAAAGCTGGATCACCTGCTGGATGGCGGCATTTTGCGCCATCATCTGGCGCAGGACGCGGGTCTCGATCCGGAAACCGTGACCGGATACCTGCATGAAGATATCGCAGGGGCATCTGTCGACTTGCGCTGAAATGGCAGTAGGCCCGAATCCGTCACGCCCAAATATTCCGGCCTCAACGCTCTGGCCCTCGGGCGAACGGAAAACGACGGAGCCTATTCCGGCTTCAGGAAAATAGGCATAGGGCATCGGCCGCCCGATTTCCGACATCCTGAAGTCCTTGGGCAGGTCGAGGGGTTCGAGGTGCCTGCTCAGTTCCGAAAAGTCGTCTTCCGGAATCGCTGCCAGGAGCAGGTTCCTTACGTCGGGTCGAGAGATCACACGCAATGCGCCCTTGTCCTATGGGCAAGAGCGCCTCTGCTCCAGACCGCCTACGCCCATGATCCCCAGCAAACGGTGGTTGGACGCTAGCAAAGCTACCCCCCATTGCAACGCGCAATCGCCAATGTTGCCAGTTGTGTACGCTAGCAGACCAAGCGCGATGCGGCGGCTTTCGGGACAATCGGCGCTGGGCGGGCCGACGAACTTTGATGCTGGCTACAATTGAAATATTGTAGGCGAGCGAGCCTTCGGATAGATGGCCACGACAATTTGTGTGGGGTGAACCATGAGCCGCAAAGAATTTGACGCTTCGCGCATGCGGCGCATGAAACGGGTGGCGGCCCGACATGGCCTGACCATCCTGACTTCGGACAAGATCAAGACGCTGGGCCAGCCAGGGGGCCATGCCGTACGCGAGGACGCCAGTTTCAATATTGTCTTCGGGGACGTGCCCAAGCCATTTTCGGCATCGCTGGACGAAATCGAAACCTGGCTGGACGGCTTGGAGGGCGAATCGTCCTGAGAACGGTTCCGCGACCGTCATTTAGCAGGCCATTGGCCAGCCTACATTTCGATCAAGTGTGACAGTTTGGTGAAAGCGGGCGAAGCGTAAGCGATGCTGTCCTGACGGACAAGCACGGTTCTGACCCGTGATGGAACATTCCGTTATTTAAACGGTAACAGGAATCGCCGCACACTCAGACTCGTAGGCTCGTCTGGGGCCAGCCTGGCTCCAGACTATTGTGGTCGCGGGCTTCTGCGGAATTTGTACCTACGTCCGCATCCCGCTCCGTAGTGGAGGCGCGTTCCTCATGTTTACCCTGATCAACGCCGACGCCGACGAAGACGACGCCGAGATCACCGATCCCCAGGAAATCGCGGAATTGTTTGCTGCCATCGCGGCCGTGGCTATAGAGGCCATCGGTCCGGGGCAGGCCCGCACCCTGTTCGAGGCGGTAGTTGAGCAGGAGGGTCGCGACCCAAACTGATTGAAAACCGACTTTAACAACGCTATTGCGCCGTCTTGCGGCGCCCTGCCGGGCGTGCCGGTCACTGAGCGCTAGACGGAACGCGATCCAGCCTAAAGGACTGCGTTCCGATAGCGGAAGGTCGTGGGCTGATGAGCGGAATGGAACGCGGCCTTGTCTACAGGCCGGAAATCGCGCCGCTGGGCGATCATGCTTTGGTGGTGCGGTTCGGCAGCAAGCTGGATGACAGTGCCAATCGAGCCGCGCTGTCGCTCGCTTTCAGGCTAGCCAGCGATCCCATTGTTGGCGTGATCGAGGTGGTGCCGAGCCTAATCTCGGTTCTGGTCCGCTATGCTCCTAACCGGATTGACCTTGTGCGGCTTTCGGGAGAGATAGGGCTGCGCTTGGGCGCTGCTGGTCCGGCGGCGAGTTCCGCCATTCATGACATCCCCGTCCGATTCGAGGGACCGGATCTGAGTGAAGTTTCATCAAGGCTAGGGATCGGCAAGCAGCGCTTTGTGGCGATGCACAATGCGGCGCCGTTGCGGGTGCTCGCCACCGGCTTTGCGCCCGGTTTCGTCTATTGCGGCTTTCATCCCGAAAGCATGGTCCTGCCCCGCCGGGCCGAGGTGCGGTCCATGGTGCCAGCCGGAAGCGTGCTGTTCGCAGCCGGGCAAACGGCCATTGCCGCGACCGATATTCCAACCGGATGGCATGTGATCGGGAGCACCGATTTTCGCAATTTCAAGCCCGAGTCCCATCTACCCACATTGTTGCGGGCTGGCGACACGGTGCGGTTCGAGGCAGCCGGATGACCGCGCAATTGAGGGTCCTCAGGGCTAGCCCGCTCTGCACAATTCAGGACCTGGGGCGGCCGGGGTTGCTGGCGCATGGCATCAGCGCCTCCGGACCAATGGACCTGAGCGCGCATGCGCTGGCTGGTATGTTGACCGGCGCGGCCGGGGAAGCCGGTATCGAGATCACCCGGGCCGGCATCGACTTCAGGCTTGAGCTGGGTGATCTGCCGACCGGCTGGGCCGGCGGACAGTTCAGCGTGGCCATCAATGGCGCTGCACAGCTATGGCCCGGCAATGCGGTCCTACGGGCCGGGGATGTGGTGTCGATCACGCCGGGGCCCGCCGGTAATTACGGTTATTTGCGGTTCGGGCCCAGGCTGGACTTGAATCCGGTCATGGGCAGCCACGCCACCAGCACGCGGGCGAAACTGGGCGGCCATGGTGGTCGGGCGCTTGTTGCGGGCGATGTGCTGACATTCGTCGGCCGGGGTGGGATCGGCGCGCAGACCGGCTTGGTGGCGATGGCGATGGCGGATGGACCGATACGGTTCACCTGGGGACTGCATGCTGAATATTTCTCGCCCCAGCTTCGACAGACCTTCACGGAAGCCGAATTTCGGGTCAGCCCGATGATGGATCGCATGGGCGTTCGCCTAGTGGATAGGGCCGGGGTCTTTGCCGGTGCCAGCATCCTGTCGCTGGTTTCCGACCCGATCCTGCCGGGTGACATCCAGATTTTGGGGGATGGCACGCCCATCGTGCTGATGCGGGACCACCAGCCAACCGGCGGCTATCCGCGGATCGGAACCATCGTCACGGCAGACCTCGACAGATTTGCGCAGATCAGGGCTGGGCAACCGATTGCCTTTACGCCCGTAAGCGTGGAGCATGCGCAGCGTCTGTTGGGGAGCCGCCAGCCATGACCAGTATCGACCTAAATGCCGACCTTGGCGAGGGCATGGGCACAGATGACGACCTTCTGCACATCGTTTCCAGTGCCTCAATTGCCTGCGGCGGGCATGCAGGCGACGCGGCAACGATCCGGCGGATTCTCAAGATGTGCAAGGCGCGCGGAGTCCGTGCCGGCGCTCATCCGGGCTATGCCGACCCCAAGCGTTTTGGCCGTTTCCGGCTGGTCATGCCGCTGGAGCAATTGCTTGGGCAGATCAGGGGCCAGTTGTTTCTAGTCCGCCATATTGCCGACGAGGTGGAGGTGCCGCTCGCTTATGTAAAGCTGCACGGGGCGCTCGCAAACCAGACTGCCGAGGAGCTTGCTTTTGCCGTGGGCATATTCTCCAGCATACAGGCGATGGACCCGCGCATGGCGGTGCTGGCGCTGGACAACAGCCAGCAAGTGCGGGCGGCCAAGGCCGTTGGGCTGTCTTTGATCCGGGAGGCCTATGCCGACCGGGCGTACACGCGGGAGGGCCTGCTGGTTCCGCGGGCGGAAGACGGGGCCGTCATCCATGATCCGGAACTGGTCATCGAGCGTTGCCTGAGGCTCGCGCGGTGCGGGGAGATCGTGGCCGTGGACGGGGCAGTGCTGAAGTCCGCAGCGCGCTCGATATGCCTGCATGGAGATACGCCGGGTGCGGTCGACCTGGCCCGCGAGGTGCGCGATGCGCTGGAGGGCGAGGGGATCGAGATTGGGCCGGCGGAACCGGAGGTGGAGGCGGCGACGGAGATATAGCGGGGCAGGGCGGGAGAGCCACGTCGTGCCATTCGAGCTTGGCTTTTTGGGGTTCCGCGATTTCGTGCCACCCAAGCATAGCTCTCGTGGCCTTCTCGACTTGAAAAGCTCCACTGGAGCTTTTCATCCGCAAAGCGGACCGTCTTCGAAGTACCCTGGGACCTTCAGGGGGGAGAGGGTGAGTCGGCATCATGCCTTGAAACCCAAAGGACCCAGGGTATGCGTTGCGGCTGCGTGGGCGACCGTGTTCAGATAGCCAGGTATTCGTGGCGCAGCTCGGCGTTATCCAGCACTTCCTTGGCCGCGCCGGAGAAGGCCACTTCACCGGTGTCGAGGATGACGGCGCGGTCGGCCAGCTTCAGCGCGGCCACGGCGTTCTGCTCGACGATGATGGTGGTGATGCCCAACGGCTTGATCGAGTGCAGAATACGCTCGATCTCATGCACGATGACTGGGGCCAGGCCTTCATAGGGTTCGTCGAGCAGCAGTAGCTTGAGGTCCCGTGCCAGGGCGCGGGCGATTGCCAGCATCTGCTGCTCGCCACCCGACAGTGTCACGCCATCCTGCTTGCGCCGTTCGGCGAGGCGCGGAAAGCTCTCGTAAATCTGCTCGAGGCCCCAGCCATCGCCGGGCGCCACCTTGGCCAAGGCGATATTTTCCTCGACTGTTAGGCCCTGGATGATGCGCCGGTCTTCCGGCACCAGCTGGATGCCGGCACGGGCTGCCTCGAAGCTTTTCATGGCATGGATCGGCTGATCGTCCAGCCAGATTTCGCCCTGGCGCATCTGCGGATTGTCGGTTCGGGCGATGGCGCGCAGGGTCGAGGTCTTGCCGGCGCCGTTGCGACCAAGCAGTGCCAGGATTTCCCCCTTGCGAACGTCCAGCGAGATACCCTGAACGATGTAGCTTTCGCCGTAATAGGCGTGCAGGTCGCGAATGGAGAAAAAGGGTCTTGTGGTTTCCATGGCAGCGGCGTGGCTGCCGGCAACGGTTTCAGTTTGCATGGCTACGGAACTCATCAATGTGCGCCCCCGAGATAGGCTTCCTGGACCTTGGGATTGCCGCGAACCTCGTCTGGGGAGCCATCGGCAATGATGCGACCCTGGGCGAGCACGGAAATCTTGTCGGCGAGCGAGAATACCACATGCATGTCGTGTTCGATGATGACCTTGGTCATACCGCGGCTCTTGATTTTCTTGAGTAACTCGATGGTGGTGTTGGTGTCGTGGCGGCTCATGCCCGCGGTAGGCTCATCGAGCAGAAGGAGCCGCGGATGCTGGATCAGGCACATGGCCAGCTCCATGCGACGCTTGTCGCCGCGGCTGAGACTGGCCGCCGGCATATCAGCGCGAGCGAGCATGCCGACATCCTCGAGCATGTGCTCTGCCTCCTGTCGGATAGGCGTTTCACTGTCGAGCGAGCGGAGCATGTTCAGCGTGAAGGCTCCGTCGCGCTTGGCGAAGGCGGGGATCATCACATTGTGCAGCACCGAAAGGTCGGCAAAGATTTCGGGCGTCTGGAATACGCGGGCAATGCCGAGCTGGTTGATCTGGTAGGGCTTGCGTCCTGTCAGGATCGCACCGTCGAACACGACCTGACCGCTGCTGGGGGTCAACTTGCCGATGATAACATTGAGCAGGGTCGACTTGCCGGCGCCGTTTGGCCCGATGATGGCGTGAGTTTGGCCTTCCTCGACCTGGAGGTCGATATCGGCCAGGGCGTGCAGCCCTCCGAAGCGCTTGTGTACGTCCGCCACGTGCAGGACAACATTGGATTTGGCCATGATAGTTGTCCTTATTCAGCGGGCTGGGTCTGATGTGGCCGGGCGCCTGGAGGGGAGCGACGTGCCATGGCGGAGATGCGGCGAACGCCTTCCATCACGCCTCCGGGCAAGAAGACCACAACCAGCACGAAGACCAATCCGAGGGTGAGAAACCACCCGTCACCAACGAACTTGCCGGTTACCTTGACCATGATATCGGCGGCGCCTTCCGGTAGGAAGCTCCAGAACCTGGTCAGGATCTGATCGTTGAGGGCCGAGAGGATGTTCTCAAAATACTTGATCAGCCAGGCGCCAATAACAGGCCCAACAAGCGTACCGACGCCGCCCAGGATGGTCATGAGAACGACTTCGCCAGAGGCGGTCCACTGCATGCGCTCGGCACCGGCCAGCGGGTCGGTGACGGCAAGCAATGCGCCGGCAAGACCTGCATACATGCCGGAAATGACGAAGGCCGAGAGAGCATAGGGGCGGGTATTGAAGCCGGTAAACTGCATGCGCGTCTGGTTCGATTTGATCGACTTGAGCATCATGCCAAAGGGCGATCCGGCAACACGCTGGGCAAAGAAGAACGACAGGATGAGGAAGCCGGCACAGAAATAGAAGCCGGCATAGCCGCCCAATTGCTGGCCGAGCAAGGTTGGAACTGGCTGGCCCACGTAGGTCTGGCCGATAGCGGCGTCCAGCACGCGGGGATCGTTCAGCGTCAGTTGCAGCCCGGTTTCGCCATTGGTGATCGGGGTGAGCACCGAATAGGCAAGGTTGTAGCTCATCTGGGCAAAGGCCAGCGTCAGGATCGAGAAATAGATGCCCGAGCGACGCAGAGACAGAAATCCGATGACCAGCGCAAAGAGCCCCGAGACGAGCACGGCAAAGACCATTGCCGGTATGGCGTCCAGGGTAAGCAGTTTGAACGACCAGACTGCTGCATAGGATCCTACCCCGAAGAAGGCGGCGTGGCCGAAGCTGAGATAGCCGGTCAGGCCGAACAGGATGTTGAAGCCAACGGCGAAGATGCCGAAGATCATGAAGCGCTGCAGCAGATCGGGATAACCAGCGCCAAAGGGGCTGAGCCAGATAGGCATGGCCAGCACGACTATGGCGAAGCCCAGTAATAGCAAGAGATCGTTGCGGGACATGAAATTGGTCATGTCAGCTCTCCATCACACCGCGGCGACCAAGCAGGCCACGCGGACGAACCAGCAAAATTATGACGGCGACGAGATAGATGATGATCTGGTCGATGCCGGGGACGAAGGCCTTGATCTGGGTCATGGATGCAAAGGACTGCAGGATGCCAAGCAGGAAGCCTGCCGCCACGGCCCCTGGCAGCGAGCCCATCCCGCCTACGACCACCACCACGAAGCTGAGCACCAGGAAGTCCATGCCCAGGTGGTAGTTGGGTGGCAGGAGGGGCGTGTACATGACGCCCGCCATGCCGGCGACAACCGCGGCAAGGCCGAACATTATGGTGAAGCGCCGGTCAATATTGATGCCCAGGAGCCCAACGGTCTCGCGGTCAGCCATGCCGGCTCGGACCACCATGCCGAAGGTGGTGAACTGAAGGAAGGCAAAGACACCACCGATGATGACGGCCGAGAACAGGAAATAGATCAGGCGCCAGAGCGGATAGGTGATGACATTGGCCTGCATGCCGAGCCAGGCGCCGATATCGGCAGCGCCGCGCAAGTCGGTGGGCATGGGTTGGGGAATGGGATTGGGGCCGAAGATGGACTTGATTACTTCCTGGGCGACGATGGCCAGCCCGAAGGTCACGAGGATCTGTTCGGCGTGAGGACGCTTATAGAAGTGCTTGATGATGCCGCGTTCGAGCGCGATGCCGATGACAAGCATGATCGGAATGGTGATCAGGATCGAGAACGGTACTGAGTAATTGACCAGCACAGCACCGAAATCGCCAAACCATGCCTGCACCAGCGGAGTGCGTACTTCCAGCGGAGCGCCCCAGGGAGAGGTCTGGGTGGGGTCGATGGTGATGGTTTCAAGCGTCAGAAACTGGCGGAACATGACGGCACAGAAGGCGCCGAGCATGAACAGCGCCCCATGGGCGAAGTTCACGACACCCAAAGTGCCAAACACCAATGTCAGGCCGAGGGCTATCAGCGCATAGGCAGCGCCTTTATCCAGCCCATTGAGAAACTGCAGAAAGATGACTTCGAACATTTGATGCTCCGCTAGGAGCGACAATCCCTGGGACTATCGCGCATCGCCGCCAGTGGAATTGCCACCAGTTCCGGACATGCTGGTGCATAACCGGCAGCATCCGGCGAGGCCGGGTGTCGGCGAACCGAAAGGGGGCAAGGATTGCTCCTTGCCCCCAGTGTGGATCAGGCGCAAAGCGGCGCGGGTTCTGCCGGACCGAGCTCGCCACCAAAGATCGAAGCGTCGTAGGTGGTGGTCTCGCGGTCGATTTCGGCAACGACGTTGAGCACATCGTACTCGCTGGTCGGGGCATCATTGCCCTGCACAACAAGCACCGACTTCATGCACTGATGGTCTTCAGCGCGGTAGAGGGTGCGGCCATTGCCCATGCCGTCGAACTCGTGACCTTCCAGCGCCTTGATGACTTCAGGCGGGTAGAAGGTTCCCGCGCGTTCCACAGCGTCTGCGTAGAGCAGGGTCTGGACATAGGCAGTGTGGGCAGCCTGGGACGGCGGAGAGCCGTAGGCTGCACCGAACGACTTGGTGAAGGCGATCGAGCCGGGGTCCTGCAGGTTCCAGTGCCAGTTCGAAGTGCCAAAGATGCCCTTGATGTTCTCGCCGGCACCCTTGGCCATCAGTTCCGAGAACAGCGGCACCACGATCTGGAAGTCCTTGCCGTTCGCCTGGCGGTCACGCATGCCGAACTGGACCGCCTGAGTAAGCGAGTTCACCATGTCGTTGCCGTAGTGGTTTAGGATCAGTATGTCTGCGCCCGAGTTCAGCACCGGGGTGAGGAACTGCGAGAAGTCACCGGCACCAAGCGGGGTGCGCACGGCCTCGACGGTTTCCCAGCCCAGGGCCTCGGTTGCGTTCTTCATGGACTCTTCCTGGGTCCAGCCCCAGGTGTAGTCGGCGGTCAGGTGGTAGGCACGACGATCGGTGCCATAGCTGTCGACAATGATCGGGGCCAGGCCGATGCCGGACTGGTACGCGTTGAAGAAGTGGCGGAAACCGTAGCGCCGCTTGTCCTTGCCGGTTGTGTCGTTGGAGTGGGTCAGGCCCGCCATGAAGATGACGCCCATTTCCTGGCAGAGGCCCTGCACGGCAATGGCTTCGCCCGAGGACGAACCGCCGGTGATCATAATGGCGCCGTCGCGCTCAATCATGCGGGTGGCGCCGGCACGGGCCACGTCCGACTTGGTCTGGCTGTCAGAGGACACATAACCGACCTTCTTGCCCAGAATGCCGTTGCCCTTGAGTGCCGACGGGGTCATCACATTGATCAGGCCGCCATCGCCCTCGCCGTTAAGATGGGCAATGGCCAGCTCATAGGCCTTCTGTTCGTCTGCGCCTTCCTCGGCATAGGCGCCGGTCAGAGGCAGGTTCAGGCCGATGGTGACGGTGTCGCCGGTGGGATTGTTGCAGAACTCCTGCGCCCAGGCCCCCTTGGTGAACATCATGGGAGCAACGCCGGTGCCAATAATGCCAGCCATGCCGGTCTGCAGGACCCTGCGCCTGGTCAAGCCGCTTTTCAAAATTGTCATAAGTCTCCTCCTTTGGGCGCGGGGCGACTGATACATTGCCAGCCACTCACCGCGAGCCCAGTATTCGACACATTTGAAAACGACAGCAATAGGCCATTGTAATTCTTGGCAAAAATTGTAAATAGTTGATCTTTGCTCAGATGAAATGTGTCAATATGTTGACAAGTCGCAGTTGGGGGAGGGAGTGGCCATGCGCGCGCCAATCGGGTTTCGCATCAGCAACAGGCGGAAATCGCTCAGGATTTCCCAGGCCGCCCTGGCACGGTTGGTGGGCATATCGCCCAGCTATCTGAATCTGATCGAGAACAACAAACGGGACGTCGGGGGCGCCCTGTTGCAGCGCGTGGCCATGCATCTGGACATAAGCCTCGATGACCTGACAGGGCAGGCCGAGCAGAAGCTGCTACAGGACCTTGAAGAAGCCTATGCCGACCCGATGATCGAGTCGCTGCCATTCCAGCCCGATGAGCGGCGGCAAATGGTGGCCCAATATCCCGCCAGCGCCATGGCTCTGGCCCGGCTGCACCGCGCCTATTCCGACGCAGTTGCCAGCGCCGATGCCTATGCCGACCGGTTGCGATCCGACCCGCTGCTAGGGCAGTTGCTGCATCAGGTGCTGTCCGGGGTCACGGCGGTGCGCTCGAGCGCGGAAATTCTCGAGGATGTCACCGACCTTGCGGAGGGCGAGCGGCAGCGTTTCGTGTCCTCAATCGGCCGGGAGACTCGGAACCTGGGGGCAGTGGCGCGCAATCTCATCGGCCACTTTGAGAATGCCAGCGCCAGCCGCCGCAGCATTTCGCCGGCCCGCGAGATCGATGACCTGCTGGTGGAGCAGGCCAACTACTTTCCGGCGCTGGAAGCAGCAGCGGAGCGTTTGCGACATAATATCGAAGCGGGCGGGGTATTTGGCGTTCAGACGCTGACAGAAGTGCTCGAAGGACGGCACGGCGTGCGCATCCATATCGGTGGTTCACCCCCTGCCGGACAAGGGGACTTCCCCGGACAGTATCGCTATTTTCCGGAAGTCTCGACCATGTGGTTGCAGGGGGCCACCACACTGGCGACCCGGCAGTTCCAACTGGCGCGACTCTATGGCGAGATTGCTGCGGGGGACGCTATTGAGGGTGTACTGGAAAAGGCCGCCCTTGCCTCGCCGACAGCCCTGCGGCTGGCGCGCCGGGCGCTGGGTTCCTACCTCGCCAGCGCCCTGGTATTTCCCTATTCAAGCTTTCTGGAAACGGCAGTGGCCGCGTCATATGATATCGATCAACTCCGCCAGACTTACAATGCCAGCTATGAGCAGGTGGCACATCGATTGGTGTCGCTGCGCCGACCGGGCGAGGAGGGCGTGCCTTTCGGCTTCCTTCGGTCAGATCCGGCGGGGCGCCTGACCAAGCACTTTCCGCTTCCGGGCCTGCTGCTGCCCTATTCAGGCCATGCCTGTCCGCTCTGGGCGATCTATGGCGCTTTCCGGACGCCGGACATGGCGATCCGCCAGGTGGTCCGGTTTTCCGACGGCTCGCGCTATCTCTTTGTGGCGCGGACGGTTCAGCGGCGGGCCGCGGCCTTCCACGAGCCGCCGGTCATGGCATCGGTCATGCTGGCTTGCAACGTGCTGCATGCCGACCAGACGATCTATGCGCAGGGTCTCAACCTTGCCGACACCGACGCGGATGTGCAGGTCGGCCCGACGTGTCGGCTGTGTACGCGATCGGACTGTGCCAGCCGCCAGGAGGAGCCGCTCGCGCCGATGCCGGGACGCTCTGATCTGCGCTCGGCATTGGTGCCTATGGGATTTGCGCTTGGCGATCGTGGCTGATTGAGATTTAGTGTCGCTGTTCGCCGTGGGGAGACGGCGGATCATCTTGGGGGGAATTTTGGCAGTCGATGTTCTGATCGCCGAAGATGAGCCGAGCATTCTGGAGTCACTCGACTTCATCCTGCGTCGCGCGGGGTGGAGCGTGGAATCTGTCACGAATGGGGATGCGGTGCTCGAAAGCTTGCGCCGGAGCCGGCCGCGTATTCTGGTGCTAGACGTCATGCTGCCCAAGCGGAGCGGTTTCGATGTTCTCAAGCAGTTGCGCTCCGAAAGCGAAACCAGGGATATCCCGGTGCTGATCCTGACTGCCAAGGGCCAACAGCAGGACAGGCGGATCGCCGAGGAACTGGGAGCCGACGGCTTTGTGACCAAACCCTATTCCAATTCCGAGGTCGTGGGCGCCGTCCGTCAATTGCTGGGCGAAAATGACGGAGCGGCGTAAAGTCGTTGGCAGCATGTTCGTTCTTACGGTGGCGGGGTTTCTGCTGCTGGTCCCGCCGGTGGCGCATCTGTTCAATCATGATTTCCGGATCGGCGGCGTCCCGCAGATCGTCGTTTATCTGTTCGGAGTCTGGCTGGCGCTGATCCTGGGGACCGTGCTGCTGACGCGGCTACTCGAACCCGACCGACAGGATTTCCGGGACGAGGGCGAGAGCTAGAATGCTATCGGCCGATTTCGTCATTGCGACCTCTGTTGCCTATGTGGGTCTGCTGTTTGTACTGGCTTATTTCGGCGACCGGCGCGCCCGCGCCAACAAGCGCTCATGGCTTCATTCGCCTGCCGTCTATACCCTCTCCATTTCTGTCTATTGCACCAGTTGGACATTCTACGGCGCCGTGGGAAATGCTGCGCGCAGCGGCTTGGAATTCCTGACGATTTACCTTGGTCCTACACTGGTCTTCGTCGGCTGGTACTTCCTGTTGCGCCGGTTGGTGCGGATCAGTCACCTGCATCGGATCACCTCGGTTGCCGACCTGCTCTCGTCGCGGTTTGGCAAGTCCAGCCGCCTCGGGGTGCTGGTGACCTGTATCGCGGTGGTTGGCATCGCGCCCTATATCGCCCTGCAACTCAAAGCAGTGACATCATCCATTCAGGCGGTGGCCGGTGCCTCCGAATTCGGTCGAGGAAGCCTGAAAGGCATCGATGACGTCGGCCTGGCGCTTGGGGTCGCGGCAGCGATGGCCCTGTTCACGATCCTCTTCGGAACGCGGCATGTGGACGCCAAAGAACAGCATCATGGCGTCGTGGCCGCCATTGCCTTCGAGGCAGTGGTGAAGCTCGCCGCGCTGGTCGCCGTCGGCGTCTTTGTCGTCTATATCGGCGGGGGCCTCGATGCGATCTTCAGCCGGGCCTCGGAGATGGGGCTGGCCATGGACACATCCGCCAGCTTTGACAGCCGGTGGATTACCACGCTGGTCCTCTCCATCGCGGCCATTGTCTGCCTGCCCCGTCAGTTCCAGGTTACGGTGGTGGAAAATTCGGACGAGAACCATCTTCGCGTCGCCGGGTGGGCCTTCCCGGCCTATATGATGCTGATGAGCATCTTCATCCTACCCATCGCGATCTATGGGCTAACCGTGATGCCTGAGGGCTCCAATCCCGACATGTTCGCGCTGACGCTGCCCCTGGCTGCGGGACAGAACGGGCTGGCGCTCTTCGCCTTCATCGGCGGATTTTCCTCAGCGACCTCGATGATCATCCTCGAGTCCATTGCACTCTCCATCATGGTTTCGAACCACATCATCATGCCGCTGGTCCTACGCTTCAGTGCCGGCCAGCAGTCGGCGGATGGGCATGGTGTAAGCCGATTGCTGCTGGTGGCACGGCGGTTCTCGATCGTGCTCATCCTCTCGCTCGGGTTCTTCTACTTCTTCTTCACCCGCGATTCCGACGCGCTGGCGCCCATCGGCCTGATCTCATTCACAGCGATTGCGCAGTTCTTTCCGGCGCTGTTGGCGGCCATATTCTGGCGGGAGGCATCGCTGAAGGCCGTCACGGCGGCTATTCTGGTGGGCTTTGTATTCTGGGCTTGGTGCTGTTTTCTGCCATCGTTCGAGTCGGTCTCCCTGCGTGTCTCCACCCTGCTCGAGTTTGGACCATGGGGCATCGGCTGGTTGAGACCGGAAGCCATGTTCGGCCTGGAGGGGTGGGATCCGCTGACGCATGCGGCATTCTGGAGCCTCGCGACCAATATCCTCGTGTTGACCCTAGGCTCGCTCCTCACCAGTCCTTCAGCGCTTGAACGCATTCAGGCGACGGCATTCGTCGATGTGTTCCGGCGGAGCGGGGTTCCCCAGGGAAATTTTGTGCGCGGCTCGGCCACGGCCAATGATCTGTTCTTCGTGGCGGAGCGCGTGCTGGGCGAGAAGCGGGCTGCGGCCCTATTCGAATCGGCTGCGCGCGAAACAGGGGTTGAGCCAGATGTACTCGATCCGACGCCGGAATTCATCGGCCGGCTTGAGCGCGAACTGGCAGGGTCTATCGGCGCCGCCTCGGCACATGTGATGCTGTCGAAGGTCGTTGCAGGTGGCGATGTGTCGCTAGAAGAGATGATGCAGATGGCTGACGAAACCCAGCAGGTCATCGAATATTCGCAGGAACTGGAAAAGACGTCGGCGGAGTTGCGCCTGACTGCACGCAAGCTGGAGGAGGCGAACGCGCAATTGCTCGAGCTTGATAGCCAGAAGGACGAATTTCTCAGCCAGGTGAGCCACGAGGTGCGCACACCAATGACCTCGATCCGCTCGTTTTCCGAGATACTGATGGAGCCAGGTGATCTCAATGACAGCCAGAGGCAGCGGTTCATCACCACCATTCACCAGGAAAGCCTGCGCCTGACCAAGCTGCTTGACGAAATCCTAGATCTCAGTGCGCTGGAACGGGGTGAGCGCAGTTGGCGCAATGTGCCTGTGAATGCGGAGGATGCGCTCGATCGGGCGGTGGCGGTCTGCGACGCACTGTTGCGACAGAAGGGCATGCGGGTGGAATTCGGAGACCGTGCGAATACCACTATGGTGGAAGGCGACGGGGACCGGCTGTGCCAGGTGTTCATCAATCTGATCTCCAATGCGGTCAAATATAATGACGCCAATGACCCGATCGTGCGTGTCAGTTCCACTGTGCGTTCCGGGCAGTTCGTCGTCGACGTGGCTGACAATGGCCCGGGCATTTCGAAATCCGACCGCAAGCTGATCTTTGAGAAATTTTGGCGCGGCGTGGAAGGTGGCGGTGATCAGGGCGGCGCGGGTTTGGGCCTGGCCATCAGCCGGCAGATCATCGCGCGAATGAACGGATCGCTTGAGCTTGTGCAAGGCCCCTTGCCGGGCGCCTGTTTTAGGGTTCGCCTGCCGGTGGTCAAGCAGGCCCCGCCATCAGCCAGTAGCGTCTGATCCGGTTAACCCTGGCCTTCATCGGGAATGTTGAGCAAGTGTCCGCAGGCCTTGCAGTGCACGGCATCGGGCTCGTGCCGTTGCAAGCCGCATTGCGGACAGGGAAAATTCACCTTGGCCGGCCGGAAGATCAGTTGCGCCAGGCGCACGAAGAGCGAGATGCCGATGATCATCACGACGATAGATGTGAGCTTGCCGAAAGTGCCGGGCAGGACAATGTCGCCGAACCCCGTGGTGGTCATAGTGGTGACGGTGAAGTAGAGCGCATCGACATAGCCCACGATGCCGGACTGGCGCTGGGCGAAGGCGGTGTAAACAAAGCCGGTCACCACGAAGATGAAGACAAGCAGGTTGATCACCGCCTGAACGGTTTCGCGGTACTCGCCTAGGCCGCGCTTTTCCAGTGGTCGCCAAACCATGCTAGTGCGGGTGAGCGTCCAGAGCCGCAATATGCGCAGGAATCCCAGATTGAACAGCCAGGTCGGGGCCAGCAGGGTGATCAGGATGAAGATGTCGATTATGACTGGCAGTTGCCGCAGCCAGCGCATGGGGTGGGTCGAGGCCAGCGCACGCGCCAGCAGATCCAGCGCCAACAAGGCTGCGATTGAATAGTCCAGCCAGAGGAAGGTTTCGCTGTCGCGCAAGAGCGGCGTAGCAATGAAGAAGGCGATGATGGCGAGATCGACCACCAGGATGACTGTCTGGAAACGCAAGGCCTTGGCCGACTGGCCATGATAAAGGAGGCGCAGAGTTGAGCGCAGGTTGTTCAGGCCGCGCTGCTTATCAGTGGCAGCTGCGGCTGGTTTTTCGGTTTCGGCCACGCTCGGTCACTTTGTCATGCGCTGTCCCTGCCAGGATCAAATGACTATTCTGCCCTGACATTCAAGAGTGCACGTTAGTCATGTTTGCGGGCAGTGGTCGGCAGAACCTAGAAAACTTCGGTCAGTTGCGGTTTTGGTTCTGATTTTGGTTCTGGCCTGATCCCTGGGTGACAGGACCAAGAATCGAGTTTGCTCCTGACGGCGGCGGAGGAGCCTGACAGGCCTGGGCACCGGAAATCCTGAAGCCTGCAAGGAAGGAGGACTGGATATTGGCGAGCGGAAAGCTGCCCACCAAGCCGTTGTGCTGGTTGTCGGTCCAGCCAAAGACATTGGCGGTGCCATCGTGCACGACGCCAATGTCGCACCGATTGCCCAGGTCAACGCAGGCGCTGCCCTGACACAGCGTCAGCGCGCCCTCGTATAGCGTAGTCAGAACCCGGCCGCCGGCAACGGTAAGGTCGAACTTCGTGCCGCGGACAGCGATCGAGGCGGTTGGCGTGTCGATCGAATAGACCGATTTAGGACTGTTCCCGGAGATGAAGCGAAAGGTACCGGCCAGCGCATTGACCGCAAACTTGTCTGCTCCGGTGCCGTTGAGAAGATAGGTCTCGATTTCCAGGGTGCTCCTCGGCCCCACGACCAAACGCGTCTGGTCGTCAAAAAGAAGTTGCACGTATCCTGTCGGTCCGGTCACGATTCGCTCACCCACCGAAACATCGGTGCCAGCCACCAGGGTTTTCTCCTGGGGGCCGAGCCGGGAAACCGCATCGGGATTGACGCCAACGGCAGTGCCTTCGCCTGCTGCGAGGACAGGAGAGAGCAAGAACAGACCTGCAAGGAGCGAAGTTAAAGACCGATTCATCATATCGAATACCATTCAACAATGCCGCTGAACCGGATATGAACTGCCCCGGCAGACATGGACTTTAGCAGAGACGGTACTGGCTGCAAAAGGCTGAGCAGTTTGCGACGAGAAACCGGGGTGGACCGGTTCGCCTGGTTGCCGCAGGGGGCGCAGCGCGCTATGTGCTGCCTGAACAACAACCAGCGACTTGCCGGCAAGGGGCCCCCATGAAGCTCGCCTTCGTCATTCCCGCCTACAATGAAGAAGCGCTGATCGGCAAATGCCTGGAATCGGTGCAGGCGGAAATCAAGCGCTCCGGCGCTGATGCCGACGTGATCGTCGTCAACAATGCGTCCACGGACCGCACGGGCGAGATTGCTCGCAGCTATACCGGGGTGCGGGTGGTCGACGAGCCCAAGAAGGGCCTGGTCAATGCCCGCGATGCCGGGTTCGCAGCTAGCGAAGGGTATGCGCTTGTCGCCAATATCGACAGCGACACAATCGTTCCCGCAGGCTGGCTGGACCTGGTGATGCGCGAGTTCACCAAGGACAGCAAGCTGGTGTGCCTGAGCGGCCCCTATGTCTATTACGACATGGCGCTGCACAATCGTGCGCTCATTGGCATGTTCTATGGGCTGACCTATCTCATCTACCTGCTCAACCGCTTCATCCTGCGGGTCGGGTCGGTGGTGCAGGGCGGCAATTTCGTCTTCAAGCGCGACGCCTGGGCGGCGGTGGGCGGATATGACCGCAGCATCGAATTCTTCGGCGAGGACACCGATGTGGCAGTGCGCCTTTCCAAGGTTGGCGGGGTCAAATGGACCTTTGCGCTCAAGATGAAGACATCCGGTCGCCGGCTGGAAAAGGAAGGCGTGTTCCGCACTGCGGGCACCTATACGCTCAACTTCTTCTGGGTGACCTTCAAGGGCAAGCCGATGACCAAGGATTATACCGACATCCGACCGCAATAGGCTGGAAACGCTGTCGAGCGGTTCAGGGTAGCGCCATCGGCGCGATCCGTTAAACTTGCGCCAGCCACATGATGTGGCTGGAGTCGGCCGGCAGATGAGCATCTCGTCCCAGCTTCCGCCCATTGCACTGTCCCAAGCCAGCGCCACGCTGCGCACGTTGGCGCAGGCTGCCGGACAAACGGTGGAAGCCCGGGTGCTCAGCCAGTCCGGAAATGGCGCTACGCAGGTGCAGATCGGGAGGCAGGTGCTCAGCCTGGCTCTGCCCGAGGGGCAAGCCATCGGCACGACGCTGACGCTTTCGGTGCAGCAGGCCGATGGACAATTGCGACTGGCAGTGGTGGCCGCCCGCCCGCCCACAATTCCCGCGCCTGCGTCGCCCCTCGCATCTGGCGTATCGGCGCCGGCTACTTCGGTGCAATTGTCAGCCGCGGCCTTGTCCAGTCCGTCGCTGCCACTGTCCGCAGCATCGGCGCCATCCGGGCAAGTGGTTTCGCCTGGGAGTCCGACACTCGCGGCTCCGCCGTCGGGACAGACGGGTCCGATCATCCCGGTCTCGGGGGGGCAGTCGGGGCCTGCGCAGGTTGGGTCCACTCCGGCAGCGCGAGCATTGGCCGCGGCCTCCATTGTCACGCCTCAGGGGGCACCGACACAGCCTGCCGCTGCGACAGCCACCACCGTTGCAGTGGCTGCCGAGGGGCCGAGCGCAACCCCTTCAATCCGTGTCACCGGCACGGTAGCCCGCCATGGTCCGCCGCCAGGGGCTGGTAGTCCGCAGGTTGCGATGCCAGTCACTTCGGCGCCTGTGTCAGCCGCGCATACATCTTCGGGCGTGCTGCAAGCGCCAACGGCGTCACCTTCGGCGCTTATCACGCCTGCGGTGCCCACTGTTCCGGTGAGCCCTGCAGCGCCGGTCGCTGCAGTGGCGCCTGCTACCGTACCGCCCCGGGTTGATATGCCCTATGCGGTAGCGGCGCCGTCAGCCGGAGTGCCTCGGGTAACTCCTGTGACCGGTTCTGCGACGACGGCCTTGCCGCCGGTGGCTCAGACAGTCTCTTCGAGCATGACCGGCCAGCACGCACCGTCTCCGAATCTGCCTGGAATGCCCTCTACGGCACCGACCAATGCGCCGTCCGCCCCGATCGCGGCACCCGCGCCCATGCCTGCGACACCGCAGGCGGCGCTGGCGCAGATGGTGCACCAGTCCCTTCCTCGGCAGGACAGCATTGTCGGATTAACCACGGTGTTGTCGGCCATGGCGGGCAGGGTGGGCCTGCCTGAACCGGTGGCAAAGGCAGCCCAGCAGATGCTGGCGGCGCGGGTGGTGCTGGACGGAGCCGGGATTGGCGGCGCAGCGCTCAGGACCGCCATCCAGAAATCAGGCGTGTTCCAGGAGGCTTTGCTGGCGTCCGGTCAAGGCCAGACGGCGGCAGGTGATGCCAAGAGCGCGCTGCTGGGCCTGCGGCAGAGCCTGGGGAACTGGTTGGGCAGTCAGGCACCGGTCGCGCAGGTGTCCGGCGTGGCGCCGCCCTTGCGGGGCCAGGTTCCGCGTGCCCGGGCCGGTGATGGCGTTGCGCCCGACCTGCCGGACGATCCCGCAGAATTGGGAAAGCTGCTGCTGGACCGCACCGAAGCGGCGCTGTCACGGCTTCGATTGCATCAGAATGCCTCTCTGCCCGACCCCAATTCGCCCCGCTCTGATACGCAGTGGAGTCTCGACCTGCCGGTGGTGGTCGGGGGTCAACAGCACCTGCTGCAGATGCAGATCCACCGCGACGCCGAAAAGGATGCGGAAAAACCGGAGGACCGTGGCTGGCAGGTCCGATTTGCCATCAACCTCGCGGAACGGGGGGAGGTCGGGGCGCAGATTTCGATGCGGGCCAGGAATACCGGCGTCCTGCTCTGGGCCGATCATGCCGAAACCGTCCAGTCCCTCGCGGATGCGGTGGATGGATTGCGTGACGCCATTGTCGAAGTCGGCCTGGTCCCTGGTGCAATAGTGGTGCGGACGGGCGCCCCGGCGCCGCAACAGGCCCAGCCTGCCGGGCAGGCGGGACATTATGTGGATGCAACCCGATGAGTGATGATACCCGGCCCGAACGCGCGCTGGCGGTGGCCCTGCATTATGAAAAGGGGTCCAAGGAAGCGCCGCGCGTCGTTGCCAAGGGCAGGGGGCTGGTGGCCGAAAAAATCATCGCCCTGGCCGAGGAAAATGGCGTGGTCATCGAAACCAATCCGATGCTGGCAGAAGCGCTGAGCGGGGTTGAACTGGATGATACGATCCCGCTCGAACTCTATGATGCCATTGCCGTGGTGATTGGCTATGTGCTGCAGCAAACACGACGCTGAACCTTGTCGACATGACTTTGGCTTCCCATGTCCTGAGTACAGACAATGGAGATGGCCATGCTCAGCCCAGAAGACGAACGCGCGATCGAAGACCTGTTTGAGCGTTTGCGCCGTGTCGAGCGCCAGAGCGGCCCACGTGATGTCGAGGCGGAGCGGCTAATCCGCCAAAGGCTCTCCGAACATCCGGCCCTTGCCTATTATATGGCCCAGACCATTGTGGTGCAGGAAGCCGCCTTGCGGGACCAGCAGGCACGACTGGCTGATGTCGAAGCCGAGCTGGAGCGCAGCCGGGGCGGGTTCCTGGGCAGCATTTTCGGTAGCGACGAGCCGGAGCGCCAGCAGCAGCGGCGGTCGGGACCGGGGGACCGGCGGGATGGCGGCGGCTTTCTCGCCGGTGCGGCGCAAACGGCGTTGGGTGTCACCGGCGGCGTCTTGCTCGGGTCTGCAATTGCGGGGATGTTTTCCGGGCCGGCAATGGCAGCAGAGACGTCTGCCGATATGCCCGAGGCACCGGAAGCAGACGGGGAATTTGACGGTGGCGATGACTGGGGCGGCTTCGATATTGGCGGCGAGTTCTAGCGCCTAGAGCAAGCGCCCGCTGCGCGGATCGCGCTTTTCGTAGAATTCGTTGCCGCCGGCTTCGAGCACATAGAACATGTTGTTGTAGGGGAAACGCAGGCCGGCGGTGTGGAAATGCTGGGCATTCTGCACGCCGGAATGGCGGGCGCCGCGGATGACCTGGTCGGCGACCTGCGACGCGAGCACGGCACCACTGTCGGTCATCGGGCGGGAGAGGACGCCTTGGGCGAACTGGTTCTTCTGGCCGACAACACCGCAGACCGATTTGGGATAGCGGGCATCGTTCACGCGATTCATGACCACCGTGCCGACGGCAAGCATGCCATCGGCGCTGGAGCGGTTGGATTCGAAATACATGGCCCGCATCATGCACTCCTTTTCGCTCATCTGGCCCATGGTAAAATTCACGCCCATAAGACTGCAACCACCGAGGCTGGCAGTTACAATCGTCGCGGCTATGACACGCGTAAGGGACTTGATGAGGCGCTGCATGGGTATTCCGGGTCGTGGCAAAGAAGTCGCTCAGCCCGAAAATGCGTGCTCAGGCTTAAGGAAAGCCTTAGCGAGAGGGTAAATGCCGGGTTACCGACGTCTGAAAAGGTTGGCGAGGAGCAGGGCAGTTCCGATCAGGGCAATGGTGGGCAGAGGGTCGCGCCGGACTATTCGAGCGCCGCGAATGGCCTGGCCCCCGGCGAGTTCGGCGAAGTGCGCCGTATGGCGAGCTGCGTCGCGGCTGAAATCCGTCAACTGATCGCCCCACTTATCGGTATTGTGGCTGGCATGGTGCGACACAATCTTGCCGATCCGCTGGACCTCACGCCGCATGGCGTGAAGCTGGGCTTCCAGGCTATGGGGATCGTGTCGCTGGATGCCGAGTTGGCTCAGGACTGTATCGAGGGACATGGAACGCTCCGTGTTTGGGGGGCAACGGCGCAGCGGCCATGGCGGTTCCATGCCCTTGAACTGACGCGAGCAAGCGCCATCTAGAGCAGATGGAGGAATTTGATGAGCAAAAGCGCCGACCGGCTGAACAGGCTGTTTGACCGTCTGGAACGCAGGATTCCGGGCCTGGCGGCGGGCTGGTTGGCCCGGGTTCGCCGTCCTGAGGCCCGCTGGGTACGGATTCCGCTCGGTGTTCTCCTTGTGCTGGGCGGCATATTCAGCTTCCTGCCGGTGCTCGGCATCTGGATGCTGCCACTGGGCCTGCTGCTGCTCGCGCTCGATCTGATCTTCCTGCAAGGGCCGGTCAACACCGCTGTCTTGCGCGGCGGCCGCTGGTGGACCGGCTGGCAGCGCTCCCGGCGGGACCGCAATCGACACAAGAAGTAAACCTCGGCGTCAGGACCGGTGATGCACCTCGACACGATCGATGGCGGCGGCAAGTCGTTCATCGACGATGTGCAGATATTGCGTCCAGTCCGCCATCTGGCCTAGGGCCGCCTTGCCGTCCGATATGCCGCGCAGCGCCAGGAGCGGCACAGCAAAAGTTTGGCACGCCCTCATTATTGCATAGGTCTCCATGTCGACCATGTCCTCGGCAATGGCATCATAGGCTGTTCCCGAGACGACATTCGCACCGGTCGACAGTGTGGCGGGTTGCAGACCGGGCACCAGGGAGCTAAGCGGCAGGGTAGGCGGGAGGTCGAGAAACGGTGTCACGCCCTTCGGAAAGCCCAGGGCCGACGCATCCATGTCGCGATAGCTGACGGAAACGGCCTGGTAAACGCCGCATTGCTCCAGCCGCCGAGAACCGGCCGAACCAAGGGAAACGACAAGTCCGGGCAGGTTTCCGCGCCGGTCCGCCAAGGCTCGCGTCGTGTTCACGGCCGCTTCCACGGGGCCGACGCCAACCATGATCGGCTGTATGCGGGCGCGCAAATGGGGGCCGAATTCGAGTTCGGCTGCCATGAGATAGAGGATCGACATGGGTGCAAGCCTAGCATGCCGCCGGTCTTGTCACAGACCCATTTTCAGTTCCGTAACCAGCCGCGGGGTAGAGTGAGAACGGACCGTGGCAGAAAGCCGCGGACGTTTGGATCAGCAAGAAATGCGCTTCGCAGTTATCGAGGATACACGCCAATGGGGCGAGCCGGGAGCTCGCGCCCAAGGAACCGGACCGATCATCGACGCCGATGCGGTCGAGAACGAGGCCCGCCGGCGCAAGGCGCTGCTCAAGCTCGATGAGTGGCACTTTCGCCAGTATGTAACCGACCGACCGGTGCCGGAACACATCGTACAGATGTGTCGCCAGATCGACCTGGCTGGCGAAGCGCTGGCGAGGTTGTCCCCAATCCCGCTCGATTATACCGACGATCTCTACTGGCCGCGCACTTGGTAAGTGCGGCGACCGGCAGATAGGGCCGCCTCAGGCGGCCTTTTTCACGCGCGGGGCACGCTTGCCGGGTGGCTTGATGGTCTTTACCGCTTCGGCCGCGATTTCGCTCATGGCCTTGAACCAAAAGGCCTGATCCTGGCCTTCGGGCCGGCCATCGGCCTCCCACAAGGCATAGGCGCGGTTCTGAATCTGTTCGTGCATTGCTGCGCTCCTTGATGGCGGATGCGGGCATGAGCCTGCGCGACTATGGTTTATGGACCGTAAACGGGGGTGTTGCGCTGTTGCATGGCCGCCATGAATTGCGCTCCAGCGGAGGGTCCTGACCACTCCCTGTCGAAATTCTCGCCTCCGGATCGTCGTTGAGGAGATCCAGCGGAGGATTGCCATGGGCCTGTCGAATTTCGAAGTTGTCACCCTGTTCGTTCCGGACATCGCCACGGCCCGTGCCTTCTATGAGCGGGTCTTTGCGGTGAAGGTGGTCTATGCCGACGGCGTTTCGGCGGTCTTCGGGTTCTCGGGCACGATGATCAACCTCCTGGCTGAGCGCGAAGCACCGACGCTGGTTGCGCCGCGTCCAATCGGCGGTAGCGGCGTGCGCATGCTGCTGACCATCAGAGTCGAGGACGTCGATGCCGAATGCCAGCGGCTGGCGGGCCGGGGCGTGGATTTGCTGAACGGCCCGATTGACCGGCCCTGGGGCCGCAGGACGGCAGCCTTTGCCGATCCGGCCGGGCATGTGTGGGAGCTTGCACAGGTCATTTGAACCAGGCCGTGTCGAAACCTCGGGGCACCCGTCGTCGTCAGGCCAGTGAACCAGAGGAGCCGTGCCATGACAGCCGATGAAAAGACTATCCGAGAGTTGCTGGAAGAGTGGGCCGACGCCGTCAGGTGCATAGACATGCCTCGCATCCTCGCAAACCATACCGATGACATGATCATGTTCGACGTGCCCGAGCCGCTGCAAAGCGTGGGCCTTGCTGCCTATCGGGAGACCTGGGACCTGTTCTTTCAATATTCGAGGGGCGGGCCGGGTTCGTTCAATATCCGGGACATGACCGTAACCGCCGATAAGCGGGTGGCTTTCGTTACCGCCATCCTGACCATAAACGACGGGCCATTGCGGCTGACCGTCGGGTTGCGAAAGCAGGAGGGGCGTTGGCTGATTGCCCACGAGCACCACAGCTATGCCGCCGGGATCGAGTAGACGCTGACATGTCCTGTCATCGCCTCCTGATAATCATTGAGCATCAACAGCCGGACGCTTAGTGTCTCTCGCCGGCCCGAAATTTTGGACAATTGCCATGAAGCCGTTTCATCGCATTCTCGCGAACAACCTTGTCGCCAATGTCACCAATTTCACGGTCTGGTTTGCCGTTACCTTCTGGGTGTTCCTTGAAACCCATTCGGTGTTTGCAACCGGCATGATTGCTGGCGTGTATCTCGTTTTCACCGCCGGGTTCGGGTTCTGGTTCGGCTCCATCGTCGACCACAATGCCAAGAAGATGGCCATGCTGGGGTCGAGCGTGGTCTCGGCCATCCTCTATGCCATCGGGCTCGCGCTGGTCCTTTTGGAGCCGGAGGGGGCCTTTACCGACCCCTATGGTCCCTATCTGTGGATATTCATCCTCGTGGTGATGCTGGGCGTTATCGCCGGCAATATCCGCTCAATTGCCCTGCCAACGCTGGTGACCATCCTCATCCCAGAGGATGTCCGCGACAAGGCGAACGGGCTTGTGGGCATGGTCAGCGGCATCGGCTTTTTGACCACCTCGGTCATCTCGGGGTTTCTGGTGGCCTATACTGGCATGTTCGGGGTCATGGTGCTGGCGCTGGCCGCAACGATCCTGGTCTTTCTCGACCTCAGCCTAGTCAGGATCGATGAGGGCCGGGTCGAGCCGACAGCCGAAAATCCGGGCGAACCCAAGCGGGTGGACATTGCCGGAACGATCAAGGTGATCGCCGCCGTGCCGGGCCTGTTCGCGCTGATCTTCTTTGCCTGCTTCAACAATTTCCTGGGCGGCGTGTTCATGGCGTTGCTCGATGCCTATGGACTGTCGCTGGTGCCGGTCGAGATGTGGGGCCTCACCTTTGGTGTACTGTCGGTGGCCTTCATCGCCTCGGGCATCGTCATTTCAAAGACCGGTCTGGGCAAGAACCCGCTCAAGACGCTGTTGATGGTCAACCTGATCACCTGGTCGGTCTGCTGCGTCTTTACCGTCCAGTCCTCGTTCTGGCTGCTGGCGGCGGGTTGTTTCGTCTGGATGTTCCTGGGCCCCTATGCCGAGGCGGCCGAGCATACGACGCTGCAAAAGGTGGTGCCGCTGGAACGGCAAGGCCGGGTCTTCGGCTTCGCCCAGTCGGTGGAGCAGTCGGCGTCGCCGCTTACTGCCTTCATGATCGGGCCACTGACGCAATTCATGGTGATCCCCTTCATGACTGACGGGGCTGGCGCTGACGCGATCGGCAGTTGGTTCGGAACCGGGCCGGATCGCGGCATGGCGCTGGTGTTCACAGTGGCGGGCTTTATCGGCCTGATCGTCACCATCATCGCCTTCAACTCGCGCTATTATCGCGAGTTGTCGGCGGCCTATGCAGCAGGCAAGGGCGATGATGGGAAGGATGGCGAGGCGGCTGTCGCCAGCCCCGCCTGATCGGTAACCAAACCGTTACGCCGGCAACGCCGCTGTCGGCGTAGCCTCCTCGGTCTTGGGCGGGAAAGCCAGCGCCAGCATGGCCGCTGCCAGGCCAATGGCCGCCGAGGCGACATAGAGCCAGTGATAGTCGCCGAAGGTATCGAAGAGATAGCCGCCGCCAACCGGGCCGAAGGCCATGCCCACTGACGATGTCATGGTGATGCCGCCAAGCACAGTTCCCATGACCTTGGGGCCGAAATAATCGCGTGCCAGCACGGAATAGAGCGGCATCACGCCGCCATAGACCAGGCCCAGCACTACGGCCAGCAGGTAGAAATGCGTCAACTCGCTGACATAGATATAGGCATAGATGCCCACGGCCTGCAATACGAGGCCACCGATGATAACGCGTTTGACGCCGATCCGGTCGGCCAGCATGCCGAAAAAGACACGCCCGAACAGGCCCGCAAAGCCCTCGACGCTGTAGATGCTGGCCGCGGCCAAGGCAGAGGCGCCGCAGAGCATGGCGTAGCTGACGGTATGGAAGATCGGGCCGGAATGGGCGCCGCAACAGAGGAAGAAGACGCCGGCCAAGATGAAGAATTGCGGCTTGCGGAACAGTGCGCCGATATTGGTGGGCCGAGGCTCGGCCGGTGCGACATCGCTTGCCGGGCTCGGCGAGGCTGCCATGGCCTCGGGCGCTCGGCGGATCAGGAAGGCAGCAGGGATAATCAGGCAGGTGGCAGCAATCGCAGTCAACATCATGGCGTCACGCCAACCGTAGTTCTCGATCAGCACGGTGGCGAGCGGCGTAATCACCATGGGAGCAACGCCGCCGCCCAGCGACACCAGCGACACTGCCAGGCTCCGGTGCTTGTCGAACCAGCCCAGCGTGGTGGCGATGAGCGGGGCGAAGAAGGCGCCGCCTGACGCGCCGACCAAGCCGCCATAGGCAAACTGGAAGATCAGGAGATTGTCGGCGCGACTGGCGATGAAGAGGCCGAGACCCAGCATCAAGGCGGCAACCAGCACCACGGGGCGGGCGCCAATACGGTCGGTCAGCGTGCCCCAGAAGAAGCCGGCCATGCCCATGACGATGAAGCCCACGGTCATGGCGCCGGAAATGCCGGCGCGGGTCCAGCCGGTTTCGTCGGCCATGGGTTGGAGATAGACGGGCAGGGCGAACATGGCGCCCATTGCCAGACAGGTGATCACCGCGCCCGCGGCGACGATCACCCAGCCATAGTGTCGTTCCATTTGGAAGATCCCTCCTTGCAGGATTACGCCTGCGCGACGGTTGAAGCTGCGGTGGTTCGACACGAGCAAGTGAAATTTATCGAGGCAATCCGGTGCCTGGCTTGCCGGGACCGCCGGTGGGCCACATATTCAGAGGATGAGTGAAAAGAATCCGACCCGGCGGGGAGACGCCATTGCTCCGAAGAGTGATGTTCGGGACGAAGTCGCCGCCTTTGTGAAGAAGGTGGGACAATTGGCGCGGCCCAATGCCGGCGAGGATGGCAGGTTGCTGTTCGCCATGGACGCGACCATGAGCCGGCAGCCGACCTGGGACATGGCAATGTCGTTGCAGGCGGGCATGTTCGACGCCATTCCCAAAGACGCGGCGTTGCAGGTGCAACTGATCTATTTTCGGGGGCTGGGCGAATGCCGGGCATCAAAATGGGTGCTGGACGCCAAGGCGCTGGCGCGGGTGATGAGCAAGATTTCCTGCCAGGGCGGCAACACGCAGATCGGCAAGGTGTTCTCCCATGCGCGGGACGAACACCGGAAGCGGCGTATTCACGCCGTGGTCTTTGTCGGCGATGCCATCGAGGAGAATGTCGATGCGCTCTGCGCCAAGGCTGGTGAACTGGGGTTGATGGGGCTTCCCCTGTTCGTGTTCCAGGAAGGGCATGACAGCAGGGTCGAGGCGGCGTTCCGTGAATTCGCCCGGCTGTCCAAGGGTGCCTATGCGCGCTTTGATAGTTCGGCGCCGCAGCAATTGGCCGACCTGCTGAGGGCAGTGGCCGCCTATGCCAGTGGCGGGCGGGCGCAATTGAAGCTACAGACCAGCGGGGCCGCGCGGAACCTGCTGTTGCAGATCGAGGGACGATGAGCTGGATTTTTCTCGTGGCGCTGGGCCTCCTGGGTGCGCTCTGGCTTGTCTATGCCCTGCGCAACATGGACCGCCGGGTGGTGATGCAAAGCCTGCGCTGGATCGTGGGTGGTGGTGCGGCGATCATCGCGGCCGCGGCATTGCTGTTCCGGCGCATAGATATCGCCATGATCCTGGGCGCGGTGGCCGCTTCGGTGCTGCTGCGCGGACAACTTGGGCGGTTCTCCTTCGACAGCATTGGTGGCCATGGCGGAGGCAATGTCTCCAAGGTGAAGAGCCGCTACCTGGCGATGGAGCTGGATCACGATACCGGGGAACTGGGCGGCCGGATTGTGGACGGGCAGTTCGCCGGCTGGGACCTGATGGATCTGGGCGAGGCGGAAACGCGGGCGCTGATCGAGGAGATCGGGCATGACGCCGAGAGCGTCAATCTGCTCGAAAGCTGGCTCGACACCAATCGCGCCGGATGGCGCGAATATTTTTCCGGGACTGCTGGTGGTGCAGATGGCGGGCAGGGCGCTTCGAATGGCAATGGGGGCGACCCGGTGGCCGAAGCCTATGCCGTGCTGGGGCTGAAGCCGGGAGCCAGCAACGAGGACATCAAGGCGGCGCATCGCGAATTGATGAAGGGGGTGCACCCGGACCATGGCGGTTCGGAATTCCTCGCCGCCAAGATCAATGAGGCCCGCGACCTGCTGCTGGGGCGGTGATGCGGCGGCGTGCCTGCGAGCGGGTTGGGGGAGATTGCATGAAGACGGTCCATGGCGGATGCCTTTGTGGCAAGCTTCAACTGGTGGCGCGAGGTGAGCCATATCGCGTGGGGATTTGCCACTGCCTCGATTGCCGCAAGCATCATGGGGCGTTGTTCTATGCGGCCGCCATCTTTCCGGAGGAAGCGGTGACCATCGCGGGCGGGTTCCGCGATTACCAGGGACGATGTTTCTGTCCTGAATGCGGTTCATCGGTGTTTGCGCGGAGCGGCGACGAGGTGGAGGTGCATCTTGGCGCGCTGGATGCGCCGGACCAGTTCGTGCCCAGCTATGAGAACTGGACGCAGCGGCGAGAGGCGTGGTTGCCCGAATTTTCCGGGATGACGGGCTTCGCGCGGAACCGCGAGGGGGCGGGGCGACATCAGGTCTAGGGCCGTGTGGTCCAGCGCGGGGGTGACAGAGGTCCTGCCGGCGCCGGGGAGGCCTCCGATGAGGTCATTGCGGATGGCCATGGAGCGGGATCCCGAATGGTTGCTGATGGTGATACGCCGGAGGCCCAGACGCAGGAACGGCGGGAGGGCGAGCAGAGGCGCCGCCCGGCCACGGGGCCTGCGGGATGACGAAGAGCGAAGTCCCGAGGCGGCTTGCATCCCTGGATGGATAAAAAAGCGAGACGAAAGCGGCCTCGGGACGCTAGCCATTCGCGCGTAGCGCTCATGGCCTTCTCCCCTCAAATCTCTCCACCGGAGAGATTTGCCCCGCGGGACGGATCGAAGTTTCGCATTCGGCAGGACCTTGCCGGACTATTCCGGGGACTGCATCACAGTGCCGCCCATGGTTTCCGGACTATCATCCAGTGCCCACCAGACCATGGCCGCAAGCGACTGCTCCATGCCCGGCTTTTTCACCACATCTGGTCGCTGCAGACCGCCCTGTCGTGGAGAGATGGGCTGGAGTCAGCGGCAGCCGTTTGTATAGTTCAATTATTCGCTGAGTGGGTGCCGCTGCAGATTGGAACGAGAACGCTTTTTCGAGTTCTTTGGTTCTTGGTAGGACCGATGTGTCGAATTGAACTATGCACTCTACGGAGGCCTTTGTTTCCTCGAGTGTATTTTCTTCTTCTGCCATTGTTTTTCTTAACGTAATTTGGCCCCGAACGAAATGTTCGGGGCCAGTTATCAACAAGGCCTACACTTATTCGGCACTATATCTTCCTCAACTACACCCTGTCGTCGTCCCGCAGGTGTCGCACTTCAAACACGTGCCATTCCGGACCATGGTGAAGTTGTTGCACTCGGTGCATTGGTCGCCGGTGTAGCCCTTCATTTGGGCTTCGGCGCGGAGGAGGCCGGTGTCCTTGCTCGGCGGGGGATTGGGGATCGGGTCGAGTTCGGCGGTGTTGAGGGCCGTGGGGGCCGGGTCGATCTTGAGGGCGGTGGCGGACTTGAGGGCCGTCACGGTGGAGGTCTGCATGGAGCCGACCGGATTATAGGCTTCGGCCTGGGCGCGGGGGACCAGCATCAGCGAAGCGTTCTGCACCTTGCCGCGGGTCATGCCGCGGGAGACGAAGCGCTCGGCGGGCACCGGGGCCGCGGGGGCGGGCGCCGTGCGCGCACCTTGTTCCTCGGCAACGCCCTTGCCGAGCGAAGTGGGGCTGTCCGGATTGACATGGGCCAGGTCGTTCCGGTCGAGATAGGACACGGCCAGCTCGCGGAACACATAGTCCAGGATCGAGGTGGCGTTCTTGATGCGGTCATTGCCCATGACCATGCCGGCCGGCTCGAAGCGGGTGAAGGTGAAGGCCTCCACATATTCGTCCAGCGGCACGCCATATTGCAGGCCAAGGCTGATGGCGATGGCGAAATTGTTCATCATGGCGCGGAAGGCGGCGCCTTCCTTGTGCATGTCGATGAAGATCTCGCCAATGCGCCCGTCGTCATATTCGCCGGTGCGGACATAGACCTTGTGGCCGCCAACGACGGCTTTCTGGGTGTAGCCCTTGCGGCGATCGGGCATTTTTTCGCGTTCGCGGAACACCTTCTCGACGATCTTTTCGACGATGACTTCGGTACGGGCGGCGGCGGGCAGGGCGGCAAGCGCTTCCACCTGGTCCTCCTCGTCCTCGTCGTCAGCGGCGGCGAGCACGGAGGAATTGAGCGGCTGGCTCAGCTTGGAGCCGTCGCGATAGAGCGCGTTGGCCTTCAATGCCAGGCGCCAAGACAGCATGTAAGCGGACTTGGCGTCCTCGACAGTGGCGTCATTGGGCATGTTGATGGTCTTGGAGATGGCGCCCGAGATGAAGGGCTGCGCCGCAGCCATCATCAGGATGTGGGATTCCACCGAGAGATAGCGCTTGCCGATCTTGCCGCAGGGGGTGGCGCAATCGAAGACGGGCAGGTGCTCGTCCTTGAGGAAGGGCGCGCCTTCGAGCGTCATGGCACCGCAAACGTGGATATTGGCGGCTTCAATTTCTTTCTTGGTGAAACCAAGGAAACCGAGGACATCGAAGGAGAAATCGGCCAGCTGCTCGTCGGTGACGCCGAGCGACTTGAGGAAATCGGCACCCAGGGTCCACTGGTTGAAGATGAACTTGATGTCGAAAGCCGATTTGGTCGCGGCGTTGAGCGCGGCGATCTTCTCGTCGGTAAAGCCCTTGGTGCGCAGGGTCGCCGGATTGATGCCGGGGGCCTGGTTGAGATTGCCGTGGCCGACCGCATAGGCCTCCATTTCGGCAATCTGGTCCTCGGAATAGCCCAGGGTGCGCAGGGCCGGGGGCACGGCGCGGTTGATGATCTTGAAATAGCCGCCGCCGGCGAGCTTCTTGAATTTGACCAGGGCGAAATCGGGCTCGATACCGGTGGTGTCGCAATCCATCACCAGACCAATGGTGCCGGTGGGGGCGATAACGGAAACCTGGGCGTTACGGAAGCCATGCTGTTCGCCAAGGGCGAGAGCATTGTCCCAGGCCAGTTTGGCGCGCTCGGAAAGAGCGGCGTCGCTGAGGTTGCCGTGATCGAGCGGGACCGGGTTGATGCTGAGCTCTTCATAGCCGGTCGCATTGCCATGGGCGGCGTTGCGATGGTTGCGGATGACGCGCAGCATGGCTTTGGCGTTGCGCTTGTAATCCTTGAAGGGGCCGAGTTCCTTGGCCATTTCGGCCGAGGTGGCATAGGACACGCCGGTCATGATGGCGGTGATGGCGCCGGCAATGGCGCGGCCTTCGGCCGAGTCATAGGGAATGCCCGAGGTCATCAGGAAGCCACCGATATTGGCGTAGCCGATGCCCAGGGTCCGGTATTCGAACGAGCGCTCGGCAATCGAGCGGCTCGGGAACTGGGCCATCATCACCGAGATTTCGAGCACAATGGTCCAAAGGCGGACGGTGTGTTCGTAGGCGGCGGTGTCGAAAGTGCCATCCTTGTTACGATAGGGGAGCAGGTTGACCGAGCAGAGATTGCACGCCGTGTCATCGAGGAACATGTATTCCGAGCACGGATTGGACGCGACGATGGGGCCGGCGGCAGGGGAGGTGTGCCACTCATTGATGGTGGTGTGGTACTGGATGCCGGGATCGGCCGAAGCCCAGGCGGCGTAACCTATCTGTTCCCAAAGGTCATTGGCCTTGAGGGTCTTGATGGTCTTGCCATTGCTGCGGGCGGTCAGGTTCCAGTCGCCATCGTTCTCGACAGCGCGTAGGAAATCATCGGTGACGCGGACGGAATTGTTCGAGTTCTGGCCGGAAACGGTCAGATAGGCCTCGGAGTCCCAGTCGGTGTCGTAGATGGGAAATTCGAGATCGGTATAGCCCTGGCGGGCGAACTGGATGACGCGGAAGATGTAGTTCTCCGGCACCAGCGCCTTCTTGGCAGCGCGGACTTCGCGCTTGAGGGCAGGGTTCTTGGCCACGTCGAAGCAGTCGTCGCCCGAACCGCCTTCGCAGTTCACGGCGGCCTTCATAATGGCCTTCAGATGCTTGGAAACGACCTTGGAGCCGGTAACGAGGGCAGCAACTTTCTGCTCCTCCTTCACCTTCCAGTTGATATAGGCCTCGATATCGGGATGGTCGATGTCGATGACGACCATTTTCGCAGCGCGGCGCGTGGTGCCGCCCGACTTGATGGCGCCCGCGGCGCGGTCGCCGATCTTGAGAAAGCTCATCAGGCCCGAGGACTTTCCGCCCCCCGAAAGGCGCTCGCCTTCGCCGCGGAGTTTCGAGAAATTGGTGCCGGTGCCGGAGCCGTATTTGAACAGGCGCGCCTCGCGGACCCACAGGTCCATGATGCCATTTTCGTTAACGAGGTCGTCGTCGACCGACTGGATGAAGCAGGCATGCGGCTGGGGATGCTCGTACGAGCTCTTGGACTGGGTCAGCTTGTGGGTGAAGGGGTCCACGTAGAAGTGGCCCTGGCCGGGGCCATCGATACCATAGGCCCAGTGCAGACCGGTGTTAAACCATTGCGGGGAATTGGGCGCGACGCGCTGGGAGGCCAGCATGAAGGCGAGCTCGTCAAAGAAGGTGCGCGCGTCGTCCTCGCTGTCGAAATAGCCGCCCTTCCAGCCCCAATAGGTCCAGGTGCCGGCCAGGCGATCAAACACCTGGCGCGAATCCATCTCCGAGCCATAGCGTTCGGCTTCGGGGAGCTTGGCGAGCGCCTTCTCGTCGGGGACGGAGCGCCACAACCAGGAGGGGACATCGTTCTCCTCGACCTTTTTCAAAACCTTGGCGACGCCGGCCTTGCGGAAATATTTCTGCGCAATGATGTCGGTGGCGACCTGCGACCAGGTCGCAGGCACGGCAATATCGTCGAGCTTGAAAACCACCGAGCCATCGGGGTTCCGGATTTCGCTGGTTGCCGAGCGGAATTCGAGCGCGCTGTAGCGGTCCGTATTGGCAGTGGTAAAGCGGCGTTCAATGCGCATTGTCGTCGTAATCCCCAAGTGTCGGGCACACACGTGCCCACCAGCCGAAACCCGGCTTCTCATTCAAATCTGTGTTGACGCTTCACCAACCGAAGCCCGCGGGAGGCGCGGACCCCAGAAAATTGCCCCGTGCCCCGGGTTTACGGCGATCGTCCTGCCGCCGCTTTATACCCAAGGACCTGTCCGGTATTTCCCAAGGCCCCGAACCGTTGATCAGAGTTAGTCGATTCAGGGGTCGCGTCAACGACAGAAATCACAATACCTAGTGTGCCAGCTATGCGCAGGAACAAGGGATAGTATGGGTAATATGTGGATTACGGGGACAAACTGCAAGGAAAACAGCACGCTTGCAGTGCGAATTGAAGGGTAATCCAAAGTGGTCGAACGACCCCATGAGTGACGCGAAAATCCGGTCCTAAGGCTACGGGATTCCTCGCTGTTCGGCCTCGGGTCGTCGGCGTTTACTGGGCATTAGCCATAGTTGGAAAGTCTAGAATCGGTTTGGCCGCCAAGGTGTCAAGCGCAGAATTTCGGGCAAAGCGGCAACTGTTGAGAGCACAATATCTAGTCTGTTGCCCTGAGGCCGCGACGCTGTCCGTAGAGAACCCAGAGCGCCAGGGGCGCCATGGTCACGCCCGCCCAGCCATAGGCGGGCAGGATGCCGACACGGTCGGCCAGGACTCCGAAGGCCAGGGTGCCCAATATTCCGGCCACGTTCTCCGCCATGACCAGGGCGGAGGTGGTTGTGGCGCGACTCCGGCCCTCCATGACCCGATGGAAACGGGCTTCGGCCAGGACGCCGAGCGGCGCCATGACCACATAGGCGGCGCAGAGCAGCAGCACATACCAGGGTGAGTCTCCAATGGAGGCGATGACCAGCAGGGCGCCGCCGAGGAGGGGGAGCAGCCAGGCAAGCCAAGGGCGGCCTGCAAGGCGGTAGGCGTAAAGGCTTGCTCCGGCGAAGATGAACTCCACCCCGGCGCCGGCAATGCCCCAGGCCCAGACCGGCAGGCTGACGGCGAGATAGTAGAGCTGGTCGAACTCCTCGATCAGCTCGAAGACCACTAGGCCCACCGCGATATAGGTGGTGACGAATCGCAGATCGGCGTGATGGCGGAATTCATTGGCGGCATCGATGAAGTGCGAGAAATAGCCGGCGGGTGTCTCCAGAGGTTCGGGCTCTGCGCTCCCCCGGCGGACGTCGTGCAGAAATAAAGCCAGGACCGAGGCCAGCAGTAGCGGCGGTATGGAGAGCCAGAGGCCCCAATCGAAGCTGTAAAAGGCGACAAAGCCCCCGAGGAGCGCGCCGAAGCCGATTCCCAGTTCCTCGGCGGCATTGTCTCGCCCTAGCACCTTGTCGAAGTCATCGCTGCGGCCCTCGTATGCCATGCGTTCGAACAGCAGAGCCTCACGGGAGCCCGATTGCAGGGCCTGGGCAAGGCTCCAGAACAGGAAGCCAAGCGCGTAGAGCCAGAAATTGCCGGTCGCCACGATCCAGAGAAGAAATGTCAGTGCCTTGAACAGCGGCGCAGCGACCAGCAGCCAGCGGCGGTCAAAATGATCCGAGAGCGCGCCGGAGGGCATTTCGAATATGATGGCTGTTGCAGACCAGAAGGCCAGCAGCAAGCCGATCTCTGTCAGGGACAGGCCCTCGAGCTCGAACAGCGCCGTATAAAAGGCGTAGGCCAGGATAAAATCAAAGAGGAAGGCATAGGCATAATAGATACCGAGGAAGCGACGGAGGCTCACGACAGGGTCCTCAGCGCGTCCTCGTATATGCCGAGTAGCCTCTGGCGTTCGTGCGGCAGAGACGGGCGCGGATTGCCATTGAAGGCCATGCCTTGCTCACCAAGGAAATTGAGGAGAAACACCGTAACGTAGAAGCGGAAGCTGTCATCGGCGGACTGGCCCATGCGATGCAGCCAGGGCCCGACATAATCCATTGGCCCGCCGAACGCGATAATTGCCGCCTGGGTCAGGGCGGCGGCGAAGCGGCTATCGCCGAAACAGAAATCATCGACGTCGACGATGCCGGAAAACGTGCCGTCAGGCGCAACGATAACATTCTTGGTCGTCGTATCATGCAGGAAAGGCGTGGGTGGGATGGCGTCGAATTCGGAGCGCAGGGCATCGAGGCGGTCGCGAAGCGGGTTGACGATTGATGTTGAAAATAACCCGTTCGCAGCAATGCGACGGTGTGACCGTTCGATGCTGGCAGTCACGACATCGATCCAGGCACCATGAGGCGCGGCCGCGCCGTCAGCTGCAAACCCATAGCCGCGACCGGGGCCCAGACGAGCGGTGGCCAGCTGCGCCGCCGCCACCGCTTCGGCAATAGCAATGCGCTGGTTGCCGGAAAGATCGGCGATGACGCCCCCGAGATCGGTACCGGCCAGACGCTGCATGATGAAATAGGGAAGCACACCATTGGTGCCGTCGACGAAAATGGCGGGCAGCGGCACGCCAAGTGGGCGCAGCGTCGCGTTCAGCTTCAGGCCGTCGATCAGCGCCTCGCGCTGCTCTGGTCGGCCAATGCGGATGACCGCTTCGCCTTGCGGGTGGGACAATTCATAGACGTAGAACGAACTGCCGGTGGTGAAGCGCCCGACCCGGGAACCCTCCCAGCCAAGCCGATCAGCAGCAATGGCGGCCGCAAGTGCTTCGGTTGGCAATTGACTGGACATGACATGAATTCCGTTTCAGAACGATATGTGATTAACCCGCCAGACGAGTCGGGTCAATTGATAACAGAACGATTGGTCTGAAATGGCGCGACCCCGTGGATATGTGCGTGAAGAGGTGCTGGACAAGGCCATGGGTCTCTTCTGGAGGCTTGGTTATGAGGGCGCGCATCTGACAGCCCTGGTGGAGCAGACCGGGCTCAACCGGTTCAGTCTCTACAAGGAATTCGGCGGCAAGGCCGGATTGTATGTGGCGGCCCTGGAGCGGTTCCTCGGTTTCCTGATCGGCCAATATCGAGAGGCGCTTACGCGGCAGCCGATGGGACTGGAGAATATAGAGGCCAATCTCAGAAGCCTGCAGTATGGCAGCCAGTATTACGGCTGCTTCATGCTCAACACGCTTACGCAGAAGGACACGGTGCCTGAAGGAGCGTTTCAGCGCGCGGTCGATGCGGCCAGCGAGATAGAAGCGCTCTATCACGCCAATCTCGTCAGCGCCGCCGCGCGGGGGCAGGTGGGGAGCAGCGCCAATCTGGCGGGCCTGGGCAAGATGCTGCAAACAGTTGACCAGGGCCTTCACATCCAGGGACTGGCGGGAACCAGCGACGCGCAAAAGGACAGGGTGATCGCGGCAATGATGGAATTGTTGCACAATTCGGGCGGCTAAAGGGCCAGACTGCATGGGCATCCTGATCCGCTGACACGCCGGGGGCGTGATCAATAGGTCGACTAGTATTTGACCAGTGGGCAAACTCAAAAGCACGAACAGGCTCTAGGCTCACCGGGCCGCTCATGCTAAACCGGCCCCAAATTCCACGCCCTCAATTCGGAATCGTATCGTGGCCAAATCCGGTATCAAGCAGTTCCTCACTGAAATCTTCTCCTGGTGGAGCGGCAACACATGGGGCACGCGCCTCTGGATCCGGCGCTTCGGTGACTATGTGGGCTCTGACGAGCTGGGCAATCGGTACTATCAGGATCGCAAGGCCAATCGGCGCTACGTGACCTATGCAGGCGGCTTTGCCGATGCGTCGGCCATTCCGCCGGGCTGGCATGGCTGGATGCATCACCGCTCCGACGCGGTGCCGAGCGAGGCCAAATATGAGCCCCATGCGTGGGAAAAGCCGCATTTGCCGAACCTGACCGGCACAGCCGCTGCCTATCGTCCCGACGGGAGCCTGCTCAACAAGGGCGAGCGTCCGCGCGTGACCGGCGACTACCAGGCCTGGTCGCCCGAATAGGGGCAGACCGGATTTGCGGATCATATCGACCAATCTGTTGCGGGCGCTGCTGACAGCGGCCGTCTTGGCCATCGCGGCAACGCCTCCGGTGCAGGCGCAGCCCGTGGCCAATCCTGTGGCGACCTTTGCCGGTCTCGACAAGATCACCGGCCGCATCACCCGTTTCGATGTCTATATCGACGAGACGGTGCTGTTCGGTGCGCTCGAGCTGACGCCAAGGGCCTGTTACGACCGGCCCAGCAGCGACACGCTTCAGCGCACATCTGCCTTCCTCGAGGTGGAGCAGCGGAGTCTAGATGGCTCGACCGAGCGCATCTTTACCGGCTGGATGTTTGCCGACAGCCCTGCACTCAATGCCGTCGATCACGCGGTCTATGATGTGTGGCTGATCGAGTGCAAGACGTCCACAAACGTGCCGCCGCCCGACGCGCGCTAAATTTTTCCTGACCTCGTGTTGAACCTGTCCAGTCTCCTTCGTCGTGAGGGGAGCGCGCAGTTGCGCGACCAGGAGGGATACCGATGTTGCTCAGGGACAAGGTGGCTGTCATCTATGGAGGCAGCGGCGCTGTTGGCGGTGCCGTGGCCCGCAAGTTTGCTCGCGAGGGGGCAATCGTGCATCTGGTCGCGCGCCGGCGGGAACCATTGGAAGCCGTGGCCGAGGATATTCGCCACGCGGGCGGTACGGTCCATGTGGGCCTGGCCGATGTCTTCGAGCCCGATGCCGTTGCCGCGCATCTGGACGCGGTCGTGGCCAGGAGCGGGCCGGTCAAGATCGCCTTTGCCGCCGTGGACTGGGGCGATGCCCAGGGGCAATCCATTGCCGACATGAGCTATCACCGCTTCATCATGCCGGTCGAGCGGGGGCTGAAATCCTGGTTCAATATCGGCGGGATCATGGCCCGCCACATGGGCGAGAATGGCGGCGGTGTCATTGTAGGGTTCACCGCCAACGCAGCGCGCGAGGCCTATACGGAAATGGGCGGTTTCGGCATTGCCGGTGCGGCGGTGGAACATTTCCTGCGGCACCTGGCGGTCGAAAACGGTCCGCGCGGAGTGCGCTGCTGATGGGTGCGCTCGCCGGGGTCGCCAGACGCGCCGGGTGTGCGCGAGGCCTGGATGATCCATGCCAGGGAGCGCGGCATTACCTTCGAACAGATGCATCGCGAAGTCGCCAAGGACACGCCGCTGCGGCGCATTTCGTCGCTGGCGCAGGTGGCTGATGCCGCCGTGTTGCTGTCGAGCGACCTCGCATCGAGCATGACCGCCACGCTGGCCAATGCCACGGGCGGCGCGCAGATCGATTGAAGCCTAAGAGGAGCGAAATCTATGATGACACTACCCGAAATTACCGAACGTCCCACACAGAGCTATGTCTATGTGCCCTTCACCGTGACCATGCAGCAAATGCAGCGGCCGGCAAATGAAGGGTTTCCGCAGTTATTTGCCTATCTCGAACGCCACGGGCTCACCCCGATCGGGCCGGCCTTTTACAATTATCGGCGCATCAACATGGCCAAAACGCTCGATGTCGAGGCTGGGATCGCGGTGGAACGCCCAGGCCCCGAGGAAGGGGATGTGCGCGTGGGTGAATTGCCAGGCGGGCGCTTCATGGGCGTGACCTGGCATGGTCATCCGGATGAGTTGATCACCGTCACCGGTGTCCTCATCGGGTGGTCCAACCTGACCGAGCAGCCGTTCGACCAACGGACCGAAGGCAAGGACGACTATTTTGCCTGTCGCCTGGAGCTTTATGAAAGCGACCCGGCAGAGGTGCCCAACATGGATGAATGGGTGACGACGCTGGCGTTCAAGCTGCGGGACTAGCGGCTAAAACATCTCGTCGAGCGCGCAATAGTAGCGGTATTTTGCTTCGTCCCATTCGGCGCCATAGGCGGCGAGGAATGCGGGCACGTGCTCCTCGCCAATATTGCCCCTGATGCTGCGGCAGGCAGTTGCAAGGTCTTGCCACACATCAGCGAGGCCCGTGCGGCCGCAATCGACCATGCCGGAAAAGCGGCCATCGAGCGCGAGTAAGTTGGGGCCGGAGGCGTCTCCATGGGTAACGATTTGCTGACCGATAGGTGGGCGGTTGGCTTTCAGCCAATCGAAAACCTGCTGTGCAGTCTGGCCCAGGCGCTCGGTGTCGAAATCGGCTTCATCGACCAGGCCTGCACTGATGCGCGCTTCGGCTTCCGCAAGGCGGGCGTCTAAACCGTGGTCGAAGGGGCAGGTGGTGGTGTCGAGGGCGTGAATACGCTTCAGGCCCTGCGCAAAGGCGCGGACGAAAACGTCAGGCTGGTCGATGTAATGGGTGAGGTCCTCGCCGGGGACGGCGCTCATCAGCAGCCAGAGGCGATCGCGGCCCTGTTCGGCATCCACGACGCGCGGCGCCTTGAAGCCCATGCTGGTCAGCCAGTTCAGGCGCTCGATCTCGCCGGGGAGTTCGGCCAGTGGGTGGATTGGCTCAGTCTTGAGAAATACCGCATTGCCGTCGCCCAGAGCGATGCGCCAAACGCTGGCGCCGGACTGGCCAATGGTGATCGGCGTCCAGGCGAGGTCGTGCAGCGGCGACATGCTTTCGGGCAGGGTGGGCGGTATGGTCATGGGCGATCCCAGGCGTGCCAGTCGCCCATCACTTCGGTGGCGTGGCCGAGGCGGTCTTCGTATTCGGCGCGGGTAATCTCCACGCCGCCCAGTGACTCAAGGTGATCGGTGAGGAACTGGGTATCGAGCAGTTCGAAGCCACCGGCATTGAGGCGATCGACCAGATGCGCCATGGCGAGCTTGGAGGCGTCGGTGCGGCGGTGGAACATGGATTCGCCAAAGAAGGCGGCGCCGATGGCGAGGCCGTAGAGGCCGCCGACAAGGTCATCACCGTCCCAGACTTCGACTGTGTGGGCGACGCCGCGCTGGAACAACTCGCCATAGACGGCGCGGATTGAGGCATTGATCCAGGTGGTGTCGCGCTCCTCGCCCACGGTAGCGCAGCCTTCGATGACACCGTCCCAATCGGTATCGACGCGAATGGTCCAGCCGGATTTGCGCATGGTCTTGCGCAGGCTTTTGCTGGCGTGGAAGCCATCGAGCGGGATGATGCCGCGCATTTCGGGGCTCACCCAGAAGACATCATTGTCCGTCGCGTCTTCGGCCATGGGAAAGATGCCGGCGCGATATGCGCGGATGATCAGCTCGGGGGTGATCTCGACGGTGAAGGGATCGGTGTGGCGGGCCATGGTCAATAGATAAGGGGCGCTTTCGCGCCCCTCAACATCTAAGCCTTGTTATTGGCGAGGAAATTTTCCAGCCAGTGGATGTCGTAATTGCCGGAGAGGATGTCCTGCTCCTTGAGGAGGCGCTGGAACAGCGGCAGCGTGGTTTTCACCCCGTCGATGACGAATTCGTCCACCGCGCGGCTCAGGCGCTTGAGGCACTCTTCGCGGGTGCGGCCGTAGACGATCAGCTTGCCGATCAGCGAATCGTAATAGGGCGGGATCTTGTAGCCCTGATAGACCGCCGAATCGACGCGGATGCCGACGCCGCCGGCCGGGTGGTAGAAGGTGATGGTGCCCGGCGAGGGCGCAAAAGTCTGCGGGTCCTCGGCATTGATGCGCACCTCGATGGCGTGGCCATAGAACTGCACCTGGTCCTGGGTCATCGAGAGCTTTTCGCCCGAGGCGACCTTGATCTGCTCATAGACGATGTCGATACCGGTGATGCGCTCTGTGACCGGGTGTTCCACCTGGAGGCGCGTGTTCATTTCGATGAAATAGAACTCGCCGTTTTCGTAGAGGAATTCGATGGTGCCGGCGCCGGAATATTTCAGCTTGCGCATGGCGGCCGAGCAAATCTCGCCGATCTCGTCGCGTTCGGACGGAGAAATGGTGGGGCCACCGGCCTCTTCCCAGACTTTCTGGTGGCGGCGCTGCAATGAGCAGTCGCGCACGCCTAGATGGACGGCATTGCCCTGGCCATCACCAAGCACCTGCACCTCGATATGCCGCGGCTTGCCGAGGTATTTTTCCATATAGACCGAGTCATTGCCGAAAGCGGCCTTGGCTTCGGAACGGGCCGTGGACCAGGCTTCGAGCACGTCTTTTTCGGTCTTGGCGACCTTCATGCCGCGACCACCACCGCCCGCGGTGGCCTTGATCAGCACCGGATAGCCAATTTCCTTGGCGGTCTTCTTGGCCTCGGCCTCGGTTTCGACGGCGCCGGCCGAGCCGGGCACCACGGGAATGCCCAATTCAACGGCGGTCTTCTTGGCCGTGATCTTGTCGCCCATGATCTCAATGTGATGGGCGGAGGGGCCGATGAAAGTGACGTTGTGCTCGGTCAGGATCTTGGCGAAGCGGGCATTTTCCGAGAGGAAGCCATAGCCCGGATGCACGGCATCGGCGCCGGTGATCTCGCAAGCCGCCATGATGGACGGAATGTTGAGATAGCTGTCACGGGCCTGATTGGGACCGATGCAGACGCTTTCATCGGCGAGGCGCACATGCATAGCATTGGCGTCAGCAGTGGAATGGACTGCGACGGTGGCGATGCCCATTTCCTTGCAGGCGCGCAGGATGCGAAGGGCGATTTCGCCGCGATTGGCGATGAGGACTTTCTGAAACACTGGAAGTCCCCTTATTCGATGACGACGAGCGGCTCGCCATACTCGACCGGCTGGGCGTCCTCCACGAGAATACGGGTGACGGTGCCCGAGCGGTGCGCCGGAATCTGGTTCATGGTCTTCATCGCCTCGATGATGAGGACGGTCTGGCCCTCGGTGACCTTGGCGCCGACTTCAACAAATGTCGGTTTGCCCGGTTCGGGCGAACGATAAGCGGTGCCCACCATGGGGGAGGGCAACGTGCCGGGGTTGGAGGCGAGATCCTCGGCCTTGGCGGGGGCTGCAGCTGGCACAGAGCCGGCGGGCGCGCTCGGGGCGGCGGGTGCAGCAGCGGCTGGCGGGGCCATATATTGCATGGGCGCAGCATAGGACGGGCCTTCGACCGGATAGGATCGGGTGACGCGGACCCGGAAATCCTCCTGCTCGATCTCGATCTCTGCAAGGTTTTCCTTGTTGAGCAGTTCGGCAATGGCGCGGATCAGATCCTGATCCACCTGTGATGACTTGGTCATTCTATCGGTCTCCCGGCTTCTCGCGTCGAAGCGTTATTTGAGTTTTTCGGCCAAGGCCATGAGGGCCAGTTTATATCCAAGCGAGCCAAAGCCGCAAATGACACCGAAAGCGACCGAAGACACGTAGGAATGGTGCCGGAACGCTTCGCGCTGATGGATATTGGTCAGATGCACTTCGGCGACCGGCAGGTTCACGGCCCGGAGGGCATCGTGAATGGCGACCGAAGTGTGAGAATAGGCGGCCGGATTGATGAGAATGCCGTCCGCAGTCTTGCGGGCATCCTGAATCCAGGTGACTAGTTCGCCTTCGTGGTTGGACTGGCGGAAATCCAGCGCCAAGTCCAATTCGTCAGCGGCGGCCTTGCAGAGCGCCTCGACATCCTTGAGCGTTTCGGCGCCATAAGTGCCTGGCTCGCGGGTGCCGAGCAGGTTGAGGTTCGGGCCATTGAGGACGAGAACGCGTTTTGTCATGATCCAAGCCTTGTGCACCGGCCTTTTTGGCCGGCGCAAGGGCGGTTACACGAAATGCACTGAAAACACCAGACTGGCCGTCTCAACTGCACTGGGTCTTCCCACAGGCGCGCATATCGGCGATGCGGGCCCGCAATTCATCGGCACCGATAGCACCAGGAACGATCTCGTTACCGATGATATAGGTGGGGGTGCCGGTTATGCCCAGCGCCTGGGCGATCTCGTAGGATGCCTGGATGGTCTGGGCCACGTCCTGGCCACCCATCTGCAGTTCCAGCTCGACCGGAGACAGGCCCAGATCCTGCGCTGCGGCGAGGGCGACGGTCTTGTCGACCTTGCCCCTGCTGGTGAACAGCGCCTGATGGAAATCCCAGTAGCTGGCATCGGATTGGCCGACGAGCACGGCGACGCGGGCCGCATCGATGGATTCGTTTGAGAGGATGGGGAATTCCTTGAGGATAACCTTGAGGTTGGGGTCCTCGGCCAGGAGAGCGGCCATGTCCGGCAGGGCAGCGCGGCAATACCCGCAATTGTAGTCAAAGAACTCGACCAGGGTGACGTCGCCGTCCGGATTGCCCAGGACGATCTGATCCGGTGCGTTGAAGATCTTGTCGTGGAACTCGGACAGCGCCATGGATGAGCGTTCCTGTTCCTCGGACTGCAAGGTCGCCTCGAGGGCGGCCGACATGCGCTGGAGCAATTTGGGTTCGCTGAGCAGATAGGATTCGATCATCGGATTGATGACTGCTGGATCGATCTCGGCGAGTGCCGGTTCATCGACCGGAGCGGTCGCTGCGGCAAGGGCGAGCGCCGCCTGTTCATCAAGCACCTCCTGGACTATGGCCCGGACGGCGACGGTGTCCGTTTGCGGGTCCGGCTGGTTGAGAACGGAATATCCCAAGGCACCGGCGAGGATGCCGGCCACAGCTGCCAGCACGATGGAAAGATTGTTCATTCTAGGCTCCAGGCGAGTCATGCCGGTTCTCTCTAGCAGACCGGAAGCCAGAGTAGCACCCGTCCATGGTCAGGCGGCTCGTCACCGCTTCAATTGTTGTTGAGAAGCCGGACGCTTCGGGCTACGCCCGATGCAGCGACGGAGTTGCAATGACCACTACACCGCCTGACGGCCTGATGCCATTTTTTGCCATGGATATTCTCAAACGCGCCAAGGCGCTGGAGGCCGGGGGGAGCGTCGTGTGCCACCTCGAAATCGGAGAACCCGGCGCCCCACCAGCGCCGGGCGTTATCGAGGCGGTGGGCGAGGCGCTGCCGCTGCCCCAAGGCTATACCAATGCCAAGGGCCTCACCGAATTGCGCGAGGCGCTGGCGCGCTATTACGAGGACCAGCACAAGGCTTCGGTCGATCCCGAACTGATCCTGGCGACCATGGGGTCGTCGGCCGGTTTCATCCTAGCGTTCCATACGGCCTTCAGGCCGGGCGCGCGCGTTGCCATCACACGGCCGGGCTACCCGGCCTATGTGAATACGCTGCTCGGCCTTGGTTTCGGCGTGGCTGAAATTCCGCTCAGCGCTAGCAATGGCTGGCGGCTGACCGGAGAGCAGATCGCGGCCGCCTATGCACGGCTGCCGTTCGACGGGTTGCTCTTTGCCAGTCCGGCCAATCCCACCGGCGCGTCGGTCAACCGCCGGCAGCTTGCGGATATTGTCGAGACCTGCGCCCGGCTCGGGGTCACCTTTATTTCTGACGAAATCTACCATGGGCTGGATTATGCCGGCCCGTCGGTCAGTGCGCTGGAACTGACGCGAGACGCCATCATTATCAACAGCTTTTCAAAATACTATTGCATGACCGGCTGGCGCATTGGTTGGATGGTGCTGCCCGAGGCAATGATCAGGCGGGCCGAAATATTGCAGCAAAATCTCTTTATCTCCGCGCCGACGCTGAGCCAGATAGCTGCCACCGTGGCCTTGGGAGAGCGAGATTACGCAGAAGTGCAGAAGGCGGCCTATGCGCAGAACCGCGCACTGCTGAACCGGGGATTGCGTGACCTGGGATTCGATCTGCCGGCAGAGGGCGATGGTGCCTTTTACGCCTATGCGGGGATCACCCGTTTCTCCAATGATTCCATGGCGTTCTGCTTGGATATGCTGGACCTGGCCGGCGTTGCCGCGACGCCGGGCGTGGATTTCGACCGTATCGATGGCAATGGCTTTGTGCGGTTCAGCTACGCGGGTACGCGGCAGACGGTGGAGCAGGCGCTGGAGCGAATGCGCGGCTTTCTCGCGGGGGGAGGATGAGATGATCCCGACATTGCACACAGCCCGGCTGGAGCTTCGCCCGCCCGATATGAACCATTTTTCGGCCTACCGGGATGCGATGATGTCCAAGCGGGCGCAATTTATGGGCGGCCCGTTTGATCTGCGCGGCGCCTGGGTCTCGTTCTGTCACGACGTCGCCCTGTGGGAGCTTGTCGGACACGGAGCGCTGATGGTCCACCGCACCGATACGCAGGAATGCGTCGGGCAGGTGGGTATCAACCATGGCCCGCTTTTCCCGGAAAAGGAGATCGGTTGGCTGCTTTACGCCGGGTTCGAGGGCAATGGCTATGCCCACGAGGCTGCAGCCGCCCTGCGCAACTGGGCCTTTGATCATCTGGGGCTGGACAGCCTGGTCAGCTATGTCGATCGGGAAAACCACGCTTCGATCCGGGTCGCGGAACGTCTGGGCGGTGTCCGCGACGACGGGGCACAGCGGCAGGACCCGGCTGACATCGTCTTTCGCCATCGACGCAGCTCGAGCGCGATCCGAACGAGAGGGGGGGCGGCCCGGAGGCCGCCCTTGGTGTTTTCTAGCCCAGGCCGAGGCGGCGCTGCCACCAGCCGACCTTCTTCTTCTTGTCCGGCTCGCTGTCAGCCTGTTCTGCTTCGGCTTCTGCCGGTGCTGCGCTGGAGGAGACGACAACGCCTTCTGGCGGCAGTTCCTTCTTCACGCGGCGCGAGCGGGCCGGCTTTTCCTCGGCCACGGGTTCCGTGGCCTTGGGGGCGGGCGCTGGCTTCGCCGGCTTTGCCGGTGCAGCCTCTGCCACAGCCACTTCCGGAGCGGCGTCAGCGGTTTCCGCCTTGGGCTTGCGGGTGCGGGGCTTGCGCTTGGGCTTTTCCTCGGCAACAGGCTCTGCGGGCGTTTCGACGGCCTCTACCGGCGCGGATTCGGCGGGCGCCGTGTCCTCGGTTTCGGTGACCTTCTTGCGGCGACTGCGCTTGGGCTTGTCGGATGGCTGCGGCTCGGCTTCGGCGTCCATCACCACGTGATCGACAACGGCGTCGTCTGGCGCAGAAACGGCGGCCTCGCCCCCTTCGGAACCGGTTTCACCATTCTGGTCGCGACGGTTGCGGCGACCGCCACGACGGCCGCGGCGGCGGCGGCGGCGGTTCTCGCCGTCAGCATCGCTTTCTCCGGATGCGCCGGTCGCCGATTCTTCACCGGAGTCAGCGTCGTCACCCTCAGCGTCGCTTTCGGCATCCGCATCGCTGTCGCCATTGCCTTCGACGGCGTTCTGGTTTGGCTGGTCGCCATTGCGGCCACCGCGGCGACGGCGACGGCGACGACGACGGCCGGTGCCATCGCCTTCACCTGCGTCCGCCGCACGCGCTTCGGTCTCCTCGGTCTCTTCGACCTCGGCGTCCAGCTCTTCCTCGTCGGCATCCTCGATAATGGCGCTGTCGACGCGCACATGGACGGCGGCGCGCTGATCGGCATAGGCCGAGACGCGGGTTTCGCCCTTTTCGATGGCAAACTGGTGGCCGGTCATCTTGCCATCGGCCGTGATGGTGATGGAGAGGTTGTTGCGCATCTCAAGCTGCGACAGGGTCTCGCGCTTGAAGTTGAGGATGTAGAGCGCGACCTCGATGGGAACGCGCACATTGATCGACTGGCCCTGCTTGCGCAGCACATGGTCCTCGATATGACGCATGATCATCAGCGCCAGGCTCTCGGTGGAACGAACGAGGCCGGTGCCATCGCAGATCGGGCATTTATGGGTGGAGCTTTCCACCACGCCGAAACGGATGCGCTGGCGGCTCATTTCCATGAGGCCGAAATGGGAGATGCGGCCCACCTGGATGCGGGCGCGGTCGTCCTTGAGGCAATCCTTGAGCTTGCGCTCGACGGCCCGGTTGGACCGGTTCTCCATCATGTCGATGAAGTCGATGACGATGAGGCCGGCCAAGTCACGCAGGCGCAGTTGGCGCGCGACTTCATCGGCGGCTTCCAGATTGGTCTGGAGCGCAGTGTCCTCGATATTGTGCTCCTTGGTGGAGCGGCCCGAGTTCACATCGATGGAAACGAGCGCTTCGGTCGGATTGATGACGATATAGCCGCCCGAGGGCAGGGTGACGGTGGGCGAGAACATCTGATCGAGCTGGTTCTCGACTCCGAACCGGGAGAAGAGCGGCTGCTCCTCGCCGTAGGGTTTCACGTTCTTGGCGTGGGACGGCATGATCATCTTCATGAAGTCCTTGGCCTCGCGATAGGCGTTGTCGCCCGCGACCAGCACTTCTTCGATGTCCTTGTTGTAGAGATCGCGGATGGTCCGCTTGATCAGCGAGCCTTCCTCGTAAACCAGGCACGGCGCCGAGCTTTCCAGCGTCAGTGTGCGCACGCTTTCCCACAGGCGCATCAGGTATTCGAAGTCGCGCTTGACCTCGGCTTTGGTGCGTGATGCGCCGGCGGTGCGCAGGATCACGCCCATGCCCTGGGGCACTTCCAGGTCCGAAGTGATTTCCTTGAGTCGCTTGCGGTCGGCGGCATTGGTGATCTTGCGCGAAATGCCGCCGCCACGGGCGGTATTGGGCATGAGCACAGAATAGCGACCGGCCAGAGAGAGATAGGTAGTGAGCGCCGCGCCCTTGTTGCCGCGTTCTTCCTTGACCACCTGCACCAGCATGACCTGGCGACGCTTGATGACTTCCTGAATCTTGTACTGATGGCGGCGGTGCTGGCTGGAGCGGCGGCGCTCGGGCACTTCCTCGAGCGCATCGGCGCCACCGATGGACTCAACCGGCTCGCTATTGGCGGGGGCCTGCTCGATGTGGGAGGCGTCGCCCGGCTCCTGCGGATCAGCCTCGGCGTCCGGCTCGGTCACGCCTTCGGGCAACGAGATGTTCTCGTCTTCCTGGTGCGCGTCGTCGTGCTCTTCGTCGCGCAGCAAAGCTTCGCGATCGGCTACAGGGATTTGGTAATAGTCGGGGTGGATTTCGGAAAAGGCCAGGAAGCCGTGGCGGTTACCGCCATATTCGACAAAGGCAGCCTGCAGGCTCGGCTCAACCCGCGTGACTTTCGCGAGATAGATATTGCCCCGCAACTGGCGGCGGGTCGCCGATTCGAAGTCGAACTCCTCGAGCCGGTTACCGGCGGTAACGACAATCCGTGTTTCTTCCGGGTGGATGGCATCCACCAGCATTCTCTTGGTCGCCATAATGAACTCCGCGCACCCGCGCGCCGACAGGAGGACGCCGGAAAGCCGGCATCCTGATCGTAGCGCATTGCGGGGCGAATAGGTTTGATGTTGGGAGGCGCGAACCTCTCACGTTCTGCGCCGGGGTCTGTTCGGTCACGGCCGGCTTTGAAGGCGAAGCAAAGCGGCAATCGGTCAATTCGATCGCGTCGCGCTCAGTTCGCCAGCGGGCCATATGACCTCTTCCTATTGGATGTCAGGCCAGAGCCTGCCACCGTCCGGCCCGGTTGGGCCGAAATTCGTCATTGCAGGGCGTTCAAACCGCAACGTCCGTTCGGGCCATAGGGGGCAAAGTCGAAACCCCGAAAACGGCCGCGAACCGCACGCACCTGCATTACTAGCGTGTAGGAAAGTTGCGCCGGAATGGCAACAGGAAAGTCAAATCGGCCGCTGCGCACTGGTTTTGCAGCCTCCTTTCTTGGCCCATGACGCAAATCATCGCATAAGGCCACAACCTGCCGAAGAATCGCCGCATCCACGCGGCATCCAGCGGCCCAGTCTTTTGGGAGTCGGTCGACGTCTTGGCCAGACATTTTCTGATACGCATCGCCGCGGGCCTCCTGGCTTTCCTGGCTTGCCTGCCGGCGGGACAGGGGCAGGACGCGACCCTTCCACCTTTGCCCAACGTGATCGATGCGCGGTTGACCGCCACGAAGGATCGCGCGCGACTGGTGGTTGACCTGGCCGAGCGCACCGCGTTTTCCTTTGTTTCCCTCGATGATCCGCATCGGCTTGCGATCGACGTCCGGGCAGGGACGTTCTCAGTGCCGGAGCCGGAGGGCGCGCCCAGCGAAGAGGGGCTGGTTTCGGCCTATGCTATCGAACAGGCGGCAGCCGATCGCGTGCGCACCACCCTTACGCTGGCCGCTCCGGCCCAGGTGCAGCAGGCTTATGTGCTCGATGCCTTCGAGGGTCAGCCGGCCCGACTGGTGGTCGACATCATTGCCGCCACGGAGGCAGAGTTCGCCGCTAATGTCGAACGCGACAGGCTGGTGTCGGAAAGCGTGGCGCCGGCGGTCCCGACACCTGCCGGCGGCTCGGAACTGCCCATAGCGACACGGCCTCTGGTGGTGATTGATCCGGGCCATGGCGGTATCGACAGCGGGGCCGAAACGCCCGAAGGCGTCAAGGAAAAGGACATCGTGTTGGCCTTTTCGCTGCGTCTCCAGGAGTTGCTGGTGGCCTCGGGGCGGTTCGATGTGGCGCTGACACGCGAGGATGACTCGTACCTTCGGCTGGAAGAGCGGGTGGAACTGGCGCGGACCAACAAGGCGGATCTGTTCGTGTCGCTGCATGCCGACAGTTTCCAGCAGCCGGAAATCCGTGGCGCATCGGTCTATACGCGCGACGAGAACGCCACCGACGTGCTCGACAAGGTATTGGCGGACAATGAGAATGCCTCGGATGTGATCGCGGGGTTCGCCATGCCGCAGACAATGGCGCCCGAAGTGGTGGGGATCCTGCTCGACCTGATGCGGCGCGAAATGCGGGTGCAGTCCTATATGGCGGCGCAGTCCATCGTGCATCAATTGGAGCCGAGCGTGGCCCTGCGGCGTTTTCCAGTACGGCAGGCCGATTTCTTCGTGCTGCAGGCCCCCGATGTGCCCTCGGTGCTGGTCGAACTGGGGTTCCTCTCCAATGCCAGCGACATGGCCAATCTCATGCAGTCGGACTGGCGGGATCGTACCGCCGAGGCCATTGCGCGCGGTATCTCCACCTATTTCGACAGCCTGGAGGGGGAGCCGTGAGTGCCGTGGTGGTGATCACAATCGCGGCGTGGTTCTGCTATGATTCCGCAATGACCGCTTTGGCGGCAAGGAGAACCTGACCGGATGTTCCGTCTGCTTGGCTGGCTGTTTGGCTTTGGCATGTTCCTCGCCCTTGGCGGGGTCGCGGTCGCAGCTGTCTATCTGGTGGCGGTGACGTCGCAATTGCCGGACTACACGGTGCTTCAGGACTATCAACCGCCGGTGACCACGCGCGTCCATGCCGCGGATGGCACGTTGCTGGCCGAATATGCCCGCGAGCGGCGCCTGTTCCAGCCTATCGAGACGGTGCCGCCGCTGCTGGTGCAGGCCTTCCTGTCAGCCGAGGACAAGGATTTTTACAGCCATAGCGGCATTGCGGTCGATGGCGTGATCCGGGCCTTTCGCGACAATGTGGTGGCGCGGCTGGATGGCAACAATTCCATCCAGGGCGGCGGTTCCTCAATCACCCAACAGGTGGCCAAGAACTTCCTGCTCACCTCGGAGCAGACCTGGGACCGCAAGATCCAGGAAGCGGTGCTGGCACTGCGGATCGAATCCACCTTCACCAAGGACAAAATTCTCGAACTCTATCTCAACGAGATTTTCCTCGGGCTCAATTCCTATGGGGTGGCCGCGGCGGCGCTCAACTATTTCGACAAGGCGCTCTATCAGTTGACCTTGCCCGAGGCCGCTTATATCGCGGCCCTGCCCAAGGGGCCGAACAATTATCATCCGTTTCGCCGGGTGGAGGCGGCCATCGAGCGGCGCAACTGGGTGATCGACCGCATGGTCGAGAATGGCTATGTAACCTATGAGGAAGCGGCCATCGCGCAGGGGGAGCCGCTGAATGTGATCCCCCGCGCCGCCGGCAGCCAGCTCTATTCAGCCGAATATTTCACCGAGGAAGTGCGCCGGGAGCTGGCTAAGCTCTATGGCGAGGACCAGCTTTACGGCGGCGGCCTTTCGGTGCGCACGACGCTGGAGCCGCGCCTGCAGGAATATGCTCGCCGGGCACTGATGGATGGCCTGGTCGAGTTCGACCATCAGCGCGGGTTCCGCGGTCCGGTGGCGAGCGTCGAGCTGGGCGAGGACTGGGGCCTGGCCGTATCGGCCATCGAGCCGTTGAGCGACGTGCCCGAGTGGCAGCTCGCGGTGGTGCTGGACGTCGGAAGCAACGAGGCGCGCATCGGACTGCGGCCCGACGACGATGTTGACGGAGCGATTACGACCAGCCGCATAGAAGGCACTCTGTCGGGCCCCGAAATCAAATGGATTTCCAAGCCTGTGCAGGACATTCTCAAAACCGGCGATGTCGTCTATGTCTCGCCGGTGGCCGGTCAGGGCGGTATCTATACGCTCGAACAGGTGCCTGAAATCGAGGGCGCGCTGGTGGCCATGGACCCGCGCACGGGGCGCGTGCTGGCCATGGTGGGCGGTTTCTCGTTCGCCGAGAGCGAATTCAATCGGGCCACGCAGGCTCTGCGCCAGCCGGGCTCGTCATTCAAGCCTATCGTCTATGCGGCCGCGCTCGACAACGGCTATACGCCGGCCTCGGTGGTGCTGGATGCGCCCGTGGAGGTTCGCATGGCGGACGGCTCGGTCTGGCGGCCGGAGAATTATGCGCAGGAATTCTATGGACCGCAGACGCTGCGACGCGGCATTGAGCGCAGCCGCAACGTGATGACGGTGCGGCTGGCGCGCGACATCGGCATGCCGCTGATCGCCGATTACGCCCAGCTCTTCGGAATTTACGACAATATGCAGCCCGTGCTGGCCATGGCGCTGGGCGCTGGCGAAACCACGGCCATGCGGATGACAGCCGCCTATGCCACTATCGCCAATGGCGGGCGCAAGATCGTGCCGACGCTGATCGATCGGGTTCAGGACCGATACGGAACAACTGTTTACCGCCACGACCAGCGGGTCTGCGATGGCTGCCAGGCCGCGGACTGGAATGGCCAGGGCGAACCCCGCATCATCGACAATCGACCGCAGGTGCTCGACCCGATGACTGCCTACCAGGTCACATCGATGATGGAAGGCGTGGTGCAGCGCGGCACCGGCTCCAAGGCAAGGGCTCTCAACCGGCCTGTTGCGGGCAAGACCGGCACGACCAATGACTACAAGGACGCCTGGTTCGTTGGCTTCACACCTGAAATGGCAGTCGGCGTCTATATCGGCTACGATCAGCCGCGTTCCATGGGCTCATCCTCCACCGGCGGCGACATGGCGGTGCCGATCTTTACCGATTTCATGAGTCGGGCCCTGCAAGGCAGGCCGCCGACACCGTTCAATGTGCCCACTGGCATGAGCACGGCCTGGATCAATCCTAGCACCGGGGTCAAGGCATTCGAGGGCGAGTCAGCGATTGCCGAGGCGTTCAAGCCTGGGACTGGACCCAATCTGATGACCTCGGTGATCGGGCTCGACGTGCAGGGTTTCGATGCCATCCAGCGCGAGCAGATGATGCAGCAGAACTATGGCAGCGGCTTCACCACAACGCAGCCGAGCGGAAATGGAACATTTCTCGATCCCAGTTTCGGCCCCGCTGAGAGCCTGCTCTAGTCGTCGGCGCGACGCTATCGCGACTGGTGAGATCGCGCTGCGCCCAGTTGCGCGCGCCAAATTTCTCGGTTAGGAACCGAGCCCGTGCCCCTCTGGCGGAATGGTAGACGCAGAGGACTCAAAATCCTCCGCTGCGAGGCGTGCCGGTTCGAGTCCGGCGGGGGGCACCAATCTTCCTGATAGCAATGGTCTTTATGCGCCCAGCCAGAGGCGCATGAGGTAGACGGTCAGTACACCGCTTGCCATGGCGGCGAACAGGTTTTTCGAGGCAATGAAGACTGCGCCCGTTGCGAGGGCGGCGATGGCCTCGGCGAAGCTGCCGGTGACGAGGGCCGGGGCGACCAGCGCGGCGAGGACGGCGCCGGGAATGTGGCGCAGCCAGGCGGCGGCAAAGCCCTCGCGCGGCAGGCGGTCAGCCAGCAGAAGGCCGCTGGCCTTGATGGCGATGGTGACCAGCGCCATGCCGAGAATGGCGATGACGGCTTCAGGACTGGCGTGCATGCTTGCGCACCTCGATTGCCGCGCCGGCGAGACTGCCGGCCAGACCGCCCACCAGAATGTGCCAGCTGCCCTCGACATATTGCGCCGTGAGGATGGCGGCGAGCGCCGCAACCAGCCAGGGGACAAGGTCGGCGCGGCCTTTCCACATGCCCAGCAAGAGGGCGAGGAAGGTGGCGGTGAAGGCGAAGTCAAGGCCCCAGCGCGCCGGATCGTCGATGGCCGAGCCCAGGCCATAGCCGATCAGATTGGTGCTCATCCATGAGACCCAGGCGAGGACGCCGCCACCTATGAGGAAAGCGACGCTGCCGCCACCGCGCGCCATGGCGGCGACCGTCATGGCCCAATTCTCGTCAGTGACCAGATACATGCTGAGTGCGCCGCGGCCGAGTTTGCCCGGTGGATAGAGTGGTCGCAGGGTGGCGGTCAGCAGCAGGTAGCGCAGGTTGACGATCAGTGCGGCCAGTATCAGCGGGCCGATGGGCAGGTTGGCGGGCGTCGACGTCCAGAGGTCGAGCGCCACGAATTGCGCTGAACCGGCAAAGACCAGGCCGCTCATCATCATGACCTCGGCCAGGCTCAGGCCAGCAGAACGGGCCAGCATGCCCCAGACCATGCCGTAGGTGGCCACGGATATGGCGACAGGAATGCAGGCGCGGGCGCCCGCAAAGAACCGGTCGGTAGCGGAGGTAGGGAACGCAGTGGCGTGAGACATGGTGATTGCTCTGTAACATGGAGTCGGGTGGCAGGAGCGATGACACTTGGTGATGGCGCTCATCTGCCATGGTGATGTCGCGGAGAATCGCCGATTGACGCCCCCGGGACGGAGGCGTAGAGAGCCCGCCGTCATTGCCAAGCCTCCAGCGCCCGTCCAGCCGGCATCCCTTTTTCGGGGTGTGAAGTGGTCCCTCCGGTGGTCTGAATATTGCTCAGACCTTTGCCGGCCCCGGGGCCCCGCGCGGTGACGCGCCCGATCAACGTCCTCCTGGAGTGTCCTCATGAACGCCGCGTCTACCCGCCCGCTCTGGCAGCGGTTCAGCCTGTTCCTCATTCCCCTGATGGCCTCCAATATCCTGCAGGCGCTCTCGGGTACGATCAATTCCATTTATGTGGGCCAGATGGTCGGGGTCGAGGCACTGGCGGCCATGGCCATCTTCTTTCCCATCATGTTCTTCCTGATGAGTTTCATCATCGGGCTCTCGGCCGGCTCGACCATCCTGATCGGGCAGGCCTGGGGCGCGGGCAATGTGGACAAGGTAAAGCAGGTCGCAGGCACGACACTGGCCGCTACCATGGTCCTCGGCCTCGTGGTGGCTATCGTTGGGGGCATCTGGACCGAGCAGGTCATGACCGTGCTGGGCGCGCCGGAAAACATCCGGCATCTCGCAGTGGGCTATGCGCGGATCGTCCTGATCGGCATGCCAAGCTTCTTCCTATTCCTGGTGGTGACTTCGGTGCTGCGCGGGGTGGGTGACACGATCACGCCCCTGTTCTCGCTGATCCTGTCAATGATGGTGAGTCTCCTGGTTACGCCGGCGCTCATCCAGGGCTGGTTCGGCCTGCCGAAGATGGGTGTCGATGCGGCCGCCATTGCCATGATCGCGGGCTTTATCACGGTGCTGGTGTTCCTCTTTGTCTATATGCGGGTGCGCAATATGCCGCTGGCGCCCGATGGCGTGTTGCTGACTGCCATGCTGCGCCCGGATTTCAAGCTGCTGGGCCTGATCCTCAAGCTGGGCGTTCCGGCGGGCATGCAGATGGTGATTTCATCGATTGCCGGCATCGTGGTGGTGGGCCTGGTCAACCGCTTCGGCTCGGACGCCACGGCGGCCTATGGGGCGCTGGGGCAGGTGATGAGCTATGTGCAGTTTCCGGCCATGTCGATCGGCATTGCCGCCTCGATCTTTGCCGCCCAGGCCATTGGCGCAAGGCAGAACGAGCATTTGGCGGCGATCACCCGGACGGCGCTGCTGCTCAACCTGATCATCACGGGTGGGCTGATCGTGCTGGCTTATCTGTTCAGCCAGCATGTGGTGGCGCTGTTCATCACCGACCCCGCCGTGGTCGACCTGACAGATACGCTTCTGCACGTCGTGCTGTGGAGCATTCTGTGCTTTGGATGGAGCGTGGTGTTTTCGGGCATCATGCGGGCCAGCGGCACGGTCTATGCGCCCATGGTGCTGTCGCTGGCCTGCATCCTGCTGATCGAACTGCCGGGTGCGATGTGGCTGAGCCAGACGAGCCTGGGGCTGACCGGCATCTGGATTGCCTATGCGGCCAGCTTCACCATGATGCTGGTGCTGCAGGCGTGCTGGTATCAGTTCGTGTGGAAGCGCAAGGCCATCGTGGCGCTGATCTAGGACACCGCATCAGTGTCAGTCTTCGCCCAGGGACATACGCAGGGCGCGCTTGCCGCCGGGGGCGAAGACGTCGATCTCGACGCTTACGGGCTCGTGCGCCATGCGGCGGGTGCGGGCCGACAGGGCCATGACCACGCCGAGCAGGTCGCCCACCGAGCGCTTCTGGCGGGGGGCGATGCGGTCGGTCATGCCCGCGAGCGCACGGTTGCGCATCCGCATGTCCGGCGAGGCGAGAGGCGAACGGCCCACGAAACTGGCCAGTTCGATTAGAGCGTTGCGGTCACTCATTGGGCTACTCCATACACAAGCACCAATTGCATTCCCCGGGACGGCAATACGCACCGTCCCACACGCCCGGCCGGCGGTTGATCCGCCGTGTCGGGAAGTCTTTTAGTCTCGCATCGGATGTGCCCGAAAACCGCGCAGCATTTTTCTGTCCGATGCCGGCGTCAGCTTTGCATCGCCAGGCAGGCCAGTTCCTGGTCCTTGAGGCGATTGCACATATTGGTCGCTGCATCGCGGTCGCCGAAACCGACGAAGCGGGCGCGATAGAAAATCTGTCCGTTCTTTTCGAAGCGCTCGACATAAGAGCGGAAATCACCGAGCGAGCCGACCTTGCCGGCGGCGTCGGAGAGCATGGTCCTTGCGCTGTCCTCGGAGGGGCCGGCACCGATCTGGACAACCCAGCCGGTGACTGGCGCAGCGTCAGCCACCGAGCCTGAATGCATCAGGTCGACCGGCTGGCCGGCGCCGCCGCTGACGTTGCCCGGGGGCAGCAGGGGCGAAGAGGGTGCAGTCTGGCCAAGGGCGGCCGGAGGGGCGCCCAGATTATAGGTTTCGCTCAGCCAGGCGCCAATGACGTCCTGGCTGGGATAGATCGGTTCGGCCTGGCTTGGCGCCGCCAACACCGTGGCAGCCTGGACGGCCGGCGAGAGCCCCAGATCGGTCGGGGCCGGAGTCGGCAGGCTGACAGGCGCGGCCGAAGCCACCGCGATCTGAGCCTGTGGCTGTGCGCCATTGTTGGCGACGAGAGCTGCCAGTCGGAAATCAGGCATCGGGGTGGGCATGGCAAAGGTCGGCTTGCGCGGCTGGGCCAAGGCAAACTGGGTATTGCCCTGGCGGCCCGGCACGGGAACCATGGCGGTCTGGAGGTAGTCGCCGCGGCGGCCCTTGGAGAGATAGTTCGAGACCAGCTGGCGGACTTTCTCGTCACGCGAGGCGGCGGAATTGAAACCGAAGGCGACCACGATGATGTGACGATTGTCCTTGCGGGCGGCGGTAAGAAGGTTGGAGCCAGCGGCGTTGATATAGCCGGTCTTGATGCCGTCGACGGCGCCCATATAGCCCAACACACGGTTGTGGTTGCCATAGGTCTTGCCGCCATAGCGAAACGCGGTGGTCTGGAACAGTTCGTAGTATTGAGGGAAGTGCTGGTAGATGGCCATGCCCAGGATGGCCTGGTCACGCACGGTGGTCACCTGGCCGCCATCGGGGAGACCGGAGGCGTTGCGATAGGTGGTGCTGGACATGCCCATGGCGCGGGCCGTGGCGGTCATGCGTTCGCCGAACTTGGACTCGGTGCCGGAAATGTGCTCGGCGATGACGCGGGCCATGTCATTGGCCGAAAGCGTCACCAGCGATTTCATGGCGTCCTCGACCGAAATGGTCGAACCGGCGCGGAGACCCAGCTTGGTCGGCACAGCGGAGGCCGCGTGGCGGGACACGGTCATCTTGGTGGAGAGGGAAAGATTGCCCGCCTGCAGTTCCTGGAACAGCACGTAAAGCGTCATCACCTTGGCGACGGAGGCCGGGTAGCGCCTCGAGTCGGCCTGGTCCTCATAGAGCACCTTGCCGGACTTGGCGTCGACGACGATGCCAGCATATTTGCGGAGATTCTCTATGGCATGGACCGGTGCCGCGGCGGATAGGCCGAGGGCAATGGTCACAAGCACAGCAGCGGTGGCGCGCAAAAACGTGACGCGCCAAGGGGTCTTTGCCAGGGAAATCACCCGGTACTCCAATTACTCAATCGGGCGAAAAGCCCGTACGCAACTCGTTTGACGCGGCCAGCTCTCGAGTGTCCCCAAACCCCGAAAGTCCAACCTTTCAGCAGGTTAGTCCGCTGCCGTTACGATTCCGTAAAATGCAATCGATTTGGTCAAGATCGTGACCGGAGTGCTACAAACGCAGGAAGGGAGCGGGTCAGCGGCGGCAAAACGGCGGCTAAATGGCCCGCAACGGGAACGGTCACAATTTCGGGATGGGATGGCCCTTAACACCGGCTCGATTTTGCCTACATAATGGGTCCAACCTCGCTGCTTCGTTTTCCCCAGGCGGCCCATTGCCATGACCAAGACTCCCAATCTGTCCGAACCAACCCTACCGTCGGCGTCCCTGCCCATGCCTTTGCGCGTGACAGCAGGTGCGAAGGACGCCAATACCGGCCGACCGGGCGGGAACGATGCCGACTTCGAAACCGGGACGGTGACCAAGACGCGTCCCAAAACCAAGCGCCCGAACCTTTATCGGGTGCTGCTGCTCAACGACGACTACACGCCGATGGAATTCGTCGTTCTGGTCCTGCAGGACGTCTTCAACAAGTCACGCGAAGACGCCATGCAGATCATGCTGCACGTGCACCAAAAGGGGGTGGGTGAGTGCGGCGTATATCCATACGAGGTGGCAGAGACCAAGGTCACCCGCGTGATGGATACGGCACGCAAGAACCAGCATCCGCTGCAATGCGTGATGGAAAAACAGTAGGAACATCATATGCCCTCATTTTCGCGCGGACTCGAAAAGGCCCTGCACCAGGCGATGAACCTGGCCCGTGAGCGCAACCATGAGTTCGCCACCCTCGAGCACCTGCTCCTGGCCCTGACGGACGATCGCGACACGGTGGCCGTGCTCACCGGTTGCGATGTCGATATCGATGCGCTCAAGAGCGACCTCGAAGATTTTATCAATGAAGAACTGGACAGCCTCGTGGTGCAGAACGGTCAGGATGCGCGACCGACCGCAGCTTTCCAGCGCGTCATTCAGCGCGCCGTGATTCATGTCCAGTCATCCGGTCGCGAAGAGGTTACGGGTGCCAATGTGCTCGTGGCGATCTTTGCCGAGCGGGAAAGCCATGCGGCTTATTTCCTCGAACAGCAGGATATGAGCCGGCTCGATGCGGTCAACTTCATCTCCCATGGCATCACCAAGTCGGGCCCGAGCGAGGAGCGCAAGGTGCGCGGCGCCGAGGATGGCGAGGGTGCTGCCGAGGGTGGGGTGGAAAACAAGAAGAGTTCGGCCCTTGCCGATTTCTGCGTCAACCTCAACGAGAAGGCAAAGGCAGGCAAGATCGACCCGCTGATCGGGCGCGATATTGAACTGCGGCGCACCATCCAGGTGCTGTGCCGTCGCTCCAAGAACAACCCGCTCTATGTAGGTGATGCCGGCGTGGGCAAGACGGCGATTGCCGAGGGCCTGGCGCGCAAAATCATCGAGGGCGATGTGCCGGAAGTGCTGAAGGAGGCGGTCATCTATGCGCTCGACATGGGCGCATTGCTGGCCGGCACGCGCTATCGCGGTGACTTCGAAGAACGCCTCAAGGCGGTGATGAAGGAACTCGAGAAGATGCCCAATGCGGTGCTCTTCATCGACGAAATCCACACCATGATCGGCGCCGGTGCCACATCAGGCGGGGCGCTTGATGCATCCAATCTCCTGAAGCCCGCCCTGGCGAGCGGGGCGATCCGCTGCATCGGTTCGACCACCTACAAGGAATATCGCCAGTTCTTCGAGAAGGATCGTGCCCTGGTGCGGCGTTTCCAGAAGATCGATGTCAATGAGCCGACGGTTCCCGACGCCATCGAGATCGTGAAGGGTCTCAGGCCCTATTTCGAGGAATTCCACAAGATCACCTATACCGATGATGCCCTCAAGGCCGCGGTGGAACTGAGCGCGCGCTATATCACCGACCGCAAGCTGCCGGACAAGGCCATCGACGTGATCGACGAGAGCGGCGCCAGCCAGAAACTCTTGCCGGAAGACCAGCGAAAGAAGGTCATCGATGTCGAAGATATTGAGACCACAATCGCCTCGATCGCACGCATTCCGCCCAAATCGGTCAGCAAGTCGGATGCTGAACTGCTGAGCGGGCTGGAGCGGAGCCTCAAGTCGGTGGTGTTTGGCCAGGATTCGGCGATCACAGCGCTGTCCTCGGCCATCAAGCTAGCCCGTGCGGGCCTGCGCGAGCCGGAAAAGCCGATTGGTTCCTACCTGTTCACCGGTCCGACCGGCGTGGGCAAGACGGAAGTCGCCAAGCAGCTGGCCGATACGCTAGGCGTGGAACTGCTGCGCTTCGACATGTCCGAATATATGGAGCGGCACACGATCAGCCGGCTACTCGGCGCCCCTCCCGGCTATGTCGGATTCGACCAGGGCGGGCTTCTTACAGATGGCGTCGACCAACATCCGCATTGCGTGGTGCTGCTGGACGAAATCGAGAAGGCCCATCCGGACCTCTACAATGTTCTGCTGCAGGTGATGGACCATGGCAAGCTGACCGATCACAATGGCAAGGCGGTGGACTTCCGCAATGTCATCCTGATCATGACCTCCAATGTCGGCGCCGCTGAACTGGCCCGTTCGCCCATCGGCTTTGGCCGCAAGCGCGAGCAGGGGGACGATGAAGAGGCGATCAACCGCACCTTCAGCCCCGAGTTCCGCAACCGGCTCGACGCCATCATCTCCTTTGCGCCGCTACCGCGAGAAGTGGTCGCTCGTGTGGTGGAGAAGTTCGTGTTGCAGCTCGAAGGTCAGCTGGCCGAGCGCGGCGTCACGATCAATCTGACGCCAGAGGCGGCCGACTGGCTGGCCGAGCACGGCTATGACGAGCGCATGGGCGCCCGCCCGCTGGGCCGGGTGATCCAGGAACATGTCAAGAAACCGCTGGCCGACCAGGTGTTGTTCGGCGAGCTGGTCAATGGCGGTTCCGTCACTGTCGCGGTGGTGGGCGAGGGGAGCGAGGCCAAGCTCGAACTGGTGGCGGTGCCGCCGCGTCCGGCCAAGCCCAAGGCACTGCCCAAGCCGAAGAAGCCAAAGGCGACAGTGGACAAGAGCTGAAGGTCTGATTGATCCGAGAATGAACGAAGGCCGGGAGTGATCCCGGCCTTCGCCTTTTCGCTGCGGCCCGGCGCGCCTCTGTCAGAGCTTTGCTGCGATGTGCTTGGCGAGCGCTGCGAGTTCCGCGTCATCGGCCTTGCCACCACCATGGGCGCCGAGGGGGACGCCTTCATAGGCGGGGATGACATGGAAGTGGAGATGGAACACCGTCTGGCCTGCCGGCGCTTCGTTGAACTGGGCGAGGCGAATGCCGTCGGCTTCGGTGGCCTGCTGTACCGCTCGGGCGATGCGCTGGACCAGCGGCATCACGGACGACAGGGCGGCGGGATCGGCATCAAGGAGATTGCGCGAGGCGGCCTTGGGAATGATCAGCGTATGGCCCCGGGACTGGGGGAAGATGTCCATCATCACCAGCGCGGTGTCATCCTCATAGACCTTGTGACAGGGCAGGTCGCCGTTGAGGATCTTTGCGAAGATGTTAGTGGGATCGTAGGTCATGTGGGCCTCGAATGGTTCTCGGGGGACGGGATCGGCGTCAGCGCTCCTGCCGCTCGCCTTTGCGGAAGGGGGTGAAGGTTTCGAGCAGTTCCTGCTGCTGCTCAACGGCGGGGCGTTCATCCTCGAGGTAATCCGCGATGGCGCGCCTGAGGCCGGGATGAGCGATCCAGTGGATGGAATGGGTGAGCACGGGCTCGTAGCCGCGGGCCAGCTTGTGTTCTCCCTGCGCGCCGGCCTCGACCACGGCCAGCCCGTTGGCGATGGCATAGTCAATGGCCTGGTAGTAGCAGACCTCGAAATGAAGGAAGGGCACGTCGCGGATGGCGCCCCAGTTGCGGCCATAGAGTCGGTCTTTGCCGCGGAAATTGATGGCGCCGGCAATGGGTGTGTCGCCATCATAGGCCAGCATCAGCACAATCCGGTCGGCCATATACTGCCCGAGCAGCGAGAAGAATTTGCGATTGAGATAGGGGCGGCCCCATTTGCGGGCGCCGGTGTCCTCGTAGAAGTCGTAGAAGGCGTCCCAGTGATGCTCTTTGAGGTCGCTGCCGCTCAGCCATTTCACCGTGATTCCATCCGCCAGCGCATCACGGCGTTCGCGGCGTATGGTCTTGCGCTTGCGGGAGGAGAGGGTTTCGAGGAAGTCCTCGAAGCTGGCATAGCCCTGATTGTGCCAGTGGAACTGGGTGTCGACACGGCGGAGCCAATCCAGAGAGCCGGCGAGTTCGGCTTCGGCCGTGGGCACGAAGGTCAGGTGGACCGAGGAGACATCGAGCCGCCCGGCGAGTTGCTGGGCGGTGGAGAGCAATGCTGCCTGCGCGTCGAGGCTTCCTGAGGGCACCAGCAGCTTTGGGGCGGTAGCCGGGGTGAAGGGCACGGAACCCTGAAGTTTTGGGTAGTAGTGGCCACCAGCACGCTCCAGGGCATTGGCCCAGCCGTGATCGAACACGTATTCACCCATGGAATGGGGCTTGAGAAACAGGGGTAGCAGGCCGACGGGGGTTCCGCTCTCGTCGTTGAGCAGGATGTGTTGCGCCTGCCAGCCGGTCTTGCCGGTGGCACAGCCGGATTCTTCGAGCGCCAAAAAAAAGGCGTGGTCGAGAAATGGGCTATCCGGAACGCCCGCGGTCGAGGCGACGAGACTGTTCCACACCGCAGCCGGAATGGAGGCCGTTGTGGGATGGATATTTGCCGTATAGCCGGGATCGGACAAGGGGACGAAAATCCGTCAATTGTGTCTGGCCGATATGGGAAGTGATGGCCCCGTATTCAACCGGGGCCGAGCGGGCTAAACTTCGACGATTGCTTCGATTTCAACGGCCGCGCCAAGGGGCAGGGAGGACACGCCGAAGGCGGCGCGGGCATGCTTGCCCTTGTCTCCCAGGACGCCAACGAGGAGGTTCGAGGCGCCATTGGCGACCAGGTGCTGCTCGAAGAATTCGGGCGTGGAGGCCACAAGCACTGTGAGCTTCACGATTCTCTTGATTTCGTGCAGCGGCACGCCGGCCATGTGCACCACCTGGGCCAGGATGTTGACGGCGCTGAGCTCGGCGGCATTGCCGCCCTGGACGACATTCATGTTCTCGCCCAGGCGTCCCTGGACGACACCGCCCTCATTGCTGGAGAGCTGGCCTGAAACATAGAGAAGGTTGCCGCTGCGGCTCACCGGCACATAGGAGGCCACTGGCGCCTTCGGGGCGGGAAGTTCATAGCCATATTCGCGGAGCTTTTCGATCGGGTCGGTCATCTGGTCTTGCCTTCGAGGTCGTCTGCTTCTTCTTCGGATATCGGGCCCACAGGTGTTTCGGGCCTGGATGTGTACAGCTTGCCGCGCACCACGGCGGCCCGGCCGAAACGGGTCCGGACCTTGTCCATGGCCCTTTCGGCTGCCGCCTTGCGCGCCACCTGCGGCTCGAGAAGATCACTCGGATCAGAGCCGTCGGCGCGGTCGAGACCCGATACGCCGATGCCGATCAGGCGGAACGGCGTGCCGTCGATCTCGCGCTGCAACAGCGTCATGCCCGCTTCGTAGAGCACATTGGCCAGCTGCGTGGGCATCATCAGGTGTCGGGCGCGCGTGCGCAACTTAAATCCGGCGGACTTGAGCTTCAAAGTCACAGTGTCGCCAACCAGTCCCTTGGCCTTTAGGCGCTCCGACAGGCGCTCGGAGCATTTGAGTAATTCGGTGGAAAGTTCGTCAAGCGTCGCCAGATCGCGGAAGAAGGTGGTCTCCGAGGAAACGGTCTTCATCTCTCCATCGATGGAGACGCGGCGGCTGTCCTGGCCCTGGGAGAGGCGCGCCAGGCGCGCGCCCGATTCTCCATAGAGCCGCATGAGCCGCGTGGGATCCTCCTGCTGGAGCTGGCCTATCGTGTGGTAGCCGTCCTTTTTCAGGGTTTCCGAAAACACCTTGCCGACGCCATAGATCAGGCTGATCGGCCTGGGCGCCAGAAAATCCAGCGTTTCGGCCTTGCCGATGACGGCGAAGCCGCGCGGCTTGTCGAGGTCGGAGGCGACCTTGGCGAGGAACTTGTTATGGCTGAGGCCGACCGAGATGGTGACGCCGATATCCTGCTCGATGGTGCGGGCGAAGCGCGCCAGGGTCAGGGCAGGGGGTGCCTTGTGGGTGCGCTCGGTGCCGGTCATATCCATGAAAGCCTCGTCGATGGAGATGGGCTCCACCAGTGGCGTCAGCGCATCCATATGGCGGCGGATCTGGCGGCTGACCTCGACATATTTTGCCATGTCGGACTTGATGATGACGGCGTCCGGGCAGAGCTCGCGGGCCTTGAACATGGGCATGGCCGAGCGCACGCCAGACTGGCGGGCAATGTAGCAGCAGGTCGAAACCACCCCGCGCTGGCCGCCGCCGATGATCAACGGTTTGTCGCGCAGGCTCGGATCGTCGCGCTTCTCGACTGAGGCATAGAAGGCGTCGCAATCGACATGGGCAATCGAGAGGGCAAAGAGCTCGTCATGGCTCCGGAGGCGCGGCGAGCCACAGGAAGGGCAGCGTTCGGGAACGGCAGCACTCGACCCGCTCGTCAGGCAATCACGGCAGAACCAGTCGGTCGCCATCTCACTGCGCCCGGTTCAGCCGATGCCAGACCCGCATGAAAGATTCCGGTGTCATTCCGGCATTGGCGCACAAAGCGAGCAGAATCGCTTCATTTGCTGCAAAATAGTCGATGAGGCCGTGCTGAAGGCGCACCGTGCCGACCGAAGCGCGCAGGGATTGCGGGTCAAACCCTGCGTGCTGCATGAAGGCCAGAAGCTCCTCGGGGTTCTCCGCGAGATAGCCCAGGCAGGCATCGGCAAGGGCGGAAACGTCCGGCGCGGTGCGGTCGGAAACGGACAAGTGGCGGCCTCATATGGTGTTTTGTTTAAGTTTCGATGCTAGCCCAGAAGCAACCGAATGCGAAGCTGCGCGCAATCGCGCATCCCGGTTTTCGGGCAGGGCGCCGGACAGGTGCCCAAGCGAGGTAGAATGCCCAAGAGTGTAATGATCGTCGAAGACAATGAGCTGAACATGAAGCTCTTCAACGATCTGCTGGAATCGCGCGGCTATAATGTCATCCAGACCCGCAGCGGCATGGAAGCGCTGGACCTGGCGCGGGCGCATATGCCCGACCTGATCCTGATGGATATCCAATTGCCCGAGGTGTCGGGACTGGTGGTGACCAAGTGGCTCAAGGATGACGAGCAGCTGGCCCATATTCCGGTGGTGGCCGTGACGGCCTTCGCCATGAAGGGCGATGAGGAGCGCATCCTGCAGGGCGGGTGCGAGGGTTATATTTCCAAGCCCATCTCGGTGTCTCACTTTCTGGAAACCATTGCCCAATATATTGGTCCGGCCTGAGCGAGCGCGCGGCTGCGCAAACGTTCACGCCTGGGCCTGACGCTGGCGCGTTGATTGCCAGCGGTTCGTGCAATAAATCCGGGGTAGTGTTGTGACCGCGCGCGTTCTGATCGTCGATGACATTCCAACCAATGTCCGCCTGCTCGAAGCGCGGCTGACAGCGGAATATTACGAGGTGCTGACGGCCAGTTCCGGCGCGCAGGCGCTGGACATCTGCCAGACCCAGGAAGTCGATATCGTCCTCCTGGACGTGATGATGCCGGAAATGGACGGATTCGAAGTGTGCCGGCGCCTCAAGGCCGATCCGCGCACCCATCACCTGCCTGTCCTGATGATTACGGCGCTCGACCAGACCTCGGACCGCGTCCAGGGACTGGATGCGGGTGCCGATGATTTCCTCAGCAAGCCTGTCGATGACACGCAACTGATGGCGCGGGTGAAAAGCCTGGTGCGTCTCAAGTCGCTGACCGACGAGTTGCGCGCCCGCGCGCTGACCGGCCAGCAGATTGCCATTGAAGATGCGCTGCGCGCCATGGACAGTATTTCGGCCAGTGGCGGCTCGATCCTGATCATCGACACCGACCGGCGCCATGCCGAGCGTATCAAGGGCTATCTGTCGCCTGACCACAAGGTCGATATCCTGACCGAACCTGCGGACGCCGTGTTCCAGGTGACGGGTGCCAGCTATGAGCTGGCGCTGGTCAGCATGAGTCTCGATGACTTCGACCCGCTGCGGGTGTGCTCGCAGGTCCGCACCGTGGATCACTCGCGCAATTTGCCAATCATCCTGATGGCTGACACCGCTGACAAGCCGCGGGTGGTGCGGGCGCTGGACCTGGGGGTCAACGACTTCATCAGCCGTCCGGTGGAGCGCAACGAGCTCATGGCGCGCGTCCGTACGCAGATCCGCCGGCACCGCTACGCCATGGAACTGCGCGAGAGCGTCAACAATACCATGGCCCTGGCCGTTACCGACGAGCTGACCGGGCTCTATAATCGCCGCTATTTCGACCGCCACCTCAATGTCATGCTGGGCAAGGCGCAGGAGCAGGAGCGCGACATGGCGTTGATGATCCTCGACATCGATCACTTCAAGGCGGTCAACGACAATCACGGCCATGACATTGGCGATGCGGTCCTGCGCGAGTTTGCAGCGCGGCTCAAGCGCAATATCCGTGGCGTCGACCTGGCCTGCCGGTTCGGCGGCGAGGAATTCGTCGTGCTGATGCCGGATACGGACACGATCCAGGCCGAAGCCGTGGCGGAACGAGTGCGCCAGTCCATGGCCGAGAAACTGTTCGAAGTCGGGACAGCGCGGCCGTTATCGGTGACGGTCTCGGTTGGCGTCTCTATCGGGGAGAGCCTGGCTGATAGCCCGGAAAGCCTCATCAAGCGAGCCGATGTGGCGCTATACCGGGCCAAGCGCGAGGGCCGCAATCGGGTCATTTTCGACGCGGCCTGAGTGGTGATGGCTAGGAATTCGTCCGTGCGACTGATGCAGCCGGAATGAAGGCTGGCGTCCTCGAACAGATCAAATCCCGGCTATTAGGGTTATTTGTTATAATTAACAAATGGTTGCTGGCTTGGAAGCGCTCGATTCGCTTGGCCTTTTCACGGGTTGAGACTAGGTTTCTTTTCAGACGGCCTTAGGAAATATCCCAAGGGCCTCGGGTCCCTACGGCCCATCTCAGGTCCGCCGCAACTCCTGAGTTCCGTAGGGCGGTTGGTCCGGACGCGGACAGAGTGGCCTCTTCGACATGCCGCTCCGGACCAGCCACTCTCTTCAAGTGGACGCGTTCTGCCAGTCACCTGTGGACGCAGTGACGCCCCATTCCTTGTGCAAGTGTCTCTGGCAAATGTGTGAGGAGTGGGGACGGAGAACCCGCGCCGCGCATGCCAGTTTCAACGATTTCAAAACAAAACCCCCGCAATCGCTTGCGGGGGTTTGTTCATGCGACAGGTGCGGCCAGATTACTTGATCTTGGCTTCCTTGAATTCAACATGCTTGCGCACGACAGGGTCGTACTTCCGGAAAGAGAGCTTCTCGGTCTGGGTGCGCGCGTTCTTCTTGGCGACATAGAAAAAGCCGGTGTCGGCCGTCGAGACGAGCTTGATCTTGATGGTGGCGGCCTTGGCCATTCTGTACGTCCTTCACAAAGCGAAAGGCGCTGCAACAGGGGCAGCGCCGGAATTTGAGCGCAACCTACGGATTTGCCGGCCGTTGTCAAGTGATTGAAGAGGCCCATGGAGGCTTTGATGACGGCGCCAATCGAATTGCTGCACAAACTCGATATCCATTCGGGCGATCGGCTCTGGCTGATCAATGCGCCGCAACTGCTGGCCGAAGAATTGAGCGCCGGCGCCGAGGTTGAAATCGTCCACGAGGATGACAGGCATAATGGTGTTCTCGCTTTTTTCGAGTCGCCCGCCGAAGTTGTAGCCCTGGCCGATCGCATTGTCGCTGACCTGGCAGAAGGCGCCGTTGTATGGGTGGCCTATCGCAAGGGGCCGGCCGGGCGATCTGCCGGACTGACCAGCGAAACGGGTTGGGCGCCCTTTGCGGAGGCCGGCTGGCAAGTCGTGCAAAAGGTGGTCATTGACGACGAATGGGCAGGGCTAAGATTCCGGCCCAGCCAGCCGTAACCGGTTCAGTCCTTCTGCCCGGTTCCAAAATCATACATGCGATTGGCCCATTGCAGGCCGACAATGGCGCCCTTTATCGAAGGCAACATGGCCAGAGGCAGGATGATGGCCATGGGGATGGCCATCAGGATATGGGTCAGAGGCGACACCTGGTAAGCCATTTCCATATGAAGCATCACGAAGATAATGATGTGGCCGACGATGGTGATGGCGATATATGGCGGGAAGTCGTCAGCGCGGTGGTGGTTGAGTTCCTCACCGCAGACATCGCACTGGTCAGCAACCTTCAGATAGGCGCGAAACATACGGCCTTGGCCGCAATGGGGACAGCTGCAGAGCGCGCCGCGCCACATCGAGCGACCTACAGGACGTTCGTCCGCGAGATACCGGGTCTGATCAGGCATGGCTTACCTCTTTCTCCGGCCTGAACCCTTCGAAGTCCTGGGGCCGAAGCTCTTAGATGGTCCCTTTGACGACCGCCTGCCAGATGGCGGATTGCCGCGCTTGCCTTCGGACAACAGTTCAAAGCGTAGCGCGCCGGCTACGGGTGCAGCTTCGAGCAACCGGACCTCAACGAGGTCACCCAGGGTAAAGGTTTCACCGGTGCGTTCACCGATCATGGCCTGCCGCTCCTCGACGTAGCGGTAATAGTCCTGACCGAGGGTCGAAGCCGGGATGAAGCCGTCGGCTCCGGTTTCGAGAAGGCGGATGAACAGGCCCGAGCGGGTGACGCCGGAGACGCGGCCCATGAAGCGGGCGCCAATGCGTTCGGCAAGAAACTGGGCCAGCAGGCGATCAGAGGTTTCGCGCTCGGCCAGCATGGCGCGGCGCTCGGTGGCCGAAATGTGCTGGGCAATGCCGGGAAGCTTGGCGGCCTCCTGGTCGGTCAAGCCGTCGTCGCCCAGCCCAAGGGCGCGGACCAGGGCGCGATGCACGATGAGGTCGGCATAGCGGCGGATGGGCGAGGTAAAGTGGGCGTAGCGGTCGAGGTTGAGGCCGAAATGGCCATAATTCTCGGCGGCATATTCGGCCTGGGCCTGGCTGCGCAGCACCATTTCGCTGACTTGCTCGACATTGCCGGCCTTGCGGGCCTGGCCGAGAATGCCGTTGAAGTCCGAGGCGCGGACGCTGTCTGATTTTTTCACCGATATGTCGAGGCTGCCGAGGAAATCGCGCAGGGCCTGGAGTTTTTCCGATGAGGGCTCGTCATGGACGCGATAGAGCAGGTCGCTGCGCTTTTGCTCCAGGGTCTCGGCGGCCGCGACATTGGCGGCGATCATCATTTCCTCGATCAGGCGATGGGCGTCGAGGCGTTCGGGGACGTGGATGTCGCGCACCATGCCCTTGTCGTCCAGCAGTATCTTGCGCTCGGGCAGGTCGAGATCGAGCGGACCGCGCTGGTCGCGGGCCGAGGCCATGGCCGCATAGGCATCCCAGAGCGGGCGCAGGATGGGGTCGAGCAGCGGTCCGGTCTGGTCATCGGCATTGCCGTCGATGGCGGCCTGAGCCTGCTGGTAGCTGAGCTTGGCGGCTGAGCGCATGAGGATGCGGTGAAAGCTGTGGCTCTTCTTGCGGCCATCGGCACCGAGCACCATGCGCACGGCGAGGGCGGCACGGGGTACGCCTTCTTTCAGCGAACAGAGTTCGTTGGAGATGCGCTCGGGCAGCATGGGGACCACGCGGTCGGGGAAATAGACCGAATTGCCGCGGATATAAGCTTCTCGGTCGAGTGGTGTACCGGGGCGGACATAGGCCGCAACGTCGGCAATGGCGACGGTGACGATGAAACCACCGGGGTTCCTCTCGTCCTCGTCTGGCGCGGCATGGACGGCGTCGTCATGATCCTTGGCATCGGCCGGATCGATGGTGATGAGCGGCAAGTCGCGCCAGTCTTCACGGCCCTTGAGGCTCGCTTCCTTCGCCTCTTCGGCCTCACGAATGACGCTTTGCGGGAAGACGTGGGGGATTTCGAGGTTGTGGATGGCAATAAGCGACACCGCGCCTTCCGAGGCCGGGTTGCCGATGACATTGGTGACACGGGCACGCGGGATCATGAGCCGGCCCGAGAACTTGACCTCGACCTCGACCAGATCGCCGTCGGCGGCGTCACCCAGATCGCCCAGGGCGATGCGCATTTCCTTCTGCTTGCGGTCGACGGGGACTAGACGCGCACCTTCGTTGTCCTTTCGGACGATGCCGATATGGGCGCGGCGCGGCTTGTCGAGCACCTTCATCGGTTTGGCGGTGTAGTCGGGGATGGTATCTTCGCCGGCGTCGATCCGCGCCAGGATGCGGTCGCCGGGGGCCGGGACAATGCGTGCGTGCGGGCTTGTCAGAACGCGGACGCGCGGGATTTCACCTTCCTCCGGGTTCCACTGTGCCGGGAAGGCGTGGAGGTTTTCCGGGTCCGCGTCACCGGGAATGTCGAGCACGGTGACATGGGGCAGGGCGGCGGTCCGGCGCAGCGCCTTGCGCGTGCGGGTGATGACGCCCTCGCCCTCCAGCTCGGCCAGCATCGCCTTGAAGGGGCGCCGCAGATCGCCGCGAATACCGAAGACTTTGGCCAGGTCGCGCTTGCCCTTGATGTCGTCCTGCTCGGCCAGCGCCTCAAGCAATTGCTCGCGCGTCGGCAAGAGATCAGCCACCGGCAGGCGGGGGCGCCTGGGGCCGGATGTGTTCTTCGGCTTTGTAGCCTTCGATTTTGCAGTCTTGGCTTTTGGGGGCTTGGTCATGAATAATCGTTCTTGAAATCTCAGCCCTATGTAGGGGATCGGCCGCACTTTGCCAAACAGGGCCGGCGCCTCTTAAGCGAGGAAATGGGTTCACCCTCTTGTGACATTGCCTTGTGAGAGGCTAGACCTTGGCGCAACGCCACAAGGAGGGGTTGCGTTCATGCCATCCGACATTCTGCTGCTGATCCTTGCGCTGGTGCTGGGTTATCTCTCGGGCTCCATCCCCTTTGGCCTCATTCTGACCAAGGCGGCCGGGCTGGGGGACATCCGTGATATCGGCTCTGGCAATATCGGGGCGACCAATGTGCTGCGCACCGGCAACAGGCCGGTGGCTGGGGCAACGCTGGTGCTCGATGCTCTCAAGGCAATCGCGCCCATCCTGGTGGCGCGCTATCTCTGGGGCGAGGATGCGGCGCGGGTCGCAGCGCTGGGGGCGTTCCTCGGGCATTGTTTCCCGGTGTGGATCGGCTTCAAGGGCGGTAAGGGCGTGGCGGTGATGATCGGCTCGCTGCTGGCGCTGAGCTGGCCCGCGGGCCTCCTCTTCTGCGCCGTCTGGCTGCTGATCGCCTTTACCCGCAAGATTTCGTCGCTGGCGGCACTGACGGCGGCAGCGACGGCGCCGATCTTTGCCTATGTATTCACCGGCGAGCGGCTGGCGCTGGTGGTCAGTGGACTGGCCCTGCTGCTGTTCTACCAGCACCGGGAAAACATTGGACGCCTGCTTAAAGGCACAGAGTCCACCATTGGTAGCAGCAAGAAAGAAGGCTGATGCAAGCGGGCCGTGTGACCAAGGTGCTCACGCCGGCCCAACGCATTGCCTGGTTGCGTCTGGTCCGTACCGACAATGTCGGCCCCGTGACCTTTCGACAATTGCTCAATCGCTTCGGGTCGGCCGAAGCCGCCATCGAGGCCTTGCCTGATCTCAGCCGCAAGGCTGGGCGGCCACTGCAGCCCATCAGCCAAGCTCGCGCCGAGGATGAGTTGGCGGGACTTTCCCGGTTCGGCGCGCGGCTGGTGGCCCAGGGCGAGGCAGACTATCCAGGTCATCTGCTCCATATTTCCGGCGCACCGCCGCTGATCACCATGGCGGGCGGAGAGCATCTCGATTGGCAGCGCACAGTCGGGATCGTAGGCGCGCGCAATGCGTCGTCCGCCGGTGTCAAGATGACCCGCATGCTGGCGACCGATCTGGGCGAGCGCGGCTATACGGTGGTTTCAGGGCTGGCGCGGGGGATCGATACGGCGGCGCACCGCGCCAGCCTCTCCAGCGGAACGGTGGCGGTACTGGCTGGCGGATTTGACCGCATCTATCCCGATGAGAACATTCCGCTCGCCCACGACATTCTCGACAATGGCGGGGCGTTGCTGACCGAAATGCCGCTGGGATGGGAGCCGCGGGCGCGGGATTTTCCCAGGCGTAACCGGTTGGTTTCGGGTCTGTCGCTGGGTGTTGTCGTGGTCGAGGCCGCGAAGCGCTCGGGTTCGCTGATCACGGCGCGGCTGGCGCTGGAACAGAACCGGGATGTGTTCGCGGTGCCCGGCTCGCCACTCGATCCGCGCGCGGAGGGTGGCAATGCGCTGATCCAGCAGGGAGCTCGACTGGTGACCAATGCCAACGACATCGTCGAGGTGTTGGGCAGTGCTGATCCGGCGCGCCACGCGCTGTTCGACCCGGAATGGCAGCCGGACGGGGTGGCGGCTGACGATGTCCAGCCCGCTGCGGACGAACGCGAGCGTCTGCTCGGGGCGCTCAGTTCAACGCCGGTAGAGGTCGATGAACTGATTGCGCAGACCGGTATCAGCCCACAGGCCATGCAGATCCTGCTGCTGGAACTCGATATCGGCGGGCAGGTCGAGTGGTCGAGCGGGCAATTGGTGGCGCTGCGCTACAGCTAGAGAAAGATCGGCTCTTCGTGGAGGTGGACGTTGAAGCGAGCCGAAACTGTCTGCTTCACATGCCCTGCCAGCGCTGCAACGTCGCCCTGCGTGGCGCCTCCGTGATTGACCACCACGAGAGCGTGGCGCTCGGACATGCCGACGGGCCCCATGCGGAGGCCCTTGAGGCCAGACTTTTCGATGAGCCACCCGGCGGAGAGTTTGGTGCGTCCATCGGGCTGAGGAAAATTGGGCACTGTTGAGAATTCGGCCAGTATGGGCTCGGCTTCGGCCAGCGCAACGATGGGATTCTGGAAAAAGGACCCGGCATTGGGATGGGTGCGCCAGTCTGGCAATTTGCTGGTTCGCAGGGCGATGACGCGATCCATGACCAGACGAGGTGTGATCTCTGCCATATCGGCTAGTTTCGAAAGGCCGGCAAAGCCCAGGTTGGGCTGCCAGCGCCGGGGCAGGGAGAGGCGAATTGAAAGCACGACGAAGCGGTTCGGCTGCTGCTTGAACAGGCTGTCCCGGTAGGCAAAGGCGCAGGCGGAACGATCGAAGACCAGAGTTTGCCCGCTTGTTCTGTCATAGGCGGTCAACGCATGGAAAAAATCGCCCAGCTCGGCCCCATAGGCGCCGATATTCTGCACCGGGGCGGCCCCGACGGTGCCGGGAATGAGGGCCAGGTTTTCCAGCCCGCCAAAGCCCTGTTCCACCGTCCAGGTGACGAATTCGTGCCACGTCTCGCCGGCTGCGGCTTCGACCAATGCGTGGCCGGCAGTCTCGTCAAGCACGCGACGGCCCTTGAGCGTCAGAAGAGCAGTGATGCCGTCGAACGCCTCGGACAGCACCACATTGCTGCCACCGCCAAGGATGCGGACCGGCAGGCCTCTTCTGGCTGCGGTCTCGAACAGGTCCGTCAGGATCGCGGCATCGTCGACCAGCAACCCGAAGCGGGAGCGGGCGCGCAGGGCGAGCGTGTTGCGGGCCGAAAGGTCGAAATCGGGAATCAGGGCAGCTGAGAGATCGGTCATATCGGCGCCTAGACACCATTGTTGAGGCCGGTTCGGCAAGTGCATGCTTGGGACGCCCGTTGACACCGGCATTGCGCTTCACCATGTTGCGCGCTCTTTAAGGTACAGTTGCGGAACGGATCCCTGCATGAAGGTCGTCGTCGTTGAAAGTCCGGCCAAAGCCAAGACAATCAACAAATATCTTGGCAAGGACTATGAAGTCCTGGCCAGCTTCGGCCATATCCGGGACCTGCCGGCCAAGGATGGTTCGGTGCGCCCTGACGAAGATTTCGCCATGTCCTGGGAAGTCGATACGGCGGCAAAAAAGCGCGTTGCCGACATTGCATCGGCCCTCAAGAGCGCCGACGGCCTGATCCTTGCCACTGACCCGGATCGCGAAGGCGAGGCCATTTCCTGGCATATCCTGGACGTGCTGCGCGCCAAGAAGGCGCTGAAAAAGGACGTGCCGGTGCAGCGCGTGGTGTTCAACGCCATCACCAAGGACGCCGTAACGGCGGCCATGGCCAATCCGCGCGATATCGACATGCCGCTGGTCGACGCCTATCTGGCGCGCCGGGCGCTCGACTATCTGGTGGGGTTCACGCTCTCGCCGATCCTGTGGCGCAAATTGCCGGGTTCGCGCTCGGCGGGGCGCGTGCAATCGGTGGCGCTGCGGCTGGTGTCGGACCGCGAAAGCGAGATCGAACGCTTTCGCGCCGACGAATACTGGTCGGTGGAGGCCAAGCTCAACGAAGGCGGCAAGAGCTTCCTGGCGCGGCTATTTGCCGTCGATGGCAAGAAGACCGACAAGCTCGACATCAAGACCGGCGAAGATGCCGGCGTGCTCAAAAACCTGATCGAGGGCGGCCAGTTCAACGTGTCCAACGTTGAAAAGAAGCCGACCAAGCGCAATCCCTACGCGCCCTTCACCACATCGAGCCTGCAGCAGGATGCGTCGTCGCGGCTGGGACTGTCGCCCAACCGAACCATGCAGATCGCCCAGCGCCTCTACGAGGATGGGTTGATCACCTATATGCGTACCGACGCCGTTCAGATGGCGCCCGAGGGCATTGCCATGGCCCGATCGGTGATCGGGAAATATTTTGGCGAAGACTATCTCCCCGAAAAGGCCCGAATCTACCAGACAAAGGCCAAGAACGCGCAGGAAGCACACGAAGCCGTCCGCCCGACCGACATGTTCAAGCGGCCGGAAAGCCTGAACCTGGATGCCGACCAGTCCAAGCTCTATGGCCTGATCTGGCGCCGTACGCTGGCCTCTCAGATGAAATCGGCCGAGATCGACCGCACCAGCGTGGACATCGCTGTCAATGTGCCCGGCCGCGCCGTGACCCTGCGCGCCACCGGCTCGGTGGTAACCTTCCCAGGCTTTCTGACGCTCTATGGCGTCGAGGCCAAGGGCGACGAAGACGAGGCCGACGAGGATGGCCGGGAATTGCCGCCTCTCGCCGTGGGTGACAAGCCGAAACTTGAAAAAGTCGAGATCGAACAGCATTTTACCCAGCCGCCGGCCCGCTATACCGAAGCGAGCCTGATCAAGAAGATGGAAGAGCTGGGCATCGGCCGGCCCTCCACCTATGCGGCGACGCTGACCACGCTCAAAGACCGCGACTATGTCCGGCTCGAGGGCAAGGCGCTGCATCCCGAGGATCGCGGGCGCATCGTGACCTCGTTCCTCGAAAGCTTTTTCTCCCGCTATGTGGAATATGGCTTTACCGCCGGGCTCGAGGAGCAGCTGGACCAGGTTTCAGCAGGCGAACTCGACTACAAGGTGCTGCTGCGCGATTTCTGGAAGGACTTCACGGTCGCGACCGAGGAAATCAAGGATCTGCGCGTCTCCGAGGTGCTGGATGCCCTCAATGACATGCTGGCCGACCATATCTTCCCGGCCAAGGAAGACGGCTCGGATCCGCGCCGTTGCCCCACCTGCGGCACCGGCACGCTGTCGCTGAAGCTGGGCAAGTTCGGTGCCTTCATCGGCTGTTCCAACTATCCCGAATGCAAGCACACGATGCAGCTTTCGGATGCGGCCTCAGGGCAGTCGTCCGAAGCCTCGGCAGGTGACGGCGTGCTGGGCACGGACCCCGAGAGCGGGGAAGAGGTTCATCTCAAGTCCGGTCGGTTCGGGCCCTATGTGCAATTGGGCGAAGGCAAGGAGCCGAAGCGCTCATCGTTGCCCAAGGGCTGGGAGGCTGCGAGCCTGACACTGGAAAAGGCGCTGCAATTGCTGTCCCTGCCACGCGAAGTGGGGCTGCACCCGGAAACCGGCGTGATGATTTCAGCTGGCCTGGGGCGGTATGGACCGTTCCTGCTGCACGACGGCAAATACGCCAATCTGCCCGATGTGGAAGAGGTATTCACGGTGGGGCTCAATCGCGCCGTGGACCTGATTGCGCAGAAGGCCGCCAATGGCGGCCGTGGTGGACGTGGGGCGGCAGTGGCCGCCATCCAGACCTTCGAGCACGATGGCGGGCCGATCACGGTACGCGCCGGGCGCTACGGTCCCTATGTGAACCAGGGCAAGGTCAATGCGACGCTACCCAAGGACCTGAAGCCCGAGGATGTCACGGTCGAGCAGGCGATTGCCCTGATCGCGGCGCGGGCAGAAGCGACTGGCGGCAGGAAGAAGGCGCCAGCGAAAAAAGCTGCGGCGAAGAAACCGGCTGCTAAGAAGCCGGCAGCCAAGAAGGCGCCGGCCAAGAAGCCGGCAGCCAAGAAGATCGCAAAGTCGGAAGACGTGCCCTTCTGAGGCAGGCCTTCCTGCCCAACGACCGTCACCCTCGAGCTCGACCCGAGGGGGCTGCACTTACAATAGCGCGGCAAGGTAGAGCCCTCGGGTCAAGCCCGAGGGTGACGATCGCGTGTAGTGGGAATCCGGCAGATCATCCGATCACCCGCTCGATCATGCCAAGCCAGTTTTCCAGCGCAATCTTCCTGACCAGCCTTTCGCCATAGCCCTTATCGAGCATGGCCTGGAGGAATTTGGGCACGCCGGTGACGTCGCTGATTTCGGCGGGCATCATGGCGCCGTCGAAATCGCTGCCCAGGGCCACGCCATCCTCGCCAAGCGCCTCGAGCAGGGCATCGACATGGCGCAGCATGATTTCGATGGGCGTGTCGGCAAGAAACTGTCCGTCGGGGCGCAGGAAGCCGGTCGCAAAATTGAGGCCGACCAGGCCGCCGCTGTCGCGGATGGCGGCCAGTTGCCAGTCGGTGAGGTTGCGCGTGGTGGGACAGATGGCGTGGACATTGGAATGGGTGGCGACCAGCGGCTTGGTGGAGATCGCCGCCACGTCGCGGAAGCCCGCGGCGTTGAGATGGCTGAGATCGATCAGCACACCGCGTTCGTCACAGAGGCGGACCAGGTCCTTGCCGGCATCGGTGAGGCCCGGGCCGACATCGGGATCGGCATTGAAGCGGAAGGGTACGCCGGTGCCAAAGGCATTAGCGCGGCTCCAGGTGATGCCGATGGACCTTAGACCGGCCGCGTAAAGCACCTCAAAGGCGCGAAATTCGGTGTCGATGGCCTCCGCGCCCTCTATGTGAAAAATGGCCGCCAACTTATCCTGCGCCATAGCGGAGCGGATGTCCCCGGCCGAACGGCAGATGTTAAGGGCGCCGACGCGATCAAGCTCAAGCAGCAGCGCAGCCATGCCATTGGTCGCGTGTTGGGCATCGGCGATGTCAAGGAGCGGAGGCAGGTCGCCCTTGGCGTAATCAGGTGTCGCCACGCCGGCCAGACTGGTCTTTACCGGCGGGGGGAACATGGCGAAGAAGCCGCCTGCCATGCCTGCATTTTTTGCACGGGGGAGATCGATATGCCCCTCGCCGCCGCCCTGGACAAAGCTGGAAACGCGGGTCTCGCGGGGCTTTTCGAGAAGGCGCAGCAGGGTGTCGTTGTGGCCATCGAAGAAGGGAATGTTCACTCCTGGACCTCGTTGATGAACACGGTCTTGCCGCCGACCAGGGTGCGCATGACCTTGCCCTGCATGCGGGCGTCCTCAAAGCTGGTATTGCGCGAGCGGGAGCGGAAACTTTTTTCGGTGACCTGCCAGGGATAGTCGAGGTCGACGAGGATGAGGTCGGCGGGCGCGCCGCGCGCGATGCGACCAGTTTCGAGCCCGAGGATCTCAGCCGGGCGGCTGGTCATGGCGCGCAGGATGGTCAGCAGGTCCACATCGCCGGAATGCACGAGGCGCAGGGCGGCCGCGAGCAGGGTTTCGAGGCCGATGGCGCCGTTGGAGGCCTCGGCGAATGGCTGGCGCTTGACCTCGGAATCCTGCGGGTCGTGATCGGAATGCACGGTGTCGATGGCGCCTGACTTTAGGCCCTCGATCATGGCCTGCCGGTCATCCTCGCTGCGCAGCGGCGGATTGAGCTTGAAATAGGTGCGGTAGCGACCGATGTCGTTTTCATTGAGGCAGAGATTGTTGATCGAGAGACCGGCAGTAACCGAGGCGTTACCCGATTTCGCTGCCGCGAGCAGGTCAATCGAGCCGGCGGTCGAAACCTGGGCGGCGTGGTAGCGGACTTTTGTCAGGGCGGCGAGTTGCAGGTCGCGGGCGAGAGGGATGGTTTCGGCCTCGCGTGGAAGACCCTTGAGGCCGAGTACGGTAGCGAAGAGCCCTTCATTCATGACGCCGTCGCCGGCCAAACTGGCATCCAGGAGGTGGTGAATGAACGGCATGTCGAAATTGGCCGCATAGCCCATGGCGCTGCGCAGAAGGGCGCTGGACTGGATCGAGCGCGCGCCATCGGTGAGGCAAACGGCGCCGGCTTCCTTGAGGAGGCCGAATTCAGTGATTTCCTTGCCGCCCAGCCCCTTGGTGATGGCAGCGGCTGGCAGGATACGAGCCGGAGACTGGGCTTCGGCGCGGCGGATGAGGAAGTCCACCAGGGCCCCGTCATCGACGGTGGGGCTGGTGTCGGGCATCATCACGAAACTGGTAACGCCACCGGCGACAGCAGCAGCACCGGCCGAGGCCAGGGTCTCGCGATATTCCTTGCCGGGTTCGCCGACAAAGACGCGCATGTCGACCAGCCCGGGCGCCAGCACCAGTCCGCCGGCATTGATGACCTCGGCATTGTCGGGAACGCCCGCGGGGCCGCCGAGGACCAGATCGGTGATGCGGCCATCCTCGATCAGCACGGCGCCGATCTGGTCGGTGCCGGAGGCCGGGTCGAGGATGCGGGCATTATCGATGATGAGAGGCCGGGTCATGGCGCGTTCCTCGCCGGGAGCAGGGCGTCTAGCACGGCCATGCGGACGGCGACCCCCATTTCTACCTGATCGTTGATGACGCTGCGCGGGCCATCGGCAATGGCCGGGTCGATCTCGACGCCCCGGTTCATGGGGCCCGGATGCATGACAATGGCGTCCGGCCTGGCGAAGGCGAGCTTTTGTTCGTCCAGGCCATAGAAGCGGTAATATTCGCGCACCGAGGGAATCATCCTGCCATTGGCGCGCTCATGCTGCAGGCGCAGCATCATGACGACGTCGACGCCCTTCAGCCCTTCTTCCATGTCAGTGAAGACCTCGGTGGCGAGGTGCTCGATTCCGGCTGGCAGAAGGGTGCGCGGGGCGATGACCCGGGTGCGGACATTGAGTGCGCCGAGCAGCAGCAGGTTGGAGCGAGCGACGCGGGAATTGGCGATATCGCCGCAAATGGCGACAGTCAGCCCGGCAAGCGTGCCCTTGTGGTTACGAATGGTCAGTGCGTCGAGCAGGGCCTGGGTGGGATGCTCATGAGCGCCGTCACCGGCATTGATCACAGCGCAGCCGACCTTCTGGCCGAGCAGTTCCACCGCGCCCGCTGCCGAATGACGAACCACCAGCACGTCGGGGCGCATGGCGTTGAGCGTTGCGGCGGTATCGACCAGGGTTTCACCCTTGGAGACCGAACTGGTCTTGACCGACATATTGACCACCAGGGCACCGAGGCGCTTGCCGGCAATCTCGAAGGACGATTGCGTTCGGGTAGAGGGTTCGAAGAAGAGATTGATTTGGGTCTTGCCCGAGAGCGTCGGGTGCGATTTCCGCTCCTGCCGGGAAACCTCGATCATCCCCTGGGCGCGCTCGAGCAGGTCGATGATTTCATGCTGCTTGAGATCAGCAATGGAAATCAAATGACGCTGTCGGAACGGGGGAAAGTCGCCAGAGGACCTGGCGGCGCTGGAGCTCGATTGCGGCATGTCGCATCCCTTGCGATTTGCTGCGGTCTAGCCGAGAGAGATGGACGGGGCAAGGTGCCCCGTCCGGTTTCGCGCATTTATCCGGCCAATGCGGGTCTTTGCCGCCAAAGGGCGAGGGCAAAGAACAGGCCCAGCAGCAGTTCGATGGCCATGACCCAGACGAGGCCATTGGCGGGCAAGCCATCGAGAAGGATAGCGAGCAGACGGGCCAGGCCGAATCCGAGATAGAGCAGGGCGCCGGCCAGAAGGCCGTTGCGCTGCCAACTGGCCCGGATCAGGCCAGCCCCCTGTATCAATCCCAGCGCAAGAATGACCAGCGCCGGCGCCTTGAGTTCGTTGAGAAGGCTGACCTGCCCGGCGGGATCAATGCCGTAGCCGGCATAGAAGGGTCCGGGCAGGAAGAGGATGGCGAGCGCGAGGACAATGGCCGTCACCGCGCCAAGGCCAAGCAGGATGCGATTGACCCATATCATGGATCACGCCGCCTGTTGCCAACCACCGGCGCGCGCGACGTCGCGGCAGTAATTGGCGAAATCGCGAGGAGGGCGACCCAGCGCCTGCTGGACGCCCTGGGTCAGGCTTTCGTTGCGGCCGTCGAAGAGTTCGCGGAAAAGCTCGGTGTATAGCCCGGCATCGTCAGGGCCGATTTCGGGGATCATGGCGGCGTGAAAATCGTCCAGTGAAATGGGCTCATAGGCGAGATTGCGGCCGGTGGCAGCACCGATTTCGGCCACGGCGTCGGCAAAGGTGAGAAGGCGCGGGCCGGTGAGTTCGTAGAGAGTATTGTGGTGACGGTCGTCGACAAGAGCAGAGGCGCCGATTTCGGCAATGTCGTCGACATCAACAAAGGGTTCGGTGCGCGTGCCGGCGGGCAAGGCCAGCACCCCGCCCATGACACCGGGATACATCATGCCTTCGGAGAAGTTCTGGTTGAAGAAGGCGGCGCGCAGGATGGTGTAGCCGAGGCCGCTGTCGCGCAGCGTGTTTTCGGCCCGGACAGCCCCGCTTTCACCCCGGCCCGAGAGCAGGACCATGCGCCTGAGGCCTGCTGTTTTAGCGGCAGCCGCCAGGGCAGCGATATCGGCAGCACCCTGGGGCGCGGCGAGATCGGGATAGTAGGAAACGAAGGCGGTTTCGACCCCGATAAAGTGTTCGGCCCAGTTTGAGCGATCCTGCCAGTCGAAGGGCAGGGGTGTCCGGCGGCCCGCCGGACGAGCGGCGTGGCCCGCTGCGGCAAGGTTGGCGAGGACGCGACTGCCGACCTTGCCGGAGGCCCCGATCACGAGGATGGATGAAGCGGTCATGAGAAGTCTCCCGTTTGCGTTGCATCCGAGAGATCGGCGATGGAGGCTGGACTTTCCATCGCGCTATTGCCAGTTATCTATGCAGTTCGTCCAAAGTTATGGTCGGACGCGGACGAGGAGACAAGGCGATGGATGTGGTTCATTTTCAACCGCCGGATGCGGTCGATCCACTTGGCGACGTGTTGCACATGCTGCGGCTGAACGGCACGCTGTATTGTCGCGCCGAACTGGCGGCCCCGTGGGGTGTGGCGCTGCCGCAGATGGAGCGCTCGATGCTGTTCATCGTCATCATATCGGGCGATGGGTGGATGCGACTCGCCGGACGGAAGCCAGTGCTGGTGCAGGAGGGCAGCATGGTGGTGCTGCCGCGGGGGACGCCGGTGGACCTGGTCAGCGCGGCAGATGGAAAGGCAGTGCCGCTGTTCGATCTACCTGCCACCAAGATCAGCGAACGCTATGAAATGATGGACATTGCCGGGCCGGGCCCGGTGACGCGGGCGATGACCGGCGTCGTGTCCTTTGATGATGTCGCGGCTCGGCGACTGGTGGAGCTTTTGCCTGAAGTGCTGATCGTCGATCGCTGGCGCGATGCGGGCGGGATCTGGCTGCGCAGCACGCTCGACCTCATTTCCCATGAGGCGGCGGCGCTGAAACCGGGCGGCGAGGCGGTGATTACCAGACTGGCCGACATCCTCATCATCCAGGCGATAAGAACGTGGCTGGATACGGCGCCGGAAGCGCAGACCGGGTGGTTGGCGGCCCTGCGCGACCGCCAATTGGGACAGGCTCTGGTGGCCATGCACCGCTCGCCCGCCGAAGACTGGACATTGGAGGCGCTGGCACGGCTGGCGGGCATGTCGCGGTCCGGCTTTGCCGCGCGCTTCACCGAAATGGTCGGGCAACCAGCCATGCGCTACCTCACCGACTGGCGCTTGCAGCGGGCGCGCCTGGCCATTGTCGGGGGGCGGGACAGCATCGGGCACATTGCCCGCAGCGCCGGCTATCAGTCGGAAGCGGCCTTCGGGCGGGCATTCAAGCAATTTTTTGGAGAGCCGCCGGGCAGTTTACGGCGCGCGGGTTAGCGGTTGCGCAGCCGGTCGAGCGCGCCCTGCAGGATGTAGCTGGCCGCAAGCTTGTCGACGACCTCGGCACGCCGGTCGCGCCGCATATCGGCCTCGATCATCATACGGGTGACGGCGGAGGTGGAAAGTCGCTCGTCCCAAAAGGCGATAGGCAGATTTATCCTGGGCGCCAGGTTGCGGGCAAAGGCGCGGGTCGATTGGACCCGCGGCCCTTCCGTACCGTCCATATTGAGCGGCAGGCCGAGCAGGATCGCCGCCACCTGGTTCTCGGCGATCAGCTCGACGATGCGTTCGGCATCCTGGGTGAATTTGGTGCGCTTGATGGTTTCGAGCGGCGTAGCCGAATATCGCATGCCGTCGGAAATCGCGACGCCAATGGTCTTGGTGCCCAGGTCCAGGCCGAGAATCCTGCCGCTGTCGGGGATCAGGGCAAGGGGGTCATCGGGCAGGGCGCTTGGCATGAGGCACTTTCGCGGTGTAGCTCTGGGGAAGTCTCAATAGGCGCAGGAGTCGCCAATGTCGAGCCAGGCAGGCGGGCCGCTGCATGTCGCCATTATCGGGGCCGGACCGGGGGGAGCGCTCACCGCGTGGCTGCTAACGCGCATGGGCATCAAGGTGACGCTGATCGAGCGGCACAGCGATTTTTCCCGCGAGTTTCGTGGCGACGGCATGACGCCGGGCGGCATGCGGGCCATTCGCGAGGCCGGACTTTGGGACGCATTCGAAGCGCTGCCGTCAGAGCCGATCCGCAGCATGCAGCTCTATTCACGCGGCAAGCGCTTCCTGAGCGTCGATTTGGATAAGATATTGCCGGCTGGCAGCCAGTTCATCCGGCTGCTGGCGCAGCCGCGCCTCATTGAAATGCTGGCGGAACAGAGTGCGGCCTTTGCCAATTTCACGCTGCTGCGCGGCACTGTGGTGCGCGACCTGTTGGTCGAAGGTGGACGGGTCGTGGGTCTGCAATTGGGCGGCGAAGGTGGCGAGCGGGATCTGGCGGTCGATTATGTCATCGCTGCCGATGGCCGTTACTCGATTGCCCGCAAGCGGCTGGGGCTCGAATTGCAGGGCAACCAGCAGGAATTCGACGTCGTCTGGTGCCGCGTGCCGCGGGGCGAACCCGTGCCACGCGGCCAGGCCTTCGGGTTCCTGCTCGATGATTTTTTCGGGCTGGCCTTTCCGGCAGAGAATGATCACGTCCAGATCGGCCGGATCATCGCCAAGGGCAGCTATCGCAGCTTCCGTGGCTCTGAGGGCGAGGACTGGAAGGGTCATCTGGCGAGTGTCCTGCCGCCGCCCTTGCTGACCCTGTTCAATGCCCATCGCGACGAGGCCAGCGACCCATTCCTGCTCGATGTTATCTGCGGAATGCTGCCGAAATGGTCGGTTCCGGGACTAGTGCTGATGGGTGACGCGGCCCATCCGATGTCGCCGGTCGGGGCGCAGGGGATCAATATCGCGTTGCGCGACGCCGTCATCCTGGCCAATCATCTCGGCCCCGGACTTCTGGCTGGCGCCGGCGGCGAAACACTCGATACCGCAGCCTCGGCTTTCGAGGCAGAACGCCGACCGGAGGTTGAAAAAATCCAGGCCGAACAGAACAAGACCGGGACGCAACTGGCCCGCATGCAGGCGATGGCACCGTTTCTGCGGCTGGTGCCGATGGGTCTGGTGGGAAGGGCCGGGCGTTGGATACTCGGCCGCCCGGCAACGCGGCGCTTTATCGAAGGCGCGGCCGACATGAGGCTGACTTTCCGGCCGGAGACTGCGGTTTGAAGATCACCTGGTTCGGTGGAACGACATTTCGCATTCAGATTGGCGGCCAGATCCTGGTGATCGATGCGCAATCGGCGCCGGAGGGAATTGATCGCAATGAGCTGGTGAGCGGCGCCGACCATGTCGTGACGCTGGGTGACCGACATTCCGAGGCGGATGCGGCAGACTGGAAGCGACGGCCGGCCGAACGGCTGCTGGATGAGGGGGATAGCCAGCGTCCCGTGCAGTTCTGGTCGGTGGGCCGGACCGGCCTGCTCATCGATGGCGACGATGACATGCCGCTGCTCCTGCTCGGATCTGGCAATCCGGCGCTGGGGCGATGGGCCGAAAAGGCGGTGATTATCCTCGCCGGAGAGCAGCTTGCGGGCCGAGGGACGGCCCTGCTGGGAGGGGATCGGCCCAGATTGATGGCGCTGGCCGGGAGCGAGGCCGAGATCGGCGCCGCCATCGATGCCGTGCGCGATCTGCTCGATGGGACGGCGCTGCTGGCGCTTGAACCGGGACTGGCCGTGGAAAGCTGATCCTCCGCATAAGGCATTTTCATTGTCATTTGCCGCGCTGCATTGCTAATGAAGCGGCAACACGCCTTTCCTGCAGGAGTTTTCGCATGTCTGTCGACGCCGCCACCGTCAAGCGCATCGGGCGCCTTGCCCGTATTCGCATCGAGGAAGACGAGGTCGCTGGTTACCAGGATGAGCTCAATGCGATTCTTGGTTTTGTCGAGCAATTGGGCGAGGTCAATGTCGATGGCGTCGAGGCCATGACCTCGGTGACGCCGATGACGCTGCGCCGCCGCGACGATGTCGTCACCGATGGCAGCTATGCCGACAAGATCGTCAGCAATGCGCCCCTGACCGAGGATAATTTCTTCATGGTCCCCAAGGTGGTCGAATAGATGAGCATCTCGATCGCAATCGAGACGCCGCTTCAGGACGATGTGCGGGCGCTGGTTGCGCAACTCAACGACCACCTGCTGCCGCTGTCGCCGCTCGAATTCCAGTTCAAGATGAGTGTCGAGCAGATGGCCGACAGCGCGACGACGCTGTTCGTGGCGCGTGACGCGACCGGCAAGGCCGTGGGCATGGGTGCGCTCAAGGTGCACGGTCCCGAATTGGGCGAGGTCAAGCGCATGTTCACCGTTCCCGAGGTGCGGGGGCAGCGGGTAGGCCGGCAATTGCTGGAGCGAATCGCCAATCTGGCGCGGGAGCGCGGACTGCCGGTGGTGATGCTGGAAACCGGCACTGGCGACGGCATGGCCGAGGCGCATCGGCTCTATACCCGTTACGGGTTTGTGCCGCGCGGACCGTTTCTCGATTATCCCGACAGCGAATGGTCGGCCTTTTTTGAGATGAATTTGACGTCGCCGGCATTTGTTGCGACGGCTGACGTGACGAATGAAAGAGAATTGCGTTGACTGACCTGACCAAGCTGAGCCTCGCCGATGCCCGCAAGGGCCTCAATGACAAGAGCTTTACCGCGCTTGAGCTTACCGACGCCTATATCGGCGCCATCGAAGCGGCTAATCCCAAGCTCAATGCCTATGTGGCGACCACGCCCGATCAGGCGCGCGACATGGCCAAGGCCAGTGACGCCAGGCTGGCGCAGGGGCAGGGTGGGGCGCTTGAAGGCATTCCGCTTGGCATCAAGGACTTGTTCGGTACCAAGGGCGTTCATACCCAGGCGGCCAGCCATATCCTCGATGGCTTCAAGCCGGAATATGAGTCCACCGTGACCGGCAATCTCTGGCGCGATGGTGCCGTCATGCTGGGCAAGCTCAACATGGACGAATTCGCCATGGGTTCGTCCAACGAGACCTCCTATTACGGCCCCGTGGTCAGCCCGTTCCGCGCCGAAGGCAGCAATGCCAACCTGGTGCCGGGTGGCTCATCGGGCGGTTCGGCGGCGGCGGTTTCGGCCTGGCTCTGTGCCGGCGCGACGGCAACCGATACCGGCGGCTCCATCCGCCAGCCGGCGGCGTTTACTGGCACGGTGGGCATCAAGCCGACTTATGGCCGGTGCTCGCGCTGGGGCGTTGTGGCGTTCGCTTCATCGCTCGACCAAGCCGGCCCTATTGCCCGCACGGTGGAAGATGCGGCGATCCTGATGACCTCCATGGCCGGGTTCGACCCGAAGGATTCGACCAGCGTTGATCTGGCTGTGCCTGATTTTGCGGCGGCGGTCGAACGCGGCGTCAAGGGCCTCACCATCGGCGTGCCCAGGGAATACCGGATGGACGGCATGCCGGAAGAGATCGAAAAACTCTGGTCGGAGGGCCTGGAATGGCTCAAGGCCGAGGGCGCGAGCGTCAAGGACATCTCGCTGCCGCACACCAAATATGCCCTGCCGGCCTATTACATTGTGGCGCCGGCCGAGGCCTCGTCCAACCTGGCGCGCTATGATGGCGTCAAATATGGACTGCGGGTGTCGGGCAAGGACATCACCGACATGTACGAGATGACCCGCGCCGCCGGCTTCGGTCGCGAGGTGAAGCGCCGCATCATGATCGGGACCTATGTGCTGTCGGCTGGCTATTTCGACGCCTATTATGTCAAGGCCCAGAAGGTGCGCACGCTGATCAAGAAGGATTTTGAGGATGCCTTCAATGCGGGCGTCGACGCCATCCTGACACCGGCGACACCGTCAGCGGCTTTTGGCATTGGCGATGAAGCATTGGCCGCTGATCCAGTCGCGATGTATCTCAACGACATCTTCACCGTGACCGTCAATATGGCGGGCCTGCCGGGCATTGCCGTGCCGGCCGGCAAGGACGGGGCCGGGTTGCCGCTCGGGCTGCAATTGATCGGCAAGCCGTTCGACGAAGAGACACTGTTTGCGGCGGCGCGTGTTATCGAAAAGAGTGCCGACGGGGACTTTGCACCCAAGCGGTGGTGGTAGGGCGTAACCTGCTACACGTTGGCTTGCGCTTGATTGCGCCGCCGATCCGCACTATTTGCGGCCCATGCACAAGTTGAAACTGGTAGAGACGCGAACTGCGGCAGCGTCCGGGCCAACAGGAATTTTGCCGATGGCCACTGATATTTTCACGACGCTCGACTGGTCCGAGCCGCCCAAGGACATGAGCAAGCCATTGCAGGCGCTGTGGTGGCTCAAGAAGGGCGAATTGCGCATTGGCCCCGAATGGGAGCGGGCGCATAATATCGTGCAGTCCATGGAAGGCGTGCAGGCGTTCGACTGGGTGCATGCCCTCATGCACTGGATCGAGGCCGATATGGGCAATGCCGATTACTGGTATCGCCGCGCCGGCAAGCGCCGCGCCACCGCCAGCGTGTCGCAGGAGTGGGAACACATTGCGGCGGCGCTGAGTGAAGTGACGCGGCACTGAAACCTTACCTCTCCCCCACAGGGAGAGGTGAAACCCCTACCGATTATCCACCTGACTGCGCACCAGTTCGAGGCCACGCCTCGTGATGCGGTACGGGCCTCCGCCCTGGGACTTGATCGCCTTTTTCGCCTTGAGCTTGTTGAAGATGAGTTGGGTGAGTCCGCTCATCAGCCAGCCGTCGCGGCTGAGGAACTCGAAGTCGATTATCTTGCCGCGTTCGTCCTTGATGGCGGCGATGCGGCCGCCCTGCGAGAGGGCGTGCAGCACCCGCTGTTCGTTCCGGGAAATATCCATGAAAATGTCTGAAGCCTGATTGGGCGAGCCAGAAGCTCGCGAACAAACTTGGCCGCGCCGACCCGAGGGAAGGCGACGTCCGGTTCATTCATGCCCCGTCGCAGAAGGACGGGGTCTCAGGCATTCCCAGACTGGCTAGACATGGGAAAAACATAGAGTGTTGCAACGGTTTCCGCCAGATTACCTAGGCGCGGCGGGTTGAAATCACCAGCGTGCCGGTGCAAACCAGCAACACCAATCGACACACCGGGGGCCAGACGTGACCGCTGTCAAACTGCCATCAGAATGCCAGACCAAGGATGACGTGCGCGTCGAGATCGACCGCATCGACCAGGCGCTGCTTACCCTGTTCGCAGAGCGCCACGCCTATGTGACGCGCATGGCCGAAATCAAGACCGATCCGCATGAGGCATTTGACCCGGTGCGGATCGAGGCCATCATCACGAAGGTGCGGGGGCGCAGTTTGGACCTTGATCTGGACGAAGATCAGGCCGAACTTATCTGGCGGACCCTGATCAGCTGGAATATCAATTACGAGAAGGGCATCATCGCGGCGCGCAAACGCGCCAGATAGGAGGCGCGCATGCCCGGCATTCGGATACGCAAGGCGGAAATCACGGATGCACCGCGCCTCGCAGACATTGCTTATCGGGCCTGGGAAGCTGGCATCCTGCCCATATTGAGCGAGAAACCGGGCCTGAGGGACGCCGAGCGGCGTCGCTTGTCGCATGCCGTTGGGCATGGCTGGCGCAATACCATCGTGGCCGAGATCGACAGCGTCGTGGTCGGCTGGTGCTCGCGGGTGCCGGGCCGCTCCTACATCCCCTATCTTTTTGTGATCCCCGAGATGCAGGGGCATCGCTTTGGCGCCTTGCTGCTCGAGCGCATGGAGACGATGCTCGAATTGCAGGGTGCAGAACGTGTTCATCTGGAAACTCCGGCGGACCATGTGCGCGCGGTGCGTTTCTATGAACGGCAAGGCTACCGCATCCTTGCCCTGCGTCCCGATGGCCGGGATGGACACGACCCGTTTGTTAGCGTGCATCTCGAGAAGCGGCTGCGTCCCTATGATGGCGAAATCAGCGACGACTGATCCCTGATCCGGCTCGAAGCCAGTCCTCGGGCGCGACGCGACCGGGGAGCGTCACCTTCTCCCGCGAGGGGAGAAGGCACGATGGTGGCTGTTGCAACACTTGGGCAACACGGCTAAGCAGATGACCAGATTTGCCTTGGCTTTCAGGACTGCCCAGTGACCCTCGTTGACACCCGCACCCCCGACAAGAAGCGTCTGATTTCCGGTTCGACCGGCGACTGGGAGGTCATTATCGGCATGGAAGTGCATGCGCAGGTGACCAGCGAGAGCAAGCTGTTCTCCGGCTCGTCCACGGCCTTCGGCAATCCGCCAAATGCCAATGTCAGCTTCGTGGATGCGGCCATGCCCGGCATGCTGCCGACCATCAACGAAGAATGCGTGCGCCAGGCCGTGCGCACGGGCCTGGGCCTCAAGGCTGCGATCAACAAGCGTTCGGTGTTCGACCGGAAGAACTATTTCTATCCGGACCTGCCGCAGGGCTACCAGATCTCCCAGTTCAAGGACCCTATCGTGGGTGAGGGCGTGGTGCTGCTCGATGTCGATGGCGAGCGGATAGAGATCGGTATCGAGCGCCTGCACCTGGAGCAGGATGCCGGCAAGTCGATCCACGATCAGCACCCGAATATGAGCTTTGTCGACCTCAACCGCTCGGGCGTGGCGCTGATGGAGATCGTTTCCAAGCCCGATTTGCGCTCGTCCGATGAAGCTAAGGCCTATTTGGGCAAGCTGCGCACGATCCTGCGCTACCTGGGAACCTGCGACGGCAATATGGAGCAGGGCTCCATGCGTGCCGACGTCAATGTCTCGGTGCGTCGCCCCGGTGGAGAGTTCGGCACGCGCTGCGAGATCAAGAACGTCAATTCCATCCGCTTTACCGGCCAGGCCATCGAATATGAAGCCCGCCGCCAGATCGATATTCTCGAGGACGGTGGTTCCATCGACCAGGAAACGCGGCTGTTCGACCCCAAGCTGGGCGAGACAAGGTCCATGCGCTCAAAGGAAGAAGCGCATGACTATCGCTATTTCCCTGATCCCGACCTGCTGCCGCTCGAATTCGACGATGCCTTCATCAGTGAGCTGGCGCAGCACCTGCCGGAACTGCCAGACGAGAAGCAGGCGCGGTTCATCGCCGATTATGGGGTGACCCCCTATGACGCCATGGTGCTGACACTCGATCGCGAGACGGCAGATTATTACGAGGCCTGCGTTGCCCATGGCGGCGCCAAGCGCGACGGCAAGGCAGTGGCCAATATCCTCAATGCCGATGTGGCGGCCTATGCCAACAGCCAGGGCCTGGCCGTTTGGGAAACCCATTTGCAGCCGGCCCAGATTGCCGGGCTAGTCGACCTGATCGCCGGTGGTACGATATCGTCCAAGGGCGGCAAGGATGTGCTGCAGATCCTGATCGCTGAGGAGCCCGAGGGCGCCCCGGCCGAGATCGTGGAACGTCGTGGCCTCAAGCAGGTGACCGACCTGGGCGCCATCGAGAAGATCGTCGACGAAATCATTGCCGCCAATCCCGACCAGGTCGAGAAGGTGAAGGCAAAGCCAACCATGATCGGCTGGTTTGTCGGTCAGGCGATGAAGGCTTCAGGTGGCAAGGCCAACCCGCAGGCGCTCAACGAATTGATGAAGGCAAAGCTCGGGATCGAATAGCGTCAGGGCGCGACGTCGTCGTCGCGCTTGCCTGGGGTCTCGTCGTTTGGAGTCTCGCTTTCCTGCTCACGCCGCAGCGGAGTGCTGTGCGGATTATCCGTGTCCTCGGTCGGCAGGTGCCTCGGCATTGAAGGCACCTGTTCGGATGTGATGTCCCGATTTTCCGGGCGGCGCTCTAGCGGATCTGGCATTTTACACCTCTCGCGGTCGCGGATCGTGGCCGGGTTCCGGAGGTATCTCCGGTGTCGGTGACCGCTGGGGATCCTCTACCGGCTGGTCCGGCGTAGGGACCTCGGCTGGACCTGGAGGAACGGGGTCAACCGGCTGTGGCTGTGGCGGCTCAGGCTGCGGAACGATTTCGTCGGGCGCGACTGGATCAATGTCGGGTCTGTCTGGCATGGCTAATCTCCTGCAGCAAACCAACGGGGACGCTGCAGGAGAGTTCCGCCAAAGTTCAGGCGGGCGCGCGGCGCCAGATGTGGCGGATGCGCCCGTCGATGAACAGCAGGCCCAAGAAGATCACCAGCATGCCCAGGATCTGGATGGGCAGGATGGTCTCGCCCAGCACCGTGACCCCGATGATCAACGCCGAGATCGGGGCGATGAAGGTGGTGGTGGCGAAATTGGTGGCGCCGACGCGCGGCAGAATGCGATACATGATCTGGAAGGTGAAGGCGGTCGAGAGCAGGCCGATGGCCAGAGCCGCGCCCCAAGTCTCGGGCCGGGTCATCTGCGGCATGCCTTCGGTCAGGAAGGCAATGGGAATGGCCACCACCGCAGCGCCTGTCAAGGCGATGGAGGCAAAGGCCGTCGGCTCGATATGCTTGAAGCTGCGAGTGATATTGAGGGTCAGCGCATAGCACAGCGTTGCACCAAGGCAGGCGGCGACGGCCCAGAGATGGGAATTGCCGCCCTGCGACAGGGCCGGAGACACCAGAATCGCCGCGCCAGCAAAGCCGATGGCGACGCCGGTGAATTTCGTGCGCGTGGCTTTCTCCCCGCCAATCCAGAAATGCGAGATGAGCGCCGTGACCATTGGTGTCAAGGCGTTGATGATAGCGGCAATGCCGCTGGCCAAATGCGCCTGGGCCAGGGGAAACAGGGCGAAGGGAATGGCATAGGCGACGACACCGAGGCCAGCCAGTTGCAGCCAGAGGACCGGATCGCGCGGGATAGGCTTGCGCAGCGCAAACAGCACGACCCAGCAACCGAGGGCGCCGATGCCGACGCGCAGCGAGGTTACCCAGAGCGGGCCGAGCTCGCGGATCAGGATGGCGTTGAAGACGAATGAACATCCCCAGATCGCGCCGAGAACAATGATCCAGGTCCAGTCACGCAGACTCATTTTGCAACCCCATTCAGGAAGCGCGCAGGCTACGCCCGGGGAGAACAAAGGTCGAACCGATTTTGACGATGGGCGCCATCAATTGTAGTGATGACGGGAGCTAAAGCCGGGCTTCGCCGCTGGCCAGCAGCCGCAGGGCTTCGGGATAGAGGCGGTGTTCTTCGACCAGTAACCGGGCCGCAAGGGTTGCGGGAGTGTCGCCCGGGAGAACCGGGATACGGGCCTGGAGGATGACTGGGCCGTCATCGAGGCCTGGGGTCACGAAATGAACGGAGCAGCCATGCTCTGTGGTGCCATCGGCGAGCACGCGCTCATGGGTTTCGAGGCCCTTGTATGCCGGGAGCAGCGAAGGGTGGATATTGATCATCCGCCCCATCCAGCGATTTACGAAATCCTCGCCCAAGATGCGCATGAAACCTGCTAGGCATACATAGTCCACCTCCCAGCCTTCGAGCAGCTGGGTCATGGTATCTTCGAACATTTCCCGGCTGGGGAATTTGCTTTGCGCCAGCGAGGCCGTGGCAATGCCATGGGCGGCAGCGATCTCAAGGCCCGGCGCTGCGGCGCGATTGGAGAGGACGCCGACGATTTCAGCCGGAAAGTCCGGCGCCTTGGCGGCCTCGATCAGCGCGGCCATGTTGGAGCCGCGGCCGGAAATCAGAATGGCAACGCGCTTGCGGCTCACAGTGCGAGCTTGCCGCGGAAGGTGACGGGCTCGTCCGTGCGGGCTGTGAGCCGTCCGACCACGGCGGCGATTTCGCCCGAAGCGGTGAGGTTTTCGACCAGCTTGTCCGCATCGTCCGGCGCCACCGCAACCAGCATACCGACGCCGCAATTGAAGGTGCGCAGCATTTCGCGTTCGCTCATGCCGCCGACCTTGCCAAGCCAACCGAACACGGCCGGAACGGTGACCGCGGCCAGATCGATGTCGGCGGCGAGGTCATCAGGCAGGACGCGGGGGATATTGTCGATGAAGCCGCCGCCGGTGATATGGGCGAGGGCCTTGATGCCGAGACCGGCGCGGAGGGCTGCGAGCAGCGGTTTGACATAGATGCGGGTCGGCTCGAGCAGGGCTTCGGCCAGCGACTTGCGGTCGGCGAAGGGGGCAGGGGCGTCCCAGGCAAGGCCGGAGAGTTCGACAATCTTACGGACCAGCGAATAGCCGTTGGAATGGACGCCGGAGGACGCGATGGCAACCAGCGTATCGCCGGCGGCGATATCCTTGCGGGGCAGGAGGGCGTTGCGCTCGGCGGCGCCGACAGCAAAGCCTGCGAGATCATAGTCGTTGCCATGATACATGCCGGGCATTTCGGCGGTTTCGCCGCCGATCAAGGCGCAACCGGCCAGGCGGCAGCCATGGGCGATGCCTCCGACAATGGCCGTGCCCTGGGCGACGTCGAGCTTGCCGGTCGCCAGGTAGTCGAGGAAGAACAGCGGCTCGGCCCCCTGAACAATCAGGTCGTTTACGCACATGGCCACGAGGTCCTGGCCGATCGTGTCGTGCTTGCCGGTCTCGATGGCGATCTTGAGCTTGGTGCCCACGCCGTCATTGGCGGCCACGAGGACCGGATCAACAAAGCCGGCGGCCTTGAGGTCGAACAGGCCGCCGAAGCCACCGATCTCGCCATCGGCGCCGGGGCGCCGTGTGGACCGGACCGCCGGCTTGATGGCTTCCACCAGGGCGTTGCCGGCGTCGATGTCGACACCTGCCTGCTTGTATGAAAGTCCGTTTGATGGCAGGTTTTGTGCGTCGGACATGAGCCTTCTTGCCATGCTGGGGATTGCGGGCGCAAAAGGCTGCGCGCGAACCGGGTTGGTTGATATTTTCGGTGCTGGCCGTTAGACGGCTGATAGCTTTTCGATTACCCAGACGCAAGGGCTGCCCGGCTTCATGGCACTCAGAAATCAAGTGTTCATCTGGATTGGGCTGCTTCTGGCCCTTATCCTCTTCCTCTGGGTGTTCCGCGGCGTGCTTTTGCCATTCGTGGTGGGCGCGGCTCTGGCCTATCTGCTCAATCCACTGGTCAACCAGCTGCAGAAGTGGCGGTTTAGTCGCGTATGGGCGACGGTGGTGGTGCTGCTCAGCGTCCTGACCATCGTGGTCAGCCTGTTCTTCATGTTCGTTCCGCTGATCGGCCAGCAGATCATCGGGCTGATTCAGCGTCTGCCCGGCTATGTGGGCGACCTGCAGAAACTGGCGGCAGAATGGTCTCCCGAAATCAATGCCTGGCTCGGGCCTGAACGGGCGGCCGAATTGCAACGCAGCCTCAACGACGTTGCGCGGCAGGCGCTTGGTTTCATTGCCACATTACCCGCCGAACTGGTCAATATCGGTTTGACCGGCGCGGCGATGGTTGGTTTTACGGTATTGGCACCAGTCGTGGCTTTTTACCTGCTGCTCGACTGGGAAGGCATGGTGCGCGGCATAGATGACCTCCTGCCCAAGCAGCACAAGGGCGAGGTCAAGGGCATTCTGCGCGAGATCGACAAGTCCATGGCCGGGGTGATCCGCGGGCAGGGCAGCGTGCTGCTGCTGGACGCGGCCTTCTATGCCACGGCACTGAGCCTGATCGGACTAAGTTATGGCCTGGCCGTGGGCCTCATCGCGGGCCTCCTCAGCTTCATACCCTTTGTCGGGTTCGCCGTCGGCCTTGGCCTGTCAGTCGGCATTGCGCTCGTACAATACGCTCCGAACTGGTGGATGATCGTGCTGGTAGCAGGGGTCTATTTTTTCTGGCAGTTCATCGAGGGCAATGTGCTCTATCCCAAGCTGGTCGGATCTTCGATCAACATCAATCCGGTCTGGATGATGTTTGCTCTTCTGGCGCTGGGCGCGGTATTCGGATTTGTCGGCCTGCTGCTGGCCGTGCCGATGGCGGCAATTGCCTCGGTCCTGGTTCGCTATGGCGTGCGCAAGTACAAGGAAAGCACGCTCTATCTCGGACCCAGAAGGCACGCCCCGGGTGATGATGCCCATCTCTGAAACCGGCCCGCGGCAGCTGCCGCTCGATCTGGGTCACGAAATATCGCATGCCGAAGATGATTTCCTGGTGGGCACGGGCAATGCGATGGCGCATGCCCGGATTCTCGCCTGGCCGCACTGGCCGGACGGGGTGACCCTGCTGATCGGGCCGGCGGCGTCAGGCAAGTCGCATCTGGCGCGCATCTTCGCCGATCGAAGCGGGGCCATTCTTGTGTCGCCGGCGACGATTGGTGATGTTGCGTCCGGAGAAGGCACTCAGCCTGTGGCCATCGAAGATGTGGACCGGTTGTCCTATGACGAGCATGATCTGTTCCATCTTCTCAACCAGGCCATGCGGGGGGAGCGCACAGTGCTGCTCAGTGCGCGGGAAGATATTGCACACTGGCCGCTTCAGACCGATGATGTGCGCTCGCGGGTACGCCGTGCACCGGTTTTCCGGCTGGAGGTCAGCGACGACATCGAACTGTCACAGATGTTCGTGAAACTGTTCGGGGATCGGCAGATCAGGATCGATCCCAAGGTCATCGGCTATGTGGTGCCGCGCATGGAGCGCAGCCCCGAGGAAGCCGCTGCCCTTGTCGATCTGATGGACAGGCTGGCCCTTGCCAAAGGGTCGGCAATTACCCGCACGATAGCGTCGGAAGCCCTGGCGCTGCGCCATGGCGCGATTGGGTTGGACCCGCAACAGGATTGGGACGCCGAAACCGATGAATGAAATGAGCGAGTTTGCCGAAGCCGAAGGCTCGGTCCCCGATGTCGAGGCACTGCGCACCAGCCCGGCGCGCTTCGTCAATCGCGAAGTAAGCTGGCTGCAATTCAACATGCGGGTGCTTGAAGAAGCCGGCAATCAGTCTCATCCGTTGCTCGAGCGGCTGCGCTTCGTTTCGATCTCGGCCAATAATCTGGACGAATTCTACATGGTGCGCGTCGCCGGCCTCAAGGGCCAGATTCGCGCCGGGCTCTCCAAGCAGAGCGCCGATGGCTTGTCCCCGGCCGAGCAGCTCGAGGAAATTGCGACCCTTGCCCAGCACCTGCAACTGGAGCAGCAGGATCACTGGAAGGAGTTGCGCGAGGAACTCTTTACCCAAAATGTCGTCATCCACGAGGCCGACGATCTCACCCCGGACCAAGTCGCCTATCTGCAAAAGCTGTTCCGCGAGGAAATATTCCCGGTCCTGACGCCGATTGCCGTCGATCCGGCGCATCCTTTCCCGTTCATTCCCAATCTGGGGCTGGCGCTCGCCTTCGAGTTGAAACGCCCCAATAGCGACCAGCATCTGACGGCCCTGGTGCGCATTCCAGGCAATCTCGATCGCTTCATCAACCTGCCAGGCGGGCTGGTATCGGAGGGCCGATCGGAAGTGGTGACCATCGACACGCTGGTCAAGCTCTTCTTCCACAAGATGTTCCCGGGCCACGAAGTGATCGGCTCCGGAGCCTTCCGGGTCATTCGCGACAGTGAAATCGAAATCGACGACGAAGCCGCTGACCTGGTGGTCGAGTTCGAGAGTGCTCTGCGCCAGCGCCGGCGCGGCCAGGTGATCCGGCTCGAGATCGAGCGCAGCATGCCGCGGGCCCTGAAGCGCCAGATCGGCGAGCAGCTTGGCGTCAAGGACGCCGATGTATTCGAGGTGCATGGCTTTCTCGGCCTCGCCGATGCCAGCAAGGTTTGCGACATTGATCGCCCCGACCTCAAGTTCACGCCGTACCTGGCACGCTTTCCCGAGCGGATCCGCGACTATAATGGCGACAGCTTTGCTGCCATCAAGGCCAAGGACATCCTGGTGCACCACCCGTTCGAGAGCTTCGACGTGGTGGCGCAGTTCTTGATGCAGGCGGCCCGCGACCCGGATGTCGTCGCCATCAAGCAGACGCTCTACCGCACCTCGTCAGACAGTCCCATCGTCAAGGCGCTGGTGATGGCGGCTGAAGCCGGCAAGTCGGTGACGTGCCTGGTTGAACTCAAGGCGCGGTTCGACGAAGAGGCCAATATCCGCTGGGCGCGCGACCTGGAGCGGGCAGGGGCGCAGGTGGTGTTCGGCTTCATCGAACTCAAGACGCACGCCAAGCTGAGTCAAGTGGTGCGGCGCGAAAAGGGCAAGCTGGTGAGCTATTGCCACATCGGCACCGGCAATTATCACCCGATCACCGCCAAGATTTATACGGACCTGAGCTACTTCACCATCGACCCGGCAATCACACGGGACGTGGCCCGGGTGTTCAACTTCATTACCGGCTATGCGCGACCGACCGAGCTCGAGACCATTGCGGTATCACCGGTCAACCTGCGCCAGACCCTGGCCGACAGCATTGCCCGCGAGATCGAGCTGGCGCGCAGCGGACAGCCAGCATCGATCCTGCTGAAAATGAACTCGCTGGTCGATCCTCAGATCATCGATATGCTCTATGACGCCAGCCAGGGGGGCGTGAAGGTGGACCTGATCGTGCGCGGCATCTGCTGCCTGCGGCCGGGCATACCGGGGTTCTCGGACAATATAAGGGTGAAGTCAGTGGTGGGGCGGTTCCTCGAGCACAGCCGCATCTATTGCTTTGGAAATGGCGAACCAATGCCTTCGCCGCGCGCCAAGGTGTTCATCTCCTCAGCAGACCTGATGGGCCGCAATCTCGACGGTCGGGTGGAAACCCTTGTACCCATCCTCAACGAAACGGTGCACAAACAGATCCTGGACCGGATCCTGGTTGCCTATCTCAAGGATAACCAGCAGAGCTGGGAAGTGCTTCCAGATGGTAGCTCGCATCGTGTAAAGGTTGGCGAGGGCGAAGAGCCTTTCAATGCCCATGACTACTTCATGACCAATCCTTCCCTGTCGGGTCGCGGCACTGCAGGCATGGTGGACACTGACGAGGCTTGAATTGGTACAGTTCTGGGGCGTCGATGCCGATCCGACCGCACAGGGGCGCATCAAGGGCGCCAGACCGGTCGCTGTTCTGGACATCGGCTCCAACTCGGTGCGCCTGGTGGTCTATGAGCGCCATGCCCGCGCGCTGACGCCTCTCTACAATGAAAAATCGGCCTGCGCCCTCGGGCGCGGGATTGCCCAGAGCGGGCGGCTGGCCGACGCCAATATGGACAAGGCCATCGAAGCGATGAAGCGCTTTGCGCTGGTGGCGCGGATGATGCGCGTGGGCAAGACCTATATCCTGGCCACCTCAGCGGTCCGGGACGCGGTCAACCGCGCCGAGTTCGTCTCGGCTGTCGAAGCGGTGATGGAGGCGCCTGTCCGGGTGCTGAGCGGCGAAGAGGAAGCCCATTACGCCGCGCTTGGCGTGGTCGCGGGCATTCCCGGCTTCTGCGGTGTCGTGGGCGATCTCGGCGGCGGCAGCCTCGAATTTTCGGACATCGCCAATGGCCTCGACACCAATGGCCAGAGTTTCGAGCTTGGCGTAATCCGCCTGCAGGACGATTCCGACGGTTCGCCAGCAAAGGCCGCCGACCTGGTGCGAGCACGTCTGAAAGAGTCAATTCTCAAGTCGGCGGGAGAGAATGCGCAATTTGCTGCCATTGGCGGTACGTGGCGTTCGCTGGCAAAACTGCATCAGTCCCAAACGGATTATCCGCTGCACATGGTGCAGGACTACGTCGTGCCAGCCGAGGACATGATCACCTTTTGCGAGGAAATCGTTAGCGCTGACTCCCTCAAGTCCTATCGGGGCTCGGGTAGCGTCAGCAGTTCCCGCCGGGAACTGGTGCCGTTCGGGGCTGCGGTCCTGGCCGAGATTCTCAAGGCAGGGGGATTTGGCAGCGTGGTCTTTTCGGCGTTAGGTGTGCGCGAAGGCTATCTCCACGGCATGCTGGACGAGCGCGAACGCGGCATCGATCCGCTGATCCAGGGCGCAGAGGAACTCTCGGTGCTGCGCTCACGGTCGCCGGCCCATGGCAATGACCTGATCGAGTTTACCAGCCAATATATCCACTGCGCCGGGCTGGTCGAAACAGAGGGGGAGACGCGCTTACGGACCGTCGCCTGCCTGCTGGCGGATATCGGGTGGCGGTCGCACCCGGACTATCGCGGGCCGCAAAGCGTCGATGCGGTCGCCTATGGTTCGCTGACGGGGGTGGACCATGCCGGCCGGTCCTTCCTCGCCCAGACCCTGGCGGTCCGCTATGACGGGCTCAAAAGCAAGTCAGCACAGGTGCTGGCCCCGCTCGGGTCGCCAGAGCTCACGGCACGAGCCAGGCTCGTCGGGTCGCTCATGCGCGTGGCCTATCCGATGACAGCCGCCATGCCCGGCATTCTGCCGCGCACACATTTCAGCATGGATGGCGACGTACTGGTCCTGAACCTGCCGGCAGACTTTGCCTTCCTCAATGGCGACCACCTGCGCAATCGTCTCCGGCAGTTTGCCGAGGGCGCCGGGCATGTGGAATCACGGGTCGAGGTTGGCTAGGGCTACTCGGCCGCCTCGGTCTGGCTGACCGCGAATTCGACAATGCCCTTGCGGGTGGCAAAGAGGCCAATGCGGCCGTGCTTGATCGCCAGGGCCTTTTCGCCGAACAGCTTGCGCCGCCAGCCCTTGAGGGCCGGCACGTCCGCATCGTCATCAAGCACCAGGGCATCGATTTCGTCAGACGTGGCGATGATGCGCGCTGCGACGCCGTGTTCCTCGGCGACGGCCTTGAGCAGAACGCGGACGAGATCGCCCACCGCCCCCTTGGGCGAAGGGCCGCGATAGCGTTCGGGCATGGCTGGGAGGGCCGATTTGGGCAGGGCCTCGACGTCCTTGAGCAGGGCTATGATTTCGCCTGCGGCGCTGCTGCGGCCAAAGCCGCGCGGCACGGCGCGGAGCTTTTCGAAGGCATCGGGGGTCAGGGGGCGTTGGGTGGCCAGTTCGCCCAGCACATCATCCTTGAGAATCCGGCTGCGCGGCTGGTCTGTGTCCTGTGCTTTTTGCTCCCGCCACTTTGCCAGCACCTTGAGGGCCGCCAGATCGCGTGGACGGTTGAACTTCATCTTGAGCCGTTCCCAGGCCTGCTCGGGCTGAACGACATAGGTGTCGATGCTGCGCAGGGTGGTCATCTCGTCTTCCACCCAGTCCCAGCGGCGGGTGGCTTCAACCTGCTGGCGAAGCTCGCGGTAGATGTCGCGCAGCCAGGTCACGTCGGCAAGGGCGTAGGTACGCTGCTTTTCGGACAGAGGGCGGGCCGACCAGTCGGTAAAGCGCGAGGACTTGTCCAGTTCCACCTTGCAGATGGAGCGCACGAGGCTGTCATAGGAGGCGCTGTCGCCAAAACCGCAGACGCTGGCGGCCACCTGGGTATCGAAGATATTGTGCGGCACCGCGCCCGTCAGCTTGACGAAGATTTCGACGTCCTGCCGGGCGGCATGGAACACCTTGGTGACATTGGGATTGGCCAGCAGCGCGAAAAAGGGCGCCAGCTTGATGTCGGGCGCGAGCGGATCAATCAGTACTGCTTCGTCGTCGGTTGCCACCTGGATCAGGCATAGGCGCGGCCAATAGGTCGTTTCACGGAGGAATTCGGTATCGACCGTCACAAATTCGAACTTGGCGGCGCGCTCGCAGAATTCCGCGAGCACGTCAGTGGAAATGATGAGGTCCATACTTAATACCGTCTCAATATCGTCAACATTCTTCCTAGCAGGTGCAGCCCGATTGCTCCACCGTCGATTTCCCTTGCGGTAAAGGCGCGAAAGCCGATATGCCCGCGCTGCTTGACAAGCGGGGGCTGCCATGCGCTTTTCCCGCGCGAGATTCCGGCCTTTTCCAGCATTTTCGAGACCTGACATGACCCTGCATCGCTATCGTTCCCACACCTGTGGCGCCCTGACGGCGGGCGATGCCGGCAATAATGTTCGCCTCTCTGGCTGGGTGCATCGCGTTCGCGACCATGGCGGATTGCTGTTCATCGACCTGCGCGATCACTATGGCATCACCCAATGCGTAATCGATCCCGACTCCGCCGCCTTTGCGAGCGCCGAAAAGGTGCGCTCGGAATGGGTGCTGCGCATCGATGGGGAAGTGAAACTGCGCGATGCTGCTGCCGTCAACCCGAACATTCCAACGGGCACGATCGAAATCTTCATTCGCGAGATCGAAGTGCTCTCGGCAGCCAAGGAATTGCCGCTACCGGTGTTCGGCGATGCCGAATATCCCGAGGACATCCGGCTGCGCTATCGCTTCCTCGATCTGCGCCGCGAGAAGCTGCACGCCAATATCGTCAAGCGCACCAGGATCATCTCGTCCATGCGGGCCGGCATGGGCGAGGCCGGGTTCACCGAGTTTTCGACTCCCATCCTGACGGCTTCGTCGCCGGAAGGGGCGCGCGACTTCCTGGTGCCCAGCCGCATTCATCCGGGCAAGTTCTTCGCGCTGCCCCAGGCACCGCAGCAGTACAAGCAATTGCTGATGGTGGCGGGCTTTGACCGCTACTTCCAGGTCGCGCCCTGTTTCCGCGACGAAGACCCGCGCGCCGACCGTCTGCCGGGCGAGTTCTATCAGCTCGACCTGGAGATGAGTTTCGTGACCCAGGAAGACGTGTGGAACACCGTCGAGCCGGTCATGACCGAGGTGTTCGAGAAATTTGCCGAGGGCAAGCGCGTCACCAGGGGCTGGCCGCGCATTCCCTATGACACGGCCATCCGCAACTATGGCTCGGACAAGCCGGACCTCAGAAACCCCATCGAAATCCAGGGCGTGACCGAGCATTTTGCCGGCTCCGGCTTCAAGGTCTTTGCCAACCAGATCGAGGCCGATCCGAAGGTGGAAGTCTGGGCGATCCCGGCCAAGAACAAGGCTGGGGCCGAACCGATTGGTCGTGCGTTCTGTGACCGCATGAATGCCTGGGCACAGGGCGAGGGCCAGCCGGGCCTGGGCTATATTTTCTTCAAGGACGGGCAGGGCTCCGGTCCCATCGCCAAGAACATTGGCGAAGAGCGGACGGCCGCCCTTAAAGCCCAGCTGGGGCTCGATGATGGTGACGCCGTGTTCTTCGTCGCTGGACGCCCTGACAAGTTCTACAAGTTCGCCGGCGAAGCGCGCACCAAGGTCGGCACCGATCTTGGCGTGATCGATACGGAGCAGTTTGCGCTGTGCTGGATCGTCGACTTCCCGTTCTATGAATGGAGCGAGGAAGAAAAGCGCGTGGACTTTGCGCATAATCCCTTCTCCATGCCGCAGGGCGGGATCGAGGCGCTGAACTCGGCCGATCCACTCTCGCTCAAGGCCTACCAGTACGATGCGGTCTGCAACGGTTTCGAGATCGCCTCCGGGTCGATCCGTAACCAGGAGCCGGAAACCATGGTCAAGGCCTTCGAGTTGACCGGCAAGTCGCGGGCGGAAGTCGAAGAGCAGTTCGGTGGCCTCTATCGCGCATTCCAGTATGGCGCGCCGCCGCATGGCGGGGCCGCGTTCGGCATCGATCGCATTGTCATGCTGCTGTGCGGCGTGCAGAACCTGCGCGAGATCACCGCCTTCCCGATGAACCAGCAGGCCGAAGACCTGCTGATGGGTGCACCAAGCCCGGCGGACAACAAGCAACTGCGCGAGCTCAGCATCCGCCTCAACGTGCAGAGCTGATTGTACAGCGCCATTTTCGCGCATCGCAAGACTTCAGAAGGGTGGCCCTCGGGCCGCCCTTTTTGCTGTCACATAGTTATCGGCCGTTAATCAGCATTAACGACCCGTTAAAACCTTGCTTGTTAGTCAGATAGGCAAGATTTTCCTGGTTGGATTCGCTGCGTGAAGTCCAAATTCTCTCATATCCTGATGCTGCTGGGCGCCGTTCTGGCGTTCGTGCCCATCATTGCGGTGGATTATCTGCTCGACGCTTATGTGCAGTATCGGGAAAAAGCCTATGCCAAATCTTATGTTGAGACGATCAGTTCGCATATAAATGCAAGTGCGATGGATGGCGTAGCCGCGCTGCGGCAGGTGATCGCGGCCAGCCCGTCCCTGTGTACGCCGACCTTTGTCACCAATGCCCAAACCGCTATCGAGGCGAGTCTCAATTTGAAGCAGTTCCTGGTCGAGAACCTGGATGGCGTTCAATATTGCGATGCCTATGGGCGCATTGTGACCCATTCGCCCCTGTCGCAGCCGCTGCCGGTGCCGGGCCTGACTGAGACCATGACGGCGGTGAAGCTGGGTGAAATGTCCATGCCAGCGCTCAAGGTCTCGCAGAGCTTTGGAGAGATGAGGCGCGTGTCGGCTTTCGTGCCGTTGCTCGGGCAGTCTGAAGAGGCTTTGTCCGAGACGCTGTCCGACGCGTCAATGATGCGGGTGACGCTGACCAACGGCCTTTCCATCGTCACCATAGGCGATCCATCCGGTTTTGACCGGCGGGCGTCGAGCGCGGATTATATCAGTGCACAGGGTTATGCCGGCCAGTTCCCGATCAAGGTGGAATACGCTGTGCCCTTTGCCATGGTGCGATCCGGCTACGCGGACCTCGATGTTGTTTTTACCGTCATCGCCTGCATTGCCAGCGCAGTCTTCTTGCTGCTCAACCTGAGCTATGTCCGGCGTTCGCGGGTCCCGGCCTTCGATCTGGAGCGGGCCATCGAGCGCAACGAGATCAAGCCGTATTACCAGCCGGTCATCAATCTGCGCACCGGCCACCTGGTGGGTTGCGAGGTGCTGTGCCGCTGGGAGAAGCGCAATGGGCAAGTCATTCCGCCGGGCGCCTTTATCGACTATGCCGAGGTCACGGGCCTGGCCATTCCCATGACCGTCTCGCTGATGCAGCAGGTGCGCAACGATCTGAGCGACCTCAGCAAGATCATGCCGGACATGAAGATTTCCATCAACTTGTTCGAAGGCCACTTCCGTGACGTGGGGATTGTGGAGGACGTGCAGGCGATCTTCGGGCAATCGCCGATCAATTACCGGCAATTGGTATTCGAAATCACTGAGCGCCGACCGCTCAATAATTCCATGACCACCACCAGCGTCATTTCGGGCCTGCATGCGCTTGGCGCACGCCTCGCCATGGACGACGCCGGCACCGGCCATTCAAACCTGGCCTATCTCGCCACGCTTGGCGTGGACGTCATCAAGATCGACCGGATCTTCGTCGACATGATCAAACCGGGCACTACACAGGTTCCGGTGCTGGACGGGCTGATTGCCATGGCCAAGGACCTCGATTGCGAGATCGTGGCCGAAGGCGTTGAGACCGAGGAGCAAGCGCTCTACCTGCGTTCGCGTGGTGTGCTGCATGCCCAGGGATATATCTTTGCACCGGCGCTCAAAGTCGGGGCCTACAAGGAACTGGCTATGGCGCTCTACACGGCCAGCAACCCGCAGCCCAAACTGGAAGTGGTCGCCTCGGCCGCCTGACGCCGCATTTTCGCCGCCGACTCGACGCCATGGGCATATCCGGCCTTTTCAATCCTTCTGATTGATGGCACCAACGCGGCCAATAAGTCGCCGGGGAGAGAGTTGCGTGTCGAACGAAATCAATGAACAGCGCAAGGCATTGCGGGATGCGGCGCTGCATTTCCATGAGTTTCCCAAGCCCGGCAAGCTGGAAATACAGGCGACCAAGCCGCTCGGTAACCAGCGCGACCTGGCGCTAGCCTATTCCCCCGGCGTCGCCGCCCCCTGCGAGGAAATCGCTGCCAATCCGGAATCGGTGGCGCGCTATACGTCGCGGCAAAACCTTGTCGCCGTCATTTCCAACGGCACGGCGGTGCTGGGGCTGGGCAATATCGGGGCGCTTGCGTCTAAGCCTGTAATGGAAGGCAAGGCCGTCCTCTTCAAGAAGTTTGCCGGCATCGATGTGTTCGATCTCGAGATCGACGAGATCAACCCACAGAAATTCATCGATGCGGTTGCGCCTCTGTGGCCGACCTTTGGCGGCATCAATCTTGAAGATATCCGTGCGCCGGACTGTTTCGAGATCGAGGAAGCGCTGCGCGAGCGCATGCCGATCCCGGTATTTCATGACGACCAGCACGGCACGGCGATCATCGTCGGCGCCGCCGTGCTCAACGGGCTGGAACTGGCCGGCAAGAAGATCGCGGATGTGAAAATCTGCACGTCGGGGGCAGGGGCTGCGGCCATTGCCTGCCTTAACGTGCTGGTGGCGCTTGGCGCCAGATATGAAAACATCTGGGTGGCCGACAAGGATGGCCTGGTTACCCACAAGCGCAATGACGTCAACGACAAGTGGCGCGGGCAATTCCGCCGCACCAGCGAGGCGACGAGCCTTGCCGAGGTGATCGAGGGTGCCGATGTATTCCTCGGGCTTTCAGCGGCTGGCGCGCTGAAACCGGAAATGCTGGCCCGAATGGCACCGAAGCCGTTGATCCTGGCGCTGGCCAATCCAAACCCGGAAATCATGCCGGAAGTCGCCAGGGAGACCCGGCCCGACGCCATGGTCTGCACGGGGCGTTCGGACTACCCGAACCAGGTCAACAATGTTCTCTGCTTCCCGTTCATCTTCCGTGGCGCGCTCGACGTGCATGCGACGACGATCAATGAGGAAATGAAGCTGGCGGCGGTGCGGGCCATCGCCAAGCTGGCGCATGAGCCGGGGCTGGAAGTGTCGCCCTCTGGTGCCCCGGCCGTCTATGGCCCCGAGCACATCATTCCCAATCCGTTCGACCAGCGGCTGATCCTCAGGATAGCGCCCGCCGTGGCGCGGGCGGCCATGGAGTCGGGTGTCGCCAAGAAGCCGATCGACGACTGGGACGCCTATCTCGACAGCCTCAATCGCTTCGTGTTCCGCTCCGGCCTCGTGATGAAGCCGATCTTTGACCGGGCGCAGGGGCAGGGCAAGCGCATTGCCTTTGCCGATGGCGAGGATGAACGCGTGCTGCGGGCAGCCCAGGTTCTGCTCGAAGAAGGCATTGCCCGCCCGATCCTGATCGGGCGGCCGGCCGTGCTCGAAGCGCGTATCGAGCGGTTCGGGCTTTCCATCCAGCCGGGACGCGATTTCGAGGTGATCAATCCCGAGGACGATCCGCGCTATCGCGATTATGTCAGCCTCTTTCACTCGCTGGTCGGCCGCAATGGCGTGACGCCGGACACGGCCCGGACCATCGTGCGCACCAATACCACGGTCATCGGCGCCCTGGCGGTTAAGCGGGGTGAGGCCGATGCGCTGCTTTGTGGCCTGCAAGGGCGGTTCATCAAGCATGTGCGGGACCTGGGGTCGATACTTGGCCTTCAACCCGGCGTGACCGAGGCTTCGGCCCTCTCCATGCTGATCATGCCGCGTGGCGCGTTCTTTCTCACCGACACCTATGTGAACCAGAACCCCAGCGCCGACGAGATCGTGTCCATCGCCTTGCAGGCGCGGGATCACCTCAGGCGCTTCAATATCGAGGCCAGGGCAGCGCTGCTGAGCTATTCCAATTTCGGCTCACGCGATGGCGACAGCGCCTACAAGATGCGCGAAGCTTATACCAAGCTGAAGTCCATCGCCCCGGACCTGATCGTTGAGGGGGAAATGCAGGGCGACCTCGCCCTCAACGGGGACCTGCGCGAGCGCTATATCCCCGACACAGTGCTCAAGGGCGAAGCCAATCTCCTGATCTTCCCCGATCTTGATGCGGCGAACCTGTCGATGACGCTGCTCAAGGAGATGAACAACGCTCTGGCAGTCGGCCCGATCCTGATGGGGATGCAGGCACCGGCCCATATCCTGGCGCCATCGGTGACCAGCCGCGGCATTGTCAACATGGCGGCCATCGCCGCCAACGAAGCCCTGGGAGCGGCCCAATGATCCGGCACACTGTTGTCTTTACCCTCAAGCATACAAAGGGTTCCGCTGAGGAGTGCGCCTTTCTCGACGCCGCCCTGGTGCTGGAGGCCATTCCCGGCGTCGAGAGGTTCGAGCGCTTGCGGCAGGTCAGCCCGAAGGCGGACTTCGCCTTCGGCTTTTCCATGGAGTTCGCAGACCAGGCGGCCTATGACGCCTACAATATCCATCCGGTCCATGTCGCCTTCGTGCGGGACCGCTGGGTGCCGGAAGTGGCGCGGTTCCAGGAAATCGACTATGTGGCACTTTAGGTCAGGGACTTGGGCTGTTGCCCCTGGTCTGGCGTTGCGGTAAGGACGTTCACCGCCGCCAAGCGCCGAGGGTGTTCCCATGAACCCGATTGCCGTGTTCGCTGGAAGCTCGCATCCGCAACTGGCGCTCGAGATTTGCGCGCAACTGGGCGTGCCCTTGCAGCCCACGTCCGTCAAACGCTTCTCCAATGACTGCCTCGAAGTGCAATTGCAGGCCAATTGCCGCGAGCAGGATGTGTTCCTGATCCAGACGCTGAGCGCCCCGGTGCAAGATCACCTGGTCGAGTTGCTGTTGATGCTGGACGCGGCGCGCGGAGCCTCTGCGGCGCGGATCACCGCGGTCATTCCCCACTATGCCTATGCACGATCCGACAAGAAGGATGCGCCGCGCATTTCCATTGGCGGGCGGATGGTGGCGGACCTGCTGATGACGGCAGGAGCCAGTCGCGTCGTGACCATGACGCTGCACTCGCCGCAGGTTCATGGCTTTTTCAGCGTGCCGGTGGACCACCTGCATGCGCTGGGTGAACTGGCGGCCTATTTCCAGCGCTATGACCTCACCAATGCCGTGGTGGTGTCGCCCGACCTGGGCAATGCGAAGACGGCGGCTGCCTTTGCCCGGCGCCTCGGGACGCCGGTTGCCGCCGGAGCCAAGGAGCGGATCAGCGACACCCAGGTGCACATCTCCGCAATCATCGGTGAGGTGCGCGACCGTGACGTGATCGTGCTCGACGACGAAATCGCCAGTGGCGGCTCCATGATCGAGCTCATGGCCCATCTTCGCGCCAATGGCGCCCGTTCCATTCGCATTGCTTGTACGCATGGAATCTTTGCCGGATCGGCGCTTGCCCGCCTGAGCGCCGAAGCCGGTCTCAGCGAAATTGTCTGCACCAACACCTTGCCTATCGAGGCGAGCGGGGTGACGGAAAAACTCACCGTGCTGTCGATCGCACCGGCGCTGGCTGAAGCCATGCGCCGGATCAACAATGGTGAATCGGTCAGCGCCTTGTTCCATGAGGCTCCGCGTCCAGACCGCGCGGCGGCTGAATAGGAAACCCCGTATTAATGCCTTATGGGGCATGGTCGGCCATCTCGAATTGGTCCGCCCATGCCCACCCGTCTCAAACGTCCTCCATTCTGGCGTCCATTGGCCCTAACGGTCACGCTGCTCGGGTTCCAGGCTTATCTGGGCTATTCGGCGCTATCGGGTCAGTTCGGCATTACCGGCCGCGAGGACATCCTGGCCGATATCGAGATATTGGAGGATCGCAGCGCGGCCTTGCAGGCTGAGATCGAGGCCTACCGGCACCGCGTGTCGCTGCTCAATCCGCGCCACCTTGACCCCGATATTGTTGTTGAGCGGGCTCGGGCACTGCTCAACATGGCCAATGCCGACGATGTGCTCGTCATGGTGAATCCCGACACAGGTAAACCGATTTCTGGTCAATATGTAGAATTAATCGATGATCAGTTAATCTCGATTATCGAAGCAGATTCAACGCTTTAATTCAGTTTTGCCGTCTCCGTCCGGGCAATGTTATTACCCTTGCGCTTGCAGTATCATGCGCGAAGTGGCCTGATTGGCCGAAGCGGCAAATTCCCCGACCCAAGCGGAGTGTAGAATGGCGCGCAAGGCGACGGCCACCAAGGCCAAGACGCAGCCCAATATCCCCCAGTTCACCCAGGACCAGGAGCTCGAAGCGTTCCGCGAGATGCTGCTGATCCGGCGGTTCGAGGAAAAGGCTGGCCAGATGTACGGCATGGGCCTGATCGGTGGCTTCTGCCATCTTTATATCGGCCAGGAAGCGGTCGTGACCGGAATCACCATGGCTTCGGAGAAGGGCAAGGATGCCCAGATCACCGGCTATCGCGACCACGGGCACATGCTGGTCATGGGCCTTGATCCCAAGGGTGTGATGGCTGAGCTGACCGGGCGCCAAGGCGGGTTGTCGAAAGGCAAGGGCGGCTCGATGCACATGTTCTCCAACGAGCACCGCTTCTATGGCGGCAACGGCATTGTGGGCGCGCAGGCCTCGCTGGGCACAGGTCTTGCCTTTGCCAGCAAATATAGCGGCGATGGGTCCGTCTCGATCACCTATTTTGGTGACGGGGCGGCCAATCAGGGCCAGGTCTATGAGAGCTTCAACATGGCCAAGCTCTGGAACCTGCCGGTCGTTTACGTGATCGAGAACAACAAATACGCCATGGGCACCTCGATCGAGCGCTCCTCGGCGACCACCGATTTCTCGCAGCGCGGTCTCTCTTTCAACATTCCCGGCGAGCAGGTCGACGGAATGGATGTGCGCATGGTCCATGATGCCGCCCAGCGCGCCATCGAGCACGCCCGTTCAGGCAAGGGGCCCTATATCCTCGAAATGCTGACCTATCGCTATCGGGGTCACTCCATGTCCGACCCGGCGAAGTATCGGACCAAGGATGAAGTGACCAAATATCGGCAGGAGCGCGACCCAATCGAGCAGGTGCGGGCACGGCTTATTGAAGGTGGCCAGATCACAGAGGAAGAGCTCAAGAAGATCGAGACCGAAATTCGCGCCATCGTCACGGAGGCGGCCGATTTTGCCACCAATGATCCCGAGCCGGCGGCGTCCGAGCTCTGGACTGACATAACCATCGAAGCCTAGGGCCAGCGATGAGCATCCTTCTCGGTGTCGTCCTGCTGTTTGCAGCCCTGTCGGTGGCCCTGGCTGCCGGCCAGGCCATGGCGATCAGCAAGAGGGCACCGGTGGAGCAGTGGCGCGGCTGGCTGTTCGGCTGGTGGCGCTTTGGCGAGATCAGCCAGCGCGCCGGCCTAGCCGGTGAAGTGCAGGCCGCGATCTACAAGCGTGCCGTCATTGCTGCGCTCGCCTTTGTCATCCTCGGCTTGGTGCTGAGCGGTTGGGTGGTCAACCAGCGTCCCGATGGCGCGGCCCAGATCACACCGAAGAAGATCAATGGCTGGCGGATCGATACGGCCAGCCTCAATCCCAATTCCATTCTCCGCCCTGTGGCCTCCATGCCCGGCGCGATCCTCGTGGAGAGCTGATATGCCTCAAATCCTCATGCCCGCCCTGTCGCCGACCATGGAAGAGGGCAAGCTTGCCAAATGGGTGGTCAAGGTTGGCGACGTTGTGAAGTCCGGCGATGTGCTGGCCGAAATCGAAACCGACAAGGCGACGATGGAAGTCGAGGCCGTGGATGAAGGCACCGTTACTGAAATTCTGGTGGAAGAAGGCACGGAAGGCGTGAAGGTCAATACGCCCATCGCCGTGGTGCTGGCCGAGGGCGAAAGCGCCGGCGAAGCGGCTGCGCCCGTCGCCGAGACGGCTCCCGAGCCGGCTGAGGCGCCAGTTGCCGCGGCGGAAAAGGCCGCTGACACGGCGCCCGCGGCTGCCGCTGTGCCGGCTGCGCCAAAATTCGAGCCGCAGGCCGATCCCGATCTGCCCGAGGGCGTGGAAATGGTCGAGATGACCGTGCGCCAGGCGCTGAACGAGGCCATGGCCGAGGAACTGCGTCGCGACAAGGATGTGTTCGTCATGGGCGAGGAGGTCGCCGAGTATCAGGGCGCCTACAAGATCACCCAGAACCTGCTGCAGGAATTCGGCAAGGACCGCATCATTGATACGCCGATCACCGAGCATGGCTTTGCCGGTCTCGCCGTCGGTGCCGCCTTTGCGGGGCTGAAGCCCATCGTCGAGTTCATGACCTGGAACTTTGCCATGCAGGCGATTGACCAGATCATCAACTCGGCCGCCAAGCAGCTCTATATGTCGGGTGGGCAGGTGACGGCGCCAATGGTGTTCCGTGGCCCCAATGGCGTGGCTTCGCGCGTCGGGGCGCAGCACAGCCAGGACTATTCGGCCTGGTACAGCCATGTGCCGGGCCTGACCGTCATCGCGCCCTATAGCGCGGCAGACGCCAAGGGCCTGCTCAAGGCGGCGATTCGCTCGCCCAATCCGGTGGTGTTCCTCGAAAACGAAATTCTCTACGGCTCAACGGGCCTGGTGCCCAAGGTCGATGATTTCGTGCTGCCCATCGGCAAGGCGCGCATCGCTCGCAAGGGCGCAGACGTAACAATCGTCTCGTTCTCCATGGGCATGCGCTACGCCACCCAAGCCACCGAGAAGCTGGTTGCCGCCGGGGTCGATGTCGAACTGATCGACTTGCGCACCCTGCGCCCACTCGACAGCGACACCGTCATCGAGTCGGTCAAGAAGACTGGTCGCATGGTGACCGTCGAGGAAGGCTGGCCGCAGGGCGGCATCGGCGCCGAACTATCGGCCCGAGTCATGGAAGCGGCGTTCGACTACCTCGATGCGCCGGTGATGCGCGTGACGGGGAAGGACGTGCCCATGCCCTATGCCGCCAACCTTGAAAAGCTGGCGCTGCCTAATGTTGATGAAGTGATTGCGGCTGTGAATGCCGTGACTTATCGCTCGTAAGGGAGAACCGGGATGCCAATTGATATCACCATGCCGGCGCTCTCTCCGACGATGGAAGAGGGCAAGCTTGCCAAGTGGCACGTCAAGGAGGGAGACAGCGTCTCCTCGGGCGATGTCATTGCCGAGATCGAGACCGACAAGGCGACCATGGAAGTGGAAGCCGTGGACGAGGGCAAGATTGGCAAAATTCTGGTCGAGGAAGGCACTGACAATGTGAAGGTCAATGCCGTCATCGCCGTACTGTTGCAGGATGGGGAGAGCGCCAGCGACATGGCTGCGCCAAAGGCCGCGGAACAGCAAAAATCAGAGGCTCCCACGCCAGAGGCGAAAGCCGAAGAGCCCAAAAAGGATGCTGGCACGGTCGAGCGCGCCGATGCCGCCACGCAGACTACGCCCACTGCCAAGGCCGACCCGGCACCTGCCAAGGCAGCGCCGGCCGCCGCTAAATCTGAAGGCGGCAAGGTGTTTGCCTCGCCACTGGCACGGCGACTGGCCAAGGAAGCGGGCATTGATGTTGCGGCCATTTCCGGCACGGGCCCCAAGGGGCGCGTGATCAAGGCGGACGTCGAAGGTGCCAAATCGGGCAAGACGCCGCTCAAGGCTGCTGCAAGCGCATCGGCTGCTCCAGCTGGTGGGGCCATGCCAACCGGCATGAGCAAGAATCAGGTGATGGCTCTCTACGAGGACGGCTCCTACGAGGTCGTTCCCAATGACGGCATGCGCAAGACCATCGCGGCGCGCCTGACCGAGAGCAAGCAGACCGTTCCGCATTTCTATCTGACCATTGATTGCCGCATCGACGCCTTGATGGCAGCGCGCGAGCAAATCAATGCCACTGCGCCCAAGTCCAAGGACGGCAAGCCGGAGTTCAAGCTGTCGGTCAATGACTTCGTGATGAAGGCTTGGGCCATTGCGCTGCAGCGCGTGCCGAGCGCCAACGCCACCTGGGCCGGGGACTCGATCCTCTATCACAAGCGCAGCGACGTCGCCGTGGCCGTGGCCATTCCGGGCGGGTTGTTCACGCCGGTGGTCAAGAGCTGCGACACCAAGAGCCTGCGCGAAATCTCCGAGGCGGTGAAGGACCTCGCGACCCGGGCGCGCAACAAGAAGCTGATGCCGCATGAATATCAGGGCGGCGCCTCGTCGGTGTCGAACCTTGGCATGTTCGGGATCAAGGACTTTGCCGCCGTCATCAATCCGCCGCATGGCACGATCCTCGCCGTGGGCGTGGGCGAAGAGCGGGTCTATGCCGACAAGGGCGAAGTGAAAGTCGGCCAATTCATGACCTGCACGCTCAGCTGTGACCACCGCTCGGTTGACGGGGCGCTGGGGGCCGAGGTGCTGGGCGTGTTCAAGGGGTTGATCGAAAATCCCGTGATGATGTTGGCGTAGGCGAACGGCTCATGAAGACCATTCTCGCCTATGGCGACAGCCTGACCTATGGCGCGGACCCCGGTGGCGGGCCTCGCCATGCCTATGAAGATCGCTGGCCGACAACCCTTGAAAAGGGCCTTGGTGGCAAGGCGCGGGTGATTGCCGAGGGTCTTGGCGGCCGTGCCACGGCCTATGACGACTGGACGGCGGCGGCCGACCGCAATGGCGCGCGCATCCTGCCGACCCTGCTGGCCAGTCATGCGCCGCTCGACCTAGTCATCATTTTCCTCGGCACCAATGACCTCAAGCCCTTCGTGGCGGGGTCGGCGGCCTATGCCGCGCGTGGTGCACGGCGGCTGATCGAGATGACACGCGGGCATTTTGCCAGCGTCGGTGAAGCAGTGCCGCAGATCCTTCTCGTGTCGCCGCCGCATGTGGTGCAAACGACCAATGAGAACATGCTGAGCAATTTCGGCGGGCTGGATCACCTGATCCGCGAGTCGCAGGATTTTGCGCGGCACTATCGTCGCCATGCCGAGGAAACCGGGGTTGCGTTTTTCGACGCGTCCACGGTCGCCAAGGCCGATCCGCGCGACGGCGTGCATCTCGACCCGGCCAATACACGCGCCATTGGCGAGGGCCTTGTGCCGCTCGTCACGAAAATCCTGGGTCTCTGAACCCTGTTTATTTCTGGAGGCCCAAATGGCTGACCAATACGATCTTCTCGTCATCGGCGCCGGTCCCGGCGGGTATATCGCTGCCATTCGTGGCGCGCAGCTGGGCATGAAGGTGGCCATTGTCGAGCGCGAGCATATGGCCGGCATTTGCTCGAACTGGGGCTGTATTCCGACCAAGGCGCTGCTGCGGTCGGCTGAAATCTACGGGCATATGGGTCATGCCAAGGATTATGGCCTCACGGCTGAAAAGTTCGGCTTCGACCTCGACGGTATCGTCAAGCGTTCGCGCGCCATTGCGGCGCAGATGAACAATGGCGCGCAGTTCCTGATGAAGAAGAACAAGATCGACATCATCTGGGGCGAAGCCGTCATCACCCGGCCAGGCGAGATCAAAGTCGCGCCGACCAAGAAGAAGATTGTTGAGCCGCAGGGGCCAATCCCCAAGAATGCGTTGGGCGAGGGGACCTACAAGGCCAAGAACATCGTCATCGCGACCGGTGCGCGGCCGCGCGTGCTGCCCGGCATCGAGCCGGATGGCGACAGGATATGGACCTATTTCGAGGCCCTGAAGCCAGCTGAAATGCCCAAGTCGCTGGTGGTCATGGGCTCGGGTGCCATCGGCATCGAGTTCGCATCTTTCTATCGCTCGCTGGGCGCCGAAGTGACGGTCATCGAACTGCTGCCGCAAATCCTGCCGGTGGAGGATGCAGAAATTTCGGCCCTTGCCCGCAAGCGGCTGGAAAAGCGCGGCATCAAGTTCCTCACCGAGGCCAAGGTGGCCAAGGTCGAAAAGACCAAGGACGGCATCATTGCCCATGTTGAGACCAAGGATGGCAAGACCCAGCAGATTGCCGGCGACAAGCTGATCTCGGCGGTTGGCGTCATGTGCAACATCGAAGGGTTGGGGCTGGAGACGATCGGGGTGAAGACCGAGCGCGGTGCCATCGTCATCGATGGCTATGGCAAGACCAGTGTGGACGGGATCTGGGCGATTGGTGACGTTGCCGGCCCGCCGATGCTGGCGCACAAAGCCGAGCACGAGGCAGTGATCACGGTCGAGAAAATCGCCGGCATGAAGGTGCACGGTCTCGACAAGTCAAAGGTGCCGGGCTGTACATATTGCGAGCCGCAGGTGGCGAGCGTTGGCCTCACCGAGGCCAAGGCGAAAGAAGCGGGGCGCGAGATCAAAGTCGGGCGTTTTCCGTTCATTGGCAATGGCAAGGCGATTGCGCTCGGCGAGCCCGATGGTCTGGTGAAGACCATTTTTGACGCCAAGACAGGCGAGTTGCTGGGTGCCCATATGGTTGGCGCGGAAGTGACCGAGCTGATCCAGGGCTTTGTGGTAGCAATGAACCTCGAAACCACCGAGGAAGACCTGATGCACACCATTTTTCCGCATCCGACGCTAAGCGAGACGATGAAGGAAAGTGTCCTCGACGCCTATGGTCGCGCGCTGAATATCTGATTTTCTCACGGTGCTGGGCGCCGATGCGGAACGTACAACCACAGGAGTTTTCCACATGGTCAAGGCAATCCAGATCGGTCTGGGACATTGGGGTTTCAGCTGGTCGAAGGATGTTATCCCCAAAGTTCCCACTATAGAGATGGTGGGCTATGTGGATACCAATCCCGAGGCCACGAGCCGGGTCCAATCCGAATTGGGCATTGATCCGAAGCTCTGTTTTTCGAGCCTGGAAGACGCTGCCAAGCATACCGATGCGACGCTGGCGCTCTGTACCCTGCGCACCGAAGCACATTACCCGGTCGTGAAGCGCTGCCTCGAGCTGGGCTATAACGTGCTGGTGGAAAAACCCTTCACCACCACCATTGCCCAGGGCAAGGAATTGGTGGCGCTCGCCAAAGCGCAGGACCGGGTGTTGATGGTCAGCCAGAACTATCGCCACCAGCCCGCACCGATTGCCGTTGCCGATCTCATCGCTTCCGGAAAGTTCGGCGCCCTCAATATGGTCAGCATCGATTTCCGTCGCCATGGCCCCAGCCAGGGCTATCGCTATTGGGACATGCCCGACCCGCTGCTGGCCGATATGTCCATCCACCATTTCGACCTGATGCGCTACGTGCTTGGCGACGAGCCGGTGCGGCTGTCCTGCCGGACCTGGAACCCGCCAGGCAGCCCGTTCCGCTTCGATCCAAGCGGCGTCGCCACCATCGAATTCTCGAAGGGGACAGTGGTTTCCTATCGCGCCAGCTGGATGAATTCCGGGCCGGTGACGCCTTGGGCGGGCGAATGGATCATGGACGGCGCCGAGGGCCAGATTGCATGGAGCTCGCGCGACCATTTTCGCGACAAGGCCGGCCCCGATGTGCTGACATTGCTGCCGCTCGATGGCAAGGTCGAGAAGGTCAAGCTGGATGCAGTGAAGTTTCCTGACCGGACCGGTACGCTCAATGCCATTGCCAATGTGCTGGATACCGGCGCCGTGCCGGTGGGTTTCAGCTCCGGCGCCGACAATCTGGGTTCGCTCGGGCTGGTGCAGGCGACCATCCTTTCCGCATCGCGCGGGGGCGATTGGGTCGAGATGACTGAAATCATGGGGTAGGGTGGCCTGCATGGCTGCCAATCACCCAGACGGCCGGGTTGAACCTGGTCGCCAAGGGAGCGATATAGGGCTTAATCTTTGTGGTCGTGTTCCGGACGCCGAACCGGTCCCAACTCGCCTGGAAACACTCGGACCCCAGTCAGGACTGACATGGTCACGCTCATCGACAATTCTGCGGTAAAGCCGCGCCATCCGGAAAAGGCCAATCGGCCCGACAGCATTGTGCTGCGCAAGCCGGACTGGATCCGCGTCAGGGCGCCCGGATCGCCGGTCTACAAGGAAACCCAGCAGATCGTGCGGGAGAACAATCTCGTCACCGTCTGCGAGGAAGCCGGCTGCCCCAATATCGGGGAATGCTGGAGCAAGAAGCACGCGACCATGATGATCATGGGCGAGATCTGCACCCGCGCCTGCGCCTTCTGCAATGTGCGCACCGGCATGCCGGGGCCGCTCGATCCCCATGAGCCCGAAAATGTGGCCATTGCCGTCCAGAAGCTAGGGCTTGAGCATGTGGTCATCACCTCAGTGGACCGGGATGACCTGGCCGATGGCGGCGCGCAGCACTTTGCCGATGTGATCCTGGCCATCCGCGCGCGCAATCCGCGAACGACGATCGAAATCCTGACGCCGGACTTCCTGCGCAAGGAAGGGGCCCTGGAGATCGTTGTGGCTGCCAGGCCGGACGTATTCAACCACAATCTTGAAACCGTACCGTCGAAGTATCTGAAGGTGCGGCCCGGCGCTCGCTACTTTCATTCCATCCGGCTGTTGCAGCGGGTCAAGGAACTCGACCCGACCATTTTCACCAAGTCAGGCATTATGGTGGGCCTGGGCGAAGAGCGGAACGAAGTGTTGCAGCTGATGGATGACCTGCGATCGGCCGAGGTGGACTTCCTGACCATCGGGCAATATCTGCAGCCGACCAAGAAGCACTATCCCTTGCAACGATTTGTCACGCCGGAGGAGTTCAGGTCCTTCGCCACGGTCGCGACTGCGAAGGGGTTTCTGCTGGTCTCGTCGAGCCCGCTGACGCGCTCCTCGCACCATGCCGGCGAAGATTTCGCGCGCCTCAAGGCCAACCGGATGGCAAGGCTCGGCCATTAGGGCGCGTCGCGACCTTGAGGGTCGCTCTATGCGCCCTGACTCTGGTCTTGGCGCATGTCTTTGTCCCGAAACCGGGACCACTTTCGGGAGACATGCTTTAGGATGAAGCGCTTCTATGAACGGCATGTGCCGCACCTGCCGGAGCGGATGTATGAGATCGTCTCCGATCTCGAGCACTATCCGCGCTTTGTTCCCAATTGCCGGGCGATGAATGTGCGGCGTGACCCGGCGGCGCAGGTTGGCGATGTGCGGCTGGCGAAAATGACGATTTCGTTCGGGCCGATCACGCAGTCCTACACCAGCCGGGTGACGCTGAATCCTGCCGCGAAGACGATCGTCGCCAAGGCGGTGGATGGGCCGTTTGCCTATCTCGACTCAGTCTGGAGCTTCGAGCCCGAGGGGCAGGGGACGCGGGTGCGGTTCGAAATCGACTTCAAGATTTCCAATCCGCTGATCGCGGCAGTTGCCGAGCCGGCCTTCGCGGCCAAGCAGGAAGAGATCATGCAGGCGTTTTGCGAAGAGGCGGATCGGCGGTTTGAAGGCTAGCACCCAAATCTAATCTCTGTCGCTCGTCAGCACCTGCAACACCAGGTCGAGCGCTGCGTCGACGGTGGCCTTGCGAATGGCGTCGCGGCTGAGATCTCCGAAACGGTGTTCGATCACGATGGTGGCCAGTTCGGACGAAACCGCGACATAGACCAGGCCCACGGGCTTCTTATCGGTGCCGCCATCAGGTCCGGCAATGCCGGTCGCGGCCACGGCGAAGTCAACGCGGGCGGTGTTGCGGGCGCCGTCGGCCATAGCGCGAGCGACCTGGTTGCTGACCGCGCCATAGTCACCGATCAGGCGCGGCTGCACCTGAATCATGCGTGACTTGGCCGAATTGGCATAGGTGATGTAGCCGCCGTATATGGCCGCCGAGGCGCCGGGGATATCGGTCAGCGCCGAGGCGATCATGCCGCCGGTGCAGCTTTCCGCCGTTACAAGGGTCTGGTTGCGCTCGGCCAGAAGGTCGATGATCTGCTTGCCGATCGAGGGCTTTTCCTTGGCTGCCATTCAGTCGATCCTCGGCACTTCCACGCTTGCACTCGCCATTGCCACGATTCCTTCCTCCCGCCCGATAAACCCGAGCTTTTCATTGGTTGTCGCCTTGACCGCCACGCGGGATGCCGAAATCCCGAGGGTCTCGGCGATCACGGTGCACATGGCGGGGGCGTGCACCGCAATCCTCGGCGCTTCCGCGACGATTGTCACGTCCAGATTGACGATACGGCCACCGAGATGGCTGACCAGATCGCCGGCATGACGCAAGAAGATGGTTGAAGCGGCGTCCTTCCACTGCATATCGCCGGGCGGAAAATGCACGCCGATATCCCCTTCGCCGATGGCACCCAGGATAGCGTCGGTGAGTGCGTGCAAAGCCACATCGGCATCGGAATGGCCCTGGAGTTTTGCGCCATGCGGAATTTTCACGCCACAGAGCCAGACGGCGTCGCCCGGGGCAAAGGGATGGACGTCGTAGCCGGTCCCGATGCGGGTTTCGAACCCCTGGTCTGCCATGATGATGCGCTCCGCACGTATGAAGTCTTCGGGATGGGTGATCTTGATATTGTTGCGCTCGCCTTCGACCATTGCGACCCGAAGGCCAGCCCATTCGGCAATTTCGGCGTCGTCGGTAAACTCGCGGCGGACGGTGCCGGTACGCATATGGGCAGAGAATATCGGGCCGAAGCGAAAGCCCTGCGGGGTCTGAGCGGCGAAGAGTTGGCGCCGGTCCTCGGTGGTGGCGACAAGCGCGCCGTCGAGTGAGCGCTTGATGGTGTCGGTGACCGGAACGGTGGGGAGGGCGCCATCGTGCTGGTCGAGGGCGGCGATGACGCGGGTGATCAGTTCAGCGGAGACGAAAGGCCGCGCTGCGTCGTGAATCAGGACCCGGTCGGGTTGCAGCGGCCCAAGGGCCTTCAAACCTTCGAGGACCGAGCCTTGACGCGTTGCGCCACCATGGACCGCAGGCATGAGACGCGCATCGGCCAGACCGAGGGCAGCATAGCGCTCGCCGTGGTCGGCATGGATGATCGGAACCACATGGGTGATGGAATCCAGGGCAAGAAACGCCGTTATGGTGCGGGACAATACCGGCTCACCGGCGACCTGGCGATACTGCTTCGGATCGGAACTATCGTTAGCCCCGGCGCGCTCGCCTTTTCCGGCAGCGACAATGATGACAGCTATGGATTTTGCACGCATGGCGATATAGGCACTTCGCTCCGATACTGTCGTCTTCGCTAACGGTCTAGCCGCCGCCCTGCCATGCGGCAAGAGCAGGGCTGGTTTCCACTGCTGCAACAGCGGGTAGCGGTTGCGTGCACAATGAAAATGATTATTGTGCGGGCATCATTGCCAAATTGAACATTTCTGGGGCAACTCTTTGAACGACAGTGCCTGCGCATTGAGCATCGGGGGGCATGCCATTCGCAATTGCGCCTTTTTGGCGCCGATGGCGGGTATTACCGACCGACCGTTTCGGGATATCGCCGAGCGTTTTGGCGCCGGCATGGTGGTATCCGAAATGGTCGCCAGTTCGGCCCTCTCCACCGGCCATGAAGGCATGGTGCGTAAGCTGACACGTGCCGGCAGCCTGCCGCATATGGTGCAACTGGCCGGGTGCGAGCCGCACTGGATGGCGGAAGGCGCGCGCATTGCCGATGCTGCCGGCGCCGACATCATCGACATCAATTTCGGCTGTCCGGCCAAGCGCGTGACCAATGGCTATGCCGGGTCGGCGCTGATGCGGGTTCCGGATCAGGCTCTGGCCATTGTCGAGGCCGTTGCCGGCGCCACCAACAAGCCGGTGACGGTTAAGATGCGCCTGGGCTGGGACGATGACAGCCTCAATGCTGCGCAGATCGCGCGGCTGGCGGTGAGCGCCGGGGCGCAGATGATCAGCGTCCATGGGCGCACACGGCAGCAGTTCTACAAGGGCAATGCCCGTTGGTCGCTGGTGCGCAGCGTGGTCGAGGCGGTCGACATGCCTGTGGTGATCAACGGCGACATTGTCGATTTGGCCAGCGCGCGGCAAGCGCTGGAGCAGTCTGGCGCGGCAGCCGTGATGCTGGGTCGGGGTGCACAGGGACAGCCCTGGCGGGTCGGGCAAATCGGCGCTGGGCTTGCCGGACAGGTGGTGCAGAACGCGCCCGAGGGTGCTGACCTGGTGGCCCTGGTGCAGCGGCATTATGAAGAGATGCTGCTCGACTATGGTCGGGAAGTGGGACTGAGGGCGGCCCGCAAGCATCTGGGCTGGTACGCGGATGCAGCAGGTTTGGCGCTCGATAAACCCACCCGCAAGACGCTGCTCGACAATGACAATACCAAAGAGGTGCTGTCGCTGATCGGCACCCTGTTTTCTGGTGAGTGGAGGACCGCGGCGTGAGCAGTGCAGTTCTGATGGATTTGGACTCGGTGCCGGCGCGGGCGGTGTTGCAGGCGCTGCCGCAACCGATTCTCGTGCTGGACGAGACCCGCCGCATCCAGTTCGTCAATTATGCCGCCGAGGCGTTTTTTGGCGCGTCGCTCAGCGTGCTCACGCGCCAGACGCTGGACGACCTCATCGCCTTTGGGTCGCCGATCATTTCGTTGGTTGAGACGGTATTGCAGCGCCGGGCCCCGATGACCGAATACAGGGTACGGGTCGGTTCGTCGCGCTTTGGCGACGAACGTATCGCCGACGTCTTTGCCAGCCCGATTTCGGATACGGATGGGCGGGTTGCGGTGCTGATCCAGGAACGCACCATGGCCGACAAGATCGACCGGCAGATGGTATCTCGTGGTGCTGCGCGCTCGGTGACGGGTCTGGCGTCCATGCTGGCGCATGAAATCAAGAATCCGCTCTCGGGCATTCGGGGTGCGGCGCAATTGCTCGAACAGTCGGTGGCCTCAGATGAGGTGCCGCTGGCCCGGCTGATCCGAGAGGAAACGGACCGCATCGTCGGGCTGATCGATCGTGTGGAAGTGTTCGGTGACGAGCGCCCGATGGAACGTGAGCCGATCAACATCCATGTGGTGCTCGACCGTGTGAAACTGCTGGCCCGCAACGGGGTGGCACGCGGCATCAAATTCGACGAGGAATACGATCCGTCGCTGCCGCCGGTCTTTGGCAATCGTGACCAGTTGATCCAGGTGTTTCTAAACCTGATCAAGAATGCCTCGGAAGTCCTTGAAAGAACGCAAAAACCTGAGATCAAGCTGACAACGGCCTTTCGGCCCGGCATTCGCATCAGCGTGGCCGGCGTGGCCGAGCGCATCTCGCTACCGCTCGAGATCATCATTGAGGACAATGGTCCGGGCGTGCCGCCCGACATTCTGCCATTCCTGTTCGATCCCTTCGTCACCACCAAGACCAATGGTTCCGGGCTCGGTCTGGCACTGGTTGCCAAGATCGTGGGGGATCATGGCGGGGTGATCGATTGCGACAGCCGCCCCGGCCGCACCCGTTTCCGCATCCTGCTGCCTGTGGCCAGCGGTGCCTTCCAGACCCCAGCCGACGCCGAAGAGGGTTCGACCATATGAGCCATGTCGTTCTGCTTGCCGATGACGATGCTGCTATCCGCATGGTGCTCAACCAAGCCCTAACTCGGGCCGGGTACGAGGTGCGGCCAACGGGCAACATCTCGACCATGTGGAACTGGGTCAGCCGCGGGGAAGGGGATATCCTTATCACCGACGTGGCCATGCCCGATGGCAATGCCTTCGAGGTGATGCCCAAGATCAAGAAGCTCCGACCTGAGCTGCCGATGATCGTGATGAGTGCCCAGAACACCTTCATGACGGCCATTCGCGCCTCGGAAGTGGGCGCCTATGAATATCTGCCAAAACCCTTTGACATCACCGAGGTGCTCTCGGTGGTGGCGCGTGCCCTGGCCGACGCCAAGAAGCCCACCAATGCCGAGCGCAAGGCCGAGGAGCCGGGCGAAACCATGCCGCTGGTGGGTCGCTCCACCGCCATGCAGGACATTTATCGGGCGCTGGCGCGGCTGATGCAGACCGATCTCACGGTGATGATCACCGGCGAGAGCGGCACCGGCAAGGAACTGGTGGCGAGGGCGCTGCACGACTTTGGCAAGCGCCGTAACGGGCCGTTCGTCGCCATCAACATGGCCGCTATCCCGCGCGACCTGATCGAGGCAGAACTCTTTGGCCATGAGAAGGGCGCCTTTACCGGCGCCAATTCCCGCTCTTCTGGCCGGTTCGAGCAGGCCGAGGGCGGCACGCTGTTCCTCGACGAAATCGGCGATATGCCGATGGACGCGCAGACACGCCTTCTGCGCGTGCTGCAGGAAGGCGAATACACCATGGTCGGGGGGCGAAACGCCATCAAGACCAATGTGCGCATCGTTGCCGCCACGCACCGCGATCTCAGCCAGATGATCCGGCAGGGCCTGTTCCGCGAGGATCTCTACTACCGCCTCAATGTGGTGCCCATCCGCCTGCCGCCACTGCGCGAACGCATCGATGACATCACCGATCTTGTGCAGCACTTCCTGCGCCTGGCGCAACGCGAAGGGGAGCCATCCAAGACCATCTCGCCCGAAGCCATCCGGCTGATGCAGAACTACAATTGGCCGGGCAATATCCGCGAGCTGGAAAACCTGGTGCGGCGGTTGTCGGCGCTCTATGCCGACGAACAGATTTCGTCCGAGATCGTACAGAACGAGCTCAACATCGTCGACCGGTCCTCGGTCAGCACCGCGTCGGGCCCGATGGACATATCCATGGCGGTCGAAACCCATGTGGGGCAGCTGCTGCGCGAGCATGAGCCCAACCTGCCGCCGCCGGGCATGTATCAGCGGGTGATCGACAAGGTCGAGGCGCCGCTGATCGCCATGGCCCTCAACGCCTGTGGCGGAAACCAGATCAAGGCGGCAGACCTGCTCGGGCTCAACCGCAATACGCTGCGCAAGAAGATCCGCACGCATAGCATCGAGATCGTCAAGCACAGCCGTCGGGGCGGGTAGCGCGGTTGCTTAGGCGGCGCTAAGCCCATTGTAGTTAGGTGCTCACGGCATGGAGCATGCCCTGCGAGCGTAGCTCTTCGGGCCCCAGACCCTAAAATCGCTTCACTGGAGCGATTTTACCCGCGTAGCGGGTCGAGGCCGCCATTCGAGCGTAGCTCTCATGGCCTCCGTGGCGGAAAACGGTCCACTGGACCGTTTCTCAGCGCCACGGAGTGTCACATTTTGGCAACAATTGTCTTGAAGGGTCGCCTGAATTGGGTCAGGCTTCGCTTTCCTGTTGGCTTTGCACCTAGATGACACTTGCCGGCCCACCCAAAGGCGGCCGGGCAAAGCCAGCAAAGCGGGGGAAACTAGGCAGTCCATGGCCGATTTGGTCTTAACCGATGACCAACAGCGCGACGAATCCGCGACCGAGTCCCGGTCCGGGCCGCGCCGGTTCTCGCGCATAAGGCAGAACCAGTCTTTGCGCGTGCTGGGGTTCCTCGTCGTCTTTGCCTCGGTGCTGATGTCTTCGGTGTCCTTCCTGATCCTGTCGGGCATCACCACGATCGAGCCTTCGCCGGCCATCTGGACAGTGATCTGGATCGTGACGGGGCTACTGGTGCTGCTGGTGATCGCCCTGGTTGTGACCGAGGCGGTACTGCTGTTCCAGGCGCGATTGCGCGGTGTGCCCGGAGCGGGCCTCCAGATCCGCATGGTGGCCATGTTTGCCTTCGTGGCGGCGGTGCCGGCCGCCCTCGTGGCCGTGGTGGCCACCATCGCGCTCAACCAGGGGCTGGACCAATGGTTCTCCGAGCGGACCCGGGCCATGGTGGAAAGCTCACGCCTCGTCGCGCGCTCCTACATGCTCGAACATGCCCAGGTGCTGCGCGACGACATCATCTGGGTGGCGACCGAGTTGGAGCAGGCCCGCGCCACCTATGAGAACGAGCCGGAACGCTTCGAGCGCATCCTGACCGCATTGGCAGTCACCCGCTCGCTCCCCTTCACATCCCTGATCGACCGCGCCGGCGAGACCTTGATGCGCGCGCAGATCAATGTCGCGGGTTCCTTTCCCAAGCTTCCGGCGGGTGTGACCGATGGCGTTGTCGAGGGCATTCCGACACCCATCGCTCCCGGCGCAACCCAGTTTGTGGGCTCCGTGATCAAGCTGCGGAACTATGAGGAGACCTATCTGTTCGTCGCGCGGCCCGTGGATGCGGAAGTGCTTGAATATATGCGTCTAACTGACGAAAATATAACGGAATATCGGGAATATGCGTCTAATCGTCTGGTGTTCCAGATTACCTTTACCATCATGTATGTCGGGCTTGCAGTGGTGCTGTTGCTGGCAGCGCTGTGGATCGGCATTGCGCTGGCCAACCGCTTTGTCGACCCGATCCGGAACCTGATGATCGCTTCGCGCCGGGTCAGCGCCGGCGACCTTGACGTGCAGGTGCCGGTGCAGGAGGGCAGGGGTGACCTGCGGGACCTGTCCAACGGCTTCAACCGCATGACCCTGCAACTCAAGTCGCAGCGGCTCGACCTGCTCAAGGCCAATGAGGTCAATGAAAAGCGCCGCCAGTTCACCGAGGCGGTGGTGGAAGGCGTGTCGGCCGGCATTATCGGCCTTGACCCCTATGGCGCGGTGACCCTGGTCAATGCCCGGGCTTGCGAAATGCTGGGGCGAACTGAAATCGAGCTCATGGGCGAGCCCATGGACGAGATCATGCCCGAGATCGGACCGACACTGGACAAAGCGCGTTCGGCGCGACGCGGGCAGGTTCGAGACCAGATACACTTGGGTAATGAAACCGACCGCCGCATCTACCAGGTGCAATTGACCCGCGAGGGCTCGATCACCGAATCCAAGGGCTATGTGCTGACCTTCGATGACATTACCGATCTCGAATCAGCGCAGCGCACGAGTGCCTGGGCGGATGTGGCGCGCCGTATCGCCCATGAGATCAAGAACCCGCTCACGCCCATCCAGCTCTCGGCCGAACGGCTGCGCCGCCGCTATGGAAGCAAGCTGGAGGACGACCGGGAGGTCTTCGACAAATGCATCAACACCATTGTGCGCCAGGTCGGCGATATCGGCCGGATGGTGGATGAATTCTCGGCATTCGCGCGCATGCCGGAATCGGCGCCGGAATCAGCCGATCTCAGCGATACAGTCCGCCAGGCGGTGTTCCTCGAAAGCGTGCGGCTGCCCGAAGTCAATATCGTTACTCTGCTGCCCGAAGACCCGATCAATGCCTGGTTCGACGCGCGGCTGGTGGCCCAGTCCCTCACAAACCTGATCAAAAATGCCGTGGAGGCCTTCGAGGGAATAGCGCTGTCGGCAGACTGGCAGCCAACAATCACGGTGGAAGCGCATGTGGAAGGCAATCACGCGCGCGTCTCGGTCTCGGACAATGGCAAGGGCTGGCCGCCGGAAAACCGACAAAGGCTGCTCGAACCCTATATGACGACGCGGGACAAGGGCACGGGCCTCGGACTGGCCATTGTTGCGCGCATCATCGAACAGCATGGCGGGATCGTTGAACTGATCGATGCCGAACCTGATCTGCAGGGCAGGGTGGGGGCATGCGTGACCTTCACGCTTCCTTTGCATTCCCCTGCAATGAGCACAATCGAGGCAGAAACCGCGGCGGCGGACGAAAACCCTGCCCAAGAGGAGGAGCCGCATTTTTCGGCGGTTGTTCAGAAGTAAATGGCTTTAGACATCCTTATTATCGATGACGAAGATGATATCCGCGACCTGATTGCGGGTATCCTCGAAGACGAGGGCTATGAGGCAAGGCAGGCGCATGATGCCGATAGCGGCCTCAACGAAATCGCGCGGCGGCGGCCCAGCCTGGTGTTCCTCGACATCTGGATGCAGGGCTCGCGCCTCGATGGGCTGCAATTGCTTGACGTGTTCCAGACCCAGCACCCCGACATGCCGGTGGTGATGATCTCGGGCCATGGCAATGTCGAGACGGCCGTGTCGGCCATCCGGCGCGGCGCCTATGACTATATCGAAAAGCCCTTCAAGATCGACCGGCTGCTGCATGTGACGCAACGGGCGATGGAGGCGACGCGCCTACGCAACGAGGTGGCCGAACTCAAGGAGCGTTCAGCCAGCAAAAGCGTCGAGATGGTGGGGACGTCTCCAGCCCTGCAGCAGATTCGCGCCGTGATCGAAAAATCGGCGCCGACCAATTCGCGCATCTTCATTTCCGGACCCTCGGGCACCGGCAAGGGCCTGGTCGCGCGCCAGATCCACCAGCGCAGCCCGCGCGCCAATGCCCCCTTTGTCGAGATCAACGCCTCACTCTACGCGCCCGACGAAGTACCGGTGGTGCTGTTCGGGCGCGAAGCGCGTGACAAGACCGGGATGCTGAAGATGGAAGTGGGGGCGCTGGAGCGGGCCCATGGCGGCACGCTCTACCTTTCGGAAGTCACAACGCTGCCTCAGCAGGTGCAGACGTCGCTGCTGCGCACGCTGGTGGAAAACCGGTTCAACCGTGTCGGCGGCACCCAGGCGGTTCCGATCGACGTGCGCATCATCTCTTCAAGTTCACAAAACGTAGCGGCCCAGGTCGAGGCCGGCGAGTTCAGGTCGGACCTGTTTCATCGCCTGTCCATCGTGCCGCTGCCGCTGACACCGCTGCGTGAACGACGCGAGGATGTGCCGCCCCTTGTCGCGGTGTTCATCGAACAGGTCTGCCGCATGCACAATCTGCAGCGCCTGATCGTGGGAGACGACGCCATGGCGGTGCTGCAGGCGCAGGAATGGCCGGGCAATGCCCGCCAGTTGCGCAATTCGCTGGAGCGCCTCCTGATCCTGATGAAGGACCAGCAGCCCGACAATGGCGTGCTCACCGCCACCATGCTGCCGTCCGACATTGGCGAGGTGCTGCCCACGGTGGGCGACACGGACGCCTCGGCGCATCTGATGAGCCTGCCGCTAAGGGAGGCCAGGGAGGTGTTCGAGCGCCAGTACCTGCTGGCGCAGATCGAGCGGTTTGGTGGTAATATATCCAAAACCGCGGAGTTCGTCGGTATGGAGCGCAGCGCGTTGCATCGCAAGATAAAGTCGCTCGGTCTCTGAAAATGCTATGAAAATGTCGCCCTGCCATGCAATGAGGGCGGTAGGCAGTTCGGCACATTTGTGCCATAGTGCATTTCATATGATAATTCGGGCTTTGGGGCTGGGCGGCAGTCCTTCGAAGTCCGGACGCAAGTCATTGCGGAACAACAGCGACATACAAGCCGCGGCAAAGAGGCCTAAATGCCCAGCGAAAAGCAGCAAAACCTGCAGGATTCCTTCCTGAACCATGTTCGCAAGCAGAAAGTGCCGGTCACCATTTTCCTGGTGAACGGCGTGAAGTTGCAAGGCGTCATTACCTGGTTCGACAATTTCTGCCTGCTTTTGCGCCGTGACGCGCAGTCGCAACTGGTCTATAAGCACGCCATCTCAACCATCATGCCCGGCGCGCCGATCCAACTGTTCGACCCCGAGCAGAACAACGATCACGACTGACCGCATATATGGACGAATTTAACGACGAGGCGGGCGCCTTTCCCGGTGGCCCGAAGCCTTATATCGATCGGCAGGAGCAGCCGACGCGAACGGGGCTGGTTTGTCCCGATGTTCGCGGAAAGTCGTCCTATCACAGCATTGAGGCGCGGCAGGCCGAGTTCGAAGGCCTGGCGGGTGCCATCCGGCTCGATATCGTTTTTTCCGAAGTGGTCAAGGTCCGCGAGATCCGCCCGGCCACCTATATCGGGGCCGGCCACGTCGCGACACTGGCCGAAAAAGTCAAGGCCGAGCAGATTGAGCTGCTGCTGGTCGATGCGGCGCTCACACCCATCCAGCAGCGCAATCTGGAACGCGAGACCGGTACGAAGGTGCTTGACCGCACGGCGCTGATCCTCGAAATCTTCGGGGAACGGGCAGCAACCCGCGAGGGCGTGCTGCAGGTCGAACTGGCGCATCTAAATTACCAGAAGGGGCGTCTCGTTCGCTCCTGGACCCACCTTGAACGCCAACGCGGCAGCGGGGGCACCGGCTTCATGGGCGGCCCCGGCGAAACACAGATCGAAAGCGACCGCCGCCAGATCACCGAGCGCATCGTGCTGCTGGAGGACCGGCTGGACAAGGTCAGGAAGACCCGAGAGCAGCAGCGGCGGCAACGCACCAAGGCGCTGATCCCGGTGGTGGCCCTCGTCGGCTATACCAATGCCGGAAAATCCAGTATTTTCAATACATTGACCGGGGCAGGGGTGTTTGCCGAGGACCTGCTCTTCGCCACGCTTGACACCACGGTGCGCAAGATCGAATTGCCGCATGGCCGCGAAGTGATGCTGAGCGATACCGTGGGCTTCGTTGCTGATTTGCCGCACGACCTGGTGGCTGCGTTCCGCGCCACGCTCGAAGAGGTGCTGGACGCCGATATCATCCTGCATGTGCGCGATATCGCCAATCCCGATCATGCCGCGCAAGCCCAGGACGTCCTCACCGTGCTCGAAGAGCTTGGCGTGTCATCCGAGGCCACGCCGATCATCGAGGTCTGGAACAAGATCGACCTGCTCGACGAGCCCGCCCTGGCCTTGGCCGCCGCTGCCCCGGCCGGCAAGGTCCTCGCCACGATGCCGGTCTCGGCCCATACCGGGCAGGGGCTGGACGCGCTGAAGCTGGCCATCGAGAAGACGCTGGGCGAGCAGAGCCGTACCTATCACGTGCATGTTCCGCACAGCGCCGGCAGCGATATCGGCTGGCTACACAACAATGCCGAAGTCATTTCGCGCGATGAGCCAACCGAAAAGGGATCCGACTATGTCGTGCGTGTCGACCCGCGCCACCGGTCGGCCTTTCTCGAGCGCTTCAACGGCCGGATCGCGCTGTCGGACCTCTAGCGCTTGTCGCTGGCGCGGATTTCGTTCCAGTAGCCATCCAGGCGCTCCAGCCCGGCCGATGCGGCCTCGATCTCGTCCTCCCGACAGCGCGCCTCGACATAGTGAAACCGGCGGGTGAACTTGGCATTGGCGTCGCGTAGCGCGGCTTCCGGGTCAATACCCGCCTTGCGGGCCAGATTGGCCACGGCAAAGAGAAGATCACCGATTTCCTCGCGGAGGGCATCCTCGTCGCCTGACAACTCCGCCTCGGCCACTTCCGCCAGTTCCTCGGCGACCTTGGTGCGAACCGCGGGCAGGTCGGGCCAGTCGAAACCCACCTTTGCGGCCCGCTTGGTGAGTTTTTCTGCCCGGGCCAGGGCAGGGAGCACCTGGGGCACATCATCGAGGATCGAGGGTTCGACGTCGCCCTTGCGCTCGGCCTTGGCAGCGCGTTCGCCGGCCTTGATGGCTTCCCAGCGGTTCTGGGCATCATCGGCCCCGTCGGCGACCACATCGCCAAAGACATGCGGATGTCGGCGGATCAGTTTTTCGGTGATTGCCTGCACGACATCTCCAATATCGAACTTGCCGATCTCGCTGGCCATCTGGGCGTGGTAGATGGGCTGCAACAGCAGGTCCCCCAATTCATCGCGCAGATCGGAGAAATCCTCGCGCTCGATGGCGTCGGCCACCTCATAGGCTTCTTCGATGGTGTAGTGGCGGATAGAGCGGAAATCCTGCTCCAGATCCCAGGGGCAGCCGCCATCGGGATTGCGGAGCGCCGCCATGATTTCGATCAGGCGGGATATGTCGCGGGATGGCTGCATGGCAAGGCTCGTATTGGGGCAGAATCGGTGGTGAACCATAGCCTGCCTTGCGCCCATGGGCAGGGCGTTTCTGCCCGCCAACAGGCAGAACTTGCCGCGCAAGTGTCAGGTCGGGAGGTTCTAACGGGTTGCTGCGTTTGAATTTTATAGGATTTCTGCGGCCCCGAACTGGCATGACAATTGCAGATGAACTTATGTGCATTGATCAGCCGGGAGCGGATTATGACCGACAGCGCCATTGGTAGCGGGCCCTTTGGACCAGACTTGCTGGCCCGGCTGTTCCAGAGAGCAGACGCCGACCGGAACAATGTTGTCAGTGCCGAGGAAATCGCCGGGCTGCTGCCAGGCAGCGCTGATCCTGACGTTGCCCGGGGCGTGGTGAGCCGGCACGATCAGGATAACGATGACCAATTGTCCCTGGCCGAATTCAGCGTGGTGACAATGGCGCCCGCGACCATGGCGAGCCTGCTGTCCGTGCAGGAATACAAGGCTGCAAGCCGCGATGAGCGCATGGCCGACGATAGGGCGGCTGTCGATGCATTGTTTGAGCGGGCCGACCTTGATGGCGATGGTCTCCTGAGCCGGGAGGAGTTTGACGCCGAGAGGGCGCTGCAATTCGCCCAGGCCCTGGATGAAGGGGACATTCCCCAGCACGGCTTTGCCGCACTGCCAGGCGCCGCAGAGGACGGATATTTCTCCCGGGATGAAGTCATGATCGGCCGCCGGATGATCGACGTGCTCGATCCCATCGATCTCGATGATCCAGATCTCGATCCGACGGTGAGGGAGCGCGTGGAGGCCGTCCGGCGCCTGACACCGATAAAGGACGGCGCGGCGGAGCCACCGCCGGCGCCGCCACCGGATATTGAGACGGTCCTCGGCGGGGTGGTTCGGAGCGCCGAATTGACCGATGCGCTGATGGCCCGACTCATCCGGCAACTGGAACTGGGTGCGGTGAGGTCCGACGCTGCTGAAGTCCAGCAAGCGTAGCCGCAACTCAAAGAGCCTGGGCGAGCGAACCACAGGGGGAGGTCCCAGGGCTGCTGAAGCGAGACATTGCCAACTTCAGAGAGACTGGCGCACACACAAAATGCTCAATCTCTATTTCGCATAATATATATTATGGAACTTTTGTAGGTTAGAAATCCTCGGAAATCCGAGGCTTTCGGCGCTTCGCTGCGTCCTAGCGGTTGAGAATGCGCCCGGTTGTGACATCGATCTGCATTCCGTCATAGGCAGGCGTGACGTTTGAAGGCGTCTCGGCATCTGTGCCGCGATAATCGAGGTCGATGTGCATGTTGGTCAGTATGGCCTGGTGCGGCGCAAAACGTTCGATCAGGTCCAGGGTCTCTGGCAGGCTCAGATGGCTGGGATGCGGCGTGGGACGCAGTGCATCGACAATCCAGGTGTCGAGCCCGCTCAATGCCTCGTGAGCGCTTGGCGGCACCGCCGAGAGATCGCAGCAATAAGCCACGCCGCCGATGCGGTAGCCCAAGGCATTGATGTCGCCATGGACCAGGTCGAAGGCCAGCAGCGCCAACGTGCCGCCGGGACCACTGACCTCCACGGCCTGGCCGTCGGCGATTTCGTGGGCATTGAGGATCGGCGGATAGGAACTGCCCGGCGGCGTCGAAAAGCAATAGCCGAAGGCCTCGCGCAGCCGCGCGCCGCATCCTGCCGAGAAATAGACGTCGACGCGGCGGCGATTGTGCAGCGCCAGCACCCGCAGGTCGTCGATGCCATGGGTATGGTCGGCATGCTCATGGGTGAAGAGCACGGCATCGACGCGGTCCACTTTGGCGTCGAGCATCTGTTCGCGCAGATCCGCGCCGGTATCGATCAGGACGCGCGTGGGATCGGGAATGCCGTCCCGCCAGCCTTCGATCAGCAACGAACAGCGGCGGCGGCGATTGCGTGGCTCATTCGGGTCGCAGGCGCCCCAGTCATTGCCGATGCGTGGTACGCCGCCGGAGGACCCGCAGCCCAGAATGGTCGCTATGATCCGGTCCGGTGCCGCCATGCGTCAACTGATGCCGGTTTTCGAGAACAGGCGCCCGAAATTGGCGGTGGATTCGCGGCCGAGCTGTTCAAGTGTGATGCCGCGCACCTCAGCCAGTTTTTCCGCCGTGTGCCGCACATAGCTCGGTTCGTTGGAGTGGCCGCGATGCGGGATCGGTGCCAGATATGGCGCGTCGGTCTCGACCAGATAGCGGTCGGCGGGCACGATCCTGGCGACGTCGCGAATTTCTTCGGCATTCTTGAAGGTGATGATCCCCGAGAAGGACACGTAGCCGCCGAGCGCCAGGGCGCGCTGCGCCAAGTCCATGCCGGCAGTGAAGCAGTGCAGGACGAAGGGGAAGCCCCCCTGCCCGGCCTCTTCTTCAAGGATCGCCGCCATGTCTTCATCGGCCTGGCGGCTGTGGATAACCAGTGGAAGACCTGTCAAACGGGCCGCTGCGATGTGGCGCCGCAAGCCGGTGGCCTGGGCCTCGCGCGGGGCATTATCGTAGAAGTAGTCGAGGCCCGCCTCGCCGATGGCAACGCAACGCGGATGGGCACTTAGCCGGACAAGATCATCCGTCTCAATATGCAGTTCTTCATGGGCGTTGTGCGGGTGGGTGCCGACCGAGCACCAGACGTTCCCATATCGTTCCGCGAGCCCAGCATATGTGGAAAAGTTTTCCACCCTTGTGGATATCGTCACCATGCCGGTGACCCCGGCCGCCTCGGCTCGCGCCATTACGCCATCCAGGTCAGCGGACAGCGCCTCGAAATCGAGATGGCAATGGCTGTCGATCAGCATGTCACTCAGCCGGCTTTTCTACACGCGCGAAGACGCCCTGTGGCACCGGCAGTTCGGTGCCAGTCACGAGGGCATTTGATTGCATTGCCGCATCCAGGCCGCGCTGGTCTGCGGGCACGGCCAACTGGTCGAGCAGCTTTGCGGCCGAGGCCGGTACAAAGGCCTGCATGGGAATAGCGAGCCGGCGAACCGTGTCGGCCGTCACATAAAGAACAGTGGCCATGCGGGCCGGATCGGTCTTTTTCAGCGCCCAGGGCTCCTGGCCTGCGAAATAATTGTTGGCCGAACTCAGCGCTCCGATGATGGCACCGGTGGCTTCATGGATCAGTTGCTGGTCCATGGCCTTTTGCGCGTCGGCTAGCGCCTCGGTGACTTCGACGATAATCGCGTCATCGGCGTCGGTCAAAGCACCCAGTTCGGGTATCTTTGCTTCGCAGTTCTTGTTGATCATCGAAAGCGAGCGCTGCGCCAGATTGCCCAGATTATTTGCAAGGTCTGCATTCACGCGGTTGACCAGCTTTTCGTGACTGTAGTCACCGTCATTGCCGAACGACACTTCGCGCAGGAGGAAATAGCGCACCGCGTCGGGCCCGAAGGTCTCGACCAGATGGAACGGGTCGATGACATTGCCAAGCGACTTGCTCATCTTCTGGCCATCAACGGTCAGGAAGCCGTGGGCGAAGACGCGGTGTTGCACCTCGATGCCGGCGCTCATCAAGAAGGCGGGCCAATAGACGGTGTGGAAACGGATGATGTCCTTGCCCACGACGTGGAGGTCCGCCGGCCAGAACTTCCTGAACAGCTCGCTCTGCTCATCCGGATAGCCTAGGCCGGTGATGTAATTGGTCAGGGCATCGACCCAGACATACATCACGTGGCCCGGTGCGTCGGGTACCGGCACCCCCCATTCAAAGGTGGTGCGGGAGATTGAAAGGTCCTTGAGGCCGCTTTTTACGAAGGAAATGATCTCATTGCGGCGCTCCTTGGGAGCGATGAAATCGGGATTGGCCTCGTAGAGGTCCAGCAGTTTCTGCTGATAGGCCGAGAGGCGGAAGAAATAGGTCGGCTCCTCGACCCATTCAACCTCGGCGCCAGACGGTGCAAAGCGCTTGCCGTTCTTCTCGGACAGCTCGTCTTCGTCAAAATAGGCTTCGTCGCGAACCGAGTACCAGCCCTTGTAAGTGGACTGGAAGATATCGCCATTGTGGCTGGCGGCCATCTTCTTCCAGATGGCTTGCGAGGCTTCGTAGTGGCGCGGCTCGGTGGTGCGGATAAAGTCGTCGTTGGAGAGGTTCAACTCGCCAGCGAGCTTGAGAAAGGCGCCGGCATTGCGGTCGGCCAGGTCGCGCACGGGAATGCCTTCCTTGGCTGCCGTCTGCACCATCTTTATGCCGTGTTCATCCGTGCCGGTGAGGAAATAGACCTCTCGGCCTTCCAGCCGCTTCCAGCGGGCGATGGCGTCGGTCGCGATCATCTCATAGGCGTGGCCGATATGGGGCGCGCCATTGGGATAGGAGATCGCGGTGGTGACGTAGAAGGGCTTGGCGGTCATGCTGGCTCGGCGGGATTGGCGATGAGGGCGCAGTGCTTCCTTATGGCATCGAAGATGACCACCAGCGTCTGCTTCATATCGAGGTTGACGCTGTCGGCTTCGCCCATAAGTGCGCCTGCCTTCTCCCATAGCTCGGTTGCCGAGGCAAGCCGCCTGCGCGCCCCCGGTTGCATGGCCGCCTCGCGCATTTCACCGGCCAGCCAGTCACTGAGGATTTCGCGGCCAAAGGACAGGTCCGCTCCCTGCGGATCGCTGCCCAGGGCATCGGCCAGTTGCAGGCCTGCGGCCACCGGCGCCGCCTCGGGCTGGCGCAGCCACAACAGCAGCGCGCCAACGGGTGAATTTTCAGCCAGGGCCAGCGTTTCGAAGGCGCGGCGCGGACGCCCGCCGGCCAGCTGGATGGCGCGCTCAAGCGCCGCCTGATCCAGCTCCGGCAGGCTGCCTTTAACAATGCTGGCAACATCCGCATCGGCGAGCGGCCGCAAGGCAAGGGTGTGGCAGCGCGAGCGGATGGTGGGCAGCAACTGCCCGGGCCGGTGCGAAACCAGGAAGAAGGTGGTGTCGGCTGGTGGCTCTTCGAGGGTCTTGAGCAGAGCATTGGCCGCATTGGCATTGCAGTCGTCGATGCTGTCGAGAATGGCGACGCGGTGCCCTGCCCTGCCCCTTGTGTGGTGCAGTCCGTCGCGCAGTTCGCGCACATCCTCGACGCGGATGACGGTGTAATAGCCCTTGGAATCCTTGGGGCGGCGGCGCAGGACCGACAGATTGGGGTGCGACAGGGCCGCCACCTGCTCACGGACCCGGTGCGCGTCCTCGTCGCCTGTGGCCGTCTGGATCGAGGCGGCTAGCTCGAAGGCAAGCGTCGCTTTGCCGATGCCCTGCGGCCCATGGAGCAGAAATGCGCCAGGCAGGCGGCGATCTGCCAATTGGGCAAGCACGGCATTGCGGGCTGTGTCATGGCCAATGGCTTTCTGCCGCACTTCGGGCAGCGGCAGATCCGGGAGGGCAGTGGGATCGGTCACGGGACCGGCCTGCCCTGCAATTCGGGGAAGCGGGAACTGACAGCCTCCCAGATGGCGTCCTCCAGCTTTTCCTCGTCCTGTTCTGCGGAAATGACGACGCAGCGATCTGCGTTGTTGCGGGCAATATCCAGGAAGTTCTCGCGCAGGCGCTGGTGCCAGTCGAGCTCTTCCTTTTCGAAGCGGTCGCCGGTCAGCTGCAGGCCGTCTTCCACCGCGCGTTGTTCGACCCGGCGAAAGGCCACTTCCGGGTCCATATCGAGCACGATGGTAAGGTCGGGGGTATGGCCATCCAGGGCGAGATTTTCCAGCGCATCGATCAGCCGGTCATTCACCCCTCCGGTCAGGCCCTGATAGGCGCGGGTGGAATCGCAGAAGCGATCGGAAATGACCCAGGTTCCCTTGGCGAGATTGGGGGCGATGAGCTGGCTGACATGGTCGAGCCGTGCGGCGGCGAACAGCACCGCCTCGGCGCCAGCGCCCCAGATTTCCGAGCGCCCCTGCAGGATGAAGGAGCGGATGGCTTCGGCCTTGGGCGTGCCGCCGGGCTCGCGGGTGCGCACCGCCTCGACGGCGTGGTGGCTCAGATTGTTCAGCAGTCGCCGCACCTGCGTGGACTTGCCAACACCTTCTCCGCCTTCAAAGGTGATGAATCGGGCCGGTCTGGTGTCGGTTGTTGGCACGTGGTGCAACATTGTCCTGTATTCCATGCACTAGCCAAGCAACGCCCACCGCGCGTGACCCTCGGGCTAGACCCGAGGGCTATGTACTTCTGGCGCGGTCGTCAAGTGAAGAGCCCTCGGGTCGAGCCCGAGGGTGACGGCTGGATGGGTTGGGAAGCCATCAGAATGCACAGCGGCGCCAGCTCTCAAAGCCAGCCCAGCGCCAATTGCTTGAGCGCATCCGTCGCCCGGCGAACCAGATCGCCCTGCCCGACGCTCTCAGCAGCATAGAGGGGCGCAGACTGCACGAGCTGATCGTTACAATAGACCCGCAATTCCCCAATTCTGTCGCCGGCGTTGACCGGTGGTAGGAGCGGGGCGTGGTAGTTGACTGTTGCCGACAGGCATTGTCGTGATCCGCGCGGCAGGTAGAGCGCGATTTCACCGCTTCCGACCAGTCCGACATTGGGGCTGGCCCCACCATAGACATCGGCGAATGCGACCACCTGACCGTCGGCATAAGGCGTGAAGCGCTCGAAGGCGCGTGCGCCCCAAGTCAACAGTTTTCGGGCTTCCTCGGTGCGTTCCCGCATCGAGGTCAGGCCATGAACGACTGCGATCAGGCGGCGATCGCCCTGGTCGGTTGATGTCACCGAGCCATAGCCGGCGGCCTCGGTATGGCCGGTCTTCAGGCCGTCGACCCCTATGCCCATTTCCACCAGCGAGTTGCGATTGGCCTGGTTGATACCGTTCCACTCCATCGAGGGCTCAGAGAAATAATGATAGTATTCGGGGAATTCGCGGATCAGGTAGCGGCCCAGTTCAGCCAGGTCCCGAGCGCTGGAATACATGTCCGGGTCCGGCAAGCCGGTTGGATTGGTGAACTGTGATCCCTCTAGTCCGATATCGTCGGCCAGCTCGTTCATCATCAGCGCAAAGGTGCCTTCGGAGCCAGCAATGCCCTCGGCCAGGATGATGGCCGCATCATTGCCGGACTGGATGATGACCGAACGCACCAGCTCCTCGACGCGGATCTGCGAATTGAGTTCCGCGAACATGGTCGAGCCGCCCGATGCGGCGCCGCCGGTGCGCCATGCATGTTCGGAGACGAAGAACTCGTCATCGAGACTGGTCCGCCCCGCTCTGATCTCATTGAATACCACTGCCAGCGTCATCAGCTTGGCCATCGAGGCCGGCTCCAGCGCGGCGTCAGCGTCTTTCTGGAAGATTACCGTGCCGGACTCGTAGTCCATCAGCACCGCGAACTGCGCCTTGGTGTCGAAGTCAGCCTGTGCAGCGACCGATCCGGCAAAGGCCAGAAAAGCAGCGATAGCGATCAGCACTCTCACGGACATTTCCCTTGCGTCTCATATTCATGGGCCGAACTCCCCCGGCCGCACGATCGTCGCAATTAATAGAGAATTGCGTCGGGAAGGCCAAGCTCTCGCGCAAGTGTGAGCGCGTCTTGTGATGTCGCCCCGGGCTTGAGGTGAGTCAGCGTCAGCTTGGTGGCCGGGCCATTATTGATCGAGACCGGTTCTTCGGTCACGGCGCCAAGCAGAGCAAATTGCCGGGCCAATTCGGCGGCATTCGCGGGGTCAGCAAAGACACCCAAAGCCAGCGTAATGGCGCGACTATCCGCATCGACGGAGTTGGCCCAGGCCGCGAGACCGGCATTACCACCCGCCATGGCATTGGCCGCTTCATGTGCCGAGCCGATGGCGGCATCGGCCTCCAGGGCGGTGGTGTCCGCGTAGGAGAAAAGGCCTGAAATGAAATTGGTGGTCATGCCGACCAGGCTGCGATTGCTCTGACTGCCGCCAGAACTGGCAACGCGGATCGGGCCGGTGTCATAGTCGGCCGGGCCGGAATAGCTGGCGACCAGCATGCGGGTGTCGTCCCCTTCCAGCGGCGCCTGCCCCACATATTGCACATGGACGCTGGTCGAGCCCTTGTTGACATAGCCCAGCATGGCGGCGGCCTGATGCGACAGGTCGATGATGCGGCCGGCGACATAAGGGCCGCGATCATTGACGCGCACGATCAGCGAACGGCCATTATCGGTATTGGTGACGCGGACATAGGAGGGCAACGGCAGGGTCGGATGCGCCGCCGTGATGGCATTGGCCGAAAAAATTTCGCCATTGGCGGTGCGGCGGCCATGGAAGTCGGAGCCATACCAGGAGGCTGAACCGGACGCCGAATAGCCCGGATCATGCTGCGGCACATAGGTCTTGCCGCGCACCGTATAGGGCTTGCCGATCTGGTGGCGACCGCCGCCCCTGGGGGGATTGGGGTTGGAGGTGACGCGCGGCGACACCGCAACGCCATATTCGCTGGATGAGAAGGCCGCGCGCTTGACCGTGGCGCCGAGCCCTCCCCCGGTCGCGCAGGCGGCGATCGTCGGAACGATTAGTGCCGAAAGGGCCATGATACGGACGGCGCTGCGCCAGGAGGTCGTCACGGTACGCAATACTCTTTGAAACACACACTCTTGCGCGTGAGCATAGCTGCCCCGCATCCCGGATTACAGAAAGGAACAAGTTTCTGGTTTAGGAGCGGTTAAGACCAATGAGATGTTAGCGGCTTGCATGGCATTTTCGTCAAACCGTCCGGAAAGCGCAAAGCCATGCCTTGTCGCTTGACTGATATAAAGATATCTTTATGTGATGACGCGGCGCCCGTTTGTGCCGCAACTCTATGAAAGTGAGGACGGCGATGAGCTCCTCCCCTGACCAGATCACCGATGGCGCTGTCATTCCCGATTGGGCGGACGTGCACGCCGCGCTCAAAAGCGCCATGGCCGAACGCATACTGATCCTTGACGGTGCCATGGGGACGATGATCCAGCGGTTGGGGCTCACCGAGGAGAATTTCCAGGGTGAGCGCTTCAAGGGCTGGAGCCACCCGCTCAAGGGCAATAACGACCTCCTCGTCATCACCGAGCCGCAGATGATCGAGGATATTCACCTCGAATATTATCTGGCCGGCGCCGATATCGTGGAGACCAATACCTTCTCGGCCACCTCAGTGGCACAGGCAGACTACGCCTGCGAGGAAGCGGTCTATGACATCAACTATCAGGGAGTGATGGTGGCGCGGCGCGCGGCCTTGCGCGCCGAGGCCCAGGATGGCCGCCGCCGCTTCGTGGCCGGCGCCCTGGGGCCGACCAACAAGACCTCGTCCATGTCAACGGACGTCAACAGCCCTGGCCATCGCGCCATTACCTTCGACGAACTGGTCGTAGCGTATGGTGAGGCCATTCGCGGGCTGGTGGATGCCGGTGCGGACCTGCTGCTGTTCGAAACGATTACCGACACGCTCAACACCAAGGCCGGTATCTTTGCCGCTCAGAGGCTGTTCGAGGAACGCGGCATCGATGTGCCGATGATGATCTCGGGCACCATCACCGATCTGTCGGGCCGGACACTTTCGGGCCAGACCCCGACGGCATTCTGGTATTCGGTGCGCCACGCCAACCCCATCACCATCGGGCTCAACTGCGCCTTGGGCGCTGATTTGATGCGCGACCACATTGCCGAGCTTTCGGGCGTGGCGGACACATTCATCTGCGCCTATCCCAATGCGGGCCTGCCCAATGAAATGGGCGCCTATGACCAGACGCCCGAGCAAATGGCGGCGCAATTGCAGGCCTTTGCCAGCGATGGGCTTCTCAACATCGTCGGTGGCTGCTGCGGCTCGACGCCGGACCATATTCGCGCCGTGGCCCAGATGGCCGCGCAATATCAGCCACGTCCGGTGCCTGAGGCGGAAAAACTCCTGCGACTGGCGGGCCTCGAAGCCTTCACGCTGACCGACGAAATTCCCTTCGTGAATATCGGTGAGCGGACCAATGTCACGGGCTCGGCGCGGTTCAGAAAGCTGATCACCGCTGGCGATTATACCGCCGCACTCGACGTCGCGCGGGACCAGGTGGCCAATGGCGCCCAGATCATCGACATCAACATGGATGAAGGCCTGATCGACAGCCAACAGGTGATGATCGAGTTCCTCAACCTGCTTGCAGCGGAACCCGACATCGCCAAGGTGCCGCTGATGATCGACTCTTCCAAATGGGAAGTGATCGAGGCTGGGCTCAAATGCGTGCAGGGCAAGGCGCTGGTCAACTCCATCTCGCTCAAGGAAGGCGAGGAGGCGTTCATCCATCACGCCAGGCTGGTGCGGGCCTATGGCGCGGCCGTGGTGGTGATGGCGTTCGACGAGACCGGACAGGCAGACACCAAACAGCGCAAGGTCGAAATCTGTGCGCGGGCCTACAAGATCCTCACGGAAGTCGTTGGTTTTCCTGCCGAAGATATCATTTTCGACCCCAACGTGTTCGCGGTGGCGACGGGCATTGAAGAGCACAACAATTACGGCGTCGATTTCATCGAAGCGACCAGGGAAATCACAGACAGCCTGCCCCATGTCCACATCTCGGGCGGCATCTCCAACCTGAGCTTCTCGTTCCGCGGCAATGAGCCGGTTCGCGAGGCCATGCATGCGGTGTTCCTCTACTATGCCATCCAGAACGGCATGGACATGGGCATCGTCAATGCCGGTCAGCTGGCCGTTTACGAGACCATCGACAGGGAACTTCGCGATGCCTGCGAGGACGTGATCCTCAACCGCCGCGCGGATTCCACCGACCGCATGCTGGAACTGGCCGAGCGCTACAAGGGCCAGGCCGGCGGCGAAGGCAAGGCCAAGGACCTCTCCTGGCGCGAGCTGCCCGTGGGCGAGCGCATCACCCATGCGTTGGTCAATGGCGTCACCGAATATATCGAGGCCGATACCGAGGAAGCGCGCGCCCAGGCAACCCGGCCGCTGCACGTCATCGAAGGGCCCCTGATGGCCGGGATGAATGTGGTGGGCGACCTGTTCGGTTCGGGCAAGATGTTCCTGCCCCAGGTGGTCAAGTCTGCCCGCGTGATGAAGCAGGCCGTGGCCTATCTGATGCCCTATATGGAAGCCGAGAAGGACGCCAATGGTGATGCCGCCGGCCGCAAGAGTGCCGGCAAGGTGCTGATGGCGACGGTCAAGGGCGACGTGCACGATATCGGCAAGAACATCGTGGGCGTCGTGCTCTCGTGCAACAATTACGAGATCATCGATCTGGGCGTCATGGTGCCGACCCAGAAGATCCTCGAAACGGCACGATCCGAGAAGGTCGACATCATCGGGCTCTCCGGCCTCATCACCCCATCGCTCGACGAGATGGTGCATGTGGCCTCTGAGATGGAGCGCGAAGGCTTCGACATTCCCCTGCTCATCGGCGGGGCGACGACCAGTCGCGTGCATACGGCGGTCAAGATTCACCCGCGTTACGCTCGTGGCCAGGCCGTGCATGTCAACGATGCCAGCCGTGCTGTTGGCGTGGTTTCGAACCTGCTCTCGAGTGACACCAAGGTAACGTTCATCGAGGGGGTCCGGGCCGAATATGCCAAGGCCGCCGCGGCGCATGAGCGGGCCGAGTCCGAAAAGCGGCGCCTGCCGCTGACTTCGGCGCGCGCCAATGCCTTCAGACCGGACTGGACCGGCTATACACCGCCCAAGCCGAGCTTCACCGGCACGCGGGTGTTCACCGAGTTCGACCTGGGCGAACTGGCCCGCTACATCGACTGGACACCATTCTTCCAGACCTGGGAGCTCAAGGGCCGTTATCCGGCCATTCTCGAGGATGAGAAACAGGGCGAGGCCGCGCGCGCGCTCTGGGCCGATGCCCAGGCCATGCTCGCCCAGATCATCGAGGAAAAGTGGTTTGCGCCCAAGGCAGTCGTGGGTTTCTGGCCGGCCAATGCGGTGGGCGACGATATCCGCCTGTTCACCGGCGAGGATCGCCGCGAGGAACTGGCCACGCTGTTCACCCTGCGCCAGCAACTCTCCAAGCGCGATGGCAAGCCGAACATGGCGCTCAGCGATTTCGTCGCGCCGGTCGAGAGCGGCAAGGCGGACTATATCGGCGGCTTCGCGGTGACTTCGGGCATCGAGGAAGTGGCCATTGCCGAGCGCTTCGAACGAGCCAATGACGATTATTCGTCGATCCTGGTGAAAGCCCTGGCGGACCGCTATGCGGAAACCCTGGCCGAATTCATGCACCTCAAGGTGCGCCGCGAACTCTGGGGCTATGGCGCCGACGAGACTCTGACGCCCGAGGAAATCATCCTCGAAACCTATCGCGGCATTCGCCCGGCCCCGGGTTATCCGGCACAGCCGGACCACACTGAAAAGACTACGCTGTTCCGACTGCTGGACGCCGAAAACACGGTCGGCGTGACCCTGACCGAGAGCTTTGCCATGTGGCCCGGCTCATCGGTTTCCGGGCTCTATTTCAGCCATCCGGACGCCTATTATTTCGGCGTCGCCAAGGTCGAGCGCGATCAGGTGCTCGACTATGCGCAGCGCAAGGGTATGGATGTCGAAGAGGTCGAGCGCTGGCTGGCGCCGATCCTCAACTATATCCCGGGCAGGATCGCGGCGGAGTAGATTTTCCTCTCCCCATTGGGGAGAGGTGGCTCGGCGAAGCCGGGTCGGTGAAGGGAAGTCCGCCGCAGCGCTATTGGGTGTTTCTGCCTCCCCCTCATCCGGCGCTGCGCGCCACCTTCTCCCCGATGGGGAGAAGAACAAGAGGTGTCTTTTTGGAATGTCTCGTCTCGATCCCATCCCCGTGACCCTGATCACCGAAAGCGGCCACCTCGTCCCGCTGGACGGGAACACGGCGCTGATCCGCCTGCCGGCCAATACCGGGCATGGCCATGCCGATGGCGACCATTGCGTCGCCTGTGCGGCCCAGGCCGACATACGGGCCCTGCTCTACAATCTGCTCGAGGAACATCGCCGCGACATGCGTCCGGCATTCTCGCGGGTGGTTGTGGATGCCAGTGCGGTGGCCGATCCGCAGCAGGTCGTTCTGGCGCTGACAGGAAAATTGCCGGCGCAGGCGCTGCGGGATCACACGGTGGCGCGGATGTTTTATCTGGCGGGGACGGACTAGATATTTCTGCCACTCAGTGTCGGGTCTGATCGAGCTGGTTGACCAAGATGTACTCGACCGCACGCGACAAAATCAGCTCGAATTCAGCGATTTGATCTTGGGACGCCCCCAGCTTGGCCAGATGGGGCGCTGAGGTGCGTATGCCCGCGACATACTCGGCCAGTTGTTTCTCGAAGGTGCCACTTACAAAGGTTTCATAGTACAATTGAGGTGCGCAATCATAGATGCGCTCCTTCCGCCTGACCCTCGACCGGGCGGGGTAGCGCTCTGCCATGCCAGGCGGCATGATGATTGGTACATAGCGTAGCTTACAATCGAACGCGGGCAGCGCCGATTGAGCAAAAAGAGTGTTTAGTAGCGGCTCTACGGCGCGCCGGCACACCTCTGAGGCAAAACCAGCAGGCTTGTAAGTTTCGGATGAGGCCACAAAAATCACAGAAGCTACCCCGTTGGAGTCAACTATAGAATGGCACCAGCGGCGTATCGGCCCGCAGGTACAGCGGATGCTTGGGCGAGCCGTCGGCATTGATGCCGAAGCACCAGAGATCGATGCCGTCGGCGCGGAGCGCCTCGACGATTTCCTGTCCAGCCGGTGCCAGCGCCTTGTTGAGTTTGCCGTGGCAGAGCACGACCCGCCCCGCCCCGCGCGCGGCCTTGCGGATGGCGGGCAGGTTGGCGGGTGAGACGGCGACAATGCCCGGAGCGACCAGCATTTTGGGGTCCGTGGCGCGGTAGTCGCCGACATTGCACTTCACCATGGCTTCAAAGCCTTCGCGTTTGGCAAAGGTCCATTCGCGGGCACAGGTCGGGTCGTCGACAGTCGCATCCGCGGTCGAGGGGTTCATGCCGATGAAGAGGATGTAGCGCTCGGGGAAGCTCTCCCCAAGCCAGCGGCGCATGATCTGCCGATAGCGCCCATCCTCGCTCATCACCGCGTCGCCGCGCACGCCTTCGCCAAGGCGAAGGCGCACCTTGCCGCCGGGATCGTGGGCGAGATCACTCATGCGGTGAGGTCGCTCGGGGGGACAAGGCCATTGATCAGCGATGCGGTGGTGATGGTGTTGGCGAGGAGGCACGCAATGGTCATGGGGCCCACGCCACCGGGCACGGGCGTGATGGCGGCGGCGACTTCGGCAGCTGCAGCAGTATCCACGTCGCCGACAAGCCGCGTCTTGCCCTCGCCCTTTTCCGGCGCGGGAACGCGGTTGATACCCACATCGATCACGGTGGCGCCCGGCTTGATCCAGTCGCCCTTGATCATCTGCGGGCGCCCGACAGCGGCCACCACGATGTCAGCCTGCCGGACGATATCGGGCAGGTTCTGCGTGCGCGAATGGGCAACGGTGACGGTGCAATTGTCGCGTAGGAGCAGTTGCATCATCGGTTTGCCCACGAGGTTGGAGCGGCCGATGATGACGGCGTGCTTGCCTTCGAGCGAGCCGAGCTCATCGCGCAGCAGCATGAGGCTCCCGAGCGGGGTGCAGGAGACTGGTCCGGGCAGACCGATCTGCACCTTGCCGACATTGGCGGGTGTGAAGGAGTCGACATCCTTGGCCGGGTCGATCGCCTCGATGACCTTGTTGGGGTCGATATGCCTGGGCACCGGCATCTGGACGAGAATGCCGTGGACGGCCGGGTCGGCGTTGAGCTGGCGGACAAGCGCCAGCAGGTCGGCCTCGGGCACATCGGCGGGCAGCTCGTGCTTGAACGAGTTCATGCCGACCTCAGCGGTCTGCTTGGCCTTGGACGAGACATAAACCTGGCTGGCCGGGTCTTCGCCCACGATGACCACGGCAAGGCCCGGGGTGATGCCATGCTCGGCCTTGAGGCGTGCCACATGGCCGGCAATGCGGCCGCGCAATTCTTCAGCAAAGCGTTTTCCGTCGATGATTTTTGCGGTCATATCGGCCCCGATCTGCTTGAATGGCAACGCGCGGGAGGAGGTCCCGTCTTTCGGCTTCGACATAAGGGATGCACGATGATCCGTCCATTGCTTTGCCTGCCGCTACTGGCGGTTTTGACCGTGCCTCTTTCGGCACAGGAGGCTTCGCTCGAAAAGCGCGTGGCAAAGCTCCATGCACTGGCGGGTGGCGACTGGTGCGAGCCGAGCGGGGTGCTCTACGACGAGGAAGAGCGCTTCAAGAGCTGGACGTTTTCCTTTCAGCCCAAATGGGACCCTGAAGGCGAACCAGAAGAAGTGACCCTGTTCAGGCTCTGGTGCATGTCGGGTGCCTACAATATCAACCACGCCTACTACATTCTAACCGAGTCCCGTGGCTTGACGCCGCTCTCCTTCGCGACGCCGTCATACGAAGCTGAGTATGGCGGGGCAGGAAGCATCGATGGTGAACTGGAAAGCCTGACGATGACCGGAATGGGAACCAGCAATATTCTGGTCAATTCCATGTTCGACCATAATTCCTTGACCATCACCGCGCATTCGCTATGGCGCGGCGTAGGCGATGCGGCCTCGTCGGGCTGGTGGGTGTTCTCAGACGGTGAATTCATCCTGCAGCAATATGACATCGACGCCAGCTATGACGGGGAGATCAATCCGGAAACGATTGTGAATTATTAGCGAGGGTGACGATATGAGCGAACAGAAAAACAAGCCGGGTACCGGCGATGTGAAACAGTATCTGGAGTCTGTGGAGGACGCGCAAAAGCGCGCCGATTCGCAGGTGCTGGTGGAGATGATGAGCGCGGTGTCCGGCGAGCCGCCGGTGCTGTGGGGCACCATGGTCGGGTTCGGTCAGTACCACTACAAATATCCCACTGGCCACGAGGGTGACGCGTTCCTCATTGGCTTTGCGCCTCGCAAGGCCGAGTTCAGCATCTATCTAATGGGCACATATTTCCCCGAAGAAAAAACCCGGCGCGAAACCCTTCTGGCAAAGCTGGGCAAGCACCGCATAGGCAAGGCCTGCCTCTACGTCAAACGCCTCAGCGACATCGACATCGACGTCCTGAAGGAACTGGCCGACATTTCGGTCAAGCGGCTGCGCGACACCTATCCCGACGCATAGAGGCCGCCACGGCATTTCTGCCGGACGGCCTCTAAGGGGGATGCAGTCCACCGCGCTGTTGAGGGCTTGGGGGACATGCGGCGAACCGCTTCCCGCTCATCGGTTGCATGGGTCGTTTGCGTCGCCGATGAACTGCATGGAAAGATGGTGGCCAAATGCGGCGAGAAAAGAGCCGGTCACCGAAGTGTGAAAGTTCGGACCAACCCCGCCGCTGCGTTGAGAAGCCGTCATCTGGGTTCTATATTGGCGCGGATTGAAGACGACGATTCCAGCATTTGGCCGCCCGATCCGCGGGTCGGCTCATGAGGACCACCATGACGACACTCAGCCCGCCGCGCCTTGAAACGCAGTCCTTTACCGATCCCGAGGCGGCATGGGCGCATATCGCCCATATTTATCACCGTAATTGCGATTTTATCCGCGGACATCTGGGCGACCTGACTCAGGGCCGGATTCCGCCCGGCCGGGTTCGTGCCTGCTATCCCCAGGTTGAAGTGCGCTCGACCAGCTATTCCAAGCATGAGAGCACCCTGCCCTATGGGTATCTGCATACGCCGGGACTCTACCGTACCACGGTCACGGCGCCTGATCTGTTCAAAGGCTATCTGCAAGAGCAGTTCTCGGTCATCCTGCACAATCATGGCGGCACCATCGATATCGGGGAATCGGACACACCCATTCCGCTGCATTTTGCGCTGGGGCCGCGCGACCATCTGGACGGGGCGGCGATCAATGCCCTGGACGCGCCGCTGCGCGACGTGTTCGACGCGCCGGATCTGACCAATACGGACGATGAGATCGCCAATGGCACCTATGTGCCGCCGCGCGGTGGGCCCTATCCGCTGTCGGCCTTTACCGGTCCGCGCGTCGACTATTCGCTGTTCCGGCTGGCCCATTATACCGGCACCGATGCCGACCATTTCCAGAACTTTGTGATCTTCACTAATTACCAGTTCTACATCGACGAGTTCTGCCGGGTGGCGAAGGCATGGATGGCCGAGAAGCATCCGCACTATCAGCGCTTCATCGAGCCGGGCAATGTTGCCACGGACAATATGTTGACCGGCGGTTCCGTCACCGGCGAGCCGCCGCCGCGCTCCCCGCAAATGCCGGCCTATCACCTGGTGGGCGATCGCGGGCGCGGCATCACCATGGTCAATATCGGCGTCGGCCCCTCCAACGCCAAGACCATTACCGACCATATCGCCGTGTTGCGTCCGCATGCCTGGATCATGCTTGGCCATTGCGCCGGCCTCCGGAACAGCCAGGAACTGGGCGATTTCGTGCTGGCCCATGCCTATCTGCGCGAAGACCATGTGCTCGACGCCGACCTGCCGTTGACCGTGCCGGTGCCGGCGCTGGCGGAAGTCCAGGTAGCGCTGCAGCAGGCCGTGGCCGAGGTGACCCAGACCGAGGGCATCGAGACCAAGAAGATCATGCGGACCGGCACCGTCGCCACATTCGACAACCGCAATTGGGAATTGCGCGACCAGACCGAGATCGTTCGCCAGCTCAGCCAGTCGCGCGCCGTGGCCCTCGACATGGAGAGCGCGACCATCGCCGCCAACGGATTCCGCTTCCGCGTGCCCTACGGCACCCTGCTTTGCGTCTCCGACAAGCCATTGCATGGCGAATTGAAGCTGCCCGGCATGGCCTCGGACTTCTATCGCACCCAGGTCAATCGGCATCTGCAGATCGGCCTGAGGGCCATGGAAATCCTGCGTGACCAGCCGGCGGAGCGGCTGCATTCACGCAAATTGCGCAGTTTTGCCGAGACGGCGTTCCAGTAGAGGCTCGGTTACGTGGTCCCACTCGTCACGACTATCGCCCTGCTCATGGTCGTTGCGTCCATTGTTCTGTTCTTCTTCGCGTTCGTGCGGATATGGCTGTCCCTGAGACGGAACAAGGACCGTGACCTGTTGAGAGTGGCTGGGACAAGGCCCTACCTAAGCAACACAAAGCTTTTGGGCTTGGCCTTTGTGGGTGTCTTGTGCGGCACGTTGCTGATCGGCATCTTGGAATGGACGGGCATGGCTTTCGCCTGATCCGACAAAGAAGCCCGGCATTGCTGCCGGGCTTCTGCATTTCAAACCGGATCGAACCGATCAGCGGCCCTTGACCACTGAATAGCCGGCATATTTGGCCGAGGAACCAAGCTGTTCCTCGATGCGAATCAACTGGTTGTACTTGGCCAGACGATCCGAACGGGAAAGCGAACCGGTCTTGATCTGCCCGCAGTTCAAGGCGACCGCCAGGTCGGCAATGGTCGAATCCTCGGTTTCGCCCGAGCGGTGCGACATCACCGAGGTGTAGCCGGCGCGGTGTGCGGTATCGACGGCGTTGAGGGTTTCCGAGAGCGAGCCGATCTGGTTGACCTTGACCAGGATGGAATTGGCGACGCCCATCTTGATGCCGGAAACCAGGCGCGCGGTATTGGTGACGAAGAGATCGTCGCCGACCAGCTGCACCTTCTTGCCGATGGCGTCGGTCAGGGCCTTCCAGCCATCCCAGTCATCTTCGGCCATGCCGTCCTCGATGGTGATAATCGGGTAGCGATTGGCCAGGTCCTCGAGAAAGCGGACATTTTCGTCCGAGGAGAGCGACTTGCCCTCGCCCACCATCTCGTATTTGCCGTTCTTGTAATATTCGGTGGCCGCGCAATCGAGGCCGAGGAAAATGTCCTCGCCCGGCTTGTAGCCGGCCTTTTCGATGGAGCGCATGATGAAGCCCAGGGCGTCATCAGCGCTCTTGAGGTTCGGGGCAAAGCCACCCTCGTCGCCGACGGCGGTGTTGTGACCCTCGGCCGAGAGGCCCTTCTTGAGCGTGTGGAAGATTTCCGCGCCGATCCGCACCGCATCGGCAATCGAGGTGGCGCCGGCCGGCAGGATCATGAATTCCTGCATGTCGATGGGGTTGTCGGCATGCTCGCCACCATTGATGATGTTCATCATCGGCACGGGCAGGACATGGGCGTTCGGGCCGCCGATATAGCGATAGAAGGGCAGTTCGCTCGATTCGGCGGCGGCCTTGGCGACGGCCAGCGACACGCCGAGAATGGCGTTGGCGCCGAGCTTGCCCTTGTTGGCGGTGCCGTCGAGATCGATCATGGCCTGATCGATGGCAAGTTGGTCAAGCGCATCCATGCCCTGGATTTCGTCGGCGATGACCGAATTGACGTTCTCGACGGCCTGGGTGACGCCCTTGCCCATATACAGCTTGCCGCCGTCGCGCAGTTCCACCGCTTCATGGGCGCCAGTCGACGCGCCGGAAGGCACCGCCGCGCGGCCAAAGCTGCCATCGTCCAGCACCACATCGACCTCGACGGTCGGATTGCCGCGGCTATCATAGATCTGGCGGCCATTGACGTGGATGATTGAAGACATGCGTGCCCTTCCCGGAAAGCTTTTGGGGTGTGGGTGTCTGTCTAGACGGGCCGTGTGACAGTGAAAAGGGGGAACGTATAAAAAACGCGTCCGGCGCTGGTCCTAGATGGCCAGTTTCCCGTTGGCGACGAGCCAGGACACGGATTCCTGCACCGCCGCCAGCGAGGTATAGCGTGGCGCATAGCCAAGCAGGCGCCTGCCCTTTTCAATGCTGGCATTGGGACTGCGGATGATGTGCTCCCAGGTCGCCTGGGCGTTTTCCGGTGTCTGCATCGCCCGCCATTCTTCCCAGGGCTGGAAGCTCAGGGCAGGTTCCTTGCCGAACCAGCGATACATAGCCTCGGCATATCCGCGCAGCGTAACCGCGCCAGGCGAGACCGCGTGAAATGCTTCACCCTTGGCCGCGCTCCAGTTCTCCATGGCTCGCATCAGCAGCATGGCGATGTCGTCAGCATGGACATGATGCACGGTCTCCATGCCGATATTGGGCAGGGCCAACGGCTCCCCCCGCGCAATGGCCTCGAACGCCGCATTGTCAAAGTGGCCGGCCGGATTGAGCGGTGACCAGCCCTGCCCCACAATATGGCCCGGATGCAGGATGGTCACCGGCAAGCCGTCGCAACGCGCGAGACCGAGCAGATAATCCTCTATCGCAGCCTTTTGCACGCCATACTCGCCGAAGGGTCGCTTGGTCACGTCTTCTGGCGTTGGTACCACTTCAGAGAAGCCGTGGGTCCAGATTGTGCCGATATGCAGGAAATGCCGGACGTTCCCAATCAGTGCCTCGGCCAATTGCCGCGCGCTGTCGAGCGTGAAGCAGATATTGTCGACGACGATGTCGCCCCTCAGATCGGCAATGGCGCGGCCAAAATCGCCAGTGGCTTCCAGCGCGTCGCGATCGAGGGAGACACTCTCCACCCGGCTCCAGGCATTGTCAGCGACGTAAGGCTGAGATGTGCCACGCGAGACCGCGACCACCTCGTGGCCGGCGTGGACCAGCCGCGGTACCAGATAAGTTCCGATATGGCCGGTGGCTCCGATGACGATAATGCGCGACATAATTGTCCTGCTCCCATCTGGTCGGGACGTTCCGACTGTCCTAACATGTCAGTGCGAACTGTCCAGTTCGCATATTCCGGAGGACAGACAATTGACCAAACCCCTCGTCAAACAGGTGGCCCATACCTGCATTTTCGCCCGCGACCTCGACGCCGTCGAAACCTTCTATCGCGATGTGTTGGGCGTGGCGCCAAAGTTCGACTTCAAGCGCGGCGAGGATCGCATCGGCTTCTATCTGGATTTCGGCAACCGCACCTTTGTGGAAGTTTTCAAGAAGGGCGAAAGCCGCTTCGAGGAGAGCAACCAGATCAACCATATCTGCTTCGAGACCGACGACATCGACGGCTTCATGGCAAATGCGCGCGCCAAGGGCGTTGCCGTCACCGACAAGAAGCTTGGCGTCGATCACACCTGGCAATGCTGGCTGGCCGACCCGAGCGGCGTGAAGTTGGAAATTTTCCAGTACACACCCGAAAGCATGCAGTTCGGCCCGGATGGCGTGATCTGCCAGATCGACTGGTAGCGGGAATTCAGGTTCGGGCGAAGCGGTTGAGAAAACCGCGGGCCAGCCCCCGATGCGCGATGTTCTCGAACATTTCGTCCGCGCCTTCGGGATCGAGCACCTCGTTTTCGGCCAGCCATTGTTCGAGATCATTCAGTTCGGGCGGTTGATAGAGTCGTAGAGTTCGTCCCGCCTCGGGCGTTAGCGATTCAATCGTTTTGACCAGGGAGCCGGTCTTGGCAAGGCTGGCTCCCACTGCCTCAGGCGTGGTCACAAGGTGTTCGGCAATCAGGTCATTGCGGATCCAGGCGATACGCTCGTGCGTGGCCTCGTCTTCCTCGGACGCGACAAGCACGAGGTCGCATTCGGTGTCGAGCCGGAGAGAACGATTGTTAATGTTGGAGGAGCCCACTTTGAGAATAGCGTCGTCGGCTACCAAAACCTTGGCATGGGCGTAGATGGGCTGACCGGCTTCATCGAACGGATGGAACAGCCGAAACCGGTCATGGCGGTCCGCACGCTTCAGCCATGCGAAGAGCCGGGCACGTGCGGTATCCATGGCTATCGGTTCGAGCCAGCCTTGCGCGATTTCCGGGTTGATGACCACGATCTCGGGCCCATCGGCATCCGTCAAACGTTTGGCTAGTGCGGTCACGATAGCGCGCGAGGCGAAATATTGGCTCTCAATGTACAAAAATTTGCGTGCCGCAACGATTTGGTCGAGCCAAAGTCTCTCGACTTCAAGGACAGCCGGACGCTCATCCAGCTCCGGCGCTGACCGAGCAATACCCACCTGAACCTCCTCAAATTGCACGGGCAACTCATCGGGCCACAGTGGGGGCGTGCCCTCCAGTGGCACCATTTCGGGCTTGCCGGCCGCGAGGCTCCATCGTTCACGTACCAACCGTGCGACGCATTTGACGATTGGGCCCGAGGAGGCCGTGGTGACATCGTGCCATGGCTTGTAGCGGCGGCGCGTAAAGGGGCGCCGACGGCGTTCGTCATTATGGCGATGTTCACGGGTGTCCCAGCGATCTGCGGTCATATCGATGCCACCAACGAAAGCGAGCACGTCATCTACCAGCATCACCTTCTGATGATGCGAGGCGCCAAAAGGGTGAACACTGTCGAATTTAACGTGAATGCGGGGATGGAGAGCCCATTGTGCGAGCCGCAGAAGCGTGGTGCCTCGTTTGATCGATTTGACTATGCCGAAGTCCCACTGAAGGATGAATATTTCGAGCTCGGGAGATTGCTCGACGAGCCAGAGGATGAACCGACCCAATTCGGTGGGGGCGTCATCGTTTTCCGTTTCGTGCAACCCGATGCGAGTGTCAAAATCCCAGCCGACCAGCGCGATGCGGCGCCGGGCCCTCATCATGGCCGAGCGGGCGTGACGGAAATAGTCTTCGGCATCGACGATGACCGACAGGCGTTCTGCCGTATCGACGGCCATGCAATTGCGCTGGGGAACGAGTTTCAAGCCCGCCAATGGACGCTCCGGGTCCGGTTAGCACCGTCCGAACATAACGGAATTCCAGGCAAAAGTTTCCATACGCGCAACGCCTCCTCTATTTGGCAGGCGCCCTCTGTCAATGGTCGAGCTTGTGTCCGTCGACATGCTTCTCGGCCCGGGCCTTGTCAGCCTCGTCCTTGAGCTTCTCTGCCTTCGGGCGCCCGAATTTGGCGCGATTGGCTTCGGCCGTCGCTTCCTTTTCGGTGCGAGCCCTGGCCTTGCGGGCTTTGGAGAGAGAGAGGATTTCGGCCATGGAAAATCTCCAATGCGTCAGGGGGTGGCCCAATGGTAGCGCGTATATGTTCAAACTGCGCGATTGCCCGAAAGTCCAGCCGCTTCAATAGGGCAATACTGCGCGTGTTCCCGTGGGTGACGCCAGCAAAAAATAATGCTCGCTCCGCGCTCTTCGGCAGCGAAATCAACAACAGCCCGCACCGCTTCAGTCGCAACACCCCTTCCAGCATGGCAGGCTGCTAGCCAATAGCCGATGCCATATCGCGGTGGTTCCACGCCGAGGAGATCGACCCGGCCGGCAAGCTCTCCCCCGATATGGATACCGTACCGCCAATGGCGCTCTTGTTCCGAGGCCAACTCTGCAGCGATGTCTTCAAAGCTGGCGGTGCCCCGCTCAATACAGTCGCCATGAACGGTCAGGTGAGCCAGGTTCTCCTGCACCAGCCGAAAACCGACCCAGCATTGGTGGGTGTGAGCCGGCGTAGCGTTAGGTAGGGAATGGCGCTGGTCAGGACCGCCGGAGGCCCCGACGCCCCAAACGGCTCCTTGGTCACACCAACCGACTCTGATCCATCGCCGCAGCAATGAAACTTGTGAACAGCGGATGCGGCTCAAACGGCTTGGATTTTAGTTCCGGGTGGAACTGGACACCAATGAACCACGGGTGATCGGTGCGCTCGACGATCTCGGGCAACTTGCCGTCAGGTGAGACGCCGGAGAACAGCAGGCCATTGGCTTCAAGGCGCTTGCGATAGTCCATGTTCACTTCATAGCGGTGACGATGGCGCTCGGTGATGCGGGTGGAGCCGTATATATCGGCCACGCGGGAGCCGCGGGTGAGCTGGGCCGGATAGGCGCCCAGGCGCAGCGTGCCGCCCAGATCGCCTTCGGCAGAGCGGGCTTCCTTCTCGTTGCCCTTCACCCATTCAGTCATCATCCCCACGATCGGCTCCTTGGTGGGGCCGAACTCGGTGGAGGATGCAGCCTTGATGCCGGCAGTGTTCCGCGCGGCCTCGATACAGGCCATTTGCATGCCGAAGCAGATTCCGAAATAGGGCACATCCTTGATGCGGGCAAAGCGGGCCGCTTCGATCTTGCCGGCGGAACCGCGCTCGCCGAAGCCGCCCGGAACGAGGATACCGTGGACATGTTCGAGATAGGGCGCCGGATCATCGCGCTCGAAGACCTCGGAATCGATCCATTGCAGGTTGACCTTCACCTTGTTGGCGATGCCGCCATGGGTGAGGGCTTCCGAAAGCGACTTATAAGCATCCTTGAGGCCGGTATATTTGCCCACGATGGCGATGTTCACTTCGCCTTCGGGGTTGTGATAGCGGCGAGAGACCTCGTCCCAGGCCGACATGTCGGGCTCAGGTGCATCGGTGATGCCAAAGGAGGCGAGGATTTCGCGGTCGAGGCCTTCATTGTGATAGGCCACCGGCACGTCATAGATCGAGCCGACGTCGAGGCCCTGGATGACGGCGCTTTCGCGGACGTTACAGAAGAGGCTGAGCTTCTTTTTCTCACCGTCAGGGATGGGTCGATCGCAGCGCACCAGCAGTACGTCTGGCGCAATGCCGATGGAACGCAGTTCCTTGACCGAGTGCTGGGTCGGCTTGGTCTTCAACTCCCCGGCGGAGGGGATGTAGGGCATCAGCGTCAAGTGCAGATAGCAGGTGTCACCGCGCGGCAGGTCGTTACCGAGTTGGCGGATGGCCTCGAAAAACGGCAGACCCTCGATGTCACCGACCGTGCCGCCAATTTCGACGAGTACGAAATCGAAATCCTCATTGCCGTCCAGGACGAAGGCCTTGATGGCGTCGGTGACGTGGGGAATGACCTGTACGGTCGCGCCGAGAAATTCGCCCTTGCGCTCCTTGGCCAGGAGGTCCGAATAGATGCGGCCCGAGGTGACATTATCACGCTTGTTCGCGGCCCGGCCGGTGAAGCGTTCATAATGTCCCAGGTCGAGGTCCGTTTCGGCACCGTCGTCGGTGACGAACACCTCGCCATGCTGGGTCGGCGACATCGTGCCGGGATCAATATTGAGATAGGGGTCGAGCTTGCGGAGGCGCACCTTGTAGCCGCGCGCCTGCAGCACAGCGCCAAGCGCCGCTGAAGCCAAACCTTTGCCAAGGGAGGAGACCACGCCTCCGGTGATGAATACGTACCGAGCCATGGGCGATCACCATAAGCACATCAGGAATGATTCGCAGAGACGCAAGCGCGCTCTACACAAAAAGAAGAAGGGGATGTCGCCATCCCCTTTTTCAGGCACGCCTTGCGGCGGATCAGTTGCCCGCCGGTGCGGCGGGGTTTTCCTTGGGCGTTGCCGCCGCGTCGGAATTATCGGCAGGCGCCTCGGGAACCGGAAGGTCACCGCTTGTCGTGGTGGTTTCAGCGGCGGGCGCCTCGGGTTCGGTGGCCGGAGCCTGGGGGTCCACCGGCAGCGGCAAGTCGGACGTATCGTCACCCTGAAGAGCGTTCAGCGCGTCCAGAACCGTGGTGGGCTCGGCGCCGTCTTCTACCGACGTGGCGCTGTCCAGGATGCTCGACGTTCCGCGATCAATCTCATTGAGAACGGTGAGGCCAATGGCCGAGGCAAAGAACAGGACAGCCAGGATCGCCGTGGTCCGGGTCAGCAGGTTTGCCGAACCACGGGCGGTCATCATCCCGCCACCACCGCCGCCGCCACCAATGCCCAGTGCGCCCCCTTCGGAGCGCTGGATCAGGATGACGACAATCAGCGCCAGCACGATCAGCAGATAGGCGACGAGCAATACGTTGGCCATGAATCTCTTGTCTTCGCGTCAGTCCGGGCGTGCCAAATGGCCTCGCCCGGTTTGGAAAGGATGGGGGGTCATACACCCCTCGAATGGCAAATGCCAGCCGCCTGCGACGCTTTTTCGCCGCAAGCGGGCCGAGCCGATTGCCTCTAGACGGCGGAGATAATCGTATAGAAGTCCTTTGCCAAGAGGCTTGCGCCCCCGACCAGGCCGCCATTGACGTTGGCGACGCCCAAAATCTCGCGGGCATTATGGGGTTTCAGGGACCCTCCATAGAGAATGCGGATGCTTTCGCCCTTGGAGAGGCCGAACCGATCGACAAGACGGGCCCGGATGGCATCGTGCATTTGGCCGATTTCTTCCAGCAGCGGTGTGCGGCCCGTGCCGATGGCCCATACCGGCTCATAGGCGACGACGACCTCATGGTGCTCGGCGGCATCGGGAATCGAGGCGGCGAGTTGGGTCGACACAATTGATTCTGCGTCGCCAGCATCGCGCTGGGTCTTGGTTTCCCCCACGCAGATAATGGGTTTGAGGCCCGAGCCGATGGCAGCTTCGGCTTTGGCGCGTACCGTTTCGCTGGTTTCGCCATGATCGCTCCGACGCTCGGAGTGTCCGACAATGACATATTGGGCGCCGGCATCGGCCAGCATCGAGGCAGAGATATCGCCAGTGTGAGCGCCCGATGGCTCGGCATGACAGTCCTGACCACCGGCAATGATGCCGCTGGAGGCGCCTTGAGCTGCCACGGCGGCCAGCAAAGTTGCGGGCGGACAGACCACAACAAGGGCGCGCGGCGCCTCCCCGGTGGTCAGCAGGCGCGCCAGTTCACTCAGCTCATCAAGGGAATGGGTGAGCCCGTTCATCTTCCAGTTTCCTGCGATCAGCGGTGAGATGGTCGTCACTCTTGCTACTCCTGCCTCTTGCGCCGGAGAGGGGTTTGCCCTAACCCCGGCTGTCGTAATTGTCTTACTAGTCCGCCCCAGCCGCTAAGGTAAAGGCTCGGGCCCGAAACTGGAACGCTTTAGATGCTCGATGGTTTGCGTGATTTTGCAAAATCCTGGCCGGGAAAGATTTTTGGAGCGTTCCTGCTGGTTGGTGTCGCCGGCTTCGGCATCAACAATGTGATCGTCGATCTGGGCAGCAATACGCTCGCCCGCGTCGGTGACGAGGAAATCAATTCGCGTGAATTCCTGCGCGCCTATCAGAACCAGGCCAATGCCGTCGCCCAGCAACTGGGCTCCGTGCCGACCGCCGGTCAGGCTGAAGCTATGGGCATCCCCACGGCCGTGTTGCTCGGACTGTCGGAGGGCGCCGCCCTCGATACGCTGGCGAGCCGGTTCGGACTGGGCGTCTCGGAGGCCAAGCTCGCTCAGTTGCTGCGTGAGGACCCGTCTTTCCATGGCACGCTGGGCACGTTCGACCCGGCCCTGTTTACCCAGACCCTGCAGAGCGCCGGCTGGACCGAGGCGGAATATTTCGAGGTCCGCAGCGATGAAGCCCGCCGGGACCAGTTGACCAATGCGCTGCTGGCTAATGCCGGCATGCCTGATGTCGCTGCGACCCTCATCAACAATTACGCCAGCGCGACCCGTACCATCGACTATATCACGCTGAGCGAAACCAGTATCGAGACGCCGGCCGCGCCGACCGAAAGCGAGCTGGCGGCCTATCTCGCCGAGCACCAGAACGAGTTCCGCACCGTTGAGACCCGCACGGTCAAATTGCTCGACCTGTCTATGGCATCGCTGGCCGCGACCAAGGACATTTCGGAAGAGGCCGTCGTAGCCGAGTATGAAGCCACCCGCGCCTCGCTGACGACGCCCGAGCGCCGGACCATCGAGCAGGTTCCGCTCTCCACGCCCGAACTGGTTGCCCGGTTTGAAGCCGGCCTCGCCGCCGGAACCGATTTCGGCACGCTGATTGCCGAAGCCGGGCTCACGCCTGCCAGCCTTGGCACCCTGGCGCAGCCGGAAATCACCGATGCGCGCCTCGCCGCTGCAGCCTTCAGCCTGCCCGAGGATGGCTTTGCCATTATCGAAGGCATTGGCGGCCAGCGCGCGGTGCATGTGGTCGAGATCGAGGCCGCGCGTGAGCCAACCCTTGAGGAAGCGCGCGCCGACATTGTCGAGCGCCTGTCCCTGGCCGAGGCCCGCACCGAGATCAACGATGTCCTCGACCAGATCGAGGAATTGCGCGCGGCCTTCCAGCCGATCGACCAGATTGCCGATCGCTTCGGCCTGCCGGTCTATGAGGCCGATGTCACCTCCTCGGGCACCGAATTGTCTGTCCTGCCCAATCTTGCGCCAGCAGATTACGCCCGCGTATCGCAGGCCATTTTCGCGGCGGAGCAGGATCGTCTGGTCCCTTCTATCCCGCTCTCGGGCAATGCCCATCTCTGGTTCGACCTGGAAGACATCTCGCCGGCCCGCGACCAGACGCTGGATGAGGTCCGGTCCGAGGTCGAGGCGGCTATGACTCAGGAGCGCACCAACAATGCCTTGCTCGCCAGGAGCGAGGAAATCGTGGCGCGCCTCGAAGCAGGAGAGGCTCTGGCCGATATCGGTTTTGAGCTCAGCGCCTTCCCGCAATTGAGCGCGCCCTTCTCCCGCTTTGGTTCGGAAGACGGATTAATTGACAGCACGATGGCCTCCGCCGCCTTTGTCGGCGGCCCAAACCATGTCGGCTCCGTGGTCAACGAAAGCGGCGAGGTCGTGGTGTTCCAGGTCGTGGACACCGCCGAGCCGTCTGCCCCCCTCGAGGCCCAGGCGATTGACGCACTCGATGCCGAATATCGCGCAGGCCTCAGCTCCGAATTCGTCGCCGCCGTGCGCGATGATGCGGGCTTGAGGATCAACCAGCAGGCTCTCAATCAGCTGCTGGTACAGAATTACGGCCAGTAACGGCGTAACCACCAACGGAACCAGACCAAAATGGGCGACGACTATTCCAAGACCTTTGCCGCGCAATACGATGCCGGAAAGTCTGGACTCGTCTGGCGTCGCATCGTCGCGGATCTGGAAACTCCGATTGGCACCTATCTCAAGCTGGCCGCAGACCGGACCCATTCGTTCCTGCTTGAAAGCGTGCAGGATGGCACCACGCGTGGCCGCTATTCCATCATCGGGCTGCTGCCGGACCTGATCCTCAAGGTCGAGGACGGCACGGCCTCGATCAATCGCAGCGCCCAGACGGCTCCGGATGCCTTCGAGCCGATGGCCGACCTGCCGCTCGATGCGCTGCGCAAGCTGGTGGCCGAAAGCCAGATCGAGATGCCGGCGGGCCTGCCGCCGCAATCGGCGGGGATCTATGGCTATCTCGGCTACGAGATGGTCCGCTACATGGAAGTGCTGCCCAACGGCAATCCTGACGATCTCAAGACGCCCGAGGCTGTGCTGATGCGGCCCTCGCTGCTGGCGATCTTCGATACGGTCAAGGACGAGCTTTATTTCACCGCACCGGCCTATGTCCGCAGCGGCGTCAGTGCGGCTCAGGCACTGGCCGCGGCCGAAAGCCGGATCGATGACGCCATCGCCCGGTTGTCACGGTCGCTGCCCACGAGTCCTGCCCTGCCCGATCTCGATGCCATTGCAGTCACCAGCAATACCTCGCGGGACGCATATTTCGCCATGGTCGCTCGGGCCAAGGACTACATCACCGCCGGCGACATTTTCCAGGTGGTACTGAGCCAGCGCTTTTCGGCCGATTTTACCCTGCCCCCGACGGCTCTCTACCGGGCATTGCGGCGCACCAATCCCAGCCCGTACATGTATTTCCTCGATTTTGGCAGCTTTGCCGTGGCGGGATCGAGCCCGGAAATCCTGGTGCGGGTGCAGGATGGCGAAGTCACCATTCGTCCCATTGCCGGCACCCGCAAGCGCGGATCCACCCCGACCCGGGACCAGGAACTGGCGGCAGAACTGCTCAGTGACCCCAAGGAACTTTCCGAGCATCTGATGCTGCTCGACCTGGGGCGCAATGATGTTGGCCGGGTGGCCAAGACCGGCACGGTGAAGGTCACCGACAAGTTCTTCCTCGAATATTATTCCCACGTCATGCACATCGTTTCCAATGTGGTGGGCGTGCTCGACCCGCTATATGACTTTGTTGATGCCCTCTCGGCCGGTTTCCCGGCTGGCACGGTTTCGGGTGCGCCAAAGGTGCGAGCCATGGAGATCATCGACGAGTTGGAAACCTCGCGACGCGGCATCTATGGCGGTTGCGTAGGCTATTTCGGCGCCGATGGGACGATGGACACCTGCATCGTGCTGCGCACCGGTATCGTCAAGGATGGCAAGCTCCATGTGCAGGCCGGAGCCGGCATCGTTGCCGACAGCCAGCCCGAACTCGAGCAGATGGAATGCGAGAACAAGGCTCGCGCCCTTTTCAGCGCCGCCGAGGAAGCGCTACGCTATGCCGGCGAGGCGGGAGTGGGGCAGTGATGGGCTTGATGAACATGATTTTGCGATGGCGCGGCTGGTTCTGAAACCCACCGTACAGAACCGCTCCATGAGGACAGGCCAATGACCAAGACCCTCGTCATCGATAATTATGACAGCTTTACCTACAATCTCGTCCATTTTCTGGGTGAGCTTGGCGCCGATATCAGCGTCAGGCGTAACGACAAGGTTACACTTGAAGAGATTGCCGCCATGGCGCCGGAGGCCATCGTGCTCTCGCCCGGTCCGTGTACCCCCAATGAGGCCGGCATCTGCCTTGCGGTGATCGACCGGTTCAAGTCCACAATTCCCATGCTGGGCGTCTGCCTTGGCCACCAGGCCATGGGTCAGGCGCTGGGTGGCGATGTCATTCGGGCGCCGAGCCTGTTCCACGGCAAGACCAGCACGATCAACCACAATGGCAAGGGCCTGTTCCGCGGCCTCAATGCAGGCTTTGAGGCGACGCGCTACCATTCGCTGATCGTTCAGCGCGATACCCTGCCGGATGATCTGGAAATTACCGCCACCACCGATGACGGGCTCATCATGGGCATGCAGCACCGATCGCTCCCCATCCATGGCGTGCAGTTCCATCCAGAAAGCATTGCCAGCGAGAACGGGCACGCCCTCTTGCAGAACTTTCTCAACATTGCCCGCGATTTCAACGGACGGAAGGCAGCGTGATGGACATCAAGCAGGCCCTCAACAAGATCGCTGACGGCAAGGACCTCACGGGCGAGGAAATGCGCGCGGTCATGCGCGTCATCATGGCCGGCGAAGCGACCCCGGCCCAGATCGGCGCCTTCCTCATGGGTATGCGCATCAAGGGCGAGACCGTGGGTGAGATCGCCGCTGCCGTCTCCATCTTGCGCGAGCAGATGGTGCCGGTCCCGGCGCCCGAAAATGCCATTGATATCGTTGGCACCGGCGGCGATGGCCTGGGCAGCCTCAATATCTCGACGGCCACCGCCCTTGTGGTCGCGGCAGCCGGTGTGCCGGTCGCCAAGCACGGCAACAAGGCGCTGTCCTCCCAGTCCGGCTCCTCCCAGGCGCTCGAAGCTCTGGGGGTCAAGCTGGATCTGACGCCCGAGCAGATCGGCAGGACCATTGCCGAGGCCGGGATCGGCTTCATGTTCGCCCCCAATCATCACCCGGCCATGCGCCATGTGGGCCCGGCGCGCGCCGAGATGGGCGTGCGGACGCTGTTCAACCTCCTGGGTCCCCAATCCAACCCTGCAGGGGTGCGGCGCTACCTGCTTGGCGTCTATTCGCAGCAATGGGTGGAGCCGGTAGCCGCCGCGCTTCTCGCCAATCGGGCCATCAAGGCCTGGGTGGTGCATTCGAGCGAGGGGCTGGACGAATTGTCGACCTCCGGACCCAATTTCGTGGCGCAGATCGCCAATGGGGACCTGCGGAGTTTCGAAATTCACCCCGACAAGGTCGGCCTCAACCTCACCGACCCCAAGGACCTGCGGGGCGGCGAACCGGCAGAAAACGCGGCAGCCATCGTTGCCCTGTTCGATGGCGCGCCCGGCGCCTATCGCGACACGGTGCTGCTCAATGCCGGGGCGGCCCTGCTGGTCGCCGACAAGGTCTCCACCATCGAGGACGGCATTGCGCTGGCCCGTGACACCCTTGACAACGGCAAGGCGAAAGAGACCCTTGCGCGCCTTGTCGCCGTATCGAACGGACAAGCCTGATGAGCGACATTCTCCAGCAGATCGAAGCCTATAAGCGCGAAGAAATCGCGGCCGCGAAATCCATGCGACCCTGGGCCGAAGTGGTGGCCGGGGCCCATGACCAGCCGCCGCCACGCGGCTTCGTCAAGGCCATCAAGGACAAGCGGGCGCGGGGCGACTATGCCCTGATTGCCGAGGTGAAGAAGGCCAGTCCCTCCAAGGGCCTGATCCGTGCCGATTTCAACCCCGCCGAGATTGCCCGCGCCTATGAAATGGCGGGCGCTGCCTGCCTTTCGGTGCTCACCGACCGGCCGAGCTTCCAGGGCTCGCCCAGCTATCTGATCGAGGCCCGCGCCGCGACGCGACTGCCGGCCCTGCGCAAGGATTTCCTGTTCGAAACCTATCAGGTGGCCGAGGCCCGATCCTGGGGCGCGGACTGCATTCTCATCATCCTGGCCGCGGTCGGGGACGATGTGGCGCGCTATCTGCTCGATGCCGCCGAGGAATGGCACATGGATGCGCTGGTGGAAGTGCATGACCAGCTCGAACTGGACCGCGCCCTGGCGCTCGACGCCAAGTTCATCGGCGTCAACAACCGCAACCTGCGCACCTTCGAAACGACGCTCGAAACCACGGTGAACCTGGCCGCTGGCGTGCCGGACGATGTGCTGCTGGTCAGCGAAAGCGGCATCGTCACCCATGAGCATGTCCGCATGCTCGACGAGCGGTGCAATGTCGGCACTTTCCTTGTCGGGGAAAGCCTGATGCGGCAGGACGATGTGGTTGCTGCCACCCGCACCCTGTTGGTGGGTCATGCGGAAACGGTGCGCTGATGGCCGGGGGCCTCACCCATCTCAACGAGCGGGGCGAGGCCCATATCGTTGATATCGGTGACAAACCGGTTACGCGACGGCGTGCCGTGGCGCGGGCGCGACTGAGTGGCGAGGCTGCCACCATGGCAACGATCCTGGGCGGCGGTCTCAAGAAGGGCGACGCCCTTGCCGTGGCGCGCATTGCCGGCATCATGGCGGCCAAGAAGACGTCGGAGCTCATTCCGCTTTGTCACCCGATCCCGCTGTCCAAGGTCAGCGTCGAGATCAATGCCGATGGCAAGCATGCCATTATCATTTTGGCGACCGCCGAGACCACCGGCCAGACCGGGGTGGAAATGGAAGCCCTGGTCGCTGCCTCCACCGCGGCACTGACGCTCTATGACATGGCCAAGGCCATCGACCGCGCCATGGTCATTTCCGACATCTGCCTCATTGAAAAATCCGGCGGCAAGTCGGGCGATTTCGTTCGGACGCCATGAGCCTGCTTCCGGTCGACGACGCGCTGAAGGCAATTCTCGCGCATGTGCCGCCGGTTGTGCGCGAAAATGTGCCGCTGGCAGAAGCATCTGGCCGTGTGCTGGCTGAACCGCTGAAGGCCCGCCATGATCAGCCGCCCTTTGATGCCAGCGCCATGGATGGCTATGCGATGCGCGCTGCCGATGCCGCCGAGGGCGCGTTCCTCGACCTTGTCGGCACCTCACAGGCTGGCGCCGGCTTTGGCGGGTCGGTTGGTCCGGGCCAGGCCGTCCGCATCTTTACCGGGGCGCCGGTCCCGGCTGGGGCAGACACGGTCATCATGCAGGAAGAGGCCGTGCGCGAGGGCGACCGGGTGCGGTTCACCGCCCCTGCCCGGCCAGGCCACAGCATCCGCTCCAAAGGCAACGACTTTTCAACTGGCCAGGTGCTGGTGGCGGCCGGAACGCGGCTGACGCCGATGCAGATTGCGGTGGCGGCGGCGGCCAATGCGGCGAGCCTGTCTGTCGCGTGCCGCCCGCATCTGCACCTGATGGCCACCGGCGACGAACTGGTCTTGCCCGGCACGCCGCTTGGCCCGGACCAGATCGTGGCCTCCAACAGTTTCGGGCTGGGCGCCATGCTCGCCCCATATGCCCAGACCATCACCGACCATGGCATTGTCCGCGACGACGCAGCGACGCTCCGCGCCAAGGTTGCCGCCAGTCTTGCCGCCGAGCCCGACTTCCTCATCACCACGGGCGGCGCCTCGGTGGGAGAGCATGATCTGGTCCAGGACGTACTGAGGGAACTCGGCGTTACCCTCGATTTCTGGCGCATCAACATGCGGCCGGGAAAGCCACTGATGTTTGGCACGTGCGGCCGGACCCTTGTCTTTGGCCTGCCGGGCAATCCCGTGTCGGCCATGGTTACGGCCATGGTTTTCCTCAAGCCGGCCCTGCGGGCCTGGCTTGGCCTCGCCGAACCTCCGGCCTGGCGGCTGCCCCTGGCCGCGCCGACATCGCCCAACAGTGCCCGCCGCCACTTCATGCGGGCTCGCCTCGTGCAAACAGACGCCGGCCCCATGCTACAGCCCGTCTCGCAGACGGACAGTGGTCATACCTCGTCTCTGGCCGGCTCCGACTTCCTCATCGTGCAGCCTGAGCATGATCCGGGTCAGCCGGTCGGGACCATCGTTGAGGCTGTGCCCCTGAATGCCTTCTGAGGCGTTCATCTTGTTGCTTTTCGTTCATGACGGGACTCCTGGATCGAGGCATTGCAGAACATTAGTGGAACATGTATGGTCGTTCCGTCTATGTTCCGATTCTGGATGGTGGGGCCAATGCTGACGCGCAAACAACACGAATTGCTGATGTTCATCCACGAGCGGATGAAGGAAAGCGGCATTCCCCCGAGCTTTGACGAGATGAAGGATGCCCTTGATCTTGCGTCAAAATCCGGCATCCATCGGCTGATCACGGCGCTTGAAGAGCGTGGCTTTATCCGTCGCCTGCCCAATCGGGCGCGCGCGCTGGAAGTGGTCAAGCTCCCCGATTCCATGAACCCCTCGCTGGGTGGCCGCAAGTCGCGGTTCGAGCCTTCCGTCATCGAAGGCAATCTGGGCAAGGTCGCCAATCCGCCAGTTCGAAATAGCGCAATGGGATCAGATGATTACGCCAGGCCGGTGTCGATCCCGGTCATGGGCCGCATCGCCGCCGGTACGCCGATCGAAGCCATCCAGACCCACTCCCATACCATTGCCGTGCCGCCTGAAATGCTGGGTGCCGGCGAGCACTATGCCCTTGAAGTGCGTGGTGATTCCATGATCGAGGCCGGCATTTTCGACGGCGACACGGTGCTTATCAAGAAGCAGGAGCATGCCTCGACTGGCGAGATCATCGTTGCCCTGGTCGATGACGAGGAAGCCACGCTCAAGCGCCTGCGCCGCAAGGGCGACACGGTGGCGCTTGAAGCGGCCAATCCGGCCTATGAAACCCGCATCTTTCCGCCCGACCGGGTCAAGGTGCAGGGCCGGCTAGTGGGCCTGCTGCGCAAATACTGAGCCACATCCGCGATGAGAAAAGGCCCGCCTATCTGGCGGGCCTTTGTTATTGGCGAGAGTGCGCGGAGCTAGTGGTTGTCGCGCGGCACGCCTTCGGTCTGGGCGATGCGCTGATACTTGACTGCTGGGCGCAGGACAGCGCCGCTGCCGAGCTGGTCGACCAGGCCGCGCTGGATTTCCTGCCATGGAGTCTGGTGCTTGGGAAACTTATAGCCCCCTGACGCTTCCAGCGCTGCGCGGCGCGTGGCGATTTCCTCGTCGGAAATAAGGATATCGGCCTCGCCCTTGTTGAGGTCGATGCGAACGCGATCACCAGTCTTGAGAATGGCAAGATTGCCCCCGGCCGCGGCTTCCGGAGAAGCATTGAGAATGGAGGGTGAACCCGAAGTGCCGGACTGGCGGCCGTCGCCGATACAGGCCAGCGAGTGGATGCCCTTCTTGATCAGGTAGTCGGGCGGACGCATGTTGACCACTTCGGCAGCGCCCGGATAGCCAATGGGGCCGGCGCCGCGCATGAAGAGCAGGGTGTGCTCGTCGATGTCGAGCGAGGGATCGTCGATCCGGTGATGGTAGTCCTCCGGGCCATCGAACACCACGGCCTTGCCCTCAAACATGCCCGGATGTTGCGGATCGGACAGGTAGCGCTCGCGGAACTCGGGCGAGATCACGCTGGTCTTCATGATGGCGTTGTCGAACAGATTGCCGCGCAGTACCAGGAAACCCGATTCCGCCTTGAGCGGATTGCCGAACGGCCGAATGACCTTGTCATCCTGGATGGGTGTCGCGCGGCAATTCTCGCCAATGGTCTTGCCATTCACGGTCGGGGCATTCTCGTGGATGAGTCCCTGGGCCATCAACTCGTTGACGACCGCCGGGACACCACCGGCGTGGTAATAGTCCTCGCCCAGATATTCGCCTGCCGGCTGCAGGTTCACCAGCAGCGGCACCTTCAGTCCATGCTGCTGCCATTCGTCGATATTGAGATCGACGCCGATATGGCGGGCAATGGCGTTGATGTGGATCGGTGCATTTGTCGAGCCGCCAATGGCTGAATTGACCACGATGGCGTTGAGGAAGTTTTCCTTGGTCAGAATGTCCGAGGGCTTGAGATCCTCATGTACCAGTTCCACGGCGCGCTTGCCGGTGCGGTAGGCCATTTCCTGGCGATCGCGATAGGGCGCGGGAATGGCGGCCGATCCTGGCAACTGCATGCCCAGGGCCTCGGCCAGCGAGTTCATGGTCGAGGCGGTGCCCATGGTATTGCAATAGCCAGTCGAGGGCGCTGACGAGGCCACCAGTTCGATAAACTTGGGATAGTCGATCTCGCCGGCCGCCATCATCTGGCGCGCCTTCCAGACAATGGTACCCGAGCCAGTGCGCTCTCCCTTGTGCCAGCCATTGAGCATAGGGCCGACGGAAAGGGCGATAGCGGGGATGTTAACGGTCGCGGCGCCCATCAGCATGGCCGGTGTTGTCTTGTCGCAGCCGATGGTCAGTACGACGCCGTCGAGGGGGTAACCGTAGAGCACCTCCACGAGGCCTAGGTAGGCCAGGTTGCGGTCGAGGCCGGCCGTCGGGCGCTTGCCGGTTTCCTGGATGGGGTGGACAGGGAATTCGATGGCGATGCCGCCTGCCTCGCGAATACCCTCGCGGACGCGTTCGGCGAGCACGATATGGTGTCGATTGCAGGGACTAAGATCGGACCCGGTCTGGGCGATGCCGATGATCGGCTTGCCGGACTGCAGTTCCTCGCGCGACACTCCGAAGTTCATGTAGCGCTCCAGGTAGAGCGCCGTCATATCGGGATTGTCGGGGTTATCGAACCACGCGCGCGAGCGTAGTTTGCGGCCGCCGGTGCCGCCATTGTCTGCAGTCATCTTGCCTGTTCCTTGCTCGTCCGCAGGGCGCGGATGTGAGGGCCTTGGTGGACGTTGTTCTATCACGCCGAACCGTTGTGTGAATGGGTTGGAGGAAAAAATCATACAAATAGCGCCGGTTCCTGCATCCTTTAGTGGAAATCTGCCTACCGACGCAATTCAGCTTACCGGCGGACGGGCGTTTGGTCGGACGCTGCGCTATTGAAATGCTGGCGGGGAATCGGTCTGGCCAGTTGCACAGCGGGGCATTAGGGTCACGCCGCGCCAGAGCCGGGAGCGAGGACAACTTGACTGAGTCGATTGCATGGATCGCCGTGGACTGGGGAACATCCAACCTGCGCGCCTGGGGCATCAGCACCGATGGCTCCGTCGTCGCGACGGCCGGGTCCGACAAGGGCATGGGCAAGCTCTCGCCTGATCAATTTCCGGCGGCGTTGAGTGCGGTAGCAGCTCAGATGCCCTTGCCGGCGGGCATGTTGGATGTAGTTGTCTGCGGTATGGCTGGCGCCCGACAGGGCTGGATGGAAGCGCCCTATCTTGACGCGCCGACAGACCTCGGCCAGTTGGGACGTGGCGCCGTGCATCCGTCGGTACCGGAGACGCACCTGGCAGTGTCCATCCTGCCCGGCGTCTGCCAGCGAGACGGTGGCGAAAATGTCATGCGCGGCGAGGAGACCCAGCTTCTGGGCCTCGCATCCATCATGCCGGGCTATTCGGGCCTGGTCTGCATGCCCGGAACGCACTCGAAGTGGGCGCGGCTCGACGGCACACGGATCACAGGTTTCTCCACCGCTATGACCGGGGAGATGTTCGAACTGCTCAAGACCCATTCCGTGCTGCGCCATTCTCTTTCGGGTGACCTCGACGGACCCGAACGCGACAATGGGTTCCAGACCGGTGCGCGCGATGGCCTTGACAATCCGGCGGACTTGCTGGGCCAGTTGTTCCGGGTTCGGGCTAGCGCCTTGCTCTCGGGTCGCACGCCGGACTGGTGCGCCGGTTACCTGTCGGGCCTTCTCATTGGCACGGAGATTGCCGCCAACAGTAGCCAGATCGCTACCGATCCCGTGCCGCTGATCGGCTCCGCTGCCCTCTGTGCGCTCTATGCCCAGGTGCTGGCCATGACCGGAGCGACCGGCCGCATCGTTGATTCCACCGAAGTGGTGCTGGCAGGCCTCAAGGCCGCACGTGCATCCATTGCCTGAGGATTTTCAGAAGTGTCCCATCGTCATATCATCGCCATCCTGCGTGGCATCACTCCGGACGAAGCCGTGCCGGTATGCACTGCTCTGGTGGAAGCGGGCGTCACGTTGATCGAGGTGCCGCTCAACTCGCCGAATGCGATTGACAGCATCGGGCGCGCTGCTGCCGCCCTGTCTGGCCGGGCGGAAATCGGCGCGGGCACGGTACTGACCGAGGAGAATGTGCGGGCGGTGGCCGCCGCCGGCGGCACTTTCATCGTGTCCCCCGACACCAATCCCGAGGTCATATCCGAGACGGTCCGGCTGGGTCTCAAGTCCTACCCCGGCGTATTTTCTCCTACCGATGCTTTTGCTGCGATTCGGGCAGGAGCGACGGGTCTCAAGTTCTTCCCCGCAGAAGTTCTAGGCGCCAAGGGCATCATGGCGATGAAAGCGGTGCTCCCGCCTGCCCTGCCCGTCTATGCCGTGGGCGGGGCCAACCCCGATAATTTCCACGAATTCTTCACAATCGGGTGCACGGGGTTCGGGCTAGGCACCTATCTTTTCAAACCCGGCATGAGTGTCGCTGAAGTCTCCGCACGGGCCGAACTGGCCGTGGCCGCTTATGAACGGGGTGTATCGAAATGACGGAAACCGCCAAGCTTCTCATCGACAGCAAGTGCGCCCTGGGTGAAGGTCCGTTCTGGCATGATGGCCGTGTGCAATTGTTCTGGTTCGACATCAACAACCAGACGCTATTCGCCGCTAGCGCCGAAGGCGATATGCAGGAGCAGTGGCACTTCGACGAATCCGTCGCTGCAGCCGCCATCATTGATGACGACACCCTGGCGATTGCCACCGAAACTGGCCTGAAGCGCCTGGATCTGGGGTCTGGCGCAATCACCAAAATCATCGACATTGAGCGCGACGTTGTCACCAACCGCACTAATGACAGCCGGGTACACCCCTCGGGGGCCTTCTGGATCGGGACAATGGTCAAGGATGAGGGGCCCAAGGAGGGCGCGGTCTACCATTATCGCGCAGGCGTCCTGAGCCGGATCATCGCGAATGTGGCGATTCCCAACGCCACCTGCTTTTCGCCCGATGGCCGGATCGCCTACTGGACCGATACACCGAGTCAGAAAATCCTCAGATGTGAAACAGATCCGGAAACCGGCATGCCGCTGGGTGAATGGAAATTGTTCGCAGATGTCTCGGATCATCGCGGCTATCCTGACGGTGCTGTCGTCGACAGCGCGGGCTATCTCTGGAATGCCCGCTGGGGCGGTTCCTGTGTCATCCGTTATGCCCCTGACGGCACGATTGACCGTATCATCGAGGTGCCTGTCAGCCAGGTCACCTGCCCCGCCTTTGGCGGCAAGGATCTCAAGCGCCTGTTCCTGACCAGCGCCAGCAAGACCCTGTCGTCTGACCAGCTTGCTGACGAGAAGGTCGCAGGCGGCGTGTTCTATATCGATCTCGATGTCGCCGGTCAGCCCGAACCAAGAATCAAGCTCTGAGACCTTCATGACCCCCACGCTCGGCGTCTGCTACTACCCCGAACATTGGCCCGAAACGATGTGGGAGACCGACGCGACCCGCATGGCCGAAGTGGGGATAAAGTTCGTGCGTATCGGCGAGTTTGCCTGGTCGCGCATTGAGCCGAGCGAAGGCAATCTACAACTCGACTGGATGATCCGGTCCATGGACGTTCTGGGCCGGCACGGTCTCAAGGTCATTGTCGGCACACCCACGGCGACGCCGCCGCGCTGGATGATCGACAAGCATCCGGACATGCTGGCAGTGGACGCCGCAGGGCGGCGCAAAGGCTTTGGGTCGCGCCGTCACTATGATTTTTCTCACCTCGGCTATCGCGCAGAGGCTGGCCGGATCACTCAGATACTGGCCGATGCGCTCGGCGACCATCCGGCATTGGCCGGGTGGCAGACCGACAATGAATATGGCTGTCACGGCACTACCTATACCTATTCGCCAGCGGCACGAGACGGTTTCCGGCTGTGGCTGGAGACAAAGTACGGGACCATCGAGGCGTTGAACGCCGCCTGGGGCAATGTTTTCTGGTCGATGGAATATAACCGCTTCGAGCAGATCGGACTGCCCAACCTCCTGGTCTGCGACGCCACGCCTGCCCATGAACTGGATTTCCGGCGCTATTCGTCGGACCAAGTCTCGGCTTTCAACAGGGTGCAATATGACATCCTCAAGGCCAGGCGTCCGGACCTGCCGGTGATCCACAATTTCATGAGCCGCTACAGCGAGTTCGATCATTACAAGCTGGCCGAGACGCTGGATATCGCCAGCTGGGATTCCTATCCCATCGGTCACCTGGCGATGAGCGACGAGACGGAGGAGCACAAGGCGCAATATCTGCGGCAGGGCGACCCCGACAATGCCGCCTTCCACCATGATCTCTATCGTACCGTCGGCCACGGCCGCTGGTGGATCATGGAGCAGCAGCCCGGCCCGGTGAACTGGGCCAATGCCAATCCTGATCCGCTGCCTGGCATGGCGCGGCTCTGGGCCTGGGAAGCATTTGCCCATGGCGCGGAAGTCGTGTCCTATTTCCGCTGGCGTCAGGCACCCTTTGCGCAGGAGCAGATGCATGCCGGGCTGTTGCGGCCCGACAGCGAACCGGCCCCGGCCTATCACGAGGCCAGCCAGGTGGCGCGCGAACTGGGCGAGGTCGGTCTTTTCGGTATCGCGGCCAAGGGCAGGGTCGCCCTGGTGTTCGATTATGAAAGCGAATGGGCATGGGAGATCCAGCCCCAGTCGGCCGGCTTCAAGCATGGCAATCATGTGCGCGGGCTCTATGCTTCGTTTCGAAAGCATGGGCTGGACGTCGATGTGCTGCCGCCTTCGACCACCAGCTTTGCCGGCTATGACATTGTCGCAATACCCGCGCTGCTGGCCTGGAGCGATGCGCTGCGCGAAGCGGTGGCCAGCTTCGAGGGCTACCTGCTGGTCGGTCCGCGGACCGGCTCGAAGACCGAACACTTCTCCATTCCGTCACGACTGGGGCCGGACCTGCCGCGGAACCAGCTTGATGCCAGGGTGGCGCGGGTGGACAGCCTGCCGCCGGGCGTCGAAGTGACGGTCAAGGGCGGCGGCGCTGCACGGTTGTGGCGGGAAAAGGTCGAGGGCGGCGCCGAAGTGGTGATGGAGGATGTCGAGGGCGTGCCCGTGCTGCTGTCGCAGGGGAAGCTCTTCTACCTCACGGCCAGCGGCGACAGGGCTCTGATACAGCGTGTGGTCGACTACCTGATCGCCGAGGCGGATACGCCGACGCTCACCCTTCCGGCGGGCGTCCGTTGTCGGGTTCGCGGCGGGTTCCGCATCTATGTAAACTATGCGGCGAGCGCCCAGAGCCTGACCCCGGCACCAGATGAAACCGGCTATGTGCTGGGCGGGGCTGAAATCCCGGCTGCCGGGGTTACCGTGTCGAAACTCGCCAGGGGCGGTTGAGGGTTTCGATGGCGGGGCGGATATCGAACCGCCCTGCCCCTGCATTCCAGGAGAGCCAGTGAACGCCGCCGCTCGAAAGCTGGGCAGGTCCGATGACCTGCCCGAGCGCGAAGCAGTCCCTGGGTGGATAGATGCGGGCGATGAGCAGGTCGTGCCGGCCGCAATCTTCGGCGAAGGCGGCGGCGTTGCGAATGATGGCCAGACTGTAATCAGGCGCGTTGATGATGCAGCCAAGGCTGTCGCAGCGCATGCGGGAATGGCTTGCCGCAATCTCGGTCTGGTAATGCTGGCTCCAGACATCAACGGCGAAACTGCCGGTGCGACCGCTGCCCAGCGCCATGCCGTCCCCATCGCGAATGGCAACGGCCTGAGTCGTATCAGCCACCAGGATATCCGGACGTGGCTCGAAGCCAAAAGCGAGAACGATTGCGGCAGCGCTAAGCGGAGCAAGTAGGCGCCACCGGTTTTCGATGAAGGCGAACCATGCGAGGCCGAGCAGCCCTACGCCCAACGTCCAACTCGCAAGCAAGGGGTTGCCGGTGAACCCCTGGCTCCAGCCGGCCACCAGCTCGGCCACATCCACCATGCGGTCGATGCCCCAGCCCATGATGGTGATGAAGGGCGCTTCGACGCCGAAGGGCATGGCGAGCACCGAAAACACGCCGAATGGCATGATCACCAGACTGACAAAGGGCAAGGCCAGCACATTGCCGATCACGCCGAGCGGTGCAGTCTGCTGAAAATGGTAGGCGGAGAAGAGCAGCGTCGCCAAGCCGGCAATGAAGCTTGTCCATGCGGTCGCTGCGATCACATTGCCGATCCGCGCCAATCGTCCGGGCGATCCGGCAATCTGCGGTCGCGGCAGTTCATAGATGCCGATCAGGCCGACGACGGCCGCAAATGAAAGCTGGAAGCTGGGGCGAAAGATGCTCGACGGATCGATCAGCACGATCAATATGGCGGCGATGGCGACATTGCGCATGGTCAGCGCCCGCCGCCCGGCCAGCACGGCGCCGAAGATGAGGGCCAACATCAGGGTCGAGCGGAAGGCAGGTACATTGTCGACGCCGCCGGCGAGCAGCAGGTAGAGAAAGGCCGCAACAATGCCGACCAGTGCCGCGATCTGCTTGACCGGCCAGCCCACTAGCGCCGGCAGGGAGGCCAGTGCGAGGCGCACGAGCCAGAAGATTCCGCCCGCAACGATCGAGAGATGCAGGCCGGAGATCGAATAGATATGGGCCAGTCCCGAGGCGGCCATGACCTCCCGGGTTTCATCGGTGATCCCGCTCTGGTCGCCGACCACCATGGCCCTGCCAATGGCTGCGCTGTCGCCTTCCAGAACCGTAGCGATGCGGTTGCCAATGGCCATGCGGAGCGCGAGGACTTGCCGGGCGAGACTGAAGTTGTCCCCATCCGCAATGCGCTCAACACTACCGGTGGCCGAGCCATAGGCGCCAACGCCGATGAAGTAGGCATGGAACTGGCCGTCATGGGCGCCGGGCAGGATCGGTCCGGGGATGGGTGCCAGGCGCAGTGCGGCCCGCAGGCGGTCGCCCGGTTGCAGTGGCGGATCGGAGGGCAGCAGCAGGCGAGCACGACGGATCGGAACGGAACGCGCATCCTCGACGGGCGTAAGACCGGAGACGATCACCCGGCGCTGACTATCATCGGCAGAGAGGACCTCGTCGACCACCGCCTCGTAAGTCCCATAGGCGGGAAAGGCGAGCATGGGCGTACCGAAGGCCAGGCCATGCAGCGGCAAGAGGCAAAAGCCCAGCCAGAGGCCCATGGCCTGCACGGCGACCCGGACTCCGGAGACCGATTTCTGCCAGATTGCCCCCACGAGGATCAGAAGCGTCGCCATTGTGCCGCCTATATAAATATGTGCAGGCGGTTCAATGGGGAGGACGGCGTAGCAGACCAGGCCGACAATGAGGCCGAATGGAAGGAGCACGAAGAGGCGCCGTTGCTGCATGGCGGCGACGATGGCGGCAAATATGCCACGGGGCCCGACAACCTGGCTTTCACCAGGCGGCCAGGTCGAACCCGTCTTACGGACCCGCAGCCAGCCCAGTAGCCCAGCGGCGCTGCCCAAAGCCCCCTGTCCCGCCTCCATGTGCCCCTACCCTTGCGCTCAAGCCCGCCTATGCTACACACGGCCCGCAATTCCTCCAATCCTCCCGGTTGTCCATGTCTCAGGTCGTCACCCGTTTCGCCCCTTCTCCTACCGGCTATCTGCATATTGGCGGCGCACGCACGGCCCTGTTCAGTTGGGCCTATGCCCAGAACAAGGGCGGCAAAATGCTGCTGCGCATCGAGGATACCGATCGGGAACGCTCGACCGAGGCAGCCGTCACGGCGCTCGTTGATGGATTGAAATGGCTAGGATTGGACTGGGACGGCGAGCCGATCAGCCAATTCGCACGCGCCTCGCGCCATGCCGAGGTGGCGCACGAACTGGTCCGAAACGGTCATGCCTACTACTGCTATTGCTCCCCGGCGGAACTCGACCAAATGCGCGAAGAGGCCCGCGCCGCAGGCAAGCCCCCGCGCTACAATGGCTATTGGCGTGATCGCGATGCCACCGAGGCGCCGGAGGGCATCAAGCCTGTCGTGCGTATCAAGGCGCCGCTCACGGGCGAGGTCGTGGTCCGCGACCATGTGCAGGGCGACGTTGTGTTCAAGACCGAGAACCTGGATGACTTCATCATCCTGCGCTCGGACGGTACGCCAACCTATATGCACGCCGTGGTCGTCGACGACCACGATATGGGTGTCACCCACATCATCCGCGGCGATGATCACTTGACCAATGCTGCGCGTCAGATCGTGATCTATGATGCTATGAATTGGACCGTGCCAGAAATGGCGCACATTCCGCTGATCCATGGACCGGATGGCGCCAAGCTTTCCAAACGCCACGGCGCACTTGGCGTCGAAGCCTACCGGCAGATGGGCTACCTTCCCGAGGCTGTGCGCAATTACCTGGCGCGCTTGGGCTGGAGCCATGGCGACGACGAAATCTTCTCCACTGAGCAGATGGTGGAATGGTTCAGCCTCGAGGGGCTCAACAAGGGCGCGGCTCGCTTCGACTTCGTAAAGCTCGAGAATATCAACGGCCACTATATCCGCGAATCCGATCCCTCGTATCTCTACGGAGTGATGATTGCGACGGCGCAGGAAGTGGGCCGCGACGGCGACGCGAACGGGCTGATGGCCAACCACGATACCGTTCTGGCCGCTCTGCCAGAACTGCAGCCGCGCGCCAAGACCGTGCTGGAACTGATCGACCTGGCGCAATTCATCTACGCCCTGCGACCCATCCAGCCAGATGCTGCCGCGGCGGCGCTCCTGACCGATGACGCGAGGCTGGTGCTCAAGAGCATTGCCGATACGTTAGGGGGGCTTGCCGATTGGTCAGTGCCGGCCATCGATGCAGCCATGCGCGCCCTGGCCGAGGAGAAGGGGCTCAAGCTGGGCAAACTCGCCCAGCCGTTGCGTGCGGCGCTCACCGGACGCACTGTTTCTCCGGGGATTTTCGAGGTCATGGTACTGATCGGCCGCGAAGAAAGCCTGGCCCGACTCGGAGACCAGATAGGCAGCTGATACCGATCGACGTGCCTGTCGCCAGCCTGTCGGATAGATAAGTCATACTCACCAATCGGTTGCTTGCTACGGGCAAGACCTGATACCTCTTCACGGGAAAATCGACGCTTCCAAAGCGTCGACCCCCGGGTCCGCATTTCGTGTCCTTTCCTGCGGGCGAGAGGGGTGTAGCGAGGAGAGCTCAATGACCGATAAAGTCGCCAAACTCGTCATTGGAGACCAGACCCACGAATTTCCGATTCTGAGTGGTACGTTGGGTCCGGATGTGATGGATATTCGATCGCTGTATGCCAAGACGGGCCTGTTCACATACGATCCTGGCTTCACGTCGACGGCAGCCTGCGACAGTGCCATCACCTTTATCGACGGCGACGAGGGCGAACTGCTTTATCGCGGCTACCCCATCGAGCAACTGGCCGAGAAATCCAATTATCTGGAAGTCTGCTACCTACTGCTCTACGGCGAACTGCCGAGCACGACGCAGTTCAAGGAATTCGAAGAGCTGGTGACGCGCCACACCATGGTGCACGAGCAGATGCACTATTTCTACCGTGGCTTCCGCCGTGATGCGCACCCGATGGCGATCATGACTGGCGTGGTCGGCGCAATGGCTGCCTTCTACCATGACTCGACCGACGTCAACGATCCGCAGCAGCGCGAAATTGCCTCCATTCGCATGATCGCCAAGATGCCGACGATTGCGGCCATGGCCTACAAGTATTCGGTGGGCCAGCCTTTCGTCTATCCGCGCAACGATCTCGATTACGCGTCCAACTTCCTGCATATGTGCTTCTCGGTTCCGGCCGAGGAATACAAGGTCGATCCCAAGATCGCCCGGGCCATGGACCTGATCTTCACCCTGCATGCGGACCATGAACAGAACGCTTCGACCTCCACGGTGCGCCTCTCCGGTTCATCAGATGCCAATCCATTTGCCTGTATCGCGGCGGGCGTGGCCTGTCTCTGGGGGCCGGCACATGGCGGCGCCAACGAGGCGTGCCTCAACATGCTGCGCGAGATCGGGACGGTCGACCGCATTCCAGAATTCATCGCACGCGCCAAGGACAAGAACGATCCGTTCCGACTGATGGGCTTCGGGCACCGCGTCTACAAGAACTTCGATCCGCGCGCCAAGGTCATGCAGGCCACTGCCAAGGAAGTGCTCGAAATCCTCGGCGTCGGCAACAATCCGACCTTGCAGGTGGCACAGGAACTCGAACGCATTGCGCTTGAGGACCAGTACTTCATCGACCGCAAGCTTTATCCAAATGTGGACTTCTATTCCGGTGTGATCCTGGACGCGATTGGCTTCCCGACCTCCATGTTCACCGTGCTGTTCGCCGTGGCCCGCACCGTGGGCTGGATCAGCCAGTGGAAGGAAATGATTGGCGATCCGCAGAAGAAGATCGGCCGCCCGCGCCAGCTCTATAACGGCTCCGTGGCCCGCGACTACGACGCAGTCTGATTGCGCCAGATAGACAGGACCTGCTCGGTCGGGTCCTGCCGTCCATGCGGGGGCATCCCCGCCTGCATCACGTTCATCAGCTCGCCAAACGCCGACATCTGGTCGTGGCGGGCTTTTTTGTCGGTCAGCAGATCCATGATTGGCGGCTGAACACCCGTGGGAAGCAGGGGTGCTGCAACGATCTCGGGCACTAGGGATTGTCCGAGGATAATGTTGGGCAAGGACACCTGGGGGCGCCCCAGTCTCTCGTAAATGCGCGCCTGGTGGCCATCGAGTGCATAGATGACCACCATGGGCACGCGCGCGAGAGCCAGTTCCAGGGTGGCTGTACCGGACACACATATTGCAGCCACGGATGCCCCGTAAAGCTCACGCCGCGCCGCCCTAGTGTCCACAATTCGGACGGGCACCGGCCAGCCTGCCGTTGCCGCCTCAAGACCCCCGCGCAGTCGTGGCAGGGTCGGGATTACCAGTTCGGTTACTTCCGGCCGGGCCGCAAGATCCCGGGAGAGGGGCGCCAGAACCGGCAGATGCCGTCGAAGCTCTCCGGCGCGACTACCGGGCAGCAAAAGCAGAGGCCCCCGATCCGGTGGGTCGCGGTCAGGCAGAGCCTCGGCGAGCCCGGGGTGGCCGACATAGGTGGTTGGCGGACCGTCGAGCTGTTTCATGACCGCCGGCTCGAAGGGCAGGACCGCCAGGACCGCATCGAACAGTGGTTTCAAACGGGCGGCACGTTCCGGATTCCTGGCCCAGACGGATGGGGCCACATAGAGGATCAATTTTCCCGCAAAGCCGCGCTTGCGCAGCCGAGCAGCCAGCAACCGGGAAAAATCCTGCGCATCAACCAGCACGACGACATCGGGACGCGAAGACATGATCGCCCGCGCCGCCTGCTCCAACCGCCATAGCAATCTTGGCAGATTTAACAGAACATCGGTGATGCCCATGACCGCCAGGTCCGACATCGGAAAAAGCGACCGAAGACCCTGTGCCGCCAGTTCGTCGCCGCCAATACCGGTGAGCGTCAGTGAGATCTGCCGGCGGAGCCGCATGACCAGATCCGCGGCGATACGGTCACCGGACGGCTCGCCCGCCAGGACGAACAGGCGCAGCGTTTGGCTCATGGCCGCCTCTCCCGTGACGCAGCTATTCGCTCTCGTGCCCATTGCGCGGCAAGAGAATGGGGCGGTCTTCTGCCTCGGAGATGAACCGCACCACCTCCTGCACCAGAACATCGTCCCGGAACAATTCGGCGGCGTCCTCGACCCGCTCGCGCAGCGTGCCTTCGCTGGCAAAAATCTGTCGATAGGCCGCACGCAGCCGGTGAATGTCTTCACGCTCGAAGCCCCGGCGCTTGAGACCGACGAGGTTGAGGCCGGTCAGCGCGGCGCGATTGCCGACGGCCATGCCATAGGGTATGACGTCGCCATCGACCATGGACTGCGCGCCGATAAAGGCATGTGAGCCGATGCGCGTGAACTGGTGGATGACGCAGGTGCCGCCAAACCGCACAAAGTCACCGATACGACAATGCCCGGCGATGCCGACATAGTTGGTGATCACCACATCATTGCCCAAGATCACATCGTGAGCGATGTGGGCGCACGCCATGATCAGGCAATTGTCTCCGATGCGGGTGAGCATGCCGCCGCCTTCGGTGCCGGGATTGATGGTCACCGATTCGCGGATCGTGCAGTTCGCACCGATTTCCAGGCGCGAATCCTCGCCGTGAAATTTCAGATCCTGCGGCTGATGGCCTACCGACGCAAAGGGAAAGACGCGCGTTCCGGGGCCAAGAGTCGTGTTGCCCTCCACGACGGCATGCGACACCAGTTCGACATTGTCCCCAAGCGTGACGCGGGGCCCGACAATGCTGTAGGGGCCGACGCGAACGCCTTTACCGAGCTTGGCGCCGTCAGCGATGATCGCCGTGGGATGAACGGCGGGAGCACTCACGAGGGCACACCCACGATCATCGCGGTGATTTCGGCCTCGGCAATCACGACGCCATTCACCTTGGCCTTGGCCTCGTAGCGGCCAACGTTGCGACGACGATGCATCTTGGTGATGTGAAATTCAATCGTGTCGCCAGGTCCTGCGGGCTTGCGGAAGCGCGCATTGTCCACGCCGAGCATGAGCACGATGTTCTTGGTCCCGCCGGTGGAGTCATGCTTGATGACGATGGCGCCGGCCGTCTGGGCCATGCCTTCGATGATCAGCACGCCCGGGAAGATCGGATTGCCCGGAAAATGTCCGGTGAAAATGGGTTCGTTGTAAGTGACGTTCTTGATGCCGATAGCCGATTCATCGCCATTGATGTCGACAATGCGATCAATCATCAGGAAGGGATAGCGGTGCGGCAGCGCTTCCAGAATTTCAGCAATGCTCATGGCATTGAGCTCTGTTACGGCGGTGGTATCGTTCATCCCCGCTTCTCCCCCTTCGACAGTTTACGCATAACGGCGAGTTCACGCCAAAAATCTCTTATATCCTGCGCCGGCGCACCGGCAAGCTTGGAGCCGGCCGGCCAATCCTTGGTGACGGCAGCGCGACCATGGATGACCGATCCGGCGCCGATGCTAAGGTGGCCAGAAGTGCCAACGCCGCCACCCATGAGCACCCCATCGCCAACAATGGTGGAACCGGAGAGGCCGCTCATGGCGGCAATCAGGCAGTAGCGGCCGATGCGGCAATTGTGGCCGATCTGGACCAGATTATCGATCTTGGTTCCCTCGCCGAGCACCGTGTCGCCGAGGGCACCGCGGTCGATGGTGCTGTTGGCGCCGATCTCCACCCGGTCCTGGATAACGACCCTGCCAAGCTGGGGTATCTTCCGGTTTGACCCGCCGAAATCGAGCCAGCCGAAGCCTTCCGTGCCGACGCGTACACCGGAATGCAGCACGACATCATTGCCAATATGGGCACAATCAATGGTGCTATTGGCGGCGATGACGCAGTTTCGGCCGATAGTGACGCCAGCGCCGATCACGGTATTGGCGCCGATAATGGTGCCGCGGCCGATCTCGACCCCGGCGCCGACCACGACATTAGTGCCGAGGGTGACGTCGCGCTCGAAGATCGGCGCGCCCAGATCATCACGACGCGAGGCAATCACCGAGCGCGTGCTGGAGGGATAAAGCGTGTCGAGGATGTCGGCAAAGAGATCGTGCGGCTTGTCGATGGAAATAGCAATGCAACCGGCGGGGACCGCGTCGAGCAGCGCCGGAGTCACCAGAACGGCACCGGCCGCAGTGCGACGCAGTTCTTCAATGTAGCTGGGCTGAGCAGCAAAGGCGAGATCACTCGGCTCGGCCAGATCGAGCTCGGATACGCCAGTAATGACCTGGTCGGTATCTGAAAGGCTTCCGGCAAGATCGGCGCGACCAAGCTGGGCCAGCAGGGCGCCCAGTGTCAGCGGGCCGGCAAAGCGGTGAAAACGGGTGTCGACCATTGTGTCATCTGGCGCGCAGGCCGTTCTTGTTGAACAGAATCGCGCGCTCTGGATCCTTGTTCGCACACCGGAGTGGCCCGAAAACCGCCTCGCACTTTTCGGTCCGATGTTTCAAAATAGAAGGAGCCGCGGCGCTACCGCCCCGCGGCTCCAAAACTTTGTCACGCCGCTCTGGCTAGAGCAAGGTGGAGATGGTGAACTGGAACATCTGCGTCCGGTCGTCGGTCGACTTGTTGAGGACATGCGCGAAGTCGCCACGCAGCGGACCAAACGGCGAATCCCAGATCAGAGACGCACCAACGGAGGTGCGCCATGGCTGGTCGTTGCTCGTCGCAACAGCACCGCCGCCACCCAAAATGTTGCTGCTGTCGCCAATCCAAGCAGCATCGGCCCAGACCGCACCGCTCAAACCATAGTTTTCGGGCAGGCCGGGGATGGGGAACTCGATTTCGCCAGAGATACCAGCAAACATCGTGGTGCCGACATACTCGCCAGTTCCCAGGCGCGGGCCGAATCCCCTGCCCTCAAAGCCTCGGATAAGCTGCGAGCCCGGCGTGAAGGCTTCAACCGGATGAACCGTACCACCGTTAAGGCTATTGATAACACCGGCCTGGCCACGCACACTGGCCACCATGCCGCTATCTGGAATGAGTGGCATGAAGTAACGCGCCCGCGCTTCGGTGCGCAGCAGGTTGTGATCCCAGCCGATATATTGCTGGGTGAACGTAGCATAGAGGCCTTCGGTCGGGTTCTGAACGTCGTCGACGCCATTCCAGGTCAACGTATAGCCGATGAATGCTTTGTTAAACGTGTCGCCATTGGTGACCAAAGTCGAATTCGGCGCATCGACATCCTTGATCAACTTGCGCTCGTAGCCACCGAAAAACTGGGCATTGAGAGCACTGGTCAGCGGCACGCCGACGCGCAACTGACCACCGGTCGCTTCAGAACCGTAGTAGCTGGCGGAGGTTTCGTCGTTGATGCGGTGATAGGCGTCAACGCCGGCCGAGACCCGCAGGCCCATGAAGCGCGGCTCGGTAAAGGAGAAGTCGAAGGTGCGACCCGACTGGGACGCGCCAATGGCGGCGCGCAGGTATTGGCCACGGCCAAGGAAATTGCGCTCGGACAGGGACAACTCGCCCAAAATGCCGTCCGAAGTCGAATAACCCGCCGTCACGCCGTACTCGCCAGTCGACGCTTCTTCCACGTTGATGTTGAGTACGATCTTGTCAGGCGCCGAGCCAGGACCTGTCGTGACGTCAACCTTGGAGAAGAACCCGAGGCCGTCGATGTTATTGCGGCCGCGCACCACCATGGAGCGGTTGAACGGGTCGCCTTCAGCAAAGTCCAGCTCGCGCCGGATGACGAAGTCGCGGGTTTTCACATTGCCGGTGATATTGATGCGCTCGACATAGATGCGAGCGCCTTCATCGACCAGGTAGGTCACGTTGAAGCTGTTGGTGGCCACATCGCGATCAAGGCGCGCGCGGACGTCGGCAAAGGAATAACCCTGCGCAGTCGCCTCATAAGCCATGTCCTCGATGGACTGCTGCAGGTCCATGACCGAATAGGTCGCCCCCTGCCCCGTCCGGACGGTACCGCGCAGCACATCGGTATTGAGGCCATCAATGCTGGTCTCTATACCGACATTGCCGAACTCGTACTTCTGGCCTTCATTGATGGTCACGTTGACGAAATAGGCATTGCGCGAAGCGTCATACTCGGCAACCGAGTTGACCTGGGCGTCGGGAAAGCCGCGATTGGCGTAATAAAGGCGGATGCGCTCGCGATCGACCGCCATCTTCTGCTCGTCATAGGTATCGTCGCGGAGCAGCCAGCTCAGCACGCCCGATTCCTTGGTGAGCATGGTGCCTTTGAGGTTGTTGCCACCAATCGAATTATTGCCGGTGAAGTTGATCGCCGCAATACCCGCGCGTTCGCCTTCATTGACAGTGAAGATCACCCGGACGCGACCATCGTCGGTTTGCTCGGTCCTTGCCGTTACCGAGACGGAAGTGAACCCGTCGCGGTCATAGGCCATGCGAATGCTCTCGATATCGGCATTCAGGCGCTGCTGGCTGAAGATGCCCGAGGTCGACATATCGACCATCGCCAGGAGCTGGCTGTCGGGGAAGCGACGGTTGCCCTCGAAAAGCACGGAAGCAACGAGTTGCTCCTGCGCCTGCGCAGTCACGACGCCAAGGACAGGCACGCCAGCGGCCATGGGGGCTGCCCCTAGAATGGCGATCGCGGAAACCGCGCCACGCATCAGCTTGGTGGGGTGAATCATATTGTTATTGCCTTCTGCGACCGGCCCGGAGAATCGCCATGCACAGCGCTCCCCCAAGCTAACTCCATTGAACTGTTTTACTGTTTTTTTAACCAGGAACAAGGCGTGAGTGACCACGCGGTTAGTAATTCATTGGCGCACTTGTATTCATGCAACACCTTGCGAACCAAGGTTAACAATGGGTTAGCGAAAAATGCCGAAATGGTCGAATACCGTGTCATTGAACAGTGTAAAGACCATCAAGGCCAGCACCAGGGCAAACCCGAACCTGAACCCGATCTCCTGAATACGCAGGCTGAGCGGACGGCCACGGACAGCTTCGACCAGATAATACAGCAGGTGTCCACCATCGAGCATGGGCACTGGCAGGAGATTGAATACGCCGATATTGAGCGAGAGCAGCGCCATCAGGTTAATGAACGCGACAATTCCAAGAGTGGCCACCTCCCCAGAAACCTTGGCCACCTTGACCGGCCCGCCCAGTTGCTCGACATCACCCCGACCTACGAAGAAGTCTCCCAGGAAGGCCGCTGTGCGCTGCACGATGAAGCGGATTTCCTCCAAGGTCATGCCCACCGCTTCGATGGGGCCAGGGCGATAGAGGGTCAATTCGCCCTCCTCGACTTCTCGACTAACGCCTATCCGGCCGATTCTCTGGTCATTGCCGAAGCGATCTTCGACCTCCACCGCTTCAGGAACCAGAGTGATAACCTGCACGGCACCATCGCGATCGAGTTCGACAGCCACAGTGCGCTCCGGGCTAGTGGCGACATAGCGCTGGAAATCCTCAAATCCGCGCACGGCATAGCCGTCAACCGACAGAATTTCGTCTCCAGGCCTGAACCCGGCAGACTCGGCCACCGACCCGTTCAGCACATCGCCGACAACGGGCGGGAGGGTATAGCGGCCATAGCCGAGCAGCAGGGCGTAGAGGATGACAAAGGTCAGCAGGACATTGGCCAGCGGACCCGCAGCGACAATGGCAATGCGTTGCCAGACATTCTTGTTCTTGAACAGACGCGGCGCCAGTTCCGGCGGTACAGCTTTGGCCGCCTCGGGGTCTGGGACGCTCGCCGCGTTCATGTCTCCCACAAAGCGGACGTAGCCGCCAAGCGGAATGGCCGAGATACGCCAACGCGTCCCATGCCGATCGTCCCAGCCGATCAATTCGCGGCCGAAGCCCACCGAGAAGGTCTGGATGGCAACGCCGTTCCAGCGCGCGACGAGATAGTGCCCCATCTCATGGACGAACACGATGACCGTGAGCACCACCAAAAAAGGCGCGAGGTAGGATAGGAGCCAGAGCGCAAATTCAAACATGCAGTTTCCAAAACAGGTGCGCCCGGAGACGGAGCCGGGGCACTACCAGTGGAGTAATCCCTCAGCAATGGCGCCGAATCCACCATGTGCCGCGCCCAGAATAACAACCAGGAACACGCCGAATGTGAGGCTGTCGAGCCGATCCATCAACCCACCATGACCAGGAATAATGTCGCCGCTGTCCTTGATGCGGAAGAAGCGCTTGATGGCACTCTCGGTTAAATCTCCGGCCTGCCCAAGGATGCTGATTGCCGCAGAAAGCAGGACCCCGATCCAGATTGGGGAATCTGTCACCCAAAGCCAGACAATGAGACCTGCGCCAGTTCCCAGCGCCAGTCCGCCCAGGGCGCCTGACCAGGTCTTGGAGGGCGAAATGTCTGGGGCCAGCTTTTCACCGCCAATCTGCCGGCCAGTGAAGAAGGCGGCCGAGTCGGTCATCCAGACCACGGTGCCCAGATAGAGTCCCGCCCAGATGCCGTCGAAGCCCGAGCCGCGCATGGCGAGAATCGAAACGATCAGCAGGCCGAAGAGCACCAGCCCGCCGACGCGCCAGACCAGGTGCTCGCGCTCCATGAAGCCGGCCAGAATGCAGGCCAGGGCGATCGCCGAGAACGTGCCGAGTGGGCCGAAGGCGGGGTAGAGGAGCCCCGAAATTCCGACGATTCCGATTAGCACCCACCCCACAGGTGTCAGGGGCGAGCGCGACACCATGGTTTCCCACTCGCGGTACGCGCCGCCATAGACAGCGCCGACCACCGCTGCGAACAGGTAACTGCCGACATAGAGGGCGGTTGTTGTCAGGGCGATCAGCACAAAGGCCGACGCTAGCCGCGGCCCCACATCGGCCCAGGAGCGCCGGGCCGGTGTCGCAGACTCTGCATGATGGCCCCGCGGTTCGGTCAAGTCGCCGTCGCTCCAATGCCGCCAAAGCGCCGATCACGCTGGGAAAACACTTCGAGGACCCGGACGAAGCTGGCCTCGTCAAAATCGGGCCAATGCTCGTCGACAAAGACGAACTCGGCGTAGGCGGCCTGCCAGAGCAGGAAATTGGACAGGCGCTGCTCGCCGCTGGTGCGGATGATCAGGTCGGGGTCCGGCAACCCGGCCGTATAGAGGGCATCGCCCAGGCGCTGTTCATTGATGTCCTCGGGATCGAGCCGCCCGGCCGCGACTTCCCGCGCCAGATGGCGGGCCGCAGCCACGATCTCGGCCTTGCTGCCATAGTTGAAGGCAACGACCAGGACGAGGCCGGTATTGGCCGAAGTCTTGGCCTCGACATCTTCGATCAACCGCACCAGCGAGGGATCCAGTCCCTCGCGCGCGCCAATGATCCGCACCCGGACATTGTTGCGGATCAGCCGCTGAAGATCCGAAGCAACAAAGCGCCGCAGCAGATTGAATATGAAGGACACTTCATCGGGCGGTCGCGACCAGTTTTCGGACGAGAAACTGAAGACCGTCAGATAGGAGACGCTATAGGTGATGCAATGCTCGACAAGGCCACGCAGAGCCTTGACGCCCTCAACATGCCCCTCGGTCCGCCGCTTGCCGCGCGACTTGGCCCAGCGTCCATTGCCGTCCATGATGACGCCAAGATGACGCGGGATTTTCAGGCCCACGCCCGTCTCGACTTTCACACTGGCGGCCGGTTCCCCTGCCATAAATGCCCTCCCGGCGCGAGATCCGCGGTCTATCAGACCTGCATGATCTCCTGTTCCTTGCTCGCCACCACGGCGTCGATATCGGCGACGGCGTCATCGGTGGCCTTCTGCACCAGTTCCGACTGCTTCTTGGCGTCGTCCTGGCTCATGTCGCCGTCCTTCTCCGCCTTTTTCAAGGCATCCATACCGTCGCGACGAATATGGCGGACGGCAACGCGGGCCTGTTCGGCATAATTGTGTGCAACCTTGGCCAGTTCCTTGCGGCGCTGCTCGTTGAGCTCGGGCAGCGGCACGCGGATGACCTGACCCTCGCCCATCGGGTTGAGGCCAAGGCCGCTATCGCGGATCGCCTTCTCAACGGCGTTGGCCATGGTGCGGTCCCAGACCTGCACCGAAAGCATGCGCGGCTCGGGAACGGTAACCGTGGCGACCTGGTTGAGCGGCATGCGCGACCCATAGGCCTCCACCGTCACCGGTTCGAGCAGGCTGGCGCTGGCCCGGCCCGTTCGCAGGCCACCCAGTTCCTCCTTGAGGGAGGCAATGGATTTCTGCATCCGGGCCTTGAGGTCATTGAGATCATAATTTGCGGCCATTGCCGTTTCCTTCCAGTTCTTTGCCGGGCCTGGTCTGCTGCCCCGCGCCTGGCCTATATCTGGTGACCTGCCAATTCAGGGAACCGACAGGTACGATTGCCAAGGTCAGGCCGGGTCGCCAACGCGTGTTGACAGACCCCTGCCCTCCAGCACGCCGGCCAAGCCTGCTTCGTCGTCCAATGCATATACGATTATCGGCATGGCGTTGTCGCGGGCAAGCGCGAATGCGGCTGTGTCCATGACCTTGAGATTCTGGCTGATAACATCATCATAGCTGATCTGGCTGTAGCGTGTTGCTGTCGGGTCCTTCATTGGATCGGCCGAATAGACGCCGTCGACCTTGGTACCCTTAAGCACCATGTCGCATTCCAGTTCTATGGCACGCAGGGTCGCGGCCGTATCGGTGGTGAAGAACGGATTGCCGGTGCCACCACCCAGGACGACAACAAAGCCCTCTTCGAGCGCCAGCTTTGCGTCCCGCGCGGTGAAGGTATCGGCGACCGAGGGCATGGTGGCGGCACTAAAGGGCTTTGATTTCACGCCCTGGCGAGTGATCGCATTGCTCAGGGCCAAAGCATTGATCATGGTGCCGAGCATGCCCATCAGGTCCGCTGTGACCCGATCTGTTCCGTCAGCGGCCCCGGCCATGCCGCGGAAGATGTTGCCACCACCCACCACGATGGCGACCTGTACGCCCGAGCGCGCTACGTCGGCGATCTGAGCCGCGATGCCCTGCAAGAACGGCGGCTCGATGCCAAATGAATTGTCCCCTGCCAGCGCCTCACCCGAAACCTTGAGCAATATGCGCTTGTAGGCAGACGACATCGGCCAGACCCCTTGATCGGAATTGTGGGCCACCGAATCCGGCGAACCGGGGCGAACCCTAGGGCAAAACGCCCGGCAAATGAAGCCGAGGCTCTGCATGAGATGAATGAGAAATGCACAGGCTCGATCCAGAACTGGACAGTGCTGGAGAGCGAAGGACGGGCCCGAGGGCCCGCCCCCAATTCGAGCGGCTACTTTGCGCCGGCAGTGGCTGCCACTTCGGCAGCGAAGTCGCTTTCGACCTTCTCAATGCCTTCGCCGAGAGCGAAACGCACGAACTTGGTCAGCTTGATCGGAGCGCCGGCGTCTTTTTCGGCGTTCTTGATCGCGTCGGCCACCTTGGTCTCGCCATCGATCACAAAGACCTGGCTCAGAAGAGTGACTTCTTCGAAGTACTTGCGCATGCGGCCTTCGACCATCTTCTCGGCGATGTCCGCGGGCTTGCCGCTTTCCTTGACCTGCTCGAGAATGATGGCGCGCTCGCGGGCGACCAGATCCTGGTCCAGTTCATCGGGCGAAATGGCCTGGGGCTGGGCAGCGGCGATGTGCATGGCAAGCTGCTTGCCAAGGGCCGAGAGGGCCGCCTTGTCGCCGGTCGACTCGAGAGCCACCAGAATGCCGATCTTGCCGAGGCCGGCCTTGACCGCATTGTGGGTGTAGCTTTCCACGACGCCATCGGTCACCGAGACCGTCTGCGTGCGACGAAGGTTCATGTTTTCGCCGATCTTGGCGATGGCTTCGGTCAGCTCGGCGGAAACCGAGTGGCCGGTGCCGGGGAACGGCATCTCGCCCAGCTTGACGACGTCACCATCGGCGTCGAGTGCCAGCTTGGCGACAGTGCCCACGATGTTCTGGAACTGTTCGTTGCGGGCAACGAAGTCGGTCTCGGAATTGACTTCCACGACAGCAGCCTTGGTGCCGGCGGTGGCAACACCGACCAGACCTTCAGCAGCAACGCGGTCGGCTTTCTTTGCGGCCTTGGCAAGACCACGGGTGCGCAGCCAGTCGACTGCGGCTTCCATGTCGCCATTGGTTTCGGCCAGGGCCTTCTTGCAGTCCATCATCCCGACGCCAGTCGAGTCGCGGAGCTGCTTGACCAGTGCAGCAGTGATTTCCATGGGTTCACCTCTTGGCGCCCCCTCACGGGGCGCTTTTTTGGTTGGATTAGCCCGGATCGGGCCGGGCATGCCTCTCATCGAGAAAGGCATGCCTGCACGACGATTAGTTGACGGCAGCTTCGCCTTCGCTCGGCAGGTCTTCGGCCGGCGCTTCGGACGCGGAACCGATGTCGTTGCCGAGCGCGCTGGACGAACGGCCGATGCCGTCGATGGCAGCGCGCGAAATCAGCGAGACATAGAGCTCAAGGGCGCGGCTGGCGTCGTCATTACCGGGAATGGCGAAGTCGACAATGTCGGGATCACAATTGGTATCAACAATGGCAACGACCGGGATGCCCAGACGACGGGCTTCCTTGATGGCGTTTTCTTCCTTGTTGGTGTCGATCACGAACAGCAGGTTGGGCAGATTGCCCATGTCCTTGATGCCGCCCAGGTCGCGCTCGAGACGCTCCTGCTCGCGGGACATCATCAGGCGTTCCTTCTTGGTGCGCAGGGCCAGATCGGCCTCGCTCATGGACTCGAGCTCGCGCAGGCGGGCGATCGAGTTGGAGATAGTCTGCCAGTTGGTCAGCGTGCCGCCGAGCCAGCGGGAATTGACATAATACTGGGCCGACTGCTTGGCGGCGTCAGCCACCAGCGGTGCAGCCTGACGCTTGGTGCCGACGAACAGCACGCGGCCGCCATCTGCCACAGTGTCGGACACCAGCTGCAGCGCGCGGCTCAGGGCCGGCACGGTCTGGCTCAGGTCAAGGATGTGGATGTCGTTGCGAACGCCGAAAATATAGCGTTCCATCTTCGGGTTCCAGCGATGCTTCTGGTGACCGAAGTGAACGCCAGCTTCCAGAAGCTGACGCATGGAGAATTCTGGCAGTGCCATGATGGGCTGCTCCTTTACCGGTTGATGCCTCCACGAAACGTGCAGCGGAACCCGCCACCGGATGGATTTCCAGCGAAGGAAAACCTGTTTCGTGTGTGAAATCACGTCCGGCCGAGCCGAACGCGTGGGTGCTATAGGCGAACGTGCCCCAGTTGGCAAGCGATCAGCGCAAGACGCCGGGATGAATGGCATTTTCACGAATATGTCAAGGAACCCGCCTCACCTGAGTGCTATTGTTCCATCATAGACCCGCGCCCGGACGCGGGGACAAGGGTGAAAGCCCCTATGCGGGAGAGACGGAGCAGATGTTCCCTCTCCCGCGTTCGTTGGCGCAGCCCATCAAGCGAACCGCACGTCTGTCACTCCCTCGAGCGCCTTGATGCCCCCCGCAACTTCGGGGGTGATGCTGTATTTACCGGGAAGCTCGATCTCATATTCGCGGGCGCCGCCATCGCGGATCACCACGAAATTGACGGTGCCATTGCCGCCCCGCCTGAGCTGGGCACTTATGGCCCCCAGGGCCTTGGCATCGGCGGTGAACACGGTCAGTTGCCGATCGACGCGCTCGGCCATGCCCTCGATTGGCTCGGCTGAGATCAGACGCAGGCTGATGCCTTCGGCGCGCTCATCGGCTCCCACATGAAGAATGACCGAATTGCCGGGCTGGAGGATGGCACCGAACTCATTTATCTGCTCGGAAAAGGCGATGGTCTCGAAGGTGCCGCTCTGATCGGACAGGGTCAGGATCATCATCGGCGTGCCCTTACGCGTTCGCCTGTCGTTACGCGACGAAATTGTGCCAGCCAGTCGTCCCGCCCCTGCCCCGTCCTTGACGGCGCGCTCGAAATCGCTCCAGCGCTGTACGCGCAGCTTTTCGAACAGGTCCGCATAGGCATCGAGCGGATGGGCCGATAGGTGAAAGCCGATGGCGGCGAGTTCCCGGTCTGCCCGCTCGGTGGAATTCCAGACAGCAACGCCCGTGGGGAGGCGGAACGGCTCTTCCTCAGCGCTGTCGAACATCGAGACCTGGCCACTTGACCGATCCGCCGTTAGCGACTGGGCCGTGCCGATGACCGATTCCACGGCGGCAAAGGCCACCTCGCGACGCGGCGCCAGGGCATCAAAGGCACCTGCATTGACCAGAGTTTCGAGCGTGCGCTTGTTGAGGACGCGCGGATCGACCCGACGGGCGAAGTCGCCCATATTCTTGAAGGGCCGATCCCCACGCATTTCGACAATGTGCTCGGCCATAGCGCGGCCTACGCCCTTGACCGCGGACAGGCCATAATGGACGCGATCGTCCTTGACCGAAAATACCACCTCGGACTGGTTCACGCAGGGCGGGACAACCTCAATGCCCTTCTTGCCCGCCTCGCGCCGGAAATCGGCGAGCTTGTCAGTCTGGGCCATATCGAGCGTCATCGAGGCCGCATAGAATTCGTGCGGGAAGTGTTCCTTGAGATAAGCGGTCTGGTAGGAGACCCAGGCATAGGCTGCCGCGTGGCTCTTGTTGAAGCCGTAATTAGCGAACTTGGCCAGGAGGTCGAATATCTGGTCGGCGAGCGCCTCGCTGACACCCTGGGGCCCGGAGCCGTCGCGGAAGCGGACGCGCTGGGCATCCATTTCCGCCTTGATCTTCTTGCCCATGGCGCGGCGCAGCATATCGGCTTCACCCAGCGAATAGCCCGAGAGGAGCTGGGCGATCTGCATCACCTGTTCCTGGTAGACGATGATGCCATAGGTCTCGTCGAGCACTTCCTTGAGCGCGGCGTGGGGATAATCCACCTCCTCGCGCCCGTGCTTGCGGTCGATGAAGCTCGGGATATTGTCCATCGGACCGGGCCGATAGAGCGCGTTCATGGCGATGAGGTCTTCGATGCGGTCGGGCTTGAGTTCCATCAGCGCCCGGCGCATGCCGGCCGATTCAAACTGGAAGATACCGTAGGTATCGCCACGGGCATAAAGCCTGTACGTCGCCGCGTCATCGATGGGGATGGCGTCGATGTCGAGTTCGACGCCCCGGTTTTTCACCATGTCCACCGCATAGCGGATGGTGGTTAGGGTTTTCAGCCCAAGGAAGTCGAACTTCACCAGCCCAGCGGATTCAGACCACTTCATGTTGTACTGGCTGACCGGCATGTCGGATCGGGGATCGCGGTAGAGTGGTACCAGTTCCTGAAGCGGGCGGTCACCGATAATAATGCCCGCAGCGTGGGTCGAGGCGTGGCGGAACAGACCTTCGAGGGCTTTCGCCACCTCAACCAGCTGCCCGACCGTCTCGTCCTCGTCGGCCATCTGCTTGAACTGGGGCACTTCCTTCATGGTCCGCTCGATGGACCAGGGATCGGCCGGATTGGCCGGGACAAGCTTGCAGATGCGGTCGACCTGGCCATAGGGCATCTGCAAGACGCGACCCACGTCGCGCAGCACGGCGCGGGCCTGGAGCGTACCGAAAGTGATGATCTGGGCGACCTGGCTGGACCCGTATTTGTCCTGCACATAGTCGATGACTTCCTCGCGCCGATCCTGGCAGAAGTCGATGTCGAAGTCCGGCATCGAGACGCGCTCAGGATTGAGGAAGCGTTCGAACAGCAGATTGTAGCGGAGCGGGTCCAGGTCGGTGATGGTGGTGGCATAGGCCACCAGTGAGCCGGCGCCCGAGCCACGGCCTGGCCCCACTGGAATGTCGTGTCCCTTGGCCCATTGGATGAAGTCGGCCACGATCAGAAAGTAGCCGGGGAATTTCATGTTCTCGATGACGCCCAGCTCGAAATCGAGGCGCTCGCGATATTCCTTTTCTCCCTTGCCCGGCGCCAGGCCTACGGTTTGCAGGCGCTTGTCTAGACCCTCCACAGCAATCTTGCGCAGCGCGGCGGCTTCGGCGGCAACCACTTCTTCTTCGGTAGCGTGTGAGCCCGCGGCGAATTTTGGCAGGATGGGCCCGCGGGTACGCGGACGGAAGGCTACGCGCCGGGCAATCTCTATCGTTGAATCCAGCGCTTCGGGCAGATCCGCAAAGAGCTCGACCACCTCTGCACGGGACTTGAAAAAATACTGGTCGTTGAGCTTGCGGCGCTCCGTCTGAGCCAGCACGGAGCCGCCGGCTATGGCCAGCAAGGCGTCATGCGCCTCATATTCCTTTTCGGTCTTGAAGTAGGGTTCGTTGGTCGCGACCAAGGGGATGCCCTTGCGATAGGCGTAGTCGACGAGGCGCGGCTCAACTGTCGCCTCCATGGGCCGGCCGTGGCGTTGCAATTCGACATAGAAGCGGTCACCGAAGAGATCGACAAGGCGATCCAGGCGGCGGACAGCATTTGCATCCTGGCCATTGGCAAAAGCCATATCGATGGCGCCTTCGGGACCGCCGGAGAGGCAGATCAGGCCCGAAAGACTTTCGCGGGTCATCCAATCCAGCTTTGCCCGCGCCAGTCCGTCCTCGCCTTCGAGGTAAGCGCGGGAGACGAGCTGCGAGAGGTTGGAAAAACCCTCCTCCGTCTGGGCCATGAGGACAATGGAGGACTTGCCCGTCCAAGCGGTGTGGCCCCTTTCGCTGACCCGCTCTTCGGCGGCAGCGAAATCGACGGCCAGCTCAACGCCGATCAGCGGCTGAATGCCCTTTTTGGTGGCCTTCTCGGAGAACTCGAGGGCGCCGAAGAGATTGTTGGTGTCGGCTATACCGAGAGCCGGTTGTTCATCCTCTGCGGCGAGCTTGAGAATGGTCTCCAGCTGCAAGGCGCCTTCGAGAAGCGAGAAGGCAGAGTGAACATGAAGGTGAATGAAGCCTGGGCCGCGCATTTGCATCTCCTGGTCTGACCCTGCGGCACAGGTCGCGCGGGGTCAAACCGCCGTTGCGTCAATCCACAGCCATCAGGCGATGTGGGTGACGATATCCATCCAGGTCAGCAAACCGATGGTAAAGGCGCCCAGGGTAACGAAAGCGGCGAGGTCTTTGACAAAATCGAGCATTTTGGTCTCCTGTGTTTCTGTAATGTTCTTTTATATTCTCGATTTGTTCTCGTCCAGACGGGAAGAGCGGTGAAACCGGGGACAGCGGTTAATTGGTTAGAATTTCGTTAGGAGAGGTTGGTCGGGTGTTAAGATTCGGGACGTGCGGAAGAGCCGACCGGCCTCTCGGCTTGTGGTAACGAACGGCCAAGGGCCCAGAAATATGAATGTTCAAGTGAAAGAGCCACTGGCCGTTCGTCACGGAAGCACGGATTTTGCACGGGTCCGGATTCAGGCGGTACCGTTCTTGCAGGTCCGGCTGCGGAGCTTCAACTCGCGTAAAGAGGCGCCCCTCTTCCCGGCCTCCCTGCCCGGCCCAGCGTCGAGCCGCGTGTGTGACGGGGATGGAAGGAGTATGGTGGAGGGTTTGCGCGCGGGGATTACTTTTTCGTCCAGCAGGAATCCTACCTAAGCTCCCCTTGAATGAGGGGGAAGGACCGATCGGGATCGTGGAAGCCCCTGAGGTCAACACCTGTTCTGGTCTTCCCCTGAAACAGGAGTAGGCCGTGTGGGGGCCACGAAACGGTTGGATGGCAGGAAATGCCTTCATTGCGACCGTCGAGTTCATGCAATGAGACGACGAAAATCTGCCGTCACCCACCAGTTGTCACCCCGGCGAAAGCCAGGTTCCATCCTGAGCTCTGCCCACTTACACCGAAAGGCGTCCAGCTCGCGCGCCATCTCAGGATGGGCCCCGGGTCAGGCCCGGGCGACAGCCGGTGGGCGGCGGTGCTCTGCAGTCAGCGGTGACATCTCAAGGACATTCAACCCGCCGGCCAGGGCAGCCCGGGCGGCCGTCAGAGGGTATGCGGCATCACCAGACCGCCCCTGAGCGTCACGATACGGTCGGCGCGGCGGGCGAGGTCGTGATTGTGGGTGGCGATGAGGGCGGCGGCGCCTTCATTCCTGATCAGGTCCTTCAGGGCCCCGAAGACCAGATCGCTGGTTTCCGGATCGAGATTGCCGGTAGGTTCATCGGCCAGGATGACGCGGGGATGATTGGCGGCGGCGCGGGCAATTGCAATGCGCTGCTGTTCGCCGCCCGAAAGTTCGGCGGGGCGATGGGTGGCGCGCGGGGCGACCCCGAGCAGATCGAGCAATTGCATCGCCCTGCCCTCGGCGACCTTCTGATCGACGCCGGCGATCAACTGGGGCATCACCACGTTTTCGAGCGCGGTGAATTCGGGCAGCAGGTGGTGGAACTGGTAGACGTAGCCGACCGTCGAGCGACGCAACTGGGTGCGTGCGCGGTCGCCGAGCCTGCTGGTGGGCTGGCCGATGATCTCGATCTCGCCGCCCTGGGGGGATTCGAGCAGCCCGCAAAGATGCAGCAAGGTCGACTTGCCGGCGCCCGAAGGGGCAACCAGGGCAACCAGTTCGCCGCTTTCGACGATGAGGTCGGCGGCCTCGAGTACGCGGACCAGCCGGTCGCCCTCGCCATAGTGGCGGTGGACGCCGCTGAGCCTGAGATGCGGCTTACTCATATCGCAGCGCCTCCACCGGATCATATTGGGCGGCGCGCCAGGCCGGATAAAGCGTGGCGAGGAAGCTTAGGCCGAGGGCCATGCAGACCACCACGGTGACCTCCATGGGGTCGGTGCGACTGGGGAGCGAGGAGAGGAAGAAGACTTCCGGTGGAAAGAGGGTAACCCCGAGCAAGCCGGAGATGGAGGCGCGCAGGGTCTCGGCATTGGCGGCGACGACCAGGCCCATCCCGGTGCCGACCAGGGTGCCAATGACGCCGATAGCCGTGCCGGTGAGAGAGAAGATGCGCATGATGGCGCCGCGCGTGGCGCCCATGGTGCGCAGCACGGCGATATCGGCGCTCTTGTCTTTTACCAACATGATGAGGCTGGAAATAATGTTGAAGGCGGCGACCAGGATGATCATGGAGAGGATGGTGAACATCACCACCCGCTCCACCTGCAGGGCCGAAAAGAAGGTCTCGTTACGCTGCTGCCAATCAGTCAGCACCAGCGGGCGGACACCCGGCGCCGATTGCAGGCGCTGACGCATGAGACCCACCTCATCGGGATCGTCGATGAACACTTCCACCGCCGAGGCGTGGGGAATGCGTTGATAGGCGGCATCGATTTCCGCGTCGGAGGCCAGCGGGTCGAGCTGGGCGAAGCCGGGTTTGAGCACCTCATCGACCATGCGGAAATAGTCCTGTGCCGGTTCGAGCGGCATGTACATGAAGAAGCTGTCGAACTCGACCATGCCCAGATTGTAGATGGCATTGACCGGGTAGGAGCGGATCTGCGGGGTCGAGCCGAAGGGGGTCATCGCCCCATCGGGGTTGATCAACTGCACCTGATCGCCAATGCCGACGCCCAGGGTCTGGGCGAGGCGATAGCCGATGGCGACGCCCCGGCTATCATCCCATTGATCGAAACCGCCTTGCTCGGCCGAATTGTAGAGCAGGTCGAGCTTTTTGAGATTCTCCTCGTCCATTCCACGCACCGAGACGCCGGTGGAGTCAAAACCTGAGGCGAGCACCTGGCCCTCGACGAAATAGACGGCAAAAGAGACGCCATCGACCTGTTCGAGCGCGGCCACCGTCTCCTTGTAGTCGGTGAACTGGCTCTCGATGGGGTGGGCGGTGAAATGCCCATTCAGCCCGAGGATCTTGTCGAGCAGTTCGCCGCGAAAGCCGTTCATCACCGACATGACGACGATAAGCGTCGCCACGCCAATGGCGACGCCCACCATGGTGAGGCTGGCGATCACCGAAATGAACGCCTCCTTGCGGCGGGCGCGCAGATAGCGTCCGGCAATCATCCACTCGAACCGGGAGAAAGGCCGGGTTGCCCGGCCTCCCGGTGCTGCGCGCGCGCTGTTGGTCAAATGTCGGTCATCCGCTGGGGTTCGATCAGGCTCTTGAGGCGGGTGACCGCCCCGGTGAGCGGCAGCGTTTCACGCTCGCCGGTCTTGCGATGCTTGATCTCGACTTCGCCGGATTTAAGGCCGCGCGGCCCGAGGATTAGCTGATAGGGAATGCCGACGAGATCGGCCGTGGCGAATTTGGAGCCGGCGGGCTGGTCGCGGTCGTCATAGAGCAGGTCGATGCCGGCGGCGGTCAACTCGGCATAGAGCGCGTCGCAGGCGGCGTCAGTGTCCGCATCGCCGGCCTTGAGATTGATCAAAACAGCCTCAAAGGGCGCGACGGAGACCGGCCAGATAATGCCGGTCTCGTCATGGCTGGCCTCGATGATGGCGGGGACGACGCGGGTCGGGCCGATGCCATAGGAGCCCATGTGGACAGTGATATCCTTGCCGTCGGGGCCGGTAACATTGGCCTTCATGGGCTCTGAATATTTGGTGCCGAAATAGAAGATGTGGCCGACCTCGATGCCGCGGGCCATCAACTGACGGTCCTCGGGCACGGCAGCGCGGAACCCCGCCTCGTCGGTCATCTCGTCGGTGGCGGCGAAGAGCGAAGTCCAGTCCTTGAAGATCGGATCGAGATCGCCACGGAAATCGGTGTCGGCAGGCGGAATGGGTTTGTCGAGCAGGCCCTTGTCGAGGAAGACACCGCTTTCGCCGGTATCGGCCAGGACGTGGAATTCATAGGACAGGTCGCCGCCGATGGGGCCGGTATCGGCGCGCATGGGAATGCCGACCAGGCCCATGCGACGGAAGGTGCGCAGATAGGCCACGAACATGCGCTGGAAGGCTTTTACGGCCGCCGCTTCGTCGAGATCAAAGGAATAGGCGTCCTTCATCAGGAATTCGCGCGAGCGCATAGTGCCAAAGCGGGGGCGCACCTCGTCCCGGAACTTCCACTGGATGTGGTAGAGATTGAGGGGCAGGTCCTTGTAGGACTTCACATAGGTCCGGAAGATATCGGTGATCATCTCCTCATTGGTGGGACCATAGAGGAATTCGCGCTCATGCCGGTCCTCGATGCGCAGCATCTCCTTGCCATAGGCGTCATAGCGCCCCGACTCGCGCCAGAGATCGGCAGACTGGATGGTGGGCATGAGCAGCTGGATCGCGCCGGAGCGGTTCTGCTCCTCCTCGATGATCTTCTGCACCTTCATCAGAACCTTGTAGCCGAGCGGCAGCCAGGAATAGAGGCCGGAGGCCTGCTGGCGGATCATGCCGGCGCGCAGCATCAGGCGATGGGAGACGATCTCGGCCTCCTTGGGGACGTCACGCAGCACCGGCAGGAAATAGCGGGAAAGGCGCATGGGAACTCCAAAGAAAAGGTCAGGCGACTCGAGGGTTTCGCCGATGCCCACTCAAACCGCAAGCGTCCATTCGATGCAAGCATGCAAGCTATGCAGAATCTACTTGGCAGACCCATTTTCTGTTGTTAGGGTCCGCCCCAATAAAACAAAGGCGGCCCAAACCGCCGGACGTCGACAACGTCAAGGGAGGAGCGTTGGCTGCCGCTGTATAGCGTGCCTAAGACCAACGTATTGTCGAACAAACTTTCAAAAGCAGGGCTTCGTGCCCTGCTTTTTTTATTTCAGGAGCAAGGGGCTATGGCTGACTCTGAATGTTTCACCCGAATTGCGCTGGCCTTGCCGGGCACCAATTCCGCGCCGCATTTCGACCGGACCGCTTACAAGGTCCATCGCACCTTTGCGACGCTTGCCGCCGATGGCCTCAGCGCCAATCTCAAACTTACGCCCGAGGAGCAGGAATTCAAATGCCTGGTGGCCCCGGAGCTGTTTCAGCGCATCGATAATGGCTGGGGGCGGCAGGGCTGGACGACAATGGTTCTGGCAAGGGCGACGGAAGAGGATATCGCGGCGGCGCTGGCAATGGCGCATGTGCATGCGGTAGCGAAGAAGCGCTAGGGGGATTTGGCCAATCGTGCCGAAGCCCTCCCACACCCGGCCCTGCGGTCCGACCTAGGGTCAATTCCGGGGCAGCGCTTTCCCCATAGGGACAGGTAAGGATCAGCGGTTCCAGTAGGCCTGCAGGGTCTGGTTGCCAAGACCCCAGAGCAGCAGTGCGGTGAGTGCAGCGGCAAGCGCAGTGGTGACCAGCGCCTTGGTAATCAGGCGTGGCGCAATGGGAGCACCCGGGTCAGAGCCGGCGACGATTTCGGCGCCGGTTTCGTGGTGGCTGTGGCTGCCGATGGGCAGCACGGCCACGAAGGTGAGCCACCAGACCACGAAATAGACGGCAATGATTGAACCGATCTGCATGGGGTATCTCTAGCTTGTGCGCGACACTGGGGGAAGGGTCGGGATTGTCGCGGCTGTTTCCCATTCCCACCGGATGTCACCCCGGGCTTGACCTGGGGCCCATCCTGAAATCTCGAGATGGGTTCGGCCCTCGCCGGGGTGACAGCTGGTGGGTGGAAAGAATTTCAGTCCCGCATCACACCCGATGCACGAACACGCTGACATTGGGCTTGCGGCCCCAGAAGGCGTTGACCTCGTTGCGGATGGCCTTAAACAGGGCAGAGTTCAGCACTTCGGTATCGCTGCGGCGCTTGGCCGGCATGGACTTGATGACGCCGGTGATGGTGTCCTCGATCAGGTCGGTGACCGATTCATCGTCAGTCTCGGGCAGTCCCTCGATCACCAGGTCCGGCCCGGACACCACCTGGCCGCCGCCATTGACGCAGAGGCTGACAATGACCATGCCGCCGAAGGAGAGACGACGGCGTCCCTTGACACCGCTTTCCTCAGGCGTGCAGAGCACCAGCCCGTCGAGATAGAGCTCGCCGGTGCGCACTTCAGCCGGGAAGGTCATGGGCTCGGGGATGAGGCGCACCATGTCGCCATTGCGGGCCTCGCAGACATTGGGAATGCCTTCTTCGCGGCCGAGCTTGGCATGGGCCGTCAGATGCACGGCCTCGCCGTGTACGGGCACCAGGACATTCGGCTTGACCCAGGAATAAAGTTTCCTCAGTTCGCCACGGCGCGGGTGGCCAGTGACATGGACCATGGCATCGGCGGCGGTGATGACTTCGACGCCCTTGTCGATGAGGAGGTTCTGGATGTCGATGACTTCACGTTCATTGCCGGGGATAGCCCAGGACGAGAAGATCATGCGGTCGCCGGCATTGAGATCGATAACGGGGTGATCGCCCCGCGCGATGCGGGCAATGGCGGCACGCGCCTCGCCCTGGCTGCCGGTGCAGATCAGCACGCATTTGCTGCGGGCGATGGAGCGGTAGCCGTCCTGATCGTGCCAGGCCGGGATGCCTTCAAGCATGCCCAATTCCTTGGCGATGCCCATGATGCGGTGCAGCGAGCGACCGGAAAGGACAACTTCGCGGCCCGCCTTGTGGGCAGCGCGGACGATCGAGACCACGCGCCCCACATTGGAGGCAAAGGTGGTGACCGCAACGCGGTGCGGCGCGTCGGCAATGAGCTTTGCGAGATTGTCGCCGACTTCCTGCTCGCTCGGGCTCTCGCCTTCCTTCGTGGCATTGGTCGAGTCACAGATCAGGGCCATGGGCGTGGATGTGTCCTCGCCAATCTCCTGGAGACGCGCAAAATCAGTCGGCGCGTTGACGACCGGAGTGGGGTCGAGCTTCCAGTCGCCGGTGTGCAGGGCCCGCCCAATAGGGGTTGTGATCAGCAGCCCGTTCGATTCCGGGATCGAGTGGGCGACATTGATGGGCTCGATGGTGAAGGGCCCGACAGTGAAGGCCTTGCCCGGGCGCATGATCTTGATGTCGACATTTTCGACAATGCCGTCCCCTGCCCGCTTGGCCGCCAGCATGGCAGCGGTAAATGGGGTGGCATAGACGGGCTTGTCGAAAACCGGCCAGAGGTCGAGCACGGCGCCGTAATGGTCTTCGTGAGAATGGGTGAGGATCAGCGCCAGCACATCGTCGGCATTTTCCTCGAGAAATTCGGGATTGGCCATGATCAGCTCGATCCCCGGCAGGTCGGGCCCGCCGAAACTGACGCCGCAATCGACCACGATCCACTTGCGCTTGTTGGCCGGGCCGAAGCCATAGGCCGCCATATTCATGCCGATTTCGCCAACGCCGCCAAGCGGCAGAAAGACGAGTTCATCCCTTTGGTTCTTAGCCATGGGCATTCTATTCCTTTGTCTGGGCGGACGCCGGGCGATCTCTTGGTCGCCGGTCACCCTGCCCTTTTGTTGTGGTCAGCTTCGGGCGCTGGCCGTTGCCCCAAAATGCACGTCGCCGGCCGTAATCGGGATCCTGGTCCCATCGTCATCACGAATGATCAGCCGGCCGGCAGCATCTATCGTTTCGAAAATTCCGCGGCGCACGATGCCGTCTTGAGAGACGGCAACCGGCGCGCCGATGCCGGCGGCAGAGCCGCGCCAGCGATCGAGCACGGCGCTGATGCCACGTCCATCATCCCAGAGGCCGAAGGCATCGACCCATGCGTCGCTGAGCGCCTCGAATACATCCTCGGCGCTCCGCTCGATGCCCAGAGCCTTGAGCGAGGTTGCCGGATAGGGCACGCCCTCGGGCGCCGCAATGACATTGACGCCAATGCCGACAATGATGGCCGTGCGGCCATCGGGCGTCTTGCTGGTCTCGAGCAGTATGCCCGCGAGCTTGGCTCCATCCGCCAATACGTCATTGGGCCATTTGAGCGCAATGCGCGAGCGCCCATCGGCGCCGTCGGCCCCATCGATACCAATGCGGACCATGCCGCCGGGCAGGATGGCGGATAGACCGGAATTGAGGGCAACACCAGCCACAAAACCGAGAGTAGCGATGATGTCGGGCTTCGCATCAGGCACAACGAGCAAGCTGGCGGCCAGATTGCCCGGTGGGCTGTGCCACTCCCTGCCCCGCCGCCCACGGCCGGAGGTCTGTTGCAGCGCCGCAAACCAGATGCCGCCCGGATCACCGGCAGATGCTGCCGCGAGCGCCTCGCTATTGGTCGAACCGACGGTCTCGAACCCCGCCACCCGGTAGCCAGCTGACAGGGCCTTTGGACCAAGCAGAAAACTGGCCACCTAGAACAGGCTTCCGGCGGCGGTATGCGCCAGATTAGCGAGCGGGTTGCCGACAGTGAAGTAGTAGGTCACCACCAGGAATCCGGAAACGCCCATGATGATATTGAGTTCGCCGGGAACGGCGACAAACTGCTTGATCGGCGCATCGAAGAACATGACCTTGACCACGCGCAGATAATAGAAAGCGCTGACGGCCGAGGCGAGCACACCGATTACCGAGAGCACGTAGAGATTGGCCTCGATTGCAGCCAGGAATACATGCCACTTGGCAAAGAATCCGGCGAGCGGCGGAAGGCCGATCAGCGAGAACATGATGATCGCCATGATCGCGGCCACGAGGGGCCGGGTCTGGGCCGCACCAGCCAGTTCGTCGATGGTCTCGACATAACCGGTATCGGTGCGCAGCGACAACACGCAGGCAAACAAGCCGGCGGTCATGGCAACATAGATAGCCATGTAGATGGCGACGCCTTCGACCCCGACCTGCGTGCCCGAGGACAGGCCGACAAGGGCAAAGCCCACATGGCCGATGGAGGAATAGGCGATCAGGCGCTTGATCGAGCGCTGGCCGATGGCGGCAAAGGCTGCCAGCACCATCGAGGCGATGGAGAGGAAGATGACGATCTGCTGCCAATCCTGGGTGATGGGCGCGAACGTGTCCATGACCAGGCGGATCATTAGCGACATGGCCGCGACCTTGGGGGCCATGGCGAAGAAAGCGGTGACCGGGGTCGGCGCGCCCTCATAGACGTCGGGTGTCCACATGTGGAACGGCACGGCGGAAATCTTGAAGGCAACGCCGGCCAGCAGGAAAACGAGGCCGAAGATCAGGCCGATGGAGCGGCCTTCATTGGAAATGGCGACGACGATCTCTGCCAGATTGGTTTGGCCGGTGAAGCCATAGATCAGCGAGGCGCCATAGAGCAGCATGCCCGATGAGAGGGCGCCGAGGACGAAATATTTGAGACCCGCCTCAGCGGCGCGGGAGTCATCACGCTTGATGGCGGCCATGACATAGAGCGAGAGCGACTGCAGTTCGAGCCCGATATAGAGGCTCATCAGGTCATTGGCGGAGACCATGACCATCATGCCCAGGGTCGCTAGCAGCGCGAGCACCGAATACTCGTATTTGTGGACGCCGTTTTCCTCGGCATTGGACATGGCGAGGATCATTGCGAGGCCCGCGCCGCCGATGACCAGCACCTTCATGAAGCGGCCAAAGCTGTCGGCGATGAAGAGGCCATTGAAGACCACGCCGTCGACCGGCTGCAGCATTACGAGGAGGCCTGTGGCCACAAGCAGGCCAACGGACAACCAGGCCACCAGGGCGGAGCGTTCCTTGTTGATCACCACCCCGACCAGGAGCAGGATCAGAATGCCCAATGCCATGAGCATTTCGGGATAAGCGGGAGCCAGGCTCGCGAAATCGGTAACGTCAGAGTTCACGTCAGTCTCCTAATGCGCAGCAGGCTCGGCCGCATGGTCATCGGCCGGCTGGGCCGCGCCTTCGGCAGGCGCGACATATTCAAGGGGAGCGCGGGCATCGGCCTGTGCAATGGCGGGATCGAGGCCGTTTGCAGCCGCATATTGCGCCACCAGATTGTCGACCGCAGCGGCGGTCGTGTCGAGGATGGGGGCCGGATAGAAGCCGAACACCACGGTCAGCACGATCAGGGGATAGAGCACCACCTTCTCGCGCAGGTTAAGATCGAGAATGCCCTTGAGGCTATCCTTGGTGAGCGCACCAAAGACCACCCGGCGGTAAAGCCACAGCGCGTAGCCGGCCGAAAAGATCACGCCGAAGGCCGCGCCGAACGCCACCCAGGTATTAACCTGGAACACGCCGAGCATGGTCAGGAACTCACCCACAAAGCCCGAGGTGCCCGGCAGGCCGACATTGGCCATGGTGAAGATCATGAAGGCGAAGGCATATTGCGGCATGCGCTCGACCAGGCCGCCATAGGCAGAGATCTCGCGGGTGTGCATGCGGTCATAAATGACGCCGACGCAGAGGAAGAGCGCGCCAGAGACCAAGCCATGGCTGAGCATCTGGAACATGGCGCCCTGGATGCCCAGCGCATTGCCCGCAAAGATGCCCATGGTCACGAAACCCATATGGGCGACGGAAGAATAGGCGATCAGCTTCTTGATATCGGTCTGCACCAAAGCGACCAGCGAGGTCAAGATGATGGCCGCAACCGAAAGCAGGAAGACGAAATTGGCAAACTGGGCCGAAGCTTCGGGGAACATCGGCAGGCTGAAGCGCAGAAAGCCGTAACCGCCAAGCTTGAGGAGGATCGCCGCCAGAATCACCGAGCCGGCCGTCGGGGCCTGAACGTGGGCTTCGGGCAGCCAGCGGTGGAAGGGCCACATGGGCATTTTCACGGCCAGCGAGGCGAAGAAGGCCAGCCAGAGCCAGGTCTGCATGCCAAGGGGGAAGTCATGAGAGAGCAGGCGCGTGATGTCGGTGGTGCCGGCATCCCAATACATGCCCATCATGGCCAGCAGCATCAGCACCGAGCCGATGAAGGTGTAGAAAAAGAACTTGTAGGCCGCCTGGATGCGGGCCGAGCCGCCCCAGATACCGATGATGAGGAACATCGGCAGCAAGGTGCCTTCGAAGAAGACATAAAACATGGCCAGATCGAGCGTGGTAAAGACGCCGATCATCAACGTTTCAAGCACCAGGAACACGATCATGTATTCCTTGACGCGTGTTTCCACATCCCAGCTGGCCAGAACGGCGGCGGGCATGAGCAGCGCAGTCAGCACTACAAAGAGCACGGAAATGCCGTCGACGCCGACGCGGTAGCCGATGGAGTCGCCGATCCAAGGCATGTTCACGACGAACTGGAAGCCTGGATTGGACGGATCAAACGTCTGCCAGAGAGCGAGAGAGAGGACGAAGACGATAAGGGTGACGATCAGCGACATCCAGCGGATGGCTTTGACCGAGCCCTTGGGCGTCAGCATGAGGATGGCAGCGCCGAAGGCTGGCAGCCAGGTGAGGATCGTGAGGATCGTATTGTCGAAGGTCATCAGATCAGTCCCCCGGCCGCAATGGCCCAGGTGAGCAGCGCCGCGATGCCGATGAGCATGGCGAAGGCATAGTGGTAGAGATAGCCGGACTGGAGCTTGACGACCCAGCTGGTGACGTTCTGCACGCGACGGCCGAGACCCTCGGTGATCCTGCCGTCGACCAGCCAGTCATCGAAGCCCTTCCAAACGGCATTGCCGATCCAGAGCGCGGGCTTGACGAAGATGAAATTGTAGAGCTCGTCGAAGTACCACTTGTTGAGCAGGAATTTGTAGAGCCCCGGATTGGTGGCTGCGAGGCGGCCGGGCATTTCCGGGCGGCGGATATACATGAGCCAGGCGGCGACGAAGCCGATGATCATCGCCGCGGTGGCGCTCCACTTCACCCAGGTCGGCACATGATGCGCGTCCTCGATGATCTGATGGTCGACATAGATCGAGCCGGCGAAGAAGTGCTCGATATGCTCCACATCGTGGAAGAACATGCCGTAGAACACCACGCCCGCGAGGACCGCGCCAACGGCCAGCACATAAAGCGGCACCAGCATGACATTGGGCGATTCATGGGCATGGTCGTAGGCGGAGCCGTGATGGCCATGGTCGCCATGATCATCAGCATTGCTGTCATCGATCGGTTCGTCATGGCTTTCCAGCGCTGAATGGGCCGGATCAGGGTGCGGCCCCTCGCCAGCATGCTGTGCATCACGCGGCGAGCCGTGGAAGGTCAGGTGAACCAGGCGCCAGGAATAGAAGCTGGTGAAGAGCGCCGCGATAACCAGCAGCCAGAAGGCCAGCGAGCCGACATTGCCGCCATAGGCATAAGCGCTTTCGATGATGGCATCCTTGGAGAAGAAGCCTGCGAATCCGAAATTGGTACCCGGGATGCCGACACCGGTCAGCGCCAGCGTGCCGATCATCATCATGGCATAGGTGATGGGGATCTTCTTGCGCAGGCCGCCCATGTTCCGCATGTCCTGCTCATGGTGCATGGCATGGATCACCGCGCCGGCGCCGAGAAACAGCAGGGCCTTGAAGAAGGCGTGAGTGAACAGGTGGAAGACGCCGGCCGAATAGGCACCAACGCCGAGCGCCACGAACATGTAACCGAGCTGGGAACAGGTCGAATAGGCGATGACGCGCTTGATGTCGTTCTGAACGAGGCCAACGGTCGCCGCAAAGAAGGCGGTGATGGCGCCGATGACGATGACGACGGTGAGCGCGAAGGGCGACGTTTCAAACAGCGGCGAGAGGCGGGCGACCATGAAGACGCCGGCCGTCACCATCGTGGCGGCATGGATCAGCGCCGACACCGGGGTCGGGCCCTCCATGGCGTCCGGCAGCCAGGTGTGGAGCAGGAACTGCGCCGACTTGCCCATGGCACCCATGAACAGCAGCAGGCAGATGACGGTCATCGCGTCGAGTTCCCATGACAGGAACTGGATGACCGGCAGGCCGGTGGCAGCGAACTCGTCTGCGGCATGGAAGGCGCCGTCGAAGTCGATATGGCCCAGCACCAGGAAGGCACCGAAAATACCCAGGGCAAAACCGAAGTCACCGACGCGGTTGACGATGAAGGCTTTCATTGCGGCCGCGGTGGCCGAGGGCTTGGTGTACCAGAAACCGATCAGGAGGTACGAGGCCAGACCCACACCTTCCCAACCGAAGAACATCTGCAGGAAGTTGTCGGCTGTCACCAGCATGAGCATGGCGAAGGTGAAGAGCGAGAGATAGGCGAAGAATCGCGAGCGGTGCGGATCCTCTTCCATGTAGCCGATGGAATAGAGGTGCACGAGCGCCGACACGGTGTTGACCACGACCAGCATGATCGCAGTCAGCGTATCGACGCGCAGAATCCAGCGCAGGTCCATGTCGCCGACCTGGATCCAGCGCATGATTTCGACCTTGACCACGGCCGCATGGCCATCGCCCACGGCGCCGACCAGACCATCGCCAAAGGCCACGGGGATGAACACAACCCAGCTCAGCACTGCCGCGATCAGCAGGAGGCCCGTGGTGATGAACTCGGATGGCCTATGGCCAATGGAGCGGCCGAGCAGCCCGGCCACAAGCGCCCCGATCAGGGGCAGGAAAACAATCGCCTGAATGATCATAGCGGTGCTCTTAGCCCTTCATCATATTGACGTCTTCAACCGCGATTGAGCCGCGGTTGCGGTAGAAGATAACGAGTATGGCGAGGCCAATGGCGGCCTCGGCGGCAGCCACGGTGAGGATCATCAGCGCGAAAACCTGACCCTGAAGGTCATTGAGATGGGCGCTGAACGCCACAAGATTGAGGTTCACCGCCAGCAGGATCAGTTCCACCGACATGAGGATGACGATGACATTCTTGCGGTTGATGAAAATGCCGAACACGCCGAGCGTGAACAGAATTGCCGCTACGGTCAGGTAATGACCGAGCCCGATTTCCAGACCCATGATAACCCCCTATAGCCCCTGACCGCTCTTGACCTTGACGTTCCTGACCGTCTCGCTGGGTTTGCGACCCAGCTGTGCCGCCGTGCTCTGCCGCTTGATGCCCGGCCGGTGCCGCAGCGTCAGCACGATGGCGCCAATCATGGCCACCAGCAGTACAGCCGCTGCGCCCTGGAACAGGAAAACGTAGCGCGTGTAGAGCACCAGTCCCAGTGCCCGCGTATTGTCCACGGCCGCGTCAATGGGCAGGCCACCTGCGCTGACGACATCTGGCGCGACGACGAAGCTTCCCGCCACGAGCAGCAGCTCGAGGAAAAGAATTGCACCAACCAGTATGCCTACAGGCGCATATTGCAGCAGCCCGGATTTGAGCTCGGCAAAATCAACGTCGATCATCATGACGACGAAGAGGAACAGCACCGCGACGGCGCCGACATAGACCACGATGAGGATCAGCGCGAGGAACTCGGCCCCGGCGAGCATGAACAGACCCGCCGCATTGACGAAGGCCAGGATCAGGAACAACACCGCATGCACGGGATTGCGCGCGGAAATGACCATGAAGGCCGACGCCACGGTGATGGCGGCAAAGACGTAGAAGAAGAACAGCGGAAGGGTCATGCTCTTCCCTCTCAGCGATATGGCGCGTCGGCAGCCAGGTTGGCGGCGATTTCACGCTCCCACCTGTCGCCATTGCTGAGGAGCTTCTCTTTAGAGAAATAGAGCTCCTCGCGCGTTTCCGTTGCGAATTCGAAGTTCGGGCCTTCGACGATGGCATCGACCGGACAGGCTTCCTGGCAGAAGCCGCAATAGATGCACTTCACCATGTCGATGTCATACCGCACGGTACGGCGGGTGCCGTCATTCTGGCGCGGACCAGCTTCGATGGTGATGGCCTGGGCCGGGCAGATGGCTTCGCACAACTTACAGGCAATGCAGCGCTCTTCGCCGTTGGGATAGCGGCGCAGCGCATGCTCACCACGGAAGCGCGGCGACACCGGGCCTTTTTCGAAGGGATAGTTCACTGTCGGCTTGGGCGAGAAGAAGTAGCGCATGGCCAGGAAGAAGGCCGAAACGAACTCGCGCAGCAGCAGCGTATTGACGATCTGTCCGACGCGCATCAGGCAATACCCCCGTGCCAGCCCCAGCCCGTGAGCTGGAGAACAAAAGCGACGATCACGACCATAATCAGCGAAAGCGGCAGGAACAGCTTCCAGCCGATCCGCATGAGCTGGTCGTAGCGATAGCGGGGCACGATGGCCTTTGCCATGGCGAACATGAAGAAGACGAGACTTACCTTGATGAAGAACCAGACCAGGCCGGGGATCCAGGTAAAGGGCGGCAGGTCGATCGGCGCGGCCCAGCCTCCCAGGAACAAGACGGTGGTCATGGCGCACATGAGCAGGATGGCGATGTATTCACCCAGCATGAACAGCAGATAGGGTGTGGACGAGTATTCGGTCATGAAGCCGGCAACCAGCTCGGATTCGCCTTCCACCATATCGAAGGGCGGACGGTTGGTTTCGGCCAGAGCCGAAATATAGAAGACCACGAACATCGGGAAGAGCGGCAGCCAGAACCAGTTGAGGAAGCTCAGCCACGGTACGCCCAGGGCATGGGCGAGTCCCATTTCGCTCTGGGCTATGACAATATCGTTGAGGTTCAGCGAGCCGACGCAGAGCAGCACGGTGATGATGACCAGGCCGATCGAGACTTCATAGCTGACCATCTGCGCGGCAGCGCGAAGGGCGCCGAAAAAGGGGTATTTCGAATTGGAGGCCCAGCCGCCGATGATGACGCCATAGACGCCCAGCGAGGAAATGCCGAGCAGGTAGAGAATGCCGACATTGATATTGGCCATGGCCCAGCCATCGGACACTGGCACCACCACCCAGCCGGCCAGGGCCAGCGTGGCGGTGATCAGCGGCGCAAGAAGGAACAGCACCTTGTCGGCGCCGGCGGGAATAACTGCTTCCTTGACGCCGAATTTGATCAGATCGGCGAAAGACTGCAGCAGACCGAAGGGGCCGACAACGTTGGGACCGCGACGCATCTGAACAGCCGCCCAGACCTTGCGGTCACCCAGGAGGATGAAGGCGGTGAAGATCAGGAGACCGACAAGCAAAGCTAGGGCCTTGTAAACAAAGCCAATATGCTCGCCCCATCCCAATGCAGGGATACCGAGTAGATAGTCGAGGGCGGAGAGAGTAAAGTCCATAATGCTCCCCTACTCCGCAGCCTGCCGCAAGCCTGCGGCCATGGCGGCGCATTCGGCCATGGTGGCCGAGGCGCGCGCTATCGGATTGCTGAGATAGAAATCGGTCACCAATGACGCATAGGGCGCCGACTTGGTCTTGATGGCGGCCTTGCCCAGCTTGGCCACGTCAGAGGCCGAACCTGGGGCGATCTGGTCGATGCGGGCCAGATGCGGGAATTCGGCATAGAGCGTTGCGCGCAGCTGGGTCAGGGAATTATAGGGCAAGGGCTTGCCGATAACGCCGGACAGGGCACGGATGATGGCCCAGTCTTCCTTCGCATCCCCGGGCGGGAACACAGCGCGGGTGGTGACCTGCACGCGACCCTCGGTGTTCACATAAGTGCCCGACTTTTCGGTATAAGTCGCGCCGGGCAGGATGACATCGGCGCGGTTTGCGCCCTTGTCACCATGGCTGCCGATATAGACCACGAAAGCCTTGCCCATGGCGGTCGTGTCGTATTCGTCGGCCCCGAGCAGGAAGAGAACATCCAGCTCACCCTTGCCGGCGAGCGCAATCTGGTCAGCCGAGCAGACGCCGCCGTCATGCGGCACGAAGCCAATGTCGAGGCCGCCGACGCGGCTGGCGGCGTTGTGCAGCAGCGCAAAGCCGTTCCAACCTTCAGCAACATTGGCGCCGGTGGCGAGCTTTGCTGCCAGGGCGATGGTGTCACGTCCGGCCTGCTTGCCGAGTGAAGCGTGCGAAACAGCACCCTCGCCCACGATGATCAGTGGACGCTGCGCGTTCTTGAGGGTTTCGACAAAGGCACCCTTGCCGGCGGCCAGGTTGGCCAGCGTCTCAAAGCCATTGCCCAGATGCTCATAGCCGTAGGTGAGTTCTGCCTGCTCGCCGATGACGGCGATAGGCAGGTTGGTAGCGCGCCAGGTCTTGCGGATGCGAGCGTTGATCAACGCCGCTTCCTTGCGCGGATTGGTGCCGATGATGAGAATTGCATCGGCCTGCTCTATCCCGGCAATGGTCGGGTTGAAGAGATAAGCGGAGCGCGGCATGGAGGGGTCGATGCCCGACATGGCGGGGCGCACGTCGGTCATGCCCGAGCCGAGTGATGCGAGAAGCCCCTTGAGGGCATACATTTCCTCGACGGCGGCGAGATCACCGGCAATTGCGCCAACCTTGCTGCCGGCCTTCTTGATGCGGGCGGAAACGGCGGCCAAGGCCTCGTCCCAGCTGGCGGCCTGCAGCTTTCCTGACTTGCGGACATAGGGGCGATCCAGGCGCTGGCTCTTGAGGCCGTCCCAGATGAAGCGGGTCTTGTCGGAAATCCACTCTTCATTGATCGCCTCGTTGATCCGCGGCAGGACGCGCATGACTTCGCGGCCACGCGCATCTACGCGGATGGCCGAACCAACGGCGTCCATTACGTCGATGGACTCGGTCTTGCTCAGCTCCCAGGGTCGTGCATGGAAGGCATAGGGCTTGGAGGTCAACGCACCGACCGGGCAAAGGTCGATGACATTGCCCTGCAATTCGCTGGTCAGAGCGCGTTCGAGATAGGGGGTGATCTCGGCATCTTCACCGCGACCCAGCAGGCCGAGTTCGGAGATGCCGGCAACTTCGGTGGTGAAGCGGACGCAGCGCGTGCAGTGAATGCAGCGGTTCATCGCGGTCTTGATCAGCGGGCCCATATATTTGTCTTCGACGGCGCGCTTGTTTTCGGCAAAGCGGTTCTTGTCGACGCCATAGGCCATGGCCTGGTCCTGCAGGTCGCACTCGCCGCCCTGATCGCAGATCGGGCAATCGAGCGGATGGTTGATCAGCAGGAATTCCATCACGCCTTCGCGGGCCTTCTTGACCATCGGCGTGTTGGTGAACATTTCGGGCGCTTCACCGTTCGGGCCGGGACGTAAATCCTTCACCGACATGGCGCAGCTGGCCTGGGGCTTTGGCGGACCGCCCTTCACCTCGACCAGGCACATGCGGCAATTGCCAGCGACCGAAAGTCGCTCATGATAGCAGAAGCGCGGGATTTCCGCGCCGGCAGCCTCGGCAGCCTGCATCAGGGTGTAGTGATCGGGGACTTCGACGAGCTGGCCGTCGACTTTCAATTGAGCCATCGGCTTACTCCGCAGCGATGGACGGAACGGCGCCGTCGCTGGTGGATGAATAGGTATATTGCTCGATCCGCGCCTCGATGGTGGGGCGGAAATTGCGGATCAGGCCCTGTATCGGCCAGGCGGCCGCGTCGCCCAGGGCGCAGATGGTGTGGCCTTCGATCTGCTTGGTCACTTCGAACAGCATGTCGATCTCGCGCTTCTGGGCACGACCTTCGACCATGCGCGCCATCACGCGCATCATCCAGCCGGTGCCTTCGCGGCAAGGCGTGCACTGGCCACAGCTCTCATGCTTGAAGAAGGCCGAGATGCGCCAGATGGCCTTGATGATATCGGTGGACTTGTCCATGACGATCATGCCGCCGGTGCCGAAAGACGATTTCTTTTCGCGCATGCCGTCAAAGTCCATGATGGCATCCATCATGTCCTCACCACGCACGACTGGGCAGGATGCGCCGCCGGGGATGACAGCCAGCAAATTGTCCCAACCGCCGCGAATGCCGCCGCAATGCTTTTCGATAATGTCCTTAAAGCTTTCGCCCAGGGCTTCCTCGAAAGTCGCCGGCTTATTCACATGGCCCGAGACCATGAACAGCTTGGTACCAACATTGTTGGGGCGACCGACGGAGGAGAACCAGGCGCCGGAGCGGCGCAGAATCTCCGGTACAACGGCGATAGATTCGACATTGTTGACGGTCGTCGGGTTTCCGTAGACACCCATGCCGGCCGGAAATGGTGGCTTGAGGCGCGGCTGGCCCTTCTTGCCTTCAAGCGATTCCATCAGCGCGGTTTCTTCGCCGCAGATATAGGCGCCAGCACCGTGGTGGACTATGATGTCCAGGTCCCAGCCATGGACATTGTCCTTACCGATCAGCTTGGCGTCATAGGCTTCCTGAACCGCCTGTTCCAGGTTCTGGCGCTCGCGGACGAACTCGCCGCGCACATAGATGAAGGCCAGATGCGCATCCATGGCGCGACAAGCCAGGAGGCACCCTTCGATCAGGTGGTGCGGATCATGACGCAGGATCTCGCGGTCTTTGCAGGTGCCCGGCTCGGATTCGTCGGCATTGACCAGGAGATAGTGTGGACGACCGTCGCTCTGCTTGGGCATGAACGACCATTTGAGGCCCGTCGGGAAGCCGGCGCCGCCGCGGCCACGCAATCCGGAACCCTTGACCTCATTGGTGATCCAGTCGCGACCGGAGTCGATGAATTCCTTGGTTCCAACCCAGGAGCCGCGCTCGCGCGCGCCCTCCAGCCGCCAGTCATGTTGGCCATAGAGATTGGTGAAAATGCGATCCTTGTCAGCGAGCATGATCAGCTTTTCCGCTTCAACAAAAAGGTAAACCAGGCAGCAATTCCGATTGCCGCCCCGACTGCCGCAGCCACGAAACCGGGCAGCGAAATATTGAGGGCCATTTCAAAGCCGGTGACGATAAAGGTGCCGAGCACCGCATAGACCACGCCAACGGCGTAGTCCGCGAGGGTCAGGCTCCGAAAATCGATCCGTCCAATGGCCATTTAGCGCGGGTCCTTCCCGAAGACCTTGCGATATTCCTCGGCCCCGCCCCTGGCGAGCGCCTCGGCCTGCTTCTGCCAGTCGTCGCGCGCGATGCGACCCTTGAAGTTCAACGCTGCATCGACACGGTCGATATCAGCCTTTTCGAACCGGGCGATCTGGTCATAACGGGTAATCCCCAGCGCATTGAGCTTGCGCTCGATGACCGGGCCGACGCCGGAGATCATTTTGAGATTGTCCGCTGCACCGTCAGGGCGCTCAAACAGCGGCTGCAAATCGCCGCCTTTTTCGGCCGTCGGGACAACTTCATTGGGATTGGCGGCCGGTGCGTTGATAACGGGCTTGTCTTCAACAATCTGTGCCGACGTGCCCCCGATCCCCGGCGGAGTGACGTGGACTTTGCCGACAGCCTTGCCATCGTCGATGCCTTCGGCGTGCGATTCCGCGCCAGTGGCCGTTTCGCGCATGGCCTTGTTGGGTTCGCCCGTTGCCTTGGCCGCGGCATCAGCTGCCATGCGCTCGCCTTCGGCCTTGGCTTGGCTGACCTTGGCTCTCTTGGGCGTACCCTTGATGGCCGGCGCGTTCTCCACCGTGACATCCTTGGGACGGGCGGCGGTGTCAGGTTCAGTCTTGGCAGCCGGGGCTGAGGCCGGAGCCGCCGGCTTCTGCTCCGCCGGTGCTTCAGCTGCCGGAGGTGGTACGAATTTTTCGCGCTTGGCGGTCGGCTTTTCGAGCAATGTGGTCTGGCCGCCAATGGCAGCCGCGTTCAGGCGCTCGATCTGCGGGCCGGGCTTGATAGCGTCGCCATTGCCCGCAGCAAAGGCATCGACGATCTCTTCCATGCGCTCAGGCGTAAGGTCCTCATAGACGTCATGGTAAATCATGACCATAGGTGCGTTGACGCAGGCGCCAAGGCACTCGACCTCTTCCCAGCTCATGGTGCCATCGGCGTTGAGGTGGTGCGGCTCGGGGTGGATCTTCGTCTTGCAGACCTCGATCAGCCCTTCGGCGCCGCGCAGCATGCAGGGCGTGGTGCCGCAGACCTGGATATGGGCATTGGCGCCCACCGGCTGAAGCTGGAACTGGGTGTAGAACGTCGCCACTTCGAGGACGCGAATATAGGGCATATCCAGCATCTCGGCGACCTTTTCGATGGTCGCGCGGGTGACCCAGCCGTCCTGATCCTGCGCCCGCATGAGCAGGGGAATGACGGCTGACTGCTGACGGCCAGCGGGGTAAAGCGCGATGCGCTTTTCGGCCCAGGCCTGGTTGTCATTGTTGAAAGCGAAACTTGCCGGCTGCACCGACTCGTCTGCAAGGCGTCGCGTAGACATCAGCGATCAACCTCTCCGAACACAATATCAATCGAACCCAGGATCGCCGTCACGTCTGCCAGCATGTGGCCGCGGCAGAGGTGGTCCATGGCGCTCAGATGGGCAAAGCCCGGCGCCCGGATATGACAGCGATAGGGCTTGTTGGTGCCATCGGACACCAAATAGACGCCGAACTCGCCCTTGGGGGCTTCAACGGCAGCGTAAATCTCGCCTGCGGGGACCTTGTAGCCCTCGGTATAGAGCTTGAAGTGGTGGATGAGCGCCTCCATGGACTGCTTCATCTCGCCACGCGACGGCGGCACGACCTTGCCGTCGGTCGAGGACACCGGGCCCTTGCCATCCGGCGCATTGAGCTTGGCCACGCACTGCTTCATGATCTCGTTGGCCTGGCGCATTTCTTCCATGCGGATCAGGTAGCGATCGTAGCAGTCGCCATTGGAGCCGACTGGAATATCGAATTCCATTTCGGCATAGGCGTCATAGGGCTGGCTCTTGCGCAGATCCCAGGCCGCGCCGGAGGCGCGCACCATGACACCGGAAAAGCCGCGGCCCCAGACTTCTTCGAGCGGCACGATGCCGATATCGACATTGCGCTGCTTAAAGATGCGGTTGCCCGTGAGCAGCGTATCGATGTCCTTGAGCGCCGCAGGAAATTCGTCGCAGAACACGGCGATATCGTCGATCAGCGCCTGCGGCAGGTCCTGGTGGACGCCGCCGGGACGGAAATAGGCGGCATGCATGCGGGCGCCCGAAGCACGCTCGTAAAAGACCATCAGCTTTTCGCGCTGCTCAAAGCCCCAAAGCGGCGGGGTCAGGGCGCCGATGTCCATGGCCTGGGTGGTCACGTTCATCAGGTGGGCCAGTAGGCGACCGATCTCGGCATAAAGCACACGGATCAGCTGGCCACGGCGCGGCACCTCGATTTCGAGCATGCGCTCCACGGCCAGGGCAAAGGCGTGCTCCTGATTCATCGGGGCCACATAGTCGAGGCGGTCGAAATAGGGCACGGCCTGGAGATAGGTCTTGTACTCGATCAGCTTTTCGGTGCCGCGATGCAGCAAACCGATATGCGGATCGACGCGCTCGACCAGTTCGCCGTCAAGTTCGAGAATCATGCGGAGCACACCATGCGCCGAGGGGTGCACGGGGCCGAAATTCAGGGTGAAATTGCGGACGTCGACTTCTGACATCAGTTCTTCGCCTTCTCGTCACCGGGCAGCACGTAGTCGGTCCCTTCCCAGGGTGACAGGTAATCGAACGAGCGGAATTCCTGGGCCAGGGTCACCGGCTCATAGACCACGCGCTTGCGCTCTTCGTCGTAGCGAACCTCGACAAAGCCGGTCAGCGGGAAGTCCTTGCGCAGGGGATGACCATCAAAGCCGTAATCGGTGAGGATGCGGCGCAGGTCCGGATGGCCAGAGAACAGCACGCCATAAAGGTCATAAACCTCGCGCTCGAACCAGTTGGCGCCGACAAAGACGTCGCAGATGGACGGCACCGGCGTGACGTCGTCGGCTTCGAGCTTGATGCGGATGCGCTGGTTCAGATGCGGGCTGAGGAAGTGATAGACCACGTCGAAGCGGAATTCGCGGGCCGGATAATCGGCGCCACAAACGTCAACAAAGGCAATGAACCGGCATTTCGGATCATCGCGCAGGAAGGTCACCACGGAGACGATGGAATCGCGCGCAACCGTGACCGAGAGATCGCCGAACGCCACCTCGAAGCCCAGCACGGCATCGCCCAGGGACGCAGCGACATGCTCGCCAAGCGCTACCAGCGGGTCGACGGTGATCGGCTCGACAACAACAGTTTCGTCCATGCCCATGCCCTATCGTTCGATCGTGCCGTCGCGACGGATCTTCTTCTGCAGCAACAGGATGCCATAGAGAAGCGCCTCGGCGGTCGGAGGGCAGCCGGGAACATAGACGTCCACCGGCAGCACCCGGTCACAGCCGCGCACCACGGAATAGGAATAGTGATAGTAGCCGCCGCCATTGGCGCACGACCCCATTGAGATGACGTAGCGTGGCTCCGGCATCTGGTCATAGACCTTGCGCAGGGCCGGAGCCATCTTGTTGGTCAGCGTGCCGGCAACGATGAGCACGTCGGACTGCCGCGGCGAGGCGCGCGGGGCGGTGCCGAAGCGCTCGATGTCGTAGCGCGGCATCGACATCTGCATCATTTCCACGGCGCAGCAGGCCAGGCCCGTCTGCATCCACATCAATGAGCCGGTGCGGGCCCAGGTGATGAGTTGCGACACCGTCGTGACCAGAAAGCCCTTGTCGGCCAACTCATTGTTGACGCCGGCAAAGAATGGATCATCGGCGCCATAGGGCTTGCCGGTTGCCGGATCAATCGCGCCCGTGGGCTGCGGGGTAACCAGTGTCGAAATGGACGGGCTCAATCCCATTCCAGGGCTCCCTTACGCCATTCATAAATAAAGCCGATGGTCAGCACGCCGAGGAAGATCATCATCGACCAGAAGCCGAACCAACCCACGTCCCTAAACGCCACGGCCCAGGGAAAGAGGAACGCCACTTCAAGGTCGAAAATGATGAACAGAATCGCCACCAGGTAAAAGCGGACATCCACCTTCATGCGGGCATCGCTGAAGGCGTCGAAACCAGCCTCGAATGCCGAAACCTTTTCCGGATCCGGACGCTTCACCGCCACCAGGAACGGCGCCACAAGGAGCGCGACCCCAATCAGGGCAGACAATGCAATGAAGATGACGATGGGCAGATAATTGCTGAGCAATTCAGTCATGCGGCAGCCTAGTCTCTTGCCGGCCAGGGCGGCCGAGAAGCGCATGGGCCGCGATGCAATTGGGGCAGCCGGGCCGATGCGCCAGTGATGCGGAACGGCTTAGACGTTCCCCCCCAACGTTTCAAGGGAAAGAAAATATGACCTGCATCATCATATAAAAGAAACGATACTCCATCGGCAGACCGGGCAGCGGAATGCTCTAACGTCAGGAAGGAAGCCGGATTTCAGCGGCGTCCATGCACATCCAACTGCCTAATACTAGGGCAAACGGATAACGCGCTGGAATAAGCAGCAGTCCGTCATGCGGACTTCACCCCATGAATCCAAAACGGCGGACCGATAGAATCGGTCCGCCGAGATGGGTTGCAAGATTGCCGTCAACGAGGCAGAGACCGCCCCGCCGCTTAACAAACTTAGAAGTGGTAGAATACGCCGACGGTGGCCTTGGTCGATTCGAAGAACGAGTCAGCGCCAACAGCCGAAAAGTCACCCTGGCCGACAACTTCACCGCGAACGGTGATGGCATCGGTCACGGCGAATTCAACACCGCCACCGATCTGGTAAACGGCTTCCGAACCACCAGCGTTAGTATTGCTGAAGCCAACACCGCCGAGTGCGTAGATCATGGCGTTGTCGGTGACGATGGCACCGGCGCGCAGGTTGGCGAAGAATTCGCCCGAAGCAGTCACGGCAGCGGCGGAGTTCCACATGTAGTCAGCGGTGACTTCGACGCCGAGCAGGATCGGGTCCATCGGGATGAAGTTCACGCCGACAGCGGCACCGATCACACCATAGGTGGTGCTGGGCGTGACGCCAGCATATGCGTTAGCGCCGACGAACTGGCCGCCGAGACGGGCACCAACGTAGAGGCCTTCCCAGTCAAAACCGGCAGGAGCGTAGATCGGCTCCGGCGTGGTCGGGATGATGAGGTCAGCGGCCTGAGCACCACCAACCATGAGAGCCGCGGCAGAAACGCCAATGGCCAGAGAACGTACAAACATGTCTTGCACTCCCAATAGAGTTAACCGTAGTCGGCCGATAGATGCCTCACAGGCGCGAAAGTGGCAAGGGCGCGCAGAGCCAAATTTGGCAGTGCAGATAAGATTTGGTGACCATTTCCGGGCAGGTGTTGCAGGAACACCGCGCAATTGGTTCAATTTGATACAATTGCCACCAAAAAGCCCGCAAGCTTGCGTTTTCGTGTCGAAATTGTGGCGGGAGAATGCCCTGTCGCTTCTGATTGCCACAATTCGGGCAAACGCGAAATCGCCCTCACGTCTTGGAACGCGAGGGCGAGAGAATCGGTATCGGGCGAACCGCAATCAATCGGCGGCCGGTTAGAAGTGGTAGCTGGCGCCCACTGTAAACTGGTCCTTGGCATTGCCTCCCTGGACGGGGAAGCCGTGCAGGTACTGAGCTCGAACAGAGATATCATCGGTAACGGCGAGTTCGACGCCACCGCCAGCGAGCACATCTTCTTCGGCAGGGACGCCCAGGTCGATTCCGTAACCGCCAGCGGCATAGACCATGACATTGTCGGATACGACGAGACCGGCCCGGCCCAGGATCTGGCCATAGGTAGTTTCGCCCACCGTGCCATTCTCGGTCAGGCCGGTCACCGCCACTTCGGCGCCCAGCAGGTAGAAGTCAAATTGGGCATTCACGCCAACCTGTGCGCCTAGACCATATTGCAGGCCACTGACGGAGCCGTTTTGTGCGCCACCATGAACGCCGGCATAAAAGCCGCTCCAGTCGAAGCCTACATTTTCCACAATGGGTAATTCGGCCTCGGTGGAAGTCGGGACGGTGATGAGGTCGGCGGCCATTGCGGCGCCAATCGGCGCCGTGCTGACCAGGGTGGCAAAAGCGATAGTTTGTGCAATGCGCATCGCTGTTTTCCTTGTTCTGAACCATCGATGAAATGGAAACGTCGCCTTCAGGGTGCGGTTCCGGGACGGTCTTCGGCGGCGGAGGGCATCAATCCGGTCAGAATTTCGACTCGGAGCCGGACCGCCGCTGGCCCGGTTTTGCTGGGTCTAGCGGGCGAAAACCCGACCCCGAGACGGCCGCAATGAGGCGCGTCCGGAGTGTGGCGCGAGGGCCACACTCTGGCACTAGCTGACCGGCAACATGCCAACCAGGACCGGTTCAGCACGGAAGTGGTCCGGGAAAATCGTCTCCAACGCCGCGATCTTGGGCAGGTCATGTACCACGATATAAGGCCAATCCGGATTGAGCGTCAGGAAATCCTGATGATACTGCTCCGCCGGATAGAAGGCTTCGAAGGACTCAAGTGTGGTGACAACAGGACCTTCGAAAAGGCCAGTAGCGTCGAGCTGGGCGATATAGGCCTGGGCGACCGATTCCTCCTCGCGCGTACGAACGAAGATCGTGGACCGGTATTGCGTGCCCCTGTCCGGTCCCTGGTAATTGAGCTGGGTCGGGTTGTGCGCAACCGAGAAATAGATGTGCAGCAATTCGCCGTAGCTGACCTGGGACGGATCATAGGTAATCTCGACCGCCTCGGCGTGGCCGGTATCGCCCCGCGTGGTCAGATCATAGGTTGCAGTCTCGGCGGCGCCGCCGGAATAGCCAGATACGGCATTGCTGACCCCTTTCACGCGCTGGAACACGCCCTGCACGCCCCAGAAACAACCCCCGGCAAAAATGGCTGTAGCAGTTGTGCCGGTCTCTTTCAGATCGATCGCGGGAGATGGAATGACCACAGGGGCTTCCTGGGCTGCGGCCGGGCGTGGCAGGAAAGGCAGCGACAGGATCGGCAAGGCGGCGAGGCCCAAGAGGAGGCTGCGGCGATGAAGCGTTGCTGGGGCGGCGGGTCGCGTGGTGGGCATCTGAGAACCTCATGCTGATCAACTGATAGCATATACGGTCATGATCCGCCGGAAGTTACGCAGGGCCGCCTCGCTCACGGTGATATGAATAGTCGCTGTCACCCGGCAGGACCGCGCCTACCCTTTCACAGAACAGCAATGGGTGAAAAGGTGGCGCGAGAGACGGGGCTCGAACCCGCGACCTCCGGCGTGACAGGCCGGCGCTCTAACCAACTGAGCTACTCCCGCAGCGCTTGCGAACATGTCGTTCGCGCAACGTGGCGTCCATGTACTGGGCGCCTATAGTGAAGTCAAGCGCCCTGCCCGCATTCTGTCGCAGAATTTGAGAATTTCGCGCCGACGACTGTGGAAAACTTTTCTAGCTCAATGAGAAGGCCGGACAAGCTCATGCGACTGATCAAGCAATCGAGCTGCATGGACTGCTGGTCGTCGCGGACGGAGGCCGGATTGTCCGCGTTAAGGCAGGAAATACAGAGCAGATGGAGACGGGAGAGGAAAATGGTGGGCGATGACGGACTCGAACCGCCGACATCCTCGGTGTAAACGAGGCGCTCTACCAACTGAGCTAATCGCCCCGGGGCCGAAGCCACGAGTGAACGGCGCCCTGATTAGGGTGCCCGCCCCTGCCCGTCAACTGACAATTGCAGATACAGAAACGGCCCCGGCGAAAACGCGCGGGGCCGATTGCCGATCCAGGCAGGAGGCGATCTTAGTTGATCGCGTCCTTGAGGCCCTTGCCGGGCTTGAACTTTGCCTGGTTCGAAGCCGGAATCTGAATTTCGGCGCCGGTGGCCGGATTGCGGCCGGTCGAAGCCTTGCGCTGGGAAACGGCAAAAGTGCCGAAACCAACCAGACGAACCTCGTCGCCGCCCTTGAGAGCAGCAGTAATGGCTTCGAACACTGCGTCAACCGCTTCGGCGGCCTGTGCCTTGGTGATCGTAGCCTTGTCGGCAACGACGCCAACCAGATCGTTTTTGTTCATAGCGTTTCCTCACAGTGAATGCCCGCCGTCTCTGGCGAACGAAAACGCCGACAACCTTTTGCGATTCTGCGTTGAACGCAAGGAATTCCGGGGTTTTTCGGCGGCCCGACGGTGCAAAGTTGTTAATGGACTGGAAATTTCGCCCCTGCAAGCCCGGATAAGCGCAAAAGCCCGGCTTTTGGGGACTTTTCTCCGCCTCGCCTACACGGTCCCCGCAGTGTGGGCCCGAGGCCCCCGTCCAAGTCGGCCATATGCGGTAAGGCCAGAAGATAAATGCCCATGGCGACTAGCCAGATTGCCCCCGGCCAGCTTCTTGGTCGCAGGTCGTGATAGACAAAACTGAAGAACAGCGGGCCAAACAACGATACCAGGCTCACAAGGCTCGCCAGAACGCACTGTAGCGGCCCCTGCCGGTCCGGACCGACTTGCCTTGTGATGAGCGATTGCAATGCCGGCATGCCGATGCCGCCCAGGGCGAAGACCGGGGCCATGAGAAATAACATCCAGCCCTGATAGCAAAGACCAATGTCAACACTGCGCCGGTCTCGAAGGCCATGCCGACGATGAGCGCCTAGCGTTGTCCGACTCGCGCAACGGCCCGCCCGGTGAGTAAGGCCTGCGCCCGGGTATGGTCGTATGACCAACCTCGCGCAACAAGGCGGGCAATATCGGGAAATCACGCCGATGCCAACGGCATCGAGCATCACGGCGGCGAGGATGACGACCAACGCCTTGTTTATGTTCAGGATCCGTAAGGGGCGCTGGTGCAGAACAGGCTTGCGCCCCTTCCGCCTCCGGGGCGCGGGACCAGACCAGTCAAGGACCTGGACATCAGCCGAATGGCAGTGACCGTTCCAGGATGCCGCGCCGGATACGACCTCAACCGCAGTTGAGAGCAAGTCCCTCGAAGGCAGTGTAATGTAGGATGGGAATTTCTATCGGCACGCGTCGTTCCGGCTTTTCCGCCATGGCTGCGTCATCCGGTGGCAGGATGCTGACCTGCCGGTTCCATAAGCTGGGCCAGCACGCCGGGAATGAGGCCGGGGAGGTCCTCACTGAGCATCCCGGGACCGCCGAACCGGTTTGCTGCCTCGGAATGCAGCCAGACGGCGGCGCAGACGGCTTCGAAACCGGGCATGCCTTGCCCCAAGAGACCAGCAGTGATTCCGGCCAGAACATCGCCGGCGCCCGCCGTGCCCAGCCAGGTTGGCGCATTGTCATTGATGGCGGCCCGCCCGTTCGGCGAGGCTATGACAGTGTCGCTGCCCTTGAGCACGATGAGGGCGCCTGATCGGGCGGCAGCGGCACGGGCGCGCGCCACCCTGTCCCCTTCAAGGTCGGCAAACAGGCGCGCAAACTCACCTTCATGCGGCGTCAGCACGGCCGGAGCCTTCCGATCCCTTATGGCGGACCACAAGACTTCGGGGTGATCGGCAAAGCTGGTGAGGGCATCGGCGTCGAGCACCAGGGAGGCGGATGACCCCAGCAATGACAGGACATTGTCGCGAGTGTCTTCGCCGATGCCGGCGGCCGGGCCGATGATAGCGGCATTGATTCTGGTGTCCGAGAGCATTTCCCTCAGGTCCGCGGTCGAAGAAGCGGGCCGCAGCATGATGGCTGTCACATGAGCAGCGTGCACGTTGAGAGCGGCTTCTGACCCGACAAGGCTGACAAGCCCTGCCCCGGCGCGAAAGGCACCCAATGCCGCCAGCCGCGCCGCGCCTGTCTGCAGAGGCCCGCCGGAGACCACCACGACATGACCGCGATCAAATTTGTGCTGGTTGGCGCCAGGGTTGGGGATTTCCCAGAGGCCCGGTCGGTTGCGCCATGTGCGGATGGGCATCGCGTCGAGGACTGCCGGTGGAATGCCGATATCGGCAATGGATAGGTCGCCGCAATGAGTGCGCCCGGGCAAAAGGAAATGCCCGGGCTTGAACCGGAAGAATGTGACGGTGTAGCGCGCTGTAACCGCCACGCCTCGTATTGCGCCGCTGGTGCCGTCAATGCCGCTGGGAATGTCGATGCTGACCACTGGGATGCGGGAGGCGTTTACCGCCTCGATCAGAGCTGCCAATGCGCCTGTTACATCCCGATCCAGACCGGCACCGAGAAGTGCGTCGACAATCAATCGCACCCCCTCAATGGACGGTAGTGGATGACCTTCCATCTCACCGGTCCACCGGGCCGCCATGGATGCCGCGTCGCCCTTGAGAGTGCCCCTGTCGGTCGAAAGCCACAAGCGAACGGGCCATCCCGCCTCGCGCAGATGACGCGCCACCACGAAGCCGTCACCGCCATTATTGCCCGGCCCGCACAGGACCAGCACAGGACCGAGCCGGTAATCGCGCAATATCCTGTCGGCAACGGCACGTCCGGCCGCCGCCATCAGGGTCAGCGACGACATGCCAGAGGCAGCCGCCAGGCGGTCTGCTTCTGCCATCTCAGCGGGGGTCAGAATGGCGAAATCGGCGATATTGGCCATGGAAATTCGATTCAAATGCGAGGTGCGTGGGTTTCTATAGTTCGGATTAGGAACAAATTTACGTCGGAAGGTCCAGTTGAACATCCCTTGGGAAAATTCCTTAAGGACTCACCCATAGAATTTTCTTCGGTAATGGCAATTGGGAGGGAAGCCCCACATGTCGTTGACCGCCGCATACGACGACGAGAGTCTGCGCGCGTCCACAAAATGGAATGATGTTCGTTTTATCGGTGCGTTGGCCGGGCGCTATGCGCTGCCTGATCGCCGCCGCACGCCCGAAGACAAAATTCCCGTTTACGCCTGCCGCCTCTGTTCCATTTCCACTCGCATGCTGGTTGCGGTGGGGCCCGTGGTGGGCAAGGAAGGCGAAGTCGTCTCGTCGCATTTCAACGAGTTCGGCATCCTGCGCGGGCGCATCACCCGACGCCTGGCTTCGGGCTTCGTAACGGACTTGCAACTCACTGACACCGAACGCGACAAGCTGGGGGCCAAGATCGACTGGCACAAGAAGCATGTTCACGCCCAGGTGCCCGACAAGCGCGAGCATCGGCGTATCCTGCCGCGTGACCCGCGCAGCACCATCGTGCTGGCCGACGGCCAGAAAGTATCGTGTTTCGTGATCGACGTGTCGCGGTCGGGCGCCGCGATATCCGCACATTACTGGCCTGATCTGGGCACACCGATGGCGCTGGGTCGCGTGGTGGCCCGCGTGGTGCGGCACCTTGAAGTCGGATTTGCAGTGCAATTCATCCAGCCCCAGGAGTTCGATGAGTTGGAAGTGCTGATCAAGCCGCCAGTCGAGTGAGGCTTTTCCGGTCACTATTCCATATGCCGCGCTACTCTTCGGAATGCGGCCAAGGTAGGCGTTTGTCCTGTGGCAGGGCGGCGGCGGGCACGCCCCACAACTCAATCTCTAAATTGCAATCGAATGGCGCAAGGGCGCCTTGACGCGGCATTGGCATCCTCTTCTTATCAGAGAGGGAGGTCGGCGGTGTCCGAAGGTCTGGAACGTCCTACAATCGCGCTGCACGGCATCGCCACGGTAGCTGGCCGTTATGTCATCGGTGCACAACCGACCCATCCAGGCATCAACCTGTTTGCCTGCCGGCTCCGCATGATCGGGAGCGACGGGCTGCGCATGATAGCGCCGGTCATCCCGCAGGTCGGGGAAACCGTGTCGGCCAGTTTCACGTCATTCGGCACGCTGACGGGCCATGTCACGCGCCAGCATGACGACGGCTTCGAGATGACGTTCGTTCAAAGCGAGGCGGAGCGCGAGGCCCTCAATGGCCGGATCACCAGTTTCAGCGAAAAGCTCTGGACGACCAATATTGACCGGCGCGTGGCCCAGCGCACCATGCCCAGCAATCCGCGCACGGTGATCGCACGCCCCGATAACTGGTCGCAGCCCTGCCTGATCGTGGACTACTCGATTTCCGGCGCGGCCGTGTCAGCGGCATTCCAGCCTGCGGTGGGCGAGATCGTCACGGTCGGGCGGGTGACCGGAGAAGTGGTGCGCCTGTTCGATTTCGGCTTCGCCGTGCGCTTCTTCGAGCCGCAGAGCGCCGACAATATCGAAGGTCTGCTTGAAGCACCCGAGGAATGGCGCGACGTGATGCGCAGGACCTTCCGAGCGGTCTGACATGGAGCCAGGAGGCGCTTCATGAACGAGAACAGCGACAAAAAAGGGGCCCCGAAAGGCCCCTTTTCCATGCAGCGCAGATCCGCTCAGGCGGAGTAGTACATTTCGTACTCGACCGGGTGCGGGGTGTGCTCGAACTTGACCACTTCCTGCATCTTGAGGTCGATATAGCTGTCGATGAAATCGTCATCCATCACGCCACCAACCTTGAGGAAGTCACGGTCAGCCGCGAGGCAATCCAGAGCTTCACGCAGCGAGGCCGCAACGGTCGGGATTTCCTTGAGCTCTTCCTTGGGCAGCTCGTAGAGATCCTTGTCCATCGGGTCGCCGGGGTGGATCTTGTTCTTGATACCGTCGAGGCCGGCCATCAGCAGCGCGGTAAACGCGAGGTATGGGTTGGCCAGCGGATCGGGGAAACGGACTTCAACACGCTTGGACTTCGGCGACTGGCCGAAGGGGATGCGGCAGGACGCCGAACGGTTGCGGGCCGAATAGGCCAGCAGCACGGGGGCTTCGAAGCCCGGCACCAGACGCTTGTACGAATTGGTGGTCGGGTTGGTGAAGGCGTTGATGGCCTTGGCATGCTTGATGACGCCGCCGATGTAGTAGAGGCACTCCATCGAGAGACCGGCATACTGGTCACCGGCAAAGAGCGGCTTGCCGTCCTTCCAGATCGACTGGTGGCAATGCATGCCCGAGCCGTTATCCCCATAGACGGGCTTGGGCATGAAGGTCGCGGTCTTGCCATAGGCATTGGCGACCTGCTGGACGGCGTATTTGTAGATCAGCACGTCGTCGGCCGACTGGATCATCGGCTTGAACTTGAGGCCAAGCTCATGCTGGGCCGAGGCCACTTCGTGGTGGTGCTTTTCGATGATGACGCCCATCGAGCCCATGGCTTCGAGCATTTCACCACGGATGTCCTGAGCGCTGTCCAGCGGCGGAACCGGGAAATAGCCCTTCTTGAGGCCGATGTGATGGCCGTTGTTGCCGCCCTCGTACTCAGCGTTGTTGTTGGTGGGCAGTTCGCTCGAGTCGATCTTGAAACCAACATCATAGGTCGTGTTGGAGTACTTCACGTCGTCAAAGAGGAAGAATTCGGGCTCGGGGCCGAACACTACCGAGTCGCCAACACCGCTGGACTTGACCAGGGCTTCGGCCTTCTTGGCGATGGAGCGCGGATCGCGATTGTACGGCTGGTAGGTCGCCGGCTCGAGAATGTCGCAGTTGATGGCGAGGGTCGAGGCCGCGAAGAACGGGTCCATATAGGCCGAATCCGGATCGGGCATCAGCACCATGTCGGATTCATTGATTGCCTTCCAGCCGGCAATCGAGGAACCGTCAAACATGACGCCCTCCTCGAACATGTCGGCATCAACCACGGAGGCGTCCATGGTGACATGCTGCAGCTTGCCGCGCAGGTCGGTAAAGCGCACGTCGAGATACTTGATGTTCTCGTCCTTGATACGCTGAACGATATCGCTTCCGGTCGTCATTAGGTCTTCCCCTGTCAAATGCGGAATGCTTGTTGCTGTTGGTGGCGCGATGCGTCTGAGAGGGAGGGTCTCAGAGAGCGTCGTCGCCGAATTCGCCGGTACGGATACGGATGGCCTGCTCGATCGAGTAGACGAAAATCTTCCCGTCACCAATGCGACCCGTCTGCGCCGCAACGCGGATCGCTTCGATGGCCTTTTCGGCGAGATCGTCGGGGCAAACCACTTCGACCTTCACCTTGGGCAGGAAATCCACCACATATTCTGCGCCACGATAGAGCTCGGTATGGCCCTTCTGGCGGCCGAAACCCTTGGCCTCGGTCACGGTGATGCCCTGCAGGCCAACTTCCTGCAGCGCTTCTTTGACTTCGTCGAGCTTGAACGGCTTTACGATAGCCTCGATTTTTTTCACTGGAGCCTCCACTGGCCGATTTCGGCAGATACCGCGTGTCGGTATGCATGGGGTGTGCCAGCTCTCTTCGGGAGCAAAAAGACGTGATAGTACAGCGACTTGTGATATATCGAGCCGCTCTATGGAGAGCCCTGTGATTACCCACTTGGCGTAGAAATAGGCATTTCGCCTATTTGATGGGCAAATTCCCCCGCAATTGACGGCGCCACAATTCGGTAATGACCAAAATTACGCCACTCGCCAGCGTTCAAGCGCGGGTAGCAGGCTGTTCGTCTGCATGATTTGGCGCTCCTGCCCGATAGCAAGACCGCGCTTGGTGAATGTGACGCACCATCGTCGAGCATGGAAGGTTGCACTTATGGCGTCGGGCTGGCCAATCGAAGTCGCGGCCATCTTTGAAGTCGCGGGCGACCTTAGAGGAAAGGTCTCCTTCATTCATGCCAAATCGCCAAGCTAGGCTTTGACTGGCTCCCGCACTTCATATAGATGCAACGCCAACCCGGCCGACGGGGACCCTTGCGGGTGTGGCGGAATTGGTAGACGCACTGGATTTAGGTTCCAGCGCCGCAAGGCGTGGAGGTTCGAGTCCTCTCACCCGCACCATAGCGGCCTCGGCCGAACGTGAATGAATCAAAACGGGATCAACCCCAATGCAGGTAACCGAAACCCTCAATGAAGGCCTGAAGCGCAAGCTCAGCGTCACCATTCCGGCAGCGGATCTCAATTCGCGCCTTGACGCAAAGCTCCAGGAGCTCAAGGGCCAGGCCAATATCAAGGGCTTTCGCCCTGGCAAGGTGCCGACAGCGCATCTGAAAAAGGTCTATGGCCGCTCGGCGATGTCCGAAGTGATGACCGACGCCATCAACGCGACCGTCTCGGACACGCTGGACAAGCGCGAAGAGCGCGCCGCCGCCCAGCCCAAGGTCGACCTGCCGCAGGACCAGACCGTGATCAACGAAGTACTGGACGGCAAGGCCGATCTGGCCTTCGACGTCGAGTACGAAATCCTGCCGGCCGTCGCGCTGATGGACATCAAGGGCATCAAGCTCAACAAGCCGGTGGTCGAGGTTTCCGATGAGGAAGTCGAGACCGAGGTGAAGCGCGTGTTCGCGCAGAACCGTGGTTATACCGACAAGGGTGACGACGGTGTTGTCGAAGACGGCGACCGCCTGGGTCTGTCGTTTGTCGGCAAGATCGACGGCAAGGAATTCGAGGGCGGCTCATCTGAACATGCCCACCTGACCGTTGGGTCGGGCGAGTTCATCCCGGGCTTCGAAGAGCAACTGGTCGGCGTCAAGAAGGGCGGAACCAAAGAGGTCAAGGTGACCTTCCCCGAGGATTATCAGAACGCAGACCTGGCCGGCAAGAAGGCGGTTTTTGACGTCACTGTCCTGCATGTCGACGGCCCCAATGCCGGCGAAATGGATGACGAGTTCGCCAAGAAGCTCGGCCTCGAAGACGTTGCGGCCCTCCGCAAGGCCGTTCGCGAGCAGATGGAGAACGCCCTCGCCTCGATGGGTCGCCAGCACATGAAGCGCCAGGTTCTGGACGCGCTGGACGACGGCCACAAGTTCGACGTCCCCGCGCAGTTGGTTGAAGCCGAATTCAACACCATCTGGCAGCGCGTCGTGCACGAGATCGAGCATCATGGCCGGTCCTTCGAAGACGAAGGCACGACCGAGGACGCCGCCAAGGAACAGTATCAGCGCATTGCCGAACGCCGCGTGCGCCTCGGTCTGGTCGTTGCTGAAATCGGCAACAAGAGCGAAGTCCAGGTGACCGACGAGGAGCACCAGCAGGCGCTCATCGCCGAAGTTCGCCGCTTCCCCGGCCAGGAGCAGCAGGTTTACGACTATTACCGCAAGAACCCTCAGGCCCTTGCCAGCCTCCGCGCCCCGATTTTCGAGAACAAGGTCGTCGACCACATCATCGAACAGGGTGAGGTCAGCGACAAGACGATGACCCGCCAGGAACTCGCCAAGCTGATCGAAGCCGACGAGGACGAGGTTCCCGAAGAGCACCACCACTAAGGTGCCCTGAACCAGACAATGAAAAGGCCGCCTTCGGGCGGTCTTTTTGTTGGTGCGCCGTCGAATTGATCAGCGCGGTTCCAATGACGATGAACCAATCGGCAGCCAAGTCCCTTCTTGTCCCAGAAGGAGACTTGCCATGACCCAATACACATCGGATGCGCAGCACCAGCCCAAGGGCGCCCATAACAGGCGACTGTCGCTTGGGTTCGACCCCGACAGGTTTGCTGCCGAAGCCGGTATCACTACCGAGCAATTGCGCGACTATGAGCGCACCAGTCCAGACCATGACTTCGACGCGGATGTTGCCCAACGTGTCGCCGCCACGCTGGATCGGCTGGAACGCCACAACCCCAACCTGCAGACCGGTCGAAGCGATGAACCCGGCCACAATGCACCGGTGCTCGAGCATTCCGGATCAATGGACCATTCGCAGCATCCGCGCCTGATGGAGCACGAACTGGTCCCGGAAGTGCTGGAGGGCGCAACGATCTACGGCGCGGAAGACCATAGCATAGGCAAGGTGTCGCACCTGCATGGCACTGGGCCCAGCGCGCAGGTCATCATAGATGTCGGCGGCTTTCTGGGCCTGGGGGCGAAGCCCGTTTCAGTCAATATGGCCGAGCTCGATTTCATGCGGGACGAAAACGGCCATGTCCACGCGGTGACGGCCTGGACCAAGCACGACCTGGAGCACATGCCGGAGCATCACCACAATCATTGACCCGTATTGGGGCGCCTAAGGCGCCCCAAACGTTTGTCACCCAGCCATCTCCGCCAGGAAGCCCTCTGGCCCATCCACTTCCACCAGTCTCCCGCGCTCGATCAGCAGGAACCGCGTGCCAACAGCCTTGAGAAAGGCGCGGTCGTGAGTGACGAGGATGGTGGTAGCGCCCTGCTCTCTAATGTCGGCTTCAAGCTGCTCCTGGCCCGGTATATCGAGATGATTGGTGGGCTCATCGAGCAGGTAGAAGTTAGGCTGTTCCAGCCGCAGCGCCAGGAGGGCCAGGCGTGCCCGCTGCCCCAGCGACATGGCACGGATAGGCTTGCCCTGCCGGTCTGGTGGGAAACCTGCCCCGGCCAGGAGCGCCATGGTGCGGCGGTCGCCTTCATCGAAGCGATGCAAAAGGTAATCGAGCGGTGACGGATCCAGCGGCAGCCAAGCCAGGGCCTGGTCGAGATAGCCCGGCGCCAGTTGCGGGCTGATCCGCAGGCCTGAGGGAACCGAACCGGCAAGCGCTTCGGTGACGACACGCATGAATTGCGACTTGCCGGTGCCATTGCGCCCCAGCATCACGATGCGGTCGCCCTGGAAGATGTGGAGCTTGTCGATGGTAAAGAGCGGCGTACCGTCCGGGCTGGCGATGGGCACATTCTCGAAGGCCATCATCACCCTGGCGTCGGCGCCGCTGTTGCCCAGCTTAACGAGCCCGGTGCGCTCCTTGTGGGCCTCGTGCACCTGGGTCTCGATCTTTTCGGCGCGGTTCCGCAATTGCTTGGATTTGACCACCAGAAGGTCGCTGCCCGAATTGATGCCGATATTGGTGAGCTTGGCAGCCTGTTTGCGCAATTGCGATGCCTGCTTGAGGTCGCGCTCGCGCCGGGCCGCGATGGCGGCGTCAATCTGGTCGAGTTCGGCCCGTGCCGCGGAATAAGCCAAGGGCAGATAGACCTGTTCGCTGGGCCTGAGGAACAGGGTGCGATTGGTGGTGGCATCGAGAAAGGCGCGGTCATGGCTGGCGATCACCACCGGCAACGACTTGGCAGCGTAGGACAACCATTCCTCGAGCATCAGGATGCGCCCGAGATCGAGATGGTTGGTCGGCTCGTCCATCAGCAGCGCATCGGGCTGGGTCACCCAGCAGCGGGCGAGCAGCGCCATGCGCTGCCAACCGCCGCTGAGTTCGCCCAGCGGCCGGTCGCGGAACTCGGGTGGGATGGACATTTCATCGAGCACCACATCGACACGCCAGCTCTCGGTGTCCAGCGTTGCAGCATCAAGCGCCGAAGCGACGAAACTGGTCAATGTCTGCGGAAGTGCCGCCAAGGGCACTTCCTGGGGCACAAAGCCGATGGAGAGACCGCGTGAGCGCGTGATCTCTCCTTCGCTGAGGTCTGCCTGCCCCGCCATGGCGCGCAACAGGGTGGTCTTGCCCCGGCCGTTGGGGGCCACGAGACCGACACGGTCGTCATCGGCAATGACGAGATTAAGATTGGAGAACAGGGGGTCGCCCGCGCGGTGGCCGGCATTTCGGAGGCTGATCGTGCCCATGATATTCACTCACTGGATCGGCGCCGTCTGGTGCGAGGCGCCATTGCCATCAAGAAGGCGCCTGGTCTGTGCCAGGTCGCCATGAAGGGCAAACCAGAGGATGGAGAACGGGAAAGAGCGTCCGGACCAGCCTGGTCAGCCCTGCAGCTCGTGCCGCAGGGCGTAAACGGGGCCACGCGTGCGATGCGTCTGATATGAAGTCATGCAGCCCTCCCCGTTTGATGTGAAAGTCGTTTGCCGCGCGTATGGACATGCGCAACAGCAGAACCCATACCCGCGCTGCCTAAACAGAGCAAGCAAGGTTTACGCAATGTAGAAGAAAAGGCTGGCGCCCAACAGGGCACCAAGGCGCGACACGCGGAAACTGGCCAGCCGGTACGCAATACCAACAAGTCCGGCTATTGGCCAATATCCGAGAGACGCAGGACCGATCTTGACCGATTGATACGCAATACCCGGTGTTTCGGTTCGCATACGGCAACTCCAGACAAAAACCGTATGTCCATCTGTCTATCAGGACGCACTTAAAAAAGTGCTCCCAAGAAGGAAACGAGGGGTAAATCCGGCGGCCTATCTTGGGACGAAACTGTCTCTTCATGGGCGGCGACGGGACAGGCGATAATTGCGCTGCCAATCCGCTTGACGCCCATCTCACGACCTTCCTTGTGGGAATTGGCCAGAGGGCGAGTCCCGCGGAAATGCTTGCTGTATGTTACCTGTTGGACCTGCCCGATTCGGGCCGAACCCATGGAAAGTGCATGTCAGATCTCTTCGAAAGCGCCGCCCCGGACCCCAAAAAGCCGGCAAAGGCAGAGCCGGTTGTGGCCAAGAGCGCCGCAGGCGTGCCCACGGCACAGGCTTATGGTGCGGCGGAAATCGAGATCCTGGAAGGGCTGGAACCGGTCCGGCGCCGTCCCGGCATGTATATCGGTGGCACCGACATCAATGCCTATCACCACCTGTTTGCCGAGGTGATCGACAATTCAATGGATGAGGCCATTGCCGGCCACGCCACGCGCATCGAAGTGCATCTGGGCGCTGACGGATACATAACGGTTACCGATAATGGCCGCGGCATTCCCGTCGAAAAGCACCCGAAATTTCCCACGCGCTCGACGCTGGAGATCGTTCATACGGTACTTCATGCTGGTGGCAAATTCGATAGCAAGGCCTATGAGACCTCCGGCGGGTTGCATGGCGTGGGCGTCTCGGTGGTCAATGCCCTGTCCGACGACCTGGTCGTCGAGGTGGCCCGCGACCAGCAGCTCTATCGCATTCAGTTCTCACGCGGCCTGGTGGTCGAGGACGTGGTCAATGTAGGCCGGGTGCAGAACCGGCGCGGCACCACCACGCGTTTCCACCCCGATCCGCAGATCTTTGGCGCGGCTGCGCATTTCTCGCCAGGGCGCATCTTCCGCATGACGCGGGCCAAAGCCTATCTCTTTGGGGGCGTGGAACTACGCTGGAGTTGCGACGAGGGCCTCGCCAGCGACGAAGTCCCGGCCAAGGCGGTGTTCCATTATCCCAACGGGTTGAAGGACTACATGACCGCCCGGATCGAGGGCGAGGCTCGGATCACTGACGACATCTTTGCGGGCAGAAGCGGGCGTCCCGGCAGCCATGGCTCAGTGGAATGGGCCATTGCCTGGACGCTGGGCGATGGCGGCGTGCAATCCTACTGCAATACCGTACCGACGCCCGATGGCGGCACGCATGAGGCCGGATTGCGCATGGCGCTGCTGCGGGGCCTCAAGAATTATGCCGAGCTGACCAAGAACAAGGGTGCCGCGAACCTGACGGCCGAGGACGTACTCACCTCCTGCGCAGCCATGCTGTCAGTGTTCGTGCGCGAACCTGAATTTGTCGGCCAGACCAAGGACAAGCTGGCTTCGGGCGAAGCCACCCGCATTGTCGATACTGCACTGCGCGACGCGTTCGATCATTGGTTGGCCGCCTCGCCACAGCAGGCTGGCAAGTTGCTGGACTGGGCGGTGGACCGCGCCGAGGAACGGCTGCGCCGGCGCAAGGAGAAGGAAATCGACCGGGCCAGCGCCACGCGCAGGCTACGCCTGCCGGGCAAGCTGGCCGATTGTACTCAGAACGCCGCACAGGGTGCCGAGCTGTTCATTGTCGAAGGCGATTCGGCAGGCGGTTCGGCCAAGCAGGCCCGCAGCCGCGCCAACCAGGCGGTATTGCCGCTGCGTGGGAAGATTCTCAACGTGGCCGGCGCCAGCCGCGACAAGCTAGCGGCCAACCAGTTGATCGCCGATCTGGTCCAGGCGCTCGGATGCGGCACGCGGGATCGCTATACCGAAGACGATCTGCGCTATGACAAGATCATCATCATGACTGATGCTGACGTGGACGGCGCCCATATTGCTTCGCTCTTGATCACCTTCTTCTACCAGGAGATGCCGCGGCTGATCGAGAATGGCCACCTCTATCTGGCCCTGCCCCCGCTCTATCGCATCAGCCAGGGTGGCAAAACCTTCTATGCCCGCGATGAAGCGCACAAGACCGAGCTGATGCAGACCGAGTTCACCGGCAAGGGCAAGGTCGACATCACCCGTTTCAAGGGTCTAGGCGAAATGCCTTTTGCGCACCTTCGCGAAACCACCATGTCCCCGAAGTCGCGGACCCTGTTGCAGGTGAAAATTCTCGATGATCGCGACGCCACGCGACACACGGTGGACCGCCTGATGGGCAACAAGCCGGAAGCGCGCTTCGAGTTCATTCAGGAGAATGCGGCCTTCGTGACCGATCTAGACGTCTGAGCGTCCTTAACCGCGTTGAGCGTGCAAATGCCCAACATTGTTGACAGTCAAGGGGTTTGCGCTATGGTCCGCGCCGCTGGACCTTTCCCGGCGGCGGGCGAACATAAATTTGCCCATGCCGTTTTCGGGGCCCAGCGGGGCATTGGCACAAGGCCAGTTTTTGGCAGGTGTTCCGGTGTCCATCTGCGGATGCTTGCAGTATCTCCTTTTCCATCCGCAGCCAGGCAAGGGCCGCGCGCCCCATAGGCGGAACTTGCACAACTCCAATGACCGGCGCACCGGCCCGAGTTCTTCGGCCCGGCCAGGCATCGGCCAGCACTGTTGAGTGGAACAACCGACTTGACCGACGACTTTTCCGGACTGGGACTCTCCACCAAAGTTACCGAAGCGGTGACCTCGGCGGGCTACACCAAGCCAACTGAAATCCAGGCCCAGGCCATTCCGCACCTTCTGCAAAAGAAGGATCTGATTGGTATCGCGCAGACGGGCACCGGCAAGACGGCCTCGTTCGTGCTGCCTATGCTGACGCTGCTTGAAAATGGCCGCGCCCGTGCCCGCATGCCGCGCACCCTTATTCTGGAACCGACGCGCGAACTGGCGGCGCAGGTTTCTGAAAATTTCGAAAAGTATGGCAAGAACCACAAGTTGACGATGGCACTGATCATCGGCGGCGTGTCGTTCGAGGACCAGAACAAGAAGCTGGACCGCGGTGTCGACGTATTGATCGCCACGCCGGGCCGCCTGCTCGACCAGATTGAGCGCGGCAAGATCATGCTCAATGGCGTGGAAATCCTCGTGATCGACGAGGCCGACCGCATGCTGGATATGGGCTTCATCGACGACATCGAAAAGATCGTGAATCGCCTGCCGCCGCGTCGGCAGACCATGCTGTTTTCTGCCACCATGGATGCGCAGATCGAACGGCTGACCAAGAAATTTCTCAAGGACCCTGTCCACGTACAGGTGTCTCGCGCCGCATCGACTGCCGATACCATCGACCAGAAGCTGGTCAAGGTTTCTTCCAAGCCCGACGAGAAGCGCGAGGCGCTGCGCGCCCGCATCGACGCCTCGGAAGGGCTGACCAACGCCATTATCTTCTGCAATCGCAAGCGTGACGTGGCCACCCTTGCCCGCTCGCTGGAGCGCCATGGTTACTCTGCCGGCGCATTGCATGGCGATATGGACCAGAAGAGCCGGATGGAAACGCTGGATGCGTTCAAGACCGACAGGCTCACCCTGCTGGTCGCCAGTGATGTCGCTGCGCGCGGACTCGATATCCCGGCGGTGAGCCATGTGTTCAACTTCGACGTGCCGGTGCATGCCGAAGACTACGTCCATCGCATCGGCCGCACCGGGCGAGCCGGCCGGTCGGGCGTTGCCTATACACTCGTGGCGCCGTCCGATGGCAAGCATCTCGACGCCATTCTCAAGTTGATTCAGAAACCCATCGATTGGTTGGATGACGACAGGGTCGCCAAGACTGCCCCCCGTGAAGAAGCAGAAGACGGCGCAGAAGCACGGCCAAGCCGCGGCCGCCGGGGACGGGCAACCCGGCCGCAATCGTCGCGACCCATCAAGGCAGCGGACGCCGACACGCAACGGGAAGTTCCAGTCGAAACACCGGCAGAGAGTGTAGAATCCACCGCTTCCGCCAAGAGCACCGGACGCCAGCGGAATGCCCGCAGGCCCGCTTCGACCGAAGCAGCAGCCTCGACGCAGCCGGAAAAGACGACTTCTGCGGAAAGGCCCGCTGCGAAAAGCAGTGGTCGCCAGAGGAACGCCAGAAAGCCCGAGACCAGTGCGGAGGATACGCCGTTCGGCGATGCTGGCCCTATTCCGGCTTTCCTGCTGCGTTCAGCTCGTATTTCCTAGTAAAACGGCAGCACTATTGGCCGAAACCGGACCGAATCTTGTTAAGTCGAGGTTGTGTTTGGGAGGGTCGGGGCTGTATCTAATAGCCACGACTCGTTTAACGTAATTCGATCCGGTCAGGGCGCAACGAGGCGCGGGGTGGGCAGTGTCGGACCAAGAATTCACGCGTACCCTTGGATACGCAAATGCGGCGTTCGACCTGCTCAAGCGCAGCGGGATTCCGCCCTATCCGCAATTCTATGAACTGCTCTATACTTACGCGACTGGTGTAAACCCTTCGCTGAACAATCGCATCAATGCCATTTTCCGCAGTGGAACGGTTCCCACATCCGATCTGGCAGAGACGCTTTACAACGAATTCCTCAAATCTGACCTCAATGACCGCATGTCGAGCGTGTCGGCGCGCATGCATGCGCGCATTGAGGCGGTGCACGAGGCCATCGACAGCGCCATGACTACGGCCAATGCCTATTCAGGGTCGCTGCAATCCGCCAGCGGTGATCTCGAGCGGGAATTGTCGGGCGACGACATGAAACTTCTGGCGACGCGCCTGCTGGCAGAGACGCGCCGGATGCAGGACACCAATCGGCAGCTCGAGTCCAAGCTCGACGCATCGCGCGAAGACATTGCGGCGCTGCAACGGGACCTGGACGACGTGCGACGCGAGTCCATGCTCGACCCACTGACCAAGATCGCCAATCGCAAGAGCTTTGACGAGGGTCTGGAAGACGCCATCCGCGAAGCCAGCATGACCGACCAGCACTTGTGCCTGATGCTGCTCGACATCGATTATTTCAAGAACTTCAACGACACCTATGGGCACCAGACGGGTGACCAGGTGTTGCGGCTGGTGGCGATGACGCTGAAGTCCAATATCAAGGGCAAGGATCTAGCGGCGCGCTATGGCGGCGAAGAATTCGTGGCCATCCTGCCCTCCACCGACCTCGAAGGGGCGGTAATCGTGGCGGAGAATATCCGCAAGGCCATCCAAGCCAAAGAATTGCTCAAGCGGTCCACAAACGAAAAACTGGGCCGGATCACCGCTTCTTTCGGCGTGGCCGCGTTCCGCCCGGACGACACGGCAATGTCACTGATCGAGCGCGCCGACCGGTGCCTCTATGCCGCCAAGCATGCCGGGCGCAATCGCGTGGTCAGCGAGACCGAACTTGTCGAAATCGACGAAGCCCCGACCAAGGACGCCTCTGCGGCCTGATCAGGCAGCAGGCGTCAGTTCCACGCCCAGCCCTGCCAGCATGTCCCAGTAGTCCGGATAGGTCTTGCCGGTACAGGCTGGATCGAGAATGACAATATTGGGCACAAGCAGGCCGGCCAGGGCAAAGCTCATGGCAATGCGGTGATCGTGGTAGGTCTCGATCTTGATCCGCGCGTTTCGACCCTTGAGCTTTGACGCCAGGTTCGGATCAGAGGCGACGACGAGATCATCGCCCTCTTCGGTCGACAGGCCCGGCTGAATGCGATTGAGCTCATTGGCGACGGCGCGGATGCGATCGGTTTCCTTGACGCGCAGATTGGCAATGCCGACAAAGCGCACGGGGCGGTTGTTGAAGGCGGCAAGGACGGCAAGAGTGGGCACCGCGTCCTGCATCTGGGAGCCGTCGATGACTTCCGGCATGTTTGGAAATTGCGCAATGATGGCCTGGGCGGCGGCATCCGGCTGAGTGAAGGCATCGGCGTCAACGCCGAGATCGATTCTGCCACCGGTGAGCGCTTCGATGCCCCAGAGATAGGTGGCGGCAGAGGCGTCGGGTTCAATGTGGAAGTCGGTCGCACTGTAACCAGTCGGCTGCACCAACCACGAGCCATCCTCGCGCGCCTCGACTTCAGCACCAAAGGCGCGCATGGCGGCGAGCGTCAGGTCGACATAGCCGCGAGCGCCGATATCCTTGCCGGCAAGAGCCACCTCAATAGGCCCGTCGCCGAAGGGCGCGGCCATCAGCAGGGCCGAGACGTACTGGCTGGACAGCGACGCGTCGATCTCTACCCGGCCCGAACCGAAACGGCCTGTGCCGTGAACGGTCACCGGCGGGCAATTGGTGGGGCTTTGGGCATCGATACCAAGAGCATTGAGCGCGTCGACCAGCGGACGGATCGGTCGCACCCGCATTTCCTCATCGCCGTCAACGACCGTGGTCCCTTCGATGGTCGCCACTGCGGCGGTCAGGAAGCGCGTCGCGGTGCCCGCATTGCCCAGGAACAACGGCTCGGCGGGGCTCCGCAAACGGCCGGTGCTGGTGACGAGGAAGCTCGTCGCGTCCGGCTCTTCGACGGTCACGCCCATCTCGCGCAGGGCGCGGGCCATGAGCACGGTGTCCTTGCTCTTGAGCGCGCCGGTCAGGCGGCTGGTGCCCTCGGCCATGGCCGCCAGCAGCAGGGCCCTATTGGTGATCGACTTGCTGCCCGGTGGCGAAACGCGGCCGGAAAGGGGGCGATCGGGAGGGGTAATAGCGAGGGCGGGGGCGAGAGCGTCGGTCATGATGGCGGATCAATGCACCAGCGGGGTTATTTCCGCAACGGGAAGATACCCCTTATCCGCCCTTCGGGCACCTTCTCCCACAAGGGAGAAGGCAGGCGCAGCGGCTCATGCTTCTGCGCGCGCCTCGGCGATGGCCTTGAGGTCTGCGGGGGCGAGAGTGACGCTTTCGCCGCAGCCGCAGGCGCCGGTCTGGTTGGGGTTCTTGAAGGTGAAGCTGGAGCCCATCTTGCCGGCCTCGAAATCCATGATCGTGCCGAGGAGATACATGGTGGCCTTGGGATCGACCCAGACATCCACGCCCTTGTCATTGACATGGTCATCGCCGGCCAGCGGTTCGCCCACATAGTCCATGGTGTAGGACACACCGGCGCAGCCGGCATTCTTGATGCCCACCCGCAGGCCGACCACCGGCTTGTCGGAATCCTCGATGATCTCGTTGATGCGCTCGGCGGCGGCATCAGTCAGCGACATGATCTTGAAAGGCATAGGCCATTCACCTTTGATCGGCGTTTCACGATATATAGGACGAAACGCGCGAAATTACCACCAGTTCAATGCGACCTGGGCTTCTTCGCTCATGCGCGAGGCATCCCAGGGCGGATCAAAGACCATATTGACGGTGACGTCCTGGATGCCTTCGACGCCGCGGGCGGCATTCTCTACCCAGCCTGGCATTTCGCCAGCCACCGGGCAGCCCGGAGCGGTCAGGGTCATGTCGATGACCAGGTTCCGGTCGTCGTCCAGGTCAACGCGGTAGATCAGGCCCAGTTCGTAGATGTCGACCGGGATTTCCGGGTCATAGACGGTCTTGAGGGCGCCGATCAGATCCGTTGTGATGCGCTCCACCTCGCCTTCGGGAAGCGTGGTGGGCATGGTGGGGGCAATGCGGGTGTCGAGGTCGGCCAGGGACTCGGGGGTGTTCTCGTCGCTCATAGCGGTGTTCCTCAGGCGAAAAATTTCTGGGCACGCTCGATGCCGTCCACCAGCGCGTCAACGTCGTCCTTGCCGTTATATAGGGCGAAGGAGGCGCGACATGTAGAGGTGACACCGAAACGTTTGAGCAAGGGCTGGGCGCAATGGGTGCCGGCGCGCACGGCGATACCGTAGCGATCGAGGATCGTTGAGACATCATGGGCGTGGGCACCGGCAATCTCGAAGGAGAAAATGCCGCCCTTGCCAGGTGCCGTGCCAATCAGGCGCAGAGAATTGATGCGCGAGAGGCGCTCATGGGCGTATTCGGCCACCGCATGCTCGTGAGCGGCAATGGCGTCGCGACCGATGGCTTCCATATAGTCGAGCGCCGCGCCCAGGCCCATGGCCTGAACGATGGCCGGGGTTCCGGCCTCGAAGCGATGTGGTGGTTCGTTATAGGTGGCGCCTTCGAGGGTGACGGTCTCGATCATTTCGCCACCGCCCTGATAGGGCTGCATGTCGGCGAGTAGATCGTATTTGCCGTAGAGCACGCCAATCCCGGTGGGGCCGTAGAGCTTGTGGCCCGTCATGATGTAGAAGTCGGCATCGAGGTCCTGCACGTCGACCTTTGTATGCACGGCCCCCTGCGAACCATCGACCAGAACCGGAATGCCGCGGGCATGGGCGATTTCGATCATCTGCTTGATCGGGTTCACTGTGCCCAGCACGTTGGACATATGGGTAACGGCAACGATACGGGTCTTGTCACTGAGGGAGGCCTCGAAGGCCGCCAGATCGAGGACGCCCTCGTCGGTCACGTCGACCCATTTGATCACCGCGCCCTGGCGTTCGCGATGAAAGTGCCAGGGCACGATATTGGAGTGGTGCTCCATGATCGTGGTGACGATCTCGTCCCCTGCCCCGATGCGCGGACCAACGAAGGAGGAGGCAACCAGGTTGATGGCCTCGGTGGCGGACTTGGTGAAGATGATTTCTTCCACCCGCCCGGCATTGAGGAAACGGCGGACACTTTCGCGGCCGGCCTCATAGCCTTCGGTGGCGCGATTGGCGAGGGTGTGCAATCCCCTGTGAACATTGGCATATTCATGCCGAAAGGCATGGTCCATGCGGTCGAGCACTTGAACCGGCTTCTGCGCCGAGGCGCCGCTGTCGAGATAGACCAAGCGATTTCCGTGGATCTGTTCGGACAGGATCGGGAAATCAGCGCGGATTTTTTCGAGGTCGAAGGTCATAAATTTGTCCCACCGCCCCCGTGGTTCGAGGGTCGCTGCGCTCCCACCTCACCATGAGGGCTAGTTCGGGAGCCGAGGAGAAATCCTCATGGCTATGAACCACGAGGATTTCGGGGTTATTTGCCGCCCAACAGCCAGCCGTCGACGACGCCCTGGAGCGCCTCGTTGAGTTCTTCGTCCTCGACCGGATCGAGCAGTTCGGCGATGAAGCCGCGCACCAGCATGGTCTCGGCCTCGGGCTTGGGTATGCCACGACTGAGCAGGTAGAAAAGGCTGTCCTCGTCGAGCTTGCCGCAGGTGGAGCCGTGGCCGCAGACCACGTCGTCGGCGTAGATTTCCAGCTCCGGCTTGGAGAGGATTTCCGCTTCGTCCGACAGCATCAGGCCCTGATGCATGAACTTGGCGTCGGTCTTCTGGGCGTCGCGTGCGACTACCAGCTTGCCCTGCACCACCGCCTTGGAGCGGCCCCGGCTGATCGACTTGAACAGCGGCTGGGACGAGGTGTGCGGCACGGCATGGAGGGTTTCCATGGTGATGTCGGCATGCTGGCCATCAGCGACGAGGTTGAGGCCGGTGATATCGGCATGGGCCCCTGCCCCGCCCATAGTCGGCAGGACATTGGTGCGCGACAGGCCGGCGCCGAGATGGATGATCAACGTGCGCAGCTTTGCGCCGTCAGCGAGGTGGTATTCGTTGGTGGCGAAATGCGTGGTGGCGCGAGCAGAAAGGTCGACGGTGATGTGGGTCACCACGGCATTCTTGCCAAGAGCGAGATAGGTGCCGTGATTGCCCACATGGGCCGCGTCCGAACCCGAGAAGGTCTCGATAATGGTGGCCGAGGCGCCGTCAGCGACGAAAATCTTCAGCGCGTCGGCCACATGGGCAGCCTCGCCCTCGATGCGGCGTTCGACCTGGATGACCGGGTCGACGCTACTTTCAAGCGTCAGGGTCAGGGCGGTCGTGGTCAAGGCGTTGTTGACATGGACCAGCAGATCGTCGCGGGTGGTGAGAACGCCGCCCTCGGCCTTACCGACGATGACGCCAGCGGGCGCGGTCGAGGCGTTCTGGATGACGCCATTGGCGATCATCAGCGAATAGGCGCCCGGAATGCGCAGTGCGGGTGCGCTGGCCTCGTTGGCGGCCGTTGCCAGCGGCGGGATCGCCCGCAGCAGGGTCTTCAGATCGGTATAGTGATAGGCCTCGACGCGGCGGGTCGGCAGGCCGGCCATGGTGACGCGCTCGGCGGCCTGGTCGGCGCCGGCAGCCTTGAGCTGGGCGATGAGGGCTTCCTCGGCAGGACCGAGGCGGACTGGGAAATTGGCGCGCATGGCTCAGGCCGCCTGACCGTCAAAATCGGCATAGCCCTTGGCTTCGAGCTGCAGCGCCAGGTCCTTGTCACCGCTTTCGACGATCCGGCCATCGGAGAACACATGCACCACGTCGGGCACGATGTGGTTCAGGAGGCGCTGGTAGTGGGTGATGACGAGCATGGCGCGCTGGCCGTCGCGGAGCGCATTGACGCCCTTGGACACAACCTGAAGCGCATCGATGTCGAGGCCGGAATCGGTTTCGTCCAGCACGGCGAGGGAGGGCTTCAGGAGCGCCATCTGCATGATTTCAGCGCGCTTCTTCTCGCCGCCGGAGAAGCCGACATTGAGCGGACGCTTGAGCATGTCGTTGTCGATATTGAGCTGGGCGCCGGCTTCCTTGACCGCGCGCATGAAGTCCGGCGTGGTCAATTCGGCCTCGCCGCGCGCCTTGCGCTGGGCGTTAAGTGCCGCCTTGAGGAAGGTCATGGTCGCGACGCCCGGAATCTCGATCGGATACTGAAAAGCAAGGAACAGGCCCGCAGCGGCGCGCTCGTTCGGCTCCATCTCGAGAATATTCTCGCCATTGAGCAGGATTTCACCCTCGGTGACCTCGTAGTCTTCCTTGCCGGCCAGCACATAGCTCAGCGTCGACTTGCCAGAGCCATTGCGGCCCATGATGGCGTGAACTTCGCCGGGCGGGATGATGAGGTTCACACCCTTGAGGATTTCGCGTTCCTCGATACGGGCATGCAGGTTGCGGATTTCAAGCACTGGGGTGGTCATTTGCATTTTCTCCAAGTCCGAGGTCGCCTCTGGCGCCGCCCGGTCATTCATTCGTTATAGGTTAGCCGACGCTGCCTTCGAGGCTGATGGCGATCAGCTTCTGGGTTTCGACCATGAATTCCATGGGCAGGTGCTGCAGCACGTCGCGGACGAAGCCATTGACGATCAGGGCCACAGCGTCTTCCTCGGAGAGGCCGCGCTGCTGGCAATAGAACATCTGGTTGTCGGAAATCTTGGAGGTGGTGGCCTCGTGCTCGAACACTGCCGTGCCGTTGCGGCTCTCGATGTAAGGCACGGTGTGGGCGCCGCACTTGTCACCGATCAGCAGCGAGTCGCACTGGGTGAAGTTACGGGCGTTTTTCGCCTTGGCATGCGCCGAGACCTGACCGCGATAGGTGTTGTCCGAGAAGCCGGCGGCAATACCCTTGGAGATTATGCGGCTGGACGTGTTCTTGCCCAGATGCAGCATCTTCGTGCCGCTATCAACCTGCTGGTAGCCGTTAGAAATGGCGATGGAATAGAACTCACCGCGCGATCCGTCGCCGCGCAGGATGCAGCTGGGATATTTCCAGGTGATGGCCGAGCCGGTTTCCACCTGGGTCCAGGAGATGTGCGAGTTCACACCACGGCAATCGCCACGCTTGGTGACGAAATTGTAGATGCCGCCTTTGCCGTTCTTGTCGCCCGGATACCAGTTCTGGACGGTCGAGTATTTAATTTCGGCATTGTCCAGGGCAACCAGCTCGACCACTGCGGCGTGCAACTGGTGCTCGTCACGCATCGGGGCGGTGCAGCCTTCGAGATAGGACACGTAGCTGTCGTCATCGGCGATGATCAGCGTGCGCTCGAACTGGCCGGTCTTCTTCTCGTTGATGCGGAAATAGGTCGACAATTCCATCGGGCAGCGGACGCCCTTGGGGATGTAAACAAAGGACCCATCGGTGAAGACGGCGCAATTGAGCGTGGCATAGTAGTTATCGGAAACCGGAACCACCGAGCCCAGATACTGCTTCACCAAGTCCGGATATTCGCGGATGGCTTCGGAGATCGAGCAGAAAATGATGCCTTTCTTGGCCAGTTCGGCCCGGAAGGTGGTGACCACGGAAACGGAGTCGAAGACAGCATCCACGGCGACATTGGCACCAAAGGGCGTGCCGACAGATTCGGCCGCGCCTTCGACGCCGGCCAGGATGGCCTGTTCCTTCAAAGGGATGCCGAGCTTGGCGTAGGTCGCGAGCAATTCGGGATCGACTTCATCGAGGCTTTTGGGACCCGTGAAGGATTTTGGCGCCGCGTAGTAGCTGATGCTCTGGAAGTCGATCTTGGGATAATGGACCTTGGCCCAATTGGGCTCGTCCATGGTCTGCCAGCGGCGGAAGGCTTCCAAGCGCCATTCCAGCATCCATTCCGGCTCGTCCTTCTTGGCCGAGATGAAACGAATGGTATCCTCGCTGAGGCCTACTGCGGCGACGTCGGATTCGATGTCGGTCTCAAAGCCGTATTTGTACTTGTCGACGTCGAGCGCCAGCACCTGATCGACGGTTTCCCGGTCGATTTCTTCCTTCAGGGTCGGAATATCGTAACCCGCCATGCGGCTTCTCCTTTATGTCCCTCGGCGGTTCAAGGCCGCCGCGAACGCATATATTCTGGCAGCTAGGCTGCCTTTCCTGCCCGCGTGTGGCGGGCGAGGAGTGTTTCAAATCCAGCGAGAAATGCCTGCGCATCCGCCATGGTCGAATTCCAGCCGAAGCTGACGCGCAGCGCGCAATTGGCCAGTTCCCGCGATACGCCCATGGCCGCCAGGACATGACTGGCACCGACCTTGCCCGACGAACAGGCCGAGCCGGACGACACCGACAGGCCCATCAGGTCCAGCGCCATCATCGCCGTGGCATTGCCGATACCGGGCACGGCAAAATTGCTGACATTGCCAATGCGCTCGGTGTTCCCGCCGAAAACGATGGTTTCGGGCGCCAGACGCCTGAGGCCGTTTTCAACGCAATCAGTGAGGGCCTTCATGGCCGTTGCGTCGTATCGGGTAACTTCGGCGGCCGCGCCGAAGGCGGCGATCAGGGCCGCAGATTCGGTGCCACCACGACGTCCCTGTTCCTGGCCGCCGCCGGGAATGAGGCGGACTGTGTCAGCATGGGCCTTGACCAGCAGGGCGCCAATGCCGGCGGGTGCGCCGATCTTGTGGCCACTTACAGCCACCATGTCGGGTGCCGAAGCGGCAAAGCCGAGGGGCAGCTTGCCGAAGGCCTGGACCCCGTCGATGAACAATGCGTGACGCGTCGGGCCGACCAGGGCGCTGATCTGCGCGATGGGCTGAACCACGCCAGTTTCATTGTTCACCCAGTGCAGCGCGACCAGCAGCGTGATGTCTTCGCTGCCGGCCCGGCGCAAAATCGCCGCCAGTTGATCGAGGTCAATCCGGCCATCGGCATCGAGTGCAATAGTCCATAGCGGCAGGCCCGTGGCCTCCGCGGCTCTTAATGTGGCGGCGTGCTCCCCCGCGCTCAGGGCAATGGCGCCTGCCGAAAAGCTTTTGGCGCCCCCAACGATGGCCTGGGTGATGGCCTCGGTGGCCGAGGCGGTAAAGACCACCTGCTTTGGTTCCGCGCCGGCAAGGAGGGCCACCTGCTGGCGGCCGGTCTCGATCAGATCGCGGAGAACACGGCCATGGCCGTGAACGGAGGACGGGTTGCCGGTCAGGTCGAGCGCAGCAGACAACGCTGCCCGCGCTTCGAGACGAAGCGGGGAGGCTGCATTGTGGTCGAGATAGACACTCGCTTTGGTCATTCCGCCTACCGAGCGCAGCGCGCTCATCATAGCTGCCATGCCTGCCACAGGACGCTTCCGCGACCCCGCAACCAAACACTTCTTGAATTTTTACGCCCAACCTCATTACAAGGGGCGCTCGAATGGGCCGTATCCCGGCCTAAGACCAAGTTTCGAATAATTCTAAACTGGTGTTTCGGACCCATGTTTTAGGGAGCGGACCGCGCTTAGTCAAGCCGTGCGCGCGCCCGGACGGGGTCCAGGAACCCCCAAATGAACGAAGCCAGAAAAGGCCGGAAAAAACTCATGCCAGAAGTGATCTTCAACGGCCCGGAAGGGCGTCTGGAAGGCCGGTACCAGCCAGGCAAGGAGCCCAATGCTCCGATTGCCATCGTGCTGCACCCGCACCCGCAGTTCGGCGGGACGATGAATAACCAGATCGTCTATAATCTCTTCTACATGTTCGCCGAACGCGGCTTTTCCGTGCTGCGCTTCAATTCGCGCGGTGTCGGGCGGAGCCAGGGCGTTTTCGACCATGGTATCGGCGAACTCAGCGACGCTGCCGCGGCGCTCGACTGGCTGCAGATCATCAACCGTGAGTCGCGCGGCTGCTGGATCGCCGGCTTTTCGTTCGGCGCCTGGATCGGCATGCAATTGCTGATGCGGCGGCCCGAGGTTGAAGGCTTCATCTCGGTGTCGCCGCCGGAAAACCTCTACGACTTCTCGTTCCTGGCCCCCTGCCCGTCCTCGGGCCTGATCATCCATGGCGATAAGGACCGCGTGGCGCCGCCAACGTCGGTGCAGAAGCTGGTGGACAAACTCAAGACCCAGAAGGGCATCACAATCGAGCAGCAGATTGTGGACGGGGCCAACCACTTCTATGAAGGCAAGATCGATGAGTTGACGACCGCGTGTGCCGAATATCTCGACCGTCGCCGTCAGGAGATCGCGGACGGCGGCGGGCGCTGACAGGGCGCAAAACTGCGATTGAAACCACCACGGTGCCTGCCCGCGCAAGCGGGAGGCGCCGTTTCAGTACCGACAGACCAACAAGGTATTCCCGGTTTCGCGGCAATGACCTGATGGTTTGAATGGATCGCAAAATGACAAAATTCAAATCCGACTTCCTGCGCACCCTTTCCGAGCGTGGCTTCATCCACCAGACATCGGACGACGACGGGCTGGACAAGCTCTTCGCCACCGAAACGGTCACGGCCTATATCGGCTTTGACCCCACGGCCTCCTCGCTGCATGTGGGAAGCCTCATCCAGATCATGATGCTGCACTGGCTGGAAAAGACCGGCCACCGCGCCGTGGCCCTGATGGGCGGCGGCACCGGCATGGTGGGCGACCCGTCCTTCAAGGACGAGGCGCGCAAGCTGATGACGCCCGACATGATCCAGTCGAATATCGACGGCATCAAGCAGGTGTTCTCCAATTACCTGGACTTCAGCGACGGCAAGTCGCTGATGGTCAACAATGCCGAGTGGCTGATGCCGCTCAACTATCTCGAGTTCCTGCGCGATGTGGGCCAGCATTTCTCGGTTAACCGCATGCTGAGCTTCGACTCGGTCAAGCAGCGGCTGGACCGCGAGCAGTCGCTGAGTTTTCTCGAATTCAACTATATGATCCTGCAAGCCTATGACTTCGTCGAGCTGAACCAGCGCTATGACGTGCGCCTGCAGATGGGCGGCTCGGACCAGTGGGGCAATATCGTCAACGGCATCGACCTCGGCCACCGGCTGGGGACCCCGCAGCTCTATGCGCTGACCTCGCCGCTCCTGACGACCGCCTCAGGCGCCAAGATGGGCAAGTCGCTCAATGGCGCCATCTGGCTCAATGCCGACCTGCTCTCGGCCTATGACTTCTGGCAATATTGGCGCAATACCGAGGACGCGGACGTGGAGCGGTTCCTCAAGCTCTACACGACCCTGCCGCTCGACGAGATCGCGCGGGTTGTCAGCGGAGACATCAACGAGGCCAAGAAGCGCCTTGCCACCGAAGTGACCGCAATGATCCGTGGGCATGAGGCGGCGGAAGCGGCAGCGGAAACGGCGCGGGCGACGTTCGAGACAGGCAGGCTCGATCTTTCCCTGCCAACGGCTGAGGTCACCCATGCCGAACTCGCCACCGGTATCGGCGTGCTCAATGCGCTGGTGAAAGCGGGACTGGCTGCCTCCAATGGCGAAGCGCGGCGGCATGTGGCGTCCGGGGCCGTGCGGGTCAATGATGCGCTTATCGACGACGAGAAGCTGATGCTGGGTGACAATGTCCTGCTCGAAGAGGGCGTGATCAAGCTATCGGTGGGCAAGAAGCGGCATGCGCTGATCAAGCCGGTATAATCCCTGGCAGGAACTGATTGTGGGGCATCGCCAGACGGGCGGTGCCCCCTTTTATTGCGCAGGGGCCGGCTTATTGCGCGGGCGCTGGTGGCAGTTCGCGGGCGCGGAATTCGAACATTTCGCGGAAGATGCCTGGGGCCAGGATGGACAGCGGATTGACCAGAAATTGCGGCTGGTCGAGCGGACCGCGCACCGCAAAGGTGACACCGACGAGCCCCTCGCCATCGCGGCCGCCCAGTAATGGTCCTAGAATGGGCAATTGCTGGAAGATGTTGTTAAGCCCGAACAGCGGTACGTAGGTGCCGGTCAGGTCGTAGCGACGCTGATCGGTATAGATGAAGCCACGCATGGTGCCGCCGACAGTGTCGCCGGCAAGTACAGCGTCCGTCACCTCGACGCGGTCGCTGCGGCGGACGAAGTCGACCTGGCCGGCGCGGAAATCAAGACGGTTTCCAGAGGCAATGGCCGCGCGGGAGTCCGAGTGATTGCCGAGAATCTCAACGACATTGTCCTCATCGACAATCGCAAAATTGCGCAGGATGAGCTGGCCGGATTCGGCGTCGATATTGCGGTTCGTGGTCATGACGAGGCTGCCCGAGCCGCCTGCCAGCTGCGAATAGATGCCCAGCAGGCGCAGCACGGTGCCCGCATCGTTGAATGCCATTGAAAGGGTCCGCCCGTTCGGCGCCGGGTTGGTGGTGATGGAAATGGCGTTGCCTTCATCGAACTGGGCGGCCAGCGCGACGCGGGTCAGGTTCATGCCGCGCAGGGCCATGTCGAGATCGAGGTTGAAGGCGGTGGTGGCGTAGTAACCGATGGCACGGTCGAGCTCGACATCGAGGGCCAGGGTCTGGTCGAACTGGGTCGACTGCACGCCACCGCTGCCCTGCTCAAGGCCGAAGAAGCGACTGAGAACCGGCTTGAGATCGAGCTGGGCGCCGCGAATGCGCACGGCAAAACCGCCATCGGTGGGGGCCAGGTCAACTGTTGCGCTGTCCCCTTCGCTGAGGGCGAAATTGGTGAAGTTCGCGGCCACGAGCCCTTCGGTCGCGTGGTAGTCGATAAGGCCATTGAGACGAACGCTACCAAAGGAAAGGGCGATGTCCTCGAGGTGCGTGACATCCTCATCGGGGCGAACAGTGGCTGTCAGGTGGCCGGGCGTTCCGACCGGCTTGGAAATGCCAAGGTCGCGGATATCGAGCGCGGCGCCTTCGAGATCGACGGACATGTGCAGGGCGCCTTCGGCCAGGGGCTGGGCAACGAACTGCACCTGGCCGCTGAGGAATTCCGAAGCGTCAAAGCCCATGGCGGCCAGATCGTCCACGGCAATGGTGGAGGCGATCCGGAAGACCGGGTCGGCGTCTACCTCGCCCTCGACGGACACTTCCGCCTCCATGCCGTCGATGCTGGCGGTGCCGCCCAGTTGGTAGCCGTCCTGCGAGGCCGAGAATGAGAGTTGCCCGTCGCTAATGTTGCGCCCCTCGATGGGATCTGAACTGGCAAAGTCACCAACTGTGCCATTGACGACATAGTCGATATCCATTTCGCGGCCGGTGTCCTCGTCCCCCAGGGCGATGGTCGCGACGAGGCCGAGGTCGACGGTGCCGGTCAGGGTGCCCAGATCAAGCGGCAGGTCGGCATCCGACAGTGCATCGGGCTGCTGCTGTTCGAGCAGGGCGAGCAAGGCGGGAATTGGAGCGTTCAGATCGCCCGATATTTCTACAATGCTTTCGCCGGGGACCGAATTGTCCATCACCAGGGCCGGGCTGGTCACGCGAATAGTGCCGCCCTCAGTATCGAGCGTTCCGCCACCGCCGGAAATCGCAACATTCTCATCGTCGACGCGCAGCCGGGTATCCCCCGAGATGACAATGGCGGACATTTCGGGCGTTGGCTTGACGCCAACACCTTCCCCGACAATTTCGATCTGCATGCTGTCCTGGGGGATTGGCACGGCCTCGTCACCGATGGCCAGCGTGCCGACTGGAAAGTTGAAGCGCATGCGGGCGCTCTTGACCCGCCCGTCGGTGACATTGGCAACGAACCAGTCCCGGCTTTCGCCACCCATGATATAGGGCCAGAGGCGCTTGAAATCGTCGGCGGAGACGCCCTGACCGGCAATGGTCATGTCTAGACCAACGCCCGTCTGCAACAGGTCGACGCGCCCGGCGGTTTCCACGACTGCTTCGCCACGCCGCGCCGTCAAGCGATCAATCCCCAGCGCGCCATAGAGCGGGGTGGACCAGCCAGAAAACTCCACAGTGTCGAAGGGCTCCCCCGGGGCATCCATGTCATTGGGGTGGATGGCGACGTCGCGCGCGGTCAGGGACATGCCAATGGTGGGACCAAAGGTCGGGTCGAGCCCGAGGACGAAGACGCCCGCTACCTGGGCGCTGCTCTGCCCGATCCGCAGTGCCCCTTCGGCCATGGTGAACTGGCCAAGCTCGGGCTGCCAGGTCACGTCGAGGATGGAGCTCGCCACCGGGAAGTAATCATCGTCGAGGCGCAGGTCCAGACCGGTGAGGTCGAGCTTGAAGCCCCCCCCGGTGAGCTTTCCAGCCGCGGCGTCAAAGGTGACATCGATGGAGATGGCGCCGGCGCCGCGCATAGCGGCCAGACTATCCCGATCATCAATAAAGGGCAGGAAGGCGGAAAAATCGAGATTGGTCACATCGGACTGCAAGCGGCGCGTACCATCCTCATCGATCGAGCGCTCCAGAGTGCCGAATATAGTCTGCCCGCCGATGCGGGCGCTGAACTCGCCGGTTACCCTCTCTTCGCCGGGCACCGGGCCGATTTCCAGGGAAACCGCCTCGAATTGCCGGAACAGGCCATAGATGGGGTCGGCCATGGCGACGCGCCCCTCCCGGACCACGAGGCGTGAGAAACGTCCCTGTGCGGTCTGTTCCACCAGGTCAGAAATGGCCAGTTGGGTGGCCTCTAGATTGTAGATCAGCCAGTCGTTGTCCGAGCGCATGGGCGGAGCCGTGCCGGCCTCGAAGGATATGCCCTCCGAGGAAATGGCAACCGCCGGAAAGGCATCGGCGCCTTCCAGCACCCGCACGGTGGCTGGGCCACCATCGGGACTATCCACGATCTCCAGCTGACCGGGACGGGGGCCATAGAGATCCTGGACGATCTGCACCTGCGGCCCGACAATTGTAATCGTGGTCCCCGGCTGTCCGAAGAGCGCCCTGGCCGGCGAAAACCCCACCTCAAGGGCCTCCATCCTGATCCGGGCGCCGGACTTGCTGTCGGCGAAGGTCACTGGCGAAAACTGGAGCACGGGCCAGACACCGTTTTCCAGCGCCAGCGCCATGTCGCCCATTTGCAGGTCGGCCGTCTCCGGCACGAAATTCTGCACAAAACTGCGGATGGCCTGACCGCTGAATGGAATACGAATGGGCGTGAACAGCATGATCGCATAGAGGATCAGCAGGAGCAGGCTCGGCACGCCCAATACCCAGATGGCGACGCGGCGAAACCGTCGCGCCCGGGACTGGCGGGGCGGCGGGGGCTCGGTCTGCGAATGGTTTGCTGGACTTGTCGCTTCGCTCACTGCCGCCACGTCAGGACCGGCAGCGGACCAAAGCCCCTGCCACACTCAGAATCATCCGCCCAGGGCGGTGCATTGGAGGATGATACCGGCTGGAATGTGACGCCGACACCCTCTATTCAGTACGCCAACCAGGAACGGCCATGACCCATCTCAAACAGGGCGACCTTGCGCCCGACTTTTCGCTGCTACGAGACGATGGCTCGGTTGTCACCGCCAGCATGCTTAGGGGCAATCCGGTTGTTCTCTTCTTCTACCCTGAGGACGATTCGGGTGGGTGCGTTGACGAGAACCAGGAATTTTCCGCTCTCTCGGACGCCTTCAGCGCCAGGGAGGCATTCCTTGTCGGCGTCTCGCCCGACACGCTGGACAGCCACAGGAAGTTCCGGGCCAAGTATGGGCTCAAGGTGCCGCTGGCCGCCGATCCGGAGCGGACGGTCATCAAGGCATTCGGGCTGTGGCAGCTCAAAAAGCTCTATGGCCGGGAATTCATGGGGCTGATCCGGACCAGCTTCATCCTGGACGCGGATGGTCAGGTTGCCCGTATCATCCGGGCCACGCGCATCAAGGGCCATGCCGCAAAAGTACTGGGCGCATTGGACGAGGTGATCGCAGGCGGCTGATGTTTCCCGCTTCTTAACCAAGCTCGTCCACACTCCGATAACCATAGTTTGCGTGTTGCGGGGTCATGGCGGTGCGTCAGTCAGCCAAATCGGGAGCCGAGGGCCGGAAGGCCAATCGTCGTGACGTCCACCCTGCCCTGTTCTATTCCATGTTCGTCCTGCTGCTCGGCGCCAATGCCGTAACGGCCACCGCCCTGCTCATGGCCCCTGACATAGCGCGGTTGCTCGGCGGGCAGAATGAAATGGTGCTGTCGGCCTATGAGGACCGATTGGCGCAGATGCGGGTCGAGATCGATCGCCTGCATTCGCGCAATTATGCGCAGGCAGGTGACATCAATCTGCAACTCCAGGAATTGTCGGCGCAGCAGGAAGTCCTGCTGGAGCAGCACCAATTGGTGCGGGCGCTGGTGACCAAGGCCGACCAGCTCGGCATTGCCGCTGTCGCCCCTTCCGCAGCGCCGAGCACGGACCTGTCGCTGGTCACGACACTTTCGGGCAATCCCGATGTGGCGGCGACGTCGGCCAGCGTAAACCAGATGATGGATGAGACTCATCAGGCCATGACTGGAATCGCCGTCGCGGCAGCGCAGCGCACCCAAGGTATTGTCAGCGAACTGGGCAAGCTCGGCATTGCCCTCGACCTGCCCGCGACGCAGTTCGACGGGATCGGCGGGCCGCTGCTGGCGGCCAGCGATGGGACCAACACCCCCTCGCCCATGATTGAGGACGCCAATGCGGTGATGGACGCGCTGCTGCTCTATAAAGCGGCGCGGGACAGCCTGGCCTTGGTGCCGGTGCACATGCCGATCACCGGCAATTTTCGCCAGAGCTCGGGCTATGGCAACCGCAAGGACCCGTTTACCGGCGGCCGGGCATTTCATTCCGGCCTCGACTTTGCCGCACCCAGCGGGACATCGGTGCTCAGCGCAGCCGATGGCGTCGTGCGGTTTGTTGGCGAGCGGTCCGGCTATGGCAAAGTGGTCGAGATCGACCACGGCAACGGGTTGCTAACCCGATACGCCCATCTCAGCGCCTATCTCGCCCGGGAAGGCCAGCATGTGCAGACCGGCACGCCGATCGCGAAGGTCGGCTCGACCGGAAGATCAACCGGGCCGCACCTGCATTTCGAGGTGCACCGGGCCGAGCAGAGCCTCGATCCCAAGCCGTTCCTCGACACGGGCAAGCGCATTCTGGCGCTGCTGGGATAAGAAACACCCCCGGACCGGGGTCCGAGGGTGCGATAGGTCCGGCAATGCTTTGAACAGTTGTCAGTCCTCGGAGACCACGTCGGTAGCCACGCCCACGCGCTGGGCCAGGGCGGCTTCCATGAACTCGTCAAGATCGCCGTCCAGCACCACCGAGGGCTGGCCGCTTTCGACGCCAGTGCGCAAGTCCTTGACCATCTGGTAGGGCTGCAGGACGTAGGAGCGGATCTGGTGGCCCCAGCCGATATCGGTCTTGTTGGCCGCCTGGGCGTTGGTCGCTTCCTCGCGCTTCTGCAATTCCATCTCGTAGAGACGGGATTTCAGCATGGCCATGGCCGTGGCGCGGTTCTTGTGCTGGCTGCGTTCCTGCTGGCAGGCTACGATGATGCCCGAGGGCACGTGGGTAATGCGGATGGCCGAGTCCGTGGTGTTGACGTGCTGACCGCCCGCGCCCGAGGCGCGATAGGTATCAACCTTGAGGTCGGCTTCACGGATATCGATCTCGATGGAATCATCGATCACCGGATAGACCCAGCAGCTGGAAAAGCTGGTGTGGCGCCGCGCCGCTGAATCATAGGGGCTGATGCGCACCAGACGATGCACGCCGCTTTCGGTCTTGAGCCAGCCATAGGCATTGTGCCCCTTGACCTGGATGGTCGCCGATTTGATGCCGGCTTCTTCGCCGTCATGCATTTCGAGCACTTCCACCTTCATCTTCCGGCGTTCAGCCCAGCGGGTATACATGCGCAGCAGCATGTTGGCCCAGTCCTGGCTCTCGGTGCCGCCGGCGCCGGAGTGGATTTCGACGTAGCAGTCATTGCTGTCGACTTCGCCGGACAGGAGGGTTTCGATCTGGGTGCGACGGGCGGTCTGCTTGAGCTCGAGCAGCGCCTTTTCGGCATCGCGCACGATCTCTTCGTCGCCCTCGGCTTCCCCGAGTTCGATCAATTCGACATTGTCGCTGATGCCCGTTTCGAGCTCCCGAACCGTCTTGACGGCCACGTCCAACTCGTCGCGCTCGCGCATGGCGGCGCGGGCCTTGTCGGGATCATTCCAAAAATCGGGGGATTCGGTTTGCGCGTTCAGCGCGTCGAGGCGGAGTTGGGCTGTATCCCAGTCAAAGATGCCTCCTCAGCAGGGTCAGAACCTGCTCGATTTCGGCAACGGTCTTCTCAATTTCCGTGCGCATTGGACTTCCTTTTGTATCGGTGTCCGTTTAGCGAAGCCCTGCGTCGGGATCAACCCATGCCTCGATCCGGAGAGTCGATAATGGCAGCTGTGCTATCGCCCATGCTGTCCTTTGCTTTCGTCCATCTTGCAAGTCCTGCCCCCGGCTGGTAGGTCGATCTCGGCTGGTCTCGTAGCTCAGCAGGATAGAGCACAGGATTCCTAATCCTGGGGTCGTGGGTTCGAATCCCGCCGAGATCACCAGTTTTTCAGCCCCGTCATGACGAATTCTACTGCCTCCGCGGTCAACGGACCATTCATCCCGACCTTGTGGCGCGCCAGGGCAAAGCCGCGTTCGGCGGCCTTGAGCGGCTGTGCCGGGTTTTGTGCATAGGACCAGAGAAACGCTCCGCAGAACGTGTCGCCGGCGCCGGTTGCGTCGATGACGGCGCCAGGATCGAGCAATGGATGCGGCGGCAGCCGCGACTCCCGCAATTGTCCGTCTTCGGTCCGCGACCAGATCGTCGCGCCCTCATGGGTGCGGGCGATGATGGACCATTCGGGGGCCAGTCGGGCGCCGATATCGGCCATGCCGGATGCGCCCCGCAACATGGTCAGTTCCTCGCTGTTCAGGTGGAGGAGCTGGGCCTGCCGCAACAGGCGATCAAGGCCGGCACCACCGGGGCCAATCCATGCCATGCCCGGATCGAGGGACACCACCAGGCGTGGGTTGTGCGTGCGCGCCGCTTCGAGCAGTTCCGCGATAAGCCCGGGCGCAGCGGGATCGAGATAAGAGGTGATATGGATGAGGTCGCAAGCGGCTATTGCCTTGGCGCGGTCGGCACTGTTGCGGCGCAGCCAGTCGGCGATGCCCGCATTGGCGCCCGAATCGGTCAGCAGGGTGCGGCCTGCCGGCTCGACCATGGCGAGACAGGTGGCCGGCGGCAGCGGACTGTTGGTGACCCCGTGGGTGGCAATGCCCCAATTGTCCAGCGCCAGGCGATGCGGGACCGAACCATCCACGGTTCCGGCAATTCCGAAAAAGGCGAGATCGAGCGCCTTATCCCGATTGAGCAGAGCGACAATGCGGGCGGCATTGAAGGCCGAGCCGCCGAGATAGACTTCGCCAGCCAAGTGCAGAAGACGTTCGGCGCCGCGCTGGGCCACAGCGTCGGAAACGGCGGTTTCGATCAACGTATGGGCGTCAATTCCGAGGCTTTGCAGCATAGGCGTGGCAGGGCTCTGCACGACAACGTCGCGGTTCATTGCTCCCAAAAAGCCAAGCCGTTTCATGCCTCTGGTGGTAGCGTTCCGCAGTGCCGCGCACAAGCGGGTCGCGGGCCTTGCTGCTAGAGGCCGAACTTTTCCAGCGTCGCCTCGTATTCATCGCGGATTTGTTCAGGATCGCCGCCAGATGACCAGCCCGCTTCGATGGCCGCCTTCACCTCGGCAGGCAGGGATTCCCATTTGGCGTCCCAGCGTTCGCCATCGTGGATCCAATAGCCGACCAGTTCATAGCGCTCGGCAGGCAGCTTCAGATCCTGGCGGATATATTTGCGGATGGCCCGCGCCACCTTCTGCTCGCCAGCGACCCAGATATAGCCCGGTGTCAGCGGCAGAGGCACGGCCCGCACCACGTGGTCAAGGCGGCTGGCGGCGATGCCATTGCCGCTGCGGTGCAGCCAGGTGATCGTGGCATTCGGGTGTGCCGGCAAGGATTGTTCATGCTCGGGCGAGGCGATCTCAGCGAAGACGCGTGACTGCACCTGCTCCGGCGTGGATTCGAGGATGCGCGAGAGGGCCGGCAGGCCGGTCGCGTCGCAGATCAGCAATTGCCAGGCGATGTCGGCGGGAGGATTGTAGAGGCCACGGGGGCGGTTGATTGTGATCACATCGCCGGGCTGCGCCTTCCTGGCCCATTCGCTGGCCAAGCCCCCGTCATGAACGACGAAGTCGATGTCGATTTCGCCGGTCTCGGGGCGGTGGTAGCGCACCGTATAGGTCGAGCAGCGAATGGCGTCCTGGCCGCCATCGGGATAGGTCCAGCGGCCCTGCTCATCGATATGGGGCAGGTGCAGGCGGCCCGTTTTCTCATTGGGGAAGAACAGCCGCAGATATTCATCCGGCGTGCCGGTGCCGTGGAAGTGCCTGACGCCGTCGCCGCCGAACGTCAGGCGCATCATGCCGGGGGTGAGATAGCGGGTGGCCAGAACCCGGGCGTCAAAGAAGCTCGCGGTCATGCGCGGACCTTCGGATTTGCCAGCAGCCCGAACTGGGCTGCATGCAGGTGGGCATAGGCCCCATGGCGCGCCAGGAGGTCCTGGTGGGCGCCTTCTTCGACAATGCCCGTTTCATCGACAACGATGATGCGGTCGGCGTGCTGGACGGTCGCGAGGCGATGGGCAATGACCAGCGTGGTGCGGCCACGCGAGAGGTCGGTGAGAGATTGCTGGATGGCCAGCTCGGTGGCGCTGTCGAGCGCCGAGGTCGCCTCGTCGAGCACCAGGATCGGCGGGTTCTTGAGGAAGATGCGAGCGATGGCGACGCGCTGCTTCTGGCCGCCGGACAGCTTGACACCGCGCTCACCCACCATGGTGTCGAGCCCATGGGGCAGCCGGGCCACAACGCTTTCGAGGCGGGCCTGGCGGACAGCATCGAGAATGTCGGAATCGCTGGCGCCCAGCCGCCCATAAGCGATGTTCTCGCGCAGGGAACCGCCGAACAGGAATACGTCCTGCTGCACGATGCCAATCTGGCTGCGCAGGCTGCACTGGGTCATGTCGCGAATATCGATGCCATCAATGCTGATCGCGCCGTCATCGATCTCGTAGAGGCGCGGCAGCAGGGCGCAAAGGGTGGTCTTTCCGGCGCCGGAGGGCCCGACAATGGCGACGGTTTCGCCTGCCCGCACCGACAGGTTGAGGCTGTCGATAATCCTGCGGCCGCGCTGGTCGTAGGAAAAGCTCACATTGCTGAAGACGATATCGCCGCGCAGGTGCTCGACGACCTTCGCATCCGGCCTATCGGCAATATCGGGCGCGGTATCGAGCAATTGGGTGAAGCGGGTAAAGCCGGCAATGCCCTTGGGGTACATTTCGAGCACAGCGGTGATCTGATCGATGGGCTTCATGAACACGTTGACCAGCAGCAGGAAGCTGACAAAGCCGCCATAGGACAAGTCGCCGGAGGTGACGAGCCAGGCGCCGAACAGCATGACGGCCAGTTGCACCAGACGGGTCGAGAGGAAGGTGACGACATTGCTCGCCGTCATCAAGGCGTAGGCGCGTAGCTTGGTGACGCGATAGGCCTCGTTATTGCCGGCAAAGAGCCTTTCCTCATGCTCTTCATTGGCAAAGGCCTTCACGACGCGGACGCCACCGATGGAATCCTCGACGCGGGTGTTGAAGTCCCCCACCCGGCCATAGAGTTCGCGCCAGTTGCGGTTCATCCGGGCGCCATAGGTGCTGACCAGCCAGGTCATGACCGGAACGAGAACGACGGTGATCGTGGCAAGCTGCCAATTGATGAGGAACATCAGCACGAAGGCGCCGAGAAAGGTCATGACGGCAAGGAACAGGTCCTCGGGGCCGTGATGGGCCACTTCACCGATGTCTTCGAGGCCCTTCGTCACATGGGTGATCAGATGCCCGGTCTTCTGGTTGTCGAAGAAGCGGAAGCTGAGCTTTTGCAGATGGGCGAAGACCTGCTGGCGCATATCGGTTTCGATATGGATGCCGAGCATGTGGCCGAAATAGTTGACGACCCCGCGCAGGACGGCTGTCAGCACGTAGATGATCAGAAGCACAATGCCGGTGAGGACAATGAGGCCGAAATTGTTCTGCGGCAGCAGTGTGTCGATGAAGTAGGCAACCGCGAGCGGAAAGGCCAGTTCCAGAAGGCCCGCAAGGACGGCACTGCCGAAATCGAGCGCGAAGAGACCCTTATAGGGCGCGTAATAGGAGAAAAACCGCTTGAGCATGATAAGTTGACTTTGAACATCCGCTTACCCAATGCCCGATCCGTGGCGTGGTCACAAGCGCAAAAGTGATACGCCGGTTCCGGCCCTATTGCCGGCTCGAATGTCCGGCGACCGCCAAGGCAAGCTCGGCTTCGAAGCGGGTGCCCTGGTCTGTGACGAAATGATAGGATCCGCCCATCTGGGACACGACACCACGGACGAGACGCAGCCCCATGCTGGTGGGCCTCTCCGGAACTTCGCCGATGCCGATCCCGTTATCGGCAACGACCAAGCTGCATCGACCGCCGCCCAGGTCGCGCAGGGTCACGGCGATCATGCCTTCACGACCATCCTTGAACGCATATTTCAAGGCATTGGTCACCAGTTCGCTCAACAATAGCGAGAGCGGAGTGGCATGGTCACGGTCCACCGCGACGTGATCCAGATCGTAATCGACCCGGGCGTCGGCGCCATAGGCCTGCACCACTTCGCCCACTACAACCGGGACCAGATCATGCGCGTCGATGTCCTCGTAGCGGTCATGCTTGTAAATGTGCTCGTGCATTGCGGCCATAGCGCTGAGACGGCTTTGCAGATCGATCTTGGCGCCGGCGGGCATATCCTGCATTCGCACCAACGACTGGACTGATTGCAGGTTGTTCTTCACGCGATGATGGATTTCACGGAACAGCAGGATAGTGGTCTCATTGGCCGCTTCCAAATCGGTGCGCCGGCTGGCATCGCGTCGCAGCAGCCTGACAATCCAGACGCCGCCGCCCACAAGGCCGAGGAGAATCGGGGCGGCGATAATCATCACGGCTACGATACCGTTGCGCAGGCCATCCCAGGTGCGGTTGGTTGCGATGGAGGCGAGTGCGAGAATATCGGTGCCTGGGACCGCACGATAGCTGACGACACGGGAAATTCCGTCAACCGGCGAAGCTTCGGAGAAGTAGGTCCCGGCTTCGGCCTCCGGCAGGTATTCGGAGATGAGGACATGATTCGAGAGATCAAGGGCTTCGCTAATGCCCGGATAGCGCGCCATCAACATCCCGTCGCGCCGGATGAGGCTGACGGTCGAGCCGGGATCGAGATCGAGATAGGACCAGAAGTTCTGCATCAGCACATCGCTGAACGAGACCATGATCGCCCCGGCAAAGACACCGTCGCGGGTCACCCGCTTGGAACGGACGAATATGTTCTCTCCTGTCAGTCGGCTGACGAGCAGCCCTGACGTGTAGAATTCAGCACCCTCGTTCAGGGCGATGAAATAGTCACGGTCCGCTACGCTGATTGCCTCCGCACCAGGAACGGTCGAGAAGATCGTGTTTGCCCCGGCATCGATAACATAAACGTCAATTTCCGCAGGCAAACCTTCGACAGCCGCCTGAAGAACCTGGCGGTCCGTGTTCAGGTCGGGTCCGAGGACGGCGTCAAGGCGCCGCAAGGTCTGGTCCGCTACCTGAGCCACCCAACCGGCATTGGTCGCCACCACCTGCGCGGCAGCCTGAGATCGCTCCTCGAGCCTAATGCGGGTCTGATCCACGCCCTGGATGACGAAGTAGGCGAAAACGGCCGCGAATATGCCCACACAAAGCGACAAAAAAGCCAAGGCGACCGTGGTGGCACGTACTTCCCCCAGCCGAAACAATTTCCTCCCCGTCAGCGCCACCTCCCACAATGCTGCCCTTTTTTGCAGGCTTTCGTTTCCGTGCACAGGCACCGAGACACACCACGCAGCACGCTTCTAACGCAAAACCGGCAATTTGGCTGCACCGCCTGGTCCCATGGTTGTGCAGTACGCATTAAGAGGGCGGAAGGCGCGGCGTGATATGGGCAGGCGCTCCAGCCACCCGAAAGGAACGACATGACCAAACTCCCCGCAATCCTGGCCGCCGGCACATTGGCCATTGCCCTTGCCGGATGCTCGTCCTTTGGTGGCGGAGCCACATCGCCGGCGGCACTGACGCCGGGGCTTTCTGCCCGCATGGACCAGCCCAATGCCAGGCTCGACAGCCAGCAGGCCATCGGGCTCGTCAATGCCTATCGGGCCACGCGCAATATGCCGCCCCTGATGGTCGATTCCGGGCTCAATGGCACTGCACAGGCGCTGGCCAGCCAATATGCGCAGACGGGAACGGCGCCGACCAAGCCGCAGGCGCTGGTGCAGATGAAGCTGAGCGCCGGCTATGCAACCTTTGCCGAAACCTTCTCCGGCTGGCGCAATAACGCAGCCGACGCCGTGGGACTGGCAGCACCAGCCAGCAAGGCCGGGATAGCTGTCGCCTACAATCCCACGTCAAGCTATGGCGTCCATTGGGTGCTCGTCCTTGGCAATTGACGACGGGATCATCGACGCAAGGGGGCTCAAATGCCCCCTGCCCGTGCTCAAGCTGGAAAAGCACCTCGCCAGCGCCGAAGCGGGAGCGGTCATCACCGTACTCGCGACCGACCCGATGGCCCGGATCGACATTCCGCTGCACTGCCGGCAAAACGGCCATGGCTGCACGCAAATCGATGCCGACGGAGTCATGCGTTTTGTGGTGACGAAATCGGTGGCGAAATCGGGCTAGAGGTCGGCCGGACGGGGCCGCGGCAGGGCGATGTCCAGGCCGCCTGCCGGGATGCCCGGGCGCAGCACGTCCTTGATGGCAGCACTCTCGAGTGCTGGCGCCGCCCTGAACACGGGCACATGCGCCGGCCTTGGGCGCGGCAAGGCGATGCCGGTGCGAATGCGTCCCAGATCCACTGCGGTATATTCGCTGACTACCAGTTTCTCGGTCAGATAGGTGGGCTGATCCTCAAGCCCCATCGGAAATGCAGCCTCCTGCGCGGCTACATATGCCTTGGCATCCTTGCCGCAGATGAGCGGACGCATGTCCACCGGCTGGACCCCGGCAGCATTGGCGAGCGAGAGCACGGATTGACCCGTCGGGCGCAGGCGACCGGACAGCGCCTCCAGAAACAGTTCGGCGGCCCGTTCATTGCGCTCGCGGCCAGAGGAGCCACCCAGCACCACGGCCAGCAGACGGCGGCCGTTGCGGTCGACCGTCGCCACGATGTTGAGCCCGGAGGCGCAGACATAGCCGGTCTTCATGCCCGTAGTACCGACAAAGCCCTCGAGCAGGCCGTTATTGGATTCCAGCCGCGCCTTGCCCAGATTGACCACGCCGGTGGAGAACATGGGCATGTATTGGGGAAAAGACTGCTCGATATAGAGGGCGATGATGGCCAAGTCCCGGGCGCTCGTCACCTGCGCCGGATCGTGCAGGCCGTGCGGGTTGACGAAATGGGTCGCGGTCAGCCCCATCCGCTGCGCCGTCCCGTTCATCATGGAGATGAAATTTTCTTCGCTGCCGCCCACGGTCTCGGCAATGGCGACGGCGATGTCATTGGCCGACTTGACCACCAGGATGTAGAGCGCGTCCTTGAGGCTGACGGCGCTGTCGACCGGAAGGCCTGACTTGCTCGGCGCCTGGTTGAAGGCGTTGCGGGAGATGGTGACCGACGTGTCGAGCGTGACACTACCCTTGGCCAGTTCCTCGAACACGACATAGGCCGTCATCAGCTTGGTCAATGATGCCGGATGCCAGGGCTTTCCAGCGTCTTCGGCATAAAGCACCTCCAGCGTCGCGCGATCGACAACCAACTGCGGATTGGCCCAGACCTGGAACAGACCGGCAAGCGAGAACAGCAGGACGAGGGCAAGGCGACGAACGAACGGCAAGACGAGGCGACTCCGGGTGGTTCGGTAGGAAATGGGCCTCTCTTAGCAGCCGGACTACCCAACCTCAAGAAAGGCCGGCCGCCCTGACGACCATTTGAAGGTCCTGACATAGGCTGTCAGCCGACCGATGCATGGTCCGGCCAGACACAAGGAGAATTCCGATGACAACGATCATGACCATCCTGACACCCGGCTTCGCCGACTGGGAAACTGCGCTGCTGAATGCCGGCGCGCGCGACTACTACCGTCTCGACACCCGCTTTGCGACGCCTGGCGGGCAGCAGGTCACTTCGGCCGGCGGGCTAAAAGTGGTTCCGGACCTGGCGGTCGAAGAGATCGACATCGGCACGGTGGATGCCCTGCTGGTCAATGGCGGTCGCATCTGGACGACGCCGGATGCGCCGGACCTGTCTGAACTGCTCAATGCTGCCCATGGCGCCGGCAAGACCGTCGGCGGCATCTGCGACGGTGTCATGGCGCTGGCCCGGGCTGGACTGCTCGACAGCGTCCGCCATACCGCGAACGGGCCGGAGAGCCTGCCCGACACGGGCTATGGCGGGTCGGCCCATTATGTCGGCTCGCCCCGCGCTGTCCTTGACCGGCGCATCGTCACCGCGCCGGGAACAGCGCCCGTCAGCTTCATGGGCGCTGTCCTTGAATCGCTCGGCCTGAGGACCGGCGATCTCGACTTCTACCTGGGGCTCTACGCAGCGGAACACCAGGCGGCCTGAGCCAAGGGGCAAACCGGCAGCAATTGATCGACGCGATCGCCTACAGGTGCTTCCTCCGGCGAAATCTTGCCGGAGGAACACAGCGCTGCCTTCAGGCTGCCAAGTGTTCCAAAAAGTCGCTTCCTTCAGCGCGGTGAAATCGGCGCTTTCCGGCTCCTGCCCCAGACCACGAACAGCGACAGCGCCAGGAGCACCGCGTTGACCGGCAGCATGCTGTATTCGCCCCGCATGGTGTGGAGGCCTATGGCCAGGATCTGGATTACCGAGAAGCCAAGTGCTGCCAAAGGTGTAAGTCCCGGCAGGATGCGGGTTGCCGCGGGGAGAATGATTCCGATGAGCCCCAGGATTTCCATGGTGCCGACAAAGCGGGTCAGTAGTTCCGGGTAGTCCCCGGCATAAGTCATCCCCGAGGCGACCAGTGCCTCGATGGGCTGGGCCAGTTTCATGACGCCGGCCATTCCGTAGATTCCGGCCAACACGACCTGCACAATCCACAGGCCGATAATCCAGCCCTTTGCTTCATTCGCCAGTGTCATGGCACCTCTTCCCCTTGTGATTGCCTACCACCCTGGTCACAACTAGTAACTGTGTTTATATTTGTGCCTCAGTTACGAAAGCAAGGAGGCACTTGGATGTCACTGACCGATACATCGCAGCACGCAAACTGCTCGGCCATGTCCGATGTGCTCAATCGCATTGGAGACAAGTGGAGCGTCATGGTTGTGGGCATGCTGGGCCGCAATGGCACGCTGCGCTTCAACGAGCTCAAACGCCTGATTAACGGCGTGAGCCAGCGGATGCTGACGCTGACTCTGCGCAACCTGGAACGCGACGGCCTCGTCACGCGGACCATCTATCCCGAGGTGCCGCCACGGGTCGAATATCGGCTGACCGAGCTGGGCAAAACATTGCAGGTGCCGATCAGCGCCCTGTGGGACTGGTCTGCCGAGAATCACGATGCCATTGTCGAAGCTCGGAGCATTTATGACGCGCGCGAGCATGCGTTGGCCGCGGAAGCCGGGCGTAAGATCGCCTATGCGCGGGACTGACCGGCCGATCAGGAATCGTTGTTTGCCATATGGGCGAACCGATTGACGTCATTGGACGGGCTGGCCAGCACCTCACGGCGCGCCTCGGCGCGCTGGCTGGCCGGCAGGTTCAGCGCATTGACCAGGGCACGATATTCCTGGCGGGCGCTCATATGCGACATGGACGGGACGCCGCCCAGAAGATCGTCATCAAGCGGATCGAAAACGGTCATGCCGGTGGCAAAGAGCGAGCGGAAGATCACGCGTTCAGCGATTCCGTCGGCTACACGGCATCCCAGGCGCATGGCTATGCGCTCCAGCATGGTCTGAACCTGGCGCATATTGCGCGAGGACAGCATCGAGATGCGGTTGCGCACCAGCACCCAGTCGATATTCCGGCCATCGATGGAGAGGCGCTCGGAGCGGGCACGCTGCACGAGGCGGGCATAATGGCTAAGCTCGCGCGGCTCGCCGGTGACCGGGTCCACCTGGGCCATGACGCTGAGATCGATCAGACTGTCATTGACCGGGGTCACCAAGGTGTCGGCCAGCGAGTGGGCCAGGCGCGCCAGATTTGTATCGAAGCCCGGCGTATCGATGACGATGAAATCGGAGCGCGCTTCCACCTCGCCAACGGCTTGGCGAAACAGGTCAAACTCGATGCGGTGATTCTCCCGGGCGGAATCGCCGCGCGCCAATGGCAGGTGGTAATGTGTGGTGTGCGGCAAGCTCAGGCCCCTCGACCGCGCCCAGTCGCGCCGGTTGCGCACATAATGGGTGAGTGTCTGCTGGCGGCTGTCGACATCGATCGAGGCCACCTTATGCCCCTGATAGAGCAGGTAAATAGCCAGATGGAAGGCAGTGGTCGACTTACCCGAACCACCCTTCTCATTGCCGACAACGATGACATGCGCGCCTTGCCGCACGGTCGACTCCCCAAATCAGTTGCCGGAGTGTGTTGATTTGGCACGCGTCGCACAAGGAAAAACATGGTGACCAAACCGTTGAGGCGGGCAGGTTTGGTGTTGCCATGTTCAAGAATGCAGGCGCACGAGGCTGAATTGAGTCATTTCGATGAATTATCCATGCACGCAGCGCATGCGCCGCCTCCTGTATGAATAATAGTCGAGGGATGCAAATCAGCGCATAGTTTGCCGGTAAAAGACCAATGCAAGGGACAAAGCCCATGTTTGTTCGTGCCGTCTGGCGCCTGAGGCGCCTGGTCGACATCAAGCAGACGTTGCGGGAAATGGACGTTCCCTCGACGCGTGATGCCGACATTCTCGGGATTTCCGGGCCGGATTTCTCGAAGATGACGCAGTCGCTGTTCGACCGCTGACTGCCCACCAAGTCCAGTAGTACATGCGTGGCCGCCCGGAGGACACCGGGTGGCCATTTTGCTGCCCTCGACATGAATGATGAATGAATAGGCACAGCCTAAGCCTTGCACAAAATGCATAGCAAGTTTGACTATTCTCTATCTGCTCGCTGGGGTTAGACCGGACTATATCTATCCTTGCAAACGACAGGAGACTTCCAATGGACATTCGCAAGACTTTCAAGAAATGGGCCGCTTACCAGCAGACCGTCCGTGAGCTCGCTGCTCTCGACAACCGTCAGCTCAACGACCTGGGCATTTCGCGCACCGATATCAGCCGCGTTGCTCGCAATCATGCCGACGCTTTGTAATTTCGACGGCACATCGCAGGTAAACAGAACACCCGCTTCTCTCTGAGATGCGGGTGTTTTCGTATCTGGAACAAGCCTGAAGTGATCAGGCGTCCAAGGAACAATCGCGACACCCTTTCGTTGCCCGAGCAGACGCAACGACAAGGAGCAGATCAATGTCTGATCTCAACGGAAAATCCATCGCAATCGTGGCGACCAATGGATTCGAGCAATCCGAGCTGGAGGTTCCCCTGACCAAGCTGCGCGATGCCGGCGCCGATGTTCACGTGGTTTCTCTCGAAGCAGGGGAGATCAAGGGGTGGGACAAGAAGGACTGGGGCAAATCGGTGCCTGTGGACAAGCTCGTGGGCGAGGTGTCAGCCGACGACTACGATGCAATTGTCCTTCCTGGGGGACAGATCAATCCCGACCTGCTGCGCGTCGAGCAGAAGGTGCTGGACCTGATCAAGGCATTCTGGACCCAGAAGAAGGTGGTGGCGGCCGTCTGCCATGCGCCGTGGCTACTGATCGAGGCCGGCATTGTCCGGGATCGCAAGGTCACGTCCTATCCATCCATCAAGACCGATGTCATCAACGCCGGCGGCAAATGGGAAGATAGTCCGGTTGTCGCCGACCAGGGTCTGGTTACCAGCCGCAAGCCTGATGATCTCGATGCGTTCTGTGCAAAGATCGTCGAAGAGATCAATGAAGGGCGTCACGAACGCCGCGCGGCATAAACTCTGATTGCCCGGACATGGCGGGCTTGGTATCTGGCTCGCCATGTCAAACGAACCTATTCATATCATCGGCGGGGGCCTGGCTGGCTCCGAGGCCGCCTGGCAAGCCGCCGAAGCCGGTGTCCGCGTCATTTTGCACGAAATGCGCGGCGTCAAAGGCACGGACGCGCATGAGACGGACAGTTTTGCCGAACTGGTCTGTTCCAACAGTTTCCGCTCTGACGATCACGAACAGAACGCGGTCGGGCTGTTGCATGAGGAAATGCGGCGCTGCAATTCCCTGATAATGCGGGCGGCCGACCAACACAAACTTCCCGCTGGCGGCGCGCTAGCGGTGGACCGGCACGCATTTTCCGGCGCCGTCACCAAGGCGATCAGCAATCACCCCAATATCAGCATCGTGCGCGAGGAGATCGCGGGTTGGCCGCCGGCCGAGTGGAAGCATGTCATCATCGCCACCGGCCCACTGACCTCGCCGGCGCTGGCCGAAGCGGTGCTGGAACAGACGGGCGAGGATTCGCTGGCCTTTTTCGACGCCATTGCACCGATCGTCCACTATGACAGCATCAATCACGACATTGCCTGGAAGCAGTCGCGCTATGACAAGGCCGGGCCCGGCGGCACCGGGGCGGACTATCTCAACCTGCCCATGGACAAGGATCAGTATTTTGTCTTTGTGGAAGCGCTGAAGACCGCGCCGCTGCACGAATTCAAGGACTGGGAAAAAGTCCCCTATTTCGACGGCTGCCTGCCCATCGAGGTGATGGCCGAGCGGGGCGCGGAAACCCTGCGACACGGGCCGATGAAGCCGGTGGGCCTGACCAATCCGCGCAATCCGACCGTAAAACCCTATGCCATCGTGCAGTTGCGCCAGGACAATGCTCTGGGCACGCTGTGGAATATGGTCGGGTTCCAGACCAAGATGCGCTATGGCATCCAGACCGAAATCTTTCGCATGATCCCCGGGCTGGAAAACGCCCAGTTCGCCCGGCTGGGCGGTCTGCATCGCAATACGTTCATCAATTCGCCCAGAGTATTGTCGGCAGACCTCAAACTGAAGGTTGATCCACGCATTCGCTTTGCCGGACAGGTGACGGGGGTGGAAGGCTATGTGGAAAGCGCCGCGGTGGGCCTCATCACCGGCCGCATGACGGCGGCCGAGGTCAAGGGTGGCGCGCTGGCAACGCCACCGGTGACGACGGCGCTTGGCGCGCTGATCGGACATATCACCGGCGGGCATGTCGAAGCCGAGAGCTATAGCGGCGCGCGTAGCTTCCAGCCGATGAACGTCAATTTCGGCCTCTTTCCTGAAGTGACCATCACCAAGCCCGAAGGTGCTACTCGCTGGCGCGGGCCGGAGAAGACGATGGCCAAGCGCCGGGCCATTACGAGTCGGGCACTCGAAGACCTCAAGGCCTGGGCATGAGCCCGGGGGCTCTGGCGGAATACCTGCATGACCATATCCCGCTGTCGCGGGCGATGGGTGCGACGGTTATCAGCGCCAATGCGGATGAGGTAGTGCTGCAGGCGCCGCTTGACCCCAATATCAATGTGCACGGCACCATGTTCGGCGGGAGCGCAGCAACGCTCGGGCTGCTGGCGGCCTGGTCGGTGCTGCATCTTCGGCTGGAGGCCGAGGGGATCGCCAACCAATTGGTCATTCATCGCACGGAGATGGACTATCTCAGGCCTATCGCCGGCGCCGCGGAGGCCGTGGCGCGGCTGGATGGGGCCGGTTGGAATGGGTTCGTCCATATGCTGGAGCGGCGTGGGCGGGCGCGGCTCAACGTGGCGGCAGAATTGACGTTTGAGGGGCAGATCGCGGCACGGCTGACGGGTGAGTTCGTGGCGCTCGTCGAGCGGTAGCAGCCGTTTTCCTGCCTTGCAGTCAGCGCGTGGACGGTATCGCCCTCGGGTCAGGCCCGAGGGCTCGTGTTTCGAATAGGTTAGCGGCTCCGAAGTGACCACCAGGTCAGCCGCGCGATCTTGCGCCAGTCGGGGTCATCGGCGGGCGGAGCAAAGGGGTTGGCAGGGTCGCGCTGCCAGGCCGCAAGCTGGGCTTCGAGCAAGGCTATCACGGCAAAAGCCGGCCTCAAGGGCGCTGGCAGCTTGGCGATGGCCGTCCGGGCCTTTTGCAGATGACCAGCCGCCAACTCGGCCATTTGGCTCAGGGCCGCGTGCAGACCCTCGCTGTTCTGGCCGGCGAAGATTTCGCTTTCGCGCACGCCATTGGCCTCAAGGATTGTGAGGGGCAGCATGATGCGTCCCTTGGCCGAGACGTATCCGAAGGCCCGCAGGTGGCCGATCATGGCCTGCGCCACGCCCAGATGCCCTGCCGCATCGCCCGGTTCAACCGGGTCGCCGCCATTGAGGATCATGGCGGAAAGCTGGATCAGGGTCGACGCGGTTTCCCCGGCATAGCCCTCGAAGGTTTCGAGGTCGGGCATAGGATCGTCATAGAGGTCGAAGCGCCGGGCGCCGATCAAGCGTTGCAGTGTGCCGACAGGCAAGCCATATCGCTCGACGGTATCCAGCAGCGCATCGGCCAGCGGGTTCTGGCGCACAGCACCATGGCCGGCGCCGGTGAGTGCGTCGTTCCACCATTGCAGGCGGATTTCGCCCGGCTGGGGGCCTGAGACGCGGTCACGGATGCCGGCTACATCGGCGTTGAAGGCATAGAGCGCAGTGATGGCCGGGCGAACTGCTGCCGGCAGAACGAGGGTCGCCAGGTAGCGATCGCGGTCAGTGGAGCGCAGGGATTCGGCGGCGAAAGAGAATCTGTCCGCGGGCATTAGCGGGCGTTCTCGACGGCGATCAAAGCAGCGGCGACGGCCCGTTCTTCGGCCAGCAGCACATTGTAAGTGCGTATCGCGCCGCCAGTCTGGGTGGCTTCGAGGATAATCCCCTTGTCCCGCAGGGCCTGACGAATGGCGGGATCGATGGCGACGATGGTGCTGCCAAGGCCGACAAGCAGCACATCGATTCGGTCGGACTGGTCCAGAACCGGTTGAAGGCTCTCTAAAGTCAGATCGGCTGCCGATGCCATGTCCCACCCGGCCATGCCGTCTGGCAGGCAGAGCAGCGAACCCTTGTGGGACATGTCGGCGAAGCGGAAGCCGCCATTGCCATAGGCATCGATGCCGACCTGGCGCGGGAAGCGTCCTCCCGCCCCGGTCACCGGATCAGACGGCAGCGCCATCGACAGACTTTTCCTTGCCATCCGCCTCTGGCTCCGGACGGTCCTTGAGGCCCAGATTGACCAGGATCGGCGCAGCAATGAAGATCGACGAATAGGTGCCAATCAGCACGCCGAAGATCATTGAGAGCACAAAGCTCTGGATCACTTCGCCGCCAAAGACAGCCAGGGCCAGAAGGGCGAAGAGGGTCGTGGGGCCGGTCAGCACGGTGCGCGACAGAGTCGAGTTGATAGCCCTGTCGAGCAGGTCGACCAGCGGGATTTTGCGGTACTTTCGCTGGAATTCGCGCACGCGATCATAGACCACCACCGTATCGTTGAGTGAGTAACCCACAATGGTCAGGATCGCCGCGATACTGGACTGGTTGAACTCGATGCCGGTGAGCGAGAAGAATCCCAGTGTCAGCACAACGTCGTGTAAGGTCGAAACGATGGCGCCGACGGCGAACTGCCATTCGAAGCGGAACCACAGGTAAATCAAGATGCCGAGCACGGCGAGCGACAGGCCAATCGTGCTCGAAATTGCCAGCTCGCTGGAAACCGTGCCGCTGACGGCCTCGGTGCGGCGCAGTTCGTAATTTTCAGCAGCCAGTGTCGTTACCACCGCATCAACAGCGGCCTGCTGCGCTTCGGGGCCGCCATCCTGCAATTCGACGCGGATCAGCACGTCCTCGGGCGTGCCGAAACCTTGTACCTGGACGTCGCCCAGATCGAGCGCGCCAAGCAGTTCGCGGATACGGCCGACATCGGCCGGACCATCCTGATGCTGGACTTCAACGGATGTGCCGCCCTTGAAGTCGATACCCAGGTTCATCCCATGGATGAAGAAGAGGCCGACGGATCCCAAGGTCAGCACCATGGAGATGATGATGGCGATGCGCCGCCAGCTCATGAACGGCACGGTCGTATTATCCGGGATCAGGCGCAGCAGCTGGATCTTGAGCTTCTTGGGCCGGCGCCACGAGTACCAGCGACCAATGATCAGCATGGTGATGAAGTAGGCCGTGAACAGCGTGGTGATAATGCCGATGGCCAGCGTTACGGCAAAGCCCTGGACGGGACCGGAGCCGAGGAAGAACAGGACCACGGCGGCAATGAAGGTGGTAACGTTGGAGTCCAGGATGGCGCTCATGGCGTTCCGGAAACCAGCCTGGATAGACTGCACAACGCCCCTGCCCGCTGCCTGCTCCTCGCGCATGCGCTCGAAAATCAGCACGTTGGCGTCGACGGCCATGCCCATGGTCAGGACGATGCCGGCAATGCCGGGCAGAGTCAGCGTTGCGCCCAGGGCAGACAACGCGCCGATGACGAGGCTGATATTGAGGATGAGCGCAATGTTGGCGAAGGCGCCAAAGGTGCCATAGGCGATGAGCATGAAGAGGACGGTGGAGATACCACCAATGATGCCGGCAATGACGCCGCCGCGCACCGAGTCGGCGCCGAGGCTGGGACCAACCGAACGTTCTTCGACCACATCCAGGCTGGCCGGCAGCGCGCCGGCGCGCAGCAGGACGGCCAAGTCATTGGCCGAAGCCGTGGTGAAGCTGCCGCTGATCTGGCCCGAGCCGCCGGTGATCGGCTGCTGGATGACTGGCGCGGTGATGACGGTATTGTCCAGAACAATGGCAAAGCGCTGGCCGACATTCTGCGAGGTGATTTCGCCAAAGGTGATGGCGCCGCGCGTGTCGAAACGGAAGGTCACGACCGGTATGCCGCGCTGCTGGTCGAAGCTGGGCTGCGCGTCGCTCAGGGATTCGCCGCCAATGGCGATTTCCTCGTAGAGCAGTTCGCGCGTGCCGTCCTGACTGGGCAGGATCATGGTGCCCGGCGGCAGGCCCTGTGCCTCGGCCTGGTCTGGTGACATGCCAGGATAGACCATGTGGAAGGTCAGGCGCGCGGTCTGTGAGATGATGTTCTTGAGGCGCTCGCTGTCGCCGAAGCCTGGAACCTGCACCAGAAGGCGCGTATCGCCCTGGCGCTGGATAGTGGGCTCGGTGGTCCCCAGTTCGTCGATACGGCTGCGGATGACTTCGACGGACTGTGCCACAAGGGCGCTCATGCGCTGGGCGATGCCATCGGCGGTCAGGCCTATGGTGAGATTGCCATTTGCGGTTTCGCCAAAAGTCAGCTCGTTGGTGCCGGTCCCCGCAAAGAGGGCATTGCTCAGCGTGTTCTGCAGACCCTCGATGGCCGTCCGCGCCGCATCCTTCTGAGTCGGGTCAGTCAGCTCGATGGCGATGGTGTTGGAGGCAACATCGTTGGTGATGATGTTGCCGATGCCGTTTTCATTGGCCAGCACATTGCGGGCGTCGCGGCGCAGATCCGCCAACCGCTCGGTGACGATGCTCTCGCGATTGACCTCAAGCAGCAGGTGCGAACCGCCCTGGAGATCAAGACCTAGGACCATGGACTGCTTGGGAAGCCAACCCGGCAAGGCGTCAACAAAGTCCTTGGACAGGAAATTGGGCACTGCAAAGAGCAGGCCAATGATCGCTGCAAACAGGATGACGGCTGTGCGGATAGGCGAAGACTGCATCTAGAAAGGTCCTGGAAACACGACCGGAGCCCGTGGGCTCCGGTGGGCAAGCGGTAAGTGGCTCAAGCCGGCTTGTTGTCGTTGACCGGTTCGGACTTGGAGCGCACATCGGCAACCATGCCGCGCACGAGCTTGACCTTGACGCCAGTGGCGATCTCGACTTCGAGGTCCTCTCCATCGACGGCCTTGGTGACCTTGCCGACAATGCCGCCGGTGGTGACGACGGTGTCGCCGCGACGAATGGCAGAGAGCATGGCCTGCTGGGCCTTGAGGCGCTTCTGCTGCGGGCGGAAGATGAGGAGCCAGAAAATCACCACCAGCAGGGCGATCGGCATCAGTTGGACGAAGATGTCGGTCATGCCGCCACCAGGGGCCCCAACCGCATCCTGCGCATAGGCGGGCGTTACAAACATCAAGCGAACTCCTTATCGATTCTTTTTCTACGTATTGGAGGATGGGGCGGCCCGGACCTGAACCAACAGGAATGTGGACGCTATCGGGCATGCCTGCACTTGCGCCCCGGCCAAAATCGCGCGGACTATACATTTGGGGTTGGCTTAATGCAAAGCCAATAAGGGCGCGCAGATTGCCGCGCCAAAGCCGAAGGACGCTGTCGTGAAAACCAGGGAGTATCTGGGCAGAATTGCCGAAGCGCTCGAAACCATTGCTCGGGCGATGGCCGAGGATGATGCGGCCGGCCGCTTCGCGCTCGGGCCGGAAAATGCCTATCACTGGCAGGGTGAAAGCGGAACCATGCTGGCCGTGCCCAGGGTCAGCCGGGTGCCGCTCGACATGCTCAGGGGCATCGACCAGGTGCGCGATATCCTCCTGGCCAATAGTGAGCAGTTTGCGCGGGGCCACGGGGCCAATAATGCCCTGCTGTGGGGCGCGCGTGGCATGGGCAAGAGCTCGCTGGTCAAGGCAATCCACGCCGATATCGAAGCACGGAAGGGGTTCGAGCGGCTGGTGCTGGTGGAGATTGCGCGGGAAGACTTGGAGACGCTGCCGCAATTGATGCGGGCGATATCGGGGCAGCCGGCACGGTTCATCGTCTTCTGCGACGATCTCAGCTTTGACAGTGGCGAGACCAGTTACAAGTCTCTCAAGACCATCCTTGATGGCGGGCTAGAGGGGCGGCCAGACAATGTCCTGTTCTATGCCACCTCGAACCGCCGCCACCTGATGCCGCGCGACATGATCGAGAACGAACGCTCGACTGCGATCAATCCCAGCGAGGCGGTGGAGGAAAAGGTGTCGCTCTCGGACCGATTCGGGCTGTGGCTGGGCTTTCACAATTCGGACCAGGACACCTACCTGGCCATGGTCTCGGGCTATGCCGCCTATTATGGCCTCGACATCGATGCGGAAAGTTTGAGGGCGCGGGCGATCGAATGGTCGGCGACGCGCGGGGCTCGGTCGGGTCGCGTGGCGATCCAACTGGTGCGCACGCTGGCAGGCGAGGAAGGCAAGAGCGTCTAGGTGGCGAATAGGCCGACAAAATGAAAGGGCCGGTGCACCACGCCCGGCCCTTCTCATTGGAGGTCGTTAGTCGGTCAGCTTGCCAGCAGCGGCACCGGATCGACGGGAGTAGCGCCCTTGCGCAGTTCGAAGTGAAGCTGCGGACGGGACACCGAACCGGTCTGACCCACGGCGCCGATGGCGTCACCGCGATTGACCACGGCGCCCTTGGCCACGCTCATCGAGGCGAGGTGCGCATAGGCCGATACATAGCCATTGGGGTGGCGGATCAGGACGAGATTGCCATAGCCCTCGACGCCCGAGCCGACATAGATGACGGTGCCGTTCTCGGCGGCCTTGACGCTGGAGCCTTCGGGCACATCGATATTAATACCGGTGCCGCGCGAGGCGGCGAAATCGGTGATGACACGACCCGAAACCGGCCAGCCGAACTTGTCGCTGCCGGAGGCAACGGGTTCTGGCGCAGGCGGAGCGATGGCCACCTGGGTGGGCGCGGCCTGGGCTGGAGCCGCTGCGGGCGTAGTTGCCGCAGTAGCAGGTGCTGTCGCCGCCTGGAGCACGTTGGTGCTGGCCAGATTGGTCGGGCGGGCGGCCGGAAGCGTCGTCGCGGTGGTCTGCGGGCTGGCGCTGGCGACCTGTACGGGCGCAGTATTCACCAGATCGGAGCGACCCGGGATGATGACCTTCTGGCCCACGATGATCTTGTCGGGAGAGCCGAGATTGTTGGCATGAACGATGGCCTGGGTGGTCACATCATACTTGCGGGCGATGGTGTAGAGCGACTCGCCGCTGGCAATGGTGTGGGTATAGCCATTGGCATTGGCGGCAGCGGTCTGCACCGGCACGCTGGAATTGACCGGAAGGGCGGCGCTGGAAGGATTGGTGCCCATGGCGACGGCAGCAGGAGCGGCCGGCGGAGGGGCAAAGCTTTGCTGAGCTGGCATGGCTTGCGTGGTTCCCATAGATGACGACGAACTCAATGCAGGAAGGGCCTGGGTCTGCACCGCAGAGGCAGAGCCCCCGATCGGCGAAGTGATACCGGATGGCTGCATGAAGCCATTGCCGACACGCGCCGGAGGCAAGGTAGCGCCCCCGTTCCAGGATGCGCCGACATTGGCCGGCGGCAAGAATTCCATGCTGGCGACCTGCACGCTCTGGGGCGCGCCAAGGGTCGGGGGCATGGGCTGACTGAGATTTGTGGGCGCGGGCTGCGCGACTGAACCCGTCACTGTGGAGTCGCTGAAACTGCGACCTCCCAGGCTCGAACAGCCGGTCAATCCAATTGCCGCGATCATGACACCGGCAACGGCGACCGCACTTCTATGGGTTCGCGGAAAAACGCGATTACGCATCGGCTTACTCGTACGCAGGTACACAACAACTAGGCTTGACGCTACGCCGGCAAGGTAAAGACGAGTTTAAAGCCGATGCGATTTGAGAGAAATCGTCACCGGGTGATTCAGGGGTGGGTAAGGTTAAGGAGAAAAGGGGCGCGGCCGCGGTCAACGAAGCGGGCTGAGCAAAGGCAGGAGGTGCTGCTTCTCGCTTGATGCTGCTCATACCCACCGGGCCGCCCTCGGGCATGACCCGAGGCCAGCCTAAACATTTGCGGTATGGCCAGAGGCCCTTGGATCAGGTCCGAGGGCGGAACAGCGTAGGCTAGTGTTATGAGCGCCCCTTGAGCGCGAGGTTCCCCAGCCGATCGAGCGCGACCTGATGCGTCTGCTGGAGCGCGAAGGGCGTGACGGTGATGGCGTTGCCGCGGCGCAGGACTTCAAAGTCGGCCTTCGGGTCGAGCGGCAGCGGGGTCTCAGGGATGGCCATGAAGAACTGGCCTTCATTGTCGCTCGGATAATATCGGACGGGCGAGCGGGAGAAGCGCTGATGGGCGACGGCGGCGATGCCGGTGACCTCACTCATGCCACAGAAGGGAAAGTTCACGTTATAGAAAACGTCATCGCCGCCATGGGCCGCGAGGATGACCGAGACCACTTCGGCGCCGAAGCGGGTGGCATTGGTCCAGTCGGGCTTGTGGGAGACCTCGTAGTCCATGGACTGGCTCATGGCGATGCCGATGGCGCCCTGCAACACGCCTTCGCGGGCGCCGGCGGCGGTGCCGGAGCAATTGACGATATCGCCCAGGTTCTGCCCGGCATTGACGCCGGAGAGGACGAGGTCTGCGGGCCTGTCGCCCAGGATGTGGGTCATGCCGGCCACGACGCAGTCGGCGGGCGAGCCGCCCTTGACCGAAAAGCGCTGCGAACCGAGATCGTCAAAGCTCAGTTCGCGGCCAAAGGTGAAGCGGTGCCCTGCCCCGGACTGGTTGCCATCGGGCGCGACGATCCAGACATCGTCGGAGATGGCGCGCGCAATCTCGGCCATCACGGCGATGCCCGGCGCATCCACTCCATCGTCATTGGTGATAAGGATGCGCAGACCCATCAGCGGCCGCCGATGGAGGTCAGCCCGCCCATATAAGGTTGCAGCGCCTCGGGGATGAGCACCGAGCCATCTTCCTGCTGGTAGTTTTCAAGGACGGCGATCAGGCAGCGACCGACGGCCGTGCCGGAACCGTTGAGGGTATGGACATAGCGCGGCGCCTGCTTTTCGCCGCTGGGGCGATAGCGGGCCTCCATGCGGCGGGCCTGGAAATCGCCACAGACCGAGACCGAGGAAATTTCCCGGTAGGTATCCTGGCCGGGGAGCCAGACCTCCATGTCATAGGTGCGGCGGGCGCCAAAGCCCATGTCGCCGGTGCACAGCTTCATGACCCGATAGTGGAGGCCGAGCTTTTGCAGCACGCTCTCGGCAGCGACCAGCATGCGCTCATGCTCGTTTTCGGCTTCTTCGGGCGTGGTGATGGCGACCAGTTCCACCTTGTTGAACTGGTGCTGGCGCAGCATGCCGCGCGTGTCGCGGCCCGACGAACCGGCTTCCGAGCGGAAGCAGGGCGTCAGCGCGGTGAAGCGCAGGGGGAGTTCTTCTTCGGCGAGGATGGATTCGCGGACGAAATTAGTCATCGGCACTTCGGCTGTGGGGATCAAGGCCAGCCGGCTCTCTCCATGCGGGGTAAAGAACAGGTCTTCCTCGAACTTGGGCAATTGCCCCGTCCCGAACAGCGCATCGTCGCGCACCAGCACCGGCGGCTGCACTTCAAGATATCCGTGTTCTGTCGTGTGCACGTCGAGCATGAACTGGCCAAGGGCACGTTCGAGGCGGGCAATCTGGCCCTTGAGGACGACGAAGCGGCTGCCCGAGAGCTTTGCCGCAATCTCGAAATCCATGTCCTTTTCGGCGACGCCGATTTCGAAGTGTTCTTTCGGCGCGAAGGTGAAGCTCGGCTTGGCCGGGCGGGCCCTGGCAGCGGTCTCAGACGAACCGTTGAGGCCGAAATATTCGACATTGTCGCTCTCGTCCTCGCCATAAGGTACGTCGTCGAGCGCCATATTGGGGATGGAGGACAGCGCGTCGCGCAGTTCCTTTTCGACGGCGCGTTCCTCGGATTCCGCGCCGGGGATGAATTCCTTGAGGCGCGCCACCTCGGCCATGAGTTCGGCGGCTTTCGCTTTGTCCTTCTGGGCTTTGGCCTGGCCGATTTGTTTTGAAATGCTGTTGCGCTTTTCCTGCGCCTCGTTGAGGCGGAGGATGATCTGGCGGCGGCGCTCGTCAATGGCGATGAGATCGGCGGAGCGGACGGACACGTTCTTGCGCTGGCCCATGGCCGCGTCGAAGGCGTCAGGATTATCCCGGATCCACTTGATATCGAACATCGCTTTTACGGGCCCCTGCCCGCCTCTATTGCTACAAAAGGGTTTGCGCCACGCCTCTGGCCAGGCGCGGCATCAGAGGCATAAGCGAATTCGGTGTCAGGATTCGGCGGAGGATTCAGCCGCCGCCTCGGCAGTGGCTTCCGCTGCTTTGGCCCTGGCCCGCCGCCGCTCGATCATGCGAACCGACAGAATAGCCAGTTCGTAAAGGCCGTACATCGGCAGGGCAAGACCGATCTGCGAGACCGGATCGGGCGGCGTGATGAAGGCGGCTGCGGCGATAATGCCGACAATGGCGTAGCGGCGACCCTTCTTGAGCTGCTCGACATTGATCAGGTCGATCTGGGCCAAGAGGGTCAGCACCACCGGAAGCTGGAAGCAGACTCCGAAGGCGAGGATCAGAGTCATGGCAAGGCCGAGATATTCGGACACCTTGGCCAGGAGCTTGATTTCCTCGGTCTGCATGCCGGCGAAGAAATTGAGCGCCATGGGCAGAACGATGAAATAGACCATGGCCGCACCCAGAAGGAAGAAGACCGGCGTGGCCACCAGATAGGGCACGAGCATCTTGCGCTCGTGCTTGTAGAGGCCAGGCGCAACAAAGCCGTAAATCTGCGTGGCGAGGAACGGGAAACCCAGGAAGATCGAGCCGAAAAAGGCCAGATTAAGCTGGGTGAAGAAGAATTCCTGCGGCGCGGTGTAAATCAGCTCCATCTCGCCCGGATCGGAATAGAGCGAGCGGTAGGGGTTGAGCAGGATATCGAAAATCTGTCCTGCAAAGAGGAAGCAGACGATCAACAGCACGACGATGACAATGGCGCTGCGAATGAGCCGCTTGCGCAGTTCGGTCAGATGCTCGAGCAGCGGCGCTTCGCTGCCCGCCAGTTCGTCCTCGACCTCCGCCTTGGTCTTGTCTTCGAGCTGCGAAAGCTTGGTATCGGCCATTATTCGCTCTTTCCGGCCGTTTCAGCCGGCTTCTTGCGCGGGGCGCGTGGTTTGGCGGCAGGTTTTGATGCTGGTTTGGCGGCTTCTGCAGCGGGGGCCGGTGAGGATACCGCCTTGATCGCTGGCGGTTTGCGTGCCGGCTTGGCCGCGCCTGATTTGGTCGCAGCGGCATTGGCGGTCGCGGGCCTTGCGGCCTTGGCTGGTGCTGCGGCGACCGCCTTTTTGGCTGCGGCCTTTTTAGGCTTCGCACTTTCTGCCTTTGCAGCCGCGGCCTTTTCCGCTTCGGCCTTGGCCGCGGCTGCCTTGGCGGTCTCAGTATCGGCGTAGGTCGGGGGCTTGGTCGATTTGCGCTCAGCTTTCACCGGTTCCGACTTGTTGGCGCCAAAGCCGTACTCGGTGGCCAGTTCGGTGCTGCTCTTCCTGGCGGGCGCCATGCCGGCCTGCTGCTCGATGGCTTCGACGACGCTTTCGGTATTAGGGTCGGTGGGCTTGAGGACACCGCTGGGTTTGGCCTGGCCATCGGTACCAATAGAGTTGAATTCCTTACGGATCTCGTCGGCGGTCTTTTTCAGTGGCGAGGTGATGGAGGTGCGCAGGTTGCGCACTTCGTCAAGACCGGTGGTCCTGTTGATCTCCCGCTGGAAATCGCGCCCCATGCGCTGCACCTGCCCGATAACCTTGCCAATCCTGCCCATGACCACGGGCAGGTCCTTTGGGCCGATGAAAATCAGCGCAACAACGCCAATCACCAGCATCTCTGTCCAGCCTAGGCCGAGCATGGAATTATTCTCCGAACGGCGGCGAGCCGCATGTCGTGGTCAGGGCTCTGGGATGCGCTCAGGCGTCCTTGCTCTTGTCCACTTCGCGAGCTTCAACTTCGGCAGAAGTGTTGATGCGCTCAGCCGGCTTGTCGTCGTCCTTCATGCCCTTCTGGAAGGCTTTGATGCCGGAGGCCACTTCACCCATCATGCCGGAAATCTTCCCGCGACCGAAGAGCAGGATAACGACAACGGCAACCACGAGGATGCCCCAGATAGACGGCGCGTGCATAATAGTCTCCCTAAAACTCAGATACGCTTTACGCGCTATAGATAGACCGAGAAATAGGTTTAATCGCGCCCAAACACAAGAACGTGTTCCTTCCTTAGCGGCAAAATGGCTGCGGAAACATCAGGTTTCCTCATCTTCCGGCTCGGCGTCGCCAGCATCGGACGGATCGAGCGGGTCTTCGTCGTCCCGCAGGGCGCCGTCAAAGGGCAGTGGAATCTGCAGATCCGGCGGCAGGCGTCCGGACAGGAGACCCGCCCCTTTCAGCTCATCAAGACCCGGCAGGTCGGTGAGTGCCTCGAGCCCGAAATGATCGAGGAAGGCGTCGGTGGTGCCATAGGTCACGGGACGACCCGGGGTGCGGCGACGGCCGCGCATGCGCACCCAGCCGGCCTCCATCAGCAGGTCCAGCGTGCCCTTGCCAGTGGCAACGCCGCGCACCTCCTCGATCTCGGCGCGGGTTGCCGGCTGGTGATAGGCAATGATGGAGAGGGTTTCGAGCGCCGCGCGCGACAGCGGACGGGTCTCATGCTCTTCGCGCCGCAATAGGAAGCCGAGATCCTCGGCGGTGCGAAAAGCCCAGCCCTCGCCGCGCTGCACCAAATTGACCCCGCGGCTGGCATACTGGCCCTGCAAGGTCGCGAGAAGGCCCGCGAGATCGACCCCTTCGCCCAGATAGGGGGCCATGTCGGCTGCCCGCAGCGGTTGAGACGAGGCGAAGAGGAGCGCTTCAAGGATGCGCAGATGGCGGCGCAGGACGTCGCCGGTCTCGTCTTCGACCTCGTTGTCAGTCACGGATTGTCACCCCGGCGGCGGCGCATGAACAGGGGGCCGAAAGTTTCTGTCTGGCGAATATCGATCTCTCCCTGCCGCACCAGTTCGAGGCTGGAGGCAAAGCTCGAGGCTCGTATGGTGGCGCGTTCGGCGGGCTTGGCGAGATAGTCGACCAGATAGGCGTCGAGGGACATCCACTCCTGGCTCTCGCCGATCAGGCGCTGGAGAATTTCGCGCGCATCCTGCAGTGACCAGACGCTGCGCAGGCGTGGCGCGTAATCGGTGGTGATGCCGCGTTCGCGCTGAGTCGAATAGGCCTTGAGCAGGTCGTAAAGACTAGCTTCCCATACGGCGCGACGGGCAATCTCCATGGGCTCGGGGGCGCCCCTTGCATAGATCTGGAAGCCCAGGCGCGGGCGGTTCATCAGCCGGCTGGCAGCAGTGCGCATGGATTCGAGGCGCTTCAGGCGGAATTGCAGCATGGCGGCGAGCATTTCGCCGCTCGGCTCGTCATCGCCGGGCGCCTGCGGCACCATAAGCCGGCTCTTGAGATAGGCCAACCACGCCGCCATCACGAGATAGTCCGCGGCAATCTCGATGCGGCGCTCGCGAAGGGTTTCGATGAAGGCAAGATATTGCTCGGCAAGCGCCAGAACGGAAATGGCCGACAGATCGACCTTCTGGCGCCGCACCAGGTCGAGCAGCAAGTCGAGCGGGCCTTCATAGCCGCCAACATCGACGCGCAGAACCTCATCGGCCGGCGGCGGCGCCGGCGTGTCAAACCAATTGGTTTCTGCGCTTGTCATCTGCCGTCTGTCAGAATGGCCGTCATGTCCCATCCTTGGCCGCTGGCGACGCCAGCGTCAAGGATCGGGAAGGGCACGGCTAGAGCAGCAGGCAGTCGCCACCGGCCGCCTTGACGTTGACGCAGATATTGGCCGCGCCGTCGCGGGAGGTGGCCGGGACTACGACGCGGTAATAGACACCGCGCTCACCCAGATCGACGCGCCGGATTTCCGGGCTGGCGCCGCTGAACAGCAGACCATAGCGCGTTGAGATGGCCTGAGCCGATTGCCGCGCGGCCTCCTCGCTGCGCTGGGACGCCAGTTGGACATAGGCAGGGGTGGTGCCTGTGGATGTCGTGGTCACGGCCTGCTGCGCGGGCGCAACGGCCGCCGGTGCCGTTGCTGTGGGTGCTATAGGTGCCGATGCGGCGGGGGCAGTTGCAGCGGCAGTAGCCGAAGCGGCGATTGTGGAGAAATCGGACGGCCGCTGCATCGGCATGGTGACGGTGCGACCCGCGAGCGGCGCCCCGGTGCTGTCAACGACTGCGATCGTGGCGCCTGGCTCGGCCGGCGGCACGGCGGGTGTCGCCGTGGTTTCAGGTGTCGCGGCAATGGCCGCAGCATCAGTGTCCGGCGTTGCGCTGGCAATTAAGTCCGGGGTGGAGAAGTCCGCGCCGGGCACCTCAGGCACATTGGGGCGGTCCACCGGCAGGATGGCGGAACCGGCCAGGCTGTCTTCACCACTGACAATGGTGCCATCGGGACGCACTGTCACCGTGCGCACCTTGCGATTGACCAGACCATCCTGATTGGGATCGACATCGCCGCCAGCGACATCGGCGACAACGCCGGAGCCTGACATGGCGCTGTTGGCAGCCACGACAGCTTCGGTATCAGCCTGGTCACGCGAGACGATCTGCTCTTCGGCAGCGACATCGGCGCCGGAAATCTCGTTGAAGACCACCGATTGCGGCGCCGTGGATGCGGCGTCGACTTCGGGTACTTCCTTGGTGGGGGCGGTGTCCGCGACCAGCAGCGGCGCCGGTCCGGCGGTGCCACCACCTTGCCCCAGGGCCCAATAGAGTCCGAGGCCGGCAACTGCCAGCAGTCCAACCGCGACCAGCGGGCCGACAATGGCGCGGTTCATCGCAAAGCCAGCGGAACGCGCCGTCGGCATCGCCGTTTCCAGATCGTCGACGTCTGTCGCCGTTGCATCGGTGCCGGCATTGACCCATTCCACATGGGCGCCAGTTGCCGCAGCAGCGGCAAGAATGGCTTCATCCACTGAATTGACGTTGACCTCCGGATGCTGGGGCGCAGGCGGGAGGGTTGCCGGATGATCTACTTGAGCGACCACAGGTTCCGACACCACCGGCGTTGCGAGGCTCCGCAGCGCAGAAATTGGCGAGGCATTGTCGACATTCATGCGCACAGCAGGGCCAACGAGCCGCTCGATCTCTTCGAGTGGGTCAAGCGATCCGGTATCAAGATGCGTGGCGTGGTCAGGCGCCGGTGCCTCCTTTGCCGTCGCGGAGGCGGACTCCGGCTCAGGCTGGGGGACAATGGCTTCCCGCGATACGTGAGGTGATCCCAGTCCAAACACCGGCGGCACACCGAACCTGTCGGGTTTGGCGGCAGGCTCGACCGGATCGGCAGCCGGAACGGGCGGCTCTGCCGATGCGCGATCCTGGCCCAGGTCGGTGGCGAGTTCAGCAGCAATCAGATCGGCCAGGCTGTCGTGATCCAGGGCGGGTTCATTTTCCGGATTTGGTTCAACCCGGACGCTCGCCGCGGGAAGCGGCACGCTGGTCACCGGCGCGCTGGCGACAGGCGTGGATGGCAGTTCGGGCTGCGCCGAAGGCGCAATATCGAACTTGAATGCGAATGGCTCGGCGGTTTTGGCGGACGAGTCCCCCTCACCCGGTATGCGCACCGGGGAAGCGGGCACCTTGCCCGATGCCAGATTGGCGGATGCCGAAAAGTCGAAACGGGGTCCAGGCATGGTGGCCGCGTCGCCCGGGATTCTGACGGGCGACCGCTGTTCATTCGCCGCTGACGGCACTGCCCGGGCGTCATCCGCCATCAGGCGCGCCAATTCGGAAATGAGATCGTCCGGTGCTTCGGTCTGTGCGGCCATCGCTTGCGGTTTCGCTGACGTCATGTCGCAGCGCCCCTGAGAATGCGGATAGTCCATTCAAGGACTTGGCCGCGAGTGTTCACACTATTGCGCCCGAATTATGAAAGCTCTTCGGGTGCCGAGACCCCTAAAATCCCCAGGCCGTTGCGAATTACCTGACGAACGGCATCGACGAGTGCGAGTCGCGCTAACGTCAACTTCGGGTCCGAAAGGTTAACAAATCGTAACTGCGGGTCATCCTTGCCCTTTGCCCAGAAGCCATGCAAGGCCCCGGAAAGCTCATGCACATAGAAGGCAATGCGATGCGGCTCATGGGCTAGCGCCGCGGCAGCGACTGTCCGGGGCCAGGCACCCAACATCCGGATCAGCTCGATATCTGCCGCACTCCCTAGGCTTTCAACCTCGGCGGCGGCGAGCGCGGCGGGTGAAATATCGAGGTCCGGCAGGTCGCGCCGCGCGGTACGGAAGATCGAGCAGGCGCGGGCATGCGCATACTGAACATAGAAGACGGGATTATCGCGGGTCTGCTCCTTGACCAGCGCAAAATCGAAATCCATCGATGCGTCATTGCGCCGGAACAGCAGCATGAAGCGCGTGGCATCGGCTCCAACCTCGTCGACGACATCGGCAAGGGTCACAAGATCCCCGGAGCGCTTGGACATCTTGAACGGTTCGCCGTTCTTGAGCAGACGAACAAGCTGGCAGATGCGCACATCGATGTCGGCTTCTCCATGCGAGACGGCCTTTACGGCCGCCTGCAGGCGCTTGACATAGCCCGAATGGTCGGCGCCGAGCACATTGACCATGTGCTTGAAGCCACGCAGATATTTGTTGCGGTGATAGGCAATGTCGGCGGCGAAATAGGTGTAGGACCCGTCGGACTTGATAAGCGCCCGGTCGGTATCGTCGCCATAGTCCTTGGCGCGGAACAGGGTCTGTTCGCGGTCTTCCCACTCCTCGGGCGCCTTGCCCTTGGGCGCTTCAAGCCGGCCCTCATAGACCATGCCTTCCTCGCGCAGCCAGGCAAGGGTGGACTGGATGTCGCCATCGGCGCCGTGCAACGTGCGCTCGGAAAAGAAGACGTCGTGATGGATATTGAGCTGGGCCAGATCAGCCTTGATCAGTTCCATCATGGCGGACAGCGCCTTTTCACGGGCGATGAGGACGGCCTCTTCTTCAGGCATATCGAGCAGCGTCCTGCCATATTCGGCGACCAACTCTTCGCCCACCGGGACAAGGTAGTCGCCGGGATAGAAGCCGGAGGGGATCTCGATGGTTTCGCCCAGCGCCTCGCGATAGCGGAGCATGGCGGACTGACCGAGGATGATGGTCTGACCGCCAGTGTCGTTGATGTAATATTCGCGTGTTACCTCATAGCCCGACCAGGCCATGAGGGAGGCCAGCGCGTCCCCGAATACAGCGCCGCGCGTGTGTCCGACATGCATGGGGCCGGTCGGATTGGCCGATACATATTCGACATTGACCCGCTCGCCCTTGCCAAGGTCGGCCCGGCCGTAATTGGCGCCCTGCGCGCCGACTGCCTTGAGAACCTGGTGCCAGATGGCATCGGAGAGGCGGAAATTGATGAAGCCGGGGCCGGCAATTTCGACCGCGACCACGTCCGGCGCCGATTTGAAGCGCTCCACAAGGCCCGCAGCGACCTCGCGCGGGTTCTTGCCCAGCGGCTTGGCGACAACCATTGCAGCATTGGTGCTGAGGTCGCCATGGGCGGCATCTCGCGGCGGTTCCACCACGACGCGTGCAAGCAGCTCGGTGTCGAGCTGGGGATAGTCGGCACGCAGGGCCTCGATGACCCTTGTGGTGAAAAGAGCGAAAATATCCATGGCCTACAACCAATGTGTCCTGTTTGGAGGGATACTCGGTACAGCCACAACCACCATTCCGCCCTCGGGCCTGACCCGAGGGCCACCAGCTACCTGCGCAAGTCGCGAGAGGTCCTCGGGTCAAGCCCGAGGACGGACCGAAGGAGATGGATGTGGCCCACGTTTAGCCTCACCGATATCCGGTCCGGTTAACGGAAATCCGGTCTAGCGTCAAACAGGCGCTGGTATTCGTCGACCGCATAGATATCGGTCATGCCGGCAATAAAGTCGGCCACGATGCGGGCCCGGTCCGATGCCGAGCAGCCACGCCCCGCTTCGCCCCAGCGCCCCGGCATGTCAGCATCGGCCATATAGGCGGCAAAGAGACGCTCGATCACCGCTTCGCTTTCGCGCACCGGGACCATGACGGCCTCGTGGCGATAGACCCGGGCGAACAGGAAGGCCTTGAGGCCCTTTTCGATCGCGGTGGTCGCTGGAGAAAAGCCGACCAGCGTCTGGCCGGCCAGGCGCACCTCTTCGGCGGAAGTGACACCGGCGGTGGCGATATTGGCGGCGCTGGTGGCAATGACGTCTTCCACGGCCCGGGTAATCATGCGCCGCTGCACCTCATGCGCCTGTCGCTTGGGTGCGATGGTCGGAAAGCGGTGGAGCACCTCGGACACGATGGGCCCGGCCATGGGCACATCCAGGAAATCGTCAAGCGACACCAGTCCGGCGCGCAGCGCATCATCAATGTCGTGGGCATTATAGGCGATGTCATCCGCGACTGCGGCGACCTGCGCTTCCAGACTGGCATGCGTGTCGGGCCGCAGGTCAGCGGGCGCCGGAATAGCGTCGAGCCCGTTCGGCAATCCCTCGTCGGCATAACGTCCATGAGGCCTGCCAGCAGCATCGAGCAGCGGGCCATTGTGCTTGAGAATGCCTTCGAGCGTCTCCCAGGTGAGGTTGAGCCCGTCGTGCTCGGCATAGCGGTTTTCGAGAAGGGTCACGACCCGCAATGCCTGCACATTGTGGTCGAAGCCGCCATATGGGGTCATGGCGCGGTGCAGCGCCCGCTCGCCCGCATGACCAAAGGGCGTGTGCCCCAGATCGTGGCTCAGGGCGACCGCTTCGGCCAGGTCCTCATCAAGGTGCAGGGCCCGGGCAATGGAGCGGGCGATCTGGCTGACTTCGAGCGTATGGGTGAGGCGGTTGCGAAAATGCCTGCCTTCGTGGGACAGGAAGACCTGGGTCTTGTGCTGCAGTCTGCGGAAGGCGGTGGAATGGATGATGCGGTCACGATCGCGCTGAAAATCGGAGCGGGTGGGACTCGGCCCGGTGCCATAAAGCCGGCCGCGGGACCGGTCGGGCTTGCTGGCATAGGAGGCGGTGTCACTCATGTGTGCTGTCCGGGTCTTTGCAACGACGCTCGGAGCGCCTATCTTAGCGGGAGCGTTATGACATTACGACCGATCCGGGATATTCCATGACCGCCGCCGCTCTTGCCGACACACCTGCCGTAACCCTTTCGGACCGCGCCGCCAAGCGCGTGTCGCGCATTCTGGGTAAGGAAGCGCCGGGCACGGTACTTCGCATCTCAGTGGCAGGTGGTGGCTGCTCTGGGTTCCAGTACGAATATAATCTCGTGCAGGAGACGCCGAATGACGACGACCTGGTGCTGCAGAAGGGCGACGCAACCGTACTGATCGATTCGCTCAGCCTGGAATTCATGGGCGGCGCCGAGATCGACTTTGTCGACGACCTCATCGGGCAGGCCTTCCAGATCAAGAACCCGAACGCAGTTGCCTCCTGTGGCTGCGGTACGAGTTTTGCGGTCTAGAGCCTTCGTGACGTCGCGCGACGAACCGCAAAAGTCTGAACTTTTGCCGATCACGCTCTAGCGACAGTTTTACTCAGACATTTTGGGGGAGCGCATGGGTGCGCATGTTGACGCGGTCATGGACGAGGCCATCGCCGTGCAGAAGATCGTTGGCGCGGAACTGATTGCTTACCGGCATGGGCAGATTGCCCTGCGTCGCGTCGTGGGGCACTTCGACCGGGAAGCCGGGGTGCCGATGATGGAGAATGCCATTTATCGCCTGGCCTCGGTGACCAAGCCCATCGTGGCGGCAACGGCACTGGCCATGGCCGACAAGGGCCTCCTCCGGTTCGACGACCGGGTTTCCGACCACCTGCCCTATTTCACGCCAGACCTTGCGGACGGCAGCCCGGCACCGATCGCCATCCATCACCTGCTGACGCATACGGCGGGCCTGGCCTATGCCTATCCCAACGACCCTACGATCTCGACAGGCCTGGGGCCTTCCAACAAGGGATTTGCGGAGAATTTCGCGCGGGTTGCCAAACAGAAGCTGCTGTTTGCGCCGGGCACGGCCTGGTCCTATTCAGTGGCCATCGACGTGCTGGGGGCAGCCCTCTCCGCCATCCATGGCGGGAGCCTCGAAGACGCGGTCCGCACTCATGTCACCGGCCCCCTGGGCCTGAGGGAAACCGGCTTCTTCGTTGCCGACCTGGCGCGGCTGGCAAAACCCTATGCTGATGGAACGCCGCCGATGCCGATGGCAGACCCGCATGTGGTGATCAATGATCGCAATGAGCCGGCGACGTTTTCGCCTTCGCGCATCTTCAGCGACAAGGCCTTCCAATCGGGTGGGGCGGGCATGGCCGGCACGCCCGAGGATATTGCGCGGTTTCTTGAGGCCATGCGCACCGGGGGCGGCGGGGCCGTCAAACCGGAAACACTGGCTTTGGCCTTTTCCAATCGCATCGGCAATGTGCATCGCGACGATGCCGGGCAGCGGTTCGGCTATCTGGGGGCCGTTCTGGAGGACCCGCAGGCGGCCAATTCGGCGTCGGCGGCGGGGACGATCAATTGGGGTGGGGTCTATGGCCATTCCTGGCTTGTCGATCCTGCCAACGCGCTTACGATAGTGTCGATGAGCAATACGGCGCTCGAAGGATGTACGGGACGCTATCCCAAGGACCTGATCCGCGCCGTTTATGCCGATCTGAACTGAGGACATTATCATGGCCCTGCGCATCGCCACCTGGAACATCAATGGCATCAAGGCCCGGCTGGAACTGCTGGTGCGCTGGCTCGACGAGGAGAAGCCCGACATTGTCGGCCTCCAGGAAATCAAGACCGTCGACGAAGGCTTTCCACGCGCCGAAATCGAGGCGCTGGGCTATAATGTCGAGACCCATGGGCAGAAAAGCTGGAACGGCGTCGCCCTGCTCTCGAAACTCCCGTTCGACGAGGTGCATCGCGGCCTGCCCGGCAATGCGGAGGACGAACAGGCCCGGCTGATCGAGGGCGTGTTTTCGGTCGAGGGCGGCATTGTCCGCGTCTGCAATATCTACCTGCCGAACGGTAACCCGGTGGATACGGAAAAATTTCCCTACAAGCTGGGCTGGATGGACCGCCTCAATCGCTTCGTCGAGGACCGCCTGGCGCTGGAAGAGCCTTTCATCCTGATGGGCGATTTCAACCTGATCCCGGCGCCCGAGGATGCACATGATCCCAAAGCCTGGTGGGGCGATGCGCTCTACCGCCCGGAGAGCCTCGAGAAATTCCGCATCCTTCGGAACATGGGCATGACCGATGCGCTGCGCGCCATCACGGCCGAGGAAGCCTATACATTCTGGGATTTCCAGGCCGGTGCCTGGCGCCGCAATGCCGGCATCCGCATCGACCATTTGATGCTGTCGCCGCAGGCGGCGGACCGGCTCGACGATGTGGTGATCCACAAGGATGTGCGCGGCTGGGACAAGCCGAGCGACCACGTGCCGGTGGAAGGCGCGTTCAGCTTCTAGGAGAGGCTAGAATTCGGCGCTGACGACAACGCCGGAATTGGCCATTTCAACAGCGGCCGCCTGAACTTCGGGAGTCGCGGTGGACATGGCCCGATTGAGCAGTTCCCCGGCCGCGGTCATGTCGCTGGTGCCGAGGCACGTGCCCTGCGCCAGATTGAGCCACATCAGTCCCTCTGCAGGCCGCGGGTTATAGGCATCCATGCCGTTGAACAGCAGATTGCCCAGTTCGGCTTGAGCCAGACAGTGGCCCTTGTGGGCAGCCGATTGCAGCCAGCGGGCGGAGAGCATTGGGCTGAGGCCCAGCCCATCTTCCCGCTGATAGAGCATGCCGATGCGGTACTGCGCTTCGGCGTCGCCGAAATAGGTAGCCGCGTGCATCAGCATGCGGTGGTATTCGGCGGGATTCTGGGTGACCCCGGCCTCGGGAACGCCGAGGCGGAAATAATCGCCCAGCTTGACGAATGAACTGGCGACAATGTCGGCTTCCAGCCCGCGCGGCGCGGTATCGGCGTGCTGATTGGCGATCTGGGCGAAATAGCCGAAGGCCTTGACGGGGTCCTTGTCCACGCCTTCGCCATTTTCGTACATGGTGCCGAGCTGCCACAGCGCCAGCGGCCGGCCGGCGGCCGCGTCGCTTTCAAGGGCGGAGAGATAGGTGTCGCTGGACACGATGGAACCCGTGCCATCGAGAGTCCGGGCGAAATCAAACGCGGCTTCGGCGGCCGTCTGAGCGTGAGCCGAGGCCGTCGCCAGCAGGGCTATCAACAATCCTGACGCAGCGCAGGCAAGGGAGATGCCCCTGGAAGTGCGCATGATACTCCTTTCGCCCATGGGGCCATGGGCGGCTACTGCGGACGACACCGGAAGTTCCGGCCCCGTCCCGGCGACCTGGCGGCCGCTCTGGTTCGATGATGATCTTGCCCGGATGACTCGGCCGGACAAAGCAATGTCTGAAGACTTCGTAAACGCGCTTTGTGACCGCATTCAGCCCAATCCATCACAACGAGGTTCCCGCCCCAGGCTGCGCACGGCAGACGGAACCGGATCCAGAGCAATCGCAATCAGCAATTGAGCGCTCATCATCACCATTTCAGGCGGGTTTGGTCCGCCAGACAGTCTCAAAATCGGGAAACGGATCGCACCGATCCGGCCGCAATCAGCGTGACCCGGGCCAGTGCCAGCATCCGCCCCCGAATGCCATGCGACCTGCTTTAGGGTCAGATTGTGGCGGGAAACGTCGCCAAAGGGTTGATGCCGTCAGCGGGCGCATTGAATCGATGCTGTTGTTGCGGAATCGTCACAGAACCCCGGCCTCGTCCTTCTCGGCATTGCCACGGCGCCGGGGCTTCAGCATAGTCCGCGCATCGACCAACCCCCGTCCGTCCGGGAGACCGAGATGAAAACGATCCTGTCCGCTGTAGCCAACCTGCACATCCATCAGGACAGAATTGATCATGTCATCTCCAACATCCCCAGGGGAACAGCGCGCGTCCAAACGCCCTAGCCTCTTCTCCCGGCTTTTTGCTCCCGTTACCGGGGCCGACCCGGCCGCGCAGTCCATGACGCATGCCCGCGTCGGGCGGTTCCTATCCTATTATCGGCCGCATCTGGCGCTGCTGGCCGCGGTATTGGCCTGCGCCGTACTTGTGGCGGGCACGGCCATCACCTTGCCGCTGCTCGCGAACCTGATCGTCGGGCGCCTCACTGAACTTCGCGCTGCGCCCGATGCCATGGGGCAGTTGCTGGTGCTTGGCGGCATCATGGTCGTGGTGTTTCTCATCCAGGCCCTCGCGACCTACTTCGTCGACTACCAGGGCCACGCCATGGGCGCCAGGATCGAGGCGCAAGTGCGCGAGGAATTGTTCGCGCATTGCCAGAAACTCAGCTTCAGCTTCTATGACCGACAGCGCACCGGGCAATTGATGAGCCGGATCAGCCATGACTCGCTGTGGCTCGGCGAACTGTTCCACCATGGCCCCGAAGACCTGGCGATTAGCCTTCTCAAGTTTGCCGGAGCCATGGCGGTGATCGCCTGGATCGATCCCGTCATCGCAATGTGTGTCCTGCTTCTTATCCCGTTTGCAATCGGTTACGCGATGTACTTCAACCGCCGCATGAATGTGGCCCTGCGCACCAGCAAGGAGCGGATCGCTGGCGTCAACGAGCGCGTCGAGGATGCTCTGGGCGGCATTCGGGTGGTGCAGTCCTTTGCCAATGAGACCCATGAAATGGCCCGCTTCGGGGTCGAGAACCGCAGGTTCCTCCAAGCCCGAAAGGACGGCTATCGCAGCGAGGCGCTGCTGTGGAGCGGCATGGAGGGGTTTGGGCAGTTGATTACCATCGTGGTGATCGTGGGTGGCGCCATGCGCATCCTGAGCACGGGCCTCACCGCGGCAGACATGCTGACCCTGCTGCTTTGCGTGGGCGTATTGCTCGACCCGATCAAGCGCTTCGACAATTTCATCCGTCTCTGGCAGGATGGCTATACCGGTTTCGTGCGGGCCATGGAACTGCTCGAAGTCGCACCGGACATTGTCGACGCCCCCGGCGCAAAGCCTCTGGCGTCCGTCCGGGGCGCGATTGCGTTCCGCGATGTCAGTTTCCGATATGAAGCCGATGGACCGAGGGTTCTGGACACGGTGTCACTCGATATCGCGCCCGGCGAGTTCGTGGCGCTGGTTGGGCCATCTGGCGTGGGTAAGAGCACCTTGTGCAGCCTCATCCCCCGCTTCTATGAGGTGATTGGCGGCAGTGTCAGCATCGACGGACAGGATGTACGCGACATCACCCTGGCATCGTTGCGGCGCAGCATCGGTGTGGTGCAGCAGGACGTCTATCTGTTCAGTGGGACGGTGCGGGAGAACCTGCTCTATGGCCGGCCGGATGCTTCGGAGGAGGAGGTGATGGGCGCGGCAAAGGCCGCCAATGCGCATGCGTTCATCAAGGCACTCTCGGAGGGCTATGACACTGATATCGGTCAGCGCGGCGTCAAGCTGTCGGGCGGTCAGAAGCAGCGCCTAACCATCGCGCGAGCCTTTCTCAAGAACCCGCCAATCCTGATCTTTGACGAGGCGACAAGCGCCCTCGACAATGAGAGCGAACGCGCAGTGCAGCAGGCGCTGCTGACCCTGTCGCGGGGGCGCACGACCCTGGTCATCGCCCATCGGCTCTCCACCGTACGACATGCCGACCGGATATTGGTGCTCACACGGGAAGGCATCGTCGAAGAAGGCACCCATGACGCACTGATGGCCGCTGGAGGGGTCTATGCGGGTCTGCATTCGGTGCAGGCGCGCATTTAGGGGGCGCAGAAGCAACAAGGCCCGGCATCGCTGCCGGGCCTTGTTATGGGTCAGCTCAACCGGGTGAGCGCCTCGCGAATTTTCTCTCGCCGGTCGATGGCGGAGTCGCGGCGGGCTCTTTGCTCCTCGATCACCTCTTCGGGTGCCTTGGTGACGAATTGCTCATTGCCCAGCTTCTTGTCGACCTGGGCGACCTCGCCATCGAGCTTGGTCACTTCCTTTTCGAGGCGGGCCTTTTCGACAGCGATGTCGATAACGCCTGCCAATGGGAGGGCAAAGGTGGCCTCGCCGACGACGAACTGGGCAGATTCGCCGGGAATTTCATTGCGTGGCGAGATTTCCTCCAGGCGGGCCAGACGTGAAATCAGCGAGGTGCCGGCGACGAGGCGGCGCAAGGTTTCATCCCCTGCCCCGATGACCACCATTTGCAGCTTGGCGCTGGCCGGCACGTTCATTTCGGCCCGCACGGAGCGGATGTTTGAGATGACGTCCACCAGCCAGGCCAGTTCTGCATCGGCAGCAGCGTCTTCCAGACCGGACAGGTCCGGCCATTCGGTCAGGATCAGCATGCCCTGGCGAGCCGGACCGAATTTGCCGGTTTCGGCCCAGAGCTCTTCTGTCACGAAGGGCATCATGGGATGGAGCATGATGAGAATCTGGTCGAGCGCCCAGGCAGCCGTGGCGCGAGTCTCGGCCTTGGCGGCTTCGTCCTCGCCCATGAAGACGGGCTTGGCGAATTCGACATACCAGTCGCAGAAGGTGCCCCAGACGAAATCGTAGGCGCTGTTGGCAGCTTCGTTGAACTTGTAGTCTTCGATGCCCGCGCGGACGGACGCCAGCCCGCGTGCCGTGGCGCCGACGATCCAGCGGTTGAGCGGCAACGTGTTCGCCCTGGGGTCATAATTCTCGACGCGACGGCACTCGTTCATCTCGAGGAAGCGCGCGGCGTTCCAGAGCTTGGTGACGAAATTGCGGTAGCCCTCGACGCGGCTGATCGCGAGCTTGAGGTCACGGCCCTGCGCGGCCATCGCGGCCAGAGTGAAGCGAGTGGCGTCGGCACCGTATTGGTCGACGAGCTTGAGGGGATCGATGACGTTTCCCTTGGTCTTGCTCATCTTCTGGCCCTTTTCATCGCGGACCAGGGCATGCATGTAAACGGTGTGGAAGGGCTCCTGTTCAAGGAATTCGAGGCCCATCATCATCATGCGGGCAACCCAGAAGAAGATGATGTCAAAGCCGGTGACCAGCACCTGCGTCGGGTAATAACGCTTGAGTTCGGGCGTCTCGTCGGGCCAGCCCAGGGTCGAGAACGGCCAGAGGGCGGAGGAGAACCAGGTGTCGAGCACATCGGGGTCGCGGGACAGTTCGACCGGCTTGCCATAGTGCTTTTCGGCGAGCGCCTGCGCCTCGGCCTCGTCATAGGCCACGAAAGCCTCGTTATCCGGGCCGTACCAGGCCGGGATCTGGTGGCCCCACCAGAGCTGGCGAGAAATGCACCAGGGCTTGATGTTTTCGAGCCAGGCGAAATAGGTGTTCTCGTATTGCTGCGGCACGAATTTGGTGCGGCCTTCGCGCACCGAGGCCAGCGCCGGCTGGGCCAGCACATCGGCCTTGACCCACCATTGATCGGTCAGGAAAGGCTCGATGACGACGAGCTTACTCTTCTCGTCATGGGGAACCATAATCTTCTTGTCTTCGATATGGTCGAGGCCGCGCGTGGGATTGTCCTCGGCCATGGCGGTGAGATCGGCCACGATGGCCTTGCGGGCCTCGAAGCGATCCATGCCACGATATTTTGCCGGGATGAAATCGGCATCGGTGATGGCGCCGCCTGTGGTGAAGACATTGATCGGCTCGATGCCGGCACGGGCGCCGACCTCGAAATCGTTGAAGTCATGCGCCGGGGTGATCTTGACCGCGCCGGTACCCAGGGCCGGATCGGCATATTCATCGGCGACCACCGGAATGCGGCGGCCAACCAGCGGCAGCTCGATGAACTTGCCGACAAGGCCGGCATAGCGCTCATCTTCCGGGTGCACGGCAACGGCCACGTCGCCCAGCATGGTTTCGGGGCGGGTGGTGGCGAGGATGATGTAGTCGCGCGTTTCGGTGCCCGTGACGTTGCCATCTTCGTCGGTGACCGGAAACTGATAGGTTACGCCGTCGGCCAGCGGATAGCGCAGGTGCCACATATGACCCTTGACCTCGATATTCTCGACTTCGAGGTCGGAAATCGCGGTTTCAAGGCTCGGATGCCAGTTCACCAGACGCTTGGCGCGGTAAATGAGGCCGCGCTTGTGCAGTTCGACAAAGACCTTGGTGACGGCGCGCACCATCTGGTCGTCCGCCTCGCCGCGCTCGCCCATGGTGAACTTTTCGCGGCTGAAATCGGCCGAAGCGCCGAGGCGCTTCAATTGATTCATGATGGTGCCGCCGCTCTCGGTTTTCCATTCCCAGACCCGGTCGATAAAGGCGTCACGGCCCATGGTGCGGCGGTCGAGCTGCTTTTCGGCCAGCTGGCGTTCGACGATCATCTGGGTGGCGATGCCGGCATGGTCGGTGCCGGGCTGCCAGAGCACGTCCTTTTTCAGCATGCGATTGAAACGAACCAGGATGTCCTGAACAGTATTGTTCAGCGCATGGCCGATATGGAGCGAGCCGGTCACATTGGGCGGCGGAATGACGATGGTGAAGGTTTCGGCGCCAGGCTTTGCCCCTGCCCCGGCCGCGAAGGCATTGGCGTCGAGCCAGGCATCATAGATGCGGCTCTCGACGGCGGCGGGCTCATAGGTCTTTTCTAGCATCACGTCACTCGCAACAGCAGCGACCCGCCAGGCGAGACCTTGGCGGGCCGGAAAGAGGTTGGCAGACTTCAAGCAAATGCAGGGTGCGGGGTCAACAGCCCATCGACGGGCCGAACGACCCCCGCAGGGTCATTCTCCGCGCGAAACGCGGGAGATTTCCTTTTCCACCATGCGTTCGACCACGGATGGCAGGTTCTCGTCGAGCCATTCCTTGAGCATGGGACGCAGCAGGTCGCGCATCATGGCCTCGATGGTGAGGCTTGGATTGCCGATGCCGAGCGCGGATAGTTTGCCGATGGAGCCGCGTACAGCCGCGCGGGTCGCCGGTTCGAGCAGCTGATCGGCCATCTCGGCGGTCAGGGTCGGGTCAGGCAATGACGCCGCGCCGGCGGCACTCATGCCAGGCGCCGGCTCAGGCTCGGGCTCCGCCATGGCCATGAACATCGGATCTGATTCCGGCTCCGGCTCCGGCCTTGCCTGCGCAACGCCTTCGCGCGCTGGAGCAGGATCGAAGTTTGGAAGATCGTCGTCGACATCAAACGTAACGTCTTCGGCCTCAACTAGGCCGGGACCATCGGCTTCGGGCGCCTCGGTATCGGCCAGGATGGAGTCGAAGCTGAAGCCCTCGACATCGTCGCCCTCTTCGACGATCTGCGAAGGAGACAGGGCCAGAGGCTCGATATCGTCCAGCATGTCGCTGAGATCGCGATCATCCTGCTCGCCCAGCGGGCGAGCAGGCGCAGCCTGCATAGGTGCAGGAGCGGACTGGGCAGAGGGCCGGCGCGGCGCCCCGGCAGCATCATCGTCGGCGATGATCTGTCTTATGGACGAAAGAATCTCGTCCATGGACGGTTCTTTGGGTGCCGGCTTGTTCATCAGTGCCTCTTACTCATGCGCCCGATTGGGAAGGGTATCCGCAGCTACCCTGCCTGATTCGTGAGGAACAGCTTAGACGCACAGGGCGGAATTAGGAATCATCCCAAGCCCTGAACTTGAGGTCTTCCACGAAAAGTTGTGGCCGGGGCGAGCCCGGCCACAAGATTTAGGATTTTGGCGGTCACTCGACGACCGTGCGTAATTCCTGCCAGACATCTTCGACCGCCTGCGTATAGGGTACCGCTGTCTTCATCTCGACCGGAAGACCCAGATCACGGGCGGTGAGACGCCCCATCGCGCTCAGAAGCGAGAAGGTGGCGATGGTCTTGCCACTTGTGGCGTTGATCAAGGTTTCGCGGGCGCTGGTGAGGTCGGCCTGGGCATTGAGGACATCGAGCGTGGTCGCGGTGCCGAGATCGCGCTCCTGGATGACTCCGTCGAGGACAGTATTGCTGGACGACACAGCAGCCTGGGCGGCGCTGATTTGTGCGTCGGCGCTCTGGATACCTGTCCATGCCGCAATCACGGCTTCGCGGATCTGGTCATAGGCGGACATGGCGTCCACCTCGGACTTGATCTGGTTAAGATTGGCCTGGCGGACGCCCGAGCCCATGCGGCCACCTGAATAGATGGGAATGCTGATCTGGAACCCGAGCGTTCCGCTAATGCCGTCCGTGGGGCCGCCCGACGGACCGCTCCAGCGCGATGACACCTGGCCGGAGACACTGGCCGTTGCGCCAAACAGCGCTGCCTGTGCCGCGTCGCTTCCCGCCTGAGCCGCCCGGATGGACGCCTTGGAAAGCAGGATGGCCGGATGGCCCATTTCTGCTTCGGCGATGGCAGAGTCGATCGAGCCTGGAAGCAGGTTCGCATAATTGTGGCCGGTCGACAGACCTTGTGGAGCCTGGCCGACAAAACGCTGGAAGGATGCCTCGGCGGAACGCAGGCTGCCGATCGCGGCTTGCAGCGCGGACTGCCCCTGAGCGAGACGTGCCTGCGACTGGGCGACATCGATGCGCGTGCCCTCGCCCACGTCGAGCCGGTCCCGGGCTGACTGCAACTGAGCCCGGAAGAAGCTGACATTTTCCTGGCGGAGGGCGAGCAACTCGCGTCCGCTCAGGACCTGCATATAGGCCTGAACGACCTGAAGGAGCACATTCTGCTCGGCATTACGAATCTGGTATTCGGCAACTTCGGCAGCGGCGCGAGCGGCCTCGACCTGCGCGGCGGTGCGGTTGTTGTCGTAAATAGTCTGGTTGTAGGAGAGCCCGGTGGTCAGCGAGGAACTGGGGTTCCAATTGCCGCCGACAAGGCTGGAGCCCGTGCTGCCGCCAATGGAGGCGCTGATAGTGGGGAGCGCGGCGGACTTGGCCTGCACGATATTCTCCGCCGATGCCTTGGCATTCAGCAAAGCCGATTGCAGATCGGGGGCATGATTATAGGCCGCCGTCAGGGCCTGAGTAATCGACTGGGCGTAGGCTGCGCCGGCAGAGGATGCCACCAGCAGGGCAAGCGCACTTGCTCTGAGAACTCCGCGATACATCATAGACCAGCCTCCAGACCCCGGCACTCTAATGCCCGGCAGATGGGGTACACAACCGGCCCGGGCAATCCCTAACAAACTTTAATCTCATCGTCATGGTCAGACGTGACCAGAACGCAACACCTGTCTAGAACACAAAAATCTCCGGAGCCGGGGCCAGGGTGAGCGGCGGCAATGTTGCATTGAACGAAGTATGTGTGACGACACCCTCCGGCTTTCGGATATGGACAGTGGCAACGCCCACCGGTCCCCGGCGTACCAGACAGACCAGCCGCCCACCCACGGAAAGAATTTCCAGCAGTTCGGGCGGAACCTGGTCGACGGCCCCTTCGATGATAATGACATCGAATGTGTTGAGATCGCGTGTCCGGAAATCCGCGTTGACGATAGTGGCGTTGCTGATCGCTAGAGCTGCGAGGTTGGATTGCGCAAGCGCCGCCATGTCCGCGTCAGATTCAAGGCCAAGCACTTCCCGCGCCAGGCCTGCGAGAATGGCGATCGAATACCCGCTCCCAGGTGCGCATTCGAGCACCCGGTCGGTATCGGCGATCTCAGCCAGTTGCACGAGACGCCCGAAGACCGCGGGCGCAGGTAGAAACCGGCCCTTACCCAATGGGTGGGCCGCATCGCTATAGGCCAGCTCCCGCCGATCTGCCGGAACGAAGAGTTCGCGGGGAACAGTTCGGAAAACCGCGAGCAATGCCGGATCGGTTACCGAACTGGTGTGTATCTAATCGTACACCATCGCCTTGCGGGCGGACGAGTAATCGGCGATGTGCACGTGTGTAAGCCGGAAATGGGCATATGCTGGACGTGAATATGCCCAAGGGCGTATCCAAGGCAACACCCAGTCGCGAACCGCGACAATTTTACCCCGCTATCGGTTCACCGATCAGGGTTATCCTCAGTTTCGGCCGGGGCGTCGGATTTAGGGCCGGGGCTGATGGGTTGGTCCTGTTCGGTTCCGTCAGGGCGATGGCCGAATTCGTCGATATTGTCGTCCTGCTGCTCGCCATGATCGGTTTCGAGCGGTGCCGGTGTCGATTTTTGCGGCTTCATGGGGCTCTTTCTGAATTGGGCATACTCGAAAGCAACTGCAGCCAACGACGGGTTGTTCCATCACAGCACAAACAAAAGAACCCCCAAAGCTATTCGCCGTGGGAGTTCTCTTGTCGGTCTTCGATATGTTTCAATCGCGTTCCGATCATTAAATAACGGGCGAAGGCGCCGAGGGTTCCCATAAAATGGACACCACCCGAGGGGACACAATGAATAAAGAAAGGGAATGGAGGCCGCGTCCGGAATCGAACCGGAATACACGGATTTGCAATCCGCTGCGTAACCACTCCGCCACGCGGCCTCTGGGCGCCAGTTCCTATTGGACGGCAATCGCTTATGCAATAGGTTGATTGCCAGGCTGTGAATTTTCTGAAAAGCGCTTTTGGCGGTGTCGTGGGCGCGACAGGCTGACTCATATGACATGACCCACATTGCGCTCCTGAAGTACGGACCAAAAATGCAGTTCAAGGTGACCTCGGCCTATTATGACGAGGCTAGCAAGTACCTGGTCTACACCGCGACCGGCGAACGGGACGGCGCGCGTTATACCGTTTCCTCCCGGGTGAAATGCCTCAAGCCGCCCTCGACGCCCGAACGGTTGCATATGGTGGTTCTCCTGGCCCTGACGGACCAGCTCAAGCGTCCCAGCCCTTCGGGCAAGCGCGGCTAACAGCGGTGTTTCGTCCACGCAAAGTGCGGTAGCGCAGATCGACTGCAGCGACTAGCTTCCAGCAACGCTCAATCGGGAATCGCCATGTCCGCAGACGCCAGTGCCCCATTTCACCGGGATTTTATTCAACCCGTTATGGCCGGTGTGCTTGCCGCCGTGGTCGGCTCGGCCAGCACATTTACACTGGTACTGGCGGCACTAGCTGCTGCTGGCGCCACGCCGCAACAGGCCGGCTCGGGCCTGCTCTCGATCTGCCTCGCTATTGGCCTACTCAACATGGTCGTTGCCTGGCGGACCAGGACCCCGGTGAGTTTTGCCTGGACCACGCCGGGCGTTGCGTTCCTGCTCACAGTGGGGGAACCGCCGGGCGGCTTTGCAGAGGTGGCGGGCGCCTTTCTGGTCTGCGCTGGATTGATCGTTCTGACAGGGTTGATCGCCCCATTGGGCAGGGCCATATCCGCGATTCCCGCTGTCATCGCCAATGCCATGCTGGCCGGCATGCTGCTCACATTGTGCGTGGCGCCGATCACTGCCGTCGGGGAAATGCCCTGGCACACATTGCCAATCCTCTGCGTCTGGGCACTGGCGCTGCGTTTCGCCCGCCGCTATGCCGTGCCCCTGGCGGTGATGACCACCGCCGTAGTGCTGGCAACCACTACTCACCTGCCACCAAACACCTTTGACGGGGCCTGGCCGATGCTGGTCCCGGTCATGCCGAAATTCTCGCTCGACACCATAATCCGCATCGCCCTGCCGCTCTACATTGTCACCATGGCCTCGCAGAACCTGCCGGGCATCGCGGTGATGAAGAGCAATGGCTATTCATTGCGGCCGGCACCAATCTTTGTGATGACTGGCCTTGCCAGCGGCGCAAGTGCGGCCTTTGGCGGTCCGGCGAGCAATCTTGCGGCCATTACTGCGGCCATCTGCGCCGGGCCCGAGGCCCATCCCGACCGGGGCCGGCGCTGGCCGGCACCGGTCGCCGCCGGATTCACCTATATCCTATTCGGACTGACTGCGAGCCTGGCGGCGGCCTTCATTGCGGCCTCGCCGCCGCTGCTGATCCAGGCAGTCGCCGGACTGGCGCTGTTCTCAAGTCTGGCCGCGGCACTGGCCGCTGCCCTTGCTGACGAAGACACGCGCCTGCCGGCCATCCTGACCTTTGTCGCCACGGCGTCGGGCATCACCATCATCGGCGTTGGTGCGCCATTCTGGGGGCTGGTGGGGGGTATCGCACTGCTCCTCCTGCTGCGCCGGGGCAAGCGGGCGTGAAGATCGTCGGGCTGGTCCTGGCCGGCGGCTCGGGGAACCGGCTGGGGCTGGTGCGCAAGGCCGACTTGCGGGTGGGCGGAGAATCCTTGCTGGCGCGCGTGGCGGGACGGCTTGAGATGATCGCACCACCGCTGTTGATTTCGACCCGTGGCGAGAGACAAGGCATCGGCCAACATGGCGTCGCCCTCCCGGATCTGGATATAGACTTGGCCGGGCCGCTGGCCGGAATTGCGGCTGCTGCCCGCCATCTGGCTGGCAAGGCAGAGCCGGACACAGTCGTTGTGTCCGTGGCGGTGGACACACCCTTCCTGCCGCTCGATTATGTGTCGCGTCTGGTCAGCGCGATGGGTGGGGTTCACAGCGCCGCACAGGCCGGGTGGCGGGGCAATGGGTACCCGACGAATGCCGCATGGTGCCTTTCGGCCCTTGCCGACCTACCACGGCTGGCCGCGAATGGCGGCAGGCACTCCAGCCCCAAAGGCCTGTTGCGGACGCTGGGCGCACCATTGGTTGACTGGGCCGACACGCATGACGAGGACCCCTTTGCCAATCTCAATACATTGGATGACCTAGTCAGCCTCACGCGACGGGCCCGCGACGAGGCGCCGTGACAACTTATTCACATGTCGCGTCATTGGGGGCTTGGCAAACCGGATCAGTTTGGTTACACGGACCTCGCCTTCACCGAGAGGGCGCACGAAAATGTTCCGCGATAGCTCAGTTGGTAGAGCGTTCGACTGTTAATCGAATGGTCGCTGGTTCGAGTCCAGCTCGCGGAGCCATTTCCCTCCGAAATGCCTAAATATTGTGCACGAGCGATTGCTCTCGCCTTTGCCGTGGCGTAGGACGGCGTTTCTCCGTTCACCAAGCGATTTTCCATGACCACCATTGCCGCCGCCCCTGCGCCGGACGCGCAGCGCACCGCCCTGTCCATCCTCCTGGCCGTGAGCGGGGCGCATCTGCTCAATGACCTGCTGCAGTTCCTGCTGCCAGCGCTTTATCCGCTGTTCAAGGAAACCTATGGCCTGAGCTATCTGCAGATCGGCCTGCTCACTCTGGGCCAGCAGATCACGGCCTGCCTGCTGCAACCGGTATTCGGTCTTTCCGGCGATCTGCGGCCCAAGCCCTATTGGCTGGCGCTGTCGATGGCGATCGTGGCGATAGGCGTGGCGCTGCTGGCGGCGGCCAGCGGGTTCTGGATGCTGCTCCTGGCAGCCGTGGTGGTGGGTACCGGATCGGCGCTGTTTCATCCCGAGGCGTCGCGGGTGGCGCGCATGGCCTCGGGTGGCCGGTTCGGACTGGCGCAATCCTTGTTCCAGGTGGGTGGCAATGCCGGCACGGCGTTGGGCCCCCTCGCCGCGGCACTGATCCTGTTGCCCATGGGACAGACGAGCGTCTTCTGGTTTCTGATCGTGGCCGGTTTCGGCCTGGTGCTGATGACCCATGTCGGCCGCTGGTTCGTGGTCCATCAACGGCAACTGGCGGCGCGGCCGGCAGTCACAATCCGCAAGCCGACGCTGTCGCAGCGACGCCTCATCATCGCCTTTGCGGTGATCGGCGCGCTGCTGCTCAGCAAATTCATCTATATTGAAGGCCTCAAGAGCTATTACGCCTTTTTCCTGATCGAAAAATTCGGGCTTACGGCGCAGCAGGCGCAATATTATCTGTTCGCCTTCCTTGGTTCGGTTGCCGCAGGCACGTTTATCGGCGGGCCGGTGGGCGATCGCTATGGGCGCCTCGCGGTGATCTGGGTGTCGATCCTCGGCGCCCTGCCCTTCACCCTTGCCCTGCCCTATCTCGACCTGTTCTGGACCTGCGTGATGAGCATCATGGTGGGTCTGGTGCTGTCCTCCGCCTTCTCGGCCATGGTGGTCTATGCCCAGGAGCTGGTGCCTGGCAAGGTGGGCATGGTCGCTGGGTTCGTGTTCGGCTTTGCCTTTGGCATCGGCGCCCTCGGCGCCGCGGTCATGGGCGCAATGGCCGACTGGATCGGCATGATCGCTGTGTTCCAGATTTGCGCCTTTCTGCCCATTTTGGGTATTCTCACGATCTTTCTTCCCAGCACCGCAGAACTGCATCGCGAAAGGACGTTGGCATGAGCAACGGCACTGACCTCGACAATGAAAGTCAGATCACCCTGACGCGGACCATCGCCGCCCATGTGTCCGACGTATTTGCTGCCTGGACCGATCCGGCGCTAATCGAGCAGTGGGAGGCAGACGAGGCCGAGTTCGACGCCTTCGAGGGCGGTCAGTACCGGTTTGTGACCTTTGCCGAGGACGACGAGGAGAGCGACCACGAAGTCAGCGGCGAAGTGCTGACCTTCGTCGAGGACCAGAAACTGGTGCTTTCCTGGATCCACAAGGCCGAAGACGAAGCCGGCGAGCTCATCTTCGTGCTCGACATCAGCTTCAAGGCCATAGGCGATGACAGCACCAGCATCACATTGACCGAGCGTGGCCTGCCTCATGCAGACGCGCAGACCCGCATATTCTCAATGGAAGCTTGGAGCGCGGCGCTCGAGGAACTGGCCGAATTGATGGAATAGGCTGAACCATTTTCCTTGCTCTGCCGTAGTGCGAGGGCAAGAGGAGGTTCGCTTTGTCTACTACCCTGGTCTGGCTGCGCAATGACCTGCGCCTGGCCGACAATGCTGCGTTTGCTACCGCCTGCAAGGACAGCGACAGCGTTGTTGCCATCTATGTGCATGAAACCGATGAGGGATTGCGGCCCATCGGGGCGGCCGCGCGATGGTGGTTGAACCAGAGCCTGAACAGCATCGGCGCGGCTCTGGCAGCTATAGGCATCGAGTTCAGGATAGAGAACGGAGCGGCGCAAACAGTTCTTGCCGAGGCGCTGAAAGGCACCCGAGCGGACGCCCTGCATTGGAACCGCCGTTATGGGCCAGCCGAACGCGCGCTGGATGCGGATATCAAAACGCGATTTCGAGCCGAGGGTGTGGCAGTTGGCTCACATCCCGGCAATCTGCTGGTGGAGCCATGGCTGATCCAGACTGGCCAGAACAAGCCCTATTCGGTGTTCACGCCCTTCTGGAAGACTCTGCGGGACATGGAGATTGCCCGTCCGATCCCGGCGCCGGGGGGCAGGCCGATGGCGTTTCAAGCGGTGGACGCGGACTATCAGGCTCCGCAGTGGACGCAAAAGATTGCTGGACACTGGACCATTGGAGAAGACGCGGCGCGGTCAAGGCTTGACCATTTTCTTGAAGAGAGCATTGCCGACTATCCCCAGGGCCGCGATTATCCAAAGCGCGATGTAACGTCGCGTCTTTCGCCACATCTGCGCTTTGGCGAGATCAGCGCCAGACAGGTGTGGCATGCAGCCAAGGCCTTTTCATATGCCCACCCGGAGAAGGCAGGTGCCGTCAATAAATTCCTCTCCGAGCTGGCCTGGCGGGATTTCAGCTACCACCAGCTCTATCACCGCGAGGCCATCGCCAAGGTGCCAATGCAGCGCAAGTATAGGGCGTTGGCGTGGCGCCATGCTCCGGCACAATTGCGGGCGTGGCAGACCGGTCAGACCGGCATCCCAATCGTGGACGCCGGCATGCGCGAGCTGTGGGAGACTGGCTACATGCACAATCGCGTGCGCATGCTGGTGGCCTCGTTCCTGATCAAAAACCTTCTCATCGACTGGCGCGAGGGCGAGGCGTGGTTCTGGGATTGCCTAGTCGACGCCGACGAGGCCAATAATCCCGCCGGTTGGCAATGGGTGGCCGGCTGCGGCCTCGACGCCGCGCCCTATTTCCGCATCTTCAATCCGGTAACGCAAGGCGAACGGTTCGACGAGGAAGGAAACTATGTTCGCCGCTGGGTGCCGGAGCTTAGGGGCTTGCCGGACCGGTTTATCCACCAACCTGGCAAGGCACCCGAAGGCATGCTCGAAGCGGCTGGCATCAGCCTAGACGAGACCTATCCCAAGCCCATTGTCGACCTCAAGACCAGCCGCCAGCGGGCGCTGGACGTTTTTGCCGATCCTGCTGCGGCCGGAAACGCGCTCTGAGGACGCAAAACTATTCTCCTGAGCCGCGCTGGCGCGACCACCCCTTGCGCCTGCCTCGCGCGCAGGGAAAAGCGCTGCCGATCTGTGTGCTTAGCGCTTGCGGGGGCCATGCCGCCCCCCTACCATAAGTACCTGATCTTTCTGGTTTTGCACCTCTCGTCGTGGTCGAACCGCCGCGCATACCCGCGCCACAGCAACAGAAGTTTGAGCATGGCCAAGCACGAAGACCTTATCTCCGCCATCGGCAATACGCCGCTGATCCGCCTCAATCGCGTCTCGACGCTGACTGACTGCGAAATTTGGGGCAAGGCGGAGTTCCTCAATCCCGGCCAGTCGGTCAAGGATCGCGCGGCATTGTTCATCATCCATGACGCGGTCAAATCAGGCAAACTCAGGCCGGGCGGGACCATTGTCGAGGGGACTGCCGGCAATACCGGGATCGGGCTGACTCTCGTGGCCAATTCTTTGGGTTTCAAATCGGTGATCGTGATCCCCGAGACCCAGAGCCAGGAAAAGAAGGACGCATTGCGCCTATACGGCGCCGAGGTGATCGAGGTGCCGGCCAAGCCCTACAAGAACCCCAACAATTACATCAAGGTCTCCGGGCGGCTGGCGGAAAAGCTCAATGCCGAACTGCCCAATGGTGCGGTCTGGGCCAACCAGTTCGACAATGTCTCGAACCGTCGTGCGCATGTCGAAACCACCGGCCCGGAAATCTGGCAGCAGACCAATGGCCGGATCGATGGCTTCATATGTGCGGTGGGGTCGGGCGGCACGCTGGCCGGCGTTGCCGAGGCGTTGCGGTCGCGCAATGCCGACGTCAAGATTGGCCTGGCGGACCCCGAAGGCGCGGCGCTCTATGAATATTATGCCCATGGTGCGCTAAAATCCTCGGGTGACTCGATCACCGAGGGGATCGGCCAGGGGCGCATCACGGCCAATCTCGAGGGACTGTCGGTGGACATGCCCTATCGCATCTCCGATGCCGAGGCCCTGCCCTATATCTATGACCTGCTCGAGCATGAGGGGCTGTGCCTGGGCGGCTCCAGCGCCATCAACATCGCCGGCGCGGTGCGCATGGCGCGCGACCTCGGGCCCGGCAAGACCATCGTCACCGTGCTTTGCGACTATGGCAATCGCTATGCCAGCAAGATCTTCAACCCCGATTTCCTGCGCGGCAAGAGCCTGCCGGTGCCGCCCTGGATGGAGGGACGCACGCCGATCGACATTTCGAGCGTGATGGAAAAGGACGCCTGAGGCATAAGCTGCCGGGAATGCCCCGGCAGCAGAATGAGCCATGTCAGGCGCTGAAGCCCAGATTGACGAGCCCATCCATGCGGTGACGCGAACTGACACCCTGATTGTCACTGGACTCTAACCGGTTCACTGTAAAATTTCTCGCCCTTCCGGCCCCGCGGCCTTTGACCAGAAACCCGAAGACAACACTGTCGGCGGCCTCTGGCACATCCAGAGTTACGGCAAAACCCTTCCAATCTTCGGTGCCCTTCAGGACGACACCGGGACGGTTCATCAGGTTTTCAAAAGCCAGCATTTGGCCATTCGCCCCGTCGATGCGCAGCCACATTGTTGCTGCACCGTCGAGATTTTCGCTGCTCAATTCGCAACTCACTCTCACAGCGGCCCGTGCATAGGGAGTTGCGTCGATGGTCTGGGCCATGGTGCCAAACGCATCTCGCAATGCTAGGCTGGCCAGCGGTGTGCTCTCAATAATCGCACAATTGGGGTGCGCAGGATCCAGCCCCATTCTGAAGTAGTCGGCCCCCGATGGGCTCAGATCCCGCCATCCCTCGGGCATGACCAATGGCGTCATCTCGGCCGCGACGGCATCAATCCGCGCGCTGAGAATATTCCAGTTCGCGACGCCAAACTGGCGCGCCACCAGTTCGAGGCAATCGCTGTGGGACACGACGATGCTGCGCTCTGCCAGTCCCTGCCGCAGCAGCTTGGCCATGAGTTTTGCGTCCATGAAGCTATGCATGGTTTGAGCCTTTCAGGCGGACAGTCCATGGGTCAGTGCTCGCGTTGCTGACGGCCTGCCCGCGCTTGTGGGTCAAACCAATCCTATAGTCGCGCATTCACCGTCCCTTTCGGGCGCGAGCGGCAGGCTGCGCAATGCCACTACCAGGCAGAGTATTCCTCCGCTTCCGTCCGTCAAGCATTGCCGCCCTCTCATTGCCTGATAAAGTGCGGCTCCAATCGGATCAGGGCCTTACGTGTTCGGCATAGACGACATCCTGCGCGCCATAGTGGCAGACATGCACCTGGTGGCGCTGATCATGGGCGGCGTCTATCTGCTGGCGATCATCTGCGCGGTGCGGGAAATCCTCAATTCGCGGACGTCCCAGGGGTCGATCGCCTGGCTGCTCTCGCTGCTGCTGCTGCCCATCCCCACCGTGCTGCTCTACCTCATCTTCGGCTGGAAGCTGTTTGACGATTACGCCACCGACAGGATGCAGAACGGGCGCGCCGACCGACCGCTCCGCGCCCGCGACCTGGCCCTGATCGACCGCGAGACCGATGCCAAATGGCCGGTGCAAGTGCATGTCTCGGAACTGCCCTTCCTCAAGGGCAACGAGGTTGAACTGCTTATCGACGGCAAGGCGACCTTTGACTCTATCTTTGCCGGCATAGATGCGGCCGAAGAGTACCTGCTGGTCCAGTTCTACATCGTGCGCGACGACAGGCTGGGTCGGGAACTGGCCGAGCGTCTGATCGCCAAGGCCAGGGACGGGGTCTCGGTCTATCTGCTCTATGACGATGTCGGCAGCACAGGCATGCCCAAGCGCTATCGCCGCGAGTTGCGGGAGGCCGGCATCAAGGTCTCGAGCTTCAATCAACGCCACAAATTCCTGCGCTTGTTCGGCCCGACGCGCATCAATTATCGCAATCACCGCAAGATCGTGGTGGCTGACGGCAAGCATGCCTGGGTGGGCGGGCACAATGTGGGCGTGGAGTATCTCGGAGAAGACCCTAAGCTGGGCCATTGGCGGGATACGCATGTGCGGGTATCCGGGCCAGCCGCGCTGGGCTGCGCGCTGCTGTTTCGCGAGGACTGGGAATGGGCCACGGGCGAGCGCCTGCCCAATAGACCACCAGCGGATCTGGAAACCTTTGGCGACAGTTCGGTGCTCGTGATGGGCAGCGGACCGGCAGACAAGCTCGAAGAATGCGCCATTGCCTTTACCGACCTGATAGGGCGCGCTCGCGAACGGCTCTGGATTGTCAGTCCCTATTTCGTGCCCGATACCGATATCCGCACTGCCCTGTTTGCGGCGCGGCTGCGAGGCGTGGATGTGCGGCTGGTGCTGCCTGACAATCCTGACCATGCCCTTGTGTGGCTGGCGAGCATGGCGCACGCGGATGCCATGGTGCAACATGACATCGCGGTCTATCGCTATACCGACGGGTTCCTGCACCAGAAGGTGGTGCTGATGGACGACCAGATGGCGACCATTGGCAGTGTCAACTTCGACAACCGATCCTTTTCCATCAATTTCGAGATCACGATGTGGTTCACCGACGAGACGACCATCACCGACGTCGAGGCCATGTTGATCAAGGATTTTGATTCCTGCAGGCGGGTCGGATTATCAGAGGTCGAGACAAGGCGCTGGCCCCTTTACTTCGCGACCCAGGCCGCCCGACTGTTGTCCCCCGTTTTGTGAGTGACCAGATGACTGAATTCCTGTTCCGCGACGACGCCTATCTCCAGTCAACGCAAGCGAACGTCGTCTCGATCACGCCCGCGGGTGGCATCGTGCTCGACCGGACGGTGTTCTACGCCACATCGGGCGGTCAACCCGGCGATACCGGAAAGCTGGTCCTGTCCGACAATTCTTCGCTGGTGCTGCTAAGCGCCATTCATCCCGAGGGCGACAAGACGACGATCCTGCACCTTCCGGCCGAGGGCCAGTCCCTGCCCCGCCTGGGTGAAATGGTGCGGGTCGAACTCGACTGGGAGCGGCGCTACAAGTTGATGCGGATGCACACCGCCTTGCACCTGCTCTCGGTAGTCTTTCCGTTTCCGGTAACCGGCGGGTCCATTGGCGAGGCGAAGGGGCGGCTCGACTTCGACATGGCCGATATCCCTGAAAATCTCGGGACACTGGAGGCCGCGCTCAACGACTTGGTCGAAGCCGATCACGCCGTGACCAATGAATGGATCACCGACGCGGAAATGGAAGCCAAGTCGGACTTGATCAAGACCATGAAGGTCAAGCCGCCCATGGGCCAGGGCCGCGTCCGGCTGGTGCGCATCGGAGATGTGGACCTGCAACCATGTGGCGGTACCCATGTCGCCAGTACAGGTGAAGTCGGGCGGCTGGCGCTCGGCAAGATCGAGAAGAAGGGCAAGCAGAATCGCAGGGTCAGCCTGCATTTTGCCTGATCAGGGTAACCGATCTAGCGGATAGGCGGCGCGAAGAGCAGGCCGCCATTGCCCCACAGGGCATTCTGCCCGCGCAGCATCGCTGCCCCCGTCTGCGGGCCGAAATGACGGTCATATAGTTCGGAATAGTTTCCAACCGCGCGTATGGCATCTGCCAGAAAGGTTGGACGAAGCCCGAGACTCAGACCGTAATCCCCTTCGATGCCCAGGATGCGCCGCACAGCCGGCGTTCGCGCAGCGGAGAGGGAGTCGATATTCAGGCTGGTAACACCCACTTCCTCGGCATTGATCAGGGCGAAAATGGTCCAGCGGACGGTCTTGAACCATTGGTCGTCGCCGTCGCGTACCACCGGGCCGAGAACTTCCTTGGATATACGCTCGGGCAGGATGCGGTGCAGGTTGGGCTCAGGCAATTCGCGCCGAATGGCCTGCAATTGACGGCCCGAGGCCGAGATCGCCTGGCAGAGTCCGGCGCGATAGGCTGTGGCGAGGTCGGCCACATCTTCATAGACTACGCTGCGGAACCCGGTCTGGTTAGAGAAGAAGAATTCGTCCAGCCCCTCGAGTTCACCAGTACCGTCGGTAACACAGATGCTGACGTCGTCGAGTTCATAGGCCGACACAACGCCCAGCGATTGAGGCACGAGTATCGCTTGGCCATCGAAGAAGGCCGGCGTTACGAACCTGGCACCGTAGCGCGTGTCCCGGCCCATGGTCCAGGCGCCGTTGCGCACCAGCACATCGACCGCACCGGTTTCGAGCGGGGCGAAGCGGGCCTCCCCACGATAGGACCGGAACTCGATAAGGTCGGGATTGCCGAGAACCACGGCGGCAAGCGCGCGGCAAAGGTCGACATCGAAGCCGGACCAGCGACCATCGATGTCCTGGTGGGAAAAACCCGCAAGTGCGTTGCTCGAGCCGCAAATGAGGAAGCCGCGCTCGCGCATGGCTTCGATGGTCTGTGCAGCGGCGGGCGGCCCGGCCAGGGCAAACACCGCGGCGGCCACGAACAGCAATCGCTTGAGCAACTTGAACAACAATATGGCTTCCATTTTCCCCCTGACCCATATTGGCAGGCAAGACCGGGGGGTCAAGCCGCAGCCCGGCATGACCCCCATAAATTGCCTCGCACGCCCAAGAGCGCAGCGGCAGAAACTTATGCCTAGACCAACGCTACATTAGTGCAGGATCTGGCTGAGGAACAGCTTGGTGCGTTCGTGCTGCGGGTTCGAAAAGAACGCTTCGGGCTCGTTCTGCTCGATGATCTGTCCCTGGTCCATGAAGATGACGCGATTGGCGACCTGGCGGGCAAAGCCCATTTCGTGGGTCACGCAGATCATGGTCATGCCATCCTGAGCCAGGCTGATCATGACTTCGAGCACTTCCTTAACCATTTCGGGGTCGAGCGCCGATGTCGGTTCGTCGAACAACATGATGCGTGGCTGCATGCAGAGCGAGCGAGCGATGGCCACGCGCTGCTGTTGTCCCCCCGAAAGCTGGCCGGGATATTTGTTGGCCTGCTCGGGGATCTTGACCCGTTCGAGGTAGTGCATCGCCGTCGCTTCCGCCTCGGCCTGCGGAATACCCCGAACCCAGATCGGCGCCAGGGTGAGGTTCTGCAGGATGGTCAAATGCGGGAACAGGTTGAAGTGCTGAAACACCATGCCAACCTCACGGCGCACCTCATCGATGCGCTTGAGGTCGGCGGTCAATTCGGTGCCGTTGACGATGATCTGGCCCTGCTGATGCTCTTCAAGTCGGTTTACACAGCGGATTAGCGTCGACTTGCCGGAGCCCGAAGGGCCGGCAATGACGATGCGTTCGCCACGCATGACTTTGAGGTCGATATCGCGCAGCACATGAAAGTCGCCATACCACTTGTGCATGCCGATGACATCAATCGCCACGTCGGTGTCGGACACCTTCATCTGGCTCGAGGTGTTGGCGCCCTCTGCGGCGCTTGTAGAAGAAATATCGCTCATCGGCGTTACCCTTTATGCCCGGTGTCCAGTCGCCGCTCCATCCAAATGGAATAGCGGGACATGGCAAAACAGAAGACCCAGAAGACAAGACCGGCGAAGAGATAGCCGGTCATCGCCTGCGTTGGAGATGACCACTCAATGTCGGAGCTTGCCGCCTGCACCGTATTGAGCAGATCGAAAATACCCACGATGGATACCAGCGAGGTGTCCTTGAACAGTGCAATGAAGCTGTTGACGATGCCAGGAATGACATGCTTGAGCGCCTGCGGCAGGATGATGAACCACATGGATTTCCAGTAGCTCAGCCCCAGCGAGGACGCTGCTTCATACTGCCCGCGCGGAAGCGCCTGCAGCCCGCCACGCACCACTTCGGCCAGATAGGCCGACGAGAACAGCGTCACGCCCACAAGCGCCCGCAGAAGCTTGTCGACCGTCATGCCCTGCGGCATGAACAGCGGCAGCATGACCGACGCCATGAACAGCACCGTGATCAGGGGCACGGCGCGCCAGAGCTCGATGAACATGATGCACAGAGTCTTGATGATCGGCAGTTTCGACTGCCGCCCGAGGGCCAGAAGAATGCCCAGCGGGATCGAGCAGATGATGCCGACCAGCGAGATGATCAGGGTGACCAGAAGGCCGCCCCACTGTTCCGTGGGCACCGGGCGCATTCCCAAAACGCCGCCATTGAGCAGGTAGAAGCAAATAACCGGGTAGACCACGAAGAACAGGATCGCATTGGTGCGCTTGAACGGCACCTTTGGAATCAGCAGCGGGATAATCAGAACGGCGCCCAATGCGAAGACGATATTGGGACGCCAGTATTCCGCCGGCGGATAGAAGCCGTAGATGAAGAAACTCATGCGCGCCGAGATATAGGCCCAGCATGCGCCGGCGGTTTCGACCCGGCATTCTTCCACCGTGCCCCCGGGGGGCACGGCATCGCCACCCAGGAAATTGGGGGCAACGAAACTGTAGATGGGCGGGATGGCCCAGACCAGCAGCACCACGGCCAGAATGGTCAGCAGACCATCGGCAGGGGTGGAAAAAAGGTTCCGTCGTGCCCAGGCGATGGGCCCGGCCGTATTGGACGGAGCGGGACCTGCTTCGACCATCTGGTCGCGAACAAAGGAGAATGACATGTCCGGTCTCCTATCTTTCGACCAGCGCGACGCGCGCATTGTACCAATTCATGAATGCCGACGTGGTCAGCGACAGGGTCAGATAGACAAGCATGGTGATCGCAATCACCTCGATGGCCCTGCCTGTCTGGTTGAGTGTCGTGCCCATGAAGACGTTGACCAGCTCGGGATAGCCGATGGCTGCGCCCAGAGAAGAGTTCTTGGTCAAGTTCAGGTATTGGCTGGTGAGCGGGGGAATGATCACCCGCATGGCCTGCGGGATGACCACCAGGCGCAGACGGTCCCCTTCGCGCAATCCCAGTGACGATGCCGCCTCGGTCTGACCCTTGCTGACGGCCTGGATGCCGCTGCGAACGTTTTCGGCAATGAAGGCCGCCGTATAGATGGTCAGGCCGACGACCAGAGCCACCATTTCGGGCACAAGCTGCAGTCCGCCAGCAAAGTTGAAGCGCTCCAGCACGGGAATCTCGAACGCCAGCGATGCACCGGTCAGCCAATAAACCAGGGCCGGAGCCGCGATGACGATGAGGACAGGAAGCGCCAATGGGAACTTGCTTTCGGTAGCCGCCGGTCGGCGGTCTGACGAGAGCATGGTCCAGGCAAAGCCCACTGCGACGAGCGCGCTACCGAGGACGATGACACCTTCCGGCAGGAAACCGAACATGCCACCCAGGAGAAAATTGGCAACAGCCCATGCGAGGGCAAATCCCGTAAAGACGCCACCGTAAAGACCATAGGGCGTCAGCGTCAAAGCGGCCAGAAACAGCGCGCCGATCAGCGGCACAATCGGTGCGAGCGCGAGCGCCGGGATGACCGAACCCAAAAGACTGATAGCCAGGTATCCGAGTAAGAAGGTGACGACCATTGAGGCAAAACGTGAGCCCAGCACCACATAGCGGGGATAGTGACCCGTCAGCGTGCGCACCCGCGTGGCCCAGACCACCATGCTGATCGCAGCCACCAGAGCCAGGACGGCAGTCAACGCCACCCAGATGATCTCGGCGTCAGGCAAGGGACGTGGCACCATGATGCCCCGCTGATTGACGAAAATGCTGAGCGGCAACTCGAAGGATTCGCGCACGGCGGGCATGGCCTTGAGGACCGCGAAATACCAGAAGAAGAGCTGCAGCAGCAGGGGCACATTGCGGATGATCTCAACATAGACCGTCGCGAACCGGGCAATCAGCCAGTTCGATGACAGTCGAGCAACACCAAGCACAAAACCCAGCATCGTGGCGAAGACGATGCCGATGACGGCGACCAGCAGCGTGTTGAGCAGCCCAACGACAAAGGCCTCCCAATAATAGGAGGACCGGTCGAATGGAATGAGCGAGAAACTGATGCCGAAGCCCGAGGTTTCGAACAGGAAACCGAAGCCGGTCGACTTATTCTGGGCGGCGAGGTTCTGTGCGGTATTGAAGATAATCCATGCCAGGAAGGCGACCACGAGGCCGGCCACGACCACCTGGTAGATTATGCCTCGAATAACCGGATCGTTGTAGAATGCGGTGCGTGGTGGCCCCGCGAAATTGTCCTGGACGGCCATTGGGCGATTGTCCCCTTAGCAGACGGAGGCACGGATCCTGCGTGGCCGAATTTTGGGAAGAATCAGCTGTGCCTGACCACCATTGTGACCAGGCTGCCCCCAGAAAATCGCCAACCGCCGAGGCCTGCCCCACGACGAACTGGCGCCCCGGAGGGCGCCAGAACTGTTTCGCCTTAGCGGATTGGCATCGCGTACTGCAGACCGCCGTCGGTCCACAGGGCGTTCAGGCCGCGCTCCAGACCAATATCGGTTTCCGGACCGACATGCTTGGCATAGGATTCGCCGTAATTGCCCACATGTTTGAGGATGCGGTAGGCCCAGTCTGCGGTCAGCCCGATCGGGGTACCGAAGTCGCCCTCGACGCCGAGCAGGCGCTTGATGGCCGGGTTGTCCGAGCCGAGCATTTCATCGACATTGGCAGAGGTCACGCCGAGTTCTTCGGCCTCAAGCAGAGCATAATAGGCCCAGCGCGCGATGGAGAACCACTGGTCGTCGCCCTGGCGCACGGAGGGGCCAAGCGGCTCCTTGGAGATGATTTCCGGCAGAATGGCGTAATCATCGGGGTTGCCGAACTTGGAACGCTCGGCGGCGAGAGCCGAGGAATCCGTGGTGTACACGTCGCAGCGGCCGTCTTCGAAGGCCTTCACCACTTCGTCCTGGTCGGTGAACACAACTGGCGAATAGTCCATGCCATTGGTTTCGAAGTAGTCGGCTGCGTTAAGTTCGGTGGTGGTACCGGACTCGATGCAGATCGCGGCACCGGACAGGTCGAGGGCCGATGCAATGCCATCAGCCTTGCGCACCATGAAGCCCTGGCCGTCATAGTACATCACCCCTGCGAAGGTGATGCCCAGGTCGGTATCGCGGCTCATGGTCCAGGTGGTGGTGCGCGACAGGATGTCGATTTCACCGGCGGACAGAGCAGCAAAACGCTCCTGCGAGGTCAGCGGGGTATAGCGGACGGCTTCAGCGTCGTCGAAGATTGCTGCTGCAACAGCGCGGCAGAAGTCAACCTCCAAGCCCGTCCAGTTGTTGTTGGCATCAGGTGCTGAGAAGCCTGGCACGCCGCCGGTGACACCGCACTGGACGTAGCCCTTCTCTTTGACGTCATCGAGGGTAGCTGCATGAACAGCCGTCGCGCCGAGGCCCAGCGAGGCCGCGACTGCGATCGATACAAGCGCTTTTTGCATTTTTTTGCCTTTTGTTTCCTGACCCTGTGTTCGGAGCCGACCATAGTTGCCGCGGCCCCGAGAGCACCACCGCCTTTGTCTGGCGGTTTGGATGCTGCTAAGCATGCAACCTTCTATTGTCCCTAACGTCAAGGGCAGAAGGCATGTTGAGACAGGACCTCTGTCTCTTTTTTAGCCAAGCGCCCGCCATGAACCGTTTTTGAGCAGTTTCACGCCATGTCTGATCCACGCCGCGCCGACACGAACCTTTCAGTGGAAACCCTGCTGGCCCATGGCGGCCGCAAGCCCGACCAACAATTCGGCTTTGTGAATACGCCCGTCTATCGGGGCTCCACGGTGCTGTTCAACACCCTGGCGGACCTTGAGGCGCAGTCGCAACGCTATCTCTATGGGCGTGCCGGAAACCCGACCACAGCATCGGTCGAATCGGTTGTGACAGCTCTTGAAGGCGCTTACCGGACCAAGCTTGTGCCGTCGGGCCTCGCGGCCATCACCATCGCGCTCCTGTCGTGTCTCGCGACGGGCGATGACGTGCTCATCACCGACAGCGCCTATGAACCAGGACGCAAGTTCGCCGACGGGTTCCTGGAGCGCATGGGAGTGAGCGTGCGCTATTACGATCCACGCGTCGGAGCCGGCCTGTCCGGCTTGATGCGGCCCAATACGCGCGCAGTGCTCGCCGAAAGCCCGGGATCGCTGACGTTCGAGGTGCAGGACATTCCGGCCTTGGCCGCAGCCGCACATGCCGGCGGCGCGCGGCTGATCGTGGACAATAGCTGGGCCAGCCCGCTCTACCACCAGCCGCTGGCGCTCGGGGCCGACATTGTCGTGCATTCCGGCACGAAGATGTTTGTTGGCCATTCGGACGCCTTCGCAGGCACGATTTCCACCACCGAGACGGCATGGGCAGACGTGGAGCGAGTGCGTGCGCTCCTCGGCTTCTTCTCCTCGGGGGACGAGGCCTACCTGGTGGCCCGTGGCCTCAGGACCCTCGCCATCCGCATGAAGGAACACCAGCATCGGGCGCTTGAGATCGCCGGCTGGCTTGAGGCGCAGGAGGAGGTGAGCGCAGTGCTGCACCCTGCTCTCTCGAGCCATCCCGATCATGCCCTCTGGAAGCGCGACTTCACCGGTTCAGGGAGCCTCTTCGGGTTCGTGCTGAAGCCGGCGCCCCGTGCCGCCGTTGCGGCCTTTGTCGACCAGATGCAGCTGTTTTCCATGGGTTATTCGTGGGGCGGCTATGAAAGCCTCTGCCTGCCCGTCGTCATTTCAGGCGCACGGTCCGTCATCCCCTGGAGCGACAAGGGCAACCTGTTCCGCGTGCATGTCGGCCTTGAAGGCGTCGAGGACCTCAAGGCCGACCTGGCGGCGGCGCTGGAGCGCTATGCCCGGGCGCGCTGAAGCAGCTGTCTCAGGCCGTCGAGCGGCTTGAGGACCATGCGTCCATCGGGCAATTGCGTGAACAGCCATCCCCTGCGGGCGAAAAAATTGCGGATCAGGTAGGCGCCCAGCATGCCCACCACGACCCCGGCGAAGACATCCGTTGGATAGTGCATGCCCACCGGCACGCGCGAGATCGCGACGACGATGCCGACAACCAGCAGGATCGGGAATAGCGGCGGGCAAAGGAACCCCGCGACGAAGGCCATGGCGGCGGCTGTGGCCGAGTGGCCGCTGGGGAAGCTCTGGAAGGTCCAGTCATTGAGGACGTTCTGGAACGCGAACGCCCCGACCGTCTCGTATTCGGTGGGACGTCCCCGGCCGACCAAGCGCTTAAGCAGATTGGTCATGAGCCCGGGCACCCCGACACCGACAAAAACAAAGGCGGAGAGCATGGCCAATTCGCCCGTCGCCCGCCTCCAAACCCCGCGCATGGGAAACATGGCGAGGCGCAGCAGAATCATCAGCACGAGACTGGGGATAAGCACCCAGTCTGACAGGCCGTAATCGGTGATGAAGAAGAACGGCGCACGCCAGGCATCGGGCCAGGCGATGGCGCCGCGCGAGGCGGCCTCGTCAATCAGGGTGAGTAAGGCCAGAATGACGACGATAGAGACAAGGAACAGCGGCCACGACTTGCGATCCAGGCCCAGTGGCCAAGGTTTTTGAAGATCGAACATACCGAACTTGTCCTCCGGCCGACGCAATAGCGTCAAGTCGGTTGGCAAACCGCAAGTGGCCTTGCCCTTTCTTCCCGAACAGGCTAACGGAGGGGCGCGATTTCGGAGTGTAGCTCAGCCTGGTAGAGCACCGGTTTTGGGAACCGGGGGTCCAAAGTTCGAATCTTTGTACTCCGACCAATCGCCCGCATCGTGTTGAGGACTTTGCATGACCGCCCGAATCTATCGCCCCGCCCGCAATGCCATGCAGTCCGGCAAGGGCAAGTCCAAGAGCTGGGTATTGGTATTCGAGCAGGAAACGCCCCGCAGCATCGACCCGCTGATGGGTTATACAAGCAGTTCCGACACGCAGCAGCAGGTCAAGCTGTCGTTCGAGACGCAGGAAGAGGCGGAAGCCTACGCGCAGCGCAACGGCATTCCCTACTCGGTGCAGCCGGCGCATGACCCGACCCCGAAGAAGGTCAGCTACCCGGACAATTTCCGCTCGGATCGCAAGACGCCCTGGACGCACTGAGCGCTCCTGGCATTTTGAATCGGATTGGCGCCGCAAGTTATTGCGGCGCTTTTGTTTTTGGGCTGGCTGGGCCGGCTCATCGCCGCCCGGTCGTGAAGATCAGACGTCTGCGAAGCGCGTCCATTTGCTGTCGTTCTGGCTCGACTTAACCGATGCGGTGATGAACTGCATGCCTTCGATGCCATCGGCCATGGTGGGCAGCAGCGGCTCGTAGTCGTCGCCTTCGCCCCGGATGACCGCGGCAAACTGGCTGTAGAGCGTGGCGAAAGCTTCGAGATAGCCCTCGGGATGGCCCGCCGGAATGCGCACATTCATTGAGGCCGCAGGCGGCACCGAAATCGAGCCACCGCGCGTCAGCAATTGGCGAGGTTTTCCGAACTCGCTGAACCACATGTAGTTCGGATTTTCCTGGCTCCACTCCAAACCGCCCTTGTCGCCATAGACGCGAAGTTGCAGGCCGTTCTCCTTGCCCACGGCGACCTGGCTGGCCCAGAGCATGCCCTTGGCCCCACCCTCGAAGCGCAGCATGATGTGGACATTGTCGTCAAGCTGACGACCCGGCACGAAAGCAGTGAGGTCGGCCGAGACCGCCTCGGTCTTCAGACCGGTGACAAATCGCGCCAAATTATAGGCATGGGTACCGATGTCACCGATGCAACCGCCGGCCCCGGAACGCGCCGGATCGGTGCGCCAGGCCGCCTGCTTGTTGTCCTCGTCGGCGGCTTCGGTCAGCCAATCCTGCGCATATTCGGCGTGGACGACCCGGATCTTGCCCAGGGCACCGGACGCGATGAGTTCGCGCGCCTGCCGAATCAGCGGGTAGCCCGTGTAATTATGGGTTAGCAGAAACTTCGCGCCATTCTTTGGCTTGATGTCGAGCAGCTTGCGCGCGTCTTCCAGGGTCGAAGTGATCGGCTTGTCGCAGATCACATGGATGCCGGCCTCAAGAAAGGCCTTGGTGGGCCCGAAATGCATGTGGTTTGGCGTAACGATGGACACCGCCTGCACGCCGTCGGGACGAGCCGATTCTGCCTTGGCCATCTCCTCGTAGGAGGTGTAGATGCGATCGTCGGCCAGCCCGAGGTTCCTGCCCGATTCACGGGCCACTTCGGGGCGTGACGAGAGGGCGCCCGCCACCAGTTCGAAATCGCCGTCAATGCGGGACGCGATGCGGTGGACATAGCCAATGAAAGCGCCCGTGCCGCCGCCAATCATGCCCAGACGAATGGGCTTTGCGCCGTTTTCAGCCATTTATTCTCTCCCTGATCAGACCGTTTACGACAGACCCAGCATCTTGCGATTGGCCGCCTTGTCGGTGCCGCCGCTGGCGAAGTCATCGAATGCCTTCTCGGTCACGCGGATGATGTAGCTGTCGATGAGCTGGGCGCCTTCACGCGCACCATCCTCGGGGTGCTTGAGTGCGCATTCCCATTCGAGCACCGCCCAGCCCTGGAAGTCATTGGCAGCCATCTTGGCGAAGATGGCCGGGAAATCGACTTGGCCATCGCCGATGGAGCGGAAGCGCCCTGCCCGGTTCACCCAGGACTGGAAGCCGCCATAAACACCCTGCCGACCGGTCGGGTTGAACTCGGCATCCTTCACATGGAAGGCCTTGATGCGATCCTTGTAGATGTCGATGTAGTCGAGATAGTCGAGCTGCTGCAGCACGAAGTGGCTTGGATCATAGAGCAGGTTGGCGCGCGGATGATTGTTCACGCGCTCGAGGAACATTTCGTAGGAAATGCCGTCGTGCAGGTCCTCACCGGGATGAATTTCGTAGCAGACGTCGACGCCGGCCTCGTCGAAGGCGTTGAGGATCGGCGTCCAGCGGCGGGCCAGTTCGTCAAAGGCCTCCTCGACAAGGCCTGCCGGGCGCTGCGGCCACGGATAGAGATAGGGCCAGGCCAGCGCGCCCGAAAAGGTCGCATGGCCATTGAGGCCGAGATTTTGCGATGCCTTGGCGGCATGCATCATCGTCTGGACGGCCCATTCCTGACGGGCCTTGGGATTGCCGTGGACGCTGGCCGGGGCGAACCCGTCGAAGGCCGCGTCATAGGCGGGGTGCACGGCAACCAGCTGGCCCTGCAGATGGGTCGAAAGCTCGGTAATTTCCAGACCGTGACTATTTACGACGCCCTTGATCTCGTCCGCATAGGTCTTGGAACTGGCGGCTTTTTCGAGATCGATGAAGCTCGATACCCAGGTCGGGATCTGCACGCCCTTATAGCCAAGGCCAGCGGCCCATTTGCAGATATTGTCGAGGGTATCGAACGGCGCCTTGTCGCCGGCAAACTGGGCCAGGAAAATGGCGGGGCCCTTGATCGTGGTAGCCATGTGGTCTCTCCTCTAGTTGCCCTTCAACCGCAAAGTCGGGGCAGATCCCTGTCTAGTCAATTGCGGATTGTCATACCCCGCATATATGACGGGCGGCGATCACTCGCCGCCCTGACATGTTAGATAGCAATCTTGACCGGCGCCGGGCACCTGTCAATGACGTACGTTCGTCAAGCCTTCAGCAAGGCCCTGGCCTCTTCGACGCCAAGGGCGAGCGGACGCTCGCAGGTCGTTGTCAGGGTCAGCACTTCGCCGGTCTCACCAGCCTTGAGCAGGCCTGTCATCACTTCCACTACGTGCAGAGCGACATCAAGACCACACCGCGCGTTCTGGCCATTCTCGATCGAGAGCATCATGTCGGCGAGGCCGGCGCAACGATAGTTGGCGCGCGGGATTTCCTTGTCGAGATCCTGGTTCGGCTTGCCAAAGGGGTGATCCCAGGGCGAAACCGGCGTGCGGATGCCTTCGATGCCGGTGGTGACCAAGTCACCACCGAAGAAGTTCGGATCGGGCACAAAAATCGAGCCATCGGTGCCATAGAGCTCGATATTATGGTGGCCATGGGCCGCCACGTCCCAGCTGGCGCCGATGGTGATGATCGCGCCGGAATGGAACTCAAGCACGCCGTGGATGGTGGTGGGTGTGCCCACCTTGACCTTCGTGCCCTTATAGGGGCCCTCGGCGGTGACCAGACGCTCGGTGCGGGCCATGTTGGTGAAAGCCGAGAGGCGCTTGACTGGTCCCAGCAGGTGCACCAGATCGGTAATGTAATACGGCCCCAGATCGAGGATCGGGCCGCCACCGGGCTGGAAGAAGAAGTCCGGGTTGGGGTGCCAGTGCTCCATGCCGCGGCTCATCACATGCGTAGTGCCGCTCATGATTTTGCCGAGCTTGCCCGAGTCGATGATCTCACGGGCCTGCTGATGGGCGCCACCCAGGAAGGTGTCGGGCGCCGAGCCAACCTTGAGACCTCGCTCATCGGCCGCCTTCTTGAGGGCCAGGCCCTCTTCCACGCTCAGCACAAAGGGCTTTTCCGAATAGGAATGCTTGCCGGCCGAGATGATGTCCGAGGACACCTTGTAGTGCGTCGAGGGGATCGTGAGGTTCACGATCACGTCGATCTCGCTGTTCTTGAGCAATTCATCCGGCGTCTGGGCGGTAACGCCGAATTCCTCAGCGCGCTTCTGGGCGGCTTCGGGCAGGATATCGGCCACAGCGCGCACTTCGATCCCGTTGAACAGGGGCGCGAGGCGCAGATAGGCGGCGGAGATATTGCCGGCACCCATGATGCCGACGCCATAGGTTTTTGCCATTGTCAGACTCCGTAACCCTTGAGTGCGGCCGCCGCATTGCGAGCGAAGCGAATGGCATCGCTCGGCTTGTCATGTTCGGCCACGAAGTAGCGCGCCTTGGTCTTCGCCTTGATCTGCTCGATGAAGTGCGGCCAGTCCAATGTACCGGTGCCGACGTCCGCCCAGCCATCTTCGTCGGTCTTTTCGCCGGCGGGAGCGATATCCTTGACGTGGACCGCCGTGATGCGGCTGCCCAGCTTTTCGATCCAGAAGATCGGATCTTCATCAGCGCGAACAACCCAGGCCAGATCCATTTCCCACTGGGTATCAGGGGATGCGTCGAGGATCAGGTCCATCGGCGTCTTCCCGTTGGCGTCCTTGGCGAATTCCCAATGGTGATTGTGATAGCCGAAACCCTTGCCGGCAGCCTTGAAGGCGGCGGCGATGCGGGCGAGGCCTTCGGCAAATTCCTGCCAATTGCCCGTGCCGTTGCGGAAATCGTCGGAGGGCGGCGCCGGGCAATAAACCGTCTGGATGCCGACGGTGTCGGCAATCTTGAGAGCGGCTTCGGTGTCCTCAAGCTGGGCATAGCCCATATGAGCGGTCGGCATGGTCAGGCCGGCATTTTTCAGGCTCTGTGCCAGAGCGGAAGGATCGGCGAATTGACCGCCCCAGCCCTCGACCTGGGTATAGCCCAGGGTGGAAAGGGTCTTGAGGGTGTCATCCAGGGATGCCTCATTGCGAGCGCTGTAGAGCTGATACGAAAAGTCCATGATTGGCCTCGTCAGAGAAAATGGAATGCGGTGTCGCGTTCGGCCGGTGATAGCCGGGTCACGGGCTGGCGTCGCCGCGCCCGGGCAAATCGACTGCCGCGAAAGTAATGTGAGTGCCGAGAGCCGGCAGAACGGCGCCCCTGGGCGCCGTTCAATCGATTAGAGACGTTAGAGCCGTTCTTCAGATTTCGCGTCGAACAGCGAACCTCGGGCGATGTCGAAGCCAAGGCGAACCTTGTCGCCTGCAGCCAGCGGCACGTCCGCACTGCAACGGAAGGTTACCGACTTTCCGGCAATGGTGGTCCAAGCCAGCGTCTCAGACCCCATGGGCTCAACGATTTCGACTTCGGCATCGGTCGTAAAGACCATGCCTTCGGCCGGCTCGCCCACAAAAATGTGCTCGGGTCGGATTCCGAGAATAGCAGGCGTTGAGCCAGCAGTTTCCGAAACGAACTCATAGCCGCCAACTGGAATTTTCGTGCCGTCAGCAGTTACAAAGGTGCCACCCTCCAGCGTACCGTCGAAGAAGTTCATCGAGGGCGAACCGACAAAACCGGCAACGTAGAGATTGGTGGGCTTGTTGTAGATGGTGTGCGGGTCAGCCAACTGCTGGATCACACCATTCTTCATGATGGCGATGCGATCGGCCAGGGTCAGCGCCTCGATCTGGTCGTGGGTCACGTAGATCATAGTGTTCTTCAGGCGCTGATGCAGGCGCTTGATTTCAACGCGCAGGTCCGAGCGGAGCTTGGCGTCCAGATTGGACAGCGGCTCGTCGAACAGGAACACGTCCACATCGCGGACCAGGGCCCGGCCGATGGCCACGCGCTGGCGCTGACCGCCGGAGAGATTGGCCGGCTTGCGGGCGAGCAGCGGCTCGATCTGGAGGATTTCGGAGGCGCGCTTCACGCGCTTCTCGATTTCCGCCTTGGGCATGCCGGCAACGCGCAGGCCAAAGCTGAGGTTACGCTCGACGCTCATCTGTGGGTAGAGCGCATAGGACTGGAACACCATGCCGATGCCGCGGTCCTTGGGCTCTTCCCAGGTCACGTTCTTGCCGTTGATGAAGATCTGACCATCCGAGACGTCCAGGAGGCCGGCAATGCAGTTGAGCAGAGTCGACTTGCCGCAACCCGAGGGGCCGAGCAGGACGATGAATTCGCCCTGCGCGATATCGAGGTTGAGGTGTTCGAGGACCTTGACGCTACCAAAATTGAGCGAGAGGTCTTTGATTGAAACGCTTGGTTGCATCGAGATTTATCCCTTCACGGCGCCGGCGGCGACGCCGCGTACGAACAGCTTGCCGGACACAAAATAGATGATCAGTGGCACAAGCCCGGTCAGCACGGTGGCAGCCATGTTGACGTTGTATTCAGGCGTGCCCTGAGCCGAGTTGACGATATTGTTGAGCTGGACGGTCATCGGGTAGTTCTGCGTGCCGGCAAAGACCACGCCGAACAGGAAGTCGTTCCAGATACCGGTGATCTGCAGGATCAATGCCACCACGAAAATCGGCAGCGACATGGGCAGCATGATCTCGAAGAAGATGCGCCAGAACCCTGCCCCATCCACACGTGCCGCCTTGAACAGTTCCTGCGGCAGTGACGCAAAATAGTTGCGGAACAGCAGGGTCAGGATCGGCATGCCGAAGATGGTGTGGATGAGAATGACGGCCTGTAAGGTGCCGAAAATCTTGAGTTCCCGGGTGATCATGACCAGCGGATAGAGCATCACCTGGTAGGGAATGAAGGAACCGAAAATCAGGATCGAGAAAAAGATTTCCGAGCCCTTGAAGCGCCAGTTGACCAGCGCGTAGCCATTCACCGCGGCGATAAAGATCGACACGATGGTCGAGGGAATGGTGATCTTCACCGAATTCCAGAAGCCCGGCGACAGGCCCTGACAGTTCAGGCCCGTGCAGGCGCTGGTCCAGGCTTTCGCCCATGCGTCGAAATTGACCTGGTTGGGAAGGGCAAAGATGTTGCCGAAGCGGATTTCCGGCATCGTCTTGAAGGACGTGACGACCATCACATAGAGCGGGAACAGGAAGTAGAGGGTGAAGAACACCAGGATCGAGTAGATAATGATCTTCTGCGGGGTGAAGAACGGCTTGGGACGCGGCCCGCGCGGCTCCACACCGACGGCGGTGCCTTCTGCCGGCGCAGAGCCGGTCATGGTTGCGGTCTGGCTCATGTGCGACGGCCCTTTCCGCCAAATTCAAGATAGGCCCATGGGACCATGATTATGAGAACCGTCAGCAGCATCATGGTGGCGGCGGCCATGGCCTGGCCGATATTGCCGCCCGAGAACATGTAGTTGACGACGTATTTGGCAGGTACTTCCGACGAGATGCCCGGGCCGCCATTGGTCAGTGCCACGACCAGATCGTACAGCCGCACAATGCCGGAGCCGATCAGCACGACGGCAGTTATCAAAACGCCGCGCATCATGGGAATGACGACGGAAACATAGGTCCGCCAGGCGGGAATGCCGTCCACGCGGGCAGCTTTCCAGATTTCCTCATCGACGCCGCGGAGGCCGGCCAGCATGAGCACCATGCAGAAGCCCACGCCCTGCCAGAGTCCGGCGATCAGCAGCGCAAACAGCACCATGCGCGGGTTGGCGATCCAGTCGAAGGTGAAATTTTCCCAGCCCAGGTTCCGCATCGTGCCCTGAAGACCGAGCGTGGGGTTCATAACCCACTGCCAGACAAGGCCCGTCACGATGAAGCTAAGGGCGAAGGGATAGAGCATTATGGTCCGGAAGGCGCTTTCGAAGCGGATCTTCTGGTCCATCAGCACGGCAAGCAGGAAACCGAGGCCGAGGGTCAGTACCAGCGACATGGCGCCGTAGCTGATCAGGTTGGTGACCGAGACATTCCAGCGCGAGGTGGCGAAGAGGCGCTCATACTGTTCGACGCCGACGAACTTGCCATTGGGCAGAAGTCGCGAATTCGTGAAGGAGTAGTAGATCGTCCACAGCGTGCAGCCGACAAAGACGATAAGCACAGTGGCCATCATCGGAAGGGCTGCGATTTTGGCGGGTATGTTGTGCAGGAAGGTTTTTCTGAGGAAGCCGCGTCGACCGGAATTCCCGGCGCCCGCCCCCGTGTGAACGGCTGTGTCCGCCATTACGTCTCTCTCCATAAGGAAGTGGTCGACCTTGTCGATCAAGGCCGACCACCGCTTTTTAATGATGGGACCTTAGCCCCATCCAGACAGTCTGACTATCAGTCAGCCGACTCGATGATCGAGGCATAGCGCTCGATGTAGTCATCGACGGTGATGCTGTCGTCGTCCAGGAACTCGATGTTGAGATCCTGCATCTGCTGCTGGGTGTCGCTGGAGAGCGCGAAGTCACCGGAGGGCAGCAGGCCGTTTTCGAGCATGCCGAGAGCCTTCTGCATGCACGGATTGGCGGCAGCGAGGTCGATGTCGGTACGGATCGGCATGGAGCCTTTGACCATGTTGAACTTCAACTGGGCTTCGGGCGAGATCAGGATGCGGGCCAGATCGGCCTGAGCCTGGATCACGGCCGGATCGGTGCCTTCCGGAAGAACCGGGAAGTAGAACGAGTCGCCACCGCCGGTCAGCTGGTCACCCAAGCCGAGAGCCGGCAGACACTCATAGTCTTCACCCGGGACACCACCGGCAACCTGCAGGTCGCCCTGCAGCCAGTCACCATGAATGTTGCCGGCAGCAGTACCTTCGAGGAGCTGATTGCCCACATCACCGAAGGACGGAACCATCATGTCGGGCGAGATCACCTGACGAAGCGAGTCCATGGCCTCGGCAACCTTGCGGAATTCGGGACCACGAACGGCGTCGGCGCTCTTGTCGCGGTTGATGGCGAGAACGAGGTCCGAACCACCGAGACCCGACATCAGCACGCCGGGGACGCCCGAAATCGGCCAACCGGTCGCAAGACCGAAGGGCAGGATGCCAGCTTCCTCGAGGGCCGGCCAAGAGGCGACATACTCGTCCCAGTTGGTCGGCACGGGTTGACCGATCTTCTCGTAGGCAGCGGTGGAGAGCCACAGCCAGTCCCACGAGTGGATGTTGATAGGCAGACAGTAGAGACCGCCTTCGTAGCGGCAGGGCTCGAGCAGGCTCTCGTCGACGTAGAAGCCTTCAATGTTCATGTCGGCAACGACATCAGTCAGGTCGCGCATCAGGCCGGCCTGGATGAGTTCCTCGGCATCACGGCCGGTATTCATCTGGGTGGCGCCCATGGGATCGCCGCCGATGATACGGCTGATGATGACAGGGTTGGCACCAGTGCCCGAACCGGCAAGGGCGCTATCCACCCAGGTATTGCCGGTCTGCTCTTCGAAGACCTTGGCGAATTCGGCAATAGCCGCAGCTTCACCAGCCGACGTCCACCAATGGGTTACTTCGAGATCCACGGCATAAGCAGACGTGGAGCCAAGGAAAGCGGTTGCCATTGCGGCGACCACTGCAAACTTTTTCATAGGTTGTCCTCCCAACGAACACTAGGAGCATGCGCTCCAGCAATGCACCAGTCGCATGGCCGCCCTTCCAATCGGGCAATCCGCAACTGCGTGTAATCGATTGCACTACACGTTCCGAATTGGTTGTGCAATCGATTTCAAGAGTTTCATACAAGCCTTGCGGACATGTCAAGATCGATTTAGATCAAATGGGAAACTGACAGCGAGAGGGGGCGCTGCCAGCGATGACCGAGATTAGAAAAACGCCGACAATTCAAGACGTTGCGCGTTCTGCAAACGTATCGACTGCCACAGTCAGCCGCGCCCTCTCGTATCCCGACAGGGTCAGCGAAGGGACGCGCGCGCGCGTTTCAGAGGCCATTCGTGTAACCGGTTACACGCCGAACCAAACCGCCCGCTCGCTGCGCCAAAGAACGGCCCGCACGATCCTTGTGGCGCTGCCCGATATTCGCAATTCCTTCTTCTCGTCGATCCTGGATGCGATCGAGCGAGAGGCCACCAACCGGGGTTACGGCGTGCTCGTCGCCAATCTATTTCTGACCCATGCCCCCGCCAGGCGCCTGCAAGACTATATGCTATCCAACCGTGCCGACGGGCTGTTGCTGTTCGATGGATCATTGGACACGGCGACGCTGCAGGCGCTGGCGACAGCGCCATATTCCGTGCCACTGGTGGTGGCGTGCGAGGAGATCCCCAATTCCGCCTTTCACACGGTGCTTACGGACAATGTCCAGGCCGCCGAACGCGCCACGCGCCACCTGATCGATCTGGGCCACAAGAGAATCGGTCATCTGCTTGGGCCGGAGCACAATATGGTGGCCCGTGACCGGCTGGAGGGCTTTTCCAAGGCGCTGCGGGAGGCCGAGCTTCCGGTGCGACAGAACTGGCTGTTCCGTGGCAATTTCGAGATGGAGAGCGGATTTGGAGCGGCAGCCCACTTCATGTCTCTCGAGGAGCGGCCTAGCGCAGTGTTCGCCGCAAATGACGAATCGGCAATCGGCTTCCTGTCGGGCCTGCGGCAGTGCGGAATCATCTGTCCGCGTGACATCTCGGTCGTCGGATTCGACGATCTGGGTGTCGCCGCCCATTATGCGCCGCCCCTCACTACCATGCGTCAACCGCGCGAAATGCTTGGTCGCATGGCCGCAGAAACGTTGATCGACATTCTCGAAGACATCGACGAGCAGCGCGGTCAATTGCGCATGGTCCTCAACTCCGATCTCATCGTACGCGAAAGCACGGGGCGGCCAGGCAAGGATGTGACTGGCTAGAGGCGGCACAGGGGGTATGGCCTTCACGCGAAAATGCGCTAAACAGGCGCCGTTCGGTCCCGTAGCTCAGCTGGATAGAGCAGCAGCCTTCTAAGCTGTTGGTCACAGGTTCGAATCCTGTCGGGATCGCCAATCTTTTCCCATGACCTCTGCGTCCATGACATCGGGCGCACGTCGCTTACCCGCCCCGCGATGCAGAGAGCCCGTACCGTTCAGGGTTGTACGTGGTGGCGAATTGGGTCAATTTACGCCGACCAACGGGGGTTGATCCACTGGCTGATACTGCAAACCGACCGACCATCGTGCTCTTTGATCTCGATGGAACATTGGTGCATCACGTTAATCCGCGCGTGCTGCAGATGCTGGAGCTCCTTGACGATTACTCACATCGGGGCGGTCGTCTGGTCGCTCGGTTCCGGCTGGCCCGACGCAGCCGCAATGTGACCGCTACGGCGCCGAAATTGCTCGTGCACAAGGCCATCCACACGGTCCGCCGTAAAAGCGTTGATCAGATGCTGGTGCCTTGCGAGACCATGCGTGGGGTGCTGGAACGGCTGAAACGCGAAGGCGTCACCCTGGGTGTGGTCAGCAATGGCCTCGGCCGGGGCTATGGCCATGATGTGCTGGAGACTTTCGGCCTCAGGCAGTATTTCAGCGCGGCAGTTTTTCGGGAAGACGTGGCACGGGGCAAGCCCTGGCCGGATTCGGTGGTTGCTGCGCTCAGCGGCATCGGCCGCGAGCTGCGGAGCAGCGACGTCATCTGGTATGTAGGCGACCAGCGCAAAGATATCGGGGCGGCCCAGGCGGCGTCGCAGGTGATCGGCCACGCTATCCGGCCCTTCGCGCTAGGTGCCAGGGCGGCACTGGGAGCGGTCGAGGCCCGGCTGGCGCCGGCACAGATCATGTGGACCGCTGCCGATTTCGAGCGGGCCATCAATGTGGCCTTCGAACCCGAGGGCATTGAGCGATCCCTGATCGACCCCCTGCCCGCGCCGCTGCTCTAACCTATCAGAAATCAAAGCCCATCTGGTTGACCGGCGCCGCCTTTGGGGCCGGCATCGGCTTGGCAATTGGCAGGCCTGGTTCAGCGAGGGTGTTCGCGACCGGTGGCGCCAGAAACGGCTCCGGACGGGTGCGATGTGGCTTGGGCGCTGCTACAGGCTGCGGCTGTGGTGTCGGCTCCGCCGCACTTTCCACCATCTGTGCCTTGCGCGAGCTTATAGTCTCCAGCCAGACAATGGCGCTGTTCGTCCTGGCTGTGCGCAGGGCGTAGAGGTTTTCCCTCCCCTTTTTAACCTCGGCGACAAGCCCGGCCGTCTTGAGCACCCGCAGATGTCGTGAAATCGCCGGTCGGCTGATGGAGAAGGCATCGGCAAGCGTATGGACGGGCATCGGCCCGTCCAGCAGGATTTCCACGATACGGCATCGCGTGGCGTCGGCCAGAGCGGAATAGATAGCGGTCGGTGGCTTTGGTTTGCGCGTCATGGCTGCGTTTAAAGTAACGCCAGCGTTACCCGTCAAGCGGCGGTTCCGGGCAGAAATGCGTTGTTCACTAGAATAATTTGGGAGCGCTTTACGCTGTCGGCGATTGTGAGCCTGACGAAAGGTCTTGGTCACACCAACGCCACACCATGGCGGCAAGGAGAAGGAATGATGTTTTCAGCCGCCAAGCGCCCCGGAACAGCCGGGCTCTACCAACGCCGATCATATTCAAAGGCCGAATTGGTGGCTGACGCCGCCATCCACATACTGGGTCTTGTTGTTGCAGTCGGTGCGGGCTCTATCCTGTTAACATTTGCGTTATTGCACACTGCCCCCGAAGCCTTCCCTGCCCTGATTGTCTATGTCGCGACGCTCATCGTCGTGCTGGGGGTCTCGCTGGCTTTCAACATTTGGCCTGTGTCGCCTATCAAGCATCATCTGGCACGCCTCGACCAGGCGGCAATTTTCCTGTTCATTGCCGGGTCCTATACCCCGTTCCTGGCTGTGCTCGGGGGAACATCGGCCGGCATTATCATGATGAGCTTTGTCTGGGGCACGTCGCTGGTGGGCGTGGCCCTCAAACTGATCGTGCCGCAGCGCTTCGGGCGTGTCGCCATCATCCTTTATCTCGCCATCGGCTGGAGCGGTATTCTGGTGTTCCAGAAGCTCGGCCAGGCGTTGCCACCGTCGACGCTGTGGCTGCTGCTGGCCGGCGGCGTCACCTATTCGGCCGGTATCGTCTTCCACCTGTGGGAAAAGCTGAAGTTCCAGAACGCGCTTTGGCACGTATTCGTGGTGGCGGGGGCCAGCCTGCACCTCTGGGCCGTGATCGACTGCATGGTTATTGCGCGGCTGTGATCCGCGCATGCTCGACTTGATCGCCGGCGGCAATGCCCAGCTCGGTCGAGCGCCCTCCTGGGATTTCCAGCACGAACTGCACCGGCCCGGCTGACGGTATGGACGTCGTGTCATGCGGGCGGGCGTTCTCATGGATATTGAGGATGGTCCCGTCCGCCTCGATGAACAGCAAGTCGAGCGGGATATACGTGTTGCGCATCCAGAAAGAGACCGGACGCTCTTGCTGGAAATCGAACAGCATGCCGGCGTCGGCAGCCAGTTCCTGAACATACATCAGGCCCTTCGCCCGCGTTTCCGGGGTGTCGACGACCTCTACGGCAAAGTCGTGATCGCCCCCGGCGCTCTTGATCGTCAGACGTGACTCGTCGCTGCACGCCGCCAGGGTGAGGCTGGCGAGAAGCACCAGTGCCGCCAGCACAAGTTGCGCCGGACGCAGCAGTGCGGCGCCGGATTGACCAATAATACGCATGATATCGGTGCCTTCAGTGCGACGAGGGTGCATCGCCCCAACCATCCGGCCGAATTTCGGCAACCATGAGGCCCTTTGGGCCCTGGCCGTAGCGCACCAGCACATACTGGCCGGGGCGCAATTCGGTGATGCCAAAGCGACGCAGCGTTTCCATGTGCACGAAAACGTCGGGAGCACCCTCGCCCGCCGAGAGGAAGCCGAAACCGCGAATGCGGTTGAACCACTTCACTTCCAGCCGCACCATGCCCGAGGTCGCCTCGACTACCACATGGGTGCGCGGCGCGGGCATCTGCGAAGGGTGTCGCGCCGTCGATTCGTCCATGGAGACGACCCGGAAAGCCTGCAGGCCGCCGGGCCGGTTGAGCGCCTCCACCACGATTCGAGCGCCTTCATAGGCCGTCTGGTAGCCGTCGCGGCGCAGGCAGGTCACATGCAGCAGCACATCGGCCATGCCGTTGTCGGGGACAATGAAACCAAAGCCCTTGCCGGCATCGAACCACTTGATGCTGCCTGCAATTTCGATGGCATCGGCAGTTGAATGCACCCCGCCCGGCGCGTGTTCGTCGCGCAGACTGGCTCCTGAATCAGTCAGGTTGACGGCTTCACCGTCATCGCCGTTGCCCTTCGCCCCCATATTCCAAACGCCTTCTCACTCGCCCGCCGCACGCGGGTACTCCTCACAAGACCAAATCAGTCTGGCCGATTCAATGGCAAAAGTTAAGAAGGTGTTGCGATTTTGTTGACAGCTCCCGCGCGCTATTCTTGCGGCAGGGCCTATGGCTTGTTAGGCCATGCGCAATCGCCATCAATAAGGAGACGAGACTTGAAATATCTGCATACCATGGTGCGTGTCACCGATGTCGAGGAAAGCCTCCGATTCTACCGCGACGGCCTCGGTCTCGAGGAGGTGCGCCGCACCGATAATGAGAAGGGCCGATTCACCCTGATCTTCCTGCGGGCTCCAGGTGACCAGGGCGGCGAAGTCGAATTGACCTATAATTGGGACCCCGATCCCCAGCCCTATGCCGGCGGGCGCAATTTCGGTCATCTCGCCTATCGGGTTCAGGACATCTACGCGCTGTGCCAGCACCTCTCGGACATGGGTGTCACCATTAATCGCCCGCCGCGGGACGGCCACATGGCCTTTGTCCGCTCGCCCGACGGCATTTCTATCGAACTGATCCAGGATGGGCATCTGCCCCAGCAGGAACCCTGGGCCTCCATGCCCAATACCGGCAGCTGGTAAGCCCCTGACAGCCTTAAGGTTTCGCTAACCCTGCCCCTTAGCGCGAGGTTAGCGAAACCGCTCTAATTTTAGCGACTGAACCCCATGACCCATTGCCTGTTGCGATCACGCGACACGCCACGGGAAAGTCGCCATGCCCCGTCTGCTTCGTTCGCTCGCCATTGTCCTTGTCACCACCCTGGTGCTTGCCGGGTGCCTGCCCATGGCCATGTTCGCCAGTGGCGGCGGCCCGGGCTATTCGGGGCTGAAGCAGGACTGGGGCACCTATGTCAGCTCGGGCAATGTCAATGCGCTCTGCATCTCACCCAAGCTGCGCTTCGTGATATGGGAATTCGAGGGGCGCTTCGGCCGGAAAGTGGTGATGAGTTCGGGGTTCCGGAACGCCTTCCACAATGCTTCGGTTAGCGGCGCCGACAATTCCTATCATACCAAGTGCATGGCGGCGGACTTCTACATTCCGGGCGTGTCCAAGCAGGAGCTGATCGCCTTTGCCATGGGCGTGGACGGGGTCGGCGGGCTGGGTTGCTATCCGGGCCGCAGCTTCATCCATGTGGATGTGCGGGACCGTCCCCGCGGCTATCGGCGTCCGGTAACCTTCTCGGGCTGTTGATAAGTCGGAGCGCCGAAAAAAACCTCACAGGTTCAATGCAAACGGGGTTGCACAATCAAAGGCACCCCATTATACGACGGCCATCGCGCTGATGCGCCCTTCGTCTATCGGTTAGGACGGCACCCTTTCACGGTGCAGAGAGGGGTTCGATTCCCCTAGGGCGTACCATTCTCCCTTGCTGGCGGGGCCGCGAAATGCCAGCTTCGAGTTCCTCGCTCCGCGCCCATCGTCTAGCGGTCAGGACACCGCCCTCTCACGGCGGGAACAGGGGTTCGATTCCCCTTGGGCGTACCAATCTAGCTTTGACAGAGCCGTACTGCGTCAACGCGCTCCGCGAGCGTCGCCTGATCTCACGCCAGAGCTTTTTCCACGTGATGCCGACCTATCGGCACGATCATGGGCGTGTCGGATACCGGGTCGACAACGATCCGCGAGACCATGCCGAAGACATCGGCCACCACGGCCTCAGTCATCACATCCACCGGACGGCCCTCGGCGACGATCCTGCCCGCCTTCATGGCCACGATATGGTCGGCATATCGACAGGCGAGGTTGAGGTCGTGGAGCACGACCCCGACCGTGCGGCCACGCTGCCGGACCAGGTCGGTCAGGAGATCGAGCACTTCGACCTGGTGGTTGATGTCGAGGAAGGTGGTCGGCTCGTCGAGCAGCAGCAGGTCGGTTTCCTGTGCCAGGGCCATGGCAATCCAGACGCGCTGGCGCTGGCCGCCGGACAGTTCGTCCACCGGACGGTCGGCCAGCTCTGAAGTATCCGTAACCGCCAGCGCCTCGGCGACAGCAGCGTCATCCTGGGGCGTCCAGCGGCGGAACCAACCCTGATGCGGGTATCTGCCACGACCCACCAGATCGGCCACTGAAATGGCATCCGGCGCAATCGGGCTTTGTGGCAGCACGCCCAAGACAGTTGCCACGTCGCGCGTGGGCAATTGGTGGATGGGCTTGCCATCGAGATAGACAGCGCCGCGCGAGGGCGGCAGCAAGCGCGCGAGCCCGCGCAGCAGGGTGGACTTGCCGCAGGCATTGGCCCCGACGATCACCGTCAGCTTGCCCGGCGGCAGAGACAGGTCCAACGCCGAGACAATCTGTCGATCGCCATAGGCAAGGTCGAGTCCGGCGGCGAGGAGCAGGTGCTGTGCGGACATGGTTCGAACTCTTCGATCAGTTGACGCTGCCAGAGCGGCCGGAAGCCATCAGCAGCCATATCAGGAGCAAGGCCCCGCAGGCACCCGTGACGACGCCCACGGGCAGTTGCACGGATGGCAGCAGATGCTGCGCCACAAGGTCGGAGACCAGCATGACCAGAGCGCCAACCAGGCTGGCGTGGAAAAAGCCGCGCCCGGATCCCCGGAGCAGGCTGCGGGCCAGAGGGCCAGAAACGAAAGCGACAAAGCCGACCGGGCCGACAGCGGCAGTGGCAAAGGCCGAAAAGCCGACGGCCACCAGCATGAGGCCCAAGCGTGTGGTTTCAACTCTCGCCCCCAGCGCACGCGCCGTATCATCGCCCAGTTCCAAGGCATCAAGGCCACGCAGCAGGGCGATCATAAGCGGCACAAGCACCAGCATGGCGCCGCCCAGCACAAGGAAATCTCCCGGGCGCGAGGCGTTGAGGCTTCCCACCAGCCAGGCCATGGCCTGCTGCACCTCGGTAAGGCGGGCGCGGGTGAAGAGATAGGAAATCACCGCCGCCAGCATCGCCGCCATGCCGATGCCGATCAGCACGACGCGAAAGGCAGTGACGCCATTGCGCCAGGCAAGCAGGTAGATGGCCAGGGCCGTCAGCAGGGCGCCAGCGAAGGCGCCGAATGACACGGCAAGGCCCGACCAGCCTAGGATGATAATGCAAAACACCGCTGCGGCGCTGGCCCCATGGGCGATGGCGATAATATCTGGGCTGGCCAAGGGGTTGCGCAGAAGCGTTTGGAAAGTGATTCCGGCCAGCGCAAATGATGCGCCCGAGAGGACGGCGAGCAGTGCACGCGGCAGGCGCACTTGCAGCACGATGAAATCGACGCCTCGATCAACTAGCCCGGTCAGGGGAGAGAGCAGCGACTGCACGATGCCCGGAATGGGGACCGGGTAATCGCCCAGGTAGAGCGCCAGGGCAAAGGCAGCGCAGAGCGCCACGACCAGCCAAGTTGCGACGGCCCTGCGGCGTTGGGCGGCAGCATGACGGACAGAAGCGATGGCCGTAGAGTCGACTGTCGGGGTCATAGCGCGGCCAACTTGCGACGGCGCACCAGCGCGATGAAGAACGGCGCACCGATAAAGGCCGTGACAATGCCGACCTGCACCTCGCCGGGCGGTGAGATGATGCGTCCGAGCACATCGGCACCAAGCAGCAGGATAGGCGCCATCAGCATGGAATAGGGCAATATCCAGCGGTAGCTCGGGCCGGTGATGGCGCGGGCGACATGGGGCACGGAGAGACCGACAAAGGCGATGGGGCCTGCCGCTGCCGTGCTGGCTCCGGCCAGGATGACAGCGGCAAGCCCGGCCAGGCCGCGTGACAGCCCGATGCGCTGCCCGAGGGCGCGGGCCATGTCGTCGCCCATGGAGAGGCCATCGAGCAGGCGGGCCGTTGCTAGGGCCAACACCATGCCGATAGCAAGGAAGGGTGAAACCTGGAGGACGATGTCGATGGTGCGGCCAGAGAGCGATCCAACCTGCCAGAAGCGGACTTCATCGAGGGTGCGGGGACTGGTCAGCAGAATGGCGTTGATAATGGAGTGAAGGACCGCCGTGATGGCGGCGCCGCCCAGTGCCAGCTTGATCGGCGTCGCCCCTTCGCGGCCCAGCGAGGCCACAGCATAGACTACCAGCATGGCGGCCCCTGCCCCGGCGAAGGCCAGCCAGACATAGGTGGTCAACTGGCTCATGCCGAGCAGGGCAACGCCCAGCACGACGGCCAGGGAGGCGCCGGCATTGATGCCCAGGATGGATGGATCCGCCAGCGGATTGCGGGTCGCGCCCTGGAGCACGGCGCCTGCCAAACCCAGGGCCGCGCCGACCATGAGGCCCACGATTGTGCGCGGCAGGCGCAGGTCCCAAATGATCCGGTGCTCGGTCGTATTTGGATCGAAGGCCGTGAGCGCCGCCCATACATTTTCGAGCGGAATGGCGCGGGCGCCTGTGGCCAGAGAGAGCGTGGTGATGGCCGCCAGCGCTGCACCAAGCAGCAGCAGCCCGAGCGTGAGCCGGGCTGCAATATGTGCTCGGTTGGAAACCGCTTCAGCCATCGTTGGCATCAGGGCGCCAGATCAGGATCGGCTGCGTTGATCGCTGCGGTCAGTTTGTCGAGTTCGCTGGCATAGGCACCGTAATTGCGCAGCCAGAAGGCAGGCCAATCGGTGACCTGGCCGACTTCAGCGGCCTTCATCAGGGTCCATGTGGGCTGGGCCAGCGCGGTGTCCATGGTCGCGGCAGAGCGGTTGTCCACCAGGATCAGGTCAGGCTGGTACTTATCGGCATTTTCCCAGGAGAGCGTTTCCCAATAGCCGCGATCGTCGGCCACTTCGGGGTCCATGAGTTCGAGGCCCCAGGCGGCAAAGTCCATGAGTTCGGACGAGCCGGCCGTGGCGGCCACATAAAGCGCATCCGTGCCGGCCCAGACAGCCAGCGCCGTCAGCCCTGGCTTGACGGCCACTGCCGACTTGAAACCGGCGAGCGCTGTTTCGAATGTCGCCTTCTCGGCAGCGATGTCAGGCGCTGACAGATCTGCGCCAAGGCTCGCAGCCAGGTCTTCATAGTTCTCAATCAGCGTCAGAATGGATGCGCCTTGCTCCGGGCCAGTGATCGGCGCCAGCGGCGAGAGTGCCGCGACCACGTCATTGCCGCCGGACCAGGTGGTTTCGAGCGGCCAGAACTCGGCCACGATCAAATCGGGTTCGAGGGCCGCGGCCTTTTCGATGTCGACCTCGCCCCAGGCCTGGCCGATGATCTCTATGCCGGATAAATCCAGCCCCTGAAGGGCCTTGGCATCGGCCACAGCGCTGTCGGCGTAAATGCCCACGGGCCGGATGCCGAGCGGGATCAGGCCGGCCGCAGCGTCCTGGCTGGCAATGATCCGCAGCGGGGTTTCATCGAGCGTGACGGTCTGGCCATCGCCGCCGACAAAGCTCCACTCTTGTGCAAGGCCCGAAAGAGTGGTGGCAGCAAGCAGGGTCAAGGCAAGCGTAGCAGGACGAAACATGACGTAGCCTTCCGAGGTGCAGGAAATTTCCCGTTCCCTAGACTTCGTAAGATGACTGGTCAAGTCATGTTAATGCTGGATCAGGTTTCTGTCGCCTCAAGCCGGCCGGCGATACTGGTAGATGCCGACATCAATGGCGCCCTCGGTAAACCCCGCTTCGCAATAGGAGAGGTAATAAACCCATTTGCGCTTGAAGTGATCGTCATAGCCGAGCGGGGCGATCATGGGCCAGCGTTCCAGGAAGCGCTCCCGCCATAGCCGGAGGGTGCGGGCATAAGAGAGGCCAAAGGTCTCTACCTGTTCCAGGATCAGGCCATATCGATCCCCGAATTCCTTCATTACGCTCTTGGTCAGCAGCATGCCACCGGGAAAGATATAGCGCTGGATGAAGTCAGGCCCGCTGCGATAGCCGTCGAAATCTTCCTCGCGGATGGTGATGGCCTGGATGGCGGCGGTGCCGCCGGGTTTGAGCCGATCATGCAAGGTCTGGAAATAGCTGGGCCAGTTGTCCTCGCCGACCGCCTCGATCATCTCGATCGAGCCGATATGGTCGAACTGACCCTGGGTATGGCGATAATCCTCGAAGACCAGCGTCGCGTACTCATCCAGCCCCTGCCGCTTGAGGCGCTCGAGGCCGAACTTGAGTTGTTCGGCCGAAAGGGTGATGCCGCGCAAATTGGCCTTGTATAGGCGCGCCACGGTTTCGGCAAAGCCACCCCAGCCGCAGCCGATCTCCAGAACGGACGACCCCTCGGTAATACCGGCCATGTCAGCCACCCGCCGGTACTTGGCAAGCTGGGCCTCCTCCAGGCTCTGGTCACCCGAGGTGAACACGGCCGAGGAATAGGTCATGGAGGGGTCGAGCCACTGCCCGTAGAAATCATTGCCGAGGTCATAGTGCTCGGCAATGTTCTTCTTGGCCCCCTCAAGCGTGTTGCGGCGCGACAGGTGATAATGCAGGTCGCCTGCTGCCTTGCGGAAGAAACCCTTGTTGGCCTCGTCGAACATGTCGCGGTTCTGTAGGAAGAAGCGGAACAGCGCCGTCAGGTCATCGGATTCGATGTGACCATTCATGTAGGCGGAGGCAAAGCCGACTGTGCCGCGCTGCATGGCCTCGGTAATGACCCGGAAATTGTTGAGGCGGAGCGTGGCATGTTCCCCGTCACTGCCCGGCCCCACCGTGCGGGTACGGCCATTGGGAAAGATGACAGTCAACGAGCCGTGCTGCGGCTTGCCAATCAGGGAGACACCCACTCGCTCTACGAGCCACGAGGTGAAGTGTGTCCAAGCAGAAGTGCCAGTCTGTGTCTGTTCGACGGCTGTTTTTGTCATTGTGCCGCTTGATCCAACTATCGCAAGAAGCAGCGGCAGGCCATTGTCCCGTCGCCATACACTAAGCGTCAGAAATGTCTGTCGGAGAGGCGTCGCCTCCCCCAGGACACCGCAGGATAGTTTAGCCGTCGCAATCGGATATGCAAGCGGACTCGTCCTGCACCGGCATGCGCAATGCCCATGTCTCTCCACTACGCAGCGAGGCGCGGTTTGGATGCCACTGGTGCTCAGCGCGCCGGGCGGGCAATGTCGGTGAGACGGAACTGGACCTGCTCGCGGCCCTGGTAATGGTCGATCGACAAGCCGCCGGCAAAATGCAGTGGCCGGTCGCCGTCCCGCATCAGGGTGTCGCCAAGGGCGGTGCCGGCGGCGCGAAAGGCAATGGCCTTCAATTTCGCGCCATCGTCCGATGCCAGGGTGAAACTAACATGGCCGCCCTTCCCCACAATCTGCGGAAAGCGCGCGCGGTGAGCGGGAAAAGCGAAGACCGGCGAGGGATTGCCGGCGCCATAGGGGCCGGCCTTTTCGAGACTGCGCAACAGATCGACGCTGGCGCCGCGGGCGGTCAATGCCGCGTCGATCTTTAGTGCCGAGGCTGCACGGGCGCTGGCAACGCTGGAGCCGAGCTTTTCAACCAGGAAGGCGCGGAATGGCCCCAGATCGCCGGACCGCAATGTGACACCCGCCGCCATGGCGTGGCCGCCACCCTTGAGAATGAGGCCGGTTTCGACCGCCTCAATGACCGCGCTGCCCAGATCGACACCTGGCATGGAACGGCCAGACCCCGTACCGGTGCCATCGGGATTGAGAGCGATGGCAAAGCTGGGTCGTTCGAAGCGTTCGCGCAGGCGCGCTGCAATCAGGCCAACGACGCCGGGATGCCATTTGGCCGAGGCAAGGACCAGCAATGGCGGTCCATCCCCGGTCCCGATCTCCGCTTCTGCGGTCGCCGTGGCCTCTTCGACGGCCTCGACTTCGATGCGCTGGCGCTCACTGTTGAGTTCATCCAGCTGGGCGGCGATGACCATGGCCTGGTGTTCATCATCGAGGGCCAGGAGGCGCGTACCGAGCGCTGCATCGCCGATGCGACCGCCGGCATTGATGCGCGGGCCGATAAGAAAACCCAGGTGATAGGGATTGAGCGGACCGCTGGCGCGGGCGGCCAGCGCCAGGGCCGACAGGCCCGGTTTTTCGCCGCGCCGCGCCACTTCGAGGCCCCGCACCACAAAGGCGCGGTTGAGGCCAGTGATCGGAACCACGTCGCAAACCGTTGCCAGTGCAACCAGATCGAGCAGTTTCAGCAGGTCCGGCAAACCGGTATCGCCGCGATTACGCAAAGCACGGTTGATCGCGACGAGAACCATGAAGGTGACACCCGCGGCGCAGAGGTAGCCGAGGCCGGAAATGTCGTCGGGGCGATTGGGATTGACGAGCGCCGTCGCCAGCGGCAGATCGTGATCGCTGAGATGGTGATCGATGACCAGCACATCAGCGCCCCGGCCCCGTGCATGAGCGATAGGCCCGTCGCTGGTGGTGCCGCAATCGAGGGTGATGATCAGGGAGGCGCCGGCATCGATCAGTTTGTCCATGGCCGCGATATTGGGACCATAGCCTTCAAAGATGCGGTCGGGGATATGGACCTGCGGTTCGAGGCCGAAATGGCGGAGATAGCGGGTCATGAGGGCGCAAGAACAGGCGCCATCGACGTCATAATCGCCAAACAAGGCGATGGACTCGTTGTCGGCAATGGCCTGGGCCAGGCGCTCGGCCAGTTCGTCCATTGCGGTCAGGGTGGAGGGATCCGGCATGAGGTTGCGGATGGAGGGTTCGAGATAGCTTTCCGCCCCTTCAAGGCCCACGCCGCGCGCGGCCATGATGCGCGCCAGAATATCGGGGATTCCGATGCGCTGGCCAATCGCGGTGGCGGTGCGCGCCTGAGTTGTATCAAGCCGATCCACCCAGGCGCGGCCGGAAACCGAGCTGGTGATTTCGAGGAATGAACGCGGGGTTTCGGGCATGGGAGAGGGTTATGGGATTTTAGCGGCGGGGGGAAGTGGTGGACGTCAAACACCCCTGTCACCGCGCTTGCGGCTACCTTGCATGCCGCGCCTTGATCCACCTTGTGGTCTGGCTCCAGGATCGCATGACGACGGTGGACGTTTCCACGCTGCCGCGACGAAGGCGAACGCCTTCGACAAGCGAGCCGTCCGTAATGCCCGTGGCGGAGAAGAGGACGTCCCCGGCCGCCAGTTCCGTCACGTCATAAATCCGGTTCGGGTCTTCGATACCCATTTCCTTGGCGCGCATGCGCTTGTCGGGCGTATCGAGGATTAGCCTGCCCTGCATCTGCCCGCCAATGCAGCGAAGGGCCGCGGCGGCCAGCACACCTTCGGGAGCGCCACCGGAACCGAGATAGATGTCGACCCCGGTATCGGCTGTGTTCACGGCATGGATGACCCCGGCAATGTCCCCGTCACTGAGAAGTTTTACCGACACGCCAGCCGTTCGCAGCTCTTCGAGGAGGCCACCGTGGCGCGGGCGGTCGAGCACGATGGCAGTGATTTCGGAGATTGGGACACCCTTGGCCTTGGCCAGTGCCTTCACGTTCTCGGTAGCCGACCATTCGATATGGACCGTCTCGGCGGGATATTCGGCGCCGATGGCAATCTTGTGCATATAGACGTTACGGGCGACGTTAAGCAGGCCACCGCGCTCGGCCATGGCAAGAACCACGAGAGAATCGGGTTGATTCTTCGCGCAAAGGGTGACGCCTTCAAGCGGGTCTACGGCTATGTCGACTTCGGGCCCCTGCCCTTCACCGACCGCCTGGCCGACATAGAGCTCGTCGCATTCGAAATGCTCGCCCTCGCCGATGACGATGCGGCCCGATATGGCCAACTGGTCGAGTTCGGCTTTCATGGCGGCGACGGCGGCTTCATCAGCGGCCTTTTCATTGCCCTTGCCGCGCCATTCGGCGGCGGCAGTAGCGGCCCGCTCGGTGACGCGGACCATTTCCAGCGTCAAGGTCCGGTGCAGATTTGCCGGGTTCCTGCCGTCTTCAACCTTGCTGAGCTTCATATTTCCCCCCGGGGGCCTCACGCCCCCTCAGGGGTCAGAGCATTTCGATGCGGATCAATTGCGGTTCACCGACTATGAACCCATCCGCAGCAATCTGCGCAAGCGCTTCGCGCACCGATGATTCCAAAGTCTGTTGAGTGATCATGACGACGGTGCGGGTCGGAGACCCGTCGGGCGCCACCGCTTTTGCACTCAAATCCGACCGCTGGATGACAGAATCGATCGAAATCGACTTTTCCCCCATGCGCGTGGCGATGGCGGCCAGTGCACCAGCGACGTCCTTGGCGCTGAGGCGGATATAGAAGCCACCCACATGGGCGCGGCTGGGCGCTTCGCGGTAGGGCAGAAGCTCATCGCTGGGCACGCCCAGCGGCGGCACGCGGGTGCCACGGGCGATGTCGAGAATGTCCGACAGAACCGAGGATGCCGTCGGCGGACCACCGGCGCCGGGGCCAGCCAACAGCAGTTCGTGCACATGGTCGGTTTCGAGCGCGACGGCGTTCATCACCCCATCGACGCCGGCAATGGCGCTGCCCTTGGGCACGAAGGTGGGATGCACGCGCTGTTCAATGCCGTTTTCAGTGCGCTCGGCAATACCGAGGAGCTTGATCTTGTAACCGAGATCGGCAGCCACCTGAATATCGTGCTGGGTGATGCCGGAAATGCCTTCCACCCGCATCTTGTCGGGCGCGATCTCATAGCCGAAGCAGAGCGTGGCTAGGATCGAAAGCTTATGGGCGGTATCGAACCCCTCGACGTCAAATGTCGGGTCAGCCTCGGCGTAGCCCAGAGCCTGCGCGTCCTTGAGGCAATCGGCAAAGGTAATACCCTCATTGCCCATGCGCGTAAGGATGTAGTTGCAGGTGCCATTCATGATGCCAAAAACCTTGGCAATGCGTGCGGTGCCAAGGCCTTCACGAAGCGTCTTGATGACGGGAATGCCGCCGGCAACCGCGGCCTCGAAGCCAAGCTGGGCGCCTGATTCCTCGGCCAGGCGGGCCAGCGTCACGCCATGCTTGGCCAGCAGGGCCTTATTGGCGGTGACCACCGGACGACCGATCTCCAGCGCAGCCTTGACAGCCGCAAAAGCCGGGCCATCCTCGCCGCCTATCAGTTCGACGAAGAGGTCGATGCCGTCCCACTTGGCCAGCGCCACCGGATCGTCGAACCACTCGAGCCCGGAAATATCAATACCACGGTCGCGGGAACGCGAGCGGGCGGCAACGGCGACGACCTCCAATTGGCGGCCAAGTTTTCGCGTCAGTTCGGCGCCGTCCTTTTGCAGGATGCGAACCAGCGTCGCGCCGACATTGCCCAGACCCGCGACACCAACGCGAAGGGGGGCCTGACGGTCGGCATCGCCGAACTCGGCCATGGCCTTGAGGATACGGCCCCGCGTCTCCGTGCGTGGCTCGCGGCCGTCGCGCAGGTCGAACACGAATAGCGGATCGCCCGCGACGATGCGGCCAAACCGTGTTGGAGTCCAACCCCTTGCGGAGATGAAGGATTCGACGGCTTGGCGGAAAGACTGGATATCGCTCATGGGGGCGACATGTGCATAGGAATTCGCCTAGCCGTCAATAGGAGTTCGACAAGGAAAATGGGCCGATCTGCAGGTCGGCCCATCGGGATTATTCCGCCTGGCCGGCTTTGACGGCGTCGGCGATCAGCTTGATGTATTGCGGATAGCCCCATTTCAGCGACAGGGCGCTGGGCGGAGAGATCGAATTGATCAGTTCGGCGCCAACGACATGGGCCACGGCACCTTCCTGAACCTGCGGATGCAGGGCAATGACGGGGTTGCTGAAGAATGCGGCGTCGGTCTCGGGCGTTTCAAAATAGGAAACCAGGGCGTCGGCTGTCAGCTGCTCGAAGCTTTCAAAGCTCAGCGAAAAGTAGAAACTCTCGCCCTGCGCCAGTTCGGTGACTGCTGGGGACGGCACAAGGCCAATGTCGTTCAAGAACTTCACCCGGCTATCGAGGTTGGCATAAACGGCGACTTCGCCATTGTATTCCGAGACCGTAGCAAAGCTGGCGCCGGCCACCTCGGGGTATTTGGCGGTCTCGTCTGCAATAAACTGCTCGAGTTCGGCGACCAGCGCCTCGGCCTCGGTCTTCTTGCCCATGGCTTCACCAGTAATGGCAATAGTCTGCTGCCAGGGCGTACTCCAGGCCGTTTCGGGGAAGGCCACAACCGGCGCAATGCCGCTGAGGACTTCATATTCTTCCGCCGAAAGGCCCGAATAAACAGCGACAATCAGGTCCGGCTGCAAGGCCGCGATGGCTTCAACGGGCGCTTCGAAACCGTCGGGGAGGATGGTGGGGAAATCGGCGCCCAGAGCCGCTACGGCATCCTTGGTCCAATTCAGCGCGCCGTTTTCATCGCCACCATAACTGAAGTGGGGAATACCGACCGGCACCTCGCCCAGCGCGATGACGGCATCCTGCGCAGCCCAACCCCAGGTGACGATGCGTTGCGGCTTGGCGGGAATGGTGGTCTCGCCATAGGCGTGGGGAATGGTGGTGGGGAAAGACTGCGCCTGCGCGACGACAGCCATGGTCAGGCCGATTGCGGGAGATAGGACGAATGAATGGAGATGCATGGGTCACCCTTCGCACGGAGATTGCTTCTCTTACAAAAGGTGACAATTCATGTCATGTAATTTCTACCGGTGTATCCGAACAGGTTCCGATACGAATATCACCGAGATCAGCGTCGGATGAGCAGCACCATGGTCTCGTAGTGGTCAGTCTGGGGGAACATGTCGAACAGGCGGATGCGCTGCGGCATATAGGCGGGCATGGCGGCGATGTCCCGGGCCAACGTGATGGCGTTGCAGCTCGAATAGACGATCGCGGGAATGCCGGAGCCCTCCAGCGTTGCGCATAATTTCTCGCCGAGCCCTCTTCGCGGCGGGTTTACTATGATCGCGTCGGGTGGCTCGGTAGGGGACAATGTTGTCGCATCGCCCACCGCAAAAGTGACATCCCTGAGCCCCGCCTCGGACGCGCTCAAGCGTGCAGACTCGACGGCCGTTGCGCTCACTTCCACGCCGTGGACCAGGCGGCCGGGGGCAGCGACATGAAGTGCGAACCCGCCCACACCACAGTACAGGTCCCAAACGGTCCGGGGAGCAATCTCGTCGATCCACTCCCTGGCCTGCGCATAAAGACCCATGGCAATTTCCGTATTGGTCTGGAAAAAGCTGCCCGGTCGCAAATGCAGGAGCACCCCATCGAGGCGCATTGCGAGCGTCTGTCCACCACTCAGCGCAATCTCCTCATCGCCCTCAAGCACTGCCTTGTGCTGGGGCAACAGATTGGCTGTGACAACGGAGAGGCACGGCAAGTCGGCGAGCAGGCCAGACAGGTGCTTGCGCATGCGGCCAAGCGGTTCGGTCGAGCGCAGCACGAAGCGTAGCATCATCTCGCCGTCGGGGGACTCGGTCAGCAGTACATGCTTGAGTTCTCCACGGCGCGTGGGGATGTCATAGGGAACAATGCAGGCGCGGGCGATGAAGGCGGCGATCGGCCCGAACGCGGCACGCAGGCCGGCTGAGATAATGCCGCACGCGGTTAGGTCCACCCCATGCCGCCCCTCGTCCAGAATGCCAAGGGTGGGATTGTCCGCGGTGCCGCCAACGACCATCTTGGCCCGGTTGCGAAACCCTCTGTCGCTGCCTACCATCGGCGGCAGCCAGAGTGCATCCGGCCACGCGGCAAGCAGCGCGCGGGCACGCTCCGTCTTGGCGGCTATCTGGGTGTCGTGTGGTGTGCCCATTAGGGTGCAGGAGCGGCATACGCCCCTATCGAAGTAGCCGCACTGCATCACAGTGCTCACACCTGAATTCACCGGACTATCCCAAATATCGTAGGAGGCGGGATCACCGCCTCCCCGAGCCCGCTCTACTTGCTCGCTGTGGAGAGCGGCACGACATTGCCCTGCCCCGGCTTGGAGCCGAGCAGCTTCTTGATGTTGCGCGCGGCCTGGCGGATGCGCTGTTCGTTTTCAACAAAGGCGAGACGGATATATTGATCGCCATATTCGCCGAAGCCGACGCCGGGAGCGACGGCAACACCGGTTTCCTGCACGAGCAGTTTGGCGAATTCGAGCGAGCCAAGATCGGCGAACTGCGGCGGGATCGGCGCCCAGGCGAACATGGTCGCCTTGGGTACTGGAATGGTCCAGCCGGAGCGGCCAAAGCTTTCCACCATCACATCGCGGCGGTGCTTATAGACCTTGCGAACCTCGTCGATCACATCGTCTGAACCATTGAGGGCGGCGACGGCGGCGACCTGGATGGGGGTGAAGGCGCCATAGTCGAGATAGGACTTCACGCGCGCCAGAGCCGCGATCAGGCGCTCATTGCCCACGGCGAAGCCCACGCGCCAGCCGGGCATGGAATAGGTCTTGGACATGGATGTGAATTCGACGGTGATGTCGATGGCACCGGGCACTTGCAACACGGAGGGCGGGGGACTGTGCTCGTCGAAATAGATCTCGGAATAGGCAAGGTCCGAGAGAATGAAAATGTCATTGGCCTTACAATACTTGACCACCTCGATGTAAAAATCGAGGTCGGCGGTATAAGCGGTCGGATTGGCCGGATAGTTCATAACCAGCGCGATGGGCTTGGGGATCGAGTGTCGCACGGCGCGATCCAGCGAGCGCATGAAGTCCTCATTCGGATCGGCCGGCATGGAGCGGACGACACCGCCGGACATGATGAAGCCGAAGGAGTGGATAGGATAGGTGGGATTGGGCACCAACACCACGTCGCCTGGCGCGGTGATGGCCGAGGCCATATTGGCAAAGCCTTCCTTGGACCCCAGAGTAGCCACGACCTGGGTATCGGGGTTGAGCTTCACGCCGAAGCGGCGACCGTAATAACTGGCCTGGGCCTTGCGCAGGCCATAGATGCCGCGCGAAGTGGAATAGCGGTGGGTACGACCGTCCTTCACCGTTTCCTGCAGTTTGGCGACGATATGATCGGGCGTCGGCATGTCGGGATTGCCCATGCCCAGGTCAATGATGTCCACGCCTTCTGCGCGCGCCTTGGCCTTGATCGGATCGATATGAGCGAACACATAAGGCGGCAGACGGCGGATGCGATGGAAAACTTCGCTCATTTTGTCCTCATTTGGCCTGCTGGGGCCGGATGCTGGCCGCGATGCGCGGAAGCGCTACGCCTCCATAAGAGAGGCCGATTATCGCGGAATTATGGTTTTAGACGGGTTAAGCGGCCGCATCTGATGGGCCGGAGGCAGGATTTATTCGGCTCTTCCCGGCCACACATTGGCCATATGGGAAGAGCTATCGGGCGCTTGCTGCCGCTGCCGTAGGGGCCGCCACCGGATTGCCGGCGAGCAGTGCTCCAAACCATGCAATAGTGAACGGAGACGCCATGTCTCTTGCCCTTGTGAAATGTCTTCTGCTACCACGAACGCGCGTGGCCAGTGCCTTATTAAGTTCTCCGACCAGCCTTGTAAATGGCGCCGCGTCTTTACATGTAACGGCTTTGTCGGTCGCTGAGCGGCCCAGAAGCTTCAGGTAGGGTGTATGGGAAAACGCGTCGCGATCGCTACAATTGGCACGTCGGGCGACGTCCGGCCCTATCTGGCATTGGCCAAGGCTTTGCAACAGGACGGCCATGACGTCGTGGTGGGCACCAATTCTGATTTCGAGGAACTGGTCGCCTCGCACGGCATCGAATTTCACAGCTTGGGCACGAGAATCCAGGACTGGCTCCAGGAATCGCGCTTCGACAACGCTATCAGCCAGATGAAACTGCATCACTTCCCGCAATTGCTGCGGGAAGGCCAGGCCCTGGTCGAGCGCGCCGCGCGCAACGCCTGGGCCATGGCGCAGGGGGCCGATGCGATCGTGGTCAATATCAATACCAGCTTCGGTATCGACATTGCCGAAGCGCTGGACATTCCAGTCGTCATGACGGCGATGCAGCCCCTGAACCCAACACGCGAATTTCCCATTTGCGCTTATGAAGTGCCGGATCTGGGCCCGACCTTCAACAAGCTCAGCTACATCGCTATGAACCTGCAACAGGCATATTACGATATGCCGCGCGACCGGGTGCGCAAGCAATTGATGGGCCTGGGGCCGCGCAAGCGCGGTGGACTGTTCCGCGACAGCAATGGCAATAACCTGCCCACCCTCTACAATTTCTCGGCCATCGTGTCCCCCCGTCCAAGGGATTGGCCGCAGACGGCCGTCGTGACCGGTTTCTGGTTTCTCGAAGACAATACCGACTGGACGCCCTCTGCCGAATTGCGGCAGTTCCTCGATGCCGGCCCGCCGCCGGTCTATATCGGCTTTGGATCAATGCCGTTCGGCGCTGAGCGAAACACCCACATCCTGCGTTCGGCGCTGGAGCAGTGGGGCGGACGTGCCATCGTTTCGCGCGGCTGGGGCGGCATCAACCCCGCCGACCTGCCCAAGACGGTGTTTGCGGTTTCAGAAGCCCCGCATGACAGGCTTTTTCCGCTGACCTCTGGTGTGGTGCACCATGGTGGTGCTGGCACCACGGCAGCGGGCCTGCGGGCCGGAAGACCGACCTTTACCGTTCCCCAGGCCTATGACCAGCGCTATTGGGGCCGCCGCGTGCGTGCTCTTGGCTGCGGACCAGCACCCGTACGCCTGCGCACGCTGACGCCCGAAATCCTGGCCGATGCCCTTCACCAGCTGAGCTCCAACAAGGCTATGGCCGCCAATGCCAAGGCCATTGGCAAAGCGCTGTCGGAGGAAAAGGGTCTGGAAACTGCTGTTCACTTCATCGAAGCCACCATCGATGCAGCAAAGGCCGGTGCACGCCGCTACACGGCGTCCGTGTGAGCCGGCCAAAATTAATCGGCTTCGTCGCCGCGGCAGATGACTGAGGAGACGTAACCGGTGCGGATTTGTCTGGTGGGTGCGGGAGGGGGTATCGGGCGGCAGCTGACCCGTACCTTTGCAGCCAGACACAGTATTTCGGCAGTATATAGGCGTATGCCTGTTCCGGTGCCGAGCCAGGTCAATGCAGTTCGGTTTGACGATTCGCGGACCCTGGCGGCGGTCGTCAGCGGGGCCCGAGTGGTCATCCATGCTGCGCTCGACAGCAAGGCACGCGGAAAAGCCTTCCTCGACACCAACAGGGCCACGACCGAGCGGCTGCTTGCCCTGCTCGATCCCGCCCAATGCGGGCTTTTCGTCTATTTCAGCTCGCAGGTTGTCTATGCGGCGCTCGACCCGCTCGAACATAAGGTGCAGGGCGAGGACAGCGTGCTATCGGACCGAGGGGGGCTCGACGCCTATACAAGGCTAAAGCTGAGCGAGGAAGCGCGGGTGATCGAGGCTTGCACGGCCAAGGGCATCGCCTACCTGATCGTCCGGCCGACTGTGGTGATGGGGCCGGGCATGCAGTGGTCCAGCGGCATCGTGGATGCGATGCGTCTGGCGCCAGTCGGGCTCAGGGACCGCACCTTCAACCTCATCCATGTCGAAGACCTTGCACACCAGCTCCTCGCGCTAATCGAGGCCGGCGTAGCCGACGAAATTGTCAATTTGGGCGATCTCAACGTCACCTCGGAAGCATATTTTCGCTATGCCGCCGAGCTTGCCGGGCGCTCCATAAGGCTGGCGCCGCGATTGTTGTCCAGGCTGGCCGCAAAGGCAATCCCCTCCACGCTCTGGTTTCTCGCGCATGACGTGACCGTATCGACGGACAAGGTCCGCCGGTTGAGCGGCTGGACGGCGGGCAGGATGCTGCCTGAGTTCTTCGAAACCCCCGTTCGTGTCGTCAATGCCAGATCGCTTGACGTCATCCGCGACACAGTGCGCAGCGGCCGACCGTATCACGCCATCGGGCGGGGTTACTTTCTGTGGTTCAACGACCGGGTGGCAACTGACCAACTGGTCATGGAACATTATTCCGGCATTCTCGCGCTTGAGGACGGCCTGCTGTCCGTCAAGGCCGGCACCACTTTGCGAACCATTCTCGACTATCTCGTGCCCCGGCAATTGACCATTGCCACCCTGCCCGAGTTTGTCGATATATCCGCTGGTGCTTGTTTTTTTGCCGAGGTGCATGGCAGCAGCGCCGAGCACATCTCGATTTATGACCTGATTGCTTCCATCCGCTATGTCGATAGCAGCGGCGAAGAGAAGCACTCTGATCGGGATGATGCCATCTGGGACGGTCTGCGGGGCGATGGTGGAATTGTCGTTACCGAAGTCACGTTCCGGTGCCGCCCAAATCAGCTTTTAGCCAATGTCATCGAGTGGCAGCAGGAAAGCCGGCTGGAAGACTTTGTTGCGGGCGAGTACCAGACCAATTTCAGTACCACGGTGCATTGGTATCCGCTCAGCCACGAGTTGATGGTTTACAACGTGAACCCGGTTCCCGGCATGCAGGCCGGCGACCGGCGTCCGTTCCCGCCGATGCGCGGCTCGCCGCACTGGATTCAGAAACTGCTGCTCAATTTGCGTATGCGCGGCAAGCAACGCATTGTGGGCTCCTCCGAGCGTGTGCTGGCGCCGTGGACCGGCGTGCCCGCCAAGCACCTATTGGGAAAGTTCTTCCGCGACACCCGCCGGCGGGTGCGCAATATGGAAGTGTGCGTTCCCGATATATATGCCGTTGATTTCATTGGCAGGCTGCGACGCCATGTGCCGGAAATGAAGTTGATGCCGGGTCAGGGGATCGGCGTGCGCTTTACCCGCCAGCCGTCCACCGGCCGAGGGTTCGTGTGGGTGGAGATGACCTCCCGCGATGCCTCGCAGATGCATGCCATGGTCGAGATGGCGCGGGCGGCCTGTGGCGAAGAATTCTGGCTGCACCGTGGCAAGTATGTTCCTGCGGAAATTGGCGTCGAGCATCTCTACATACCGCGTAGCGTCAGTGCCGAATCGATATCGACGAACAGCCATACTGGCGAGGTTATGCCCCGATAAGCTTCTGCGGCTGAACCAGACACGAGAATGGCGACCCGATGGTCGCCATTCTGTTCGTTCGAGCATCTGCTGACGGACTGCGATCAGTGCGTCAGACTGGCGGTGGTATCTTCCGCCGGGTCGACTTTGGCGGCGACCGCCGGTTCGGCGTCGAAGTTCCACTCGATGGGCTCCGGCTTGCGCACCAGGGCGCGCTCGATCACCTGGTCCATGCGGCTGACTGGCACAATTTCCATGCCTTCCTTGACGATGTCCGGGATCTCGACGAGGTCGCGGACGTTCTCCTCAGGGATCAGCACGGTTTTGATGCCGCCACGCAGGGCCGCAAGGAGCTTTTCCTTCAGGCCGCCGATGGGCAGTACCCTACCCCGCAGCGTGATCTCGCCGGTCATGGCGACATCATTGCGCACTGGGATACCGGTCATCACCGAGACAATGGCGGTGGCCAGGCCAATACCGGCCGACGGTCCATCCTTGGGGGTGGCACCTTCGGGCAAGTGGACGTGGATATCTCGTGTGTCGAACATGGGCGGCTTGATGCCAAAGTCGATGCAGCGGGATTTCACATAGGCCTGGGCAGCGGTCAGCGATTCCTTCATCACTTCCTTGATGTTGCCGGTAACCGACATGCGGCCCTTGCCGGGCGTCATCACGCCTTCGATGGTGAGCATCTCGCCACCGACCGAAGTCCAAGCCAGACCGGTCACGAGGCCAACCTGTGCCTCAGCCTCGATCTCACCATGCTTGAAGATCATCGGCCCCAGATATTCGGCCAGCTTTTCTTCGGTGATTTCGATTGACTTAACCTTGGTTCGGACCAGTTCGGTAATAGCCTTGCGCATCAGCTTGGAGATTTCGCGCTTGAGATTGCGGACGCCGGCTTCGCGGGTATAGCCGCGAACAACCTTCATCAGCATCTCGTCGGAGAGCACGAATTCGCCTTGGGCAAGACCATTTTCCTTCGCCGTCTCAGGGATCAGGTGCTGCTTGGCGATCGCGTGCTTTTCCTCTTCGGTGTAACCGGAGAGGCGGATGATCTCCATGCGGTCCATCAGCGGGCCGGGAATGTTGAGCGTGTTCGAAGTGGTCACAAACATCACGTCGGAAAGATCGAAATCGACTTCCAGGTAGTGATCGTTGAACGAGTTGTTCTGTTCGGGATCGAGCACTTCGAGCAGGGCTGACGACGGATCGCCGCGGAAGTCCTGGCCCATCTTGTCGATCTCGTCGAGCAGGAACAGCGGGTTGTTCTTGCCCACTTTCTTGAGCGACTGAATGATCTTGCCAGGCATGGAACCGATATAGGTGCGGCGGTGGCCACGAATCTCGGCTTCGTCGCGCACGCCGCCAAGGGCCATGCGCACGAACTCACGGCCCGTTGCCCTGGCGATCGACTTGCCCAGCGAGGTCTTGCCGACCCCCGGAGGGCCGACGAGGCAGAGAATCGGGCCCTTGAGCGTGCCGGTACGGGCCTGCACTGCCAGATATTCCAGAATGCGTTCCTTGACCTTGTCGAGACCGTAGTGATCGGCATCCAGGACCTTTTCCGCCAGCGCTAGATCGCGCTTGACCTTGGTCTTCTTGCCCCAGGGCAGGCCCAGAAGCGTATCAAGATAGTTACGGACGACAGTGGCTTCGGCCGACATCGGGCTCATGCCCTTGAGCTTTTTGATCTCGCCCTCGGCCTTGGCCCTAGCTTCCTTGGAAAGCTTGGTCTTGGCGACGCGCTCCTCGAGCTCGGTGATTTCGTTGGCGCCATCCTCGCCATCGCCCAGCTCGCGCTGGATCGCCTTCATCTGCTCGTTGAGATAGTATTCACGCTGGGTCTTTTCCATCTGCCGCTTGACGCGGGAGCGAATGCGCTTTTCCACCTGCAGAACGCCAATCTCGCCTTCCATCAGGCCGATGACCTTCTGGAGCCGCTCGATGACCGAGATGGTCAGCAGCAGGTCTTCCTTTTCAGGTATCTTGATGACGAGGTGACTGGCGATGGTGTCGGCCAGCTTGCTGGCATTGTCGATCTGACCGACCGCAGCGACGACTTCGGCCGAAATCTTCTTGTTGAGCTTGACGTAGTTCTCGAACTCGGATTGCGCCGAGCGAGCGAGTGCCTCGACCTCGGTGGCGTCTTCCTCGGGTTCCGGCAGGATGGACGCCTCGGCCTCGAAATAGTCCTCGGTCTGCAGGTACTGGTCGATGGTGGCGCGATTGAGCCCCTCCACCAGTACCTTGACGGTACCATCGGGGAGCTTGAGCAGCTGCAGCACCGTGGCGATGGTTCCGGTGGGATAAATCTGATCCGGCGCCGGATCATCATCCTGCGCATTCTTCTGCGTCACGACGAGAATGTGCTTGTCGTCGCGCATGACTTCTTCCAGCGCCTTGACCGATTTCTCACGGCCAACGAACAGCGGCACGATCATGCCGGGGAAGACGACGATGTCGCGCAGGGGGAGGACCGGGTAAACCCGGTCCCGGCTTGTTTCGCCGGTGGAGGTAACTTCCGACATCACATTTCCTTTCCGCGGCGCGCCGGAGGGAGGAATTGGTAGCGCGCCCGTATTGCGACTGCCCAATCCTCTCGAGGCTGGGCGATTCAGGTTAATAAATAGGGTGGACCACCCCGCCCGCAAGTCAACCTTTGCGCTTTTGTGACCGTTAGCGTTACTTCGCACAGGAGATATGTCCGCAAGCCGGAAACACCGGTGTGCCTTGCATCCCGAAAGGATGTGCATGCTGGGCTGGACCGGATCGATCCCCTATGTTTCGAATCGTGACACTCCTGGAACCCAATCATGAACGTCCTTCCTCGCCCGCAGCGCATCGACATTCTCGGCATCGCCACCGCTTCCGGTGCCTCCGTGAGGGGATGCGGCATGGGCCCCGAAGCTCTGCGCGTTGCCGGACTGATCGAGGCGCTGATCGAGCTGGAGCACACCATTGCCGATCACGGTGATTTGCGGCGGCCCCACCCCGACATTTCCACCAATCCCTCCAGCACCCGCCTGCCTGAGGAGCGGAAGGCGGATGTGCTGGATCTGGCGGCGCGCGCCAGCGATGCCGGGCTGGCCATACTCAGTGAGGGCAATTTCCCGGTCTTCCTGGGCGGGGACCATTCGATTGCCATGGGCACCGTGTCGGCAGCCGCACGGCATTGCGCGCTGACCGGCAAGCCGGTGCATGTGCTCTGGATCGACGCTCATGCCGACTACAACACCCCCGAAACCTCGCCTTCAGGCAATCTGCACGGTATGCCGCTGGCGCTGCTCTGCGGCGAGCCGGAATTCGATGAGAGTTTCACAGGCGACTGGCTCGGGCGGATCGATCCGCGCAACGTGACCATTTTTGCAGCACGCTCCATCGACCGCGAGGAGCGCCGGCTGGTGCAGGCCCGCGGTGTCGAGGTGGTCGACATGCGCAAGATCGATCAACTCGGCGTGGTGGCTTCGCTGCAAAAGGTAATCGAGAGGGCTAAGGCCGATGGCGCGCATCTGCATGTCAGCTTCGATGTGGACTCAATAGACCCTGCCATCGCGCCGGGAGGCGGCACGCTGGTGCCGGGGGGCCTTACCTATCGCGAGGCACATCTGGTGATGGAAATGCTGCATGACAGCGGCGTGGTGGGCTCGCTTGACGTGGTAGAACTCAACCCTTTCCTCGATCATGGCGGGAAAAGCGCAACGCTGATGGTGGACCTGGTGGCGAGCCTCTTTGGCCGCTCGATCATGGGGGAAGAGCCCGGACCGGTGGAGTTCGTGACGGAAGGGTAAGCTCACGCGGCCAGGGCCTGCCCAATGATGGCACAGTCGCGGCCGCTGGCCTTGGCCTGTCAGAAGGCGTTGTGGCGCGGCGGTAAACCGACTGGATGCCGTCATCCCCCTGACCGGACTGGGCAACCCCGGCGCTAAATCGCACATCAGCGTGGTGCCAATATAGCTGCCGCCTTCTGACGACCGTCAAAGAGCGACGGCCTCCGGCATTTTATGCCGGAGGCCGTAAACGATTGGTTCGTTTGCGCTTTTGTTTAGGCTGTGGCCGGAGCCTCGTCCTTCTTGCGCTCGGAATAGATGTAGAGCGGACGCACGTCCTTGCCCTTCACCACCTCTTCCGAGATCACCACTTCTTCCACGCCCTCGAGCGAGGGCAAGTCGTACATGGTGTCGAGCAGGATGGCCTCCATGATCGAGCGCAGGCCACGGGCGCCGGTCTTGCGCTGGATGGCCTTCTCGGCGATGGCCTTGAGGGCATCCTCGTGGAAGGTCAGCTCGATCTCTTCCATCTGGAACAGGCGCTGATACTGGCGGACCAGTGCGTTCTTGGGCGCGGTCAGGATCTCGATCAGGGCCGGAATATCGAGATCGTCCAGGGTCGCAAGAACCGGCAGACGACCGATGAATTCCGGTATCAGGCCGAAGCGGACCAGATCCTCGGGCTCGACATCGGCCAGGACCTGGCCGACGCGACGGTCATTCGGGTCCTTAACGGTGGCTGAGAAACCGATGCCCGAGCCTTCGCCGCGGGCCGAGATGATCTTGTCGAGGCCGGCAAAGGCGCCGCCACATATGAACAGGATATTGGTCGTGTCCACCTGCAGGAATTCCTGCTGCGGATGCTTGCGGCCGCCCTGCGGGGGCACGGAGGCAACAGTGCCTTCCATGATCTTGAGCAGGGCCTGCTGCACGCCTTCGCCCGAGACGTCCCGGGTGATGGAGGGATTGTCCGACTTGCGGGAAATCTTGTCGACTTCGTCGATATAGACGATGCCGCGCTGAGCTTTCTCGACATTGTAATCGGCCGACTGCAACAGCTTGAGGATGATGTTTTCCACGTCCTCGCCGACATAACCGGCTTCGGTGAGCGTAGTGGCATCGGCCATGGTGAAGGGCACATCGAGAATACGCGCCAGCGTCTGGGCCAGCAGGGTCTTGCCGGTACCGGTCGGGCCGATCAGCAGAATGTTGGACTTGGAAAGTTCCACGTCCTGATTCTTGGCTGCGTGGTGCAGGCGCTTGTAATGGTTGTGGACAGCGACCGCGAGGTTCCGCTTGGCGCGGAACTGACCGATGACGTAATCGTCCAGCACCTTGCAGATCTCTGCAGGGGTGGGCACGCCTTCGGAGGACTTGACCATGGAGGTCTTGTTCTCTTCGCGGATGATGTCCATGCACAGCTCGACGCATTCATCGCAGATGAACACGGTCGGACCGGCGATCAGCTTGCGTACTTCGTGCTGCGACTTGCCGCAGAACGAGCAGTAAAGCGTGTTCTTGGAGGTTTCGCCGTTGGTGGTCTCTTTGGACATCCAGTCACTCCCGGGGGTTGAGCACCCCCAAATTCAAGCGTTAACAGGCAAGCTAACGCTCAAGGCATAAAGAAAGTCTAAGCCGAAACGACCTTAAAGGCCGTTCCGGCTGGGTGCAATTGCGCTTGGATCACAGTCCACGGCGCATCAGCAATGTGCTTAACGCGCGTCAAGGTCAGGCGGATGCCTCGGGGATGGCACGCTTTTCCATGACCGTGTCGATCAGGCCGAAAGCCTTGGCCTCTTCAGGCGAGAGGAAACGATCGCGCTCGAGAGCATTCTCGATTTCCTCGTAGGTACGGCCGGTATGCTTCTCATAAATCTGATTAAGACGGCGCTTCAAGCCCTCGACTTCCTTGGCATGAATCAGAATGTCAGTGACCTGACCCTGGAAGCCACCAGAAGGCTGGTGAACCATGACGCGGGAATTCGGCAGCGAGGTGCGCATGCCGGCTTCGCCCGCCGCGAGCAGCAGCGAACCCATGGAAGCTGCCTGGCCCATGACCATGGTAGCAACGGCCGGGCGAATGAACTGCATGGTGTCATAGATGGAAAGGCCAGCCGTCACCACGCCGCCGGGCGAGTTGATGTACATGGCGATTTCCTTCTTCGGGTTCTCTGATTCGAGGAACAGAAGCTGGGCCACGATGAGCGAGGCCATATTGTCCTCGACCACGCCGGTCACGAAGATGATGCGCTCGCGGAGAAGCCGCGAATAGATGTCGAAGGCGCGTTCGCCACGGTTCGACTGCTCGACCACCATGGGTACGAGCGTGTTCATGTAAAGATCGTGCGGATCCCGCATAGTTTGCCCCTTGGCCATGCCCCGGGTCGCGGACCGGGCGGCAGGCTTGGTTGGTTGGACACGTCCCCTGCCCCGAACGCGCACTCGGAGAGGCAGGCAAACATGCCGGAAAATCGAATCAGCGCGACGGCCGATTGCAGGCGATACCACCTTAACGGGCGGTAAAGGCACAGATAGGCGGCAATGAGGCGGGCTTCAATAGGAAGGGTCCAGGTTGTCGCTGTAAGGTGAATGCCGCGAAATCTATTCAAATCAGGCGAAGGTGACCGCCACGCCCTTCTTGCGGAAGTAGGCCTGCATGAGTTTGCGGCCCTGGCGATTGCCCTGCGCAAGCTTGGCGGTTTCGAAGGTGGCTTCCTTGACGCCTTCGCGAGCCATGGCGCCTTTGAGGGCGGCAATGTGGGTGTCGAGGTCTTCGTTGTCGGCGCGGATCGAGGCGTAGATGGCCTCGATAGCCTCGGAATATGTGATGTCGCTCACGGAAAAAGTGCTCCTCGAAATTGTTCGCCCCTTCCCTAGCGATTTTTTCGCCGGGAGCAAGGTTAAGAGGCCATAGGCAGATTGCCCATCAAACTCTAGATTTGACCAACCGATCAAAAGCGTCACCCAGTTCGAGACCATGGCCGCCATTATCCAAGTCAAGCCGATCACCGATGTCCCGACACATCTCCGCGCGAGCGCGCAGCCACAGGATCCGGCATTCTTCCAGAACCCCTACCCTTTCTATGCCCGTCAGCATGCGACGCATCCGGCCTTTTTCTGGCAGGAATACGGGCATTGGTGCTTCGCCGACTTCAAATCCGTCAGCGCCCTGTTACGCGACAAACGATTTGGCCGGGACATTCTGCATGTGGCAAGCCGGGAAGAAGTCGGCTTGCCAGCACCCAAACCGCATGTGGCGGGTTTTGACCTCACGGAGAAACACTCGCTGCTGAACCTTGAAGCGCCAGCCCATACGCGGCTGCGGACGCTGGTCAACCGCGCCTTCGTGTCGCGGCAGGTGGAGCAGTTGCGGCCGCGGATACGGCAACTGGCAAACGAGATCATCGACGGGTTCGAGGGCGGGGAGAACGTGGACCTGATCGAGGCTTTCGCGGCCCCCATTCCAGCCATTGTCATTGCCGAAATGATCGGGCTGCCGGCGGAGATGGCGCCGCAATTGCTCAACTGGTCCAACCGCATGGTGACCATGTACATGTACAGTGTCACCCGCGAGACCGAACTCGACGCCAATCAGGCGGCGGTCGATTTCATGGCTTATCTACGTGAAGTGATTGCCGAACGGCGCAAGGCGCCGCGCGAGGACCTGCTCACCCATATGCTGACGACAGACCGCGACGGCGATGTGCTAAGCGACGAAGAGGTGATGTCGACGGCAATATTGCTGCTCAATGCCGGGCATGAGGCCACGGTGCATACGACCGGCAATGGTGTGAAGTCGATCCTCGAAAGCGGGCTCGACCCACAGACCCTTTTCGCGACGCCGGAGCAGGCGGAGGCGACGGTGGAGGAATGCCTGCGTTTCGATGCACCACTACACCTGTTCACGCGCTATGCCCTGATGGACACCGAGGTGGCGGGGATTGCCCTGCGCAAGGGCGATGTGATCGGTCTGATGCTGGGCGCGGCCAATCGCGACCCGGTACGCTTTGCCCATGCCGACCGGTTTGACCCATTCCGCAATGATGGAGCCAATGTCAGCTTTGGCGCCGGCATCCATTTCTGCATCGGCGCGCCGCTGGCGCGGATCGAGCTGCAGGAAGCGATGGGCGTGCTGTTCCAGCGGCTGCCGAAGCTGCGGATCATGGAGACGCCGCGCTACGGCAATGTTTATCACTTCCACGGGCTGGAAAAGTTGATGGTGGGTTGGCGGTAGGCCCTCGCTTCAAGAGGCTGCTCCAAATACAGAATAGGGGAGGCTGGTGCCTCCCCTATTCCACTGATGCTGGCTTTTGCTATTCCGCCGGGACGGCGTCCACGTCGAGGTCTTCTATGGCCTTGCCATTGTCGTAAACAGCCTGATTGAGGATGCCCTGGCGCTTCGCCACGATGGTGGGCACCAGCGCCTGACCGGCGACATTGACTGCGGTACGGCCCATGTCGAGGATCGGGTCGATAGCCAGCAGCAGGCCAACGCCTTCGAGTGGCAGGCCCAGGGTCGATAGGGTCAGCGTCAACATGACGGTGGCGCCGGTGAGGCCCGCCGTAGCCGCGGAACCGATCACCGAGACGAAGACGATCAGCAGATAGTGTTCGGTGCCAAGCGGCACACCAAAGAACTGGGCAACGAAGATGGCTGAGATCGCCGGATAGATCGCAGCACAACCGTCCATCTTGGTGGTGGCACCAAGCGGCACGGCGAAGGCTGCATATTCACGCGGCACGCCAAGGTTTTTTTCGGTGACGCGCTCGGTAACCGGCAAAGTGCCGATGGACGACCGCGAGACGAAAGCGAGCTGGATGGCCGGCCATGCGCTTTGGAAATAGCGGATCGGGTTGAGGCCGTGAACTTGCAGCAGCACCGGATAGACCACGAACAGCACCAGCACCAGGCCGATATAGATGGCTGCGGAATACCAGCCGAGCTGGGCGAGCGCGTCCCAGCCATAGACGGCAACGGCATTGCCGAGAAGGCCGATCGTGCCGATGGGGGTGAGGCGAATGACCCACCACAGGATCTTGTGGATGATCTTGAGGAAAGAGCGGTTGAACGCGAGGAAGGTATCCGCGGCCGGGCCGACCTTGAGCGCTGCGACGCCGACGACAATCGAGACGATCAGGATCTGCAGCACGTTGAAATTGAGGCTGGTGGTCGCGCCGCTATCGGTGACGCGGGTGGACGCCTGGAGCCCGATGAAGTTTGAGGGAATCAAGCCCTTGAGGAAGTCGAGCCAGGAGCCGCTCGAAGATGGTGCGCGGGCGGCCTCGGCCGCCACGGCCGTGTTGAGGCCGGGCTGGATGATAAGACCTAGGGTAATGCCGATGGCCACGGCGATGAGCGCGGTGATAGCGAACCAGAGCAGCGTCTGCCAGACCAGCTTGGCCGCGTTGTTGAGCTCACGCAGATTGGCGATGGACGCAACGATGGCGGTAAATACCAACACCGGCACCAGGGCGCGCAGCAGCGACACGAAGGACGACCCGATGGTGGAGAGGGTTTGGGTAAGCCAATTGGCGCCGCCAGCGGCGTCCGGCCCCATGGTGCGGGCGATGAAGCCCAGGATGAGGCCTATGACCATGGCGGCCAGAACCTGAAAACCAAAATTGAGATAGAGCGGTTTGGGCGCGCGCGGTGGAGCGCTGGCCGAAACAGTGGTTGGCATGGGGATGGCCTTTCGGTGACCGGAGACTCGCTGCTCAAATGTTGAGCGCATCGCCTCACATTTGACCAGACCTTACGCCTCGTCCGGCCGGAATTCAGCGCATGGCATTGCGTTTACTTGGCCAAGTGGGAGATTTTTCTGCCCTGCATGGGGCCGCTAAAGCAACGCCTTGTCAGAAGCGGCGCAACACCAGGGTCGCAAGACCGGCAAGCAACGGCAATCCGCCGAGGATGGACGCCATCGCAAGGACCAATGGGCCCGGACCCGGATCGCTCCATGTCAGCCAGGCCAGAGCGGCAGCCGCGAACCCAGCGCCGATGCCGCCGAGGCGGTGAACGAGGCGCCAGTCCCTGTCGGACGGGATGGGCCAGGGCATGCGCAGGCCGGCGTAGGAATGACGCTCGGCCTCGTAGATGACCACCGCCAGCACGAGGAGCAATGCGGCAAGGCCACCCGCTGAAATGCGGAACATGTCGAAGTCCGAACCGATGCCGCTGAGCAGCAGGCCGAGTTGACAGGATGCAGCAACGGACAAGAGCAGGGTCAGGGCCGGATCGAGGATGTGCCGGGTCTTGGCGAGGTGGTTTTTGGTCAGCACGCGGCCAAGGGCGAAGAAGGCCGCCATAAAAAGAAGCTGGAGCAGTGGTGCGACGGCCAGCGTGATATCGCGCGGCCAGAGCCAGTCCACTGCGCTCCCCTGCCAATGGGCCGGGAAAGCGTAGGTCTGGGGAATTTGGATCAGGGCCACACCGCCGATGGCCACGGTGACGCCGAAGAGCAAGAGATGGAAACGGGTGACGAGGCTGGACATGAACAAGCTCTGGAAACCTTCTCCATATGAAAGCAGCGATGGAAGATGACCAGAGGAAATGAGAAATTTCCGTGCCGACTCTTGATGTGAGTCTCACGGCCCGGCACATCATTGCCGGTGCCAAGGGCAGTCAAAAGCAAAAGGGCCGGTTTCCCAGCCCCTCGCAAAAATCTAAATCGTTCCGAAGCTTAGCGCTTGGAGAACTGGAAGGAGCGGCGGGCCTTGGCCTTGCCGTACTTCTTGCGTTCCACAACGCGGCTGTCGCGGGTCAGGAAGCCACCCTTTTTGAGGAGCGGACGCAGGCCCGGCTCAAAGTAGTTCAGCGCCTTGGAGATACCGTGACGGACGGCACCGGCCTGACCGGAGAGACCACCACCAGCGACAGTAACGTTGACGTCATACTGATCGAGACGGTCGGTAGCAACGATCGGCTGCTTGACGATGAGCTGCAGAACCGGACGGGCGAAGTACTTGGCGAATTCGCGGCCGTTGACGGTGACCTTGCCCTTGCCCGGCTTGATCCAAACGCGTGCAACGGCGTTCTTGCGCTTGCCGGTGGCATAGGCGCGGCCGAGGCTGTCGAGCTTCTGGACATGGACCGGAGCGGTGTTGACAGCGGGAGCCGCTGCCGTGGTGCCGAGGTCTTCGAGGGAGTTGATGGTTTCAGCCATATTACTTCACCCGGACGTTCTTGGAGTTCAGCGAGGCGACGTCGAGCTTGGTCGGAGCCTGCGCTTCATGGGGATGCTCGGAACCGGCATAGAGGCGCAGATTCTTGAGCTGTGCACGGGTCAGCGGACCACCGGGCATCATGCGGCGCACGGCATTTTCCAGCACGCGGTGCGGGAAGCGGCCTTCAAGCAACTCACGCGCGGTGCGGTCCTTGATGCCACCGGGGTAGCCGGTGTGCCAGTAGAAGCGGTGCTGGTCGAGCTTGCGACCGGTCAGCTTCACCTTGTCGGCATTGATGACGATGATATTGTCACCCATGTCCATGTGGGGGGTGAAGGTCGGCTTGTGCTTGCCGCGCAGACGCGAGGCGATGATCGAAGCCAGACGACCCACGACCAGCCCTTCGGCGTCGATCAGGACCCACTTCTTTTCGATCTCGCTCGGTTTTGCCGAGTACGTGCTCATAATCGAATTCCTTGAGATTCAAGCAGCCGGCCCACGCATGGACCGGCCAGTTCGAGCGGCTCTCTATGTGAGATTCATGAAGGCGTCAACTGTCTTTAAATACGACAGTCAAATCAACGACTTACGATTGCGGTATTATATTACCGCACGCGCTTCATGTCGGCGACATAGGCCGTTCCGAGGCCGGCGAGCATGAAGGCCAAGGCTTGGTGCCCGACCGCAAGCCCGATAGGCACGCTCATCAGGAGGGTTGCGACGCCAAGCCCGACCTGAAGCAGCACGATGAATCCGATGCGAGGCAGCCAGCCATGCACACCGGCAAAGCCGCCATCCTTGTGCCGACGCCAGATCAGATAGCCGACATAGAGGACGATGAGGTAGGCCAAGAGGCGATGTATGAACTGAACCGTCAGCGCGTTTTCGAACAGGTTGCGCCATGCGGGCTCCATGACCATCAAGCCGTTTGGAACGATGGCGCCGTCCATCAGCGGCCAGGTCTGGTAGCCCATGCCGGCATCGAGCCCCGCGACGAAGGCCCCTGCCCCGATCTGCAGGATCACGGCAACCAGCAACAGAGTAACGGTTGTCAGGTGAAAGCCGGTCACACGACCCAAGGCTCGCCCCGGCGAGAGGGACCGGGCGACATAAATGAGGGCGATGAACAGCAGCGACGCGGCAGTCAGGTGGGCCGCCAGCCTATATTGCGAGACCGAAGTCAACTCGGTCAGCCCCGAGGACACCATCCACCAGCCAAGCGCGCCCTGGAAGCCTCCCAGAATGAAAAGGCCGAACAGGGGCAGCGCCAGATCGCGCGGCAGGCGCTTCTGAATAAGGAAGATGACAAAGGGCACAATGAAGAGCACTCCGAGGAAGCGGGCTACCAGGCGGTGCAACCATTCCCAGAAGAAGATAAACCTGAAGTCGTCGAGACTCATCCACGAATTAAGTACGGAATATTGCGGAATCTGCTGGTAGGCCTCGAACTCGGCCTGCCATTCGGCATCGTTGAGGGGCGGAATGACCCCGGAGATCGGCTTCCATGAAGTGATGGAAAGCCCTGATTCCGTAAGACGAGTAATGCCACCAACCACCACGATCAAAAGCACGAAGGCGGCCAGACCATAGAGCCAGATGCGCACCGGCCGCAGGCCGTCGCTGGCGAAGCTCACTTGACCCGGTGCGGCATCTTGCATGGCGTTCACGGAACTATTCCAGTATCGATCAGGGTGCCGGAGTGGTAGTCCTCCGGCCCGACGCCCGCAACAGTCCAGATGCCGCACATGACCCAGCGTAACCGCAAGTTGATTGGTGCCTTCCTGCTGGTCGGCTCCATTATCCTCTGGTCAGTGCTGGCGACGTGGATCTACCTGATCCTTCCCGAAGGACTGCCGGGGCTGGTGCTGATCGGTTTCTTCATCGTCGCCGGCATGGGCTGGGTCTTGCCCGCGATGCCGCTTATCACCTGGATGGCGAGACCCGACCGAACCAACTCCTAGCCTGTCAATCTTCCAAGCTGGGTGAACAATCCGCCGCTCGTAAAAACATCAACATACCGGTGTTTCTGAAAGTAACCATTGAGCGACACGCGTGGTAGGGCTGTCGGCGTCTTGAGATGATGGGGATAGAGACCACCAGGACGCGTGGTCACCGCAGTGCGAAAGCCCAGTTCCCTTGCCAGATCGAATTCCCGCGGGCCGCAGGAGAGCGGGCCGCCCAGAGGATAGGAAAAATGTTGGGGGCGCAGGCCGAACTGGGCCTCGATCACCTCAACCGAGAGCGCCATCTCGTTGCGCGCTTGCTCGGCCGGCAGCTTGGCCAGCTCATAGTGGTTCACAGTGTGCGCGCCGATGGTGCAGAGCGGATCCCCTACAAACAGGCGCAGTTCCTGCCAGTCCATGATCAGGTCTCGGCATTGCCGTTCGAGGTCGTAGCCGTAGGCGGTCGTGAACTCGGCCAGCAGCGCCAGGCGCTCGGCCTCCGGGAGCTTGCGCATGCGCCAATAGAGCCGATCAAACGCTTCGCGCTTCTGGGTCGGGGTTCGTGTGTCGACATATTCGGTCTCGCCATCTTCGGTGAAGGCAACGGCATCCTGACGGGCAATGATGTCCTCAATGGCCTGCCACCACAACTGGCCCACGCCGTCGACAAAGCCCGTCGGGACATAGAGCGTGAACGGTGCGTCATGGGCATGCAGGATCGGCAAGGCGTGGCGCAGATTGTCCCTATAGGCGTCATCGAAGGTGAGAACGACGAAGGAACGGCCACGGCGCTGCGCGGCAAGACGCTCAAGCGCCTCGTCGAGGCTCACAATGTCGATGCGCAGATCGCGGATGCGCTCCAGGCAATAGTCGAGGAAATCCGGCTGTATCTGTAGAATGGCATTTGGCGAGAAATCCGCCGGCTCCTCGGGCAAGACCCGATGCAGGGTCAGAATAACCCCACGCGAGCGCGACAGGAGGCGGAAAAGATGCGGCATGCCCGTGAGCCAGAGCAGTTCGAAACTGGCGCTAATGGCCGCATATTTGAGGGACATTGCGTTTGCCTGCTCAGGCAGCGACGGGTTCGGTCAGCGCCGTAATCTCGATCCGGGGCAGGCCGGCATCCTCAAGGGCGCGGCGCGCGGTCTCGGCGCGATCGATCCCGCTCTCGTCATCCGCGACCAGCACGATACGGCCACCCAGTTCGGCGAAGACATCCAGTGTCGAGCGCGGCCCGACCTGGCCAGTCAGCACGACCACCACTTCGTAGATGTCACCCAAGGCCTCAACCAGGGTTTGCGGCCGGTTGGAACGGCGGTCCAGACCGGTCCCCTGCCCCCAGGTCACCTCGGCAAAGCCGTGATCGGCAGACTTTTGCACCACATCGCCGAAGCTGGCATTGCCCGTGCTCAGGTCGCTCACTCCGAGGCTGTCGGTACGCCGCCCGGTGCCCGCGTCGATCAGCGCGACGCTGAGCCCCTTGGCGAGCGCGTCGCCAACTAGGTCCTCGGCGAGACTGCGGCTGACCTGACTCTCTTCATGGTCGGCCAGGAGCAGGAGGTGGGTGCGACCCAGAACCAGATCCGAAACCAGATCGGCATAGCGCACCAGTCCGTTGGCCGCCGAAAGGCGTGGCTGCGGAACGGCCTGCGCGATGGCAGGACCTGCCAGACCGGCGGATGGGGCCGGCATATCGGGGACCGCGGGCTCCACCGGATCGGGTTCGGACGCCGCGCCAGACCAGTCCGTCGACTCTGAGTCTCGCGCATCCGCCTCTGCGGTCGACGCACCGGCCATAAGTTCCCTGATGAGATCGCGTGCCGGGTCGGACGCCATCGGCGCTTCTTCATCCACATCAGGATCGAGAGCAGCAATGGAGGGTGGGCGTACCGATGACGGTGACACGGTTACGTCGGCCGTCCGATCGACGGGCACAAGGGCGTCAAGGTATCCGTCATCGGCGGGTTGCCCCACCGTATCTTCTTTCCCGGAATGAGCTGCTTCCAGTTCCCAGCGCTGCTCGGGCTCCAGTTCGGAAGCGTCGAATGGCGGGGTCTCCAGCGCATCCGTCGCGACCTTTGGGCGCGCCACCGGGGCCAGGGCACGACCGGACATGAGTTCGGCAAAGGCCACCGCGCCGAGCTGCCCCGCGAAGGCGACCAGTCCCACGGCCAGCATCACCAGCGAAGTCTTGGGCGAGGCCGGGGTCACCGATGGGGCGGCCTCGGAGACGACGCGCACATCGGGCAGTGCCGAATTGGCACCGACTCGCGATGACGCTTCATTGAAGCGCAAGAGATAGGCCTCAAGCAGGTCGCGCTGCGCCTTGGCCTCCCGCTCAAGCCCGTCCAGGGTCACGGTGTCCCGCGTCGCCAGCGAAGCGCTCGACTTGGCTCGGGCCAAATCTGCCTGGAGCGAGTCTTCCAGAGCGCCCTCTATCTGCGCCTCAGCCTCAAGCGCCGAAGCCACGCGGATGCCCTCGATGCGGATCTGGTTGTTCAACTCGGCGATCTGCGCGTTGAGCGCCCGAATACTGGGGTGATTGGACAGAAGCGTAGCCGAACGCTGGGCCTGCTCGCCCTGGAGGCGGGCCTTTTCTTCGCTCAGCCGCTGGATGACGACGGAATCGCGCACGTCGGCGACGCCCTCGATGGGCTGATTGCGATCAATCAGGCCACGGATCAGCGCGGCCCGTGACAGCGCCGTGTTCTTGCGCTCCTGCGCTTCGGTGATCTGGGTGGCAATATTGGAGAGCTGCTGATCAAGGAGGCTGGTATTGTTCTGGCCGGTGAACAGGTCATTATCGACCTTGAAATTGGCGACAGCGGATTCGGCCTGCTGCACGGAAACGCGGAGGCGCTCGATTTCTGCGCGCAGCCAGCCGGATGCATCGGCGGTGTCGGAAATGGAAAGCTGCGCCCGCCGCGCCACATGGGCCGCCGCCACGGCATTGGCAATGCGCGCCGACAATTCGGGGTCGGTGGTTCGAACCAGAACAGAAATGATGCGCGAATCGCGCTCCTGGACGACCGTCAGGCGATCATAGAGCGCCGTCAGCACAGTTTCGTCGATGCTGTTGGGTGTAGCCGTACGGCGCCCCGCGATCTGCATGATCAGGCCAATGGGCGACAGTCCAGATGCGGCGCCGTTGAACTCGGAAACCGAACGCAGATCAAGCGAGTCGATTACGCCCAGAAGCGTGTCGCGGGACTTGAGAAGCTCGATCTGGCTGGAGACCACGCCGACATCGCTGGCGGACACCGTGGGCGCCTGCTCATTGGAGGCCCGGACGTAAGAATTGGAGCGCGGCTCCACCAGGATCGAGGCTGACGACTCATAGAGCCGGGGCTGGAACATGAGGACGACAAAGGTCGCAACCAGCAAGCCGAGCGTCACGAGGAGGATGCGCGGCAACCGCCGCAGGACGGCCGAAAACAAGGCCGCAACGTCTACGCGTACATCATCCTGTATTGGCGATTCGTAAGCCATGGCGCTCCCTCGATCTGGAGGTAGAGCTACGCCCATCGTGGTCAATATTGGGTTAACCCGCCCTCGCATCTCGCGAACAAGTCGCTTTGACATAAGCAAAATCTTAACCATGCCCGACCAGACTGCCGGCAATTCGAAAGCGCGGGAAATAAATGCGCCGGTTATCCTTCATTGCAGTCCTGATCTCGCTGGCGCTGGCCGGCTGCGCCACCACGCGCCCGGCCACCTATCTGGTGGACACCAAGGGCCCCTACCAGCTCGATACCGGCGACGTGGTACGGGTGACCGTCTATGGCGACGCCGAACTGAGCAAGACCTACAAGGTCGACGACAATGGTGCCGTGGCGTTCCCGCTGGTCGGGCCGGTCGCGGTGCGCGGCGGCACTACCAAGGACGCCGCCCAGCGCCTCGCCCATGCACTGTCCAATGGCTATATGCGCAACCCGGACGTAGCCGTCGAAATCGATCAATACCGGCCCTTCTTCATCCAGGGCGAGGTCAAGACCGCAGGCCAGTTCCCCTATGTCTATGGCATGACCATTCGGGCCGCGATCAGCACGGCCGGCGGCTATACCGAAACGGCAGACCGGGCCGGGGCCATGGTCTATCGCCGGCAGGGCAACGAGATGGCCAAGGGTTCCGTGGACCTGGATTTCCCGATTTTCCCAGGTGACACCATCGTCGTGCAGGAGCGCTGGTTCTAGCGGTGAGCGGGGACAGCTTGCGCATATTGCAGGTCCTGCGCGCACCGGTTGGCGGATTATTCCGACATGTTGCGGACCTGACGCGAGCGTTGGCCGCCCATGGCCACAGCGTCGGCATCGTGGTGGACAGCCTAGCCAATGATGCGCAGACCGAGCGTCTGCTGACGGCGCTTGAAGCCGACGCGAGCCTCGGAATTCACCGCTTTGCCATGCCGCGCCTGTTCGGACGAGGCGACCTCAAGACCCCTTTCGCGGTCAGTGCCCTCGCCCGCAGGCTCGACATCGACATCCTCCACGGGCACGGGGCCAAGGGTGGCTTTTATGCGCGGCTGGCTGCCTATGGGCGCGGCAAGGCCAAGGTGTTTTACACCCCGCATGGTGGCGTGCTGCATTTCCCGGCGGACAAGACATCGGGCCGGCTGTTTCACCGCGTCGAACGGCTGCTGATGCCCAGGACCGCGGCGATCATCTTTGAAAGCGCCTATGCACAGAAAACCTATTCCGCCCTGATCGGCGCCCCGACCTGCCGGAGCCTGGTCATCCACAACGGGTTGAGGCCCGAGGAATTCGAGCCGGTCCTTTCCGTGGAAAATCCCGCGGACTTCGTATTCGTTGGAGAATTGCGTGCGCTCAAGGGCATTTTCCCGCTGGTCGAGGCCCTGGCCCATGTGGTCCGGCCCGATGGAACGCCAGCAAGGCTGGTGATGGCAGGGGATGGGCCGGACCGGCAGGCGCTGGAAGCACTAATCGAACAATTGGGGCTGAGCGATCGCGTAGCACTGGTCGGCTCGAGGCCAGCGCGCGAGGTTTTTGCCATGGGCCTGTGCACGGTAGTGCCGTCGCTGGCAGAGTCACTGCCCTATGTGGTCATGGAGGCCGCGGCCGCACAACTTCCCGTCATCTCGACGCGGGTCGGCGGTATCGCCGAGATTTTCGGCCCGACAGCGGATCGCCTGGTGTCACCCGGCGATCCCCTGGCGCTCGCTGCGGCCATGAACGCGGCGCTTGCCGATCCGGCTGAAGCCGAGCGGGACATGCGGGTCCGCCTTGCGCATGTGCGTTCCGAATTTGCCGTGGACCGCATGGCCGGAGCCATTGAGTCGCTCTACCGGGACGCCACTTGAAGTGCCGAATCGTTGCCGGGTCCAGGGGCCTGTTCCCGAGCTGATGTCTGGTGATACCGACGCACTGCACCCAAAGACTTCACCGAGTATAAAGGTCTCTTGGTGACAATGGCGCGCAAAACAAAAAGCGCCGGTAACCTCCATGTATCGCGTCGACCCCAAAAAGGCCATTGAGGATCATGCGTCCAGACCGGATGTATCGGACCTCATCCGCCTGTCCGCCAAGGCCGAAGAGATCATCGCCGCGCCTGTGGACAGGACGTTGTCTGGTGCGGTGATCGTGGGCGTTGCCCAGATCGTGGAAGCTTTGCTGCTGGCATTGCTGGGCTATGCGATCCATGTGGCCTATATCGAACCGCCACAGGACGGATTTTATATTCCAGTGATCCTGGCGAGCGCGCTGGTGGCCAATATTGCCTTCAACGCGGCCCGGTCACATCGCATCATTGTCTATCGCTCGCATGTTTCGCAGATCGGGCGGGTCCTGGGGGCCTGGGCCGGCGTGATGATGCTACTGATGGTGGGCATCTTCTTCTTCAAGGCGGGGGACCTCGTGTCCCGCGTCTGGCTACTGGCCTGGTTCGTCGCCGGCGCGGCGCTGCTGGTGGCCTATCGCTTGCTGTTACGTGTGCTGGTGCTGCGCTGGACTGGCGAAGGCCGATTGAAGCGGCGGACAGTCATCGTTGGCGGCGGCGCCGATGCGGCGCTGTTGATCGAACAGATACAGGCCGGCTCGGACAAGGATATCAACCTCCTGGGCCTGTTCGACGACCGCGAGGGCGAGCGGTCGCCTGACATGGTCTCGGGCTGCCACAAGCTGGGCAAGGTGGCCGAACTGATCGAATTTGCGCGGCGTACACCGATCGACCTGGTCATCGTCTCCATGCCGCTTTCAGCAGAGAAGCGCGTCTTGGACATGCTGACCCAGCTCTGGGTGCTGCCCGTCGACATTCGCCTTTCCGCACATATGAGCAAGCTGCGTTTCACCGAGAAGGCCTATTCCTATGTGGGCGATCTGCCGGTACTCGACATGGCCGACCGTCCGATCTCGGACTGGAACCTGATCTTCAAATGGGTATTCGACAAGGTCGTGGCCCTGATGGCGCTGATCCTGCTTTCGCCCGTCATGCTGGTCACTGCCATCGCCATCAAGCTCGAAACGCGGGGGCCTGTGTTCTTTGTCCAAAGCCGGCACGGCTTTAACAATGAGCATATCCGCATCTACAAGTTCCGCTCGATGTATGCCGACAAACTCGACCATCACGTCGCCAAGCAGGTGACGCGTGACGACTCGCGGGTCACCAAGGTCGGCAGGTTCATCCGCCGCACCTCGATTGACGAATTGCCGCAGTTCATCAATGTCCTCAAGGGCGAACTATCGGTAGTCGGGCCGCGTCCTCACGCACTCGAGGCCAAGGCCGCCAACCAGCTCTATTACGAGGCCGTTGAAGGCTATTTCGCCCGTCATCGCGTCAAACCGGGCATTACCGGATGGGCACAGGTCAATGGCTGGCGGGGCGAGACCGATACGATCGACAAGATCATGCAGCGGGTCAATCACGACCTCTATTATATCGAGCACTGGTCGATCCTGTTCGACATGTACATCCTGCTCATGACGCCGATCCGGCTGTTCACCTCCGAAAACGCATACTGAGCTGATGCCCAGCAGCACCTCCTATCGCTGGACCTGGCTATCCGCGCTGACCATGCTGGCATCGTTCAGTGCCAGTGGAGCCGAGGCCGCACAAGGCGATGTCTGTGTGGATTGCATAAGTGTGCGTGTCGGGCCTCCCGTCGTCGTCCGCGGGCCCTTTCCGGACGAAATCGACGCCGCTTTTGCGGCAATCAGGCTACCCGACGGCACATTTCGCGGCTTCAGCGCCAATGGCGTCACCTATGCCGTGGACGGTCCCAGCCTTTTCGACCTCGATGGCGAGCGGCGTCCGGTGTTGTTTCCGGGGAAACCCGGCAGCATCAATGATTGCGGGAGTTGGCTCACGTCAGTGAACAGACAGGATGACGAAATTGTCGGCTTCGTGCATCAGGAGCAGGCCTGCGACTATGACCAGGGCCAAACTGGCAAGTCGATGGCCATCGCCACGTCGAGCGATGATGGGCTTACCTGGACCGATCCGGAGACGGTCATTACGGGCACCGACACGCTGACGCCGGGCACGGTAACGGGCGAAGGCGACTGCTCTCTCGTCGATAGCCGCGATGGGTTCTTCTACGCCTATTGCCTACGCAATTCGGACTGGCAAACCATTGTCGCAAGGACGCCGGTCAACGATCTCACAGCTTGGCGGAAATATTTCGAGGGCGACTGGCGCGAGCCAGGCCTTGGGGGACGGGCCACCGATATCGGTTTTGTCGGCACCGGCGCAGCTTACCTGATCGATCACGGTTGGGTGGCGGCCGTGGCTACCGACCCCTGGTTCGGAGGTCTTCGGCTGTCGCTTTCTGCCGACAAGCTCAATTTCCTCGACTTGCCGGAGCCGCTTGTGCCGATTGAAGGATCAGAGTGGGAGCGTCCGGCGGACACCGACCTTTCCGCTTATGTGACTATCCTCAACCCGCAGGCAGGCGGCAACGTCGTCGGCGACCGGTTCATCCTGAGCTACATGTATGTGCCTGCCGGCCAAGGCTTTGAAAGCCGGTATCTGGTCCACCGCGAGGTGTCGCTGACTGTGGGCGATACGTCGTCGACCGCGCAGGTCGGCATAGCCCTCACCCGCTGGGTGGACCCGGCAAGAAAAACCTATGTCTCCTCGACCAACCCCCTCACCGGCGACCTCTCAGGCTACCAGCAAGATGGTGTTGTCGCGCATATGCTGACCCGGGCGCCCGAAGACGTCGCAAGCATCAAGTTCACGGAATGCTCCAGTCACTGGCCGGGACATCTCGACCAGATTATCGCCGACGAGGGTAGCTGCGTGGCCGAGGGGTACACACGAGAGCGCGTTGCCGGCTGGCTCTATGCTGCCGAACAGGCAGGGACGGTGCCGGTCTATCGTTGCGTTTCGAACATGCCCCCCACCCATTTCGCGTCCGGCGATCCTGACTGCGAGGGCCTGGGCAGGCCCGAATTTGTCCTTGGCTATGGTCTGGCCCCATGAGCACCACCGACGCGCCGGGCACGATTCCGAATGGAGGCTTTAGTCTGTCGGGCCTGAGGTTCGCCGTGTTGACCACGCGCAACTTCGTTTTTCTCGTCGCCATTCTGGCGATGAACTTCACGCTGTTGCGTCCCTCACCGGTCGACCTGCTGCTTCTGGCTGCCTTTCTGATCTCGGTGTTTCACCTTATGCTGTTCCACAAGCGCGAGGTGACGCGGCGGGTGCTTCACTTCACGCTGCTGATCGTGGCCTGGGTGTTTTTTGCCGCATTGGCCTCGTTCTGGAACATGGGCCATCCGGAGGTCGTCTTCGAGCTCGTGTCCAAGCTTTTCGCGATCACCATCGGCATGACTGCCGGCTTCGTGTCGATGACCTGGAGCCGGCGCAATTTCGAGACCTTCTTCAAGGTCTATATTGTTTCCTGTGTGATCTGCGCGGCGCTCGGCACGGTGGGCTTTCTGACCCAGAACCAGCTTCTGACCTGGGATGGCCGCGCCAAGGGCCTGATCGACGACCCCAACATGTACGGCACATTCCTGATTCCGGCGGTGCTGTTCTGTGCGTATTTCATGCCCCGTCCCGGCATTGGCAAACTCTACTATCTGAGCTCGATGGCCTTCATCCTTCTCGGGATTTTCTTCTCGCTTTCGCGTATCGCACTGGTGGCTGCGCTGGTGTGCGTTTTGGCCTATATCTTCTTCCAGAACCGCAGGAACCCGCGCCGACTAATGCTGCTCGTACTCGGGATGGTGATGTCGGCCACCCTACTCCTGGGCATAGCCAGCGTCGTTTCGCCCGAATTCAGCGAGCGCTTCCTGGAGCGCCTCACTCTGGCCCAACCCTACGACCTGGGCGAGCAGGGGCGCTATGCCCGCTACATGCTGGTGCTGCCCATGATCATCCAGGACCCGATCGGCGTCGGTGTCCTTGCGCTGGAGCAGCTCTTCCCTGAACCGATCCACAATGTTTGGCTCAGTTCGTTCGTCAATTACGGCTGGGGCGGTGGGATTGCCTGGGTCATCCTGGCCGTTGGGAGCGTGGTGGTCGCCATCCTCAACCACAGGCAGACGAGGAGCGATATTCCGCTGGTTATCCTGGCCTCGCTGATCGCGGTGGTCATGGGGGCGACCCTGCACGAGGGCGAGCACTGGCGGCAGATGTGGCTGATGTACGGCATGACCTGGGGTTTCAATGCCTTCGCCTTCAACGGCGGCAAGTGGGGATCATTTGCACCGCAACGAGTCGCTCCACCTCCAGGTCACATCGCACGGCAAGTGGCGCAACGGCCCGTGACGAAGCTGCGGGTTCACGACCAGATGGGACCGGCGAGGTAGCGCTCGGCGAGGTCGGCCGTACCCGCTGCGAACCCCTTCATATGGGTCTGGGCCAGGTTGGTCTCGGCATGCGAACCAATCCAGGCCAGGAGCGCCATGCGGCGCAGCATGACCATGGAGTCGAGCGCGGCGATGTCCTCATCCCAGAGCGGACGGACGACCTGATAAGCCTCTAGCCAGGAGGCCTTGAGCGCCGGAACGGCCTTGTGTGTCTCGTGGAACGAGATGGCAGCCGCGAAATCGTAGCCAAACCAACACAGGCCGCAATCATCGAAATCGATCAGGCAGACCTGGTCGTCATTCACCAGTAGGTTTCCCAATCGCATATCAGCATGGATCAGGCCATATCGGTCCGGCGCCGTTCCATAGGCTTCCAGGCGCAGCCGCAGTTCACGTTCAGCGCGATCGAGCACCGGGCGAATGGCATCGGTCACGCCGGGCGCGGCGCGCCAGTCTCCCCACAGACCGTCGGCATCCAGGATGCTGTTCGCATTCCAGGCCTGCCGGTCGAAGCCTGGGGGGCGATTCCACGAAATGGCATGCCGATGCAGGCCGGCGGCATAGCCACCCAGCACGGCGAAGAGGTCGACGAGGTTGCTGTCCGGGCTAGGTTCATGACCAGCGATGAAATGGAACAGCACAGCCTGGCGAACTTCGCCAGAGGCCGTGCGGAAATGCTGCAACAGCTTGCCATTGCGGCCCGCTACGGGTTCGGGAATCGACAGGTCGGTCTGGCGGTGCAGTGCTTCGAGCCAGGCCAGTTCGCTCTCGATATTGGCCACGGTCTGATAATCACGCCGATGCACGCGCATGGTGAAAGCTTCGCCGCCCGGTACGGACAGGAGGAAGGTTTGGTTCTCGGAGTGGTTGATGAGCTGGGGCGTGGCGCCTACCAGGTCGGACCAAAGCGGAATGGCGTTTTCCAGGTCGCGCACTTGCAGCGGCATGGTTGGCTCCGGCTTGGCAAGGGACCGCCAGTGGTCCGCAGATGGGCCTTAAGGTAGAATGGTCGGAGCGGCCGGATTTGAACCGACGACCCTTTGTCCCCCAGACAAATGCGCTACCAGGCTGCGCTACGCCCCGACTGCGCGGAGACATAGAGAAACAGGGCATTTGGTGCAACCCCGATTTTGCAGGAGCAAGTGATTTCTTAGGTGATGGGGATCCAGGCAGGACCAAGAGTCCCTCGATAGTCCTATGGAAATTTCAGTCATGATCACGGACTTAGCCAGCCAGCTTTCTAGGACACGGCACCGCATTTGGGATTACATGCTGGCTTAGAGGCAGCTGCCTTAACCCTAGGACCTGCAGCGCCTAAGCGCCTGTTGTAATCTTCCAGTTCAGCTGTTTCCAAGGGGCTTTTCTGTCAGCTGGCGCTTTTGATCCCCTCCCTCTCGCGCAGCCAGACTTCGAGCGCCTCCGCTGACATCGGTCTGGCGAACGCGTAACCCTGGAGATAGTCGCACCCCAGTCGGCGCAGCAGGTCCGCGTGTGCCTTAGTCTCGACGCCTTCGGCCACAACCTTAAGACCAAGGGTCTTGCCCATGCCAATGATCGATTTGATCACGGCGCGTTTTTCCTGGCTTTCGATGATCGGCTGCACCAGTTGGCGGTCGATTTTGAAGCGGCGCGGATTGAGGCGGAATAAGCTCAGAAAGGAGGTATGACCGGTTCCGAAATCATCGATATCGATTCCGATTCCCATCTTGCGAATGCCCTCGATATTGGCGCTGAAGTCGTCCTTGTCATCATCCAGGAAGATGGATTCGAGAAGCTCGAAGCTCAGCGTTCCTGGCTCGAAGTCGAGCTCCCTGAGCGCGCATATCAGGTGCTCATCGGCAAGTCGGTTGAGTGAAACATTGACGGATACCGAAGGGATGACGACCCCCTTTTCGCGCCAGTCTTTCATGTCGGTCACCGCCTGCTCGAGGATCATCGCGTCGATCACGCTGAGAACCTGATTTTCTTCAGCTGCTTTCATGAACCGCGCCGGCGCAAGAGTGCCCTGCACCGGGTGGCGCCAGCGGGCCAGAGCCTCCAAGCTGACCACCTCATGCGTCCGGGCGTCAACGATTGGTTGGTAGAAGGGCACAAACTGACGATGCTCGATGGCGTCTTTCACCTCTTCAACCGTGCGCCTTGCAACCTCGATTTCGGTGCGCAGGGCTGCGGTGAAGAACTCGAATCGTCCGCCTCCAGAAGCCTTGGCGCGATAGAGAGCGGCATCGGCATCCCCGAGCAGCCTATCCAGTTTCAGCTCACCCCAGTTTTGGCAGGCAATGCCGATACTGGCGCCGAGTCTGAGGGGCTTTCCCATGAAGCTGAACGGTTGGGAGAGCGCATCGAGGATGTCTTGAGCGAGCTGCTGCAGGGCGGCGGTGCTGCACAGCCCGGGACAGACAATGACGAATTCGTCTCCGCCGCTGCGCGCAACGAACTGAGCCGAGTTAATTTGGCTGGAAACGATCCCCGCGGCATGCCGCAGGACCGCATCTCCCGCCAGGTGGCCTGCGCTATCATTGATTTCCTTGAAGTTGTCCAGATCGAGGTGGAGGATAGACGTCTGGAACTGGTTATCTCTTTCGATACTCCGCAGAATCGTTTCCAGAAAGCGGCGGTTCGGGAGCTCGGTCAGCGGGTCGGTCAGGGCCTGCTTTTCGATCTGGTCCTTGGCCATCTGCAGCTCTGCATTGCGTGCTTCCGCAAGCTGGTTTGCGGCAATCAGATCTTCTTGCATCCGGACGTCATCTGTGATGTCCCAACTGGTGCCGATGATTTTGGGGATCCCTTCCTCATCCTCGCTATAAGTGACGTGGGAGGTAAGTGTCCGGACCTCTCCATCGAAACGGACAATCCGAAAACACGAGGAGTGCTCTCCCCGCAGTCGCAACAGCTCTGCGTTCGCTGCGAGTACTCTTTCGGCATCGTCGGGATGGAGCGCGCGCTCGAAGTCCTGGTTCGTCAACGGCCGCGAGGGGCCAAAGCCATAAATTTCGCGCAGCCGCAGATCGAATTCGAGGCTGCTGGTAGTCGCGTCATATTCGAAGACGCCAATCCGGGAGATGCTGAGTGCCAGCTCCAGTCTCTTCGCCAGGGACTGGCTCAGGGCCTCGGTGCGTTTGAGCTCGGTAACATCGGTGTCAGTGCCAATAAATTTGATTGGCCGGCCATTGGTGTCGAAATCCACCGGCGCGCCCCGGCTCTGGATCCAGATGTAGTGCCCATTGCGGTGGCGCTCGCGATATTCGAAGACACTTCGAGGGAGTTGATCAGCCTTGAGGATGTGAAGCTGCACGCGCGCTCGATCAAGCGGGTGCACGCGTTCGAGCCACTTCTCCCGCGAGCCTTCGACATGCTCGTCGGGCCCATAACCGCGCAGTCGCTTCCAGGTTGGCGAATAAAAGACCATTCCACTTTGGAGGTCGGACTCCCATACCCCCTGCCCCGCGCTTTCGAGGGCAAAGTTCCAGCGTTTCTCGGCATCCGCGAGTTCAATGGCTGCCGTCTTCTGCTCATCGATATCGGTAGCCTGGAGCCAGAGATATTTGGGTTGTCCGGAACAGTCGTTCAGCAGCGAGAGCGAGATCGCCGCCCAAAAGAGCCGGCCACTAGCGTCGACCAGGCGATGCTCGGATCGGTATGAGGGACGCCGCCCCTCCAGCAATCCTTCGGCAAGCCACCGGGCTTCGTCCAGATCAGGAGGATAGACAACTCCTTCAAGGCTCAGCCCCAGACAGCCCTGGTGGCCGAACCCGAGCAGCTCGTCGCCAGGCCGGTTGGCATAGAGCACGACACCTTGCAGATCGAGAATGTAACTGGGCAGGGGCGCCTGCTCGAGCAAACGGGCAAGCGTGTCGACGTCCTGGTCGAGCTTGAGGCGGTTGGCCTCGATGATCGTGGCCCGTGTCATGGTACGGCCTTCCTTTCCCAGTGCCCATTCTCTGCATGGCGCCGGTCCTGCGCATTCTTTTCTCGCTTGACCGGCAACTTGATGATGCTGCGCTCGATGCGGATGCCAGTTGACGGGTTGCGAATGAATTCGTGCCGAACATGGGAATGGGGCACCGCAGAGCGCTCGATGCCCGTGGGGGGACCAAGTTCCATCCGGCGCCGATCGGGTCCGAAATAGTCCTTGGTTTCGAAATAGACCTGTAGCCAGCTCAACTGGTTACAGAGCCGGGACTTGATCATGGTCAGCTTGTCGGGCAGCGTAATGACGTCGTCAAAGCCCATCCGGATAAAGCCGAGATAGGTCTCGAAACCGATGTCATGTGCAAACAGAATCACCGGCGCAAAACGCACGTTGATGTCGTCCCGTGCCCGCACGGCACGCAAGATAGCGCTGAGCGGCCCTGTGCCTATCCCCTCATGCGCCAGAAAGAAATTGATGCGGTGCGGTTTGTCCGCTGCGTCAAACTGACTCCGGGAGGCTAACGACTCGATCCTCGAAAAACCTGCCATCCGGGCGATGCGATCGAGCTGCTGGGCTTCCGCATCGTTACGCGTGATCAGCTGGGCAGTGCACTTCTCTAGCATGGCACGCCCCCCACCACCCGGTTGCGACCGGCATGTTTAGCCCGGTAAAGATTGCCGTCTGCCCGGGCAAGCAGATCCTCAAAGCTCGCGGTCCCGCTCGACATCGTCCCCACGCCAATCGAGACAGTCATCCGAAAGGTTTTTCCGTCATGAGACACTTCCAGCTGCTCAATCTGCTGGCGCAGCCTCTCGCTTTCGGCCAGGGCGCAGCTCTCCGTCATCCCTGGCATCAGCAGCACAAACTCTTCGCCACCGATGCGGGCAAACATGACCGAGTCCGATTTGCGCATTGTTGGAATGAAGGCGTGGCAGGCATCCGCAAGACGCTTGAGCGCGCGGTCGCCCCCGGAATGACCGAAGGTGTCATTGATGATTTTGAAATGGTCGACATCCAGGGCAGCCAGCGAGAACGGCGATCCGTTGTCGAGATAGGTGCCCGCGTGAAGCGAGCCTTCATAAAAGGCATGCCGCCGGTTATAGGCACCAGTCAGTTCATCCACGATCGTCAGCCGCCGCAGGGACGCCTCGGCGCGCTTCTGATCGGTGATGTCGTGGATGACGACCTGGGCCATGGGGGTGCCTGGCCAGGGAAGCCGTACCATCGTTAATCTGCAGAGGCGCTCGGTCTGTTCCATTTGGAGCAATGCCTCAGCCGAGGTCTTGTGATCATGCCGGTCCAAGGCCTGATTCAATGCGTCGGAAACCGAAGCCAGATCCTCGGGGCCTACAAAGTCAAGCAGGTGCTGGCCGATCAAGGCTCCAGGTTCGCTTTTCAAAAGCTGATTGGCGACGCCGTTGCTGAACAGAACCCCCTGGGCGGAATGGAACAGCAAGGCAAAAGGCAGCACATCGAGGGCAACGCCCATGAGTTCGCGTGCTCCGGACAACGCGGTTTGTGCCAGACGCGCATCGGATGCTCCGCCCTGATCGAGGGTAAAGTCATCCCAGCCGAATGCGTTGTGATCGACTGACGCACCCACCTCGGAAATATCCAACTGCTTGATCTGCAAGACTTCCACGACAAGCTCCTTTGGCCGCAAAATTCCATGCTGGAACTTATCGAGTGCTTAATGGCAGCAGGCTTTTAACAAGCCCTCGATCACGCCCGACGCCATGGTTACTCGAAGACAAACGAAGCAGGCGCCAAATAGAACGGCGGGCGCCTGCCGATGCCGCGCTTCGGTTCTGAGAAGGAGACGGCTTCTGCCCAACCATGGCCGACAAGATCGTGTTGATGCATGCCGGCAATGTTGAGCAGATTGGCGCGCCGCTGGACCTCTATGACCGCCCGGCAAACCAGTTCGTGGCTGGCTTCATCGGTTCGCCGGCCATGAACTTCATCTCTGGCAGCATCACCTCGGCCGGGTTTGAAGCCGATGGCGTGACCCTGCCCTTGCCTGAAGATGTTAGCGGGGGCCGGGCCGCCTATGGCATTCGTCCCGAACACTTCGTGCTGCGGCAGATGGCTTGCCCGCTACCGTCCTTCTCGTTGAGCCGATGGGGTCGGAAATCCAGGTCCACATGAGCCTTGGGGCGTACCAGGCCATCGGGGTCTTCCGTGAGAGAGTGCAGGCAAGGCCCGGAACGACGATCAATCTCCGTCCCGACCTTGCCCACGTCTATCTGTTCGATGCGGCCACCGGGCTGCGGATCAATTGATCTCCATCAATCAGTTCTCGCAGGCTGCGTTCCAAGCCCACTTGTGCTGCGGTGCAGGGCGTACTTCACTAGAGTGGAAACGATCGGGGCCGCTATTGGCGTCGCCCGATGGGCTTTTCGGATGCTGAAGAGGAGAAGCAGCACATGAACCAGGACGAAGATTATGGTCTCGATTTTATCGAGGGCTTTTCGCTGCTGGCCGGCGCGATCTGGATCATCGGTGCCTTGGTCATCGCGGTGATGGTGATGCTCGGCCAGGGACGCGTCTAGGCCAGCGTCCGGGCGACAGGCGCTGGCCTGAAGTCGTCAACGCGTTCGATACAAGCCGAATAGAAAGCGCCTAGACGGCTATCGACCGCCACGGCGGCGCGTCGGCAGGCGTCGAGCGCAAGGGCAGGATCGGTCCCTTTGGACAGGTCGATGAGCAGGCGTTCATGCGCCGCCGCGAGCGCCCCAAAGGCGGCGCCTTGGCGCATGGCCTCGCCACCGACCAAGATATGGATGGGTTCGCGGCCGGACATGCCCTTGAGTTCCACTGCGCCAGCCGGCAGTAGCGCCAGCTCGGGCACAGACGCGGCGGTCTCCGCGGTGACCAGAATGTCGTGGCCGACGGTGCGGCACATGCCCTCAATGCGGCTCGATACGTTGACGGTGTCGCCGATGCAGGAATAATCGAAGCGGCGCTCGAAGCCCATATTGCCCACCAGCGCCGGACCGGTGGCGATGCCGATCCCGATGGCGATGGGCTCGCGCTCGGAGACATTGAGCTTGTCGAGCGCGTCGCGCATGGCAAGGGCCGCGCGGCAGGCGCGCCCGGCATGCCCGTCGACATCGACCGGGGCATTCCAGAACGCCATCACTGAATCGCCCATGAATTTGTCGATCGTGCCCTGCTCGGCAACAATGGCGGCGCCGAGGACGGCAAAGAGCCGATTGAGCATGGCGACCAGTTCCGCCGGCTCGGTTCGCTTGGTCAGGGCCGAAAAATTGCGCACGTCCGAAAACATCACGGTCAGGTCGCGCACGTCGCCGCCCAAGCGCAGCAGGCGTGCATCGGCCTCGATGCGGCTGAGCAGCGAGGGTTCGACATAATGGGCAAAGGCACGGCGAATGCGGCGCCGGTCGGCATCGGTGACGGCAAAGCGGAAGAAGGCCATGGCGGCGTATAGCAGTAGCGCCCCCAGCAGCGCGAAGCTGGGGTCGATCAGCAGCCGCGGCGCGGAGAAGGCCCACCAGCTCGTGGCCAGCAGCAGGCCCGCGATGGCGAGGGACACGACGAGGCCCAATATCGGGCCGGTGAAGATGACCGCCAGCACGATCAGCAGGCCGGCGGCGGCAAAGACCACCATTTCCAGGCCGCCAACCCAGTCGGCTCGGACCAGGAAAGTGCCGGTCAGCATCTGCTCGAGTGCCTGGGCGTGGATCGAAACGCCTGGGACGGCGACACCCAGCGTACTATTCCTAATATCGAGCAACCCGCTGGCCGAGGCCCCCACCAGCACTATCTGCCCAGCAAGTAGCGGGGCGAAGTCCTGGTAGCCGTCCGCGAGCATATCCCGGGCCGAAATGTAGAGGTCGGGCGGCAGGTGCCGGTAGTAGAGCCAGATATCGCCGCTCGGCCCGGTGGGCACTGTAAATTCGCCGATGCGCAATTGTTCGACCGTCCCGGCTCCGGCGCTGTCCCCGATGGCGACGAGCGTGGAAATGCCCAGCGCCACCCGCAGCGCTTCGGCAGAGAGCGTGGGCAGCACCGAATCGCCGTTGCGCCAGAGGATCGGCAGGCGCCGCGCCACCCCTGCCCCGTCCCTGTCGAGGCTGGCAACGCCAAGCCCCGGCGCCGCATCGGCCAGAAGCGGCAGGGGCTGCGCCGCTCCTCCCAGTTCGGGCAGCATGGCCAGCGGGTTCGACCCGGTCATGGCCAGGCCCGATTTTGACGCCAGGCTGGTCTGTTCGGCCCGCCCGTTCTGGGCCAGGCTCAGGATTGTCGGGCCAGCAGCCAGCGCCGAAGCAAAGACTGCATCATAGTCCTCGCCACTGCCCGCGACCGCTGAAGGCGAAAGGCGGTCCGGCTCGCTGAACAGCAAGTCGAAGGCAATCGCGGCGGCGCCCAGTTCCGTCAGCCGCTCGGCCAGAATTGCCATGGTGGAGCGCGGCCAGGGCCATTGCCCCAGTTCGGCAAGCGAAGCCTCATCAATGTCGATGATCCTGACGGGCAGATCGGGCGGTGCTTCGCGCGGGCGCAATTGCTGGAAGACGTCGAAACTGGTCTCGCGGGCCACCTGCAAGGCATAGGGGTCGGCGGCGCGCAGCAACGTCAGGACGACGATGACAGCCAGGCCGAAGGAGAATGCCATCCAGCCCCGCCTGCCCATGCCCAACCTCAGTTGTAGCGGCCGTCAGCGGCCATTGGCGGCGCAAAAGCGACGGGCGGGCGGCTGCGGACCTCCCGGCGGAAATCGCTGGGGGACATGCCGGAAATCTTGCGAAACGACTTGTTGAAGGCAGAAAGCGAGCCGAAGCCGCTGTCCATCGCCACCGCCAGGACGCTGGCTTCGTCCTTCATCAAAAGCGCCTGCGCATAGGACAGGCGCATGAGAATGATATAGTCGTTGAGCGTCATGCCGGTGCATTTCTTGAACACGGTCATGGCGTATTTGGGATGAATATCCGCCGCCACCGCGATATCGACGCTGTCGATCTCCTCGCGGAAATTATCGGCGATATAGTCGCAGATGCGCACCACGATGGGCGAGGTGTGCTGGTCGAGCCCACCAGCATCGGCAATGGGCCGGGTCTCGGGCAGCAGTCGATAGGGTGAAAACCGCAGCCGTTCGATTCGCAGCAGCAATTCATCCACGGCGAGGCTCGCCCTCATGGGATCGCCCGAGCGGGTATAATCCAACCAGCGCTGAAAATTGACCGGGTCGGCGGCGTCCGTGGCGTCGGAAACCAGGGTTGCACCCTGCATCAGCCGTGCCTGCACGTCGGATGGCAGCCGCAGCCGGAAGAAATGCACCAGTGGCAGGTGACCACCGGCATAGATGAGATCGTCAGAGGAATCGTTGAGCCAATGCGGCTGGCCGCCCCAGAACAGGGCAAAATCTCCGGCGACAAAACGCGCCTCGTGACCGGCCATGCGATAATGCGCCCAGCCGCGGACGATGTAATTGACTTCCACCTGGGCATGCCAATGGGCCGCCCGCATCAGGCGCGGCGTGGTCAGAAACATCTGCAGGGCCGTGGGCAGGCGCTCGACACCATTGGCCCGGGGCTCGTAATAGGGGTGAGAATCCATCTTACTTTCCGCCCGGTCCGCATACCCGAAATCGGGGTATGCCATTGGCGGGCGGGCTAACTTAGAAATCGCGGGCTCCAAGAGCAATGGAAAAGCTCACTTTGCCACCGGCGAAGCGGGCCACACGGACAACGATCCGATAATGAGGAATGAGTCGAGTTCCGGGTCGCGCAAGAATTGCGTGGCGCGTCGGCCCGATGATCCAGTGAGGAAACCAGATATGACTGATACCAAGATTCGCTGGGGCATTATCGGCCCGGGCAGCATTGCCAAGGCCTTCCGCGGCGGCCTCAACGACAGCCAGCATGGCGTGCTGGCGGCGATCGCCACGCGCAACCCTAACAAGCCGGGCCTCAAGGAGACCTTCCCCGAGGCGCGAATCGTTCATGGCTATGAGGCGTTGCTGGCCGACAAGGAGATCGACGCGGTCTATATTGCGGTTCCCCACACCGGCCACGCCGAATGGGCGATCAAGGCCGCCGAGGCCGGCAAGCATGTGCTGGTGGAAAAGCCACTGGCCCTCTCGGCCCACGAGGCGGACGCGGTGTTCCACGCCCATCGCAAGGCCGGCACTTTTGCCGGAGAGGCCTTCATGTATCGCCTGCACCCGCAGGCGAAGAAGATTATCGAACTGATCCAGTCCGGCGCCATTGGTGAGGTGCGGATGATCCAGTCGAGCTTCGGCTTTTCGATGGGAAAGTTCCAGCCGCAGCATCGCCTGTTCGCCTCGGACCTGGCCGGCGGCGGCATCATGGATGTGGGCTGCTATCCGGTATCGATGGCGCGGCTGATTGCTGGCATCGCCAGCGGAAAATCTTACGCGGACCCGGTAAAGGTGTCCGGCGCGGCAAATCTCAATGCAGAAGGGACGGACGACTGGGCGGCAGCGACGCTGACCTTCGAAAACGGCATCGTGGCGCAGGTGAGCTGCGCGGTGATGGCAAATCTCGACAATGTGCTGCGCATTCACGGCTCCGAGGGTCGGATCGAAGTACCCGACTTCTGGTTTGCCGGTGGCAACCGCGACCAGGGCTTGGGCAGGATCGACATCATCAAGGGCGGGAAGACCGAAACGATCAGCGTCAACGAAACCGCCCATGTCTATTCCTTTGAAGCGGAAGCAGCCTCTCTCGCCATCCTTGCGGGCAAGCAGGAATTCGACGCGCCTGGCATGAGCTGGGGCGATACGCTGGGCAATCTGCGGGTCTTGGACAAGTGGCGCGGCGATGCTGGGATAGAATTCTCCATCGAGACGCCTCAGGTGCGGACCCGGACGCTCGACAATCGTCCGCTGGGCGCAAATACCGGCATCATTCCAAAGCGGACCATCCCGGGCCTCTCCAAGCAAGCCTCTGCCGTCGCCTTGGGCTTTGAAGATTTCAAGACGTTCTCCTCGGGCGCCATCCTGCTCGACGCCTTTTGGGAAAAGGGCGGCAATCTCTTCGATACCGCCTTCATCTACGGTGGCGGTTATACCGAAAAGCTCTGGGGCCAATGGCAGAAGAGCCGTGGCGTGCGCGAGCAGGCCGTGGTGATTGGCAAGGGCGCCCACTCGCCACTGGTCTATCCCGACGTGATTGCCAGGCAATTGACCCAGTCCCTTGACCGGTTGCAGACCGATTATGTCGACATCTATTTCATGCACCGCGACAATACCGACGTGCCGGTGGGCGAGTTTGTCGACGCCATGGATGCCGAGGTAAAGGCTGGGCGCATTCGCGGGCCGTTCGGCGGGTCGAACTGGACCAAGGAGCGCATGGACGAGGCCATGGCCTATGCCGAGAAGACCGGCAAGACCAAGCCACAGGCGCTCTCGAACAATTTTGCCCTGGCCGAGATGCTCGATCCGATCTGGGGTGGATGCGTCACTGCGGCCACGCCGGACTTCAAGCAGTGGCTGATAGACCGACAGGTCACCAATTTCTCCTGGTCGAGCCAGGCGCGCGGCTTCTTCACCGACCTTGCTGGCCGGGACAAGCGGGACAATGAGGAATTGGTACGCTGCTGGTACAATGACCAGAATTTCGGCCGCCGCGACCGGGCGATCGAACTGGGCGAACAGCTTGGCCACTCACCTATCCACATCGCGCTAGCCTATGTGCTGGCGCAGCCTTTCCCCAGTGTGCCACTGATTGGGCCGCGTCGCCTGATTGAGCTTGAGGACAGCCTCAAGGCTTTCGAGATCAAGCTGACGCCCGAGCAGGTCACCTGGCTCGAACAGGGCTGATTCGCCGGCCCGGAAAACAAAGGCCCCGGATCGCTCCGGGGCCTTTTTCTATTCGCTGGCAAAAGCCGAGATTGGCGTGGTCTTGGCCAGGTGCACCATGCGCAGGGCGGCCAGGAAGGCGAGCGCAGCAAAGGCCACGGCAACCATGAAGAGCGGGATGATGGCCACGAGGATCGTCGCGCTGTCGCTGGCCTGAGCATAGCCTGCCGCATTGGCCGCTACGCCGGCCAGCGCCGCACCAAGGGCATTGCCGGCGGACTGGGTGGTGGGCAGGAGCGCCGAGGTGCGATCCCGCTCGGCATCGCTGCTGGCCTCCATGATGGTGAGCATGGTGTAGCCGTTGGAAATGCCGAACCCCATGCCAATGGCCAGTTGCGCAACAATCAGGATAATCGGCTGCGTCAGTTCAAGGCCAATCAGCACGCCCACGAGCCCCAGCGCCAGCAGCACCGGGCCGGTGCGGATCAGGATGCGGCGGGTGGAGCGCTGGCGGACATTGGCGACGGTCACAGAGGAAAAGCTCCAGCCAATGGCCATGACGGCCCCGATCACCGCCGCATGCGTGGGGCCGTAGCCCCAGAGCTGTTGCAGCAATAGCACCAGGTAGACGCCGGTGGCGGCGCCGGCGATGGGCATGAGCAGGAACATCCAGAGGCCCGACCCGACCGCCGTGCGCAGCGAGAAGGCGTCGAGCGGCATCAGCCGCTCCTGGCTGCGCCGATCCAGCCAGACGGCGGTGCAGAGCGCAATGGTGGCGCCGACCAGCAGCAGGGCGGCCTGGAGCGGTGGGGCAATGGCGGCCAGCGCCACCAGCATGGTGCCGCCGCCGATTGTCACCAGCCGCAGGCCGGGAAAGCCGCGCGAGGCGACCCGTTCAGGGCCGCGCGGCACAACGAGCGGCACCATGATGCCGAAGATCAGCACCAGCGGAACATTGATCAGGAAGGCGGCGCGCCAGGAGATCAGTTCGGTGAGTGCCCCTGCCCCGGCCGGTCCACCAAAAGCGGCAATGGCCCAGACCATGGCCTGCATGCCGAACACTTTCGGGACGAGACGGCTGGGAAAGAGCTCTGGAATCAGCGCAAAGCAGAGGGCTGCGACGACGCCTTCGCCAAATCCCTGAATGGCCCGGCCCACCAGCACCTGAGGCATATCCCCGGCCAGGGCTGCCACCAGGGTGCCAATCAGAAACACGCCGGAGAGGCCGAGAAGCGACCGGCGCGACCCGAGACGGCGCTTGAGCATCGCCGCGGCCGCCCCGCCGACAATGGCGAAGACGAGGTAGAGCGTGGTCGCCCAGGAAATGACTTCGAGGCCACCCAGTTCCTGAACCGCCGACGGCAGGGCCGTAGAGGAGAGGAATGCGTTGAATGCAAACAGCGACACGCCCAGTGCGAGAATGGTGGTCACAGGCAGATAACGGGGACCGAAAATCTCGGCCCAGCGACCCTCGACAGTGTCGGACATGACAGGGACTCAATTAAACAAGCTATATCTTGATTAATTTAGCCAAGGGCGCCAGGCAAACGAAATCTGCGCAAAAATTGTGCAGACACTTCCGGCGAGCAGGTCACCACCCGGCCGGCTAGCTGATTTCGTCTGTGATGACCGTAAAATTGACCAGTCCGGCAGAGCCGAACTGCGTGGAGATCGCGACGTCCGTCGCGTCCCGGCCGCGGGCCATGAGGATGCGCCCGATCCTGGGAACCAGGTTGCGTGCATCGGCGGTGTGCCAGGCGCCACCAAGATAGACCTCGAACCACGCCGAAAAATCCATTGGCGGGCGGTAAGGCACGCCAATATCGCCGAGATAGCCGGTGCAGTAACGCGCTGGAATATTCATGCAGCGGCAGAAGGCGATCGCCAGATGGGCATAGTCACGGCACACCCCGGTCTTTTCTAGATAGGCGCCAAAAGCCGACCGCATGGGATTGGCCAGCGCATAGTCAAAGCGAATGTGATTGTGCACGAACTCCAGGATTGCCTGGACCCTTGGCCAGCCGGACGGCGTGTGCTCGAACAAACGCCAGGCCGTCTCGGAGAGGACATCGGTCTCGCAATAGCGCGATGCCAGCAGATAGGTCAGCGTTTCGTGGGGAAGCTGATCGATCGTGTGCTGGACGGCATCGAGCGGCACGATGTCCTTGTCGCCGCTATCGGCGATGTCGAACTGGTTGGTGATGGTCAATGTCCCCTTGGGCGCCAGCAACCGGGTACAGGTATTGCCGAAACTGTCGACATAATCCTGGGCCGGTACCGGCGGATCAAAGGCCAGGGCTTCGGGGGTCAGCAGGTCGCCCGTGCGGCTGGGATGAACCTTGAGCACCAGAAGCGTGGGTGTGTCCTTGGGAAAGTCGTAGGTGATCGAATAGCCGGCTCTGATCTTCATGGTGCCTCTGAACTCTACATTACGTGCGGACGACGAAAATTGCCGCCGGATCGGAGGCTGTCGGCTAGGTGGCGACGTCGATGGGAGCATTGTCACGCATGAGGGCTGCCTCAAGCTCATCCGCCGTTACCGGATAGGCCTCGACCCCGCCGGCGACCGGAATCTCGATACTCATCCGAACCCATGAGGCCGGAAACAGGACGTCGATTGCCTCCTCTTCGGAGTGCACCTCGAAGCTGCCGGGAGCGTGGGATTCTGCCATGCCGGGCAGGAGAAAGGATGACCTGAAGGTAACCGTCCGGCTACTTGACCTGGTTGTCATTCAGCCCCCCTGCCACCGCCACTTCCGCTGGCTTCAGCAAGGATGCTGGCGGGTCGTAGAAGCTGCGGGCAAATCGGGGGAAATTCTCGAACCGCCGCAGGACGACTGCGATGGAAACCCTGCCAGAAACGGGAAAGCGTATGATCTTTGTAGAGTCCATAACGTCCTCCTGAGACAGTGGCATAGACATGGGATCGAGCAGCAACAGACCTAAGGACCTCGTCCTGACACGCGAGGGTGCGCGCCCCAGACCCGCTCTTGCGATGATTTTGGCTCCGCTCTCTGCGAAACCCAACGAGGCGAGAAAAGCTAACGTTCCGCCCGCAGAGCGAAACAGGTCAGCAAAGGCAATCCGCGCACCTGCGCATCGGCGATGCTGAGGGCGTTGTCGAACGCGGTCTACACACGGTGATCCATCAGGACAGCAGGCGGTCAAAATGACCGTTGGTTCGGCGCGATCAGTGCGGTCACGACAAAGACCTTACGCATGTCCCTTGGTTCAGTATGGACCCCATCGGGGGTAACCACAAGCGTCGCGCGGGGCTCGAAACGACCCGGCGGGGACCTGGAGCGCATTTGTCCGGTCCGGTGGACGCACTGTTACGCCTTTGTGCCACTTGTCCTGACGCCCACCCTGCCCTAAATGTGTCCCCGCAGGTTCGCCTGCATTGTTCTCAGGGCGGGGTGAAATTCCCCACCGGCGGTAAAGGCAGATATGCCAAGCCCGCGAGCGCCTCTTTCGGGAGGGTCAGCAGATCCGGTGTAATTCCGGAGCCGACGGTTAGAGTCCGGATGAAAGAGAACGGGATCAAGCGCCTTGCCGGCGCGCGTGGCTATATGGCCGTGCATATTCCGGCATGTCGTCTCCCGTAACCCTGAGGAAACTGGTTACGGAAAGGACGACAGATGAACCAGATTTCCTCTACTCACAGCGCCGCAACTTCGGGCGCCTTCTTCATGGTGATCGCCAGCGCGGTTTTTGCTGGCACCAATGTGCTGCAGTCAGTCTTGCCAACCCCGGCCGAATGGGGCGGCTTCGGCATGAGCTCGACCGGCATGGCCTTCTGGCAATATCTCATTGCCTCCATACTGGCGCTGCCGTTGATCTTCAGGATTGGCATTTCCAACCTGCGGACCCCCCGTCCCCTGGCGCATGAAGTCCGCGCCTTTGTCTCGGCGCTTGGCGTTCATGTGTTCGTCTATGGCTTTGCCTCGGGCGTGCCGATCTGGCAGATGGTGACGCTGCTGGCCACGGGCCCGCTGTTCATCATTCTTGGCTCGGCGCTGTTCCTGGGCGAAAGAGTTTCGCCGGCCCGTCTCGTCGCTGCCATCGCCGGCTTTGTGGGCGCGATCATCGTCTCGGGTGTGGGCACCGACAACCTTGGCTGGCAGGCGCTTATCCCGATCACCGCCGCAGCACTCTGGGCGGGTACCGACGTCTTGACCAAGCATCTGACGCGTCGGGGCGAGAACCCGGAAACGCTGACGATCTCGCTCCTGGTGCTCATGACGCCGAATCATCTGGCAATCCTGCTGATTGCCAATGCGCTCGCCGGCGTGCTGCCGGTGGGCATGGCGCCAGGCTTCCCATTTGCACTGCCGGACGGCACCGGTCTTTGGCTGTTGCTGTTGCTCGGCGCGCTGACAGCCGTCGCGCAATACCTGCTGGCCTTTGCCTACAAGGTCGCCGACGCAACCTATCTTCAGCCCTTTGGCGATCTCAAGGTGCCGCTGAGCGGGTTGGTGGGGTGGATCGCGCTGGGCCAGGTGCCATCGCAATGGTTCTGGCTCGGCGCCGCGCTGATCGTGGCGGCCTCGGCGTTTATCTACTGGGTGGAGAACCGCAGCGCCCCGGGCGGATTGCAGCCAGCCTAAGCTCTGACGCAGGCATCTATCGAGCGGCAGGACGGGAGACCGCCCTGCCCCTTTTCCTTGCGACGAGCCGAGACTCATTCCATTTATGGAATGGCCATTCCGCAGGAGCTCTGCATGCCCGCACAATCAGTCATTGCGCCGCCCGATTTCGAGGGCCTGCGCCTGGCGATCATGGAACAGCGCAACACCCTGCCCAAGCGGCTGATTCAGGTTGCTGCCTATGCGCTCGAGCATCCGGACGAACTGGCCTTCGGCACCACGGCGAGCATCGCCCAGGCGGCCCAGGTTCAACCCTCGACACTGGTGCGCTTTGCACAGCATTTCGGGTTCGACGGCTTTTCCGGATTGCAGTCCCTGTTCCAGGCACGGCTCAAGGGCCGCAATTCCTCTTATGAGGAGCGGCTCAGGCAGCTGGAATCCGGGGGAGCCACGGAGGCTGAAGGCAGCACGATCCTGAACGGCTTCATTTCGGCTGCGCATCACAGCCTCGATGCCCTGACCAATTCGATCGACCATGCACAGCTGGAGCGCGCCATCGACCTCATGGCGAGGGCAGAAACGATCTACCTCATCGCGCGGCGCCGCAGCTTCCCCATTGTCACCGCAATGGCCTACGCCTTCGGCAAGCTCAAGGTGCGCTGCCAGATCGTCAGTTCTGCCACCGGCAATGACGATGACCTGCTCGAGCTTGCCACATCAATGGATGCCGCTTTCGCCATCAGCTTTGCCCCCTATGCGGCGGAAAGCGCTACGCAGGCGCGAACGTTGGCACAACGCGGGGTCCCCGTGGTGGCATTGACCGATTCCGCGCTTTCGCCGCTCGTTGCCTGCGCCGCGGTATGGTTCGAACTGGTCGAGGCGGATCATGCCGGGTTCCGCTCTCTGTCTGCAAGCCTGGCCCTGGCTACGGCGCTGACCGTCAGCGTGGCAGAGAGGCGCCGCCAGATTTAAGCGGTCCAGCGCAAGTCGAACGCACCGAAACTATTCAATATGGAATGAACATTCCATATTGAATAGTTTCGGAACTTGTGTTTCATTCACTCCATGGACGATGCAGCCCCGAGGAGGATCCGGCGTGGCCCCTGGCTCCACAGGCAATCTGGACATGACGCTGGACGTGATCACCATTGGTCGCGCCTCGGTAGATCTTTATGGCCAGCAAATCGGGACTCGACTGGAGGATGTCGGCAGCTTCGCCAAGTCCGTTGGTGGCTGCCCAACCAATATCGCTGTCGGCACGTCGCGCCTTGGTCTCAAATCGGCGTTGATCACCCGCGTCGGAAACGAGCAGATGGGCCGTTTCATTCGTGAGCAATTGGCACGCGAGGGGGTTGAGACCGGGGGGGTCTCTACCGACCCGGTGCGGTTGACGGCGCTAGTGCTGCTTTCCGTCGAGAACGACAAGTCCTTCCCGCTGATTTTTTATCGCGACAATTGCGCCGATGCCGCGCTTGAAGAAGACGATGTCGATGAGAATTTCGTCCGCTCCGCCAGGGCCGTTCTGGTCACTGGAACTCATTTTTCCAAGCCGCATAGCGACGCAGCGCAACGCAAGGCCATGCGCGTCGCCCGGGCAAATGGGGGAAAGGTGGTCTTCGACATCGACTATCGCCCAAATCTCTGGGGGCTGGCGGGGCACGATGCCGGTGATAGTCGCTACATCGCCTCGGACGCAGTCTCGGCGCATCTGCGCACCGTGCTCCCAGACTGCGATCTGATCGTTGGCACAGAGGAGGAAGTGCTCATTGCTTCCGGCGCCGACGATCTCATCTCTGCGCTCAGGACGATCCGGTCGCTGTCCTCCGCCGTGATCGTTCTGAAGCGCGGACCAATGGGCTGCATCGTCTATGACGGCGCCATTCCCGAGGATCTCGAAGAGGGGATCGTGGGCAAGGGCTTTCCCATCGAGGTCTACAATGTCCTGGGCGCAGGCGACGCGTTCATGAGCGGGTTCCTGCGTGGCTGGCTGCGCGGCGAATCCCACGCAACCAGCGCGACTTGGGCCAATGCCTGCGGCGCCTTCGCGGTGTCGCGCCTCCTGTGCGCGCCGGAAATTCCGACCTGGACCGAACTTCAATTCTTCCTGGAAAACGGCAGCTCGGAACGAGCCCTGCGCAAGGACGAGGCTCTCAACCACGTCCACTGGGCGACCACCCGGCGGCGCGATATTCCGAAGCTGATGGCGCTGGCGATCGACCATCGCAGCCAGCTCGAAGACATGGCCGGCGGGGACCTGGAGAAGCTGGCGCGGGTGCCGGCGTTCAAGGTCCTGGCGGTCAAGGCGGCTGCGGAGATCGCTGCGGGGCGGGACGGGTTCGGCATGCTGCTCGACGACAAATATGGGCGTGATGCGCTATTTGCGGCGAGCGCATTGCCCAATTTCTGGGTGGCCAGGCCCATCGAACAACCGGGTTCGCGACCGCTGCAATTCGAGTTTACGCAGGATCTTGGATCGCGGCTGGTGGAATGGCCGGTGGATCATTGCATCAAGGTGCTGTGCTTTTTGCACCCGGATGACCCCCAGGACCTGCTTGATGAACAGATTGCCAAGCTGCGCTCGGCCTTTGCCGCGGCGCGCAAGATCGGGCGGGAATTGCTGGTGGAGATCATCGCCGGCAAGCACGGAACGCTGAGTGACGATACGGTGGCGCGTGCGCTCACCGAGATTTACAATGCCGGGATCAAGCCAGACTGGTGGAAGCTGGAGACGCAGCCCAGCGCTGTTGCCTGGGCGAATATCGACAGCGTCATCGAGACACGCGACCCCCTCTGCCGCGGCGTAGTGCTGCTGGGGCTGGATGCCAAGATGTCCGATCTTAAGGCCGGCTTCGACATTGCCAAGACATCGCGCACCGTGAAAGGCTTTGCCGTGGGGCGGTCCATATTCGGTCACGCAGCGAGTGCCTGGCTTGATGGCAGCATGAACGATGATGAAGCCATTGCCGAAATGGCACGTCGTTTTGGCTGGCTGGTAGAAGAGTGGGAGCGGCCATGAGCCAGAATACAGTGCGATTGACGATGGCGCAGGCCGTGGCGCGGTTCCTGTGCGCGCAGAAGACAGTCATCGAGGGCGAGACGGTCCCCATCTTTGGCGGGGTCTGGGCCATTTTCGGGCATGGCAATGTCGCGGGCGTGGGGGAAGCCCTGCATGGCATCAAGGACACGCTGCCCACCTATCGCGGCCAGAACGAGCAAAGCATGGCGCATGCCGCCATCGCCTATGCAAAGGCCAATTTCCGTCGCCGCTTCATGGCCTGCACCAGTTCCATCGGCCCGGGCGCGCTCAATATGGTGACAGCCGCGGCCCTGGCGCATGTCAACCGCATCCCGGTGCTGCTGCTGCCCGGCGACGTCTTTGCCAATCGCCTGCCGGACCCTGTCCTGCAGCAGGCCGAGGATTTCGGCGACGGCACGGTGACGGTCAATGATTGCTTCAGGCCCGTCAGCCGCTACTTCGATCGCATTACCCGGCCCGAACAGATCATGCCGGCGCTGCGGCGGGCCATGCAGGTGCTCACCGACCCGGCCGAATGCGGGCCGGTGACGCTGAGCCTGTGCCAGGACGTGCAGGCCGAAGCCTACGACTATCCGGAGAGCTTCTTTGCCGAGAAGGTGTGGACGCCGCGTCGCATCATGCCCGATGCCGACGAGTTCGCGACGGCTGCCGCTGCGCTGAAACTGGCCAGGAAGCCGGTGATCATTGCGGGCGGCGGGGTGCTCTATTCTGAGGCCAGCGATAGCCTTGCCGTCTTTGCCGAGGAGCACGGCATACCCGTGATGGAAACGCAGGCGGGCAAGAGCGCCTTGCCCCATGACCACGAGCTCAACATGGGTTCGGTCGGCGTGACCGGAACGTCGGCCGCCAATGTCCTGGCCGAAGAGGCGGATGTCGTGCTGGCGGTGGGTACGCGCCTCCAGGATTTCACCACCGGCTCATGGGCGCTGTTCAAGAACGAGAGCGTCAAGATCATCGGCCTCAATGTGCAGGTGTTCGATGCCATGAAGCACAATGCCCTGCCGCTCGTCACCGATGCCCGCGTGGGGCTGGCAGCGCTCGACGCTGCGCTGTTGGGTTGGCAGGTTGATTCCGCCTGGACCGCCAAGGCGTTGAAAGGCAAGGATGATTGGGTGGAAGCAGCCGATGCTGCCCTGGCCGCGTCCAATGTCGAACTGCCCTCCGATGCCCAGGTAATCGGGGCGGTACAGCGCGGCCGCAACAGGGCCACGCTGATCTGTGCCGCCGGCGGATTGCCGGGCGAGTTGCACAAGCTCTGGCGGGCCGGCGCACCGGGCAGCTATCACCTCGAATATGGCTTCTCGACCATGGGCTACGAGATTGCCGCCGGCCTGGGCGTCGCGCTGGCGCGGCCGGATGGCGATGCCGTGGTCATGGTGGGCGACGGCTCCTACCTGATGATGAATTCAGAGATCGTCAGCGCCGTGATGCTGGGGGTTCGCCTGACCATCGTGGTGCTCGACAATTCCGGCTATGGCTGTATCAACCGGCTGCAGATGGCGACCGGCGGGGCCAATTTCAACAATCTTTTCCGCGATACCAGGCATGTCGAATTCCCCCGGGTGGACTTCGCCGCCCACGCCGCGTCCATGGGCGCAAGGGCGAGGAAGGTTACCTCACTGGCCGAGCTTGAGGCCGGGTTGAAGGAGAGCGAGGGCGCGGCGGGAGTCACGGTTTTGGTTATCGACACTGATCCGCTGATCACCACGGACGAAGGTGGGCATTGGTGGGATGTGGCTGTGCCGGAGGTCAGCGTCCGACTGCAGGTGAACGCGGCGCGCGAAGCCTATGTGAAGGCGCTCAAGGCGCAGCGGGCGGGTTAGGAGAGAAGTATGAGAGCCAAACTCGGCATGTCGCCCATCGCATGGTGGAACGACGATCTGGTGGAGTTGAGCGATGATGTTTCGCTTGAGGAATGCCTCAGGCAGTCGCGGTCGGCGGGGTTTACCGGCATGGAAAAGGGGCGGCGGTTTCCCGATGATCCAGCGGTCATGCTGCCGATCCTTCGGACGGCCGATGTGACGCTGTGCGGTGGTTGGTTCTCAGGCACGTTGGTGGACGAGGATATCTCGGCGAACAAGGACCGCATTGCGCCGATGATCGAACTGTTCAAAGCCGTTGACGCACCCTGCATCGTCTATGGCGAGGTCGGCCGATCCATTCAGGGCAAGCGGGACATTCCGTTGGCGCAGAAGCCTCGCCTCTCGGATGACGAGATGAAGGCCTATGCCCAAAAAGTCACCGCCTTTGGCGAATGGTGTGCCGAGCAGGGCATGCCGCTGAGCTATCATCATCATATGGCCGCGGTGGTCGAGACGGAGGAAGAGCTCGACGCCTTTATGACCGCGTCCGGGGCCGGTATCCCGCTGCTGCTTGATGCCGGACACCTGGTCTTTGCGGGCGGCGATGTGCTGAGAGCGATCGACAAGCATCATGCGCGCATCAACCATGTGCATGTGAAGGACATTCGCCGCGCCGTGGTGGATGGGCTGGACCGGAGCAAGCAGAGCTTTCTCGATGCGGTGGCGCTTGGCGCCTTTACCGTGCCGGGCGACGGGTCGCTGGACTTCGGCGCCATCGTTCAACGGCTGGCCGATCACGGCTATGAAGGCTGGTTCGTGGTCGAGGCCGAGCAGGACCCAAAGAAAAACCCGCCCCTGCGAATGGCCCAAGTCGGTCATGCGGAGCTGATGCGGGTAATGTCTGCGGCCGGCTACACCGTCGAAACCGAAGGCTTCCCAAAAGGGTGAGTCTTTCGAGCGGGTTGTGCTAAAGCGTTCCGCCAACAAATCAGAATTGGGAAAACGCGCATGGCACTGAAACAGAACGATCTCAATTGGTTCAGGCCACTCTGGCGTCGAGTGGCAGTCGCCGCGTTCCTTGTCCTTTGGCTGGGCTGGGAATTGCTCTTCACCCAGGACATGTTCTGGGCTCTCCTGGTGGGCGCTGCACTTGCCTATGTGGCCTGGAATTTCTTCTACACCTTCCCCAAGGAGCCGCTCAATGACGCAGTCCCCCCTGCTGGTTCGTCCGAAGAACAAGATCGGCAAGATCCATGATGTGACGCCACAGTCTGCCGGCTGGAGCCATGTTGGGTTCGGCCTGCATCGGCTTACGGCGGGCGAGGCTTATGGTGAAGCGACGGGCGAGCGCGAAGTGTGCCTCGTCCTCGTCGGCGGCAAGGGTCGCTTTGCCGTGGATGGCGAAGATTTCGGCGAACTTGGCGAGAGGATGAGCCCGTTCGATGGCGCGCCTTGGGCCCTTTATGTGCCTGCCGGGCGCAACTGGGCGGTGGATGCGACGACCGACCTGGAACTGGCGGTATGTTCGGCGCCTGGCGGCGGCGACTATCATGCCAGGGCGATCGCCCCCGGTACCCATCCGCGCTTAAGTCGCGGCAAGGGCGCCAATGTTCGTCACGTCTACAATATCATGCCCGAGGATGATGGCGCGGCCAATGCTCTGCTGGTTGTCGAGGTGATTACGCCGCAGGGCAATACCTCGTCCTATCCGCCGCACAAGCACGATCAGGACAATCTTCCGCACGAAAGCCAGCTGGAAGAGACCTATTATCACCGCATGAACCCGCCGCAGGGCTTTGCCTTCCAGCGCGTCTATACCGACGACAGGAGTCTCGACGAGGCCATGGCCATCGAGGATGGCGACGTGACCCTGGTGCCGCGTGGCTATCATCCAGTGGCCACCACGGCGGGGTATGACCTCTACTACCTGAACGTCATGGCCGGCCCGAAACGCGTGTGGAAATTCCACAATGCACCCGAGCATGAGTGGTTGCTGAAGTAGGTCAATCACCTAAGGAAGCACCGCCCACCCTCGGATCGAGTCAGAGGGCGGGGCAGTGTTTGGTGCGCCGTCAGCGGCCCAGAAACACCGATTTGTCTGCCAGCGGCCCGGTTACTTCGCTGACCTTGACCGCCCTGCCCTCTCTCACCGATTTCAGCGCCGCCTCGGCCAACGCCAGGGCGATCAATCCATCCGCACCGCTGGGCGAAGCGGGAGCCTTCGACTCCACAAAATCGATGAAGCTGGTGATTTCGTTGGCATAGGCCTCGGTATAGCGGGTCATGAAGAAATCATGCAGCGGTGGCCTCGTGTAGCCATTGGCATTGGCGATCTCGATGGAGACCGGACGCTGGTTTTCGGCTGCAACCGCACCCTTTGACCCATGCACTTCGATGCGCTGGTCATAGCCATAGGTTGCGCGCCGTGAATTGGAGATGGTGGCGTGCCGGCCCGATGCGGTGAACAGCATGACCGAGGCGCTGTCGAAATCGCCTGCCTCGCCGATGGCCTTGTCAACCAGCACCGAGGCCTGAGCCGACACTGATTCGATTTCCTCGCCCAGCAGGAAGCGGGCCATGTCAAAATCATGGATGGTCATGTCGCGGAAAATGCCGCCGGAGCGCTTCACATAGTCCACGGGCGGGGCGCCCGGATCGCGCGAGACGATGGTGACCATTTCCACCGCGCCGATCTGCCCGTCGTCAATCGCGCGTTTCACAGCCTGGAAGTGCGGATCGAAGCGACGGTTAAACCCGACCATGAGCGTGGCAGCGGTTTCGTCCACGACCCGGAGGCAGGCCTTGACGCGCTCGACGTCGAGGTCGATCGGCTTTTCGCAGAAGATCGCCTTGCCGGCGCGGGCAAAACGCTCGATCAGGGCGGCGTGGGTATCGGTGGGTGTGCAGATGATGACGGCGTCGATGTCGGTCGCAGCCTCAATCGCGTCGATGGTGCGGATATCGGCATCATATTGCCCGGCAAGGGTACTGGCGGCTTCAGCCATCGCGTCGACCACCGCAACGAGCTTTGCCTTGGGGTTGGCCGTCACGGCCCTGGCATGCACCTTACCGATGCGTCCCGCACCCAGGAGACCAAAACGGACAGTCATTTTCGTAGAACTCCACCTTGAAGCGGGACGGAACCAAGCCGGCCAGTAGTGGAACAATTAGGCGATTTCTGAGACTATTGAAACAGGAATTCCAGACTGTTCAGTGCTCGCGGGCGCGCTCAAGGATGCGCTTGCATTCGAGCAGGTTGCGCAGCACTTCGGACAGTTTTTCGCGCGCCTCTTCATCCAGCGCCGCGCTGGCGAGCATTGCGGCCTCTTCCAGTTCCGCCTCGTCCCCCGCGGTCTCTGCCTGCTCGATCAGGGGCAGGATTTCATCAAGGCCTTTGCCCTCGCCAACAGCGATGACATAGCGTGACCCTTGGTCCTTGAGGATCTTCTGCACACCTTTGATGGTAAAGCCCTGATCATAGAGCAAATGCCGGATGCCGCGCAGGAGCATCACATCCTCGGGGCGATAGTAGCGGCGCCCGCCGCCGCGCTTCAGCGGCTTGATGGTGGAGAAACGGGTTTCCCAGAATCGCAGCACATGCTGCGGGAGATCGAGCTCTTCAGCAGCTTCAGAGATGGTACGGAACGCGTCAGGCGACTTGTCCAAACCGCAGGTCTCCCCGGCGCGAGCAACAAAAACATTGCCCTATCTCGACTGAAAAATTCTGCTGCCGACATCAATTTCGGCGGCATGGCGCAAAGCTCGTAAAAGCCTTACTTTCCAGCGGAGACCATAGACTTGTTGATCTTGGACTTCAACACATTGGAGGGTTTGAACACAAGAACCTGCCGGGGAAGGATCGGGACCTCCTCGCCGGTCTTGGGATTGCGGCCTATCCGCTCATTTTTCGAGCGCACCTGAAAAGAGCCGAAGGAGGAGAGCTTAACGTTCGCCCCAGTTACCAGGGCGTCGGTAATGAGCTCCAGGACACGCTCGACCAGTTCCGCCGATTCGGTCCTCGACAGCCCAACAGAGCCATAGACTGCCTCAGCCAGGTCGGCCCGCGTTACCGTCTTCTGCGTCATTCGCACCCCCATGTTGCCGTAGGCTCGGAATCCCCAAGTTTGGCATGCCAGTTGTTGCTATCAGTCCGTCAACGCGACCCCAAACGGCCAAGCCCTTGCTCGGGAAACTTTCCCATGTCAGCGCTCGCTGCGATCTTGCCGTCGCGGGTTCAGCGCCGGGTTCCTCCACCCGATGAAGACACTAACGCCTTGAAACGCTTAAGGTCAATGCGGGTTAACTGGTTCAAGCATTGCCAAATTTGATGGATTCGGACGAAGCGCTCCAAGGGTCCGGCCCGCCGGCTTACCGAACCGATATCCAGCGGCCGGTATTATCGGTCGCTCTCTACCAGCGAATGAGCGAGGCGCCCCAGGTGAAGCCGCCACCCATAGCCTCCAGCATGACCAAATCGCCGCGCTTGATGCGGCCATCGGCTACCGCAACGCTCAGCGCCAGGGGCACCGAAGCGGCGGAAGTATTGGCGTGGACATCGACAGTCATGATGACCTTTTCAGGCGGCAGGCCGAGTTTGGCCCCTGCCCCATCGATGATGCGCTTGTTGGCCTGGTGCGGCACGAACCAGTCGAGATCGGCGACCGTATAGCCGGTCTGCTCAAGGGTGGCGTAAACAACGTCGGTAATCTTACCGACCGCATGGCGGAAGACTTCCGGTCCCTGCATGTGGACGTGGCCCGTAGTGCCAGTGGTGGATGGCCCACCATCCACATAGAGCTTGTCCCAATGACGGCCATCGGAACGGAGCGCCGAGGCCAGCACGCCTCGCTCCGGTTCGCCTGGCGCCAAGTCGATGCGTTCCATGACAATGGCGCCCGCACCATCGCCAAACAGCACGCAGGTGGTGCGATCGGTCCAGTCGAGCAGTCGCGAGAAAGTTTCGGCACCGATGACCAGCACACGACGCGCCATGCCGTTCTTGATATAGCTGTCTGCCGTGGCAACTGCGTAGACGAAACCGGAACAGACTGCCTGGATATCAAAGGCAAAGCCGTGGTGCATGCCGAGTTTCATCTGCACCAACGACGCAGCGCTGGGGAAGGTATAGTCGGGCGTGGTAGTCGCCACGATGATCAGGTCAATGTCTTCTACTGCCAGCCCGGCACTGGCCAGCGCCGCGCGGGCGGCCGCCGTCGCCAGATCCGATGTGTATTCACCCTCGGCGGCGATGTGGCGTTCCTTGATGCCAACGCGCTGCTGGATCCATTCGTCCGACGTGTCGACGGTTTTGGCCAACTCTTCGTTGGTAACAACTTTGGACGGCAAATAGCTGCCAACGCCACGAATGACTGATCGAACGGTACTGGTCACGCCGTTTTCGCCTCGGTCTCGGAGGACAGCCCAGGGTCTGCCTTTTGAATGGGGAAACGGTGCATAGTATCGCCAACCTTATCCATCAAGCGATTGCGCGCCATCTCATGGGCAAGACCAAGGGCGCTTTTGTAGCCAATTTCGTCGGTGCCCCCATGGGACTTGATGACAATACCATTGAGGCCCATGAACACACCACCATTGACGGTGCGCGGGTCCATCCGACGCCGCAGGGAGTTCAGTGCTGAGGTGGCAAAAAGTGCACCAATCCGGCTCATAAGCGAACCCTGGAGCGCTTCGCGCAAATAGGTCGCAACCTGACGGGCCGTGCCCTCAGCGGTCTTGAGCGCGATATTGCCGACAAAACCTTCGGTGACGACAACATCGACAGTGCCCTTGCCGATATCATTGCCCTCAACGAAGCCATGATAGGTAAACCCGGCGCCGCTGGCTTCGGTGAGCATTTTGCCGGCGTCCTTGATCGACTCGAGGCCCTTTACTTCCTCGGTGCCGACATTGAGCAGGCCGACGGTGGGCGATTCAGAACCGAACAGGGCGCGCGCCAGGGCCGAGCCGAGAATGGCATAGTCCACTAGCTGCCGGGCGTCGGCGCCAATGGTAGCGCCCATGTCGAGCACGATAATGTCTGAGCGCAGAGTTGGCCAGATTGCGGCGATGCCTGGACGAGAAATCCCTTCCATGGGCCGCAAGCAGAAGGTCGCCATGGCCATCAGGGCGCCAGTGTTACCACCCGAAATTGCGACGTCGGCTTCCTTGTCCTTGACCGCCTGAATGGTCATCCACATGGACGAGACACCCTTACCCTTGCGCAGGGCCTGACTGGGTTTTTCGTCCATCGCTATAACGGTTTCGCAATGGCGAACGGTCGAGACTGGCTTAAGGTCGGGGAATTCCTCGAGCAACGGCTCGATCTGCTCCTTGATGCCATGAAAGATGAAACGCGTGTTCTTGCGCTCCTTCAGGGCCAGATGGGCCCCGTGAATGACGGCACGCGGGGCGTGGTCGCCGCCCATGGCATCCACGGAAATCGTAATAGAATCGGTCATTTCAGCCCGTTTTTCGGCCCACAGGAGCAGGCAATTAAACATATCCCATCACGGGGTCGGTGCAAGCCCCGCGGGACATGCTCTCAATCCTTGTCCCCGCTCTCGTCCTTGAGACGCGCCAATTTGGAAAAGGGACCTTCTTCCGCATCCTTCGCGACAAGACCCAGCTTTTCCAGGGATTCCTTGGGCAGACGCGGATAGGGATCGAGCGCCAGAGCCAGGGTTTCGAGCAGCAGGGCACTCAGATCGACTTCAGGACCATCGATATGATCAGGAAAGTCGTCATCTTCAAGGTCGACAAAGATTTCGGCACCGGGAGCAGGCGCCTGGCCCTCGCGCGGCGCCGGCAAGAAGACCCGGTCGATGTCCTCGGAAATGGTTTCGGCCACCGGCTCGAAACTGACCACCGAGGCCTGGGTTACCCGGGCATCCAGATGCCCCTGAGCGCGCAGACCACCGCGCAGCGGCACGATGGTCAGGCTGGCGGAAAAGAACTCCACCGAGACGATATTCATGGCCTCGGCAATCGCTGCACGCTCCGCGTCATTGGCCTCGACGACCAGCGAGCGTCCGGCGGAGGGCATCTTGTCGACGCGCACCACGGCGTCGAAGACGGGTTGCTCACGCCGGGTCATGCTACGGTCTCGAATCGGACGTCGCCCCCGGTGATGGCCTCGATCGACTGGGCGGCGAGCTCGGTATCGCGGGCGAACACGTAGTCGGCCAGGGCCCGCAATTGCGGGCTATCCTCACCTTCGAAGATATTGCGCGCGAGGACCCCGGCCAAGGCCTCGGCATCGTTGCGGTCGAGGGCCTCGTTCAGCGCCGCCAAAAGGCCAAAGAAGATATTGCCCATCTTCTGGATCTTCTTGGGCACGCCCAGGTCAGTGACGCCCATTTCACGCAGGGAGCGGTCCATGTCCTTGAAGAACAGGTCAAAAACGGCCTGGCTGAAGGCCTTGGCGCCATCCGGGCCATGTCGCAAGCGGCGAAACAGCAGTGCCATATGCAGGCTGATCATGTCGAAGCGGCCGGTCACGGTGTCGGGTACGCCCATATCGGCATAGAATTGAGGCTGCCGGGATTGCGCCACAATGGAATTATAGACGGCATAGACCGGCTTGTTGGCGGTCTTCTTGCGAAACATGGACAAGATCATGGGATTGCGCTCTGCGTCGGTATCGGTCAAACACTGGCAGATATTGGTGCCGGACCACTGCCAGCTTGCCAGACAGCCAAGTTGACAGCTACACAGTCCGGCGGCCCAAGGGCAAGCGCCCAAGTGTCACGCCTATAGTCGAGAGCAATCGGGAAAGTCAAATTCATGCCCCTGCGCATTGCAAAAGCCTCCGTCGCTGCGGCCATCCTGGCAGTCGCGCTCGCCGGCTGCACCAGCAGCACCTCGCTGATTTCCAAGCGGACGCAAGGCTATGAAATCCCGGACTCGGCGCTGCAGCAGATCCGCCCCGGCCAGAGCCAGCAATTGGTGACCCTGGTGCTCGGTTCGCCGCAGTCGACCAATACGTTCGGCGACCAGACGGCGTGGTATTATGTCGAGACCAAGGTCAGCCAGACCGCCTTCGGCATGACCATGGTGGAAGAGCGCACGGTTCTGGCGATCTATTTCGATCGCAACAAGAAGGTCGTCGAGCGCGCCATCTATGCGCTGGAAGATGGCAAGGCGGTCAATATCGAGACCCGCCGCACGCCTTCGTTCGGCGAGGACGCCACCTTTATCGACGCGATCCTGTCGTCGTTCTAGAAGTGCGTTATCGTCAATCAAAGCCCCGGTCTGCCGGGGCTTTTTTGCTTTCAGGCTCGGGCCTGACGCATGGCGCCGAAGCCAAGGAGCAGAATGGTGAGCGTCGCCACGGGAATGGCGAGAAGGTTGATTGCCTCCCACCCCGCATATTGCAGCAGGACCCCCGAGCTGAGGGAGGCAATGGCGCTGGAGCCGAAGACAATCTGTTCATTGACCGCCTGAACACGTCCGGCCTCCTGCGGCCGGTAACTGGTGGCCAGCATGGTTGTGGAACCGATGAAGCCGAAATTCCAGCCCAGTCCAAGCAAGATGAGCGCCGCCGTGAAATGCCCCACGGTGATGCCATTAAGCGCGATCGCCGCGCAGACAATGATGAGCAACAAGCCGATGGACGTAACCAGAGCCGGGCCGATGCGCTTGATGATGGCCCCGGTAATGAAGCTTGGCGCGAACATGGCCACGACATGCCATTGAATAGCGCCCGCCGCTTCAGTAGGTGAATGGCCGCAAAGGTGCACCATGGCCAGCGGGGCCGCCACCATGATCAGGGTCATCAGGGCGTAGCTGAGCGCCGCGCCGAGCATGGGAAGTATGATTTCCGGCTGGCGCAGCAGGACCGAGAGCGGGCGGCCTTTATCGGCCATATCACCCGACGCGCGCGTGGGCGCGAGCCGGGTAGCGGACAACACCAACACCGAGGTCAGGGATAGAACCGCGATGACCAGAAAGCTGGCCGCATATTCGGCCCCATCGATCCAGGTGCGGGTCAACGCACTTAGTTGCGGACCGAAAAATCCTGCCGCCACGCCCCCGAACATTACCCATGAAATGGCCTGGCTCTTGAGATCGGGCGCAACGCTGTCAGCGGCGGCAAAGCGCACCTGCTGCATGAAGGCACCCGATACACCAACCAGGAAGAGCCCAGCAGCGAAGAGATAGAAATTGCCGACAATGACCGCCAGCGTTGCCAGCAGCGAGGCGGGAATGCCGATAGCCGCACCCAGCATCAAGCCACGGGTCCTGCCCAGTCGATAGATAATCAGCGTTGCCGAAGAGGTCGTCAGCGCCAGCCCGATGATCATGGCGGTAACGGGTAAAGTAGCGGCAGACGGATCCGGGGCCAGGTTGATTGCCGCCAGCGCCGCTACTGACATGATGATGGATGAGTTCGACCCGCCCAGCGCCTGGACGGCTGAAAGCAGGCCGATATTGCGGATGGATAGGCTGCGCTGAGTCATTGGTTGTCCCTAGGCAGCACAAGCTGCGCGATCAGGACGACCCTTGCAAGTCGCTTGTTGCGAAGGCCGGCCCGGGTGATGCCGGAGCCGGCAAGGATCAGGCGAAGGAGAGGCTTAGAGTATAAGTCAGTGGCGACCGGCCAGTGATGAAGACACGGTTGCCCTTCACGGTCAGACTGCCATTGTGCCAACTATACTGCTCGCCCGCACTGGCGTTTACCGACCCATTGCCATTGCCAGGGCTTGCCACGGCGGATGCGCACGAGGCCAGCTACATAGTGGCGCTCAAAAACTTCGAAAGGATCAACCTTCGCCGGGAGTTCCATGGCGAGTTCCGGCCGTTCAACCAAATCACCGAGAAAGTCTCCGAGATCAGCGGCAAAGCGCCGCTCTATCAGACGGGCCATGGCAGCGAACTGGCCATTGTCGTCCATCAAGGCCAATTCGCGGGACTGGGGATAGAAATGGCGCAGGTTGACGACGCGCTGATCCTGATCATGGCGGCGCATCGCCCGGATACGGGGGTCACGGTCCCAATCTGGGATCAGTTAAAGTCCGAACCGGCAGAGCGCGCAATGGAATCGAGCGCCGCATTGACGAGGCCTGAGGCGTCGTCCTCGTAGAAGGCGCGAGCGATGTCGACATATTCGGTAATGACGACGCGCGCCGGAATATCCTTGCGGCGGAGCAGCTCAAAGGCAGCGGCGCGCAGAATGGCGCGCAAAGTTGCGTCGACGCGTTCGATGGGCCAGCCTTCGGCTAGCGCCTTGTCCACCGAAGGGTCGATCTCGAGCTGATGCTGCGCTACCCCAGAGACGATCTGCCTGAAAAAGTCGGCGTCGGCCGGGAGATATAGCTCGCCCTCGATCTCGCGACCGAGATGGAAGGCGCCGAACTGCGCCAGCGTGTCCTCGAGCGTCGCCCGACCGATATCCATCTGGTAGAGCGCTTGCACGGCGGCAAGGCGAGCGGCGCCGCGCTGATTGGCGGGGCGAAGGGCGCCGGGATCGCGTTTAGGGTGGTCAGTCATCTAGGTGTTCAGTTTCACTTTCACGTCGGACAGGGCGAGCGCGGCACGCGCCGCATCCCCGCCCCGGTCCTGATCATTCACATGGGCCCGCATCCAGGCCTGCGCTTCGTTTTCTACTGTCAGGATGCCGATGCCAAGAGGCAAAGCATCGACAACGGCCAATTCGGCCAGCGCCCGTATGCTTTCATTGGCGACGGACACATAGTGGTTGGTCTGCCCCCGAATGACGCAGCCCAGCGCCACATAGCCATCGAAACGGCCGGTTTCAATCGCCATTGCCATCGCCACGGGCACTTCCATGGCGCTGGGGACGGCAATAACCTCGAATGTCGCGCCGGCCTTTTCCAAGGCAGCGACCGCGCCGCGTTTCATCTCGTCGCCGATGTCGGGATAGGAGCGCCCCTCGACGATCAGAAAATGAAGCCCGTTGCCCGCGCCTTCGGGCAGTGCAAAACGTACGCCATAGGAGTCCACGATCAATCTCCTCCGCTCGCGCCGAGGTTTCGACGCAAGAGGATCATAGCGCAACGCGGCCCCGTCGTGCAGTACAGCCTGCGACGGGTATGAATGAATGCTTCCTCGCCCCTGGCGGCGCCTTCAATCTTCGTCGTCTGGCAGGACGATCTTGTCCTCGGCCAGTTCGGTGAGAAAGGAGCGGAAATCGTCTGCGGCCGAGAAATTCTTGTAAACACTGGCAAATCGGACGAATGCCACATCGTCGAGGCCTTTCAGCCCCTCCATCACATATTCGCCGATCTGGTCGGAGGTGACTTCCACTTCGCCCAAGCTTTCCAATTGGCGCACGATGCCCGAAATCATCCGCTCAACACGCTCCGGCTCCACTGAGCGCTTGCGCAGGGCGGTGCTGACGGAACGAGCCAGTTTTTCGCGGTCAAAGGGGACCTTGCGGCCGGTCTTCTTGACCACGGTCAGATCGCGCAGCTGGACGCGTTCGAAGGTGGTAAAGCGACCGCCGCAGGCATTACAGACGCGGCGGCGCCGGATAGCGCCCGAATCTTCGGTCGGGCGGCTATCCTTCACCTGGGTATCGTCATTGCCGCAATAGGGGCAGCGCATGGCGGTTGTTGACCTTGCCTAGTTGTAGATGGGGAAGCGATCAGTAAGTGCTTTCACCTTCTCGCGCACCTGGGCTTCGACAGCGCCATTGTTGTCGTCTCCATTTGTCTTGAGACCATCGAGCACTTCGATGATGAGTTCGCCCACTGTCTGGAACTCAGCCTCGCCGAAGCCGCGCGAGGTGGCAGCCGGCGTTCCGAGGCGCACGCCAGAGGTGATGGCAGGCTTTTCCGGGTCGAAGGGCACAGCGTTCTTGTTGCAGGTGATGTGCGCGCGTTCGAGCGCCTTTTCCGTCGCCTTGCCCGTGAGACCCTTAGGCCGGAGGTCGACCAGCATCAGGTGATTGTCGGTGCCGCCGGAGACGATGTCGACGCCCCCCTTGACCAGCGTGTCGGCCAGCACCTTGGCATTGGCGACGACCTGGCGGGCATAGGACTTGAACTCGGGGGACAGGGCTTCCTTGAAGGCCACGGCCTTGGCTGCAATGACATGCATCAGCGGGCCACCCTGGATGCCAGGAAAAATGGCCGAGTTAATCTTCTTGGCGATGTCTTCATCGTTGGTGAGGATCAAGCCGCCGCGCGGGCCGCGCAGGGTCTTGTGTGTTGTGGTGGTAGCCACATGGGCATGCGGGAACGGGCTGGGATACTGCCCGCCAGCGACCAGGCCCGCCACATGGGCCATATCGACAAAGAGGACCGCCCCGACTTCATCTGCAATGGCGCGGAACTCGGCCCAGTCCATAATGCGCGAATAGGCCGAGAAACCAGCCACGATCATCTTGGGGCTGTGCTCGCGAGCCAGCTGGCGCACCTGATCCATGTCAACGCGGCCGTCCTGCTGGCGCAGACCGTATTGAATGGCGTTGAACCACTTCCCGGACTGATTGGGCTTGGCGCCGTGGGTCAGGTGGCCACCGGCGTCGAGGGACATGCCCAGAATGGTATCGCCCGGCTTGATCAACGCCTGATAGACACCCTGATTGGCCTGGGAGCCGGAATTGGGCTGCACATTGGCAAAGGCGACGCCGAAGAGCTGTTTGGCGCGCTCGATGGCAAGGCTCTCGGCCACATCGACATATTGGCAGCCGCCATAGTAGCGCTTGCCCGGATAGCCTTCGGCATATTTGTTGGTGAGCACCGAACCCTGCGCTTCAAGCACGGCGCGCGAGACGATGTTTTCCGAGGCGATCAGCTCGATCTCGTTCTGCTGACGGCTCAGTTCGTCCCGCATGGACTTTGCCAGTTCCGGATCGGTATCGGCGACCGAATTGGAAAAGAAACGGGGAAAGAGCGGAAGTGAGGTCGCAGCGCTCATCGGACAATTACCTCGCAAAAGGTCGAGTTGATCGGCAAGGCGATGGCATTATCACGCGGTGAAGTGCGATTCCAAGGCCGGGAATTTCGGGACGTGTTCATGGACAGATTCATGGGGCTCCCCTTGAGTTCGGATGGGTGCCCAGGCGAGCGGCATTCTCTAGGTTCGCGTTCCCCGATGGTTCCCCATCTTTTCTCGCCAGTCGCGCGAACACCCCCTTATGCCGCAGAACGGCCTGGAGGAAAAGGGGGAAGACCCCTGTCAGGCAAACTTGCCCGGCGGGGCGGCCGGAGCGCCCCTGCCCTGATCCAGCTTGCGGCGCAGCTTGGCCATGGCAACGCGCTGCATCTGCAACCGGGTGGCAGTGAGAGGGCTGATGACGATCACTTCGGTGCCGGTGGCCTCGTCTATGGCGGCAACGCGCATCTGTTGGCCGACCTGGACGAATTCAAACAGGATGTCGCCGTCGCTCATAATGGCTCACCTCCGCGCGCAGCATAGCGGAGTCGGCGGGAATGAAAAACGGACCCCAGTGGCGCTGGAGCCCGTTCGATCTGGTTCACGGACCTGCGCGCTCCCTAGGCGGCAAAGCTGACCTTGCCTTCTTCGTCGAATTTGTAGACGTCGTCGCGGAAGCTGACCGTGCCCTGGCGGTTGGCCCAGGCGGTAATGTAGGTCGTGTGGATCGGCACGCGGCCCCGACATTCAACGTCCAACCGCTCCAGCGACGCGAAGGTGTTGTCGACACGGGTCTGATCCCAGTCGCCATTGTCCCGAAGCAGCCAGGCAACGAGCTGGTTCACGCCTTCGACGCGGACACAGCCAGAAGAGTGGAAGCGGGCGTTTTCGCCGAACAGCGCTTTGGACGGGGTGTCGTGCAGATAGACGTCGTGCGGATTGTAAAAATTGATCTTGCAGTGGCCCATGGAATTGGCAGCGCCGGGCTCCTGGCGATACATGTAGTTCACCTGTGCATCGGTGATGTTCGCCCAATCGATCGACTGTGGATCAACCTTCCCGCCGGAGCCGTCATAGATGAAGATGTTCTGTTCGGTCAGGTAGTTTGGGTTTTCGAGCATGTACTTGGTCAGGTCCTGGCGGACCAGTGACTTGGGCACATGCCAATAGGGGTTGAAATTGATCTGGCTGATATTGCTGGCCATGATCGGGGTTGCGCGGTCAACGCGACCAACCACCGCTGTATGGCGCTGCTCGACCATGCCGCCGGCAACCGCTTCGATCGTGGCGGCCGGAATGTTGACAACGATATAACGGTCGTTGAGCCTGGCCGCCATGTTCTGGACGCGGGTATAATTAAGATAAAGCTGCTGCAGGCGGGTCGCAGCGGGCACGTTCATGGCGTACCAGGTCGGCTCATCGATCTGGCCGGTGACCACAAGGCCGTGCCGCGCCTGGAAAGTACGCACACCCCTGTCCGTTTCCGCGTCGAAAACGTCGCTGGCATGATCGACCAGCGGCATATCGCCGGACGAAATGAGACGACGCTTGAGCTGGACCACGGCGGGGGAGGAATTGCCAAGGATCAGCTGATAGGCCTGCTGCGGAATCTCTTCCCAGCCGCCGGCAGCCACAAAGGGTTCGTACTGGGCGATGGCCAGCTGCAGATTATGCAGTGTGTCGAAGGAGAGGATGGGCTCGTTGGTAGCGATCGTCGCCGCAGCCGCCGCGGTATTGCCTTCGCGGTCGGTCTCGCGCAGCACCCTGCCCGCCCCCGAAAGCATGTCAAAGACCGAATCCTGAGCCCATGCCGGGATTGCCGCAGATGCACCGGCCAGCGCCGCAGTGCGGATAAAATTACGTCGAGTCAGCCGCATTCGATCACCCAAATATTTGCCCGCCATCCACTCTGGCCGATAGCCCGCTCCGGGTCAGATCACAACGGCTCTCAACGCCTTGTGAACCTTGCGGGAGGATAGCCATGCCAGCAAAAGGTTTCAAACCAGGTAATCGGGCTGCCTGTGCTTTGCGGCACAAATAAGAAACGCCGGCCTCGCGACCGGCGTCTTCCCAGCAGTTGTGGCATGGAGGCAACACATGCCGCCAGCTGCCGCCCTTGGCTCTGCCCCGGAGGGCAGGACAATCAGAGCTTGTAGAGGATCTGGTCGACCCAGAAGCGTTCGAGGCGGGCGAGGGCCTTGTTGAGGCCGTCGAATTCCTCGTCGCCCAGGCCACCTACCTTGTCGATGGACTTCAGGTGACGATCATAGAGCTCGTCGATGACTTCGGCCACTTCCTCGCCCTTAGGGGTCAGCTTGATGCGGACCGAGCGACGGTCGGTGCGCGAGCGCTCCTGGAAGATGTAGCCGGTCTCGACCAGTTTCTTGAGATTGTAGGAGACGTTGGAGCCGAGATAGTAGCCGCGCGAGCGTAGTTCGCCAGCGGTCAGTTCAGCATCGCCGATATTGAACATCAGCAGGGCCTGGACCGGGTTGATGTCGTCCCACCCCATGCGGTCGAACTCGTCCTTGATCAGATCGAGCAGGCGGCGGTGCAGGCGCTCGACGCGCGAGACGGCCTCCAGATAGAGGGGTTTCAGACCTTCGTTGCGTTCCGGGGTAAGCGCCTCGGCCGCATTCGACTTGATTGCCATTTGTGCCTCACTGTTTATCCAACGTGCGATTTTTCGCATCTCATGAGGCCAAACTAGGGCTGCCCGACTAAGATCAGCCTAAGCGACACGCTTAAAACTATCTTACTGGAATGCAATGAGAATTTGGCTTAATAGCGCCTTACCACTGGTGATAATCCTGTAACCTTGTTGAGGTGTTAAGGGCGGCGCGAAGCCGCCCCAAAGCTTGTAATCATCGGGACGAGATCCGCCGCGCGCCAAGCACTTTAGTGGCCATGACCGCGCTCACTGCCAGGGCCTGGCCGATCAATACCGCCCGGCCCATCGCCGTCAGTTGACTGGCATAGATGAGGATCAGGGCTGCCGAGCCGGCAATCCAGATTAGGTCGCCGATAATGTTGATGCGGACCCGGCGCGGCACGGGCTTCACACTGCGGGCAATGGCCAGGTTGAACAGCGCCCATGGCAGAAGCGCCACGCCGATCCCCGTCAATACGACGGAGGGAAGCGACCAGCCGACCAGTGACGTGATCGGCGTAGCTGCAGCCACGAGGACAATGCCGAAGGCCAGCGAGCCCACAGCGTCCAACCAGTAGATCAGGCGCGGATCAGGAAAATCGACCCCTCTTGCAGTCGCGTCCATCGTCATTTCTCCATTACCGATTGATGATGGGCGCAGGATCGAGCGACAGGGTCATGGTTTCAATTCCCTCCGAGGTAATGGAAATCGCTCTGCTTGGATGTCATGCTTGGACTAAAGGGGGCCCAGATGTTCGAAACAGCGCTGCGCGAATGGCGCAACCGGCGCGGCATGAGTCAGATGACGCTGGCGCTAGCTGCCGAGGTATCACCGCGCCATCTCTCCTTCCTCGAATCGGCACGTGCACGACCGAGCCCGACCATGGTCCTTCGGTTAGCCGAGGCGCTGGACCTGCCCCTTCGCGAACGCAATGGCTTGCTGGTGGCGGCGGGGTTTGCGCCACAATTCGGCGACAGCGACTGGCAGAGCCCGCAAATGGCGGAGATCCGACAGGCCGCGCAATTGCTGCTCGACGCCCATGATCCCTACCCTGCCATGGTGCTGGATGCGGCTTTTGGGATTCTGGCTGCCAATGCCGGCGCCCTCAGGCTGGTGGCCATGGCTCCAGGCGCCGGCGTGGGGTCGAACCTGGTTGACCTCGTCTATCGGCCGGGGCCGGTCCGCGAGGCCATCATCAACTGGGCGGATGTAGCGGGCTATCTCATGTTGCGCCTGCGCGAGGCGACGCGGCGCCATGGCCCGGAATCGGCGGTGGCGCAGGTGCTGGCCAAGGCGCTGCGGCAACCCGGCGCAAAGGAACTGGAACAGGGGTCCGCGGCACCGCGCGGGACGGTGCTGCTACCGCTTGAATTCCGCATGGATGGCAGGGTCACACGCTGGTTCACCACGGTCACCAGCTTTGGCGCGCCGCAGGACGCGCTGGCCGAGGAGATCACCATCGAGCAGTTTCACCCCGTAGGTGATCAGTCGGCTTGAGCTCGCTTGGAGCGCAGACTGAGACCGAAGATGATGACAACTGAGGCCAGCAGCACCACGCGGACGGCAAAGCCGATGGCGCTCATACGGATATCAGGGCTGCCCGAAACATAGAGCCCCAGTTCCAGGGCGGTCGCGCCAACCAGCAACACGGCACCCCAACTGGCCTTGATCCACAGGCCCACGGCGGCGAATAGCCGTGCGAGACTGAATACCGCCAGGTAGATGAAGGCCGAGGTGCCCATGGCGGCGATCGGGCTGGTGGCGCCCAGATTGATGCCGAGCAGACGCGCGGCGTCGCTGAGGCCCAGGACCAGCGCCAGTATAGCGACGATGCGGATATAGAGCGCGAGACTGGGGGCCTGGAACAGCATGGCGGCTTGATACCCCGACAGCCGGGCTGCGACAAGCATTGGCTTGGACGGCAGCGGCGGGACTGGTAACTAGGCCGGACAAGGAGACACCCCATGACCCAGAACTGGCCCCGGCACGACATGGACTTTCTCGGCGGGCGGCGCCTGAGGCGGCTGAGGCAGGCCGAATGGAGCCGGGCCATGGTGCGCGAGACCCAATTGTTGCCCAACGACCTGATCTGGCCACTCTTTGTCATCGAGGGGCAGAACGAAAAGACGCAGATCAGGACCATGCCGGGGGTTGAGCGGCTGTCCATCGATTTGATGATCGAGGCGGCAAAGGCCGCGCGCGACGCCGGCATTCCGGCGCTGGCAATCTTTCCCAATACGCCAGACCATCTGCGATCGGAGAGCGCCAACGAGGCGTACAACCCAGACAATCTGATGTGCCGGGCGCTCAGCGCCATCAAGTCGGCGGTGCCCGATATCGGGCTGATCGCCGACGTGGCGCTGGACGAATATTCGAGCGACGGCCAGGACGGGCTGGTTCGAAACGGGGAAATTCTCAACGACGAGACCGTGGCCGTCATGGTCAGGTCGGCGCTGGTGCAGGCGCGTGCCGGCGCCGACATCATCGCACCGTCGGACATGATGGATGGCCGCGTGGCAGCGATACGGGCCGCTCTGGATGCCGAAGGATTCGGCCATGTGCAGATCATGTCCTATGCGGCCAAATATGCGTCATGCTTTTACGGGCCGTTCCGCGAGGCCGTCGGCTCGGGCAGTCGGCTCAAGGGCGACAAGCGCACCTACCAGATGGACTATGCTAATTCGGACGAGGCGCTGCGCGAGATCGAGCAGGATATTACCGAGGGCGCCGACAGCGTCATGATCAAGCCCGGCCTGCCCTATCTCGACGTGTTGCGGCGGGCGCGGGACGCCTTCAACGTGCCAATCTACGCCTATCAGGTGAGCGGGGAATACGCGATGGTCGAGCTGGCCGGCGCGGCCGGGGCGATCGACCGTGACGCGGCTGTGCTGGAAAGTCTCTGGGCGTTCAAGCGCGCCGGGGCCAATGGCGTGCTCACCTATTTTGCATTGGAAATGGCACGCAAGTTGGGTGGTTAGCCGGCTTTTTCGGTCAAGCCATCTTCGGAAGCCAATTGTGCGGGTCGTCGGCCTCGGCGGGGCCGAATGGCGCTGACGAGGCCAGCGGCCATGACCAGCACCATGCCGCCCAGCGCCAAGGGGCCCGGCACATCGCCGAAGACCAGGAAGCCGAGCACACCGGCCCAGACCAGATGCATATAGGTCATTGGCGCCACCAGTGCGGCAGGCGCATAGCGATAGGACTGGGTGAAGAGATAGTGTCCGAGCCAGGCCGATACGCCGAGACCAGCGAACAGCACGATCTGCAAGGGCGTGGGCGCGACGCCATGCAGGGTCCAGGGGAGGAAAATACCGAAGCCGATGGCCCCAGCCAATGCCGAAAAGAACAGCATGGCCATCGTCCGCTCGGTGTGCGCAAGGACGCGTGACAGCAGATTATAGGCGAGCGCCAAGCAGACATTGCCCAAGGCAAAGGCGACGCCAAGCGGGTCGAGGCCTCCACCCGGCCGTGCGATGAGCAGAACGCCGGCAAAGCCAAGGAGCGCGGCAACCCATGCCAGGGGGTTTACATGCTCCTTGAGCAGTGGACCGGACAGCAGGACCACCAGAACCGGACAAAGGTAGATAATTGCCGTGGTCTCGGCGACCGGCATGCGTTGCAGCGCCAGGCTCATGAGGAAAGAGCCAAGCGCCAGGCTGGCCCCGCGCACGACAACCAGACCGGTGCGCTGCGTCCGCACCATTTCGCGGCCATGGAAGGGGGCGACGAGGGCCAGCATCAGCAAGCAATGGGTGATGTAGCGGATCGCCGTCACCATGGGCACATTGTACTCGGTGATGAGCAGCTTGTTGGTGGTATCGTTATAGGCGAAGAGCAGGGTCGCCCCGAGGATGAAGACGAGGCCGCGCAGGGGCTGGTGGGTCAGCGGCGCGGCAGGCGCAATGGGAGCAGACATGGATACGGGTCCGGCGCGGCGCCACTCTGGCAGCAATTGCCGGCGACTCGCTCAATTCGAGGGAAGCCAAGACTAGCGCCCTTCCCTCCGGCTGGACAGCGGGCAGGAGCGCTCAGGCGTCAGCTTTTCGGGCCGTCAGAACGCCCACCTGCTTGGTGACATCGATAGCTCCGCCGCCTTCGGAAAAGGCCTTGTCGATGGCATCCCGGAATGCCCGCTGCTGCTCCGGCTGCGCCGTTTCGCCAGGCGGATAGGAGGTTAGTGCCAAATAGACCACTTCGGGGTCAGTGACGCGCATAGTGGCCGGATGAACCTCCAGAGCGACGTTGCCAAATTCGGCGTGCATGAGCGCTTCCGCCCGCTTCAACCCGAAAGCGTCGGCGGACGGATCATGCGGCGCGCTGCCGAAGACGGTCGTGAGCGCATAAAGCTCGCGCATGTTGTCGATTCCATTGGTGGTGACGACAAGACTGCCACCCGGCTTGAGGACGCGGCGGAATTCGGCCATGGCTTTTTCCTGGTCGGCCACGTGATAAAGCATGTGCATGGCGATGATAGCGTCGAAGCTGGCATCGGCGAAAGAGAGCGCTGCGGCGTCGCCGACCTTCCCTTTCACTGACTCAAGAGGCAGCGGCCCGCACCGCTCCAAGGCTTCCTCCACCATGCGGAGGGATTGATCGAACAGTGTCAGATTAAGGTTCGGTGGCAGTACGACGAATGCCTCGGGCCAGAACCAAGCCGGACCGCAGCCGACATCCAGCACCGCCCCGCCTTCCTCGACCGCCACACGTTGCGCAACCCAGGTGAACCAGGGCACATCGGCATGGCCGAACTGATGCAGCTTGGCCCGAGCGGCCAGTTTGGCGCTGTCGGAATATTGGGTGTTCATCCCCTGGGTAATGCTCGACATGGGCGTGTCCTCCTTGATGATAAGTCTATCCACCTCTCGGCGGCGCGTCGCCCAGGCATTTAAAGGTCACATTTGTGTGCCCTGCCCTCTTGCATCCGACGCCACCCATGCCAATGTCTGCGCCATGAGCCAGAACACCGCAGACCGCCCCCATCTACCTGATCCCTCGACGGCGCCCGAACTGTTCGACGGGCTGCTGACACGACGGGCCACGGCCTACTTTATCGACGTGGTACTGATGGGGATGCTGGTGTTCGCCATCACGCTGATCGGTACGATCCTAGGCTTCCTTACCTTTGGGCTGGCCTGGGTTTCTTTGATCTTCGCCGTGCCGGCGGCCATCGTGCTCTATTATGCCGTGACGCTGGGTTCGCCGCGCCGCGCCACTGTGGGCATGCAGATGATGGATATCGTGCTGACGCCAACCCGAGGCCAGCCGCTGGACGGCTGGATGGCGGCACTGCATGCGCTGGTGTTCTGGATCACCATCTGGATCTGCTGGCCGGTAACGATCCTGTTCGCGCTGTTCACGCCACGCCGGCAGATGATCCACGACTTCATCATGGGCACGCTGATGGTGCGCCGCTCCCCGATGCTGCGGCATTGGCACCGCATGGACATGGCGGATCAATACAACGTTTGAGGCGTTGCCGGGGATGGGGCGGAGCGCTACACTGACGTAATTCGCATCAACGGGTCTTGAATGACCGATCAGACGCCCGAAACCACCCAACTCTTCCTGACCGCGGCCATGCCTTGCCCCTATCTTCCGGGCAAGCTCGAGCGCAAGCTGTTCACGCATCTGAGTGGGCGGCGCGCCTCCATGCTGCATCAATTGCTTAGCGACAATGGTTTCCGCCGCAGCCAGAACCTGATCTACCGCCCCGCGTGCGAGGGCTGCAATTCCTGCCAGTCGGTGCGGATCGTGACGCGCCAGTTTGCCACCAACAAGCGGTTCCGCCGGGTGCTGCGCGCCAATTCGGACATTGTAGTCTCGGTGCAACCGACGGTGGCCACGGTGGAACAGTATGAGCTGTTCAAGCGCTATCTGGACGCTCGGCATGCCGGCGGCGGCATGACGCAGATGAGCTACCAAGACTATGAATATATGGTCGAAGACACACCGGTGCAGTCGGTGCTGGTGGAATATCGCCTGCGCGACCTGCCGGACCAGCCGCTGATGGCAGTGGCGCTGACCGATGTGATGCCTGATGGGCTCTCCATGGTCTATTCGTTCTACGACCCCGACATGACGCATCGCAGCATGGGCACTTTCCTCATTCTCGACCATATCGAGCAGGTGCGCTCGGCGGCGCTGGACTATGTCTATCTTGGCTATTGGGTGAAGGACTCGCCCAAAATGGCCTATAAGGGAGACTATCGTCCCCTCGAAGTGCAGCGCGGCTCGCTGGGCTGGATGCGGCTGGAAGAGTAGCGGCTAAACCACCAGATCGAAGACGATGAGGCCGTCCCGTCCCCCTTCAAGGGCGGCGACAAGGCGCGAACCTGCGGCCTTGTGGTCCGGGTGGACGAGGTAGGCATCGCGGGCGGCTTCGTCGATGAATTCCATGGAAAAGCCGTCGGTATATCCCTGATGTAGGCCCTCCGGTGAAACATTGGGACCATAACTCATGTTCAGCATGCCGGGGACAACGTCACGCAGGGCGAGGAGGTCGGCGTAGATTGAAGATTTCTCGGCGCTGTTGATTTCAGGGCGGAAGCGGACGAAGACGTTGTGACGGATCATTTTTACGAGTCTCCGAAAGTGGTTAGGGGCGCGGCTTCAGGTTTAGATTCCGCAGGAAGGCCCCCTCACCCGGCGCTGCGCGCCGACCTCTCCCCCAAAGGGAGAGGTAAGGACCTGCGCCAGCGGCGGCATTGCCCGGCCCTGCGAGCATAGCTCTCTGAACGTTCCTCGCTCCAATCTCTCCGCCGGAGAGATTGGTTGCCTTCGGCAATCGCTCGTCACCCAGTAAACCTGTTGTTCCGCGGGAAGCCGGTGGGTGGCTGGCGGCCGGCGGTGGCGCGGTCGGCGGACCAGTCGGTGAGTTCTTCGGTGGGCTTGGAATAGGTGCGGCCGGAACTGTCAGTCCAGGTCAGGCCATCGGCGGCATAGAAGGTCTTGATGTCGGAAATACCGCCATCCTTGTAGCGCTGTAAACGGACGCCCTTGCCGCGGCTCATTGCAGCCAGCTGGCTCAAGGGGAAGACCAGCAGCTTGCGGTTCTGGCCGATAACGGCGACACGATCGCCTTCGCAGGGCACGATCAGTCGGGCCTCGTCTGGCAACGAGACGTTGAGGATCTGCTTGCCCTTGCGGGTATTGGCGATCAGGTCATCTTCGGCAACTATGAATCCGTAACCGGCGGAGGAAGCAATGATGCGCTTCTTGCCGGGCGAAAAGACGAAGAGCTCGACAATGTCCTGCCCTTCCTCAATGTCGACCATGATGCGGACCGGCTCGCCCTGGCCGCGGCCGCCGGGGAGCTTGTCGGCGCCCAAGGTATAGACCTTGCCGCCGGTGGTGAGCATCAGGATCTTGTCGGTGGTCTCGCAATTGAAATGTTGCTTCAGGCGATCGCCGGCCTTGAAGCCCTTTTCGTCGATGGGCGCATTGTGGCCCTTGGGCGCGCGAATCCAGCCTTTTTCCGACAGGATGACGGTGATCGGCTCGCGCTCGATGAAGGCTTCGGTGATTTCAGCGGCATCGGCGGTCGGCGTATCGCCGAAAATGGTGCGGCGGGCGCCGAGGGGATGGGGTGTCACCCCATCGGCCTCGAACAGCGGATAGGCCTTCTTGAGCGCCTCGACCTGCTTGGCGATCTCACCCCATTGGCGCTTGTCAGAGGCGAGCAGAGCTTCGAGCCGGCCCTTTTCCTCGGTCAGGTTCTTGTGCTCCTGGCGCAGCTCCATTTCCTCGAGCTTGCGCAAGGACCTCAGGCGCATGTTGAGGATGGCTTCGGCCTGGTTGTCGGTCAGGTTGAATGCCGCGATGAGGCTGAGCTTGGCGTCATCCTCCTCGCGGATGATGCGGATCACCTCGTCGAGGTTGAGAAAGGCAATGATATAGCCTTCAAGTACCTCAAGGCGGTTGGCGATCTGCTCCAAGCGGTGCTGGCTGCGCCGCATCAGCACCACCTTGCGGTGGTCGAGCCAGGCCCGCAGTGTATCGGCCAGGCTCATGACACGCGGCGTGGTGCCGTGGTCGAGGACGTTGAGATTGAGGCTGAAGCGGACTTCCAGCTCGGTGAGCTTGAACAATTGCTCCATCAAGATGACAGCATCCACGGTGCCGGCGCGCGGCTCGAGAACGAGACGGATGTCATCGGAGCTTTCGTCGCGTACGTCTTTGAGCAAAGGCAGCTTCTTGGCGAGCAGCAATTCGGCGATCTTTTCAACCAGCCGCGATTTCTGCACGCCATAAGGGATCTTGGTGACGACGATCTGATAAACGCCCCGACCCTTCTCCTCTTTCTCCCAGATCGCACGGTGGCGGAAGGCGCCGCGACCGGTCTCGTAGGACTGGACGATGGAGGCGCGCGATTCCACCAATTGCCCACCGGTGGGAAAATCCGGGCCACGGATCAGGTCGTCCATGCTCGGCGGGGCCGAGAGGTCCTGGTGGATCAGTTCTTCGCTGGTGGCGGCAGGGTTGTGGATCAGCTTGAGCGCGGCGTTGCACAACTCGACCAGATTGTGTGGTGGCACGGAAGTGGCCATACCCACGGCAATGCCGGTGGAGCCATTGGCGAGCAGGTTGGGGAAGTTGGACGGGAGCACCATGGGCTCCTCGTCTTCGCCGTCATAGGTCGGCTTGAAGTCGATGGCATCCTCGGTGATGCCTTCGAGCAGCCGCGTCGCCACATCGGTCATGCGGCTTTCGGTGTAACGCATGGCCGCAGCGCTATCGCCGTCGATATTGCCGAAATTGCCCTGGCCATCGACCAGCGGGTAGCGCAGCGCAAAATCCTGGGCCAGACGCACCAACGCGTCATAAATCGACTGGTCGCCATGGGGGTGGAATTTACCGATCACGTCGCCGACGATGCGGGCGCTCTTCTTGTAGCCCTGGTTTGGATCGAGCCTGAGCAGGCGCATGGCGTGGAGAATGCGGCGGTGCACCGGTTTCAGGCCGTCGCGGGCATCCGGCAGGGCGCGCTGGGTGATGGTCGAGAGGGCGTAGCTCAGATACCGCTCTTCGAGCGCCTGCTTGAGGTCGACGATGCGCTGATCGTCGGGCGGCGGAAGGGTATCGGCATCGGACATGGGCGGCTCAATTCATGGGGAACGAATCAGGAGCAGAGTATAGCGGCGGCGACCGCAAGACACGGTGCGGGGGCAGGTTTTGCCCGGATTTTCGGGGATTTCCCTCTATACCCGCGTCAGCATCCCGATCAGCGGGTCGCGCGTGGGCGGGGAGTCTATCTGGCGGGCGGACCAGAGGTGCATGTCGAGAAAGTGGCCGGTGAGGCGCAAGGCGTTGCGCAGGTCGTCTGGTGAGGCATTGCCGCGCGCGGCAAGGAAGCTGGGGAGCGGCAGGAGCCGATCTCTATAGGGCTCGGCGGCGGCCCGGCTGACGGCGCGGCCGGTTTTTGGAGAGACGTGGGTCAGGTCCTCGGTGACACCGGTGGCGGCGCAGGTTTCGAGGTCGAGGCCAAAGCCCAGTTCGTCGAGCAGGGCGAGTTCGAAGCGGGCGAGAGAGGCGCCGTCAGGGTCGTGGTCGATGAGGTCGAGTGCCATGCCCAGAAGCCGGTCATGCGGATCGCGCTCGGGCAGGAGGCGCAGGTGCTCGCAGATGGTCTGGGCGAGGTAGAGCCGCCTGCGGTCGGCAATGAGCCCGGCGGCGCGGGCATGCAAAAGCTCGACCGTGAAGGTGCCGAGGTGATCTTCGAGGCGCGCGCGCCAGGTGAGCTGGATGGTGTTTCCGGGCTGGAGGGTTGCAGCGAGCTTTGAAGAGCGCCCGCCGCGGATGAGGCCCATATGGCGACCGCGCCCGGCCACCATGGCCTCGGCCAGAACACTGGTCTCGCCGTGGCGACGCACGCCTATGAGCAGGGCTTCACCCGTCCATTCCATTTTTATTCGTCTCCCTCACGGGGAAAAGGTGGCGCGGAGCGCCGGATGACGGGGAAGCCTGTGCAGGAACCGAATTCCCCCCTCAATCCTCTCGCGCTACGCGCAATCCACCCTCCCCCCAAGAGGGAATGGAATAAGCGGTCACTTCTTCCCATGTGGGAATTCCAGCCCCATTTCGCGGTAGCGTTCGGGGTCGTCGGCCCATTTCTCCCGCACCTTGACGAAGAGGAAGAGGTGGATGGGAACATCGTACATCCCCATCAGCTCCTTACGGGCCTCGGCACCAATGGACTTGATGGTCTGGCCGCCGGCGCCGAGCACAATCATCTTATGGCTGTCGCGGGTGACATAGATCACCTGGTCAATCTTGTAGGAGCCGTCCTTCTGGATCTTGAAGCTCTCGGTTTCGACCGTAGCATTGTAGGGGATTTCATCGTGTATGCGCAGGAACAGCTTTTCGCGCGTGATCTCGGCGGCCGTGATAGCCATGGTGAGATCGGTCAGGTGATCCTCAGGGAAGTGCCAGGGACCGGGCGGGATATGATTGGCGCACCAGTCGATGAAGCCCTTGACGCCATGGCCCTTGAGCGCGGACAGCATGAAGGTGGCCTCGAAGCGCAGGCGCTCATTGAGGCTCTGCGAGAGGGTGAGCAGGCTCTCATGCTTGACGGTGTCAATCTTGTTGAGGATCAGCACCTTGGGCTGGCGTATGTTTTCAAGGCCTTCGAGCAGGGTTTCGATTTCGGCCGTAACCCCGCGCTCGGCGTCGATGATAAAGGCGACGAGGTCAGCGTCCCCTGCCCCGCCCCAGGCGCTTTCGACCATGGCGCGGTCGAGGCGACGCTTGGGCGCGAAGATGCCGGGGGTGTCGATGAAGACCAATTGCGCCTTGTCGAGTGTCAGGACGCCCCGCACCTGGGAGCGCGTCGTCTGCGCCTTATGGGTGACGATGGAGACCTTGGTGCCAACCAGCGAATTGAGCAGCGTCGACTTGCCGGCATTGGGTGCACCGACCAAGGCGATGAAGCCGCAGGACGTGTCGGTGAGTTCGATGGTCATTTGCGTTCCTTCCAGACCTTCTGGCGGACGAGAAATTGTTCGGCGACGCGATGCTCGGCGATCTTCTTGGAAGGGCCTGTCGCTTCGATGCGATCAAAGCCTGCCAGTTCCACACCGATGGTGAATTCAGGCGCATGGTCGGGACCGGTGCGCGCGACCAGCAGGTAATCGGGCGGTTCGAGACCGCGCGCCTGGGCCCATTCCTGCAAAGTCGTCTTGGCGTCGGCACGGCTGGCCTGGCCATCGACCAGGAATTCCTCGAACAGCCGCTCAACGAACTCGTGGGCGCTGGCAAGGCCGCCATCGAGATAAATGGCGCCGATGATGGATTCGGTCACGTCGCCCAGGATGGCATCCTTGTCGGCGCCGCCCGAGCGGGCTTCGCTCTCACCCAGGATCAATTCACTGCCGAGATCGAGCTGGCGGGCGATATCGGCGCAGGTTTCCTTGCGCACCAGGGTGTTGAGCGTCCGGCTCAGATCGCCCTCGTTGGACTTTGGATAGCGGCGGTAGAGCATGTCGGCCACTACAAGGCCCAGCACACGGTCGCCCAGAAATTCCAGCCTCTGGTAGGAGCGCTCGATGCGCTTACCCGGTGAAACGGCGCTGGAATGGGTCAGCGCCTGTTCCAACAGGTCCGGATCGGCAAAGCGGTAGCCCAGCCGGAACTGGAGCTTTTCGTGGGTCTTGTCGTGTCGGCTCACGGCGTCCCCGTCGTGTCATACGGCGTGTCGCCATAGACGGAGCGGAACATGCGGTCCCAGCGGACATTGGCCGGCCACTGCCAGATCTGCCAGGGCGGCAGATTGTCCTTGATCGAGAAGAACCGCGCCTCGGCCTTGGCGATCAGGTTGATGGCCGGGACATAGCCCACCTGGCTCAGCACGCGGCTATCGGCAGAACGGTCGCGATTGTCGCCCATCATGAAATAGTGCCCGGCGGGAACGACATATTCAGGGGTGTTGTCGAGCGAGAGATTGTCGCCGATTTCCTGGATGATGTGGGTTGTCCCTTCGGGGAAGGTCTCGCGATAGACGGTGACCTCGCGGGTATCGCCATTGCTGTCGGTGTCCATGGTCTTGCCGACTTCCTCGCGCTCGACCATGGTGCCGTTGATGTAGAGGCGACCCTCTTGCACCTGGATGCGGTCGCCGGGGAGGCCGACCACGCGCTTGATATATTCCATGTTCTGCGGCACTGGGCGGAACACGGCAATGTCGCCGCGATTGGGGTCACGCCCCATGATGCGGTTAGAAATCGGCAGCTCGAAGTCGAGCAAGGCGAAATCGCCGTAGCGGCCCAGCGAGAACGAATGCTTGCCGTAACCCCAGACATATTTGTTGGCGACAAAGTAGTCGCCGATCATCAGCGTCTGCTGCATCGAGGCGGTCGGAATGGAAAAGGGCTGATAGAGGAAGAAGCGCAGGAAGATGGCGATCAAGAGCGCCTCGACAATGACCACGAAGGTTTCCACCCACTCGTTGGTGGTGGACTTCTTGGCGGGCTTTTCAGCAGGCTGGCTCATGTTTCTTCCCGGATTTGCGGTGCGGAAGGGTTAGGCGTTTGACCGGGCGGGGTCAACTTGCTTCGTCTGACCGGCTGGCCGGGCCTATTTGACCGGCAGGGCCTCGATGATGACGAATGCCTGCGCCAAGCCGGCGTCATCGGTGATGGTGAGGTGGATATGGGGCTCGTGCCCCTCGGGCACAAGGCGGGCCAGGGCCCTGGCCGCGCCATTGGTGAGCTGCATGGTGGGCTTGCCCGATGGCAGGTTCACCACCCCCATGTCGCGCCAATAGACGCCCCAACTCAAACCGGTCCCCAGGGCCTTGGAGCAGGCCTCCTTGGCAGCAAAGCGCTTGGCATAGGAGGCCGCGCGCTGGGCCCTGCGGTCCGACTTCCTCTGCTCGATGGGCGTGAAGCAACGCTGCACGAAGCGATCACCGAAGCGGCTGAGAGTTTGTTCCACCCGATGGATCTGGATAAGATCGGAGCCGAGACCGATGATCACTTCACCCCCTGGATGCCGCGGCTGCCTGGCTTTACGGCGGGCAGAGCGGCCAGTTCGGGCGGCAGTTGATCGGCAGGATAGGCGGGCACCTTAAAATCTATGAGGCTCACCAACGGCACGCCCACATCGGCTTCCCCGCCCGAGCGGTCAATGAGGCAGGCGGCGGCAACGACATTGGCGCCGATCTTGCGCAGCGCGGTGACGCATTCGCGGATGGAAAGGCCCGTCGAGACGATGTCTTCGACCACGATTACGGTGTCATCGGGGGAAATCTCGAAACCGCGACGCAGTTCGAACTGGCCTTCGACGCGCTCCGTATAGAGCGAGGGCACACCCAGGTGGCGCGCTGTCTCATAGCCGGGGATGATGCCGCCGATGGCGGGCGAAACCACTTTGGTGACGCCGGGCACTTCGGCCTTGATCCGCTCGGCCAGCGCCTTACAGAGCTTTTCGGTCTGGTGGGCATATTGGAAGACTTTCGCCTTCTGGAGAAAGACCGGCGAACGCAAGCCGGACGAGAGAATGAAATGTCCCTCCAGCATGGCGCCGCAATCGCGGAATACCTGCAGGACCTGTTCTTTATCCATCACGCGAGCTCCTATCGACCGAACCGTCCCATTCGAGCGTGGAAATCATCCCCGCTTCGCGCAGGCCGGCCCGCTGCACGGCGGACAGCCCGGGACTGCGCTTGAGCGTTGCCAGAACATCGGTCAGTTGCGCAAGGTCGCGCACTTCGATTTCAAAGATCATCTGGTGGAAATCGGGCGAAATCATCCGCATCACGAGATTGTTGATATTGGCATCACACGCCGCAATGGCCGAGGAAATCTGGGCCAGCGAGCCGGGACGATTGACCGATTCCATTGAAATGACCGCAGAATAGAGTTTTTCTTCCGCCCGGGCCAAGTTCCAGCGTACATCGACCCAAGCCAGATCACTATCATGCTTGGCAATCAGGGCGTCGGAGTGAATCGGATAGACGGTCAGCGGATTGTCGGGCTCGAGAATACCGACCAGGCGATCGCCCGGCACGATCCCCTCTCCCGACACGATCACAGGCGTGTGGAAATCGAGATGGGCCAGCGCGGCCTTGGCGCGCGGGCCGGAGCGCTGGCCGCCGGGCACGCGGAAGCGGAACTGGTCAGCGCCGCGCAAGGCGAACCAACCATCGGCGGTGTCGGCCACGGGCAGTTCCAGCTTGCGGCGGCGCTTGCGGATGCCCTTGACCTGGGCCAGCGCCATCGCGAGCGCTTCCGACCCTATCTTGCCCTCGCCAACGGCCACCAGCAGATCGCGCTTGCTGTTCTGTTCAAGGGCCTCGGCAAGCGCCTTGCCTTCGCTTTCGTCGAGCATCACCCCTTCGCGTTCGAGCATCATGTTAAGCACATGCTCCCCCAACGCATGGGCGCGCTGGGCTGCCGCCTGGCGCACGGCACGACGGATGGCAGCGCGTGCCTTGCCGGTGGCGGCAATGCCGATCCAGTTGCTCGGGGGGCGATGATTCTGGTCGCGGAGGATTTCCACCTCGTCGCCACTGCGCAGTTGCGTGACGAGCGGCAGGATCAGCCCATTGATCTTGGCCCCGACGCAGGTATCGCCAATGTCGGTATGAAGAGCGTAGGCGAAATCAATGGGCGTCGCGCCACGCGGCAGGGCAATCAGCCGACCGCGTGGCGTAAAGCAGAACACCTGGTCCTGGAACAGTTCGAGCTTGGTATATTCCAGAAAGTCCTCGGTCGAGATGCCAGAGGTCAGGTGGCTGATGGTCTGGCGCAGCGACCCATAGGCCTGCGATTCCATTTCGATGCGCCCCAGATTGGCCGAGGCGCCGTCCTTGTAGAGCGCATGGGCCGCAATGCCGAATTCGGCGATACGGTCCATGTCTTCAGTGCGAATCTGCAATTCGACGCGTTGCCGGCTGGGACCGACAATGGTGGTGTGGATCGACTGGTAATCGTTGTGCTTGGGGACCGATATATAGTCCTTGAACCGCCCCGGAACCACTTTCCAGGTGGTGTGGACCAGCCCCACCGTCCGGTAGCATTCCTCGGGTGAACCGACGACCACGCGGAAGCCGATCATGTCGGAAAGCTGTTCGAGGGCGATGGACTTGCGCTCGATCTTGGAGAAGATCGAATAGGGCGATTTGACCCGCGCCTTGACGCGCGCGGCAATGCCGGCCTCGCTCAGTCGCTCAGTCAACTCGGCGGTGATGGTGTCGATAGCCTCGCGATTGTCTTCCTGCAACTGGTCGAGCCGCGCGATGATCGCGTCATAGTGATCCGGCTGCAGGATACGGAAAGAGAAATCCTCGAGCTCGTTGCGCATGTCCTGCATACCCATGCGACCGGCCAGCGGGGCATAGATATCCATGGTTTCCTGCGCGATGCGCCGCTGCTTGTCAGCGGGCATGTATTGCAGGGTGCGCATATTGTGCAGACGGTCCGCGAGCTTGACCAGGAGCACACGGACGTCCTGACTGATGGCCAGCAGCAGCTTGCGCAGATTTTCGGCCTGGGCCTCCTCGCGCGAGACCAGGTTGAGGCGATCGATCTTGGTCAGCCCGTCGACAATGGTGCCGATCTCGCCGCCGAACAATTGGTCGATTTCGGCGCGGGTGGCGTCGGTATCCTCGATCGTGTCGTGCAGCAACCCAACTGCAATGGAGGCATCGTCGAGCTTGAGCTCGGTGAGAATGGCAGCGACTTCAAGGGGATGGTTGAAATAGGGGTCGCCGGAGGCGCGCTTCTGCGAGCCATGCTTCTGCATGGCGTAGACATAAGCCTTGTTCAACAATTGCTCGTCGGCGTTCGGGTTATAGGCCTGAACGCGTTCGACAAGCTCGTACTGACGCATCATGGAATTAGCCGCCCGCTCGCATCTGCAAGCTTAGCGCCTGTGACAGAAATGAAAAGAGCGCCCGACGCATGCCGGACGCTCTCAGATATAATTGCGATGCCCTCAAGCGCAAGCAATTCGAGCACAGCTCTCAGGGCCTGCTCGCATCAAATCTCTCCACCGGAGAGATTTGCCCAATTGGGACGGGTCGCAGTCAGTCGTCGCGCCTTTCCGGCGGAGCGAGGCTCTCGATGCCACGCAGCAATTCTTCTTCGCTGATGGTGTCGAAGTTGATCGCGTCGTCGTCGCCGGCGCTCTCGATCATTGGAGCAGCGCTGGTTTCGGGTTCGTCGACCTCGACATATTTCTGCAGCGAATGGATCAGATCCTCGCGCAGGTCTTCCGGGGAGATGGTGCCATCACCAATCTCGCGCAGGGCAACGACGGGATTCTTGTCGTTGTCACGAGATACGGTGATCTGGGCGCCCGAGGAAATCATGCGCGCGCGATGTGCGGACATGAGGACGAGATCGAAGCGATTCTCGACCTTTTCGATGCAGTCTTCAACGGTGACGCGTGCCACGAACGTCTCCACACTTGAGGGGATGAAGGGCCGCAATACACGATGGCGGTGACCATGACAAGGCTTGCCGGCCTACGCAAACATAATGCGCGCCAGCTTTACGGGACCAGCCAAACGTGCGAATACCGAATTTAAGACTTAAAGTTATTGGCAGAATTTAATTCAGGGGCGGCCCGCGCGGCTATGGAACCGGCAGGCCCCTGCCCTTTTCGGGAGTTTTTCATGGCAATTGATCCGCGCGAGAAGATCGCGCTCTTCATCGACGGTGCCAATCTCTATGCTACGTCCAAGGCAATCGGGATCGATATCGATTATCGCAAATTGCTGACCGAGTTCAGTTCCAAAGCCTATATGCTGCGCGCGAACTACTACACAGCGCTGATCGAGGACCAGGAATATTCTTCCATCCGACCACTGATCGACTGGCTGGACTACAATGGCTACACAGTCGTGACCAAGCCCGCCAAGGAGTTCACCGACTCCTTGGGTCGCCGCAAGGTCAAGGGAAATATGGACATCGAGTTGGCCGTCGATGCGCTCGAACTGTCGGCCTTCTATGACCATCTGGTATTGTTTTCCGGCGACGGGAATTTCACTGCGCTGGTTGCGGCGCTGCAGCGCAAGGGCAAGCGTGTGACCGTAGTCTCGACGCTGACCACTTCGACCCCAATGATCTCCGACGATCTGCGCCGACAGGCCGACTTCTTCCTCGATGTCGCCGAACTGGCCAAGACGGTGGGCCGTCCGCAAGTGCAGAAGCCGGCAGAGGCCTGAAGACTCTCGCTATTCGAGCATAGCTGTAGTGGCCTGCTCGCCTCAAATCTCTCGGTCGGGGAGACTTGCCCTGCGGGACGGCTCTCAGCCCCGGCCGCCCTCCTTCATGATGCGGGCCTTGTCGCGGTTCCAGTCGCGGTCGCGGCTGGTGGCGCGCTTGTCGTAGTTCTTCTTGCCCTTGCCGACGCCGATGAGCAGCTTGGCCCTGCCCTGGTCGTTGAAGAAGAGCTTTAGCGGCACGATGGTATTGCCAGCGCGGGCCACTTCCTGGTCGAGCTTGGCCAGCTGCTTTTTCGAGACCAGAAGTTTGCGGGGCCGCTTCTCCTCATGGTTGAAGCGATTGGCCTGCAAATATTCCGGAATGTGGGCGTTGATCAGCCAGAGTTCGCCGCGCTCTGGCGAGGCATAGGATTCGGTGATCTGCGCCTTGCCCAGCCGCAGTGACTTCACCTCGGTCCCGGTCAGGACAATGCCAGCTTCCACGGTCTCGCCGATTTCGTAATCAAAGCGCGCGCGACGGTTCTCGGCCACCTGCCCGTGGCTGATCCAACCATTCTTGTTCTTGTCGTTCTTGCTGGCGGCCATGACGTCAAACTAACTCAAATGTGGGATTGCGCCGTCCATAGAAATATCCGGGGTTGCCCGGGCATGCCGAACAGACGGAATATCTGGCGCCTCTTAGATAAGACCGGCGTGACGCATTGCAAAGTCCATGGCGTCCGCTGTCGGCTTGCTGACGGGCACCAGGGGCAAACGCATTTCGTTGGCACAAAGGTTCAACCGGTTGGCGACATATTTTGCCGGCGACGGGTTCGGCTCCATGAACAGGTCCTTGTGCAGGTAGGCCAGCTTGTCGTTGATGTCGCGGGCACCTGCGAAATCACCGGCAAGCGAGAGTTCCTGCATTTGCGAGCACAGGCGCGGCGCGACATTGGCCGTCACCGAAATGCAGCCACGACCGCCATGCGCATTGAAGCCCAGGGCCGTGCTGTCGTCGCCCGAGAGCAGAATGAAGTCCTTGCCGAGCTTGTTGCGCTGCATGGTGGCGCGTTCCATGCTTCCGGTCGCATCCTTGACACCGATGATATTGGAATGGGCATCGCGGAGCCGCGCAATGGTGTCCACTGTCAGGTCGACTATGGTGCGGCCGGGGACAGAGTAGAGCACGATTGGAATGCCGACGGCGCTGGCAATTGCGGAGTAGTGGTGGAAAAGCCCTTCCTGGTTGGGCTTGTTGTAGTAGGGCACGACCGACAACACCGCGTCGGCACCGGTCTTTTCAGCGAACCGCGCCAACGCGACCGCTTCGGCCGTGGCATTCGAGCCGGCGCCGGCAATCACCGGAACCCGGCCATTGGCGACTTCAATGCAGATTTCCACCACCCGGCGGTGTTCCTCGTGGCTGACCGTGGGGCTTTCGCCCGTGGTCCCGACCGGAACCAGGCCATGCGTGCCCTCGGCGATCTGCCATTCGACAAAGCTGGCGAAGGCTTTCTCATCGACGGCCCCATCGCGCATGGGGGTGATGAGTGCCGTTATCGAACCACGCAGCATTTGTCGGAATTCCTTAATAGGGTGCCGGTCACATGGCCGGCCGTGTTCTCTCGTGTGACAGCCCGGCGCAGAACCGCGCAGGCCGGGGCGCACCATACTTTCAACAGCGACAAGTCACAAGGCACGCGAAACGCCTTGTGAGCTGCCGTACCGGACCGGTAAATGAGTGTATGAAACCGCTCTTCCCATCTCGGCGCAAGGTTCCCGAGGAACATCCCGCCTTCGCGGGCCTGCCAGTATCGCACATTGCCCTTTCGGATGCGCGGACAAGGGCCGCCGTACATTTGCGTGGCGATTTCAAGCAGGGTCGGATGCCGGTGGTCTGCCTCGCCGGTTACAACCGGAACATGAGCGATTTTTCCGCATTCGCCGACTACTTCCAGCGGTTTGGAAGTGGCGACTGGCCGCTGATACTGCTGGACCTGCCGGGGCGCGGCCGTGCGGATGACCGGCCCAGGCGCACCTATTATAGCACGCTGACGGACGCACAGGATGTCGCCGATGTCCTGGCGGCACTCGGCATAGGGCGGGCCATATTGCTGGGCCAGGGGCATGGCGGACAGGTTGCCATGGCCCTCGCCGCGCAACGACCCTTGCTGATTGGCGGCACGGTCCTGCTCGATGCAGGCCCGGTGACAGATTCGCGGGGCATCGTGCGGCTGAACAACAATCTGGCGCATATCGAGGCCCTACGAGGCAAGGCCGTCAACGCCGGCTTCAGGCGGATGCTGGGGGGCGTCTATCCGGGCCTTGTCGAGGCAGAACTGGACGCGCTGGCGCTGCGGAGCCACTGGTTCGACAAGCGCGGCCGACCTCGCCCGCTGTTCGATGCAAGGTTGATCGAGCAGATAGGGGACATCAGCTTTGACGACATCCTGGTGGCCCAGTGGCCGCTCTACGACGCGCTGAGTTGTGCGCCGCTGATGCTGCTGCGCACGCAGCTGACCGACCAGGTGCGGCGCGAAACCTTCGAGGAAATGATGCGGCGGCGGCCCGATGCCGAAGCCATTACCATTGCCGGCCAGGGCTCACCGGCCCTGTTCGACGAACAGGCAGATATCGAAGCCGTTGCGGTATTCATATCCCATGTCAGCAATCGGAGGCGCAGGGTCGCGTGATGCCCCCCGTCGAGTCATGACCGGAGACTGCTCAGGCGGTCGATGTCGCCGTCATCAGCAGGATGGCCTGCTCCACCCATTGCTCGCGCCGGATGCGACCCCTGACGGCAATGCGGCCCTCCAGCCAGTCGATATGGGCCGGACTCCAGGCCGCGACCTGGTCCAGATGATAGATACCCAGATCATTGAGCGCTGATTCCGTTTTTGCCCCTATACCCTTGATCTGTTTCAGATTATCGGGCTTGCCGCCGCGTGGTGTTGGCAGGTCAGGTGGGCGTTTCTGCGTGGACAAGATCGCGGTGGGAGGAGAGGCAGGCTGCGGGCTCGTCTCGCGCTCGACAGCGCCGGCCAGCCGCCGAGCCGCCGATTTCTGGACCGGTGCAGCGGATTGTGTGGGCGTTGCGCTGGCGCGCTCCTTGAGCATGCTGGCCGCCATCTGCGCCTGGAGCTTGGTCTCAAAACGTGGGCGCGCCGCATAGGCCCGCACGGCAAAGTGGGCGATATAGCCCAGCACACAGCCGACCAGATAGGCCAGAAGCATCAGAAGCGCGATCTCGATCACATGATCGAAGGGGATCACCGGGTGCCCTCACCCTGCTTGCCGCTGAGGCTGAGCCAGCCGGTAACCAGCCCCACGGCGGCGACGACGGCCAGAAACGGCCAATAGACTCCGATGAGGAACTGCACTGAACTCAGGACCCCCGCCATATCGCGCTCCGTCAGCCCGGCTCGCCAGCATCGCGCACGGAAACCACAATGCGGCGGTTGCGGCGCTTGCCATCGGGTGTTGTGTTGTCAGCCACGGGCCGGGTTTCGCCATAGCCGATGGCGTAGAGGCGGGACGGCGCCACGCCGCGCTCGATCAGCGCATTGACCACGGCCTCGGCCCGCGCCACCGACAGCGCGAGGTTGAGACGGTCGTCGCCATCGCTATCGGTATGACCTTCGACTTCGATGACGGCGCTTGGGCAACGCAGAAGGGCTTCGGCGAAGGCATCCAGCTCACCCAACGCACCGGCCGCAATAATCGCCGCGCCGGACTGGAAGAGGATAGCATTGTGCGCCGACAGTTCAGCCACCCGCGCCTGGCACAGGGTGAGATCGGAGGGCGCGGAAATATCCAGGGACCAGTCCACGGACAGCACCCCCAGCTGGGCCTCGATTGCCGATTTCTGCTCGTGACTCACAGCCCTGCCGGTGAGCCTCCAGACGCCGCCGGCAAGTTCCAATTGTCCCTGCTGCAACTGCAACAGTGCGCGCAATCCGGCCTGCGCGTTGCCGGCAAAGTCCTCGGGTGCCTGCGGCGAGACCACAAGGTCGCCGGCCGCGCCGCCGGTCAGCGTGGCGAAGTAACGCGCGGTAGCCTCTGCGGGAATCTGGCCGGAGAGGCTCATGGAACCATCGTCCGTGCGGGTAGCCATGAAGCCGTAGGCGGGATCGACCTCCGTTGCGGGTGCCGGGGCGTCCGCGACGGTTTCGGGTTCTTTTGGTGCAGTCACGTCCGCTTCGGTCATTTCAACCGCCTCGGCGGGTGGAACCGGGGCATCGCCCAGTTCCAGCGTCCAACGCGGCGCCGCTGTGCCGAGCAACGTGGTCGCCGCGGCAATGGCATCGGCGTCGCTTGACGTGCCGCTCGCAGTCCAGGCGGCGCCGTCAAAGGTAACTTGTCCTTCCGTCAGCAGCGCCAGCACATCCATGGCCTGGAGTACATCGGAGGCAAAACCCTCGGGCGCGTCGGTGCGAACCAAAGTCCTGTCATCCACATCGGCGCCGGCCCGGACTGCGAGGAAGCGCTGAAGGGATTCGGCCGGAACGGCACCCTCGAGCAAAATTGCATCGCCGGTCTTGCTTGCCGACCAGGCATAGGGTCCGGCGGGCGCGGTTTCGATCACCGCTATTTCAGCGGCCTCGCCCAGCTCCAAGGTTTCAGCGACCAGCAGCACATTGTCACGCGATGCGGCATTGGGCGCTGTTCCGGCAAGGCTCCAGCCCTCGCCATCATATTCGGCCCTACCCTGCTCAAGCCCCAGCAGGGCATCGACCGCCGCACGCACGGCAATTGCAAATCCTTCCGGCGCGCCATGGGCCACCACGCTGGTGTCTGCCACGCGGGTGCCGACATGGACCTTAAGCCAGGACTGCAAGCTGGCAGCGGGAGTATTGCCTGCAAAGAAGAAGCTGCCATCCGGCAGGCGCTCGGCGGACCAGATATAGGGGTCGGCAAAGCCTGGTGTTGTTGCCGGGTTGGACAACGCCAGCGACCAGCCGGCTTGCGCGAGACCGCGAACGGCGAATTCGGTTTCGATCGAGCCCTTGTCTATGGCTGAATTGGGTTCGCCCTCGACCGACCAGCTCGTGCCATCAAAGCGGACGCTGCCGCGCCGAAGCCAAGGCAGGAATTCCAGTCCCTGTTCGGCCGAATTCAGGAAATTGGGCGTTTCGCCCGAAGCATAGCTGACGCGCGATTGCGCGCTGCCGCCTGCGGAACCCAGAAGCGAGGTTTCGACGTCCGGACCGGGCAGCATGCCTTCAAAGATCACGCTGCCACCGGCATCCTTGCGGACGGCGAAGAGATAGCTGGCGGCGGGCGGCGCCTGGATGGCCGTCCGCCCCAAGGTCAGGCCCTGCGGGGCGCTGGATTCGAGCTGCGCCAGCAGCGTGCGGAAATCGGTCGGCGACAGGGCGATGCCCGACACCGAGATCACATCTCCAGCAAGGGAGAAACGGCCCTCGGACAGATGGCCTAGCAGTTCCAGACCGAAATCGGCCCCACGGCGATAGGCTTCAGGGGCCCCCGCGCCATACTTGAGGAAGCTGACATCGGCCCCGGCGAGGCCGGCAAAATGCTCTCGGGTCGCCTCGTCCGGCACAAAGCCGTCAAAGACTAGCACGCCGCCGGGCTGGCGATTGATGCTAACCCAGTAATCGGCGATGCGCGGCGGGGCCAGATCGACGATGGAATTGGTGCCGGACAGCGCCTCGGTCACCGCCTGGGCAATGCCGACGCTGGGCGGCACGCCGACCAAGTGACTGACGCCGTCAACAATGCGCGCCTCGCCCTGCTCCAGACGGGCAAGCTGCTCCACGAGGAGTCTCGTGTGTTCGGCAAAACCTACCGGCGCGCCAGAGGCCAGAGAGAGACCGGTGGCAACCGGCACCCCGGCCACATCGGCCATGCGCAGGCGATCCGCCAGCCGTTCCTCGGGCACGTGGCCGGAAATGGCAATGCGGCTGCCGTCGAATTCGGCGCGCCAAGTGTAAGGCGCTACGCGAACGGGCTCCACGGCAATGTCGCCTACTGCCACGCCATCGGGCAGGTCCACCATCGCCATCTGCAACCGGCCGAGTGCCTTTTCCGAACTGGCCCGGCCAACAGCATTGAGTGTCAGCCCCGACAATTCGAAATAGCCGCTCTCCACCAGCGGTGTCTGTGCGAGCGCAAAGTCCAGCCCGGCGCGCCAGAGAGCTTCATCAGGCTGCCCGGAGCGGATCTGCAGGTCGATGCTCGCGAGGCCGGGAGCGGTCATGAAATGCTGGCGCAATTCCTCATTTGGTACACTGCCATAGAGACTTACAGCACCATTCTCAACCGCAACATTGATTCGATATGGAGCGGCCAGGGGCGCGATGGTGACCGTTTCATCCACGGACACGATGCCGTCCAGCGCCATCAGGCCTGCAATGGCAAGGTCGCGCTCGGTGTCGGATGATGTGGTACCGGTAAGGTGAACCCGGCGACCGGATAGCGCAATTTGCGCCCAATCCGATCCGGCCTCTTCCAGCGCAATTCTTCCTTCTTCCGCAAGCGCATCCAGCATGGCCGGTGTTGCCATTGCCAGGGCAGCAACTGTGCCGCCCAAAACTGTCACAACTCCCGGCGCCACCCACTTGAGGAGGTCCCTGATCATCCCGAATCCATTGGAAAACCGCAACTTTTCAAAGGGTAAATGATTTGCGGAGAAGGACAAAGAAAAATGGCATGGGCGCGGGCACTTTTGCGGCAGAGGCAAGATGCGAATTGGGCTCGCGAACAGGATGCCGCCACACATTCTGAGCCCGACTTCACTATTGACGCAAGGACCTGTGGCAATGACTGCCGTATCGTGGTGGAGGCGAGACCCTCGGATCAAGTTTGACGGCGGCACGGCGCCTGGGTGGGGAGGCGATGAACATCGAGCCTCCGTCTTCCCTGCCCTCTCACTCGAAACAAGGCGAGGGACCGGGGCCAAGAGGACAAAAAGAAAGGCCCGCCGAAGCGGGCCTTTCCGAATTCAGTCGTAATCCAAGGATTACTTGAATTCCTTGGCGGCCTTGAAGGTGACCTTGTAGGCACCATTCTGGTGAGCTTCGCCCTTGACCGAGGAGGTGAAACCACCACCCGGAGCCCAAGCCAGCTCGGCAGCGCCGTAGAAGTCGGTCGTGGCAGCAGTGACGTTGCCGAAGACACCAACTTCACCGGTGACCTTGATGGTCTCGGAGACAGCAGCAACGAGCTGAGCGGCAACCTGGTAGCCGTCCGAACCGCCGTTGTTGTCGTCGAAGTACTTGCCGCCGAGGTTGATCGACACACCTTCGGTGACAGCGGCGCCGATGGAGCCACCAAAGCCGAAGTCGGTGTTCGCACCAACAGCAGTGTTGTTCACAGCTTCACCCGACAGGGCGATGGTGAACATGTCGAAGGTACCCTTGGCCGAAACCAGGGCATGCCAGGCAGTGTTAACAGTGTCGTTCTGGACGGCAAATGCACCGCGAACCTGGAAGGCGTCAAGGTTGGCGGTGATGCCGGCATGGAGAGCCCAGGCGTCGACAGTGCCATCCAGGAGACCACCAGCAAGGCCGGTGACATGAGCGGTAATGCCGGCACCGGCGTATTCCAGAACGCCGACAGCGGTACCAGCATGGGTAGCGATGGGGTCGTTCAGGTTTTCAAGGCCAGCCTTGAGGGTGATGCCATCGGCAACAGCCGAGACGACCTGAATGACGTGACCACCGGTGTCGAGGTTGCCGTCGAGGATATCCCACTTGACGCCCTTGTCAGCCCAGTCGGAACCGAACAGGCCGAGGAAGTTCAGCGGCTCGTCGTCGCCGAAGTTGGCAATCGAACCCTTCTTACCAGCCATGATGGTGGTGGTGTCGCCGACAGAAACGAAGGCCTCGTCAACGATCACACCACCGGTGTCGTCGCCATGGACAACGCCCGCAGCTTCGTTCTGAACGCGGATGTACTGAACGTCCTTCAGCTTGATGGTGGCCGAGGCCGGACCGAAGTCAGACGACGCGGTGCCAACAAACTTCAGCCAGGATTCAACCTTGGACTGCCAGTCGTGCTCTGCGGGAGCAACGCCGTCGTTGTCCATGGTGTCACGAACACCGATGATACCGCCGCCGGCAACCGGGAACGAACCACGGTAGTCGCCCCACTGGAATTCATAGGACACGCCGCCAGTGATCTGCAGGCAGTTATCAGCGGACGAAATGGTCAGGCCGGAAATGCCCAGCGAGTCGCAAACGTCGAGCGAGGTGAGAACACCCAGATCAGCAGCGAAGCCGGCGGTCGAGAGACCAGCGGCAGCAACAGAACCGAGGATCAGGCTCTTGAGTTTCATTATTTGACCTCCAAAGTCAGTCATTTTTGGTGCCGGTTACCCAGCGGTTTGTCGAAACGCGACCACACAATTCGTGGTGCTGTGTGTTGCCGTCGCGTTGCGACCGACAAACGATCCCATGCATGGATTCGCAAGACCCACTCTACGCATGCAAAAAGCTGACGCAATCATGACGACAGGGTTTTGGGCTCGACACAATGTGGTTGCATAGCGGTTGTTGCAGATTCAGCACACAGCTGGAAACGGACTGTTAAGCAAGTTAAAGAAACCGTTAAAATTGCTGGCAAGTTAGGGCATTTGTGCGCCTCCCACGCCGTTTTTGCATACGCTTGGTGCGTCTATCATCATAGAACAACGACCTGCCGCAATCGCGGCGGCGCGATGGTGGAAACAAGGAGGACGGCATGGAAAGCAAGGGCATTGCACTGGTGACGGGCGGCACGTCGGGTATCGGACTGGCGACGGCGCGTGGTCTTCTCGCTGCAGGCTGGCTCGTGGTCATCTGTGGGCGGCGGCCCGAACTGGTCGAGCAGCTTTCAGATGCTTACGGGCTGGATGGCGTCGTCTGCGACGTGACAGACCCGCAATCGGTGGCGACCATGTTCGCGGGGATCAGGCAATCGCACGGTCGGCTGGATCTCGTATTCAACAATGCCGGGCGCTTCGCCCCAGCGACAGTATTCGGAGATCTCGATGTCGCCACCTGGCGCGAAATGATCGACACCAATCTCAACGGCGCCTTCTATGTGGCGCGCGAAGCCTTCCGGCTGATGCGGGAGCAGGCGCCCCAGGGTGGTCGCATTATCAACAATGGCTCGATCTCGGCCTATGTGCCGCGCCCCCAGGCTGCCTCCTACACGACAAGCAAGCATGCCATCACCGGCCTTACCAAGGCGATCTCGCTTGATGGCCGGGCGTTCAACATCGCTTGCGGGCAGATCGATATCGGCAATGCTGCCACGGACATGACCAGCGGCATGAGTTCAGGGTCGCTACAGGCCAATGGCACGATGATGCCCGAGCCGACCTTCGACGTGGCTCATGTCGTGGATGCGGTGCGATATATGGCGAGCCTGCCGCTGTCGGCCAATGTGCAGTTCATGACTGTGATGGCGACCACCATGCCCTATATCGGGCGGGGCTAGGGCCGGCTCAAGTTCGCGAGCCCCACACCTTCTCACCAGCGATCCAGGTGGACTTGACCTGCCGCTGGTCGGACAGGTGCACGAAGCTGGCGGCGGCGGAGGGGCGCAGATGACCCAGAGTGTCCGCCATGCCGATCGCGCCGGCCGGATAGAGGGCGGCCATGCGGAAAGCCTCGGCTGGTGTCGAGCCTATGGTGTCGATCATGAAATTGACCGCGTCGATCATGTCGAGGTCGGCGCCGGCCAGGGTTCCGTCGCTGAGGCGCAGGGCGCCCTCGGCGCGGGTGATGGCACGGCCATTGAGTTCGAACCGGGTCAGGTCGGTTCCGGTCTGCGACATGGCGTCGGTGACCAGGAATATGCGACCCGGCGGGCGCTTGGCGCGCAAGGCCGCCCCCATGGTAGCCGCATGCACATGGATGCCATCGGCGATCAGCCCGGCATGGATCTCGGGCCGGTCCAGGGCGGCGCCCACCACGCCCGGCTCGCGATTACCGAGTTGGCTCATGGCATTGAACAGATGCGTCACCATGGTAGCGCCGGCATCAAAGGCGGCGCTGGCCTGGGCATAGCTGGCGTCGGAATGACCGATGCTAACCACTGCGCCAGCAGCCACCAGGGCTGAGATCTGCGCGGGGGGCACGGTTTCAGCGGCAATCGTGCAGATGAGGTTGGGTAAGGCCTTCGCCGCCGCGGTCAATCGCGCCAGATCGGCCGTATCCATGAGACGGATCAGCGCCGGATCATGCGTACCCTTGCGGGCCAGCGAGAGATGCGGTCCCTCCAGATGCAGGCCGATAAAGCCGGGCACGCGTTCGGCATGGGCTGCCATGCCGGCGGCGATAGCTCGGTCATTGATCTCGACTGTGTCGGTGATCAATGTGGGCATGAGGGCCGTGGTACCGAACTGGGCATGGGCCGCGCAGATGGTGCGGATGGAAGCGAGCGTGGGCGCGTTGTTGAAAAGCACCCCCCCGCCGCCGTTGACCTGCAGGTCGATAAAACCGGGCACGACCATACCGCCACCAAGTTCGACCCGCTTTGCATGAGCCGGAATGGAAGCATGGGGGACAATCCCGGAAACATAACCGAACTCGACAAGCAGGGCAGCGTTGTCGTGCCAATCGTCGCTGTCAAAAATGCGGGCGCCGCAGATGGCCAGCAGATCGCTCATATGGTTTCGGTCACCTTCTTGAGGGCCGGCGGCACATCGGGGTTGAGCCCGCGATGGCGCGAGAGGGCCTCGACGAACCCATAGAAAGAGACGATCAGCGCCAGAGGATCGGTGATCGGGTGCCCGGTGGCGGCAAAGGGCAAGGCCATGGCGGCTCCGGGCTGGTCACTGGTCAGAAAAGCCATGGCGCCCTGCCCGGCCAGCTTGTGTGCCATGTCGGCGACGGACGCTTCGGCGGCATCGCGCGCGGCAAGACCGAGTACGGGATAGCCCGGCGTGACGATGGCGACCGGGCCATGCATCACTTCTGCGGCGCTATAGGACTCGGCCTGAATATTGCAGGTTTCCTTGAATTTCAGGGCGGCCTCGTTGGCGATGGCAAAGCCGGGCCCCCGCCCAAGAACATAAAGGGCCTCGTGTCCATCGAGTGCTCCGACCATGTCGGACCAGTCGCAGGCAATCGCGCGGGCCAGGCTTTCGGGCAATGCATCAATGGCGCGGGCCATGTCGGCATCGCCGCTCCAGCGCGCGAGGAGAGCAAGACCCGCAACGACCGAGGTGACGAAAGTCTTGGTGGCCGCGACACTCTTTTCCTGGCCGGCATGCAGGTCGATGGTGAAATCGCTCGCCTCAGCCAGGGGGGAGCCGGCTGTATTGGTGATGGCGATGGTGGTGGCGCCGCTACGGCGCGCCGACTGGGCCATGCCGACAATGTCCGGGCTCTTGCCAGATTGCGAGATGGCAATGGCGGCCGCCCTGCCCAGCTTCAGATCGCGCCCATATATGGAGGCGATGGAGGGACCGACCGACGCCACCGGCACGCCCAGGGTCAGTTCAATGGCGTATTTGAGATAGGCTGATGCGTGGTCGGACGAACCACGGGCAACCGTCACCACAAGGGCGGGATCCAGGGCACGCAGGCGCGCCGCAGCATCATCGAGCGTATTTGCAGAGGCCTTGAGGAACCCGGCGACCACCTGCGGGATCTGATCCACTTCCTGGCGCATGAAGGTCTGTTCAGTCACGGCTTGCGGGCTCCATTGCTGGCATCGCCAAGACGCAGTTCGGCGACAAAGTCGTAGGTATCGCCCCTGTAGATTGAGCGGGTGAATTCGATGACGCGACCAGTCCCGAGATAGGAAATGCGCTCGATATGCAGGCCTGCCGAACCCACCGGGATCTGCAGGAGATGCGCATCGTCCTCGGCGATATTGGCGGCGCGGATGCGCTGGATGGCCCTGACCGGCCTCGTGCCTGACATTTCCAGGTGCTTGTAGAGCGAATCCTTGATCGACATCGGGTCCGGCAGGACCTGAGCGGAAAGGCTGGCGCGCTCAATGGCCAGGGGCATGTCACCAGTGAGGCGCAGGCGGGAAATCCGCGCAACGCGCTCCCCCGAGCCAAGACCCAGGGTGATGGTTTCCTCGGGCGAGGGCACATAGAGGCCGCGCTCAAGCCATTCGGCCCGCACTGCCATGCCGCGACGGGCCATATCCTCAGTGAAGGAGGTAAGTTGGGAAAGCGACTGTTCGACGCGCTGGGTCTCGGGCGCAACGAAGGTGCCCGAGCCGTGACGCTGCACCAGAATCCCCTCATGAACCAGTTGCTGCACCGCCTTGCGCACGGTGACGCGGGACACATCGGCGCGCTGTGCCAGGTCACGTTCGGAAGGCAAGGCATCGCCGGGGTTGATATGCCCGCGCTTTATGGCATCTTCTACCCAGCGCTTGAGCTGGAGATAGAGCGGGCCGCCAATGGGCAGCACGACCGGACCGTCGCCAAAGATATTTCCGGACTGTTCAGTCACACGTCCTCCTCAGCCGCCCATGTGCAGGGTCGGCAGGTCTGGTACGGCAGAACCGCTAGGGCCATAATACCAATAAAATACCATTTACCAAGCCCCCTTGTGCGGTTCAGTTCATAAACATCCCATCCCGCTGTGGATATTGCGTTTTTGAAAAAGGGGAACTATCCCTTGGCCAGAAAATTGCGATAAGTGGTATTTTTTTGGCATTGTTGCCGGCTGGAGACACTGATGGCTGAAAAGCAGACGGAAGGGCGCCACGCAGGGGCGGTAGGGCTGGACCTGCGCGTCGATGGCGAGATTCTCGCCTTGCTGGCGGCCGGCCAAGTGCAGGCTGCCGCGTGCGTCGAGCCTGCCTCACCGGCCATCGCAGAAGGGGCGGCCCTGGCAGCGCAGGCGATCCGGAGCGGCGGGCGCCTGATTTATGCAGCGGCCGGCAGTTCCGGCCTGATGGCACTCGCCGATGCCCTGGAACTGCCCGGCACCTACGGCATTGCACGCGACCGAGTCGTGGTGTTGCTGGCTGGAGGCAACGAGGCTCTGGTCGACATGCGTGGCGGCCCGGAGGACGATGCCGACGCAGCCCGTGCAGCACTTGCCGCGATCGCGCCGGACGAGAACGACTGCCTGATTGCCGTGACGGCCAGCGGCCACACGCCCTACCCGCTCGCGGCCGCAGAAGCGGCCAGACGCGCTGGTGCCCGGGCTATCGGCATTGCCAACAATAAAGGGGCCCCCCTTTTCGACGTGGTGGATATCGGCATCTGCCTGCCGACACCGCCGGAGGTGATTGCCGGATCGACGCGAATGGGGGCAGGCACCGCGCAGAAGATCGCGCTCAACATGTTGTCGACACTGATGGCCATTCGCCTGGGCCATGTGCATGAAGGCTATATGGTCAATGTGATTGCCGACAACGAGAAGTTGCGCGGCCGGGCCCGGGGCATCGTGGAAGCGGTGGCCGGGGTGGATGAAACGACGGCTGATGCGGCTCTGAGAACCAGCGGCGGAGCGGTGAAATCGGCCATTCTGGTCGCGCGCGGGGCAGCGACGCTCGCATTGGCCGAGGACCTGCTTGCCCGGCATGAGGGCCAGCTGCGGCGCGCTCTTGCAGACCTGCCAGAACCTATAGCCGGGTAGTCCTCGCCTCCGGAGCCTGCTTGACTTGCTTCCGGAGAAGGCGACCGGGAGCAGTGGCAATGTCGTGGCTATCCATCAAGACGGCAAACGGCCTGTTGAAGATCAAGCCCCGCTGGCAGGCGCGCTGGGCCGAACGGACCGGCCGCGTGCGCGTCATAGATCTCGGTCCGGTGCTGGTGACCTGGTGGTCCAATGAGGACCTCAAGCGGTTTCAGTAGCCGCCTGTGCCAGGTCATTGGCGCAACGCATCACTGGCGCTGTGGTCAAGTCGGTCATTGTCAGCTGTGCCGCGCAATCGATTGAAAACATGTGGCTTTGCCCCGGCAGAAGCGTCACCAGCATGTCACTGATCTCCGCCTCGGGATGCAGCCGGTCGACGAAGATGCACACATCCCTGAGCAGTGTCCGCGCAGTGACCGTCAATTGCCATTTGCCGGCACCGCAATCGGCCAGCGCGAAGTCGGCCTGCGGCTCCGGGAGGTTGATGGCAATGTCCTCAGCGAAAAAGTGCATGGCCGTGCTGTCATGCATGGTGGCGACAAGCAGTTCATTGCGCGGGTCGCCCGGCTCCGCCACCTCAATGGGGATGGCCAGTTCAGCCAAAGAGAGGCGGTCCGCGCAGAGACGCCAATGGGTCCATTCGGCCAGAATGGTACCGTCAAAGCGCATGCGCCGGATCGTCACCGGCCCGCGCCAGAACAGGCTGCGCTCGTTGACGGCCACCAGTGCCAAGCCGCTCTCGCGCGGCTGGATGGTGAGGAAGTGCGTGGCATAGACGGACCGCAAGGCGTACCAGAGCGGCTTCTTGCGCCCATATCCATCGATGGCAGCCCATGACGTCACGGGCCAGCAATCGTTCAATTGCCAGACAATAGTGCCCATGTTGCGTGGACGATGGCTGCGCATGTGGGCGATGCCGAAGCCGATGGCACGGGCCTGGTTGAGCTGGGTGGCAAAGTGCCAGTCGTCCATGGTTTTCGGCATGGGTAGATGGCCTTTTAGACCGCGCAGCAGCTTGTCATTGCCGATGGTCGCCTTCTGGTGGTGCCAGACACCCGGCGAGGTCGGGGTGAGCGGATCATCGTGTACCGCCTCGGTCAGCGTTGCCCAGGTCGGCGGCGCCTGCCAGCCGAATTCGGAGCAGAAGCGCGGGACGCTATCCGCGTAGTGCTCATACCCAATGTCGTTCCAAACATCCCAGAGATGGGTGCAGCCATGGGCGGGATCGTTGGGATGGATGTCCATTGAACCCGAATAGGGTGAACCGGCCCAATAAGGGCGCTCCGGATCAAGCTCGGCGACGAGGCGGGGGAGCAGATCGAGATAGTAGCCCTGCCCCCAGGTCCGGCCTTCGAGGACGTCCTGCCAGCCCCAGTCGAACCAGCCCCAGATGTTTTCATTGTTGCCATTCCAGAGCACGAGCGCCGGGTGCGGCAGGAGGCGGACAATGTTGTCACGGGCCTCGGCCTCGATTTCGGCAGGCAGGTCGCCCTCTTCGGGATAGGCCGCACAGGCAAACAGAAAATCCTGCCACACCAGCATACCGGCGCGATCGCAGGCCTCGTAGAAGACATCCGTCTCGTAGATGCCGCCGCCCCAGACCCGCAGCAGGTTGATGTTGGCGGATTTCGCCTGGTCGATGCGTTCGGCATAGCGCGCGGGCGTCACGCGGGGGAGGAAGCAATCGTCCGGAATCCAGTTGGCGCCGCAGACATAGATGGGCACGTCGTTGACGATGAGGGTAAAGGCCGAGCCGTGCTCGTCGGGACCGGTGTCGAGGCGGATGGAGCGGAAGCCGATTTCGCGGCTCCAGCGGTCGATGACGGTGTCGCCGGACAGCAATTCGACTTTGAGCGGATAGAGCGGCCGGCTGCCGAGATGGTGCGGCCACCAGAGTTGCGGGGATTTTACCCGCAGATCGAGCGAAGAGGCGACACCGTCCGCCGGCAAATTCCCGGTCACACCTGCAACCGACACGCGCAGCGAGAGGCCGGTCGTATCGCCGACCACATCGGCATTGAGGCGCACCAGGCCGTCGGCGCCATCGAGCGTAATTTCGGGTCGGATGCGGTCGAGCCGCGCACCGGACCAGGTTTCAAGGGAGACACCCTGCCAAACGCCAGCGGTCACCAGGGTCGGGCCCCAGTCCCAGCCGAAATTGCAGGCCATCTTGCGCATCAGATTGGCTGGGCCAGGATAGTTGTTGGGACGCGGTTCGTATTGTCCTTCCAGCGCTTCGCCGCGCTTCCATGCGCTTTCAAGGGCGACGACCAGGTGGTTCTCGCCCACGCGCAGATGGTCACGGATGGCGAACCGGTACGTGCGGTTCATATTTGCTGTGCGGCCGATTTCGACGCCGTTGAGCGCGATTGTCGCGAAGGTGTCGAGGCCGGCAAACACCAGTTCCACCTGTTCGGCGCCCTCATCCCGCCAGTCGAATTGGGTCTCATAGCGCCAGTCGCAGCGACCGACCCAGTCAACGGTGATCTCGTTGAGATCAAGATAGGGATCGGGGATCAGCCCGGCAGCGAGCAGATCGGTATGCACAGTGCCCGGAACAGTGGCCGGAATGGCTTCGGGCAGGCCCGGGCGGGCGCCGGAGCCACCGAGACAGGTCAGGGTCCAGCCGGAGTGAATTGTACGGGTCTGGCGCTGCATGGAAGCCTCGAAATCGTTTTTCGACGCTTCCATACATGAGCACGGCGAAAATTCCAGCCATTCTCCTGGCGGTCCCCTACCCCCAAAAAGCCCCAACCGGAGGCCGGGACACGCGGGACTCCTGTTCGCCGACGACTACGCCACGCGTTGCTTGCGCGTGCCGCGCGCCCATTCGGGTAGCATGTCCCCATGGGCAACCAGCAAGTCGTCGACCAGGTTCCATATCTGGTCGAGGTCGAGTTCGGCGGCGGTATGCGGGTCCATCATCGCGGCGTGATAAATGTGCTCGCGGTTCTCGTCGATGAGGGCACGGACGGTCAGTTCCTGCACATTGATATTGGTGCGGATGAGCGCGGTCAGTTGCGGCGGCAGGTCACCGATGAAGGTGGGCTGCAACCCGTTGTCATCGACCAGGCACGGCACTTCCACGGCTGCGGCATCGGGCAGCGAGGTGATGACGCCATTGTTCCTCAGATTGCCGTAGATCACCGAGGGCTCGCCGGTCCAGACCGAGTTGACGATGGAGGAGGCATATTCCTTGGAAGGCTTGACCGTGATGGTGTCGGCGGTGCGGTACTGTTCCGAGGTCTTCTTCCAACCCTCGATTTGCTCGACACAGCGCTTGGGATACTCGTCCAGTGGAATGCCGAATTTCTCGATCAGATCCTCGCGGCCGTCCTTGATGAAATAGGGCGTGTATTCGGCAAAGTGCTCCGAGCTTTCGGTGACGAAATAGCCCAGCCGCGTCATCATCTCGTAGCGCACCTTGTTGGGGCAGCGCGGGTTCCAGCCCGGCTTGGGCGCCCTGCCCTCGCGATAGGCGCGGTGCAACTCCGGGTAGAGATCCCGGTAAGAGCCGTCGGGCTGGCGGTGCTCGAACTTGAGATAGAAAGCCATGTGGTTGATGCCAGCCGAGCGGTAGCGGATTTCCTCATAAGGGATGTCGAGGTCGTGAGCCAATTCCATGGCGGTGCCCTGCACCGAGTGGCAGAGGCCGACTTGCCTGATGCTGGGGTATTTCTCGGCAATGGCCCAAGTGTTAATGGCCATGGGGTTGACATATTGCAGCATGATCGCGTCGGGCGCGACGGCCAGCATGTCCTCGCAGATGCTCCAGAGGTGCGGCACTGTGCGCAGGCCGCGCATGATCCCGCCGACGCCCAGCGTATCGGCAATGGTGTGGCGCAGATTGTACTTCTTGGGCACCTCGAAATCGACGACCGTCGAGGGCTCGTAGCCGCCAATCTGGAAGCAGACGACGACGAAATTGGTGCCGTCCAGCGCCTCACGCTGGTTGGCATAGGTTTTTACAGTGGCCGGCATGCCCAGAGTCTTGACCAGTTTTCCGGCGATCACTGCGCTCTCTTCGAGACGGGTTGGATTGATGTCCATCAAGCGGATTTCGGCACCGGCGAGCGCCGGGCGCTGCAGGATATCGCCGACAATGTTTTTCATGAACACGGACGAGCCGGCGCCGATGAAGGTGATCTTGGGATTGGCCATTTGAGAAGAGCTCCAGAGGTCTTGGCGACACCGATTGCGCCAAGCTTACGACTTGCCGACGCCAGTGCAATCCGGAATGCTAGCGGCTTATTCCGGTTTTCTCAGGTTTAGACAGACGTGGTGATGGATGAGGCAAGAGCGCTGGAATTGCGCCTGCGCGACAAGGCACCTCGCCCTGTGTCCAGGTTATTGCGATCCGGCTTCAGGCGATGCCGCCGAGGCAGACATATTTGATCTCAAGGAAGTCCTCGATGCCGTAGCGGGAGCCTTCGCGTCCGAGGCCTGATGATTTCATGCCGCCAAAGGGCGCCTCGGCGGTGGAAACGAGGCCGGTGTTGACCCCTACCATGCCGTATTCGAGCGCTTCGGCCACTCGCCAGACGCGGCTGAGGTCGCGCGCGTAGAAATAAGAAGCGAGGCCGAATTCGGTGTCATTGGCCTGGGTGATAACATCGGCCTCGTCAGTGAAGCGGAACAGGGGCGCCAGCGGGCCGAAGGTTTCTTCGCGCGCTACCGCCATGTCGGGGGTGACGTCGGCCAGCACGGTGGGTTCGTAGAAGGTACCGCCCAGCGCGTGCGGCTTGCCGCCGCGGAGCACCTTGGCGCCCTTGCCCAAGGCATCCGCGACGTGTTCCCCGACCTTGTCGAGGGCAGCCTGGTCGATCAGCGGCCCGAGCATGACGCCTTCATCGAAGCCATTGCCGGTCTTGAGTGTGCCCACGGCATTGGCGAGCTTTTCAGCAAAGGCATCATAAACGGCATCCTGCACATACATGCGGTTGGCGCAGACACAGGTCTGGCCGTTATTGCGGAATTTTGCGATCAGCGCGCCGTCGACCGCTGCATCGAGATCGGCGTCGTCAAAAACGATGAAAGGCGCATTGCCGCCCAGTTCGAGCCCCAGCTTCTTGATGGTGGGCGCGCTTTGCGCGTAAAGCGTGGCACCGACTTCAGTGGAGCCGGTGAAGGTCAGCTTCCGCACGATGGGGCTGGACGTCATTTCGGCGCCAATCTCGCGGGCTGAGCCGGTGACGACGCTGAAGAGACCTTTGGGCAGGCCGGCGCGTTCGGCGAGGACCGCCAGCGCAATGGCCGAGAACGGGGTTTGCGATGCCGGCTTCAAGACCATGGCGCAGCCGGCGGCGAGCGCCGGACCGGCCTTGCGGGTAATCATGGCATTGGGGAAGTTCCAGGGGGTGATCGCTGCGACCACACCAATGGGCTGCTTCATCACCATGATCCGCGCGTCTGCCCGATGGCCGGGAATGAGGTCGCCATAGACGCGGCGAGCCTCCTCGGCGAACCATTCGATGAAGCTGGCGCCATAGGCGATCTCGCCAATGGCTTCCTTGAGGGGCTTGCCCTGTTCGAGCGTGAGGATGCGCCCAAGATCGGTCTGGTTCTCGATCATCAGGTCGAACCAGCGCCTAAGGATATGGGACCGGTCCTTGGCGGTGCGGGCGACCCAGCTCTTCTGGGCGCGCTGTGCGGCTTCGATGGCAGAGCGGGTCTCGGCAGTGCCGAGTTTGGGCACGAAGCCAATGGTCTCGCCGGTTGCCGGATTGGTCACGGCTATGCCGGTGGACGGATCGGCGTCGATCCAGGTCTCGCCGACCAGAGCGCTCTGGCGGAAAAGGGTCTTATCATCGAGCTGCATGGTTCCGGCTCCTTCTGGTGGTCTTGTTGTTCTGGCCGCCAAAGCGGTCTGTTGTCCAAAGGAATACCGCCTCGACGCATGGAAGTTCCAGCACCGAGACAAGAGTTTCGCACCAGAGCGGGACCGTCAGAGGTGCCCGCCTTGCCGGCTGGGCTAAGAAGTCCGACATCGCGCCGGTCGAGCATATGGACCCTCTACGTCAACAGCTGGGTCTTGCTCTGATGCGACCTCACAATTGGGGACACAGTCCGAAGGTATCCCCCGGAAAGACAACAAGCTCGAAGTTTTTGGGGACCAAAAAAATGGCGGAGAGGAAGGGATTCGAACCCTCGAGACAGTTGCCCATCTGCACCCTTAGCAGGGGTGTGCCTTCGACCACTCGGCCACCTCTCCAGCGCGGTCGGGTCTAGCGGGCGGTTCCCTAGATGGCAAGCGCTTTTTGTCAAAGCCGGAGCAAGGACTTGCCGCCTGGCGATGAGCGGGAACCGCCACGCCCGCAATTTGTTGGTAAGCGAGGTAATTCTTGGATTAGATCGTCGAGCGGCGGCGGCGCTTCGAATCGATTGGCGGCACGAGGCAGGCAAGAGGCAGGAACCTATGGCAGGCGTGATAGGCTTGAACAAGCAGGTGTCGCAGTGGCTGGCGGGCGCCGCGCTGATGTCGGTGGCGGGCGCGGCGCAGGCGCAGGAGCCAGCGGTCATCCCCGAGGCCGTCGAGGGCGTATGGCGTACCAAGCTCGCCTCGGAGGTCACGATCAGTCCCTGCGAAAGCGGTTTTTGCGGCTATCTCTCGCATATCGTGGTGCCCGAGGGCCTGTTGAGCGGGGCCGAGGCGGAAGCCGCAGCGGCAATGGCGCCAGAGGAGTTCTTCGACTATCGCAACGAAGATCCTTCGTTACGCAACCGGCCCATGCTGGGCCTGCAATTGCTGACGCTCTGGCAAGGCAACGAGTCCGATATCTATGACGGGAAAATCTACAATCCCGAGGATGGCAAGACCTATACCGGCTATATCGAGATGATCGATCCGGACACGCTGCGCCTCAATGGCTGCGTGCTGTTCAATGTGGTGTGCCGTGGCGAGGACTGGACGCGGGTGCCGGATGAGGAAGTCGACGCGCAGCAGGAGGCCGAGGCGGCCAAAGCAGCCCGGGCGCAGTAGTTTCAGGCCCGCATCAGGCGCATCTGTGGCTGACCATTGCCCCGCAAGGCCGGCGAGATGCCATGGATATCAACGGTGGCGACGACGCGATGGCGCAGCGCCGCGAACATGAAGGTCGGCGTTACATTGACCGGTTCGTCGAATTGCACGGTCACGGTGAAGGACTGCATATTGCCCAGCAATTGCACGCCGATGAGCAGGCCCTTGAAGGGCTGCTCAAGGTAGAAGCCCTTGACCCGCATGCCGACCTGGAAGGGCACGGCAATCCGATCCGGCAGCGCGGCGCGCGCCGTGTTCCAGTCGCGATAACCGTGAATACGGGCGACTTCTTCGAGGGCAGCGCCATGGGTAATCGGCTGGCCCGCCTGGGCGCGGGATTCGCGCAGGTTCCTTGCCTCGGACTTGAGAGTCTGTGCAGAGGGGGTATCGAGGGAAAAAGACATGGTTCGGGTCTCTCCAATATTGGAGGCGACTATGTTCACGGGGCCCGCATTGCCATGATGCGCCTTGGGAGAAAACAACCGAAGGGATCATATATCTGCTGAACTTCACCATGGACCTTGCGATCCGCGGGCGGCAGGCGCCAGCAACCGGAGCGGTAAATGCGCCCGGGACATGGGAAAGTCAAGGTCAGACCGATCAAATGCGGTGATGGCCCAATCAGACAATTGCGTTGGGCGGGGCGTCATCGAGGCGCTAGGAGGACGGATGAAGGGCCAGGAGTGTCATGATGAACGAGATTCTGCTTTTTCTGGCCGGCCTGCTTGGCGGGGCGCTCAATTCGCTCGCCGGCGGCGGTTCGTTCATCGTCTTCCCGGCGCTGCTGTTCTCTGGCGTGCCGCCGGTGCTGGCCAATGCCTCCAATACCTATGCCGCCCTGCCCGGCTATGTCAGCGGCGCGGTGGGCTATTGGAAGTCGGTCGCGCATTACAGGGACAGGCTGGTTCTCTATGGAATCGTCGCGGCCCTGTTTGGCTATATGGGGGCCGAACTGCTCCTGGTGGTCTCTGATGAACAGTTTTCGCTGGTCGTGCCGTGGCTGATGGGCTTTGCCGTAGCGCTCTTCGTCTTCGGCAATCAGATCAATGCGGCGCTCAAGGCGCAGAGCGGAACACGACGCGGCATGAAGGCGCTCGGCGCGGTGCTGCTGCTGGCGCTCTTGGCCGCGGTCTGCGTCTATGGCGGCTTCTTCAATGCCGGGCTGGGCATCCTGCTGCTGGCTTTCCTCGCCATGGCCGGGATGACCGACATCCACGCCATGAACGGGCTTAAGCTCTATATCTCGTCCGTGGTGGCGCTGGTGGCGGTGGCTCGGTTTGCGCTCAATGGGTCCATCGACTGGTATCACGGCTCCATCGCGCTAGTGGGCGTGACCATTGGCGGCTATGCGGCGGCGCGGCTGGCAAAATTCATCCCCACCCAGTGGATACGCATGGGGGTGATCATCTATGGCATCGGGATGACGGGATATTTTTTCTGGGGCGCCTATTTCGCTTAGTCTCAGAAACGCGATGCCGTCCTTGGGCTGACTGACTTGCCTTGGCCTTCGCACCTGTCGTGACTGGCCCTCGGATCTAGTCCGAGGGCGGCCCGGCGGGCGGGAAGGCCCCGGCTCAGCCCGCCTTCCTGATCCACACCGCCGCGTCGTGGAAAGGCGCGCCGCCGAAGGGCGGCGAGGGTGTCGCGCTGGTCAACATGTTGATGCCCTGCCCGCCGCGATGCGCCTTGTTGCGATGGAGGCCCTCTGCAATGATCACGCCGGTCTGCAGGCCAGTGTGCAGGTAGGCGGTGAGTTCGACCTGGCCACGACGGTTCCCGACGATCACCGCATCACCATGGACGATGCCCAGCCGCACGGCGTCCTCGGGGTGAATGAACACAGTGGGTTCACCCTCGCGCCGGAGGCTGCCCGGTGTCTGGTTGAAGGATGAATTGAGGAAGGCGCGCGCCGGGCTGGTTGCCAGCTTGAACGGATGTGCCTCGTCGGCAGACTCGTTGATGGCCCAGTGGTCGGCAAAGCGCGGCATGTCGGCCGGGTCGCAGACCCAGCGATAGCCCTTCCTGTCCGCAACGGCCTGCCAATCGGGAGCGAAGCGGAAGCGACCATCGGGCCAGCCGAAGCCATTGGCGAAACGGGCGACCTCGTCGGGGCGTTCGCGGTCGATGAAGCCTGTCTTTTCGACCTCTTCCAGCGGGGGATAGTTCGAGCGCGCGAAAGTATCGGCCACGACTTCGCGGTCACTGGCATGGAAGCTGGGGTCGTCGCTGCCCAGCCGCAGGGCGAGGGCGTTGATGACCTCGTGATTGGAACGCGCCTCGCCGGGGGCTTCCATGACGGCAGGACCGAAGAGCACGCGGGTATGGCCGCCGCGCGTATAATAGTCGTTATGTTCGAGGAACATGGTGGCGGGCAAAACGATGTCGGCCAGTTCGGCCGTCTCGGTCATGAATTGCTCGTGGACGACGAGAAAGAGATCGTCGCGCATCAGTCCCTGACGCACCAGGGACTGTTCGGGGGCGACCGTTGCCGGATTGGTGTTCTGCACGATCATGGCGTGAACCGGCCCACCGCCCTGGAGGGCCTTCACGTCGCCGGTGAGGATGGGGCCGATCTCGGACATGTCGAGGAGTCGCGGTGTGCCCTTTTGCAGGTGGGAGCCTTCAAGGCGCGACTTGTCGAGGCCCCAGGTGCCTGAATTGGAATGGAAGGCCCCGCCGCCGCGATGCTGCCAAGCGCCGGTCATGGCGGGGATGCAGAGCGCTGCGTGGACGGCGGTAGCGCCATTGCGCTGGCGCGAGAAGCCGTAGCCCAGCCGAAAGAAGGTCTTGGGCGTCTGGCCCACGAGATGGGCGAAGGCTTCAATTTCGGCCACCGAAAGCCCGGTGATTTCCGAGGCCCATTCCGGGGTGCGGGCGGCCAGATGTGCCTCAAACTCGGACGAGAAATCGGTGAATTTTGCCATATAGGCGCGGTCGGCCAGGCCATCGCGCAGCAGCACATGCATGGTCGCAACGGCCAGCGCGCCATCGGTGCCGGGCCGGAGGACCAGGCCCATATCAGCCTGTTCCATGGTGGCATTGCGGTAGATGTCGATGACCACGACCTTGGCGCCGCGCGTCTTGCGAGCCTTCATGGCGTGGGTCATCACATTGACCTGGGTATGCACTGCATTGGTGCCCCAGATGACGACGCAGTCGGCCTCGGCCATCTGCTCGGGATTGACCCCGCCGAGCAGGCCCGTGCCAGCAATGTAGCCAGGCCAGGAGAGGCCCACGCAGATGGTATCGTATTGGTGCGAGTAGCCGCGCACGGCCCGGAGGCGCTCGATGCCGTCGCGATGCACATGACCCATAGTGCCGGCATAGAAATAAGGCCAGACGGCCTCGGCACCGTGGGTCTGTTCGACAGCGAGGAAGCGTGCGGCGATTTCGTCCAGCGCCGCGTCCCAGGAGATGGTTTCCCACTGCCCTGCCCCCTTGGGGCCAACCCGGCGCATGGGATGCAGCAGCCGCTCGGGGTGGTGGATGCGCTCGGCGTAGCGGGCGACCTTTTCGCAGATCACGCCAGCGGTATAGGGATCGTCCTTGGCGCCGCGCACTCGCCCGACTGTACCATCGGGCAGGATATCGACATCAAGCGCGCAGACCGAGGGACAGTCATGCGGACAGACGGAGCGGATAGTGCGCTGGGTAATGGGAGCATTCATGGCCGAAGGGTAGCGCCGCCCCCGCCCCGCGACAATCGCATTGTGGTGATGGGACGGATCAGGAGCGGTGATGAGCGCGCTTAGGTCGCAAATGCCTTGGTCGCTGTTTCGGCATTGCGGCGGGCGCGGATGGTGGCGTGCTTGGCCAATTGCGATGCCCCGGCATGAAATTGAGAGAAAGTAATGCGGCCGCTGGTTCCGGCGATGGTGACGCCGCGCCAATTGGGACGCACAGAGCGGACCTCGGACCAGTCAAGCGCCACTTCCCGGCCCATGGCATTGCGATGCCTGACCTGACGATGGTCCCATGAAGTCTGGGTGAAAAGACCCGCCATGCCAATACCGAGCGAACCACCGGACAGCAGCAGGACGGCCAGATAGGTGGCGACGAGCTGGGTGGTGTCGGCCACATGGCCCATGACAATCACGGCAAAGAGCAGGACGGCCGCCAGGGCCGCGGCGCCGTAGCAGGCGAAGTATTCGACGATCGAGGGTCGTAGTTCAGCCTTGCCGCCCTCGACCACAATGGCCTCTTCAGGCTGCAACAGGCGCAGCGCCAGGAATGCCGCATAACCGAAGGCGACGACACCGGCGGCGCGCGAAAGCGGCAGATGAGCAGTGGCGGGCAGATATTTGAGGATGATGAGAAGGGTGATCGTCATGAGTGGCAATGCCACTTCCTGCCAACGCAAAGGCACTCTGCTATTCTCCAAATTGCGGGGCCGGTGACGCGAAATCGGCAGCTCTACTCATTCAAGGGTACGCATCACGCGTGATTTGGCTATTCACAATTTCGCCATAACTGGGGCGGGGACGCTGGGAGGGCTTGAGAAAGCGGTTCAGGCCGCCGAGACGAAGATTCAAGCGCCTCGCAGGGTGATTCCGCAATGGCGGCAAGCTACTGTTGTAGCTCGACATTTTGTAACCGAACAATCATTTCATCCCGATTTGGTCCGGGGCGATCCCGGTGGTGTTATTTCCGTCCATCGTGGCCGAAAAGACTCAGCGGGTGGCGGTCGCAGGCGCGCCTACAATCGAGGCTGCGACCTGCTTCTCCGCCTCTGTCTCGGCTTCGGGCTCATGGCGCAGGGAATTGGACAGCGGCAGTTCCTGGAGCAGAAAAGTGAGCCCGAAGGCAAGTATGGCAGCGCCAGCACCGGTGAAGAATACCGGATGCAAGGCGCTGGCAAAGGCTTCGAGCACCATCACGCGGACCGGTTCGGGCAAGGCGGCCACGGCCTGGGCGCTGAAACTGCCGGCATTGCCGCCCTCTGGCATCACATCGCCCAGGCGAGTGGCCAGCCCACTGGTAAAGATCGCGCCGAATATGGAGACGCCGATGGAGCCGCCGATCTGGCGGAACAGGGTATTCCCGGCGGTCGCGACCCCCACGACCGCGCGCGGCACAGCATTCTGGGTTGCGGTGATGCTGACGCTGTTGACCGGCCCGATGCCGGCGCCCACCAGGAACATGTAGATAGCGATCTGCCAGGAGGGCGTATCGAGTTGCATCGTGGCGAGCAGGATCAGGCCACCAACGAGGAGGAAGGTGGATATCTGCGGCAGCAGCTTGTAGCGCCCGGTGCGGGTCATCAGGAAACCAGAGATCGTCGAAGCCCCGATCAGGCCCACCATCATCGGCACCAGTTGCAGGGCGGAATCGGTGGGCGAGACGCCCTTGGCCAGTTGCAGATACATGGGCAGGAAGGTGATTGAGCCGAACATGGCCATGCCGACGAGGAAGCCGACGGCACTGGTCACCGCAAAGGTGTTGTTACGGAATAGCGTCAGCGGCAGCACTGGTTCGGCGGCCCGCGCTTCCACCCAGAGGAAAGCGGCGAGCATGGCGACGGCCAAAAAGACCAGCCCGATGATCTGGACTGAGAACCAGCCCCAGGTATTGCCGCCCAGCGAGGTAGCCAGCACGAAGGCGGTCAGGCCGCCGGAGAGCAGCACGAAGCCGGAATAATCGATCGAATGCCTGACGCGGTCGGCGCGGGGCTTGAGGGCCATAGCAATGATGGCCAGCGCCAGCACGCCCAGGGGCACGTTGATGAGGAATATCCACTGCCAGGAGCTGTGCTCGACAATAACCCCGCCCAGCAAGGGGCCGACCACGGTGGCGACACCAAAGACCGCACCGAACAGGCCCTGCACCTTGCCGCGCTGACGCGGGGGGATGATGTCCGCCACCACGGTCACGGCCACGACCATAAGTCCACCGCCACCTAGGCCCTGAATGGCGCGGGCGAGGATGAGGAAGGTCATGGAACTGGCCATGGCCGACAGGACGGCACCTACCAGAAAGATGACGATGGCGGCCTGCAGGACGATCTTGCGGCCATAGAGATCGCCCAGCTTGCCATAGATGGGCGCGACGACGGTGGAACTGAGCAGATAGGCGATGACCACCCAGGTCAGGTGCTCGAGGCCGCCAAGCTGGCCGACAATGGATGGCAGGGCGGTCGAAACGATGGTCTGGCCGAGTGACGCGAGCAGCAGGGTCACAGCCACGGCGCCGATCACCAGCCTGGTGGAGGCGTTCTCCGGCGTTTCGTCCGGTTGAATGGTTTCAGACATTGGGGCATTCCTTGCGAAGGGGACCAACGCGCTGCATCGGCCCTTGCGAATTCAATTCTGGCGGCATACATGTGCCGAGGGCAATTGCATGTCAATAGCATGCAATTGTCGAAAGCATGCAAACTTGCGAGGGTTGCCATGCCTGTGAGCGACAAGACCGAACTGGGTGCGCTGCTGCGCAAGGCCGGAATCGACACCGCGACAGCCGAGGCGGTGATGGATATTGACGGGCTGATGCAGAAATGGCGCCGTCGCGCCATGAAGCGCGAACTCGGTCACCGCGCGCTGGTCACGCTCAAAGTGGGCATCGACCTGGCACAATTTGACGTGCTGGCCGCCATCGAGGGCCCTGCCCCAGAATTCGGCGAGGCACAGGGCGAAACCATGGTCGGAACCGTGGCGGAGCGGCTCAACATCGACCCATCGCGCGCCAGCCGGCTGGTGAGCGAAATGGTCGAACAGGGATTTGCCCGCCGCGCCGTGAGCCAGGCCGATGCGCGGCGCACCATCATCGAGCTGACCGAGCGCGGGCACGCCGTCGTCGATGCCGTGCGCGCCTACAAATTCCTCATCATGGGCGACTTCCTTGCCGAATGGGACGCGGGGGAATTGGCCGCCTTCGTACCGCTGCTCAAGCGCTTCGGCACCTGGATGGACGGGATTGATCCCAGTACCGAGAAACATGCCGAGGAGATCGCGGCGCTGGCCAAGGGCATTGAGACGACGGCCACTCACGCAGAGCCGGCCGAATAGAGGCCGGCGTCACGGGATTGCACGCTCCACGCGGCAGTTTCTGGCGGCGCGACCACTTGGCGTGATAGCTGCCATGAAAATGATTTGTTGGACAGCAAGGGCTTGGGCCCCTAGCAGTCTCTCCGCCTGGGGAGGAAAAACTGGAAATGACACAAGCCCGCCTGCCGGTCACGGCGCTCCTTGGCGCCAACATGTTCTTTTCCGGGGTCACTTACGCCGCGACCATGCCTTATGCGTCTCTGGTAGGGGTCGACACGCTGGGCTTGTCAGCGGGCTTTTTCGCAATGGTCATGAGCACCGGCGCCATTGTGGGCACCTTCGTTTCGCTCGGGCTGGGCTATCTCTCGGACAAGCTGCGGGACCGGCGCATCCTGGTGCTGATCACGGCACTGGCCGGCGTCCTCGCCCATGGGCTTATCTATCTGTTTCCCTCGCAGGCCAGCTTTGCCATCGCCATGGGGCTGATCATGCCGTTGGCGGGGGCGTCCTACGGGCAGAGCTTTGGCTATCTGCGCGTCTTTTATCTCAAGCGCCGGCCGGACAGGGCCGATTTCATGGTCACCTCGTTGCGGACAGTGTTCACCCTGGCCTGGATCATCGTTCCGCCACTGGCCGGGTGGGTGGCGGCAGAGTTCAGCATTTTCAATGTCTATCTGGCGTCGGCGCTTAGCTATGCGGTGATGGCCGGAATATTTGCTTTGCTAATGACCGACCCCGCCACGGCAGTACAAATGCCTGCCCCGGTGCGTGCAGAGGGGGCTTCGCTGCTGTCGGTCTTCGCTTTGAAACCCGGCATCCTGGCAGGTCTGGCGGGTCTGATCGTCATGGTTGGTGCCACGCGATTGCTGACCCTCAGCGTGTCGCTGTTCATCGTCACGGACCTCGGCGGCACGGTGACGGATGTGGGGTTCTACGCCGGGATCACCGCCGCGGTGGAGGCACCGTGCATGATGCTCCTGGCCTATCTGACGACGCGGCTGAGCAAGGAAACCCTGCTGGCCGCCGCAGGATTGGTGATGGCCGTCTTCATCGGGCTGACCAGCATCCTCACCGATATGACCACGCTCTACTGGCTCTTGCTGCTCAATGGCCTGGGCACGGCGGCGCTGATGAGCGTCAACATCCCCTATATCCAGGAAGCCATCAAAGGCCGCGTCGGTCTTTCGACGTCGCTGATGGACATTGTGGCAATCGGCGCCAATCTGCTGGGCGCCGCAGGGTTTGGCATCCTGGCGTCCGGCGGCAATTACCGGCTGGCACTCGGTGTGGCGGCCGGCCTGTCGGTGGCTGGAGCGGCCATCATGGCATTTGGCAATCTGGAGCGGCTGGGGCGGCTGAAGCCCCAGCCTGTCGCAAGCTAGATATCGCTGCGGCTCTTCTTGTGGTCCTTGGGCTTGGCCGCCTTCTTCTTGGGCGGGCGGGCTTCGCCCTCGGCGGCTGGCTTGGACCACTTGGGCTTGCCCTTGTCCTTGGGGAAGGACTTCGCCGACTTTGCCGGGCGGATGGTGGCGCGCTCTTCGGCCTGGTCCACAGGGCGCGTGGCCGGGCGGGTGGCAGCACGCTCGGCGGGCTGCTCGAAATCATCAGAGCGCAGCTTGGCTGAACCATAGCGCTGCTTGCGGTCGGCCTTTTCCGGGCGTGGCGCCATGGGATCATAGCGCTCCGGCGGGCCAGGCGGGCGGCGCTTTGCCGGCGGGCGCTCGGAGCGCTCGGGACGTTCACCAGGGCCATCGACCGAGGCAATGTGGACGCCGCGCTCCCCGGTGCCGTTCTTGCCTACATTGCGCAGGAAGCTGTCGACCTTGTCGGCGGCGACCTCGAAAATGGTTTCGGTATCGAAGATGCGGATCGAGCCGATGGCCGATTTGGTGACTCCGCCGGCCTTGCAGATCATCGGCAGGAGCCAGCGCGGTTCGGCTCGTTGCTTGCGGCCGACGGAAACCTTGAACCAGCTGCCGCCGGCAAAGGCCTCGCGGGTGCGCGGCTCGCGGGCGCCGAACTCACTCTGATCGGTCACCGTGACATCTTCGGGCACCGGGCGAGCGGCCAGTTGCAGGCGTAGGTAGGCCGCTGCAATGGCCTCGGGACCATGGCGCTCCAGCAGTTGCGCCACGACCGGGGCTTCGTCCTCGGTTGCAGGCGTGCTGAGGGTCTCGGCGGAGAGGATGTGCTCGCGATAGCGCGCATCGATATCGGCAGCGCTTGGCGGGGCGAGCATTTCCGCCTCGATCTTGGCGGTGCGCAGGATCGAGAGGGCAACCCGCTTGCGATGGGCGGGAGCGATGACCACGCAGGTACCCTTGCGCCCTGCCCTTCCAGTGCGGCCCGACCGGTGCAGCAGCGTATCGGCATTCATCGGCAGGTCGGCGTGGATGACGAGATCGAGATTGGGCAGGTCGATGCCGCGTGCCGCGACGTCTGTGGCGACGCAGATGCGGGCGCGACCATCGCGCATGGATTGCAGGGCGCTGGTGCGTTCGGCCTGGGTCAGTTCGCCCGAAAGGGTCACGACGTCAAAGCCGCGATTGTGCAGCCGCGCCGAAAGGTGCTTCACCGCCTCACGGGTCGAGGCGAAGACGATGGTATTGGTGCTTTCGTACCAGAGCAGCGTGTTGATGACGGCATTCTCGCGCTCGGCGGCGGGCACCGACATCAGCTTGTAGTCGATATCGGCATGCTGCGAGCCGGAGCTGACGGCCGTGACGCGCAGCGCATTGCGCTGGAAGGTCTTGGCCAGTTCGGCGATCTGCTTGGGCACAGTGGCCGAGAACAGCAGCGTGCGGCGATCTTCCGGAGCGGCGTCGAGGATGAATTCGAGGTCTTCGCGGAAGCCCAGATCGAGCATTTCGTCGGCTTCATCCAGCACGACGGCGCGCAGCGCCGAGGTGTCGAGGGCGCCGCGGGTGATGTGGTCGCGCAGGCGGCCCGGTGTGCCCACCACGATATGGGCGCCACGCTCCAGCGCCCGGCGTTCGGTGCGCTGGTCCATGCCGCCGACACCAGCGGCCGTCTGGGCGCCCATTTCGGCGTAGAGCCAGGTCAGTTCGCGCTGGACCTGCATGGCCAGTTCGCGCGTCGGCGCGATCACGAGCGCCAGCGGTGCACTCGGGGGCGGCAGGCTGTCCGCATCGCCGAGCAGCGTGGGTGCGATGGCCATGCCGAAAGCCACTGTCTTGCCCGATCCGGTCTGAGCCGAAACGAGCAGGTCGCGCCCCTCAGTTTCTGCTTCGATGACGGCGGCCTGAACCGGCGTCAGGCTGTCATAGCCCTTGGCCCCAAGGGCTCGGGCGATGGGGGCGAGGATGGTATCGGGAAGGGACATGAGGGGCTTTCATAAAGCAGAACAGCCCCGGCAAGCGCGATGACCACTCCAAAACTCCGGGACATCTTCGCTGGTAAAGGGCAGTCATTGGAAACAAGGGCCCAGAAACGAGCCGGGGCCAAGGCCTCTTGGGCCCTGTATAACACAAACAAGCAAAAAGGCCGCCCGGCTGGGCGGCCCTTTCGCGAGGCAAGGCGCGTTTGCGCTTAGCCAACAATCTCGTCGTCGGAGAAGAAGAACTTGATTTCTTCGGCAGCAGTCTCGGGAGCATCCGAGCCATGGACGGAGTTCTCACCGACGGACAGAGCAAATTCCTTGCGGATGGTGCCCTCGGCCGCGTTGGCCGGGTTGGTCGCGCCCATGATCTCGCGGTTCTTGAGGATGGCGCCTTCGCCTTCCAGGACCTGCACGATGACGGGCGAGGCAATCATCTGCTCGACCAGTTCACCGAAGAAGGGGCGTTCCTTGTGGACCGCGTAGAAGCCTTCGGCCTGGGCGCGGGTCATGTGGATCTTCTTCATGGCGACCGGGCGCAGACCGGCTTCCTCGAACTTGGCAACGATCTTGCCGATGAGGTTGCGGCGGACGGCATCGGGCTTGATGATGGAGAAGGTGCGTTCGATCGCCATGGCGGTCATATCCTGCATTGCTTGGGAAAGGTGGCGCCTTTTAGCGGGAGCCTGTGTCGGGCGCAAGACGGACCCTCGTCCGCGACGCCAATCGTGCTGAAGTCGCACCTCTGCCGATCGGAACAGTGATACGACCTTCAATAGGAATGTCACCATGAAGTACGAAGGATCACTGGTGGATCGCGATCACCACCACGAAAATAAACTCTTATATTATACTAATTAGTAGTATGTTTAAATAATACGTGATTCCAAAAATTCCGCATTCGATGACAGAAGTGGCTGATCTTTATATTTTTATATTGCAGTACCAACTAAAAAAATCAGAAAAGGAAAAAATATGAGATACATAGGGGAAACGTTCGACGGCGGTCAAGTTGTTGTAGACAACAATGAGTACTTTGATTGTATCTTCAATGGAGTACAGGTCGCTTTCACGGGGGGCCACCCCCCCAGCTTTATCCGCTGCACATTTACCGGCCGAGGACGGTTTGTATTCTCTGACGCCGCCGGAAATACAGTTTCATTTTTGAGGAGCATGACGAAGGCAGGTGGTGGCTTAGCTGAGATGGTGCAAAATACCCTTCTAGGCGAGGACACGACACCAGAGGGCCAAATCCCTGACTAGTGCTCTTTTCCCATTCTGATTATTGAGTCGCGAAGTTCAATTACCACCTCAGTTAGCTCATGAATATTAAACCGCTCGCCCCAAAAAACTAACAATCCAGTCCTGTGACTATAGATTCGAAACCGGTCTAGCTCAATGTCTGCGGGATAGTCCTCAGGCTGTCCGGTGCACATGTCGGTAAACTGGTGCCCAGGGGATGCTTGCCACCATCGGTCCAAGCGCTCGTCGAGATGCTCGAAGTGATTCCGCATTGCTATGTCTTTAAATGGCGACGGCTCCTCAATCCGAAGAAACTCCCGCAGCGGAGCGCGTTCTGCAGACTTGCCGCCCCGTTGCCCCCAAAGAAGCTTTGCGATGTTTGCGCACGCCACCAACATATTCTGAAGAGCGTAAAATATCTGGCGAGCATCACCATGCTCGGCCCGCCAAGCAGCATTGAGTTCCTTTCGCGCAGACAAAGCGCAATCGCATTGAAAGAACACCTGGGTCACATACAAGCGCTTTAGTTGCTCGTCCACGTCAAGATCCATCTTCCTGAAATTCTGGGCGTAATAGAACCTAGCAAACGCTGGCCTGCAACCACCAGCCGCTGACTCAAGTCGGGCATCGCGGCTCTCATATCCAAGCCGACAGGGCAACACCGTCATTCATTCAGGTTAGCGGTTGCCATAATCAGCCTTAACTCTATCCAGCCGCCATCATGTTGCCGCAGGCATGCTCTCCCAAGCTAGGCTTTGGTCCGCGCGTTCTTCATTCGAAACGAAATCTCGCCATGCTGACGATCAATAGCCTGACCTACCGAATCCAGGGGCGCGAGCTGTTCGAGGACGCCTTTCTAGTGCTGCCCGACGAGGAAGCATCCCTTTACACGGCGGCGATCGATACGGTCTTTGCGGGCTATCTCGGGGTAATTTTCAAACGCCTCTTCCCTTTGAATTGGGTCGGCTAGAGCTGACCGGCGACAAGGTTGCCGGTCACCCTTAGGGGCAACTTGCCGGCGCTTCAGCCCTTCGCCTCAAGGCAATCGTCCTGACCTTCGCTCGCCTCGACCTGACCGCTCGCCACGACATTGTTCTCCGGGTCGCCAGCGGTGACGGCTAGATTGATGACCGGGTCCCGCGCTTCGATCACCTGCTCGGTGCTGACCGGGACAATCTGCATGGTGCACATTTCGGCGGTGCTGATGGTGGGCAGGTGCACTGCAACGATCGTGCCGCGCGGCTCGGCAAGTTCGGCCGTCTCTACCGCCCAGCAGGCGCTGCCGTCGAAAGTGGCTCTGAGAAGTATGCGCTCGCTATCGAGCCGGCAGGCCGACAGGTCCGTAAAACTGGCTGCCTCCTGCGCAATGACACTGCCGCAACAGAGCGCCAGCCCCAGCGCAGCGGGAATGGAAGCCAAGGTCCTACGCATTAGACATCTCCTCGGGTGCAGGCTATTGCCTCAGGCAACAACGCAACTCAGTTACGGGTCGCCATCCTGATCACCGGATCGGCGAGATTATGGCATGCTGACGATCAATAACCTGACCTATCGAATCCAGGGCCGCGAACTGTTTGAAGACGCATCGCTGGTATTGCCTGACGGGATCAAGGCCGGCTTTGTGGGCAAGAATGGCACAGGCAAGACCACGCTGTTCCACCTGATCCAGCAGCATATCGGCCCCGATGCCGGCTCGATAGAGGTCAACAAGAAGGCGCGGATTGGCGCGGTGGCGCAGGAAGCGCCGGCCGGCAGCGAAACCGTGCTCGACGTGGTGCTGTCCGCCGACAAGGAACGCACGGCGCTGCTGGCCGAGGCGGAGACAGCGACCGATCCGCACCGGATTGGCGACATTCACATGCGCCTGGCCGATATCGACGCCCATACGGCCGAGGCGCGTGCCTCATCAATTCTCAAGGGCCTCGGGTTCGAGCAGGACCGGCAGAATGCCCCGACCCGTGAACTGTCGGGTGGCTGGCGCATGCGCGTGGCGCTGGCGGCAGTGCTGTTTTCGCAGCCCGACCTGCTGCTGCTGGACGAACCAACCAACTATCTCGATCTCGAGGGCACGCTGTGGCTGGAAAAATACCTCGCCACCTATCCTTACACGGTCTTCCTGATCAGCCATGATCGCGACCTTCTTAACAAGGCGGTCAATTCCATCGTGCATCTCGAACACCGCAAGCTGACCTTCTACAAGGGCAACTACGACACCTTCGAAGCCACGCGCCGCATGCAGATGGAGCTCAACAACAAGACGCGCGAAAAAACCCTGGACCAGATCGCGCATCTGCAGAAATTCGTCGATCGCTTCAAGGCCAAGGCCACCAAGGCCAAGCAGGCCCAGGCGCGCGTCAAGATGATCGAGAAGCTCAAGCCCCCCGAGGCGATGTTCGACGAGCATGCGGCCCCGTTCCGCTTCCAGCAGCCCAAGGTGGAACTACCCACCCCGATGATCACGCTTGATGGCGTGTCCACCGGCTATGGCGACAAGGTGATCCTGAAAAACATCACCCAGCGCATGGACCCCGACGCCCGCATCGCGCTGATCGGCGTCAACGGCAATGGCAAGTCGACCTTCGCCAAGCTGCTGGCCGGCGATATTCCGGCGATTGGCGGCACCATGCGGATCAACAAGAAGCTGGAGATCGCCCATTTTGCCCAGCACCAGATGGACAAGCTCAAGCCCGAGCTGACGCCGCTGGAGCATGTCACCGAACTGATGCCGCTCGACAACGAGGCGAAGCGCCGGAGCCGGCTGGCCCAGATGGGGCTGACGACCAGCCGCATGGACACCAAGGCCAAGAACCTTTCAGGTGGCGAACGGGCGCGGCTGCTGATGGGGCTGATTACCTTTTCGGGGCCGTCGATGATGATCCTGGACGAACCGACCAACCATCTCGACATCGACAGCCGCGACGCCCTGGTCTACGCGCTCAACGACTATCAGGGTGCCGTGCTGATCATCAGCCACGACCGGCACCTGATCGAAGCCACATGCGATACGCTCTGGATTGCCGAGAATGGCACGATCCGCGAGCTGGACGAGGACCTCGACAGCTACCAGCGCAGCATTACCTCCAGCAAGGAGGGCAAGGGCGGCGGCGGTGGCGGTGCGCGTAAGGCCAGCAAGCAGGAGGCGGCTGCACGGCGGGCCGAGCTGGCGCCCCTCAAGAAGGCGATCTCCGACGCCGAGAACAAGATAAGCCGCCTCAAGACCGAGATCGACAAGGTTGAGGTGCAACTGGCTGACCCCAAGGTTTATGACGGTCCGCCGGACCGCCTGATCGCGCTGGGCAAGGACAAGGCCCGGTTCGGCGCCGACCTCGAAAAGCTTGAGGAGAAATGGCTTGAGCTCAGCTCGGAACTGGAAGAGGCCGAGCGGGCCTGAGCCGGGGCGGTAGGGTGACACTTTACTAATCTGGCGGGAACACGTTGACGGCGGCGCCGGGCTGGCCTTTGCTGCCGCTGAACATGCATGAGGCAAACCATGAAGCGCCTGTCTGCCCTGATCCTCGCCCTGGCGCTGACCCTGGCGGCCCTGCCCGTACAGGCGCTGGACCTCTCCGGCCTCAGCAAGCATGACCGCGCCGATACGCTGCGCTTTGCCGTCAACAACGGCCTGTTCACCCTCTATCACGAGATGGCGCATCTGCTGATCGACAAGCTGGCTCTACCGGTGCTGGGCAAGGAAGAGGATGCGGCGGACAATATCGCGACCTGGATATTGCTGGAACAAAGCACGCCCGAGGCCAATCAGACGCTCGAGGACGCCGCGCAGGGCTGGGTGCTCACCGGCCGCAGCTATGGCGACTATTTCGGCGATGACGACTATGCCTCGGGATACAGCCCCGATCGGCATCGGGCCATGCAGATCGTCTGCCTGATGGTGGGTGCCGATGGCGCTGCGTTCCGGCGCATCGCCAATGCCTATGACATCCCGTCCGAGCGCCAGCACACCTGCTTGTTCGACTATGAGCTCGTCGATCGGAGCCTGGGTGGACTGCTGGTCAAGAGCGCCTCCGGCACCCGGGTCGATGTGACCTATCATGATGGCGGGCATCGCTGGCAACTGGCCGAGCGGGTGTTTCGCGGCAGCGGGATATTTGATGACATCGCCGAGGAGCTGCGCAGGGGGTACCGGTTGGATGGGCGGGTCAAGTTCACAGCCCGGCGGTGTGGGGAATCCAATGCCTTCTACGACCCGGCGACAACCGAGATCATCTTCTGCTATGAGCTGATGGAGGATTTCATGCAGCTCTATGTGGATGACCTGCCACAGCGCAGCCGCGACTGATATCCAAGGGGCATTTTGTTCGGGAGCGGAGGGATACCGCTCCCTCGGGGATTTCCATGAAAGCGATGATGGCGGCACTGGCCGCGGTGATTCTGTGCGTGGGATTCCACGCTTCGGCGGCGGCGCAGGATGAAGACGATGTCATTCTTGGTGAGGCCATGACCTTCGCCCTGCACGATGCCGCCTTCACCATGTATCACGAGATCGGGCACATGCTGGTGGGTGAACTGGGCCTGCCGGTCCTCGGCAAGGAAGAAGACGCGGTCGATGCGCTGGCGACAATCTGGCTGCTCGAATTCGACGAAGGCGAGGACAGCTATGACGCCCTGATCAACGCTGCCGATGGCTGGTATTTCAATGCGGTCAATTCGACCGGCGCGGGGGTGGACGACTTTTCCTATTATTCAGATCATAGCCTCGATATCCAGCGCGCCTATGCAATGGTCTGCATGATGGTGGGCAAGGACCCCGAAGTGTTCGGAGAAACCGCCGACATCTATGAGATCGACGCCGATCGTCAGGAAGCGTGCAGCTACACCTATGATCAGGCGTTCTCCTCATGGATGACCCTGCTCGACCCCCATCTTATCAAGGATGACAGCGTCTCTGAGATCGAAGTTATCTATGAGGATGCCGGCGACTACGAGCATTTTGCACAGGCGTTGAAAGACTATCGGATCATGGAGTACGCCGCAGAGACTGTCGCTGCCAGCTTCGCCCTACCCCGCTCGGTGACGTTCCGCGCCACCCAGTGCGGTGAGGCGAACGCCTTCTACAATCCGAGCGCAGGCGAAGTGATCTATTGCTACGAGATGGCCGAGCACATGTTCTACATGTACCTTTACGACATCGTTGGATGGGGCGACACGGCCAACTGACCCCGCCCTTTCGAGCGATTATTAACTGAAACCGACATAGCGTCCCGGCCGGTGGTTGAGCGCGATAATCATGTTGAGCACCAACGCGCCCAAGATCGAATAGAGCACCCGGTCAAAGGGCAGCACGAAGAAGGCGATGACCAGGATCACGGCATCAACGCCGAGCTGAAAATAGCCGGCGCGGATGCCAAAGTTTTCCTGCAGGTAGAGCGCCAGGATATTTATGCCGCCCACGCTGGCCTTGTGACGGAACAGCGAGAGAATACCCAGCCCCATCAGTCCGCCACCCACGAGAGCCGCAAACAGGGGGTGGATCTGCTCGATGCCGATCCAGCCCGGGATCTGGCTGGTGAAGTACGACACAAGCCCCACGCTGGCGATGGTCTTGAGCGCGAAGGGCCAGCCCATGCGCCAGAAGGCCAGGCCGTAGAACGGCAGGTTGATGGCAAAGAACAGCCAGCCGAATGGAACGCCGGTGATGTATTGCAACAGCAGCGCCAGGCCGGCGCTGCTGCCGGTGGTCAATTGCACCTGCGCGTAGAAGGCAATGCCGAGTGACACCAGCATGGTGCCGATGAGAATGGCGAAGATATCTTCGTGCAGAAGGTGGCGGCTGGGCGTCGAGAGATCCGGGGTCATGCCTGTGCCTTGTTCACCCAACGGCCATTAGCGTCCTGCTGCCAATAGGTGACTTCATTTTCGGCTCGCAAGTCCCGGTAGGCAAGACGGGCCGCCGCCATGGCCTCGGGGTCGTGGCCCGAGAACAGGACGACGATGCGCTGATAACCCTCGCCCGACTTTGGGACGGCGCCATCGGCAAAAAAACGTACCGCTGCGCCATTGGGGTTGTCGTCGCCAGTAGTGATCAGGATCGGCTGATGGGCATCGCTGTCTTCGCCCGCCAGGCCATGGGCCAGGAAGCTGTCATCGCGATAGGTCCACAAATGCGCGTCAAGTGCCTCGGCGCGCTCACGCGAGCCCACTTCGACCACGGCGCGCCAGCCGCGCTCCAATGTCTTTTCCAAAAGCAGTGGAATGACCGCTTCGAGCGGTCGGGTTTCGAGGTGATAGAACAAGACTTCGGCCATGGAATTACTCTAACCGCGGCGCCGGTCTTTCGCCAGCGAGTCGCGCAGCGCTGTGTCCTGTCGCCGCCGATTTCGTGACCCCATGGGTGATTGTGCCGTGACGCGAACTACCGCAAGGTGCGCGCCGGCTGGCTTCCACCGGCAGAAACGACGGACTGGCGCACTATCCTTCATGAGACGACTGACAAGCTATCTGACGCGGCTGTTTGCCACCGATGCGCTGATCCTGTTCGGTATCGCGTGCTTCCTGTTGTGGCTGGTCAATTGCCTGCGCTCATTCGACGTAGTCTCGGTCAAGGGGCAGGGCTTTGGCACGCTGGCATTGCAGGCGCTCTACACCATGCCGCCGCTGGCGCTGTCGTTCTTCTATATCTGCGTCGGCATTGGCGTTGTCCGGGCTTTGACGGCGCTGCAGACAAGCCACGAACTGCACATCATCCACACCAGCAACGGGCTGGGGGCGCTGTGGCGCGCCATCGCCGTCACCTGCGGCGGTGCCATCGCGATGGTGCTGCTGCTAGCGCATGTGGTGGAGCCCTTGGCTAACCGGCAGCTCAACCAATTGTCCGCGGAAGTGGCGGCGGACCTTGTCAGTTCCACCCTCAAGCCCAATCGCTTCACCCAGGTAACCCCCGGGGTCATCCTGCTCATCGGCGGGCGCGCCGATGGCGGCGTCATCACCGAGTTCTTCGCCGACGACCGGCGCGACCCCGAGACCCGGCGGACCTATATCGCCGCTTCGGCACGCGTCCTGGGCGTGGACGATGACTATGTGCTCGAACTGCGCGACGGCACCTTGCAGTATTTCGAGAACGACGGACGCTATTCGGAAATCCGCTTTTCCCGCTACGACGTCAGCGTCGACAGCCTGGCCCAGCAGGCCCTGCGGGTCGACAAACTGGCCGAGACCGACAGTTTCGGGCTGATCGACCGGGCGCTCAATCAGACGGGGTGGGAACCGGACATTGTCAAGCGCCTGCTCGACCGTACGGCCGAGGGCCTGCGCGTGCTGGGCCTGGTCATGCTGGTCGTGGCCATTGCCGGGTTCCCGAGCGGCAACCGCATGCGCATCAAGCTGCCACTGGAAGCCATCGTCATGCTGCTGGCGTTCGGCGAACGTGGCATAAGTGCCTATAGCCCATGGGGCAGCGCGACTGGTGCGATAGTCCTCGTGGTACTGGCCAGCGCCCTGCTGGCCTATCGCCTGTGGCCACGTCATCCGACCGGGGTGGTCCCGGCATGATCAACCGCATCGACATCGTGGTGCTGGCACGGTTGTCGAGCCGCATCGCCGCCACGGTCTTCATCTTCTACGGGCTGATCGCGCTGGTGGAATCGCTCGACACGTGGCGCTTCACCTATGTCGCCGAGCAACACGGCCTGCACATGGCTATACTTATGGTCGCCATGAGTGCGGTGCGCTGGACCATCAAGACGCTGCCGGTGACCGTACTCATGGGCGCCATACTGGGCCTTATCGATCTCAAGATGCGGCATGAACTGACCGTCATCAAGACCAGCGGCATCTCGATCTGGCGCCTGTTGCGGGTGCCAGTGGTGGTGCTGATCGCCTCCAGTTTCCTGATCGTTCTTGGTGCCGAGACGTTGAGCACCCAGATCAACCGCGAACTGGCCCCGACACCACCCGGGCAGACAGCGCAATTGACGCCGCCGGGCGAAATCTGGCTCGAACAGCGCGGCGAAGGCGCCCATTACGTGCTCATGGCGCGCAGCATGACTCAGGGCGGCTCGACGCTGGCCGATGTGACCCTGTTCCACCTGGGGGAGAGCGACATACCCCGGCTCGAAGCCGCCGAAGCCATTCTCAAGGCCGGCCACTGGACCTTTCCCGTTGCCACGGTGCGCACCCCGGACAACCCCGCCCGGCAGGTGTTCGATACCAGAATACCGACCACCTCCAGCGCCGCCGAAATCAGCCTCAAGCTGGCTTCGACCGAGGACATGACATTTTTCGAGCTGGCCCAACTGTTGCAGCGCGGCGTGAGCGATCCGACCATCAGGTCGGCCACTGCCATGCGACTCATCAAACTGCTTGCCCTGCCCCTGGTGCTGACGGGTTCGCTCCTAATCGCCTTCGCGTTTACGGCCGGATACACACGCAACACCCAGTTCGGGCCTGCGGTTCTCTACGGCATGATCCTGGGCTTCCTGGTCTTTGTCATCACCGAAATGGCGGACCGGGCCGGCTCGACCGGTGTCCTCGATCCGGTGTTTGCTGCGGTCGGACCAGCCGTCGTCGCCATTGTCATCGGGGTGTCGGTGCTGTTGCACAAGGAAGATGGCTGGGCCTAGCTGCGTTGACCGATCCGGGTGGTATTCAGATTTTGGCCGTATTCATCGCCCAATTGACAGCGTGACCACAACGCCGCATTGAAGGCGTTAATCGAAAAGCGGACCAGATTATGACCCTTGCAGACCTACGGCGCGCCCTCGGCGCGATGTTCATCGGCCTCGCGCTGGCATTCGTGCCGGTCGTTCCGGCGATGGCAGCCACCGTTGTGACCGTGAACGGCGAGCCGATCAGCGACGTGCAAATCGACCAGCGCCTGCGCCTGTTCCGTATGGAAGGCAATAATACCGGCCGCAGCGGCGCCATGAAACAGCTGATCGACGAAGCGATACAGATCCAGGAAGCCAAGCGTATCGGGATCAACGTCTCCAATGCGCAGATTGACGAGGCGCTGCTGCAGATTGCCCGCAATCTCAGTGTCAGCCGCGACCGTCTGCAGCAGATGCTGCAACAGGGTGGCGTCAGCGGCACCACGCTACAGGATCGCCTGCGCGCCGCCATTGCCTGGAATGGTGTAATCGAATCCGCCGTTGCCCCGCAGGTGCAGATTTCCGAGCTGGAACTTGACCAACAGGCGGCCCAAAAGATCGCAGATTTCCAGAATTTCGACTATATCCTGAAGGAAGTGGTGTTCGTCGGTGGTGGCGGCCGTTCGGGTCAGGCGAACCAGTATCGCTCCAGCTTCGCAGGCTGCGACACGGCCGTCGAACTGTCAGTGGCCTACACCGATGTGGCAGTGGTTGATGTGGGCCGGCGCCATGCGACCCAATTGCCCGACGCGCTAGCCAAGGAACTGGCGGGGCTCAATGTGGGCGGCATCACCAAGCCGCGTGCTGTCGAGACGGGTCTTTCCATGCTGGCGGTCTGCGAGAAGGTGCAGGCCGAAGACCTGACTTTCGTCAAGGGCGGCCTGCGCGAGGATGTCGGTGGTGATGCGATGGCGCGGGAAGCCGATGCCTATATGGCGCGCCTCCGCAGCCAGGCCAAGATCATCTACCAGTAGGCTGTCGGCGCCTGCCGCGGCACGAGGCCCGGACGAATGGGGGGATTTTGCGGCCGCAGATCAGTGCGGCCGCACTGTCTTTGGGGGACAGGATGACCAAGCCGCTTGCCGTGACCATGGGAGAGCCGGCCGGCATCGGACCGGACCTGCTGCTTGTGCTTCACGCGCAGCGTGTCGAACGCAGCTTGCCGCCCTTCGTGGTCTTCGGGCATGTGGATTTTCTCAGGGCCCGGGCTCAGCGACTGGGACTCGATCTGGCCATCGAGACCTGCGACGTCGATGCCGCTACTGACATGTTCGCCAGAGCGCTACCCGTCGTGTCGGTTGCAGGCCGAGTTCAAGACACGCCCGGATTGCCCGATGAACACGCTGCCCAGGTGGTGATCAACGCCATTTCCGAGGCGGTACAGGCCACCATGAATGGCCATTGCCGCGCAGTAGTAACCGCTCCCATCCACAAGGCGGCCCTCTACCATGCCGGGTTTCACCATCCGGGGCACACTGAATTCCTGGCGGAGCTCTGCGCCTTCGGCGGCACGCCAAAACTGCCGGTCATGATGTTGGCGCATGAGGACCTGCGCGCCGTACCGCTGACCATTCATGTGCCGATCAGGGATGTGCCGGGGCTGATCAGTAGAACGTTGATCCTCGATACGCTGAGGGTCATATCTCATGACCTCAGGCAACGCTTCCACATCCCGGTGCCGCGCATTGCCGTAGCCGGCCTTAATCCCCATGCGGGGGAAGGCGGCACCATCGGCCGCGAGGATGTCGAGATCATTGGTCCCGCCATTGTCGATGCGCGTGCCGAAGGCATTGATGCGGTTGGTCCCCTGCCCGGCGACACGCTATTCTATCCGCCGCATTGGCGGCAATATCATTGCGTGCTGGCCATGTATCACGACCAGGCGCTGATCCCGATCAAGACCGTGGCGTTCGACGCCGGCGTCAATGTCACGCTGGGCCTGCCCATCGTGCGGACCTCGCCCGACCATGGCACCGCATTCGACCTGGCCGGCACCGGCAAGGCCTCTCCTTCCAGCTTCGCCGCGGCCATTGCCATGGCAGACCAGATGACAGCAGCAAAGCCATGAGTCAGATCGACAATCTCCCGCCCCTGCGCGAGGTGATCGCCACCCACGGTCTGAGGGCCAAGAAGGAGTTGGGGCAGAATTTCCTGTTTGATCTCAACCTGACAGCGCGTATTGCCCGGGTTGGTGGATCGCTTGAAGGCGTGCGGGTCATCGAAGTCGGCCCCGGTCCCGGGGGGCTGACGCGAGCCTTGCTGGCCGAAGGCGCACGCGAAGTGATTGCCATCGAACGCGACGCGCGGGCGCTGCCGGCCCTGGCCGAGATTGCGGCGGCCTATCCGGGCCGGCTCACCGTCATCGGCGGCGACGCCATGGACATGGATTACCGCCTGCTGGCAGACGGGCCCACGCGGATCATTGCCAACCTGCCCTATAATATCGGCACGCAATTGCTGACTGGCTGGCTGACCATGGAGCCCTGGCCGTCATTCTTTGAAAGCCTGACGCTGATGTTCCAGCGCGAGGTGGCCGAGCGCATCGTGGCCCAACCCGGCGACGACGCCTATGGACGGCTGGGCGTGCTGGCTGGATGGCGGGCAGAGGCGCGCATTGCCTTCAATGTGGGCCGCCAGGCCTTCGTACCGCCGCCCAATGTCACCTCCGCCGTGGTGCATCTGGTGCCCAGGCCAGTAGAAGCCGGACTGCCGGTGAAACTGGTGGAACAGGTCACCAAGGCCGCTTTCGGCCAGCGCCGAAAGATGGTGCGACAGTCCCTGAAATCGCTCGGCGTGCCGGTCGAGGGCCTGCTGGCGGCAGCCAGTCTGAAGGGCAATGAGCGCGCTGAGGATTTACCCATTGAGGCGTTTCTCGCCATGGCGCGGTCTCTGCCGGGCTTGCGGTCGGCCGGCTAGAGCCGTATCCATTTCGATTGAATCGACATGGGGCCCTAAGTCTTTGTAATGTCGTGATCGAACCGCAAAAGTCTGCAACTATTGCCGATCACCCTCTAGCTCGGCGGCAAGGGCTGAGCGGCCTTCTCCGGGGCTGGCAATGGCGCCACGAAGATCAGTCGGATCGCCACGAGTAGCGCCAGCAGGGCCGCACCGCCGCTGACCAGCATGACCCCGCCCCAGCCCCACGCCGTCCAGGCATAGCCGCCCAGAGTACCCAGAATCGATGCGCCGAAATAATAGGCGACGAGATACATTGCACTCGCCTGCGCCCTGCCCGTTCGCGCCCGTCGGGTAACCCAGGCGCTGGCGACGCCATGGGCGGCGAAGAACCCCATGGTGGCAATGGCAAGGCCAAAGATAATGGCGATGGTATCCGGGATCATGGTGATGCCCATGCCCGCACCCATCAAGGCCACAAGCACCCAGAATACCTTGCGGCGGCCCAGGCGCTGTGACAGCCCACCGGCCCAAGTGGAACTGGCGCTGCCCAGGAGATAGACCAGAAAGATCGCGGCAATGGCCGAATGGCTGAGCGAGAACGGCGGCAGGGCCAGGCGGAAGCCTGCATAATTGTAGAGCGTAACGAAGCCACCCATAAGCAGGAAAGAGGCGGCGAACAGCCAGGGCAGCGCCGCATCGTCAAAGCTGGCCCGGCAGCGCCGCCAGAGTTCGGGCAGGCTTATAGGATCCCGGACGAACTGGCGTGGGCGGGGCAGCAGGATTGCGACCGCCAGTACGGCCAGCACGATCAGCCCAGCAAGAATACCGGTGCCGACGCGCCAGCCAAGCCAGTCGGACAGGACGCCGGAGATGACGCGACCGGCCATGCCGCCGATGGCCGTGCCGCCGATATAGAGGCCCATGGAGAAGCCCAGGGCGTCGGGGTCCATTTCCTCGGAGAGATAAACCATGGCCACGGCAGGGATTCCTGCCAGCGAAATGCCCATCAGCGTGCGCAGAGTGATCAACTGCCACCAGACCTGGGCGAAGGGCAGGAGCATGCCCAGGAGTGCCGTGATGAACAAGGCGCCGATAATCAGCCGGCGGCGACCGAGACGGTCGGCGAGAAGGCTCGCCGGGGTCAATGCCAAAGCCATGGTGGCCGTGGTGGCCGAGAGCGCCAGCGAGGCGGTGCCCGCGTCGCGCACCCAATATTGGGCGAACATAGGCAGCAAGGGCTGCACCGAATAGAGCGAGGCGAAGACCGAAAACGCGGCGAGAAAGAAGGCGATATTGGCGCGCAAGAACGCGGGCGTGCCGCGCCGGATGGCGGGAGAGGAAGAGGCCGGTCCGGTCACGTTTCCTCCCTCACCCGTCGATTCAAGTCGCTCTCAAAGAGAGTCGATTTGGCTCTGCAAGTCTTTGACGAAGATCGCAAAATTGGTCTGGCGCTCGCGTTTGAGGCGGGCGGAGGCGAGAATCGACCGGACGTTCTGCACGGATTGCTCAAGATCGCGGTTGATGATGACATATTCGTATTCGTCAGCATGATCGAGTTCGATCCGCGCGTTGCGCAGGCGCTTTTCTATGGTGCCCACGCTATCTTGGGCGCGGCGCTCAAGCCGGGCGCGCAACTCTTCAATCGTGGGCGGCAGGATGAACACCGTTACCATGTCGTCGCGGCACTTTTCATAGAGCTGTAGGGTGCCCTGATAGTCGACATCGAAAAGGATGTCGTTGCCGGCGGCAAGCTGCTGCTCAACCTGAGCGCGCGGCGTACCGTAGAAATTGCCGTGAACCTCGGCAGATTCCAGCAGCCCATCATCAGCCTTCATGCGGTGGAAGGTTGGCACGTCGATGAAGTGGTAATGCGTGCCATCCACCTCGTCGCTGCGCCGGGCGCGCGTGGTCACCGAGACGGAGAGGCGGATATTGGGATCCTGCTGGAACAGAGAACGGGAAATCGAGGACTTTCCCGCGCCCGACGGGGAGGCAATCACCAGCATGACGCCGCGGCGCTGAAATTCCATTGTGTGCACTCTATTCGATGTTCTGAACCTGCTCGCGTAGTTGATCGATCGCCGCCTTGAGGTCAAGGCCGATGGAGGTGAGCTCCACCGCGTTTGCCTTGGAGCAGAGCGTATTGGCCTCGCGATTGAACTCCTGAGCCAGGAAATCAAGCCGCCGCCCCACCGGACCGCCCTCGCCGATGAGCTTGCGCGCCGCCGCCACATGGGCCCGCAACCGGTCGATCTCTTCCTGAATGTCGGCCTTGGTGGCAAGCAGCAGCGCTTCCTGCGCCAACCGGTCCTGGGGAAGGCTTATGTCGGCACTGAGCGCTGCAAGCTGTTCGCGTAACCGCGCCTCGACGGCGGCGCGTGAGCGGGACGGATGGGACTCGGCCTGGGCCACGAGGGCGGTGATGGCGTCGAGTTGGCCCAGCAGAACCGCAGCGATCTCGGCGCCCTCCTGCAGCCGCGCCGCCTTGAGGCGTTCGATGGCTTCAGCGGCACAATCCAGGATCAGCGCGGATTGCGCTTCTTCGTCCACCGCCCCTGCCCCATCGTCGACCTCCAGCACGCCGGGCAGCGCCAGGATGCCATCTAGGCGCGGTGGCGCCGAATCCACCTGTCGCAGTTCCTCGAGGGCTGCGATCACCGTTGCCAGCGCCTGGGCATTGACCCGGACGGCGCCACCATTAGCCCCGCGATCCAGAGTGGCGAGCAGGTTGATCGATCCACGAGTGAGGGCCCTGGACAGCAATTGGCGCAGCGGGATTTCGACCATGTCGAGCCCTGGCGCCACGCGCAGCCGCATGTCGAGCCCGCGCCCATTGACCGATTTGAGTTCGATACGCACCCGCAGATTTCCGGCCTGCCGCTCAGCGCGGGCAAAGCCGGTCATGCTGGAAAGGGTTGCGCTCACTGTCCGGTTTCGCCTTCCGCACCGGTCTGTCCGGCCTCCTCGGCTTCCAGCGCCTGTCGCGCCGCTTCCGCCTCTTCCTCGGCCTGCGCCGCTGCCTCGGCCGCTATCTCCCGATAGCGCGCTACATTTTCCTGATGCTCGGCATAGGTCTCCGCGAAGACATGGCCCTCGCGCGGGGTCGCGCCCTTGGCCACGAAAAAGAGATAGTCGTGGCTGTCGGGATTGGCGACGGCCTGCAAGGCCTCGATGCCGGGATTGGCGATGGGGGTCGGGGGCAGTCCGTCGATCTGGTAGGTGTTGTACGGCGTCTCACCCTCGATCTCGGAGCGACGGATACCGCGATCAAGCGTCGATTGCCCCAGGGTGATCCCATAGATGATCGTCGGGTCTGATTGCAGGCGCATGCCCTCGCGCAGGCGGTTGACGAAGACCGCGGCGATCTGCGGCCTTTCGGTGGCGACACCGGTTTCCTTCTCCACGATGGACGCCAGGATCAGCATTTCCGCAGGGGTTTCGAGCGGCAGGTCGGCCTGGCGGGTCTCCCAAATTTCCGCGAGCGCCTGGGTCATGGCCAGCTGCATCTTGTCGAGCACCGACTGGCGGGTATCGCCGGGCATATAGTCATAGCTGCCGGGCAGGATCGAACCTTCGGGCGGCAATTGGTCGATGGAGCCGGTCAGCCGGTCATCGGCATTTATCCGCTGGATGGCCTGCCAGACAGTCCAGCCCTCCGGCACCGTGACTGCATAGCGCAGGGGATTGCCCTGGGTCAGTTCCTTGAGGATCTCCGACATGCTGGCGCCGGCCGGAATGCTGAAATCGCCGGCCTTGACGATGGCGCTTTCCTCGACGCGGCTGCCAAACTGGCTGAAAATGAAGGAGTTGGTGATGAAGCCCTGCTCTTCGAGGCGTCCGGCCGTGGTCGAGAGCGTATTGCCGGTTTCGACCCGAAACACCCGTTCCTCGCGGGTGGGACCGTCACCATAGTACTGTGAGGCGACGTAGAACACACCGCCGCCAATGACGACCAGCGCGATGACCAGCAGCGTGAGCAGGCCGTTGAGGATATCGATCAGGCCGTTGCCCGAGCGGCGGCGGCGCCGGTTCCTGCGGTCGTTCATCTTAATTGTGTCACTCGCAATTGGGGTCGTGTGGGGCCGTATTCGGCCTTCATGTCATTGTTCTTGCGCCAAACTGTGGCGGGTCTGCATTGTTCGCAACCAAGCCGCGCAAAGACAAGGGGGCACATCGCTACCAAAGCGATGTGCCCCCTGAAATTCGTTGGAAATTCTAGCTGACCTTGCGCATTACCAGCGTAGCATTGGTTCCGCCAAAGCCAAAGCTGTTGGAGAGCGCCACGTTGATTTCCTTCTCGATCGGCTTGTGCGGCACAAGATTGATGGCGGTTTCAACCGAGGGGTTATCCAGGTTCAGCGTGGGCGGCGCGATATTGTCGCGCATGGCGAGCAGGCAGAAAATGGCTTCCACCGATCCGGCCGCACCCAGCAGGTGGCCAACGGCCGACTTGGTTGAGCTCATCACGGCCTTGCCTGCGGCATCACCCAAGACGCGGGTCACCGCACCCAGTTCGATCTCGTCGCCAAGCGGCGTCGAGGTGCCGTGGGCGTTGATGTAGTCGACCTCGGACGGAGAAATACCGGCCCGCTTGATCGCCGCGCTCATGGCGCGGAAACCACCATCGCCATCGGGCGACGGGGCGGTGATATGATAGGCGTCGCCAGAGAGACCGTAACCGCACACTTCGCCATAGATCTTGGCGCCGCGCGCCTTGGCTCGCTCATAGTCTTCCAGCACGACTATGCCTGCACCCTCGCCCATGACGAAACCATCACGGTCCCTGTCATAGGGTCGCGAGGCGGCAGTTGGATTGTCGTTGAAACCGGTGGAAAGTGCCCGCGCCGCCGAGAATCCGGCAAGGGCCAGACGATTGACGCAGCTCTCTGTGCCGCCTGCTACCATCACGTCCGCATCGCCCAAGGCGATCAACCGCGCTGCATCACCGATGGCATGCGCCCCGGTGGAACAGGCCGTCACGACCGAGTGGTTCGGCCCCTTGAGGCCAAAGCGGATGGAGACATGCCCGGAGGCCAAGTTGATGAGGCGGCCCGGGATGAAGAACGGGCTGATACGACGCGGACCCTTTTCATGCAGCGTAACGGAGGCATCATAGATGCCGCCGATGCCGCCGATGCCCGAACCGATCAGGACGCCGGTGCGCTCCTGCTCTTCCTGGGTCTTGGGTTCGACGCCCGCGTCCTGGATCGCCTGAGTGGCCGCAGCCATGGCATAGACGATGAACTCGTCGACCTTGCGCTGCTCCTTCACTTCCATCCAGTCATCGGGATTGTACTTGCCTTCGGCATAGTCACCACGAGGAATGAGATGGGCGATCTGGCAGGCAATATCATCGACCTCGAAGGCGTCGATGCGCTTGGCGCCGCTCTTGCCTGCGAGAATATTGGCCCATGAGGCCTCCACTCCGCAGCCAAGCGGCGTCACAAGTCCCAGTCCGGTTACGACGACTCGGCGCAATTCCATGGTCAGCGGCCCAACCCCAGTCTTAGCTGGTGGCCTTGGTCAGGAAGGCGACCGCATCACCGAAAGTCTGGATCGACTCGGCGGCGTCGTCGGGGATCTCGACAGAGAATTCTTCCTCGAAAGCCATCACCAACTCGACCTGATCGAGCGAATCCGCGCCCAGATCGTCGATGAAGCTGGCCTTTTCGGTGACCTTCTCGGCATCCACATTGAGGTGTTCCACAACGATCTTGCGGACCCGATCAGCGACATCGCTCATATTTGACTTCCCTTTTTAGAAATCGAAGTTTCGTTTCGCTTCTTATTGGCGCAAAGCCAAATCATCAAGCGCAGTGTTGGTTTGCACAGGGGCAATGTAAGCGGCCTTCCTGGCGCCCGCAAGGCAGGCCGGCAAGGTGGACCGGGGCGCGGGGTATCACGTTTTTCCCGCCATAGCCAGTCGCGTTCACCCCGGTTTCCAAGGCTTTCGCCCAAAAACCGGGCATCAGATCATCGCCATGCCGCCGTTCACATTAAGCGTGTGGCCGGTGACATAGGCCGCCGCATCGCTGGAAAGAAAAACAGCGCAACCGGCAACTTCCTGCGCCGTACCCAGCCGTCCGGCCGGAACGGTGGACAGGATCGACTCACGCTGCTTGTCGTTCAACTCGTCGGTCATGGCCGAGGCGATGAAGCCCGGCGCTATGGAATTGACGGTAATATTGCGGCTCGCGACCTCGTAGGCCAGCGCCTTGTTCATGCCGATCAGACCGGCCTTGGAGGCGGCATAATTGCCCTGCCCCGGATTACCCATGACGCCCACCACCGAAGAAATGCCGATGATGCGGCCCCAGCGCTGCTTCATCATCCCGCGCAGCACGGCACGGTTGAGATGAAACGCGGCTGTCAGGTTGACGGCGAGGACATCGTCCCATTCCTCGTCCTTCATGCGCATGAACAGATTGTCGCGCGTCATGCCGGCATTGTTGACCAGGATATCGAGCCCACCCAAGGCCGCCTCGGCCGCAGGGACCAGCTTGTCGACCTCGTCAAGCTTGGAAAGATTGGCCGGCAGGATCGGGCAGTCCTTGCCGATCTCCCTGGCCGTGTCTTCGAGCGCCCCCACGCGGGTGCCTGAGAGCGCCACGTTGGCGCCGGCCGCAGCCAGCGCCTTGGCGATCTCGCGCCCGATGCCACCGCTGGCGCCGGTAACCAGGGCACGTTTTCCAGAAAGATCAAACATTTAGGGCCTCCCCTGGGAGAATAGAGTTAAGCGCTTCAGTTTTTGATTCAGGCGCTTAGGACGTCAGTTGAGCGACAAAGGTGTCAATGTCGGCCGGCGTGCCGATAGCCTGGGCCGAGGCATCTGAGGCAATGCGCTTGGCAAGGCCGGTGAGCACCTTGCCGGTTCCCAGTTCCACCAGGTTGGTCACATCGCCCTCTGTGGTCAGCCAGGTCACGCTCTCGGTCCAGCGAACAACACCGGTCACCTGTTCCACCAGGCGCTGGCGGATTTCCGCCGGGTCGGAAATGGGGGCAGCGAGCACATTGGCGACCAGCGGCACGACCGGGGCCCTCATTTCCACCTCGGAGAGAGCCGCAGCCATGGCGTCGGCGGCGGGCTGCATGAGCGAGCAATGGAACGGGGCGCTCACAGGCAGCAGCAGGGCGCGCTTGGCGCCCTTGGCCTTGGCGATCTCGACGGCCCGCTCGACGGCCGAGACGGCGCCAGAAATCACCACCTGGCCGGGCGCATTGTCGTTGGCCACGTCGCAGACATCGCTCTGGGCGGCCTCTGAGGCAACGGCCCTTGCCGTATCAAGATCGAGGCCCAGCAACGCCGCCATGGCGCCATGCCCGACCGGTACGGCCTTCTGCATGGCCTGACCGCGGGTGCGTAGCAGGCGCGCCGCGTCGGTGAGGCTGAAGGTGCCGGCAGCGCAGAGGGCGGAATATTCGCCCAGCGAATGACCGGCGACGAATTTGGCGTGGTCCTTGAGCGACACGCCCCTGGCTTCGAGCACGCGGATGACGGCAACGCTGACGGCCATCAGGGCCGGCTGGGCGTTTTCGGTCAGCCGCAGGATGTCTTCAGGACCATCGAACATGATGGCCGAGAGGCGTTCACCCAAGGCTTCGTCAACTTCATGGAAGACAGCGCGCGCCTCGGAATAGGCGGAAGCGAGATCCTTGCCCATGCCAACGGCCTGGCTGCCCTGGCCGGGGAAAGTGAATGCAGTGCTGGACATGGTGCGTCCCCCCTTTGCAATCCAATGTGACAACCCGCAGGAGGGCTGTCCAGTTGCGCCGGGCTTTGCCGGGAGTGTGTGGCGGAGTCAAGGCGCGGCGGGTCCGGCGCTTGCCTTCTCCCCCTCTTTCCCCTATAGCGACGCCAGCAATTCGTTTGGCCGGGGGCTGAACGGAGGGTTTTTCCATTTGGAAAGATAGGGTTCGTCGAGCCCGGCCTCCCGTGTTCCCGCTCTTTGCAAGACTGCTTTGACGCCTTTCCGGCTTCGAAGGGGCTCCGCGCCAAGCATTGCTGAGTACAACTCGAAAGGAAGGCGCATCAATGGCCCTCTATGAACACATCTACCTCGCCCGCCAGGACGTGTCCCAGCAGCAGGTCGAGGAACTGACCGCACAGCTGTCCGAAGTTCTCGGCCAGGGTGGCGGCAAGGTCACCAAGAACGAATATTGGGGCCTCAAGGGTCTCTCCTACCGCATCCGCAAGAACCGCAAGGCCCACTACACCCTGCTCAACATCGAAGCGCCGGCTGCTGCCATCGCCGAGATGGAACGCCAGATGCGCATCAATGAAGACATCCTGCGCTTCATGACCGTGCGCGTTGACGAGCTGGAAGAAGGCCCGTCGGCCATGATGCAGAAGCGCGATCGTGACGACCGCGAAGGCGGCCGCGGCGGTGACCGTGGTGGTTTCTCCGGCGAACGCCGCCCGCGCCGCTTCTAAGAAAAGGAACGAGTTCAAATGGCTATCAAAGACCTTACCACTTCCCAGGCCCGCCGCCCGTTCCAGCGTCGTCGCAAGACCTGCCCGTTCTCGGGCGAGGGCGCACCCAAGATCGACTACAAGGACGTTCGCCTGCTTTCGCGCTACGTCTCGGAGCGCGGCAAGATCGTGCCGAGCCGCATCACCGCCGTTTCAGCCAAGAAGCAGCGCGAACTGGCCCGTGCCATCAAGCGTGCCCGCTTTATCGGCCTGATGCCTTACGCAGTTCAATAAGCTCGCCGGGACGGCGATCTAGCGGCGCTCGGCTGCGCTTCCGGTGCTCGCGTATCAATGTACGCTTCGCTCCGGTTCTTGCCGAAAACCGCTGTCTCATCCCTCCCGCCGGCTTCTTGAAAGCGTAAGGGCCCCTCACCCAAAAGGTGAAACGCTGGGGTCGCGAATGGTTCGCGGCTCCTAACCGCCGTAATGGCGGGACAGCCACAAGGAATACCGAAATGAAAGTCATTCTGCTCGAGCGCATTGGCCGCACCGGCTCAATCGGCGATGAAGTCAGCGTCAAGGACGGCTTTGCCCGTAACTTCCTGCTGCCCCAGGGCAAAGCCCTGCGCGCCACGGAAGCCAACCGCAAGAAGTTCGAAAACGAGCGCGCTCACATCGAACAGCGCAACGAAGAACGCCGCAATGCCGCTGCCGGCATTGCCGAGGGTCTCAATGGCCATTCGGTGATCATGATCCGCCAGGCCGGCGAAACCGGCCAGCTCTATGGTTCGGTTGCCGCCCGCGACATCGTGGAAGCCCTGGCCAAGGACGGTTTCACCGTCCAGCGCAATCAGGTCGACCTGATGGACCCGATCAAGACCGTCGGTGTCCACACTGTCGCTCTCTCGCTGCACCCCGAAGTCGCCGTCGAGATCACCGTCAACGTCGCGCGTTCGGAAGACGAAGCCGTGCGTCAGGCTGCTGGTGAAGACGTTTCCGTTCCCACCTTCGATTCCGATGAAGATGGTGACTTCGCAGCCGGTCAGGCCGCTGCCGCTGCCGAAGACCGTTTCGAAGAATAGTTTTCGATCACTTTTCGCATCGAAAGGCCGGGCCGGGTGCCCGGCCTTTTGCTTTTCGGGACGGATTGGGCGAGACTCAGCCCGCTCGGCGGTGAGTCTCGTCACGCAACCGGCACTTTCCAAATTCCCCGTTGTCCACAATGTTCACAGCCCCGTTTCGCACTCTGTTAACCCTGTGGAAGTAGGCCCAAGACTCTGCCCGCCAAGGCATGGTTAAGAAAGGTTAACACCCTCAGGAACACCCATGGCCGAGATCGCCCGCCTTCATCCCGCCGAAGAAAAGTCCTTCCGCGTCGCCCCGCACAATGTGGAGGTGGAGCAGGCGCTGCTGGGCGCGATCCTAATCAATAATGACGCCTTTTATCGCGTCGCAGATTTCCTGCTGCCCGAGCACTTCTACGAGCCGATCCACCGGGAAATCTACGAGTTGGCCGGCAAGATCATCCGAGCCGGCAAGGCTGCTGAGCCGGCGACGCTCAAGACCCACCTGCCCGACCAGCTGCTGCCTGAAATCACCATGATGCAGTACCTGTCGCGCCTCGCCGCCGAGGCCACCACAGTGCTCAACGCAGGCGATTACGGCCAGGCCATCTACGATCTTGCCATCCGCCGCAACCTGATCCAGGTGGGCGAGGAAATGGTTGGCGTCGCCTATGACGGTGACGTGGAAATGACCCCGGTCAAGCAGATCGAGAAGGTCGAGGGCGAGCTGTTCCAGTTGGCCGAAAAGGGCCGCTATGATGGCGGCTTCCAGAATTTCTCCGCCGCACTTAATGCCTCCATCCAGATGGCTGGCGAGGCCTTCCAGCGCGATGGCGGGCTTTCGGGCGTTGCCACGGACCTACACGATCTCGACCGGCAGATGGGTGGCTTGCAGCGCTCGGACCTGATCATCCTTGCCGGCCGCCCGGCCATGGGCAAGACCTCGCTCGTCACCAATATCGCCTATAACGTCGCCAAAGCCTGGCGCGGCGATGTTGCCCCCGATGGACATACCAAGACTGCCAATGGCGGGATTGTGGGATTCTTCAGCCTGGAAATGAGCTCCGAACAGCTGGCCACGCGTATTCTAGCCGAGCAGTCGGAAATCTCCTCGTCCGATATCCGCCGCGGCCGCATTCACGACAACCAGTTCGCCAAGCTGGTCGATGTCAGCAACATGATGAGCAAGGTACCGCTCTATATCGACGATACGGGCGGCATCTCGGTGGCCCAACTGGCCGCCCGCGCCCGGCGCCTCAAGCGCCAGAAAGGCCTGGACCTGCTGATCGTCGATTATCTCCAGCTTTTGTCCGGTTCGTCCAAGGCCTCAAGCCAGAACCGAGTGCAGGAACTGACCGAGATCACCACTACGCTCAAGGCCCTGGCCAAGGAACTGGAAGTGCCGATCATTGCGCTCTCCCAGCTGTCTCGACAGGTGGAGTCGCGCGATGACAAGCATCCCCAACTGGCCGATCTGCGCGAATCGGGGTCTATCGAGCAGGACGCGGACGTGGTTCTGTTCGTGTATCGCGAAGAGTACTATCTCAAGAACAAGGAACCCAAAGAGGGGACGCCGGAGCATTTGACCTGGCAGGGCGAAATGGAAAAGGTGCACGGCAAGGCGGAAGTCATCATCGCCAAACAGCGCCACGGCCCGACCGGTACGGTGCAGCTCAGCTTCGAGGCGCAATTTACCCGTTTTGGTAACCTTGCCCGGGCAGACTATCTGCCTGAACGCATGGAATAGGCATGGCGCTGACTTCGGGCCTGGGCGGCCAATTGAGCATTGATCTGGGCGCACTGGCCCGAAACTGGCGCGCCCTCGACAAGGTGAGCGCCGGCGCGTTGACCGCTGCCGTGGTCAAAGCCGATGCCTATGGCGTGGGCATCGAAATGGCTTCAAAGGCGCTGCATGCAGCGGGAGCGCGATTCTTTTTCGTGGCCACGCCCGACGAGGGCATGGAAGTGCGCGCGGCCGTGCCCGACGCCCATATCTTCATTCTCTACGGGCTCTATCCTGGTGCTGCCAATCTCTATATCCGGCAGAACCTGATGCCGGTGCTCTCGTCCATGGCCATGCTGGAGGAGTGGCTGGCCAAGTGCCTGGAACGCAACGAGGCCTACCCCTCCGCCTTCCACTTCGATACCGGCATCAATAGGCTCGGCTTCCGCCTCAATGAAGCGGCGCTGGTGCGCGAAAGCATCGAGAAGCTGGGTTATGCGCCGCAGATGGTGATGAGCCACCTGGCCTGTGCCGACCAGCCGAGCCACGAGAAGAACCGCACACAACTAGCCCTTTTCGGTTCAGTCATGGCGCAATTTCCCGGCATTCCGGCCTCCTTGTCCAATTCGGCCGGGCTGATGACGGGTCGCGACTATCATTTTCAGATGGTGCGCCCGGGCATCGCGCTTTATGGCGGTCGGGCCGTCAATGGCCGCAAGAACCCGATGCAGCCGGTGGTGACGCTTCACGTGCCGATCCTGCAGGTGGCCGAGGGGCGGACCGGCGAGACCGTTGGCTATGGCGCTGCCCACACGCTCAATCGCAACAGCAAACTGGCCGTGCTCGGCTATGGCTATGCCGACGGCTTTCTGCGCTCCCTGTCCGGCACCAATCAACGGCCCGGCGGCAAGGTGTTCATCCGCGGCAAGCTCTGCCCCGTGGTGGGCAAAATCTCGATGGACCTGACGGTGGTGGACATCACCGAACTCGGGTCCGACCTGCCTATGCCCGGCGAAGGTGCGGAAGTGCTCGGCGGCCATGTCAGCATCGACGACCAGGCCGATGCCGGGGGCACGATCGGCTACGAAATCCTGACCAGCCTCAAGGGGCGGTATAGCCGCAATTACGTGGGCGACGGCCGACTGCCGGAATAGAACCTTATTGCGTCAGCTCGGCAGGCTCGTCGGCGGGGCCGGCAGGCAATTCCTGCTGCTCGATTAGCTCGTTCGCGGTCTGTGCGCCGTCCGTCTCCGGCGCCTGGTTGATCGAGGTGAATATCGTAAAGGCGAAGATGACGACTGCCACTGCGACCACGATAGCGATTAAGGTATTTCGGTTCATGAGGGGGACTCCCGTGCTGGCTGGACAATTCCGAGGGCCAGACAAGAGTTCCCGGCGCGCTCCGTTTGACTGACAATGTTGCCTTTTTGTTCTTGCCGGATCTGATCCGTCTTGATAGGCTCCCGGCTGAATGAGCAGGAGCGCACTTGGCTGAAAAAGCAACGACGTATGTCATCCTGCTGCGTGCCATTGGCCCGGTGACACACCGGCTGATGCGCATGGAACAATGGCGCGCTGCGTCGGAGGCCGCTGGGTTCGTGGCGCCGGAAACGCTCGTCAATACCGGCAACATGATTGCCGGGTTCGATGGCAGCGCAATTGCGGCGCGTGCTGCCATGGAGCCGGTGCTGCGCAGCTTCGGCCTGGGCGAGAACGTCGTACCCGTTGTTCGGACCCCTGCCCTTCTTCGCAAGCTGGTCAAGGCCGACCCGATCCCAGCGGCCAGGGACCGCCCGGCGGAAACTGGCGTCTATTTCTTTGCGGCGGCGAAGCCGGATTTCGGGTGGATTTCGGATCATGATGGTCCCGAGATCATTCAGGTCGTGGCAGGCCATCTGGTGGTGGATTTCAGCCAGGACGTCGCCAAATCCGGGCGATTAATCCGCCTAATCGACAAGAATTGCGGCACCAACACGTCCCGCAACTGGAACACGACGCGCAAGCTCGCGGAGCGCTGCACGGCGCGGGAGAAGGAATAGCAGTGGCAAAGGCCCGATCCAATTTCGTCTGCCAGGCATGCGGGGCCGTCTCCAGCCGCTGGCAAGGGCGATGCGATGCATGCGGCGACTGGAACACTATCGTCGAGGAAATGGTCGATTCCGGCGTCGGCGCCGGGCCGAAATCGGCCAAGTCCAATGGACGCCCCACCAATCTGGTGCCTTTGTCAGGCGAGACCGAAAGCGCGGCGCGGATCACCACGGGCATGGCTGAGCTCGATCGGGTCACCGGTGGCGGGTTCGTCAAGGGCTCGGCCCTCCTGGTGGGCGGCGATCCGGGCATCGGCAAGTCGACGCTCTTGTTGCAGGCGGCCGCGGCCCTGGCGCGCAAGGGCAAGCGTGTCATTTATGTCTCAGGCGAAGAGGCGGTGGCGCAGGTGCGCTTGCGGGCGCAACGCCTGGGCCTGGGCGAGGCCGAGGTGCTCCTGGCCGCCGAAACCAATGTCGAGATCATTCTGGCCACGCTGGAAAACGGTCCACCGCCCGATCTCGTCATTATCGATTCGATCCAGACCCTGTGGACCGACCGGGTGGACTCGGCGCCGGGCACGGTCACCCAGGTCCGCACCTCGGCCCAGGCGCTGACCCGCATGGCCAAGAAAAGCGGCGCTGCCGTGGTTCTGGTCGGCCATGTCACCAAAGACGGGCAGATTGCCGGGCCCCGCGTGGTCGAGCACATGGTCGATGCGGTGCTCTATTTCGAGGGCGATAGCAGCCACACCTTCCGTATCTTGCGCGGGGTGAAAAATCGCTACGGCGCCACCGACGAGATCGGCGTCTTTGCCATGACCGAGCGCGGGCTCGAACAGGTGGCCAATCCGTCCGCCCTGTTCCTTGATCAGCGCGACAAGGATGCAGCCGGCTCAGCGGTTTTTGCCGGTATGGAGGGGACGCGGCCGCTGCTGATTGAGATCCAGGCGCTGGTCGCCCCCTCCCCTCTGGGCACGCCGCGCCGGGCGGTGGTGGGCTGGGATTCGTCGCGCCTCTCCATGGTGCTGGCGGTGCTCGAGACGCGTTGCGGCGTGCGCATCGGGGCCAATGACATCTATCTCAATGTGGCGGGCGGGCTGAAGATCAATGAGCCGGCGGCAGACCTTGCCGTGGCGGCAGCGCTGATCTCCTCGCTGACCGGTTCGCCGCTGCCGGCCGATGCGGTCTATTTCGGCGAGATCTCGCTGGCCGGGGGTGTTCGTCCGGTGGTTCACGGCGCGCTGCGGCTGCGCGAGGCGCAAAAGCTCGGATTCGGTTCGGTGGTGACTGGCAAGCTGGGCAGCGCTGATCGCGCCTCGGGGCTCGAGGTCACGGAATATGCGCAATTGAGCGACATGGTCAGCCGCATCGCTGCCCAGGGCAAGCGACCGATCCCCGAGCCGGAGCCCGAGGCATGGTAAACAATCCGTTTCCGGGGACATCGGTGCTGCGATGATCCAGCGCCCTTGGCATAGCGCGACAAAGTCGTTAAAGCTCCCGCAACAAGCCGGGGCGGCAAGAAAACAGGGCAAGAACATATGCTGACTGCGTTCGACGTTGGTGTGGGTGTGCTGGTGCTGATCTCGGCGATCCTGGCCACTGCGCGGGGCCTCACCCGCGAAGTCCTCTCACTTGCGACATGGGCGGGTTCCGCCGCCATCGCCGTCTATATGTGGCAATATCACCCCGACATCGCCCGGCAATACGTTGCGGAGCCGGTCATTGCCGACATTGCCACGGTCGTGGTCACCTTCATCGTGGCGCTCATCGTGCTGCACCTGCTCACCATGCGCATTGCCGACTTCGTGGTCGACAGCCGTGTCGGCCCGATCGACCGCACTTTGGGCTTTGTCTTCGGTGTGCTGCGTGGCGTGCTCATTGCCATCGTGGTGACGATATTCGGTCTTTGGCTGCTGCCCAACAATTTGCCCGACTGGGCCGAAAACGCCCAGTCGCTGCCCTATCTGCGCGACATGGGCAACACGCTGATTTCCATGCTGCCCGAGGGCCTTGAGCAGCAGGTGACCGATATCCTCCAGGGTGGCGGCGCCAATTTGACCGAGGATCCTCAGGTTCCGGCTGCTCCGCTCGATGGTGGCGCAGTCGACCCCAATAACGGAACGGTCGATCCGACCGATCCTGTCGTCGATCCGGCGCCGGAGGCCTGAGGCAATTTTCAAGGCGGGACCAGCGCACCCGCCGCAAACCTGCCGACCGCACTTGTCATTGGTAGCCGGCAGGAAATTGCGCTATTTGGCGAACACGCAGCAAATCGCACGGAGCCCCCGGTGACCCATCGCAGCGATGACGATTTCGACCTCAATGGAGACACGCTGCACGAAGAGTGTGGCGTGTTCGGCATTTTGGGGCATGACGATGCATCCACGCTGACCGCGCTCGGGCTGCATGCCCTGCAGCATCGCGGGCAGGAGGCTGCCGGCATCGTCAGTTTCGACGGCCGGCAGTTCTATCAGGAAAAGCGGATGGGACTGGTCGGTGACCATTATACCGACCCCGCCGTGCTCGCGAAGCTCCCGGGCAATATCGCCATCGGCCATACCCGCTATTCGACGACCGGCGAAGTGGCCCTGCGCAATGTGCAGCCACTGTTTGCAGAGCTAGAAGTGGGCGGCATCGCCATTGCCCATAACGGCAATTTCACCAACGGATTGACGCTGAGGCGCCAGATCATCGCCACCGGTGCCATCTGCCAGTCGACTTCGGACAGCGAGGTGGTGCTGCATCTGATCGCCCGTTCCCGCCACTCCTCGAGCACCGACCGCTTCATCGACGCCATCCGCCAGATGGAAGGCGGCTACGCGATGCTGGCGATGACGCGCACCAAGCTGATCGCGGCCCGCGATCCGGTCGGCATTCGCCCCCTGGTGATGGGCGAACTCGACGGCAAGCCGATCTTCTGCTCGGAAACCTGTGCCCTGGACATCGTCGGCGCCAAATATGTTCGCGACGTCGAGAACGGCGAAATCATCATCTGCGAGATCCAACCCGATGGCTCGATCGCCATTGAGGCCCGCAAGCCCGCTCGCCAGGTGCCGGAACGGCCGTGCCTGTTCGAATATGTGTATTTCGCCCGTCCCGACAGCATGGTCTCGGGCCGCAGCGTCTATACGGCGCGCAAGAACATGGGCATCAATCTCGCCAGGGAAGCGCCGGTCGAGGCCGATGTGGTCGTGCCGGTGCCCGATGGCGGCACCCCGGCAGCCATCGGCTTTGCGCAGCAGAGCGGCATTCCGTTTGAATTGGGCATTATCCGCAACCACTATGTGGGCCGCACCTTCATTGAGCCGACGCAATCCATCCGCGCCTTCGGCGTGCGCCTGAAACACTCGGCCAACCGCGCCGAGATTGCCGGCAAGCGGGTGGTGCTGATCGATGATTCCATCGTTCGTGGCACGACCTCCATCAAGATCATCCAGATGATCCGCGATGCCGGCGCCACCGAGGTGCATATCCGCGTCGCCAGCCCGATGATCTTCCATTCGGACTATTATGGGATCGACACGCCCGATCCGGACAAGCTGCTGGCCAACCAGTATGGCGATCTGGACGCCATGTGCCGCTATATTGGCGCGGATTCGCTGCAGTTCCTGTCCATCGATGGGCTCTACGAGGCCGTGGGTGGCGAGAAGCGCAATCCCAAGGCGCCGCAGTTCACCGATCACTATTTCACTGGCGACTATCCGACGCAGTTGACCGATCTGCATGGGCGGACGATGAGCGATCCCAAGCAGATTTCGCTGCTCAAGGAAGCGGGTTGATGACTGACAAGACAGAACTGGCCGGCAAGGTCGTCCTGATCACTGGCGCCTCGCGCGGCATCGGTTATGCTGCCGGCATCGAGGCGGCACAACGCGGCGCGCACGTGATTGCCGTGGCGCGGACCGTCGGCGGGCTGGAAGAACTCGATGATGCCATCCAGGCCATTGGCGGCTCGACTACGCTTGTGCCGCTCGATCTGCGCGATGGCGACGCCATCGACCGGCTGGGCGCGGCAATCTTCGAGCGCTGGGGGTATCTGGATGGCCTTGTCGCCAATGCCGGCCTATTGGGCGTGCTGAGCCCGGTCGCCCACATCAAGCCCGATGAGTTCGACAAGGTCCTGGCGGTCAACGTCACCGCCAATTATCGCCTGCTGCGTTCCCTCGACCTGCTGCTGCGCCAGGCCGAGGCCGGCCGCGCCGTTTTCGTGTCCTCGGGCGCTGCCCGCTCCGCCCGGCCGTTCTGGGGGCTTTATGCAGCCAGCAAGGCGGCGCTGGACGCGCTGGTGAAATCCTATGCCGGCGAGGTGGACAGCACCAATGTGCGCGCCAATGTATTCTATCCCGGCATCGTCCGAACTGCGATGCGAGCCAAGGCCATGCCGGGTGAAGACCCCAACACGCTGCCGACGCCGGCAGAAGTCGCGCCAAAACTGATCGACCTGCTCAGCCCGGGAGTGTCCGAAAACGGACGCCTGTTCGACGTGGGCACCGGCGCTTTCGAAGATATTTGATCGTGGTCATCCTGCGCGCCTATACCCCCGCCGATCTCGATGGCCTCTACAGCATTTGCCTGCAGACCGGGGATTCCGGCCAGGATGCGACGACGCTGCACAACGATCCGCAACTGATCGGGCACATCTATGCAGCGCCCTATGGGGTGCTGGAGCCGGACAATGTGCTGGTGGCAGAGGATGAAACGGGCGTCGCCGGCTACATTGTGGGTACCTATAATAGCGACGCGTTTGCGCAAAGGCTGGACCGGGAATGGTGGCCAGCCCTGCGAACCCGCTATACTGGCGCCACCGGCATGACGACCGCCGACAAGGGTCGCATCGCAGCCATCATGAAGCCGCAGCAGTCGCCACCGGACCTGGTTGCGGCCTATCCCGCGCATATCCACATGAACCTGTTGGAGCGGCTGCGCGGCCAACGGGTGGGCACGCGCCTTCTTCAGGGCTGGATTGACCGGGCCAGGGCAAATGGGGTCAGTGGCATCCATCTGGGCGCCAGTACGACCAATAGCGGCGGTATCGCTTTCTGGACCCGCAGCGGGTTCACGCCGCTGCGAGAGGAGCCGGGCGTCCTCTGGTTCGGGATGAACCTCTAGTCAGGTCGTATTTTCGGTCGCGATCGGTGCCACGAGCACCTTGTCGATGCGATGCCCGTCCATATCCATCACCTCAAACCGCCACCCGTCACTCTCGAAGCTCTCGCCAATGGCCGGCATATGATTGAGATGTGAGAGTACTAAGCCTGCCAGCGTCTCGTAGCGGGCGTCTTTGGGCACAGCAACGTTGAAGCGTTCGCTGAAATCCAGCACCGGCATCCAGCCGGCCACTAGCCAGGACCCGTCCTTGCGTTGGGTCAGGGCCGGTTCATCGCCCGCTTCACCGTCATAGATGCCGGTAATGACCTCGAGGACGTCGCCATAGGTGATGATGCCTTCGAAATGCCCGTACTCATCGACGACCAATGCCATCTGGGCTCGCGCCTTTCGCATGGTTTCGACGACATCGAGTGCGTCGGCCAGTTCCATGACAACCGGCACTGGTCTTACCAATGCTCGTAGATCCGGCTGCTGTCCTGCTGCCAGGGGCGGAAGCAGATCGGATAGCGCCAGAACGCCGAGGATGGAATCAGAATCGGCCTCTTGGACCAAGACCTTGGTATGGGAGGTTTCGAGGATAACCTTGAGATTTTCCTCGTAGCTGTCTTCGAGGTCGATTGCCACCACATCGAGGCGCGGGGTCATGATGCCACGGGCTGAGCGGTCGGCCAGGCGCATGACGCCGGAGATCATCGAGTGTTCTTCAGTTTCAAGAATGCCTGCGGTGGTGGCTTCGGCAATGATGGTCCGAACTTCTTCTTCGGTGACCGAATTTTCGGACTCGCCGGACTGGCCCAGAAGACGAAGAACAAGTTTGCCGGAAATGTCGAGCAGCCAGACAATGGGCGTGCCCACCAGCGCCAGGATGGCCATGGGCTGGGCGACGCGCGAAGCCACAGCCTCCGGATTGCGCAGGGCGATCTGCTTGGGCACCAGTTCGCCCAGGATCAGCGATGTATAGGTGATGAGGACGACCACCACGCCGACCCCGGCCACATCGGCAATATTGTCAGGGATACCGGTCTGTTCGAGCCAGACCGTCAGCCGCAGCCCGAGCGTGGCGCCGGAAAAGGCGCCTGAGAGGATGCCCACCAGCGTGATGCCGATCTGCACGGACGACAGGAATTTACCCGGGTCATCGGCCAGACGCATGGCCGTGGCGGCGCCTTTATTGCCTTGGTCGGCCATGACCTTGAGACGAGCGGAACGGGATGACACGACGGCCAGTTCGGACATGGCCAGGGCGCCGTTCACGAGAGTCAGAACGACGACGATGAGAATTTCTGTAAGCAACAAAGTGCACTGTTGGCACGCCGCGACCAGTGGCGGGGTGTTACGACATGCGCACTATAGGGCAATCTCCGCGGGGGTGAACAGGCCACGAGCGCAATTGCGCCTGCGACCTCTTCACGTCTGCTACTTCTTGTCGACGTAAGGGTTCTTGCCGCCCCGCAGCCAGATGCGGATCGGGGTGCCGGGCATGTCGAAGGCCTCGCGCATACCGTTGACCAGATAGCGCTGGTAGGATGCAGGAACCACATCGGGTCGCGAGGCGAAGATGATGTAACTTGGCGGCCGGGTTTTGGCCTGGGTCATGTAGCGCATCTTGAGACGGCGACCCGAGACAGCCGGGGGCGGATGCCCCTCGATCATGCCCGCCAGCCAGCGGTTGAGCCGCGAGGTCGAGACATGCGAATTCCAGCTGCGCTCGATAGCGAAGATGGCTTCCATCAGCTTGTCGATATTGCGTCCGGTGAGGCCCGAGAGCGTCACCAGCGGCACGCCGCGCAACTGTGGCAGCAGGCGTTCGCATTCCTCGCGCAGGAGTTTGAGCGTCTCGTTCTTGTCTTCGATCAGATCCCATTTGTTGAGCGCGATGACCATGGCGCGGCCTTCGCGCTCGACCAGGTCGGCCAGCGCCAGATCCTGCTTTTCGAACGGCACAGTGGCGTCGAGCATCAGCACGACGACCTCGGCGTACTGAATGGAGCGCAGACTGTCGCCCACGGCGAGCTTTTCGAGCTTGCCGGTCACACGCGAGCGGCGGCGAATGCCGGCAGTGTCCACCAGATTGATAGTACGGCCTTCCCATTCCCAGGGCACCAGGATGCTGTCGCGGGTGATGCCGGCTTCCGGACCGACCAGCACGCGGTCTTCGCCTACCATGCGGTTGACCAAAGTCGACTTGCCGGCATTGGGGCGGCCGACAATGGCGACGTTGAGATAGCGGCGCGGATTCCAGCGCAGGGTCGCGTCATCGCCCTCGCCCTCGAGCATGTCGGGGGTGATATCGACATCGACTTCGGGCATGAAATCGAGGTCGCCAGCGGTCTCGGCATCCTCGGCGGCCTGTGCGGCCTTCTTCTCGGCAGCCTTGTCGATGGCGGCGGAGACGATGGAATAGAGCTCGGACAAGCCAAGGCCATGTTCGGCCGAGAGAGCGATCGGCTCACCGAAGCCGAGCTTGAAGGCCTCCACAAGACCATCTTCAGCGGCGCGGCTTTCGGCCTTGTTGCCGACCAGATGCACCTGCTTGCCGGCCTTGCGCAGGACCTGGGCAAAGCGCTGGTCGAGCGGCACGACGCCAGCCCGGGCATCGATCATGAACAGGATGACATCTGCCTCGCGGATGGCCATTTCCGTCTGCTGGCGCATGCGGCTTTCGAGGCTGTCGTCGGTGACGTCCTCGTAGCCAGCGGTGTCGAGGACCTTGAAGGTCAGGTCGGCAATATGCCCTTCGGCCTCGCGGCGGTCGCGGGTCACGCCGGGGGTATCATCCACCAGGGCGATCTTGCGGCCAACAAGGCGGTTGAACAGGGTCGATTTGCCGACATTGGGACGGCCGACAATGGCAACGGTGACCGTCATGCGGTATCCCCTAATAGTTCGGCTGATTATTCGGCGGCAGGTTCTACGACAGCGTCCGCAGCGTCATCCTGAACAATCGCATCGATGGCATCGGCAGCAGCTTCGGCCGGGGCCTCGGCGGCAATGACGCCTTCCGAGAGCATCTGGGCCAGGTAGTAGGCCATGCGGTTGCGGATGCCGGACTGGGCCAGCGGATCATTGAGAACCTCCTCGAAACTCGCCTGAGCGGCGGCGAAGTCGCCAGCCTTGTATTGGGCCAGGCCAAGCTGTTCACCAGCGACACGACGCATCTGGGCGTCGTCGGTGGCGAGCGTGGCGACGCGGGCTTCGACATCGGCCAGCGAACCGCTATCGACCAGAATATTGGCGGCGAGCAGCAGGGCCAGTTCGCGCAGCCGCGGATTGGACTGGCTGTTGGACAGTGCGTCATAGGCCGCAACGGCGCCCGTGCTATCGCCCTGCTCTGCGAGGAGCGCCGCCTTGCGGAACTCGGCCAGAACCGGATAGCCCCCGGAGCCTTCGGCCGCCAGAGCGTCCAACTGCGCCTGGGCCGCTTCCAGGTCGCCGGCCTCGGCGGCATCGAGCGCCACATAGAGCTTTTCGGAGGCCGCTGCGGACTGACTGCTGGTGTACCAGGCCCAACCTTCATTGACCGCCACCAGCGCCACGATGGCAATCGCGCCACCGATGACGAAGGGCGCAAACCGACGCCACAGCGCCCGCATGCGATCGGTGCGCAGCTCTTCGTCGATTTCCTTGAAGATATTCTCGTTGGACATGGCCGGCCTAAAGTCGAAAGAAAGTGTGGGGGAGCATTATCACGCGCCCCCGGGAATGCAAACCGGCTCGCCTTGACGAGCCGGATGGGCTGCGATGCAGTCGCGCATTCAGTCTATCGGGCTATTCCCACTCAATGGTTCCCGGCGGCTTGCTAGTCACATCATAAACCACGCGGTTGATACCGCGGACTTCGTTGATGATGCGGGTGGCGGTGCGCCCGAGGAAGTTCATGTCGAACTGGTAAAAATCGGCGGTCATGCCGTCGACGGAAGTGACGGCGCGGAGAGCGCAGACGAATTCATAGGTGCGGCCATCGCCCATGACGCCGACGGTCTGCACCGGCAACAGCACGGCGAAAGCCTGCCAGATCTTGTCGTATTGGCCCGACTTGCGAATTTCATCGAGATAGATGGCATCGGCCTGGCGGAGGATATCGAGTTTTTCGCGGGTGATGCCGCCAGGGCAGCGGATAGCGAGGCCCGGACCCGGGAAGGGATGGCGGCCGATAAAGCTTTCGGGAATGCCCAGTTCGCGGCCAAGGGCGCGGACCTCGTCCTTGAACAGTTCACGCAGCGGCTCGACGAGCTGCATGTTCATGCGCTCGGGCAGGCCGCCGACATTGTGATGCGACTTGATGGTGACCGAGGGGCCGCCGGTGAAGGACACGGATTCGATAACGTCAGGATAGAGCGTGCCCTGGGCGAGGAAGTCGGCGCCGCCGAGTTTCTTGGCTTCTTCCTCGAAGACTTCGATGAACAGGCGCCCGATGATCTTGCGCTTGGTCTCGGGGTCGAATTGGCCTTCAAGCTCGCCGACGAAGAGCTTTTCGGCGTCGACATGGACCAGCGGGATATTGAACTGGTCGCGAAACATGGTGACCACCTGTTCGCTTTCATTGAGGCGCATCAGGCCGTGGTCGACATAGATGCAGGTGAGCTGGTCGCCAATGGCTTCGTGGATCAACACGGCAGCCACAGAAGAGTCGACGCCGCCGGACAGGCCGCAGATAACCTTGCCGGTGCCGACCTGCTCGCGGATCTTTTCGACCATCTTCTGGCGATAAGCCGCCATGTTCCAGTTGGACTCGAGGCCCACGATCCTGTGCACGAAATTGGCGAGCAGCTTGCCGCCATCGGGGGTGTGGACCACTTCGGGATGGAACATGGTGGTGTAGCGCTTGCGGCTTTCGTCGCCGGCAATTGCAAAGGGTGCGTTGGGCGATGTCGCCATGACCTTGAAGCCCTCGGGCAGTTCGGTCACGCGGTCGCCGTGGCTCATCCAGACAGGGTATTTTCCGCCAACTTCCCAGATGCCGTCATAAAGAGCGCTCGGCTCGAGCACTTCCAAATCGGCACGGCCGAACTCGCGATGGTGTCCACCCTCGACCTTGCCGCCAAGCTGCAGGCAGAAAGTCTGCTGGCCATAACAGATGGCCAGGATCGGCAGGCCGGAATCGATGATCGCCTGTGGTGCCCGGGGACTGCCCTCCTCGGTGACAGATGCCGGGCCGCCCGAGAAGACCACGCCCTTGGGCCGCATCGATGCGAAGGCGGCGTCCGCCTTGTTGAAGGGATGCACTTCGCAATAGACGCCCGTCTCTCGTATGCGGCGCGCAATCAATTGTGTGACTTGCGAACCGAAGTCGACAATGAGAATGGTGTCGGTGAGGGAGGCGGTGTCTGGGTGCTGCATGGCGAGGCTTTAGCCGCGCCAAACGGATTCCGCAAGCGGAGCGTTCGCACAACGCCCGTGCATATTCTTGGGGGGAACATGTCGGAACAGTCCAATCGTCTTCTGGGAGCAGACTTCGTGCGGGCCAGTGCCTGTCTGATCGTGCTTTTTCACCACCTGACGCAGAAGATTGATTTCCGCTCCTCCCTCGGGGAGGCCGACATTGCGCAGGTGCTTGCCAATGGCGGCACCTTTGGCGTGGGCATCTTCTTCGTGCTCAGCGGCTTCCTTCTGGCGCGGCCATTCTGGCTGGCCCTGGACCGGGGCGAACCCCTGCCCTCGCTGCGCATCTATGCGCTGCGGCGGGCGGCGCGCATCCTGCCCGGCTTCTGGGTGGCACTGACGATCACGTTCGTTCTCAGCATCGTGGTGTGGCGCGCCATCCCGGACATCTGGCTCTGGGTGCGCTATGCGTCCGGGCTGCTGCTGGTCAGCGACTGGCACTGGCTGACCTTCTTCCCTGTCGAGGTCAACGGGCCGCTCTGGTCGATCGGCTTTGAGGTCACGTCCTATCTGCTGCTGCCGCTCGGTTTCGTGCTGCTTTTTGCGTTCGGCCGGCAATCACCGCCATGGATTGCCCGTATCGCCTTTCTTGGCATTATCGGCGTGGCGCTTCTGGCGCATATGGCCTTCAGCACCCTTGTGGTGGTCGATCCGCACCGGATGGGCTGGGAATATGGGTTGCAGGGCGGCGCCAAGACCTGGATGCCCTGGTTCAATCCGTTTTCCTTCTTCGCCATGTTTGCCTTGGGCGCCCTGGCCGGCGGGGTGCAGGTAATGCTGGCGCAGGTCCGGCACTGGGTGATGGACCTCGTCTGCCTGGTGGCGCTTGTGGGTGCCGCCAGCTTCATGTGGGTGGAGGCCTATCGGGAGGCGGGCGAGCTCTATGGCTGGCTGAGGGTACCCTACCGTTTTCCCATCATGCATGCCCTGGTCGGGATCGTGCTGGCGACCGGGCCATCGACGGTATTGTTCGGCCGGTTGCTGGACAATCCGGCCACACGGTTCCTCGCCCAGATTTCCTTTGGCATCTATATCTACCACACGCTGGTCATCGAGCTGATCCAGGTCTATTTCGTGCCCAAATTCCTCTACGGCACGATGACCGATGGCGTCCTGTGGCTGACGGCAACCGCTGCGGCAGTCGGCATCTCGGTTGGCATCGCCACCGCGTCCTATCGCTGGCTGGAGGCGCCGGTCATTGCCTGGGCAAGGACGCTGGAAAAGCGTTCGCCCAATGCTGCCGTGCCTCAACCAGCCTAGTTCAACAGGGCAATTGAGAGGTTGAGGTAGCCCGCAAAACTCACCCAGGCCAGATAGGGCATGAACAGCCATGGAGCCAGCCTATCGTGCTTCTGGGAGGCGAGGATAAACCCGGCGATGGAGAGCCACATGGCCACCAGGATGACGAAGGCGAGCCAAGGCTGCTGGGCCAGGAACCAGACCGGCGACCAAGCCCAATTAAACAGCATCTGGGCGCCCCAAAATTTCATGGCGCCTGATTGCGGCGCCGCGACCCAGATGCGCCAGCCAGCGACGGCGATCATCACGTAGAGGGCGAACCAGACCGGACCGAAGACCCAGTTGGGCGGATTGAGCGGCGGCTTGGTGAGAGATTCGTACCAGGTGCCAGGGGTGGACTGGGTGCCGATCAGCGCGCCGATGCCGATGACGAGGGCAAGGAATACGGCGAGGGCCACCCAGGAGGCCGGGCTGCGATAGTCGGTGGTTGCTGCGGACATTTTAGTCTCCCGATAGCGGTTCTATTGTCAGAACGACGAAAATGCGCGTGTGGTTCGCCCAGAACCCAAGTTCTGCGACCCCCCCCCCAACCGCTCCGTCCAAGCGGAGGAACCGGATCCAGTCGGGGCTTAGTTCTCACCTCACGACTTGCGGCTCAGCAGGTGGCAATAGAACCCATCCGTGTTGGCGCGGCGCGGGGTGAGGCAAATGCCGCCGCCCTTTGTGGCCAGGCCTTCGGGCAGGTCCGTGATCAGCGCCTGACGCCAAGCCTTGGACATGTCGATGGTTTCAAAGCCAGGATTGGCGGCGAGGAAAGCAGCGATCTGGTCGTCGTTCTCCTCGGGGAGAATGGAGCATGTGATATAGACTAGAGTGCCGCCGGGTTTCACATAGCGCGCCGCCTCGACCAGAAGCGCGGCCTGTTCGGACTGACGCTGCACCAGCAATTCGGCGGTCAGCTTCCACTTGGTGTCGGGACGGCGGCGCCAGGTGCCGGTGCCGGTGCAGGGGGCATCGACCACGACACGGTCCATCTTGCCCAGAAGGTCATCGAGCGCGCCGGGATGAGGGGCGCGGACCTGGGCATTGCGCACGGCGTTGCGCTTCAAACGATCATAGATGGGCGCCAAGCGCGAGCGATCGCTGTCATAGGCGAATATTTGGCCCTTATTGCCCATGGTGGCAGCCAAGGCCAGGGTCTTGCCGCCTGCCCCGGCGCAGAGGTCCAGCACCTGTTCGCCCTCTCGGGCGCCGGCCAGTGCCGCGACAATCTGGCTGCCCTGGTCCTGCACCTCGAACCAGCCCTTCTGGTAGCCTTCATCGGTGGTGACATTGGGCGTACGAGCATCCCGCGGTCCGGCGGGCATGGTGATGCCGAAAGGCGCGACTGTGGTTGGTTGGGGCGAGAAACGCGCCAGCGATTTCATGACCTTTTCAGGCGCGGCCTTAAGCGCATTTGCGCGCAGGTCGAGCGAGGGGCGACCAGCCATGGCCTGTCCTTCGGCGATCCAGTCGGCGCCGAATGCACGCTGCAAGGAGGGTGCCAGCCAGTCTGGGAAATCGGCTTGAACCGCTGGTGGCGCGACGGAGAGATCGGCCGTTGCGGCAGTCGCTTCTTCGTCCGTAAGCGGTGTCGGCGCATGGCTGTCCTCCCCGAAGACGGCGTTGAGCGCCTCGGGTGTTTCGCCCCAGTCGCGCATGGCGACCGACAGCACCAGGGCGCGCGGAGTGTCGCTGCCCATGGCGAAGGCATGCGAGGAGCGGCGGCGCAGGGCGTCATAGACCAGGTTGCCGATGGCGGCGCGGTCCCCTGCCCCGGCGAAACGATTGTTGAGACCCCAAGCCTTGAGCGCTTCCGACACGGGCCGCTTGCGTGCCTCGACGTCAGTCAGAACTTCGATGGCAGCAGCAAGACGGCCTGGAAGGCGCATGGATCAGCTTTCGGGAAAATGGCAGACATTGACGCGGTTGCCGGCGATATCGACGAAGTCAAACCAGGTCATGGCGCCATTGGAATTGATGGTCGTGACCTCGCGCCCGTCGTCCGTTAGAGCGGTGTGGAGGGCAGTCGGGTCACGTGTGTAGAAGTTGAAGGCCGCAAAGGGCTGGTCGGGCATCTTATCGACCGGGATGAGGGTTAGCGCCGTGGTGGTGGATTCGGCGCCTTCCAGCCGCATACCGATATAGCCGGCGGAGCGGAATATCTCGACCATGCCGAACATGCGCGCATACCATTTTGCGGCAGCGTCGGTGTCGAGTGCCGGAACAAAGATCGTATCGATGCGGGAGATCAGGGACATGGGGCACTCAACTCTGCAGAAGGATGCGAAAGGTGAGCCATAGCCAAAACAGGGTCAGCACGGCAAGTCCAGCGGTATAGGCCACGAAGCGGCGATAGACGCGATTGGTGGTGACGTGGATGAGCGCATGGGCAAGGCGCAATGCCACGAACAGCCAGGCAAGGGTGACGTCAACCCACCCTACCAAGTCAAGCTGAAGCAGGAGCAGTGCAGCGACGAAGAACAGCACCGGGAGCTGGAACTGGTTGTCGAAACTGTTCGAGAGCAGTTTCGCCTTGAGCGGATAGCCCGTGCGTTCGACGGCAATGTCGGCAATGCGGATTTCGCCACGGGCGATGCGCGGCACGCGTTCAAAGCCGAGCCAAAAGACCAGTCCGATGGCCAAGAAGGCTTGAACAGCCATCGCGAGAATCAGGAGCTTGTCGAGCAGAGGCAATTCACGCTCCGGCGAAGATTCGGATTAAAGCAGTAACGGCTTGTAACAAAACGCGATTTGTTAGCACGACAATGTCGATCAGCGGCCGGTATGATCCTTCTCCGCTGATCGCCACACCGTCTCGGCGGACGTTTCGGAGGACTGGACAATAACTTCAGCGCCGGAATCCCCGGAGGCCTGCGCCTCCTCGATGGCGGCTTCGATAGCTGCCTCCCGACTCATAAACGGCGCGGACGTTTCGCCGCGATGCGTGTGCTGCCAGGCCCCGTCACGCAGGCAGACAATAAAATGGCTTTCGCTCATCAGCATCTCCTCCTTTTACCCATAACGTGGAAATGCGCCTCACGTTGCCGCCAAAGTCATTGACGCGTTCGTATCCGCCACCTACCGCCCGCTGCGGTAGTTCGGGGCTTCGCGGGTGATGGTCACGTCGTGGACATGGCTTTCGCTGAGGGCGGCGCCGGAAATCTTGACGAAGACGGAATTGTCGCGGAAGTCCTGGAGATTGTGCGCGCCGGTATAGCCCATGGAGGCGCGAAGACCGCCGGCGAGCTGATGCAGCACGGCGTTTACCGGGCCCTTATAGGGCACCTGCCCTTCGATGCCCTCGGGCACAAGCTTCATCTGGTCGCGCACATCCTGCTGGAAGTAGCGGTCGGCGGAGCCAGCGCCCATGGCGCCTACCGAGCCCATGCCGCGATAGGATTTGTAGGAGCGCCCCTGATAGAGGAACACCTCGCCCGGCGCTTCATCGGTGCCCGCCAGGAGCGAGCCAACCATGACGCAGGAGGCGCCGCCGGCCAGGGCCTTGGCCATGTCGCCTGAAAACTTGATGCCGCCATCGGCGATGACCGGTATGCCGGACTTACTGGCCTCTTCGGCGCAGCCCATGACAGCGGCGAGCTGGGGCACGCCGACGCCCGCGACAATGCGGGTGGTGCAGATAGAGCCCGGACCAATGCCGACCTTGACCGCATCGGCGCCGGCATCGATGAGGGCGCGGGTGGCCTCGGCAGTGGCGACATTGCCGGCCATGATACGGGTGGAATTGCTCTCGCGCTTGACGCGTTCGACGGCTTCGGCCACGCGGACGGAGTGGCCATGGGCGGTATCGATGACGAGGAGGTCGACCCCCGCGTCGATCAGGGCCAGCGAGCGCTCGAAGCCATTGTCACCGACGGTCGAGGCGGCGGCGACGCGCAGTCGTCCCTGCTCGTCCTTGACGGCATTAGGGTGAAGCTGAGCCTTTTCAATATCCTTGACGGTGATGAGGCCGGTGCAGCGATAATCCTCATCGACGACGAGCAGCTTTTCGATGCGGTGCTTGTGGAGCAGGACCTTGGCCTCGTCCTTGGAGGCGCCGTCGCGCACGGTGACCAGGTTCTCGTGCGTCATCAGCTCGCGGATGGGCTGGGCAGGATGCGAGGCGAAGCGCACGTCGCGATTGGTGAGGATGCCAACGAGCTTGCCAATAGCGCGGCCGCCTGTGCCACCGTTCTCGACCACCGGAATGCCGGAAATACGGCTCTGCTGCATCAGTTGCAGGGCATCGGCCAGGGTGGCATCGGGACCGATGGTGATGGGATTGACCACCATGCCGCTCTCGAAGGACTTGACCATCCTGACCTGCTCGGCCTGTTCGGCGGCGGTGAGGTTCTTGTGGATGACGCCCATGCCGCCGGCCTGGGCCATGGCGATCGCCATATTGGCCTCGGTGACCGTATCCATGGCCGATGACAGGATGGGAAGATTGAGCGCTATGTCCTTGGTGACATAGGTAGAAACGTCAGTCTCGGTTGGCAGGATGTCGGAGCGCGCCGGCTGCAGCAGCACGTCGTCAAAGGTGAGCGCCGCATCGCCGGTGATGGTGGTAATAATCTTCGCCAAGGCCAGACCCTTCCTGCCTTCTGATAAGAACCAGAGCTCTATGGAATATGAACCGGCGACAAGGACTCGCGGGTTCAGGTTGGCGAGGGTCAATAGCACCCAAGCTGGGCTTTGCCTAGGGGGCCGGCGGATGACGCCTTGGCAAGGCAAGTTCGCATTGCCAAGCCAAAAATTCAGTGGCTATTGTTCTCTGGTATTAGCGGGGGATAATTTATGGAAAATGATTCACAGCAATTAACGTCGTCCGTCGCCAAGGCTAGAATAGCTGCAGGCATACTCGCCGTAGCAACTATACTGGCGATTTTGGCGCTTTATCTATTCCGATATAGGCCGTCGGCGCTAGTCTATGATGGCACAATCGACGATGTGGTTTCATTTTATGTGGGCGAAATACTGCCAGATATGGTCGCAGCCGGCTTGGTAGCCACGATTTTGATTGTCTTTGCTCGGATGTTCCTCGACCCTATCGATTCCCTCATCAAGGAAGCGCAAGGGCGGCGCGACGAGTGGAGCAATACAGCTATCGTTGCGACGGCACTGACTTTCCACGCGGCCCGGCCGGGCAGTGAACTGGATTTCATCTACTACTACGACGGCACTGGCGATAGGTTCGTCAATCCCAAGGTACAGGACCGGCTCAAGGTGTATCTGAGTGAAACCGGTGTCGGCGCGATTGATCGCTACGTTGCTCGGTGGACGCAAATCGCCAAGGACGCCAACCGCTTTTTCGATGCCCTGGACCGCGGTGCCAAAGAGATAGGGCAAGGCTCACTCAACCGCATCGCGCTCGACGTCGAAGAGGGCGGCGCTTTTTTCTACGCCTTTAATGACGATAGTAAATCCGCCGGAACGGGCGATGAGAGGCATTATATGTTCGCTGTAACGGTCAGTCAGCGCGCAATGGAGAATGGGCGTGCCTATGCCCAAATCCAGAACATATATGAAGAACTGATGCAGATTCGCCAAAGCAAATCCGGCGCGTGACAAATGCCCGAGATTTTTGGCATACTGACCCGCTTCGCCTTGCTGGCTGCTCCCGCAGCCCTAGCTTTTCTGTTTTTTCCGTCCAGCCTTTCGGCAGCGATTGGCTTGGGTGTGTTTTCTTACATAAGCACGGCACTGCTAAGCTTGGGTCTATTCATCAACACGAACAGTGTTGATGGATCGTCCATCGGGAAGAATGTGCCAAGCTATATCGGGCGCCTCCTCGTAGCAGCGGGCGTCAAGGCTTCGCTGCTCGCAGCGGTGGTTTTTACCGCTACCCGGGACCCTATGCTAGCCATGTGCGCGGCCCTGGTCACCCAAATCGACCCAGTCGCCAGCAGCATAAATGACAGGGCGGATTCCATCCCCGGCATCAGCGCAGGTACGATTGTCCTGTTAAAAAACTGGGCGGTCATTGATGGCGTCGCCATCATTACGATTGTCGTTGGCGCAAGCGCGATCGTGTCAGGGGCGAGCAGTATTGAACACAGCGGCTTCGCACAACCAATCCTGTTCTTCGCACTGTCCTGCCTGTTCTGCCTGGTCTATTTCAGCGCCAATGACGCCATACGCCCGGGCACCCCGCGGTCTCGGGCAATGGACGCTGTGGCAGTCGCCGTTTCAATCTCCTTCGGCCAAGCCTTTGTTGCCGCCATTGCCGGCTTCATGTCGCGCAATCACTATCCGTTCGAGACGTTCAAGGCGGGCCCGATACTGCTAATCATTTGTGGCGCGGTCATCGGCATGGCGGCGACGCTTGGCGTCCACTATACTGCGTCAGAGGTCCTGACCGGGCTGGCGGTTGGTGGGTTGGCCTTTGCCGCCCAGGCATTGGTATCGCTACTGATCTATAACGACCTGTCTAACCCAGACAAAATTTACCTGGCCCTAGCCCAGCAAAGCGGTATTACCGCGACATCATCGGTGCTTGTCATCGCAATCGCCCGATCCGACCTGCTGGTGGTATGTTTCTTCTCTATCGTGGCGATCAATGTGTTGCACGCGCTCGGTCGATTATTCCTTGTCAGAGCGATGAACCACGGCGCGGCCTAGTAGCTTTCGGCGTTGCGCCGCGAAGGTGACCCCTTATCCGCCGGCGGCGCGGCGGCCTCGTCAATCACGAGGACCTCACTCTGATCGGTAATTGCATCGTCGCCCAGGGGTACCCCGGTCAAGTAGGCGGCCTTGCTGAGCAGATGCGCAGCCAAGGGCGAAGTGATGGCGACCAGCAGCACGATCAGGAGGGACTTCCAGATCACCCCGCCATCGCCGGACGAAATCATGGCCGACAGCAGGACAAAGCCTACGCCAACCGTGCCCGCCTTGGTTGTCACGTGCAGGCGTGAATAAAAGTCGGGGAGCCGCAAAAGTCCAAGCGACGCCGAGAAGATCAGCCATGCGCCGATCAGGAGCACAATTGCGGGAAGCCATTCGAAAAAAGCGTCAAACATCGTCTGCTCCCTCAGCCGCCGCGGTCCTGCCGCGCAGGTGGAGGTAGCGGGCGTAGGCCACAGTCGCCAAGAATGAGACGAGTGCCACGCCAATCGCAATATCAAGATAGAGAAACTGACCGGTCAGCACCGAATAGGTGCAGATGAAGCAGATGGCCACAATGCCAAATGTATCGATGGCCCATATCCGGTCGGCAAGCCGCTTGGACGCGACAATCTGGTATATGTCGATCAGCGCCGCCAAAATAACCAGGATCATGGACAACATGGCCACGCCCCGAGGCGTTACAAGATCAAGCATCGGGCTACCTCACACCTATGGCCGAAATCACCTTTGCCTCGAAGGAGGACTTGACATACTCCCGCAGCTTCCCTCGCCGCAGATCTTCGGTTTGCATATCCTCACGATCACTCGCATCCAGGACATGCATATAGAGAAGCTTCCTGTCTTTGGAGACGTCGACAGCCACCGTGCCGGGGATCAGAGTGATCAACATGGAAAACAGGCTGATTTCAACGTCAGTCCGAGCGTCTAGTCGGACAGCCAGGATGCCCGGATGGAAGCGCCAGCGCGCGCTCGGCTTGTACATCATAAATGCAATCTGAAACGCTGAAATCAAGAGTTCCCGAAGAAAGATATAGAGCATCCCCAAGGTAGGCCCCAACCGGATGACATGTTGAGTCTGTCCCACTTGCGACGGCCGCACCTGTTCGCGCATGAGAATGATGACGAGCACCCCAAGGGCCAAGCCAAACAGGATATTGGCGCCACTCGCGTTACCTGAGACGCTGATCCAGCCGATCGCCACCAGGCTCATCAGCATCAAGGTATAGGACGTTAGTGTCATAGCTCTTGTACATACTCCCGCGAACAAGCCGAGACCAAACCGCTCGCATTCTTTAGACGGCAAAGCGCGTCTGTTAGCAACCCGATGCGTTGGAGAATCGGGCACGCACTCAGGGCAAAATTCGGACCCAAAGGTGACGGCCATCGCTCTCATGGGCCCTACCCAATCTTTGCATCCTGACATCTTTGCATCCTGACAGATATGGCGGATGATCGACCAGCAAGGGGAAAACGATAATGAAGGCAAAGGCGATTCTGGCAGGTATTGTCACACTGGTCACTGGAACGGTGCTGGCTGCCGAACTGACAGAATTCGTGCCGGCCGAAGATGGGGCGGCGGCGTGCTGGCAGCGGGTCTATGACGGGGAACACCTGGCTGCGCATCCCGACCAGCAGGTGACCGCCATGACCCTCTCGATGAGCTTTGAGAAATATGACGCGGCCGATTCCGGCATGCATTATTTCGCGGTCGATGTGGCCCTGCGCGATGGGCGCAGGGGAACGACCGCGGGCGGATGCTGGGTCTATGACGGGGCCGCGCGCTGCGGCGTGGACTGCGATGGCGGCGGGATGGAGCTGGCGCTGGATGGCACCGGCAACCTGCTCGCGGACCTGGACGCCTATGGCTATATGCGCGTCGAGAGCGAATGCGGCGGCGGCGAAGAAGCAGAGACGTTCGAACTGCTGCCGGGGATCGACGACAAGCTGTTCCTGCTACACAGGGCGGAGGCCAAGGTGTGCAAGAGCCTGCTGCCAAGCTGGTAAGGTCACCTTCCATACAAGTTTTCGCATTTTGGGACTAGGCGTCGTGACGGGCCCGGCTCATAGTGTCCGGGCCGCATTCGCGACGTTTTTTCGATTCATCCGGTCATTGCCTCGTGATCCGCGTTACTCCGCTCATCCTGGCGGTCGCCCTGTTCATGGAACAGATGGACTCGACCGTCATTGCCACATCGCTGCCTGCCATCGCGGCCGATATCGGCACCGAGCCGATTGCGCTCAAGCTCGCGCTGACGGCCTATTTCGTGGCGCTGGCCATCTTCATTCCCATCAGCGGCTGGATGGCCGACCGCTTCGGCGCCAAGAACATCTTTCGTCTCGCAATCGTCGTATTCATGCTTGGCTCGCTGGCCTGCGCCTTCTCCTATTCGCTGGAAACCTTCGTCGCCTCGCGCTTCTTCCAGGGTATCGGCTCATCGATGATGACCCCGGTGGGACGCCTCCTCCTGGTGCGCTCGACTCCGCGCAACGAACTGGTCTCGGCCATGGCCTGGCTGACCGTGCCGGCATTGGTGGCGCCGGTGACCGGGCCGCTAATCGGCGGATTTTTAACAACTTATCTCAGCTGGCACTGGATTTTCTGGATCAATATCCCGATCGGGATTGCCGGGATCATCCTGTCGAGCATCTATCTGCAGGTGCCCGATGAACGTACGCCCAGACCGGTGGACCTGGTCGGGTTTGTCATTGCCGCCATGGCGTTTTCCGGCCTGGTCTTTGGACTCTCGGTGGTCAGCCTGCCGGCCCTGCCGATCATCTATGGGTATCTGACGCTGGCCGTCGGGGTGACGGCCTCGCTGCTTTACCTGCTGCATGCGCGCAAAACCGAGTTTCCCCTGCTGGACCCAAGGCTGCTGCGGCACCCGCTGTTTCGCTCCTCGATCACAGGCGGCTCGCTGTTCCGCATCGGGGTGGGCGCCGTGCCATTCCTGTTGCCGCTGATGCTGCAACTGGGGTTTGGACTCAATCCCTTCCAGTCTGGCGCCATCACCTTCGTTGCCGCGCTCGGCGCCATCGGCAGCAAGTTCATCGCCGAGCGGGTGTTTGCGCGCTTCGGCTTCCCGCAGGTGCTGGGCTTTGCCGCGCTGTTTGGAGGGCTTCTTATTGCGGCGCAGGGCCTGTTCACGGCCGAAACCTCGGTGCCGGTGATGATGACGGTGCTGATCCTGGGCGGAGTGCTGCGCTCGATGTTCTTTACCGGCAGCAATGCCATCGGCTATGCCGACGTGTCGGACGAGGAGGCCAGCCAGGCGACGGCAATCGTGGCGGTGGCGCAGCAAATTTCGGTCGCCTTCGGCGTTGCCGTGGCCGGTGGCATCCTCGAAGTCAGCGCCGCCTATACCGGCGGGCACCTGACGCTGCTCAATTTCCAGATTGCGTTCTTTGCGGTTGGCGGGTTGAGCGCGCTGGCCGGCATCATTTATTTCCGCCTGCCGCGGGATGCGGGCAGCAACGTTTCAGGCCACACGGCCATGGCCAGGGAGTAAGCGGGCCTTCGGGTTCGCCAAGAGAACAGATTGTCCCGCGCCACGCCCCTGATCCTTGCCACCGCGATCTTCATGGAAAACATGGATTCGACGGTGATCGCCACCTCCCTGGCCGCCATTGCCGCCGATATTGGGACCGATCCGATTTCGCTGAAGCTGGCGTTGACGGCCTATCTGGTGGCATTGGCCATCTTCATCCCGATCTCGAGCTGGATGGCCGACCGCTTCGGGGCAAGGCTTGTGTTTCGCGTGGCCATGCTGGTGTTCATGATCGGGTCCATCGGCTGCGCCCTTTCCGGCTCGCTACCGCAATTCGTGGTGGCGCGGTTCATTCAGGGGATGGGCGGGGCGATGATGGGGCCCGTGGCGCGCCTGGTGCTGGTGCGGATGACCCCGCGCCATCAACTTGTCGATGCCATGGCCTGGCTGACCATTCCGGGCCTGATCGGCCCCATTGTCGGGCCCCCCTTTGGCGGGTTTCTCACCACCTTCTTCTCCTGGCACTGGATATTCATCATCAATATCCCGATCGGCCTGTTGGGGATGGCGCTGGTGGGCCTTGCGCTGCCCAATGAGGTACGCAGCAGGCCGCGCGATATCGATGGCAAGGGGTTCGTGCTGGCGGGACTGGCCTTCGCGCTCTTCGCCTTTGGCTGTTCGGTGATCAGCCTGCCCGCCCTGCCCCCGATCTACGGCATGGTAGCGGCAGCGGCCGGTATCAGCCTGGGCTGTCTCTATGTGCGCCATGCCCTTTCCACCGAATATCCGCTGCTCGACCTGCGGCTGCTGCGCCTGCCGATCTTCCGGGTCTCGGTGGTGGCGGGCAGCTTTTTTCGGCTTGGCCAGGGGGCGGTGCCCTTCCTGTTTCCGCTGATGCTGCAACTGAGCTTTGGGTTTTCACCGTTCCAGAGCGGCATGGTGACCTTTGCCGCGGCCATCGGGGCCCTTGCAGCCAAGTTCGTTGCCAACTGGATATTCAAGAACTGGGGGTTCAAATATCCGCTGGTGTTCTCCACCCTGGTCTCGACCCTGGGCATATCGGTGATGGGTTTTTACGAGCCCGAAACGCCCATTCCGTTGATCCTGGGCATCTTGGTGTTTACCGGGTTCTGGCAATCAACCTTCTGGACCGGCTCGAACGCCTTCGTCTTTGCCGATGTGGAAGACAAGGATGCCGGACAGGCCAATGTGATCAGCCAGGTCTGGGGGCAATTGATGTTTGCCATGGGCGTAGCACTGGGCGGCGGCACGCTGGAACTGGCGCATCGGCTGCGCGGTGGCGGCGAACTGGCGCTGGCCGATTTCCATTTCGCCTTCTTCGTAGTGTCGGCGGTCAGCGCGATTGCCGTGGTGATGTTCATGCGCCTGCCGCGCAATGCCGGTCACCAGCTAATGCGGGGGCCGCATATGCATTGAGGGCTAGCCTCTTCCTCCAGGAGGAGGAGAATAGGAAGGCAATTGCTCGCATCCCGCCCGCCATTCGAGCATAGCTCTCCTGGCCTTCTTGTCTTGAATAGCTCTATTGGAGCTATTCATTCGCCTCGCGGATCGACGGCACCCGCCATTCGAGCATAGCTCTCCTGGCCTTCTTGTCTTGAATGGCTCCACAGGAGCTATTCATCCGCCGCGCGGACCGACGGCACCCGCCATTCGAGCATAGCTCTCATGGCCTTCTTGTCTTGAATAGCTCCACAGGAGCTATTCATCCGCCGCGCGGACCGACGGCGAAGCCTTGAAGCCTTTCGCGACAAGGTATGCCTCGGCCGAGTCCTTGCGGCTCGATGGCGGCTTGACGTGATAGGTAGTAGTGAAGTGGCGCTTGAGCATGTGCAGCAACTCGTGCTCGGTGCCCCCCTGGAAAACCTTTGCGACGAACGAGCCACCGGGCTTGAGCACGTCGATGGCGAATTCGGCGGCAATCTCGATCAGGTGGACGATACGCAGATGGTCGGTCGGGCGATGGCCGGTGGTGGGCCAGGCCATGTCGCTCATCACCACGTCGGCCTTGTAGCCCCCCATGGCCTCCACCAGCATGGCGGGAGCGTCATCTTCGGTAAAATCCTTCTTGAGAAGGATCACGCCGGGGATATCGTCCATGTCTATATAGTCGATGCCAACGACCAAGGGATTGTCGACGGTCGACCCGACGGCCTTGGCCGCCACCTGGGACCAGCCGCCAGGCGCAGCCCCCAGATCGACGACATGCATGCCCTTCCTGAAGAGCTTGTGCTTCTCGTTGATCTCCTTGATCTTGAAGGCAGCTCGGGAGCGGTAGCCTTCCGAGCGGGCGCGGGCGACATAGGGGTCGTTGAGCTGGCGCTCGAGCCACTTGGTCGAGGCGACCTTGCGGCCCTTGGCGGTCTTCACCCGGATCTTGAGATCCTTGTCGGACTTGCGGCCGCCCGTGCCCAGAGCCTTGCTATTGGCCATTGCCCTGCCTCCTCGGGTAGCGGTTGGGACGCTTGTGCGTCCGGTCGGCGTCCATCAGTGAAATCAGAATGCCTTCGCGCAGACCACGATCGGCGACACGGACGCGCTCGGTCGGCCATTCGCGGCGGATGGCTTCAAAAATGGCGCAGCCGGGCAGGACCAGATCGGCACGGTCCCTGCCAATGCAGGGATGCGCGACGCGGCGCTCGAACGGCATGCCGAGCAGTGCCCGCATGGTCTCGTCCACCTGGTCGCGGCGCATCCAGAGACCATCCACCTTCTGCCGCTCATAGCGTTCGAGGCCCAGATGCAGGCCCGCCAGCGTCGTCACCGTGCCCGAGGTGCCGATCAGATGCACTTTGTGGGTGCCAATCATCTGACGGAGCTTTTCGCGGCCGCGGAACTGGCGCAAATGGGAGGCGACGAATTCTACCATGGCTTCGAACACTTGGGTGGTGACGTCGATACCGCCGAATTTCTCGGCAATGGAAACCACACCGACCGGCAGCGACTGCCAGGAGCGAATCGAGGCCGACATACGACCCTGAGCGCGGGGCCGACCGCCCCGGAAATCGAGCCAGGCCAGTTCGGACGAACCGCCGCCAATGTCGAACATTAGCGCGCCCTGCGCCTCGCCATCGATCAGGTCGGCGCAGCCGGTGACGGCCAATTCGGCCTCGGTGCGTCGATCGACGATTTCGAGATCGAGACCGATTTCATTGCGGACGCGCTCGATAAAGGCCGGACCGTTCTCGGCGGCGCGGCAGGCCTCGGTGGCGATCAGGCGCATGCGCATGGGCTGGTGGTCGCGCAGCTTGTTACGGCATTGGCGCAGCGCTTCCATGGTGCGTTCCATGGCCGCGTCGCCCAACCGTCCGGTGACTGAGACGCCCTCGCCCAGGCGCACGATACGGGTAAAGCCGTCGAGTACGCGAAAGCCCCGCTCATGCGGACGGGCGATGAGCAGGCGACAATTATTGGTTCCCAGATCGAGCGCGGCGTAGAGCGGCCCGCGGCTACGGCGCGAATGGAGGGCGGCAGGCGTCCGCTGATCCGGCGCTTGGGCGGGCGGCGTTGTGCCGACCTGCTTCTCCCGGCTGGTACCGGAAGCTGCGCCAGGCCCTGCCTCGTCCACAAGGGCCGAGGCAGCGGCGGACCGAACAGAATCGGTCACGTGAGGCTCCTTCGTGCGCGGTCGCAAGAGACCGATACAATCGGCCGCGCCCGAACGCACATCATGTTGCGTTGTCGGACACGACGGTAGAGCAAGGGGGCCCGTAGCGCAATGCAAAGGATGGGAAGCGGAGGCTTGGCCCTCGCCGATGCTCGGACGTCTATTGTTGCCGATCCACCGGGTGCTGAATCGCCCCATGCGAGGACGTCGCCGGCACCTAGTGGTCGCCTGCCAGAGCCAGGATGGACTTTAAGACACCCTCGCGCCACCGAATTCCCTGCCCAGTCCTTTGGATTGACTTGTGGGTTTCCACACTTCCTCACCGCGCCCTGCGCCAGACGCTTGCAATCTCTTCGCGCTTTGTCTAATGAGACCCCGCACCGCGCTTCGCAGCCTTGCTGCCCCGTCCGCGTCGCCTAGCCAGCAGGCCTTGCTGGGGAATAGTTCAATGGTAGAACAGCGGACTCTGACTCCGTCGATCTTGGTTCGAATCCAGGTTCCCCAGCCACACTCTCCGCAAAACTCCAGGTTTTCCGCAGGTTTCAGCCAGCTCTAGCCGGCCAAATCGTGGATTTTCCCACCGGTTTGGCCACCAGATTGGCCACCGGGCTTAGCTGCGGAGCGAGTGCGAATCTCGATGCATCGCCTCCGCACCTGCTGCGCAGCGAGACCGGTCATGACGGAGAGTGTCATGGCTTCCGATACCTTTCTGGGCCTTAAGGGGCGCACCTCCTACTTCCGCCGCAAGATTCCGGCCGCCCTCCAGACTCAGCTTGCGTCAACCGAATCTGCTTCAGACTAGGCGTTATCGACAGGGATTCGGGGCTGCATCTGGGCCGACGCCTCGCTGTTGCGGTCGATGCGTTCTTTGTATCTGCGTATCTGCGCGTAGGGATAAACTGCTGTCGTCACAACAACTGTCCGCCGTGCTTGGCTCGGCGCTGCAGGACTGGCGGTCCACCATTCTGCCCGTTCCGGTGCCTCTTGTATCGACGCGTAAACAGGCCAAGGACTTGGCTTACATGGCCGATAGCCTCCTGCAGCGCCAGAGTTATGGCTATCCCATCATCGACGACGACTTCGTCGCCGAGAAGCTCGGCGCCGTGGGGATTGCGGTGCCCGAAGCCCCCATGGCTGCGCGATTGGCCGGCAATGCACTGACAGCAGGCATGGCAGCGCATTATCTTGAGACAGCGGCTGAGCTGGCACGACAGAGCGGCCTCGACCATGGCCTCTTTAGACTGCCGGCCAGCGCATGGGAGGAAAAAGCGGCCCAGCTACTTGCTCCCTTTGGCGATGGTGAGGCAACGGTGCCAATGCCAAATCCTCCCCAAGCCCCCGACCCGCTCAACTCGCCGACAATTGCCAAACGTCATCGCCAGCTGTGCCCGTCGCCACGACAAAGTTCGACCGAGAAGCCGGGGTCAGCTTTTCGAGCCAGGCCAACTACATTGTCACCGAGCGGATGAAAGCGCGACAGGTCGGCTCCGATGCAGTGAAAAATCTGGGGCCGTCGCTGTTGCTCCACTCAGACCAGGGTTCCCAGTTTACCAGCATGGAATGGGCCAGCTTCCTGCGGCACCACAATCTGGTGCACTCCATGAGCCGCCGCGGGCAACTGCCACGACAATGCGGTGGCCGAGAGCTTCTTCAATTTGCTCAAGCGCGAGCGGATCAGGCGTCGGACCTATCGGACACGGGACGAAGCTCGCCAGGATGTGTTCGATTACATCGAGATGTTCTACAACCCGACCCGCAAGCACGTCCGCAACGGCATGCTCTCACCCGTCGAGTTCAAACGGCGACACCAAATCTAACCCCGAAGGTGTCCACAGAACGCGGGGCTATTCAGATCGCGCGACAGCTTCAGGCGCTGCTACCTGCTGACAGAATCTGAAAGCCCCTTGCCCTTCCCACCAACTTCACAGGTGACCTTCAAGGGCCGCGAGGAGCCAGCAGCGCGGCACTTCCACTGGCGGAGCGAACATGAGATCGCCATTTTACTGCGCTGCCTCAAAAACATGCACCAGTTCCAGGTCAATGCCGAGCCCGACCTCTGAGCCTATTTCTGGTTCGTCGTTCGCTTGGTAAACAACCAGCGCAATCGTGCCATCGGCCAACTCTACGTGCAGTAGGCTTTCGGAGCCGCTGTATTCAGAGGTAAGCAATCGACCGGTCAGGACCGCCTGATCCAGAGGAACCAGACGAAGATGCTCCGGTCGCATGCCGACCTGCGCACCTTTGGATACCACAAGACCCTGCGTCGCCAACCGCTCGCTGACCATGGCGACTGGTAAGAGGTTCATCTTGGGGCTGCCAATAAATTGCGCCACGAAAGTGTTTGCCGGGTTCTCATAGAGTTCTCGCGGCGTTCCGACCTGTTCAACGCGTCCGTCGCGCAGTACGACGATCCTGTCAGCGAGTGTCATCGCCTCGATCTGGTCATGAGTGACATAGATCATGGTGTTGCCGAGCCGGCGATGCAGGCTGGCAATCTCGGCACGCATATGAACCCGCAGTTCGGCGTCGAGATTGGAGAGCGGTTCATCAAAAAGAAACACCTCCGGCGCCGCAACGATAGCCCGCCCAATGGCAACCCGCTGGCGTTGGCCACCTGACAGTTCGCGCGGGTAGCGGTCGAGCAAGGCGCCAAGTTTGAGAACCTCGGCCGCTTCGCCCACCTTCTTGGCGCTTTCGGCCGCCGGCACTTTGCGCACCTTCAGCCCGAAGCCCATGTTCTCGCGCACCGTCAGGTGCGGATAGAGCGCATAGGATTGAAACACCATCGCAACGCCCCGGCGCGCCGGAGGCACCTCGTTCATCTTCCGGCCGCCGATATTGAGATCGCCCGAGGTGACATCTTCGAGCCCCGCGATCATGCGCAGCAGTGTTGATTTGCCGCAGCCCGAGGGCCCAACGAACACGATGAATTCGCCATCCTCGATGCTAAGGTCGATATCGCGGATGACTTCGACCTTTCCAAAGGTCTTGCGCACGTTTTCCAGGGAAAGACTGGTCATGATCTGGCTTTCTTTTTCAAGTTTGCGCGGAGCATCATCCCTTCACTCCCGACATGGCAAAACTCTCGACGATTTGACGTTGGGCGATCAGATAGACACCGAGGATCGGCAGCACGGCGAGGCAGGTGGCTGCAAGTTGCAGGTGCCAGAGCGGGGCTCCATAGGGATCAGTGAAATTGCTGAGAGCCAGCGGAAGGGTGAACATTTCGAGGGAGCTGACGAACACCAACGGCTCGAGGAACAGGTTCCAGGAATGAAGGAAAGTGATGATGGCTACCGCCGCAAGGGCCGGCCGTGACATCGGCAGCGCGATCTTCCACCAGATACCCACGGTGGTCAGCCCGTCCATCCGCCCGGCCTCTTCAAGCTCTTTTGGCAGGGCCAGAAAGAACTGCCGCATCAGAAAGGTCGCCATGACACCGTGAGGTCCAAAGACCGGCAATAGCACCAGGGGAACATGAGTGTCGCTGAGGCCCATCCATCCAACCAGGAAGAAGTTGGGAATGATGGTGACCTCTTCGGGCACCATCAGCGCCGAGATCAACCCCACCATCAACAGCCCCGAACCCGCAAACCGGAGACGCGCCAGCGCATAGCCCGCGAGCGAGGAGATGATCAGCGTTAGCCCGGTAACAAGCCCTGCGATATAAAGCGAGTTGAAATACTGCCGTGCGAACGGCTGATATTCGAACACCTCGACGAAGTTTCGCCAGTGCCAGACCTCAGGAATGAGGCTTGGCTGGCCAAAGATTTCCGATGCCGATTTGAAGCCTGAGGCCACCATCCAGAGGAACGGGAACACAAACGGCACCGAAACGACGCCAAGCGATATGACCCAGAGAACCTGTTTGAGGTGTTGCAGATTGCGGGCACTCATGCGGCTCCCCTTCCGCGCATCATCACCTGGACGATGGTGAGCGCCAAAACGATGACGAACATCACGATTGCCAGGGCCGACGCGTAGCCGATTTCAAAGAACTCGAAGGCCTGCTGGTAGATGTAGAAGGCAAGCACCAGCGTGCCGTTTTCCGGCCCGCCACCGGTCATGAGAAAGATGTGGTCGAACACCTTGAACGAACCGATCGTGGTTAGCACCACGATGATGAGCGTGGTCGGCGCCAAGAGCGGCCAGGTGACATAGCGAAAAATCTGCCATTCCGATGCGCCCTCGAGCCGGGCCGCTGCGTCATAGTCGCGCGGAATGGCCTGCAGTGCAGCGATATAGAGGATCATGTTGAGCCCGACCATCTTGATCACCCGGGTCACGATCACTGAAACCATCGCCCAGTTGGGATCGCGCAGCCAGTTGGGTCCGTCGATGCCGATATTGGCCAGCATCAGGTTGACCCCGCCCGCTTCGCCCTGCAGCAGGAATTTCCAGACGATCGCCCAAGCGACGGCCGATGTGATCACCGGCGCAAAGAACACCGTACGAAAGAAGATGACCCCGGGACGCGGACGCGACAGCGAAACGGCAAGTATCAACGCCAGTGCCATGTTCATGGGCACCAGCCCGATGGCAAAGATCGTCGAATTGCCCATCACATGCCAGAAATCGGGATTGCGCGTCAGCGCATCGGCGAAATTGTCCAGTCCAACAAATGTGGAGCGCTGGCTAAGCAGGTTCCACTCGGTGGTGGCATAAAACACCACCGCCAGCAGCGGCCCGACGAAAAAGATCATGAAGCCGATTGCGGTCGGGCTGACAAAGAGCCAGGCGACAAGGGCTTCACGCCGCCTGAGCGTCAGGAGGGGCGCGCTTTCGCGGCGCGCCCCGGTTGAAGTGGATAAGGTCATCTGTCCCACCCGGATTTCCTGGCCTAGAGGTCGGACTGGATTGCCGAGCACAAGTCCTCGAGGGCCTTGGCGACATCTGCATCGGCGCGCCACAGGGCGTCCGAACGCGGCTTGATCGCTGCAAGGATCTGCGGCATGCGTTCATGAGCGGGCAGCACGGTTCCTGCCTCGATAGCGGACTTCACATGCGCCATCTGCTCAGGAGGAATGGCCGGGTTGCTATCGGTAAAGACGGCATCGTCAAGCACAGACTGACGTGCTGGCGGGAAGAACTGCGCCATGGTGACGACGTTTTCCGCGCTCGTCATGTGCGCTAGGAACTCAGTGGCGAGTTCCTTCTGTTTGCCGGTGGCAAAGACGACGATCCCGGCTTGGCCGACTACCGGCGATTCCCCGGCAGGTCCTTCAGGCAAGGGCGCGATGCCCCATTCAAATCCCGCGTCCGTCAGTCGCGAGGCGCGCGAAATCTGGTTGATGGTCATGGCGGCATCGCCGGCAAAGAAGTCACCCTGTTCACCGGGCGGCACGATGGTCTTGTCTTCAAACACCATGTCGTGGAGCAGCGTGACGGCTGCGACCGCTTCCGGCTCTGCCAGTCCGCAATTCCCGTCCTGCCAGGCATATCCGCCATAGGCGCGAATGGGGGGCATCAGCGCATGCATGATGCGCGAGTCATATCCCTCGCCGTCCTTGAGCTCGAACCCCCAGGTCTCGTTGGCGGCGGCAACCTGCTGGGCGACTTCGCGCAGCTTTTCCCAGGTCCATTCGCCATTCTCATGTAGCTCGAGCGGATCCTGTGCGCCGGCTTCATCGAACATGGTCTTGTTGAAGTAGATCATGAACGGCGAGGTGGAAAAAGGAATGCCATAGACTGCATCCCCTTCCGCCCATAGGCCCATGGCATCAGAGGAGAAGTCGGCATAGTCATAGTCTTCTTTGGCGCGCAGAGCCTCGCCGACATCTTCAAGCATTCCGGCGTCAACGAAAGCGGGAGCCGGCTCCTCGCCCAGCCAACCGAGATCGGGTGCATTTCCGCCAGCCAGTTGGAAGGTCAGCTTCTGCACATAGTCGGCAGCCGGAATGGTTTCAAACGTCACACTCACGTCCGGATGGGTCTGCTTGAAGTCCTCGGCGATGGCATTGAGCATCGACAGATGCGCCTCGTTGCCGGTCCAGACGGTCATGCGCAGGTCCTCCGCCGACGCAGCGGTGCTGGCCAGAAGCGCCAGCGCCAGTCCGGATAATCTCTTGTCGATATGCATAGTCTTCTCCCTCTTTCCTTGCCCGGATTGATTTGATTACGGTGACGGCTCAGGCCGGCGCGTCACCGATACTCCACCCGCCATCCACCATGATGTTGGTGCCGGTGATGTAACTTGCCTCCTGCGAGCACAGCAGCAGCACCGGCGCCACGATGTCCTCGGGGGTCCCTGGCCTGCCGGCCGGAATTTTGGCGCAAACGGCCGCGGCAAAGGCCGGATCGGCATAGCGATGGACCGTGCGCTCGGTCACGATGGCACCGGGCGAAACCACGTTGATGGTCACTCCGCCCGCGGCCACGTCGCGCGCGATGGATCGAACCGCTGTCAGCTGCGCCGATTTGAGTGAGGCGTAAGTCAGGGTTTCCGAGCGCGGCCGGTCGGCCATGATGCTGCCGATGCAGACGATCCGGCCCCATTCACGCTCCAGCATCGGGGGCATGCAGGCCTGCATCATGTTCAGCGTCGCAATGAAATTGGCCTGCACATGGTCGCCGACCATGGCCGCATCAATCTCGAGCCACGGCCCGCGCCGCTCGATAGCGGCATTAGCGATGAGAATATCGATCGCCCCATGCTCGACAAGCAGACCCTCGACCAGCTTTCCGGCTGCATCGGGCTGGATGAAATCGGCAGAAACGACACGGGCGACGCCCCCCTGCTCGACGATCAGCCCCGCCGTCGCGGCAGCCACTTCAGCCTGGTCATGGTGATGGATGATCACTTCGGCGCCCCGGCCCGCAAGGCCAAGCGCGATGGCTCGACCAATGCCCGAACTTCCCCCCGTGACCAGCGCCCTGCGCCCTGCGAGATCCCTTGGGCTCATGATCCGCTCCCATCGAGCTTGCCGGCTACTTCGAACGTGGCGATGTCGGCGGCACTGTAGTGATCGCGGATGCGCGCTGCAGCAGCCTCCTCGTCGCCGGCCTCGATTGCCTGCAGAACCGCCTCGTGCCGCGCGATCGTGCGCTCCCAGTCTTCGGCTGAACGGTTCGATCTTTGGGTGAACAGCTCGGAAACTTCGCGCTGAATCGATCCTAGGCCTTCCATCTGCACCACGACCATGGCGTTGCCCGTGGCGCGCGCCATGCCAAGGTGAAAGGCGATGTCACATTCGGTGAACCGCTCTGGCTGCAAAATCGTCGAACGCATCTTGGCTGTTGCAGCCTTCATCTGCGCCAGGCCGTCGGCGCTGCGGCGATGGGCTGCGAGCTGGGCGATTCCCGTTTCAACCACCCGGCGCATTTCGTTGGCTTCGCGCAGACGCTTCAAGCTCGACCGGACCGCATACCCATAAAAGCGTTCCAGCGGCTCGCCGTTGAGCGCCTTGGCGCGGGCAACCTTGCCCTGCTGGGTGTGGATAAGCCCCACCCCCGCCAGTTGGCGCAAGGCTTCACGCGCGATCGGCTTGGACACACCGAATGTGCGCGCAATCTCGCCTTCGGACGGCAGGGCATCGCCCGGCGCGATGCGTCCATCCAGCAGTGCACCGGCAATCGATTGTGTCACCGTGTCGGCCAGCCGGGCCGCCGGGGGCACGACATCAAACAGGGACTGGTCTTCGGCATCTTCATGCATGAACGACTTAACCTCTCTCTCACGACGCTAAACAAACCTTGCCAACTTAGCAACTAGGTTTTTTAGTTGTTTAGTTGCTCGTTTTTGCCTACGAGTTGTCGCGTCACTGTTTAGGGAGAGGCGGATGTCGAAACAATCGGGTCATCGCATTGCGGAAGTGCGGGTCTTTCCGCTGGTCCAGCGATTGCCCCAGCCCGCGAAAACCTCCTGGGGCACTTATGACGAGGTCTCGATCGTTCTAGTCGAAATCGAAACGAACACCGGCCTGCGCGGCGTTGGCGAATGCCTCGCGCGCTTTGCCCCGAAGGGTTATGCCGAAGTCATCAAGGCGGCCCTGCCCCGGCTCATCGGCCAGGATGCGACAGCGATCGCAGCGCGCTGGAAGGACGTCCGGCGCACCCTCTCGGGCCGCTCGGGCGGTATCTTGATCGAAGCGATATCGGCCATCGACATTGCTCTCTGGGACATTCTGGGCAAGGCGGCCAACCTGCCAATTTCGCAGTTACTGGGCGGCGTAGGACGCACCCGGGTTCCCGTCTATGGCGCCTCGGTTCGCTGGGGCACCGATGAACAGACCGACAGCGACCTCGACGCGATGCTGGATCGCGGCCTGACCGACATCAAGGTCAAGATCGGCAATCCGGTTGCCGATGCAGTACGCCGGATCGCCCGCGTGCGCGCTCGCGCCGGCGACGACATTCTTTTGAGCGTCGATTCCAATTGGGCCTATACGCTCGAGGAAGCAGAGATCGTGGCCAAAGCCTTGCGTGACAATAACTACCACTGGTTCGAGGAGCCCGTGCGCCCCGAAGATGAGGATGGCTATCGAAAGTTGCGCCAGCGCACTGACGTGCCGCTTGCCGCCGGCGAGAGCAACTACACGCTCGACCAGGCCATGCCGCTGATCCGCGATCGCGTGCTTTCTGTCCTTCAGCCTAATATCACGCGCTCGGGCGGCATCACCGAAGCTCGCCGCATGGCCGAAATGGCGGCCATGTCAGACATTGCCTATGCCCCCCATGTCGGCATGTCGGGAATTATCTGCGAGGTGGCGAGCCTGCATCTGGCAGCCGCGATGCCCAACACGCGCGCGCTCGAATGCCCCTTCTCGGCCAACCTCTTCCGCGACGGCCTTGCCAGTATCGCGCCGGCTCACACCCGTGTCGAGAACGGCACAGTCGCGGTACCGCAGGGCCCCGGGCTTGGCATTGAAATGAACTGGGACGCCGTAAGAGAGATGACACGATGACTGACGTATTGATCACCGATGTGATCGCCCATCCGTTGACGCAGACGATGACGCGCCCCACCAGCACCTCCTGGGGCACCTATACCGAGGTGTCGATGGTGCTGGTCGAGGTGCGCACCGATGCCGGCGTGACCGGCGTAGGCGAAACGCTGGCGCGATTTGCCCCCAGGGCCTATGCTGAGATCATCGAGACGCTCTTGAAGCCGCGCCTTGTCGGCCAGCCCGTCTCCAATATCTCGGCTCACTGGAATGCGATGCGCCGGGCTCTCTCGGGGCGCGCCGGCGGCATGCTAGTCGAAGCGATTGCCGGGGTCGATATCGCCCTCTGGGACATCATGGGAAAGCTCGTCAACATGCCGATTGCCCAATTGCTGGGCGGCATGAACCGGTCCGAGATCGATGTCTACGCCGCCGCCATCAACTGGGTTGACGACGACGAGGCCGATGCGGAGCTCGACCGCCTTCTGGGCCGCGGGTTTACCCGGATCAAGGTGAAGATGGCGCATCCGGTCAAGGACGCCTGCCGCCGGATCGAGCGGATCCGCAACCGGGCCGGCGATGCCGTCGGCCTCTGCGTCGATGCCAACTGGGCCTATGGCCTCGATGAAGCGATCGAGGTCGGCCGGGCGCTGGCCGCCAATGACTATTTCTGGTTCGAGGAACCGCTCCGCCCCGAGGACGAACAGGGCTACGAGGCCTTGCGCCAGCGGTGCGACGTGCCCCTGGCGGCCGGCGAAAGCAACTATACCGTCGATCAGGCCCGCCGGCTCGTTGCCAACCGCACCCTGTCGTACCTTCAGCCCGATGTTGCGCGCGCAGGAGGCATCACCGAGACCCGGCGGATGGCCGTTCTGGCCGATGCGCATGATGTCGGATACGCGCCCCATATCGGCATGTCAGGCATCGTTTGCGAGACCGCCAGCGTCCACCTCTCGGCCGCCATGCCGAACTTTCGCGTTATGGAATGCGAATGTGACGAAAGCCCCTTCAAGGTGCAGATCGCCGATCTGCGCCCCGGCTGCATGCGCCAGGAAAACGGCCGCCTCAAGGTCCCGACCGGTCCCGGCCTCGGGCTCGAGATCGACTGGGACGCCGTCGCACATCTGCGCAGCAAATGACAACTGCCGCCCGCCCATCTTAAAAGGAAACAAATATGACAGAACAGATGGAAGTCATGCGTCGGGAGCTGCGACTGGCCGATCCCGCCCTCAGCCGCTTCGACCCGATGCGCCGCATCATCTCGCACGACGATTTTTCGCGGGGCCATTGCGGGTGGTCGCAGCTTGTCGGCAACTATGAGGGCAGTCTCGACACCATGCTGCCCGGCTATGCCCAGCACACCAGCGCAATGCTATCCACCCTGCCTCACTGGGATGCGGGCTCCCACGGTGGCGTCGACAGCTCCTATGCGCTCAAGATCGCAACGCGTCCCCGTCCCGGCGCCCAGAACGTCGCCATCAAGCGCCTGACGATGCGCAAGCGTTGCCCGATCCGCTTCGAGGCCTATGTGACCTTTAAGCCCGAAGCGACCGAACTGCGCCTGGGCGACAACGACGTGCGCTCCTGGGGCTTCCTGTTCGATCTCCAGGGCGGCGACCGCGATGGCGACGACCGGCGCGTCATGCCGCACCTGCGCTTCCTCAACGCCGAGAACGGCGAAACCTTGCGCAAGTGGCAGTTCAAGCCCGGCAGGACCCAGTTCACCGCGATTGGCGACGACAACAAGACTCTCAGCCACTATCACCTGTCGCCCGATGGCTGGACCGACTTTCCCGACGGCAACCAGCTCGTCTGCTACAACGAGATCGCCACCAAGGTGAATTGGCACTACGTCTGCTTTGATTTCGACCTGGTGACGATGAAGCCGCTTCGGTTCACCTGCAACGACCGGGAAATGGATCTCTCGACCTTCGAGTCCATCTCCATTCCCGCCATGCCCAACCTCTGGAACATGCTCAACTTCGCATTCTTTGTGGAAACCGACGCCGCCAAGCGCGCCTTCCTTTATGTCGATTCCGCCTGCATCTCGGGGGAATTCTAATATGCTGCCCGAAAACATTACCGCCATTCTCGCCCGCAACGAACTCTGGCAAGGTAGCACCGCAAGCGAACCTTATGAGGCCGGCTGGGCAAAGGAAGCCATCCTCTTCGTGCGCGCCCTCAAGCAACCCGAAGGTCCCCGGCCCTTGGCCCGCGTGCAGATATCGGCTGACGGCATGAACTGGGTCGATGAAGGCTCGACGGTTGAACTTCCCGGAGACGGGCAGACGCGCGCCGTCAAACTCACGCATTTCGGCAACTGGTTGCGCCTCTGCGCTGATTTCGAACCGGGCGCATCCGCCACCCTGCTCGTTTCTCTCCATCTCAAGGCCTGAGGAGAGCCGGTCGCGTGAGGCAAGCTGAGATCCGGGCGCTGCCCGACACCCAATGCCAGACGGGCGAAGGCATCATCTGGTGCCCGCGCCGGCATCGGCTGTTTTTCGTTGACATCGCCGGGCGCGCGCTCTGTTCCTACGATCCTCAGACAAACTCGGGCAGCCGCTGGCCGCTGCCTGAAATGCCTGGTTGTATCGCATTGACAGAGGGCGACGAGATCATCGTTGCCCTTCCCGACGGGCTTCACAGCTTTGATCCGAAAACCACGGCGTTGACCCTTCTCGTCGCTTTGCCGCAAGACGCCCCGTCCGGCCATCGCGCCAATGACGGAGCAACCTCTCGCGGCGGCCGACTGGTCTTTGGAACGATGACCCTTGGCGATCGCTCGATAGCATCCGGATCGCTCTACCACTGGGATGGCGTCAACTTGGAACGCCATTTCAGCGGCCTCCATATCGTCAACGGCCTCGCCTTCAGTCCGGACGACCGCACCGCCTATCTCTCCGACAGCTATACGGACGTGCAGACCATCTGGGCTTTCGACCATGACCCCGACACCGGAGCTCTGACCGGTCGACGTGAGTTCTTCAGGACGAACGAGTTTGCCGGGCGCCCGGACGGGGCCTGCGTTGATACCGATGGCTGCTACTGGATGGCCGGCGTCGGCGGTGCGGAATTGCTGCGCATCAGCCCAGTCGGGAAAATCGACCTTCGCATTGAAGTGCCGGTCCAATGGCCAAGCAAACCGTGCTTCGGCAGCAGCGACCTCCGGAAAATGTACGTTTCCAGCCTCCGGCTTGCAGATTCCTCCGACGTTGAAGGTCAGGTCATCGAGATCGATTCCCCCTACCAAGGACTTCCGGAACCGGTCTGCCGATTCCGGCCAGCATGAGGCCGCAGAGAACTGGCAGGGGGATTAGGCCAACTATCGAATCCCCAGCCACCTAATCTGTCATGGTAAGGGTTCAAGGGCGATCTGCCTGTGCAACGACCACCTATATGGGGGCACGCCCAGATACTGCATATCGATACGAGGCGAGCGATTGCAGGCACTCATCGACTTCGGACGGATGCTCCATCTTTTCTGTCAGCTTAGATGAAGCGGCACAATCACACCATAATGTATTGCGGCGACGAAAGAGCAGACTGACAACTTTCGTGAATTCGCGACTTCTGGTTAAACGGCTGAAATGGGGGGCGTCTCCGTCAGACAGCAGTTGACCCATTCCGGTCGATCGCATCACTTGTCGGCCCTTCCGACAACTGCCGTGGTCGGCGTGGACCAGTCATTTTTCAGACGATACTGAAATGGGGAGCCTGACGTTAGGCAGTTGGAGAGCTCATCGACCTACTTCAATGATACACGCGCCAACGAGGGCTTGGGGTCGACTACCCGCGCTCCGATTACCAGCCCCCTTTCTAATAGACTTCTTCTCTCGCGCTAGTTCAACAATCCGGCAAAGCGCGGCAGCCAGAGCACCAGGTCGGGCACATAGGTGATCAGCATCAGGATGCCGACGAGCAGGGCAATATGAACCCAGACCTCGCGGATCATCTCGCCGAGTGGGATGCCGTTGATGGCCTTGATGATGTAAAGCAATATGCCATAGGGCGGGGTGATCAGCCCGATCATCATGTTGAACACCACGACGATGCCGAAATGGTGCAGGTCGATGCCCAGCGCCGCTGCCGTCGGGATGAACAGCGGCGTGATCACCAGCATGATGGTTGAGACGTCGAGGAAGCACCCGAGGATCAGATAGAGGATGTTGACGAACAGCAGGAAGGTCCACTGGTTCATCTCGAAGCTCACGAGGAACTCGTAGAGCATCTGCGGTACGCGCTCGATGGCGATGGCGTAGTTGAAGACGAAGGCACCGCCCAGAACGAGGGTGACGACGGCGGTGGTCTTCACCGTCTCGCGGACCACATTGAAGAAGTCGGCAAAGCCCATGCTGCGATAGGCGACGACCGCCAGGATCAACGCATAGAAGGCCGAAACGGCAGCGGCTTCGGTAGGCGTGAAAGCGCCGGAATAGATGCCGCCCAGCAGGATCACCGGCATCATCAACGGCGGAATGGCGCGGATGATAATGAGCGGGTAAAGGGCCCATGGAATGGCGTCCTCGACCGGGAATTTACGCCTGATTGCGACGATCTGCACGAAGACGCATTGCACCAGCACGATGATTAGCGCCGGCACGACGCCCGCAATGAACAGCACGCCCACCGAGGTGGACGAGATCAGGGCATAGAACACCAGCGGAATGGAAGGCGGGAAAATCGGACCGACCACGGCGGTGGCGGCCGTCAGCGCCCCGGCAAAGCCGCGCGGATAGCGATCCTTCTCGATCATCATGCCGGTGACCACCTTGCCGACGCCCGCGGCGTCGGAAATGGCCGAGCCACTCATGCCCGAAAAAATCAGCGAGGTGATGACATTGACCTGGGCCAGGCCGCCCGGCAGGCGCCCGACCATGGCCAAGGAGAATTTGAGCAGCCGCTCGGTGATCTTGCCCGATTCCATGATGTTGGCGGCAAAGATGAACAGCGGCACCGCCAGCGCGACGAAATTGCCGAAGACGCCGTTGAGCACGTTTTCGGCGGCCAGGCCGACGTCGCGGCCCGATACGAGGAGATAAAAAATCGAGGCAACGATCATCGAGATCGAGAATGGCAGGCCGGAGGCCGTGATTACGATCAGCAGGATGACGAGAATAGGAAGGGCGTAATCCGCCAGCATGATGGAACTCCTTGCGGGCGGGTCAGAGGTGGTGGCGCCAATTGCGCCCCATCAGGCCATAGAGGCGGTAAATCCCCTGCCCCGAAAAGGACACCAGGAACACCAGATAGCAGCCATAGATCCATTCCATGGGCAGACGCAGCACCGGCGAATTCTTGCGGGTGAGGAAGGCCAGGTAATCCATGGTGTGGGGAATAAGCAGCCCAAAGGCGAGCAGCAGGACGACCATCGCGAAGATGGCCGAAATCCGCCGCCCGCCATCGGGGAGAACGTCGTAGAGCACATCGAAGGATACATGCTCCTTGATGCGCACCATGAAGGCCGCCGCCCAGAAGACCGCCCAGATGAAGGCGATCATCACGAATTCTTCGGTCCAGGCGAGCGGCCGGTTCATGACATAGCGCATGAAGACCTGGACGATGAAACCGCCAAAAGCTGCCGTGAAGAAAATGATCCCGAGGGCGTCGGCAATCATCCGCAATCTGGCAAGGAGGGACTTCTGGCTGTCGTTCATTGCGTCGTCCAGGTCAGGCGTGGTCGTGGCTATCAGGGGGCCAGTTCGTTGATGCGGTCAACCCAGCCCTCGGGCCACGAGGCTGCGCGGTCGGAGGTCAGGTAGAAATTCTGCACATGGGTGCGGAAGGCATCAACGTCGGGGGTCGTGACGGTCAGGCCCTCTGATTCAAAAAATGCAACCAGGCGGTCTTCATCGGCGATGCGTTCGGCATTGTTCCAATCACAGGCGGCGACGGCGGCCTCGGTCATCTTGGCCCTTTCGTCGTCGGTCAGCTTGTCCCAGGTCTCGTTGTTGACCACCATGGGCAGGCCGTCGACCAGGTGGCTGGTCAGCGTGATCTGCTTGGTGACTTCGTAGAACTTGGCAGCCTCAACTGTCGGCAGCGGATTGTCCTGTGCGTCGATGGTGCCGGTCTGGAGCCCGAGATAGACTTCGCCGAAGGGCAGCGGGGTCGGATTGGCGCCCAGGGCTTCGCCCAGGAAAAGCCAGCTGTCCGAACCGGGCATGCGCAGCTTGACGCCGGCCAGATCTTCAGGGGTCTGGATATCGCGTTCGCTGCGCAGGTTGAGTTGGCGGGTACCGAGATAGCAGGCATCGAGAATATGGATGCCCATTTCGTCGGACACGCGCTGCTTGAATTCGGTGCCGATGTCGCTTTCGAGCACGGCACGATAGTGCTCGGGGCTCTGGAACAGATAGCCGGCGGTAAACAGGCCATATTCGGGAATGGCGTCGGCGATCAGCTGGAATGCCACATAAGCCATTTCCGCATTGCCGCGCTGCAAGGCATCGAGATCGGCGTTCTGGCCGAACAGCGAACCCGAGTCATAAAGCTGGGTGTCGAAGCGGCCGGGGACCAGCTCCTCGAGCTTTTCGGCAAAGACCTTCATGGCCTGGGTGTGCAGGTCCGTGGGCACCGACACGGTGGTGAACTTGAGTTCCAGCTTGTCCTGGGCAAAGGCGGGCGCCGCCATCAGGGTGGCGAGTGCAGTGGCGGTCATGGCGACCAAGGCGGTTTGCTTAAGGGTCATTTCGATCCTCCCTCTCAAGCGATGTTGGATGCGGCTCACTTCCTCCTCTCCGGCATCAGCTCGCCAGTGAAAGTGTCCGCTTGTTTTGACGGGTGGACTTTGCAACAGGAAACGACTGATGTAAACAGTGATGTGATAACTGATTGTATCAGTGTGCTGACAAGGCCCAGACGGAGGACTAACCCTTGGCAAATTCAGACCTTTCCGGAATCATTTGCGCATCGGTGACCCCGGTCAGCCCGCAATTCTCCATTGATGCAGGGCGTCTGGCCATGCATTGCGCGCGGCTTTTGAACGAGGGTTGCAGCTTCGTTTCGACCTTCGGCACAACCGGCGAGGGGGCTTCGTTTTCCACCAATGAGAAGATCGCCGCACTGCGGGCGCTGAGCGATGCCGGCGCCGACATGGGGCGCCAGATTCCCTCGGTGATGACGCCCAGCAGCGACGAGGCAGGCCGCATGATTGCCGAGATCGCGGCACTGGGTTGTCGCGGCGCCCTGGTGCTGCCGCCCTTCTATTATGCCAGCGCCACCGAGGAGGGCATTGTCGCCTTTTTCGAGAGGGCGCTGGAGCGGGCGGGCCATCCCGATCTCGACATCCTGCTCTACAATATCCCGCAATTCTCGCGCATCACCTTCACCCCGAGCCTGGTCCGCAAGCTGATTGCGCGGTTTGGCGACCGGATCGTGGGCATCAAGGATTCCACCGGCAAGCTGGAAAGCGGCGTGGAACTGGCGGAAGGCTTTCCGCAGCTGTCGATCTTTACCGGCGATGACCGCGTCCTGCCCAACCTGCTCGCCCGCGGCGGTGCCGGCATGATCGGCGGCATGCCCAATGTGTTCAGCAAGGATCTGCGCGCGCTCTACGAGGCGCCCGATGCCGAAGCCTCGGCCCCGCTCAAGGCCAATGCCGCTACACGCATCGAAGCGGTGGATGGCAATGGCGCGCTGCTTGCCCTCAAGGCCGTGCTTGCCGCACTCTACAAGGACACGGAATGGTCGCGCGCCATGCCGCCGCTGATGGCGCTGGCGCCGGAGAGGGCCAACATGGTCTTTGACGCCATCGAGGGCACCGGCTTTGCGGTGCGCAAAGCCGCCTGATCAGTCGAGCCATGGAGGGGAATATGGCCCGTTCGTCCAGCATAGCCGAGCCATTGGGCACCGCGCCGGCCTCGGTGAAGAAGGCGGCCTATGAGCGCTTCCAGCAGGAATTGCTCGCCGGACGGCTGCGTCCGGGCCAGGTCGTGTCGCAGCGCGAACTGGTGCAGACGCTGGACCTGTCCATCGGCGCGCTGCGCGAATTGCTGCCGCGGCTTGAGGCCGAGGGCCTGCTCAATGTGATGCCGCAGCGCGGAATCCAGATCACCACCATCGACCTGCCCATGATCCGGGACGCCTATCAGATGCGCATGGCGTTCGAGCGCGAGGCGACGCTCTACGCCGTGGACCGCATGCCGGACGAGATGGTCGAGGAGCAGAAGCGGCTGCACCTGGAAATCCTCGAACGACTCAAGGCGGAGCGAAGCACCGCATTCTTCGAGGAAAGCCAGGACGTCGATACGCGCTTCCATGAATTGCTCATCGACTTCACCGAGAACGAATTGCTGGCCCAGGCCTATGACGTCAATTCGATCCGGGTGCGATTGATCAAGCTCGATCGCATTACGCTGAGCGCCACCACGCTGCCGGCGGCCTTTGGCGATCACCTGGCCATTATCGATGCCATTCTGGAGCGCGACCGCAACAAGGCGGCCGCGGCCATGGAAGCCCATATCCGCAATGCGCGGGAACGGGCGCTGGCCCTCTAGCGCCCCATACCGCCACCATCGTCGAGTTTCTTAAGGTGACTGCCTTGCGTCCCGTCGCGCTCCGCTGCGAGCACCAGAGTGCACCCATTGGCCTCAACCGCCCCCGCCCGCGCTTCGGCTGGGCACTGGAGGGCGATGGCCATGACCGGCGCCAGACCGCCTATCGGCTGGTGGTGTATGCCGGCAGGACCACGCTATGGGACAGCGGCAAGGTCCTGTCCGCCCAGACGCGGCAGATCGAGTACGCCGGACCCGACCTGCAGTCGGACCGGGTCCATAATTGGACTGTCATGGTCTGGGACGAGGCGGACACGCCTACGGACTGGGCTAAGACACAACAGTTTTTCACCGGGCTGATGCAGCAGCAAGACTGGCAGGCGCAGTGGATTGCCCGCTATTTCGTGCTTCCCGCCGGGCGCGAGGCGCCGGCCGATAATCCCTATGACAATCGCTGGCAGGCGCGCCCCGCCGACCATTTTCGGCGCGATTTCGCAACGCCTGAAAAGCCGGTGCGCGCCACGGTCTATGTGACGGCGCTGGGGCTCTACGAGCTATATCTCAACGGCACCCGCGTCGGCGATGCGGTGATGGCGCCGGGCTGGACCGATTATCACCAGCGAGTGGAGTACCAGTCCCATGACGTGACCGATCTGGTGCGCTCGGGTGCCAATGCCCTGGGCGCGCTCCTGGGCGAAGGGTGGTATTCGGGCCGGGTCGGGCACAATCAGCGCCGCGCCGGCAATCACTATGGCGGGCGGCCCTCCCTCTTGTGCCAATTGCATCTCGAATATGCCGACGGGCGAATCGAGCGGATCGTCAGTGACGCGGATTGGCGCACCATGCAGGGTCCGGTCTGCTACAGCGATTTCCTGATGGGCGAACTCTATGACGCGCGGCTGGAAATGCCGGGCTGGGCCGAACCGGGCTTTGATGATGCGCGCTGGCAGCCGGTGGACGTATTCACCCCCGAACCCCGCCCGCCGCGCCGCGAAGCCGCCCGTGCCCCGCAGGTGCGCGAAATTGTGCGTTTCCCGGCGCGCTATCTGCACCGGGCAAAGACCGGCGGGCACATCTATGACCTGGGACAGAATATCGCCGGCTATATGCAGCTTGAGGTGCAGGCCACGTCAGGCGACCGCTTCACCCTGCGCCATGGCGAAATGCTGGACGGCGAAGGCGAACTCTATACCGCCAATTTGCGGCACGCTGTCGCCGTGGATCACTACATCGCCAAGGGCGAAGGCCGCGAAAGCTTCAAGCCGCGCTTCACCTTCCATGGCTTCCAGTTTGTCGAGCTGATCCTGCCCGATAGCGTGTCGCCCGATGAAGTCACGCTCACCGGCATCGCCATCCACAACGACCTGCCGGTGACGGCGGCGATGCAGACTGGCTCACCCATGGTCAACCAGCTGATTTCCAATATTGAATGGAGCCAGCGCGACAATTTCCTGTCGGTGCCTACCGATTGCCCGCAGCGCGACGAGCGGCTGGGCTGGAGCGCCGATGCGCAGGTGTTCTGGAAAACCGCCGGCTATGTGATGGAAGTCTCGGCTTTCCTCGAAAAATGGTTTGAGGACATTGCCGAGGCCCAGCTTCCGGACGGTGCCTTTACCGATATTGCGCCCTCGCGCCCGCTCAATCCCTATCGCCAGTCGGCCCAGCCTGGCGCCCCCGGCTGGGGCGATGCGCCGGTAATCATGGTCTGGCAGCATTGGCTGCGCTATGGCGACAAGGCCTTGATCGAAAAGCACTTTGACCGGCTCGTGGCCTGGCTGAAGCACATTGCCGATGCCAATCCGGACCATCTGCGGGTCAATGCGGTCTACAACAACTACGGCGACTGGCTGAGTGTTGGCCCGGCCTCGGACCGCACCATGGTCGCCACGGCCTATTGGGTGCATGTGGCCGAATTGATGGCGAAGCTCTCCAGCGTTGTAGGGCGTGTCGACATGGTTAGACACTTCGAAGATCAGGCCGCAGCGGTTCGCAAGGCCTTCATAGCCGCTTATGTCGAGACGGATGGCCGGATCAAGGGCGACACGCAGACCGCCTATCTGCTGGCCCTCGATTTTGCCGTGCTGCCGCCCGACCTGCATGAACAGGCCGGAGCGCACCTTCTGCGCAAGCTGGATGAAGCGGACGGTCACCTGCAAACGGGGTTTCTCGGGGTGAAGCACCTCTGCCCAGTTCTCAGCGACACCGGCGCGCCGGAGCGGGCCTACGACCTCCTCCTCAACGAGACCTATCCGAGCTGGGGCTTTTCGATCGCACAAGGCGCCACAACCATCTGGGAGCGATGGGACGGCTGGACTCCGGACAAGGGCTTCCAGAGCGTCAACATGAACTCGTTCAACCACTATGCCTATGGCGCGGTGGGCGAATGGCTCTATACGCGCGTCGCCGGGATCGATTGGGACGAGGCCGAACCGGGCTATCGCTCAATTCGCATGCGGCCCCAATTCGACCGGCGGCTGGGTTGGGTCGAGGCGCATTACGACGCCCCGACTGGTCGCGTCGAAAGCGCCTGGCGTGTCGAGGGGGACATGGTCACTTGGACCATTCTCATCCCGCCAAATTGCACCGGCCAGATCGAACTGCCCCATGCGCCCCTGTCCCTATTGCAATGCGACAGCGCCCTGCCTCTTCCCGACGCGCAATTCACTCTCAGCTCCGGCCGCTACACCATCTCCATCGCTCTCTGACCCGAGACCATTTGTATGACTGAAGCAAAGCGTCCACTTCTGCACCTTATCGGCAATGCCCATCTCGACCCCGTCTGGCTCTGGCGCTGGCAGGAGGGATGCGCGGAGGCCATCGGCACCTGCTGGGCGGCCATCGACCGGCTGCGCGAGGGTGAGGGTTTCGTCTTCACCAAGGGCGAAGCGCATATCTATCGCTGGATCGAGGAGTTGGAACCGGCACTGTTTGCCGAGATCAGGCGCTACGTCGCCGAGGGTCGCTGGATAATTGTCAACGGCTGGTGGATCCAGCCCGATTGCAATGTGCCCAATGGCGAAAGCGTTATCCGCCAGGCCCTATATGGCAAGGGCTATTTCATGGAGAAATTCGGCTTCGAGCCGACGACCGGCTACAATGTCGACAGCTTTGGGCACCCCGGCACCTTCCCGATGCTGCTGCGCCATACTGGCTTTACCAGCTACACCTTCATGCGCCCTGGCCCGCACGAAATGGACCTGCCCGGAGAGCTGTTCACATGGCAGTCGCCGGATGGCTCGGCCCTGCCGGCCTTCCGAATTCAGGACGCCTACAACACCTCCAAGCGCTCCACCCCGTTGCCGCCCAAGATCGACCAGCATTATGCGCATATGGCCAGACACGGCCATGACTTCATGTGCTTCTATGGCGTCGGCAACCACGGTGGTGCACCGACAATTGAGAATATCGCTGAGATCGAGTCCCGGCTGGCAGCAGGCGAGCCGGTGACCTTTTCCGACCCCGAACGATTCTTCCGCGAGGTAGACACCAGCGACCTCCCGGTCGTCGTTGCAGAGCTGCAGTTCCACGCCATCGGCTGCTACTCGGTCGCCTCTTCACTCAAGGCGCTCAACCGCAAGGCCGAGAGCCTGCTCGAACAGGCCGAAGCCGCTTATGCCCTAGCCCAAAAGGCGACCGGCACCGCCTATCCGGCGGCGCGCTTTGCCGCGCTCTGGCAAGTGCTGCTGTTCAACCAGTTCCACGACACGCTCGGGGGCACCAGTATCGAGACAGCCTGCGTCGACAGCGAGCGCGAACTGGCTGGCGTCATCGCCGGGGCCGAGGAACTGCTCAATGCAGCGGTCCGGCGCCTCGATGGCACCATTGCCCCGCCAGTCGATCCGACAGATGCGACGTTCGTCGTGATGAATTTCACCGGCGTCACCTCAACCGGTCTCGTCGAAGCCGAGCCGTGGGTGGACAAGGATACGCAGACCACGCGCCTGTTGCTGGACGAAGACGGCAAATCCATTCCGTTCCAGTATATTGATCCCGCTGGCAAGACCACGGGATTGCAGCGACTGGTATTTCTGCTCGAAGTGCCCGCCTATGGCCATCGCGTGCTGCGCTTTACAGCGAACGACGCTGGCATCAAGGCGCCGGGCGTCAGCTTTGGCCGACCTCATGAGGGTCTGCTGCGGTTCGAGACAGCGGGCTATACACTCGAATTATCCAGTGAGACCGGTGCCATCACCAGCCTCGTCAACCGGGAGAGTGGCATCGAGCTGTTCACCGCGCCGGGGCATCTGGGCGTCGTCGTCGATGATCCGAGCGACACCTGGACGCATGGCACCGACCGCTTTGGTTTTTCCGGCCGTGCGATGCAGCTCGCTGGCGTCCGCGTGGTGGAGGATGGACCGGTTCGCACCACCGTGGAATCGACCGCAGTGCATGGTCTTTCCATGTTCACCACGCTGATCGTGCTTCCTACCGACCCGGCCCTGCCAGTGGAATTGCGGGTGACATTGGACTGGCGCGAGCAGCGCAAGCTACTGCGTCTGGCCTATCCGCTGGGCGGCAAGCGGTTTGAATATGAGGTGCCTGGCGGCTGGGAAAGTCGACCCGATACAGGCCGAGAAGTGCCCGGCCAGCGCTGGGTGCGGGTAGCGGCCAAAGGTCACGACGTGGCCGTGATCAACGACGCCAAATATTCCTACGCCGCTGACGACGGCACGCTCTACATAACCGCCGTCCGCGCTCCGATCTTTGCCCATCACGACCCGATTCCAGCCGAGGACGGCGCGCGCTATCGCTACATGGATCAAGGCGAGCAGAGTTTTACCATTCTGCTTCACGCGGCCCCTGAAGTTTCACGGCTGGATGCGGCGACGCTAGCCGAACGGCTCAACAAGCCCGTGGTGACTACTCCACATGTAAGCCGAGGCGGTGCAGGCGATCACAATGGTCAGTGGCTGCGCGTCGAATCAAAGGGCGGCATGGTCACCGCACTCAAGGGCGCGGAAGACAGCGACGGACTGATCATGCGCGCGCTTGATCTGTCAGGCGTCCTGGCCACCGTCGGCATCGGGCGCGATCACATCGAGCTCGCCCCCAGGGAAATCTCAACTCTACGCCTACGCAAAGATGGATTGTACTCGTGTGACGGCCTTGAACGACAACCGTCACCTAACAATCGATAGCCTTCAACCGCACCAGCGCCAGACTATCGCCCCCAGAGCTGGAAGGCTGCGATTTAGGGCGACGGTGATCTTCCATACAATGAGCTCAAGCGAGCGACGGATGTTCCGCCGGATGCAGAAGGATAGCGTGATAGATACGGCTTCACTATCGAGCAATTCGCCAAGCCGCACACCCGCTCAGCCAAGGGCACTGACCGCCGGTGTCCATGTGCTGTTACGTTACCAATTATACGCCTTCGCCGCCTGGCTTGCCGTCCTCTATGGCCAGCGGCGAACTCAGGAGCCGCACCATTTTGGCGCGCTTCTCCGCTTCAATCGTTTTCAAAAATCTGTCGACCAGCACTTCGCGGAATGGAAGCAGCTTAGCGACTATGCAGCCCATCTCGGATGCAGCGAAAAGAGCCTGACCCGGGCAACGGGATTGGCGGCCGGAATGAGCGCGAAAGCCTTCATCGCGAAGCGCATCAATCTCGAAGCCAAACGCCTGCTGGTTCATACGGATATGCCGGTCGGCGTCATTGCGGAAAAGCTCGGATTTCAGGAAGCAATCCATTTCAGTAAATTCTTCAAGCGGGAAACAAGCTTCACGCCCAAAGAATTCAGGGCCTGTTGCTGCTGCCGCTGCCCTGTGGACCACAGTCAGCTAAGGGCTCCGTGGGCGTGGCCGCTGTCCTTGTCTGCGCCAACGTGCTGTTAACTCCAACGCCGAGACCAACTCTCCATCTCAGGGGAGCTTTAGCGCCGTTTCGCGTTCGGCGTAGTATTCACAAAGTCCAACGCCAGCTCCAGATTGCATCGCCTTTTCCCCGCCATTCAAACCCCGCCGCACCGATGCCTCTCGCCATCTTTTGGTTCGTCAGGCGGCGTGTGCCAGAGGGCACTGTTGAGACCAATTTGGACGACGTGTCACTCGCCGCCTCGCCAAGTTACGATCTGGCGAGCTATCACCAGCCGGCCGAGGCCATGGCGGATGCCTTGGTATCGCCCCTAAAGGGCAAAGCGCCAGCTGGCGCGACTTCACCCGCCACTGAGTGAATTGGTCGTGTCGCATCAACATCCAGGCCAAGCTGACTGCCGTGGGCGCGTCAAAGGTCCGTGCCATGAGATCCTGTCATCCGGATGGCACGCACCTTCTGGTTTCAAGTACACCGTTGGGGTTAGGCGGCAAGCATTTCCAGCATTGCCCTCACCGCCGTGTCATATCCCCTTGCGCCCAGGCCTGCGATGACCGCGTCCGCGCGCATTGATACATAGGAGCGGTGGTAGATCTGTTCGCGTTTGTGGATATTGGAGATGTGCAGTTCGATCACCGGGGCGTCGACCATCTTCAGAGCGTCGAGGAGAGCGAGCGAGGTGAAGGTGAAGGCGGCGGGGTTGATGATGATGCCGCAGGCCTCGTCGATGGCTTCGTGGACCCAGTTGATGAGAGCTTCTTCGCTGTTGGTCTGGCGGAAGACCACGGGGTGGTCGCCGGCGGCGGCACGGCAATTGACCTCAACTTCGGCCAGGGTGGTCGTGCCGTAGATATGCGGCTCGCGCTTGCCCAACCGGTTGAGGTTAGGGCCATTGAGGATGTAGATCGGTTTCACAGCAGGGCTCCCCGATAACCGAACAGCTTTGGCAGAAAGAGCACCGTTTCAGGCACAAAGGTGAAGAGGGCCAAGGCGATCATCAGGCCGATCAGAAACGGCATGACATCGCCGATCAGCGCCTTCATCGGGGACCCAGATATGCGGGTCATGATGAAGAGCAAGAGGCCATAGGGCGGGGTAATCAGCCCGAGCATGATGTTGACCACCACGACGACGCCGAAATGCACCAGATCGATGCCCAGCGCCTGTGCTGTGGGGATCAGCACGGGGACGATGACCAGGAGGATGGTCGTGCCCTCGAGCACGCAGCCCAGGATCAAGAGGATGATGTTCACAATGATCAGGAACATCAGTGGATCAAGATCCCAGGAGAGCAGCAGCATGGAGAGGCTGCGCGGGATATTCTCGATAGTCACCACATAGTTGAACACCAACGCCCCGGCGATCAGCATGCCGATGGAGGCCGTGGTCTTGGCGCTCACCAGGAGTGAGCGATAGAAATCACCGGCGCGGACGCTGCGATAGACGACGATGGAGACGATGAGCGCATAGGCGGCGGCAACGGCAGCCGCCTCAGTTGGGGTCGTGACGCCGCCATAGATGCCCCACATCAGCACCACCGGCATCATCAGCACCGGCAGCGCTTCCCAAGTCATTTTGGGAAGCTGGCGCAGCGGCACGGGTGGTTCGACGGGGAACTTCTTGATCCGGGCCGTGACGCCGATCTGCACCATGAGGAACAGCGACATCAGGAGGCCCGGCACCAGCCCGCCAAGGAACAGGTAGCCAATGGAGGTATCGGCCACCAGGGCATAGAGCACCATGGGAATGGAGGGCGGGATGATGGGACCAATCACAGCCGTGGCGGCAGTCAGCGCAGCGGCATAGGAGGGCGTGTATTTGTTATCCTTGGTCATCATGTGCTGCATCATCTTGCCCGAGCCGGCGGCGTCGGCCACGGCCGAGCCGCTCATGCCGGCAAAGACGATCGATTGCAGCACATTGACCTGTGCCAACCCGCCCCGGAAACGCCCGACAAGCGCGTCGCACCATTTGAGCAGCCGGTCGGACAGGGAGCCCGAATTCATGATTTCGGCGGCGAGGATGAACAGCGGCACGGCCAGCATGATGTAGTTGGAATACATGCCGTTGAGAAACTGCTCGGCAACGATCCCCATGTCCTGCCCGCGCATGAGCAGATAGAGGATGGAGCCGGAGATCATGGCCAGGCCCATTGGCAGGCCGAAAAAAGCCAGGAAGGTGATCAGCCCCAGCGCGACAAGGAAAGCGAGGGAGACGGTCATACGCCCGACCCCGCGCGGCCCGGATCGAAGTCGTCATCACCCCTGCCCCATACCGCCCTTCCGGTCAGCCAGAGCTGGCGCACGATCATGGCGAGCGCAAAGATTCCGTAGATGGAATAAAGATAGTCGAAGCGGATATCGAGATAGGCGGTCTTTTCCACCTTCATGAAGGTGATGTAGTCGATGACCGCCGGCAGCGAGATGGCAAATAGGGCCACCAGGATAAGCCCGGTCATGGCGACCATGGTCCGCTTCACCCGGCCGCGCGCCGCGCCATAGAGAATGTCGAAGCGGATTTCCTCGCTGTCGCGCACCACGAAGGCCGAACCGAATAGAACCAGCCATATCCACATGATAACGCTGACCTCATGGGTCCAGCCAATGGGGAAGTTCAGAAGGTAGCGGAAGACGATCTGCAGGATGAACACGGCGAACATGACCGCGAGCATCAGAGCCAGGAGGTTTTCCGCCCTGGCATGAAGCCAGGCGCCGAGATGGTGCATAGAGGTTGGCATGACGGGATTCCGCTGTGGTCGGCCGGGTCGACCGAAGATGCCGCAAAGCAAGGGGCGGCGCCAAGCCTTGGCACCGCCCCGAGGGATCAGGTCCTAGAGGCCGTTGATGGTATCCACGGCGCCTTCCGGCCAATCCTTGGCCAGATCGGATTCCAGATACATCTGCTGGGCATAGGTGCGGAACGCATCCTGGTCCGGCTCATAGACATCGAGACCGGCGCTCTTGAAGCGTTCGACCAGCTCGGCCTCGCGCTTGAGATGTTCTTCCTGACTGAAGTCAATGGCAACGGTAGCGGCGGCCTGGAAGGCCTCCTGCTGTTCCGGGCTCATCGCATCCCAGGCGGTATTGCTGATGACCAGAAGGTCAAAGCCCACAAGGTGCGAAGTCAGGACAATCTGGTCCATCACTTCGTAAAACTTCATGTTCTCCACATTGGGGAGCGGATTGTCCTGGCCGTCGATGGCGCCGGTCTGCAGGCCGGTATAGACTTCGGCATAGGCCATCGGCGTGGGGTTGGCGCCCAGCGACTGGCCCAGGAACTGCCAGGCGTCGCCGCCGGGCATGCGCAGCTTGATGCCAGCCATATCCGCTGGGGTGTTGATCTGCTTGTCGCCGCGCAGGCCCACCTGGCGGGCACCGAAATAGGTCGGACCCAGCACGCGGATTCCGAGCTGGTCGGAGGCCATTTGCTTGAACTCGGCGCCCAGATCGCTGTCAAAGAAGGCGCGCAGATGAGCGGCGTCGCGGAAGAGGTAGGCCGAGGTCAGTAGCGACCAGGCCGGAATCTGGTTGGAAATATCCTGTGGGGCAATATTGCCCATTTCGAGGTTGCCGCGCTGCAGCGCGACCAGTTCGGTCCCCTGCTTGAACAGGTTGCCGCCGAGATAGGTCTCGATAGTGACGTCCTCGGCCACCTGCGAAGACAGCAAGTTCATCATCTCGGCGCGGATATCCTGCTCCGAAAACACGGCAGAGAAGCGCAACACCGGCTTATCCTGTGCCATGGCCGGAAATGCGGCAGCCAACAGCAGTCCGCCCACCATGAGTGCGCGACGCGAAAGCGAAATGGTCATCAATATTCCTCCCTGGAGTGCCTTGCACTCCTTCTTGGTTCTGCATCATGAGATCCAAATCCGCACGGCGGGTCCGGTCCGATGCCTTGAAGGGTCGCAACCCCCACCAGGCCTGCCCGGCCTGAGGCCGATGACCTCCCGCCACCAGCTCTTGACTACTTTGTACGAAACAGTTCGTTCATGTCAACGGCCTGTACGACCAAAAGATCAGCGCACTTCCATTTTATACCATATTTTGCTATTTATCAGATGGACTTGATTTTACCAGATGAAAATGATGATCGAAAGCCTGACTCCTCCCAGCGTGGGAGAAGCGACTTACCACCGCCTTCGCGAAGATATTATCGCCTGTCGCCTGGCGCCCGGGCATAAGTTGCGGCTGGAGGCGCTGCGCGAACGCTATGATGTGGGCGTAAGCACGCTGCGCGAAATCCTCAATCGCCTAGCCAGCGAATCGCTGGTGATGGCAGAGGGGCAGAAGGGGTTCATGGTAGCGCCGGTGACGGTGCAGGATCTGCGCGAGATTGCCGATCTGCGCCTGTTGCTGGAAAGCCACGCGCTGAGCCTTTCCCTGTCCCGAGGCGACCTTGAATGGGAGGGAAGGGTGGTGGCCGCACACCACAAGCTGGCAGCGACCGAGAAGCGGTTGCTGGCCGGCCAGGAGCGCCACACGGTCAACTGGGTGCGCTATGACTTTGCCTTCCACAACGCGCTAATCTCGGCCTGCGGTTCGCAAGCGCTGCTGGACCTGCATGCGGCCGTATTCGACCGCTTCCTGCGCTATCACATGCTGGCGGTAAGCTTTCGCGGCGCCGGCGTGGTCGCGGACCACAAGGCGCTGTTCGACATGGCCATGCAGCGCCATGTCGAGGGGGCGCTGGCCATGCTGGCCGGGCATGTCACCAGCGGGGTCGAGCACGTGCTTTCGACCGGCAAGCTCGGCAATCAGGCATAGGCGGCAAAGGTCTTGCCCATTTCGGCGCTGTCCGGCTCGATGCCGGTGAAGAGGCGAAAGGCCCGCACGGCCTGATAGATGGCCATGCCGCCGCCGGGCAAGGTGCGGCAGCCAAGTTCGGCGGCACGGTGCAGCAGTTCGGTTTCCCTGGGGAAATAGACGAGATCGGCCACCCATTGGCGGCGGCGCAGCAGAGACGGATCGAATGGCAGGCCGGGATATTTCTCCATGCCCACCGGGGTGGCGTTGACGATGCCGGCGGCAAGACCGATCACTTCGCCCAGCTGGGCCGGCGCGAGGGCCTGAGTACGGGTCTTGGAGGTGCGGGCGATATGGGCCGAGAGCGCCTTTGCCCGGCCCGCGTCGGCATCGACCACGTCGATGCACATGGCCCCCAATTGCACCAGGGCATGGGCAATAGCGGCCCCTGCCCCGCCAGCGCCGACCTGTACCACATGATCCACCTGCACGGCGCCCAGCCCGGACCGCAGGCTTTGGGCGAAACCCCAGCTGTCGGTATTGTGCCCCATGCAGGTGCCCTCCCGCAGCACCACGGTGTTCACGGCACCGATCAGTTCGGCCTCGGGGGCCAGATCGTCGAGCAGGGGAACGATGGCCTGTTTGAAGGGATAGGTGACGTTGAGGCCCCAATAGCCGCGGGCCCGGGCGCCCTGCAGCATAGTATCGAGATCGGCGTCCTGGAGGCCGAGGCGGTCGAAATCGATCAGATCGTAGCGATAGTCGAGGCCGTGGCGGCTGCCCTCGGCCTCATGCATGACGGGGGTTAAGGACGAGCCAATGCCGCGCCCCATGAGCCCGATGCGCACGGCAGTCGCGCCGCCCGATGCGTCCGCCACACGGTTGGCGTCGATCAGCGCAAAGGCATTTCGCACCCGATCGGGCTCACTGGACATTGCTACGCTCCCCCGCAGGGCCTATCCGCCCTTGTTTTCGCCTAGGTCTCGCCGGTACAAGACCATAGGCGATTTACACCACAATGTACGAACTGGTTAGTTTGGTCAATTGCGGGCGGGACTGAGGAAAGCGTTTTAGCCATGTCGGAGAGCGGGTCTGAGGTGCGGAAAGCGGCGCGCAAAAATTCGACGCGGCAGCAGGACCCGGAAGGAACGCGCAAGAACATCATCGAGGTGGCGAGCCAGGAATTCGCCCTCAATGGCCTTTCTGGCGCGCGCATCGACGAGATCGCGGCCAAGACGCGCTCGTCCAAGCGCATGATCTATTATTATTTCGGCGACAAGGAAGGGCTCTATCTCAGTGCGCTCGAAAGCGCCTATGCCCAAGTGCGCGAGGGCGAGGCGGAACTGGACATTGCCGGCCTCTCGCCCGTCGATGGGTTGAAACGACTGGTGGAATTCACCTTCGCGCATCATCACCAGCATGAGGATTTCATCCGCATGGTGATGATCGAGAATATCCACCACGGGCAATATCTGGAACGCTCCAGCGTGGTTCGCGACCTCAATGTGACGGCCATCGCCCATATCAAGGACCTCTATGAGCGGGGCCTCGCCGAAGGTCAGTTCCGCGCCGGCCTCGACCCGCTGGAAATCCACTGGCAGATCAGCGCGCTGTGCTTCTTCAATGTTTCGAACCGCGCCACCTTCTCGCAACTCTTCGCCCGCGATTTCGGCGCCCCGGACATGTTGGAACGGCTCAAGGCGAACACGGTGGAAATGGTGCTGCGCTATGTGGCCAAACCCGAGATGCTGAAGGGATAGGCGCGGGTGTTGGTGGCGGCGCTCGGGGCGGGTCTGGCTCCTTTTCGACCAATGGACGCGTCAGCGCGCCGGATCGCCTCGCGGCTTCCGGTTGAGAAATGGACGTGTCCCGAGGCGCGTGCGTCTCAGTAAATTTTAGTAGATAGAGACGTCGCCGCCTCGGGACACCGGTTTTTCGTAGAGGACTCCGGACCCCTTTGAACGCTCGTCGCAGGGTGACCGCTTCCTAGACGCGCAACTGGAGCGACCCAGCTACGCCCGGCTC
>NZ_JBTLRJ010000002.1:834383-841604 GCF_054482695.1 Devosia sp. CAU 1758 | reverse complement strand
CCGATCCCATCCCGAACTCGACCGTCAAATCCCTCCGCGCCAATGGTACTAAGTCTCAAGACTTGGGAGAGTAGGTCACTGCAAGGTCTGCAAAAAACACCTAAGTCTCAACAACGATGCCAATCACAAAAGCCCCCGCCAAAAGCGGGGGCTTTTGTCATTCAAGGGTCTCGGATCTTTGACGTTCCAGCGCTAGTTCTGAAATACCATCTCGCGATGAAACCGCAAATGTTCGGCCGCCGGGCGGATGGCTGCGGCCTCGGCGAACCAGGCCCTGCTGCGGCCGTTAAAGCGCGTGCGCAGATCGGGCGTCATGCGGTTGCTGACCAGGATCTGTCCCTGCGGCGCCAGCGTAAACAATCCGATGTCATAGGCCCAGTGATGGGTACGGCACATGGGCAGCGCATTGGTGATGACATCGGGGCCGCCAAATTTGAGCGCCTGAACGTGGCATACTTCCACCTCGTACAGCCCCCGCTCGGCATCGCCGTGATTGCTGCCGCAGACCGCGCAGGCGGAGCCATAATGCTCCAGCACCACCCAGCGCAATTGTGCGTCGCGCAATGCCACGTCCCGGAGGATCCGCGGGCGTGCCGCACTGTCGCCTGGTGGCGCCGAAAGGACCGGCTGAGCCGGCGCCCTGAAGCCCCGTGGTTGCGCCAGCGCGTTTTCCATTCGGTCTATCGCTTGTTGGTCATCTGCACAGAGCAGACGGATGCCGGTGGAGAAATAGCTGAAGGCAATGCTGCCATCGGGGCGGTACGCCAACGATTCAAGCGGCTCGGCCACGTTTTCGAGCCGGATAGTCCGTGCAAAGGTTTCAATGGCGTACAGGTCCAGAAACATGAAACGGCGATGGGTCGCATCCAGCCGCACGCCCGCAATTTCCGCCTTGCCGAAATAGCCGTGCCGGGCTTCGTCGCGTGGTGCATAGAGCAATACGGTGCGGCCAATGGCGCTGAAGGCCAGGTCCTTGTTGCGGTTGTCTATCCGCACCATGGCCAGTGATTTTTGCCGGCTGGGCCGGACGTTGAGAACAGCAAATGGCATACGGATCCCCCTAGTGGGGAACTACGTAGAAGCCCGTGGGGAATATTGCCTTAACCGGCGCCATCATGGACGCACAGAACTCTTGTGCGGCATTGCCTGGGGCGCGGCGGTTTGGGGTAGAAAGGCTCAGGCGTCAGCGTCATGCCCCGGCCTGTCCCCTTGTCGTCCGAAAAAGGCCGAGGCCGGATCGGCCAGGACAAGCTGCCGGATTTGCGCCCACAAATGGACGCGCAATTCTGCATAAAGCGGCAGGCCCGCGACACTTGCCATGGTGCGCGGACGCGGCAGGTCGATGACCAGATCATCGAGGATCGCTCCCCCTCCCATCACCAGCACCCGGTCGGCGAGCAGCAGCGCTTCATCAACACTGTGAGTGACAAAGACGATGGTGGGACGCTGACGGTCCCAGAGTGCAAGCAATTCTTCTTGCATCAATTCCCGCGTCTGCGCATCGAGACTGGCAAAGGGTTCATCCATGAGCAGCACGTCCGGAGCGCCGACCAGTGCGCGGGCCAGCGCCACCCGCTGGCACATGCCGCCCGAGAGCTGGGCCGGAAAATGGCCTGCCCATTGGCTCAGGCCGACCTTGTCGAGATGAGCCCGCACGCGTGCGTCGCGTTCCGCGGCGGGGAAACCGCCGGCTTCCAGCACGAAACCGACATTGTCCGCGACATTGCGCCAGGGGATCAGGCGGAAATTCTGGAACACCAGGCCAATGCCGAGTTCGGGTATGGGTGCGACGCCCCCGATTTCAATCCGGCCCCTGTCGGGTTCGATCAGCCCATCGGCCAAGCGTAGCAGCGTGCTCTTGCCACAGCCCGATGGGCCGAGAATGGCGACGAATTGCCGGGCCGGGATCTCAAGATTGATGGCGTCTATTGCCAGTGTCGGCTCCTGCCCGGTGCGGGCGAAAGCCTTGGTCACACCCGCAAAGCGGATCGAGCGGCCTGCTTCCCCGGGCCGGCGCGATGGGCCCAATGCGGGCCCCTTCCGGTTCATCGGTCCGCCGGATCCTTGCCGGGCTCAACGCCTAGCACGGCAAGGGCGCCATCGGCAGGTGCGAAATCCACCCACGCTTCCAGCGGAGGAGTTTGCAGACCGGCAAATTCCGCCGTACCATGGAGCCAGTCAGCCGTATAGGCCAGTTCATCGGCGCTCATTCCGCCATTGACGCTCCAGCTCACGGCAAAGTTCTCTGCGAGCTCCTCGAGCATATGGATGTCGGCATCGGGCAGGGCGTCGGCCATTGCAGCCACCCAGAGTTGCGGATCGGCGGCGAAATCGCGGCTGATGCGGATCAGGGCGCGGATAACGGCGGCGACATCCTCCGGACGCTCCGACAGCACTGTGCCGGTCACTGCATTGACCTTGTTGACCAGCGGCGCGGCGGCATAATAGGCCTCCTGATCCACCAGCACATGTAGGCCACTGGTGTCGGGCAGGCTCCAGGTGCCGATGGACATGGTGGTGGCCTGGATTTGGCCGGCAAGCAGTGCCTGGGCGCGCACATTAGGCTGCCCCAGGCTGACGATCTGCGTTGTCTCGATGTCGCCGCCCAGTTGCGACAGCACCAGGGAAGAAAGGGAATGGTCGAGGCTGCCGATGCGGCCGACGCCGAAGCTGGTGCCCTCGAGCGCGGCAATTGAGTCGATGTCGTCATGCGCCGCTATCAGGAAGGGCAGCGACTTGTTGGGTGAGGCAACTGCGCGAAAATCGTGGGCGCCGGCGGCAATGGCCTGCAGCAATGCATCGACACCGACATTGGCCATTTCGCCCTCACCCGATTGCAGCGCCGCCAGCGCCGATGGCGTCTGCTGCACGCGCACCAGCTCGACATTGACCCCTTCGCGCGCGAAATAGCCAAGGGTCACTGCAAGGTCCATGACCGAATTGGGCACCAGCGGCGGTTCGAGATGGGTGACGATCAGCCGGAACGGCGCATCGGACTGCGCCTGAGCGCCGCCTGTCAGAAGGCTGGCCAGCATCAGAGGCGCAAGGAGCAGTTTGAGGGCGGGGGACATGCCTGAACAATCCAGTCTGAGAAATCAGCGAGACCAGCGCGTAAGACGGTTTTCGACGAGACGCAAGCCTTCGGTGACTACCACGCCAATGGCCGAAAGGGTGAGTACGACCACGAAGTATTCGGCCATGCGGAAGGTATTGCCGTAAAGCGCCAGCAGCCCGCCGAGGCCGGTGACCGCCGTATAGAGTTCGGCTACTACCGTATTGATCAGCCCGATGGTCGCCCCGATGCGCAGTCCTGCCAGGATATAGGGGACCGCGCCGGGCAATACGATGGCGGCGAAGATGCGGACGCGGCCTGCACCCACCGAGCGCGCCATTTCCACAAGGTCCCGGTTGGCCTGCCGCACCCCGGCATAGCTATTGATGATGATCGGCATGACCGCCCCCAGAAACACCACGAACAGCTTGGCCTCGACGCCCAGGCCCAGCAGCACGATGATGAGAGGAATGAAGGCCACCCGGGGTGTGGCAGCCAGCGCATAGACATAGATTTCAAGCGTCCGTCCGAGGAGCCCGAAGGCGCCCATGATCACGCCCAGGGGTAGGGCGACCGTGACGGCCAGCCCGAAGCCGCCCAGATAGGTGGTAAGACTGGTCAGCAGGGCCGATGGCAGCCGGCCCTCTGACCAGAGCCGTCCGGCGGCCAGCGCCGTTTCAAGCGGCGTGGGAATGATGTTGCGGGTGACGGATTGGGAAGCCAGCCACCAAAGGGCGAGCAGCAATGCCAGAAAGAGCAGTCGCGAAAACGCCACCACGAGTGGAGCCGGATGCGCATCGTTATTGCCGATCATGCTGCGCCTCCATGCTCGCAATACCGCTCGCTGGCCGCAGCGAGGCTGCAAGCAAGGCACCTGACGGCCATCGGGTGTGGGGCGGGATTTTGGAGCGGGTGAAGGGAATCGAAATAGCCGTCTAAGCACTTGTAAATAAACTAACAATTTTCCAAGAAGCTGAATGGTACCAACAATCGTACCAACAAAGATGTGACCTTCTATGAGACGAAGTGAGACGGCTCCACACTGGCACAAAATCCACAGAAAGTGAACGCGTCCGCTCCGGCCGCGCCTTTGGTGTCCTAGAAAACTAAAAGCCTGGCTTCACCCCGAGCACATCTCGACTGACTCCATTGTGCGGCACGACCCCGCCCCATCGGTCTCCGCGTTTTGCGTCCGACCATCCAAGCACCGCTATCTAGCCCAATGGCGCGTGCGCGGTGCCAAGCGCGTTCACGCTCTCGCAGAACGTCAGGGCGCTGAAGTGGAGGAGGAGAACACAAAATCTTGCAAAGCCGCGGTATTTAAACCGCTTAACTGCAGGCCGTTTCGCCGGATACCCGCATGCTATCCACGGTCCCTTTTACTTGAATACGGGACCTAAACCCCGTTCCCTCTTCGGTTTTGGGATCACACAGATGCGAATTCGGCGCACGAAAAAGCGCGCCCTTAACGGGCAGCGCTTTCATCGTTAGCTGCGCTGTATAAAGAGAGATCTACTCGTCGTCCGGCCTGGGCTCCGCGTATGGCCTCTCGCTGAGCCAACCCTGGATATCGGTTTCCCACCAACCGATGCGCCGCTTGCCGATTTGCACCCGTCGAGGGAAGTCCCCCTTTGCCTCCATGCGATAGATGTGCGCACGGCAATAGGGAATCTTTTCAAGCACCGCTTTCAAGCTCAAGAGCTTGGGTGTGGGAGACAGGTTGTTATCGTTGTGGGGAGTAAGAGCCATTGTCACCTCCATGATGCGCCACGACGGCGACATCATCATTGACCTTACTCCAATGTATGTCAATCTTTGGAGTTAAAGTTTTATGGCTTTTGGTCCATGCGCTGAAGTTTCCGACGGACAGAGTGTTTTTCTACCGGAGTGAGCTCATCATAGCCTCCTTCCACTGCCCGTTGGAGGCGCTCCCTCACCCGATCCGGCCGCGTTGGCATATATAGTTCCGCAGGAAGCGAGTTCCTGCGTTCAAAGTCATTAATAGCCTGATAGAGGGAAGGGTCATTCCTTCTCAAATACGACCGCATGTTCGTCCGGCAATGGGGGAAGTAAGGTCCGTAGACGTCTCTCAGGAATTCAATAAGAGATTCCGCAACTCCCTGCCCCGCCGCGCCTTTAGGCCGTTTGGGCCAGTACCGCGGAGGGCTGTCGGGTAGCTGACGATAAGCTAGGGTTTTGTCGGGCTGATCTTTCACGGGCTCCTTCGGTGGGCGCGGAAATCGCCCCACCCCAATTTCCCGCAAATAAGACCATATAGCCTCTGAGAACTGCAAATAAAAATTTGTATTTGGTTTAGTGTTAGCGCCTACAAGTAAATCAAAATGCGCATCAACACGCGAAAAATCTGCTTTTTTTAACGCGCCATAAAGAATAGAAACCTTCTCTTGGGGCGAAAAGTCAGGATATGGAAAATCCTCTACTAGAGTTGATGCTATTCTGTGCGCCTCGGCGAATGTAGTCTTCGAGAATTTTCTAGTGCCGGAGTCCTTTAGGCAACCGCTGATTGCCATTAGTGCCGCCTTCACCCGCGGCGGAGTAGTTTTTCTCTGTGGCGTCGGCACCGACCTCCGCGCCAATGCGACCGCCCTTTGCCCCTTCTTGACATGGCGCTCAGAAACCGGTGGCTGAAGGTCCTCTTCAATACGCTTCTTAGGCATTTGGTCGGCCCTAATCCATAGACTGCCTCTATATGGATTATATCAGACGCGGTCAGTAGGTCTAATGACTAAATGAGGATCGTTTCACGACGAACAAACCTAGGGACGATGCCGAACCTCTCCTTGACTCGCTTAAGTGAGTTATTGGGCGGCGATGGAGTCGCATCAGGCATGCCCTTGCCTGCACCGATTCGATAAGTGAGGAATTGGGCGAGAGTTATGGTAAGTGCCTACGGGTGAACACTTTTCTTGACTGGCTCACCCAAGAACGGCACAGTCGGATAAGTGAGTTCACCGGATACCCGTCTCCCCAAACCTGCTGTCGCATCCCGCCCGACAACCGCACCCCTGCTCGCCACAGACATCAAGGTTACCGGCCACCCGCTGGATCCCACCAATTGGGGCAAGATCATCAAGCCGCGCGAGCTTGTCGACATCATCGAGCTGACGCCGCTCACCCGCAATGAATCCATCCTCTACAATCAGCTGCTCGCCAATGCCTGGAACGACATCCGAACCCGGCCGGTGCACAAGGTTCTCAAGGCTTCGCTTCGGGGTTCGCATGATAGCAATGACCGGCTGGACGAGGCCTTCGACAACCTGATGAGTGCCTGGGCGAAAATCCGCGCCCGCGACCCGCATACAGGCGGTATGACCACCTACCGGATTCACCTGCTGGGCACCAATGCCGAGGAGGAAAAGGACAACGGCTATTTCTATTACACGTTTCCGCCGGACCTCCTCGCTGTCATCACGCAAAGCCGCGCCTGGGCGACAATCAAGTCGCACATCATGTATGCCCTACGCTCGAAATACTCGATCCGGCTCTATGAGATGATCGAGCGGCGCATTGGCATGATGCGGCAGTTCGAGGAAATCGACGTCGATGCCTTCCGCTCCTATCTGGGTGTGCCAGAAGGCAAGCTCGCCCGCTTCGCCGACTTCAACAAATACGCCCTGAAACCCGCTCTTGAGGAGGTCAATCACCTGACCGACTTCGTGGTTCGTGTGGCCACGGTGAAAAAGGGCCGCATGGTCGAGAGGCTGATCCTGAGCTGGGACCGGAAGACGGCTTCACAGATTGAAGCCGCCCATATCGAGCGCGAACGCTCTCGCGTGGGCCGCGAAGCCCGCTGGAGCCGTCAGGTCGAGCAAATCAGTTTTGCTGGCGATGAGGACTAGCCAAATCCATGCCGCCCAAAAACTCACCTTGGGTGTTTCAGAGTACGGTCGGCGCCCACTTCCTCACCTCAAACCGCCCATTTCCCCGCTTTACGCGCCCAGTTTCTCACCCCAAACCGCCCAGTTACTCCCCTATCCCGCCCAAAAACTCACTTTTGGCGCCGTAAGCGACTGATCCGATTGGCAAAAAGTGGCCCTGAATCTGAATCTTGAATCATTGAATAAAGAGAAAGGCCAAATCGGTGACAAATCGGAGTCCAGAGCCTCGCATGCGCTCGGCAATAATGGCGTGGGGGGGGGGGGGGGGGA
>NZ_JBTLRJ010000002.1:0-834373 GCF_054482695.1 Devosia sp. CAU 1758 | reverse complement strand
AAGAATGGCGTGGCCGCATTCGCGGCCACAAGACATTGATGGCCCTCACCCTTCGCTCCCGCAGACGCGGTCGCTTCGCCGCACCTGTTTCATGGCGTCCGCTAGCCGCGGATACGCATTCCTTGAAATCCTCAAGAGCACAATGATCTGGATAGGTTGATCCTGGACGATAGGATGCTTTTGCTTGGCGTGAGGGGGCAAAAGGCACGATAGCGGCCCGCCACTCGACATCTTGCTCGTGGATGGGCCCCAATTGCCAGATCAGAGCCCGGCAGACCCTCTCTCTTCCAGATCTGGAGGTGCACCGACCAATCGCCCCGCAAGCGCTCAGGCAGCTCCTATGGCATGAAGATATCTGAGGCCCCTTCTCTACAGCTCGGTCGCATTCAGATTGCAGGATGTGCTGACTTCTGCGGCCGCCCAAAAACTCACTCATCGCACCCTTGCGATCCGCCCCGTACCTGCCGCGCCCGTCTCACCCGCAAAAACTCACCTTTCCCGGTGGTTTGGTGTCAATTCGGCTCGTTCCCTGCGCCGGCTTCAGACCCAAGCTATGCTCGCCCAATCGTGCAATTCAGCAAATGTGCAGTTGGGTGCTTGCAGTTTTGTGTTTCTATACAGATACATATCTGCGTGATTGCGCATTTGAACAATTATATTTCTCTATATTTCCACATTTGCTAAGATATTCAATTAGCTAGTTGCATGGTTGCGCAAATTAACTGTTGTGCATTTGAACGAATGCGGCAGACTTTAATTACTGATTTGCTTAAAACCACTAATCCACATCCGGGTAACCGAAGAATTGCAGGCCTGAAATGATCATCACATTTGCTTCGTCCAAAGGGGGGGTGGGTAAATCCACTACATGCGCCGCGGTCGCCGCCGCGCTTGCCGCTCAAGGGGAGGGTGTGCTGCTGATTGACCTTGATCAGAACCGCACTCTGGATCGCTGGTCTCGCAAGGCCCCCATAGACAATCTCACGGTCAAGGCCGTGGAGCCTGCCAAGTTTGGGCCGTTCTTTTCGCAAAGTGAGAAGTCCGGTGCCTATGCTCACATTTGCATCGACCTGCCGGGGACGCGCGAAGTGACCCTTTTCAAGGCACTGGCCCGCTCAGACATTGTCGTCATCCCGGCCCAGACCTCCGAGCCCGATCTGCGTGAAGCTCTGGTTGTCGTTGGAGACATTCGCGACATTGCCGATACCACCGGTCGCCCGATCCCGTATCGGCTGTTGCTGACCAAGGTGTTTCCGCTGCGGACCCGCGTCACGGATTACGCCTATGCCGAATTGGAGCGGCTCGGCCTGCCGCTGTTTCGCACGGCGCTCGTTGAGCGCAGCGCCTACCGGGAAATGTTCCTCAACGGGCAGCCGCCCACCGTCACTGAGCCGGGGAAGGGGGCAGGGCTTGAGATTGCAAACCTCGTCTCTGAAATCCGCCAGATAGCCGGCGCGGACCACGAAACCATTCGCAAGGCAGGTTGATCATGAAACTAGAACGCGCACCCTTTATGCCCCTGGACCCAGATATCGATGACGACAAAATCGAGCGCCTCGCGCGTGAGAAGGGGGTCGGGAAGTTCGAGCGGCCTCAGCGGGAAGAGAAGGGGGCTCCCGTTGTCGTTGCGCCGGTGAAGGACGCAGATGCAGCGGCCTCAGAGCGTGATGATGCCGGGCAGCCAACGCCGCGCTCGCGCATGAAGACGCTCAATCTCGAGCTGCCAGACTATGTATGGACCGAGCTCAAAATCCGGGCCGCGCAGCGTCAGACGAGTCTGCGCCACGTTGTCATGGCAGCCCTGGTCAAGGATGATGTGACCATTGCCGAGGTCGATATGATCGAAGACGGTCGGCGCCTGCGCTAGAAGCTCAAACCACCTTAGAGAATCCCATCGATCCGGGTCTTTGGTCCATACTGACCCACCTCGTCTCTGCATGAATTTTCAATGAAAAACTTTGCAACTTGGAGCACTTTCCGGTACTCTGAAGCTATGAGCGCATTAAACGAACTCAAAAAGCACCTCCGCCCGGGGCAGGTTTATCGGCGTGCCGATCTGCTTCCATGGTCAAAGGCCGTTGACCGGCACCTGAAGCAGCTGGTCGATGAGGGCGTCCTCCACAAGCTGGCAGGCGGGGTATACGCATATCCCAAGCGCTCGCGGTTCGGCGCGGTGCCTGCCGAGGATGCCAAGCTGGTTAAGGCGTTCCTCAAGGATCATCGCTTTTTGCTCACGACACCCAATGCGTATAACGCGCTAGGCCTGGGGACGACGCAGCTCTACAATCGAACCGTCGTCTATAATCATAAACGGCATGGCCGCTTCAGGCTGGGCAAGCGCGAGTACGAGTTTCGCGTAAAGCCTCATTTTCCGTTGAAGCCCTCCGAGGAATTTCTGCTGGTTGATCTGGTCGATAATGTTGATCAGCTGGCCGAGCAGAAATCCGCCATGCTCGATGCGGCACGCCAGAAAGCCTTGAAGATGGACGCCAAGGCGCTTGGCAGGACCGTGCGAGAATACGGCGGCTCAAAAGCCAGGAAGTTCTTTGAGCCTGTCCTTGAAGCGCGGCAATAACGTATGGCTCGTGAATACCTCCACCAACTACCTGATTTTGCTGATCTGATACGGGTTGTCGGCGATGACCTCGCCGTCAATCCTGTCCTTGTGGAGAAGGATTATTGGATCATGCATAGCCTCTACGGCTTGGAGCAGATGGGCCTATCCTTCGAGCTCAAGGGCGGCACATCTCTCTCCAAGGGTCTTGGAATTATCCACCGCTTCTCGGAAGACATCGACATTCGCATCGAGCCGCCTGCGGAGTTGAACGTCGCCGTCAGTCCGAGGCAGCAAAAACCAGCCCATGTAGAAAGCCGGAAGGCGTTCTATGACTGGCTCGCTGGCAAAATCGCAATCCACGGCATCACGAGCATCGAGCGCGACACAGCGTTCGATGATCAGGACTATTACCGCGGTGGTGGCATTCGGCTGGGATACCCCTCGCAAAATGGTTCGCTTGCAGGCCTGAAGGACGGAATTCTGCTCGAAGTAGGCTTCGATGATGTCTCGCCGAATTCGCCTTCGACGGTATCATCCTGGGCCTATGATCACGCTGTCCGGAGCGGTGTTGAGGTGATCGACAACCGCGCCGTCGACGTCGCCTGCTATCACCCTGGCTACACCTTCGTGGAGAAGCTGCAGACCGTTTCAACAAAGTTCCGCAGACAGCAGGAAGAGGGCGACTTCCCTGCCAATTTCATGCGCCACTACTACGATCTGTATTGTCTCTTGCAGGTGCCGGCGGTGCGCGAATTTATCGGCACGGAAGACTACTCCGCTCACAAGGTGAAACGCTTCCGCGCGGCCGACAACCAGGTCCTCGCAGAAAATCAGGCGATCCAGTTGGCTGATCCCGACACATTCGCGCTTTATGCCGACGCCTATGCGCAATCCGCCGCGCTCTACTACAAGTCTCAGCCGCCCTTCGAGGAAATTGTCACCGCCTTGCGCGATGCGACGGCGATCTCCGGCATCTAGGCAACTGAAGCGAGTCCACGCGTCTTTAGTCGATGGCGCTCTCATCAAGTTGCGGCTCGAGCAGGATGATGCGCCCGTTAATCGGCAGCGCATCAAGAATGACGTTCAGGCCATTGCCGCTTTCATGGGGATAGGCACGGCCGATCCTGGCCCAGATCGTCTTGCCAGAGTTCTCGTTGCGTTTTGCAGTGTAGGCGATGAGGACGGGATCGTTGGTCATGGTCGAGCAGGGTGAGTAGGGGACAAGCCTGATATGGTACCAGTCGTCCCAAGCGAGTCATGACGCGGTGCAGCAAACCCCGACAGTCGGAGAAGGCCACGTCATGCTTTCTCGTTCAGCTTGAGAAATCGATTCTTATACTGGGGCAGACAGGTGCACTCGCGGGCCCGGATCTCGCCGATAGACGATATTACGAGATCGGCGCTTTCCGGAGGTATTCGCATTCGTCCGTTTCGCAACGCAAGGTACAGGGCATCGAGCGCCGGCACTTGCCCGAGCGTCGCTGAAACGGTGGGATGCGTCAGTAGGTCCAGTGACCACGCAGCAGGTTTATCGCTGCAAAGTTCGCTTGCCCGGGTCCGACCGCGTCGTTCATCCAGGACCGGCCAACATCCGCGCTTCGATGCAATTGCGATCGTCGCAGCCTCGCCATCGCCGAGGCTGGGCGAGGAGGTGATCAAGTTCAGAAACACCTCATATTCTTCATCCACCATTTCTTCGATGAGGACAGTTTCGTTGTCGATCATGCCTCTGAGAAACTCTTGTTCTCCGTTGGCACGGCTCGTTTCGTGGTCCAGCTCCGCGGCCACCTCCTGTGGCACAAGGGTCAGGTTCGGAATGGCACGGAGAATACGCGCGCCGCTCCCACAAGCATGAAGATTTATTAGCACGCTCGTATCGAGAACCAGTGGCGCCTCTACGCTAATCAGGGAGCTTGGCCAACTCATCAGTCTCTCTTTCTTCAAGCTCAATCTGATCGATGATGCCGCGAAGTTCGAGACGGCTGATCTTTAGCAATTCCGCCAGTTGGCCTTCCGACATCAGGTCGCGTTTCCACGCAGCATGTGCCATCAGGCTCATTCGATGAGAGACAGGTCGGTCAGCATCAGACTTAGCCGGATCGCGCAGAAACACCGGCTCGCCAAGCACTTCCCGTGCGTGTTCGTCAGTAATCCCGCCCCTGCCTTCGAACCAGCTCCAAGTTCCCTTCTTTGCCAACCCCAATTCTTCAAGACGCAAACAGCTAGCTTGTCGGGAAATATGATATTCGTCAGCAAGGAGGATGATTAGTCTAGCGGTTATTTTCCCCGTGATTTCTTTGATCCGCCGGAAGCTCTCGGCGAAACTCTCTGCAGGTGCCATGAACGACCTACCGAAGGCATTGGCATATCGTTCGTCCCTCGACAGAAACCGCTCGTCCGTTTCAAGAACTTCCGGACTTTGCCGCGTGCCAAAAAAATGTCCCAGCTCATGCGCAGCGGACTGAATACGCCGAGGCAGTGGATGGTTCGCGTTGAGCAGTATGCTCGCGCCAATCCCCTCATCGAAGCTGAAAAGTCCCGCCACTTTTGAGCTCGAGGACAGCCGCCGCTGGTACAGTCTGATGCCAAGCTGCTTGTCGATCAGCGAGAAGATGTCAGCAACGGGGCCAAGCCCAAGGCCAAGCCACTCGCGCAGTTCCGCAGCGTGCTTCTCTGCAAGGGCGATCACATCACCAGTGTTGATACCGCGCTCCGGTGGGTAGTTTCGGCTTTTCTGAATCCCAAGCAAATTCTCGAGCTCGACTTCGGCCTTGATCAGGTCGTTGAGCATCTGAATTGCTTCTGCGGTTTGCGCGTCTTCGGCCTCGCGTAGCTTTCGGAATCTGGGCACCAGATCGGTATGCACGGCCTCACGGCGCAACAACGCATTGACTGAGAGCCCGTAGTGCCGCGCCAGTGCCTGGATTTCCTGAATCCGTACGCGGCGCACACCCTGCTCAATCGAAACAAGAGTGGGGCGGGAGACGCCCACGATCCGCGCCGCCTCTTCTTGCAGCACGCTGGCATTCTCACGTGCTATTCGCAGGCGGCGTCCGATTTCCTGGGAACTCAGTTCGTTGAGGTCACTCATTGCGTCCCCCATCCATCCAGTCGTTCAGAAAGCTGTTGACCCCCAGCTCTGATCGAAACGCTTTCCATTCTTCAGCATGCGCACTCAACATGGCCCTCAATTTTCTAGTCGTTTCCCCGCACGTCTCGCCCGTGGCAGACGCGATCTGTGAGGCATGCGTGTGCAGCAACTCATCCGGCCAGTCGGCCATATCGGCCAGGTGCTGCAGATGCCTTGCACCAACGCTGCCATACTCGATCATGATGTCCCGGTCTGCCTTCTCGGTGACAGGGAGAAGAGCCCCGCTGACGGTGGATACCTTCAGGTCTGACACCACATAGGCGTTGGAGCTTTCATCGACTCCCGCCGCATGAAGGCTTTGCCGCCTCAACAAACAAGCGGCACATAGGCCGCATTGCTTCCGGTGACCATCGTTCACGATGCGACGGGTTTGCCAGCAGGAATGAGTCTGGCTCAGATGCTGTTGGTTTTTCCCGGGTAGTTTCAGGAAGGCCTGTAGCGTCTGCCCCTTAGTGTACCAAAGTCTGGGCTGCTCACACTTGATCTTCCAATCGAGCAGGGCGCTCAAGAACTGCTCCATCCGACGAAAGAATGCCGGATGGTTTCTATAGTCGGCATAGACATTGTGTAAGGGCAGGATGGCCGGGCCCAATGCGCCCTGACCGCTTTCCGGGACGACTATCCTCGACACATGGTAGAGCTGCGCAGCCATTGCGGTGACAGCGGCAAACTTGAATCCACGGCTGCGGAAGCTGCTTTCGTTCTTCCGATAGTCGCTGGTGTCGAATGGAATGCGCTCAAACGGGCTATCACCAATTTTGCGCTGCTGGCGGTTGCCGGCCACGCGAATACACAGCACCTCGTCCTTGCCGCCGCAGAGTCCGGTGACAGCTCGCGAGTCCAATCCATCGCTGTATGCGATTGCGAGACTTTTGGTTTTCTCGAAGTCCAATGGGTACTGCCGTGCACCAATCCGAGGGCCGTTCTTCGCCCGGACAAAGGTGAAGTGCCAATTGTCTCCGGTCAGAAAATTCAGCACCCGGCGCAGCCCATGCTCTACGGCCGGCTTCTGCCATCGTTCCAGATCAATCACCGGAATCCGGAGATTGAAGTGGCGGGCCCAGGCCCGGGATCTCTTCCACCGTCTGTCCGCTATTTCGATGGCCGCACACACAACGAGCAAATCGAAATGTCGCGGCAGGCATCCCGCAACATCGAACGAGTCCAGGATTTCAGCATCGAAGTAGATTTGCCGGTCGATCTCAGCTTGCTCCGCTGCGTCCGAAAGGTAAGCAGGGGCCTTCTCGCCTCGTTCAAGCACGAACAAAGTCTTGGCACCGAGCGAGGTGTGATTATGGACGTTCATTCTCCGGGGCCCTCATCCACATGTATGGTTTTTGGGGAACCGAAAGCCCTGCGGTCGCCATCTCTCATGGCCTGACAAAGTCTCTCCACTTCGATGCCGGAAAACGCCTCTGCGTTGCGCTCAAGGCCTTTTTGGTAATCAGACCTGCTCATGTCGCCCAGGTCCCGCGCCTGAATGCAGTCCTCATCCAAACGGTTCTTCACGATTCCAATCCACTCTCGGGTGGTAGCGAGCATCGCTGGCTGCAGGGCATCAGTCGGTGGCAAACCATCGTGAATTTTCGCAATGAGAGTGCGCCGCAAAATGTCTGCTTGCGAAGACATGGAGTGTTTCTCAATCACGGCCTCAATGTCCGCAACGGGATCGAGCGTCAGCTGTGACTGCGCCAGGCAGGCCGACAGCTCTTGCACCATGGAACTGAATTCTTTCATGCCCGCATCGGTCATCATGCTGTGGCATGCCTGATTGATGCGCTCAGCAGGGCTAGCGGCATCGCTGACGAGCTGCTCCCCGAAGGCCCTCCATCGAGTGCTCAAGGGCAAATTTCTGAACGGGCCATCGGTCATGGCGTCCTCCTATGACAGAAACATAGGTTACCAACCTGACATAGTCAAGTTTGGCAGATATTTTTCTGACATTTGACGGTGAAGCGGGTTATTGAACCGTCAGTCGCGCGTCATGGTAGCGTGGATCACCGAGGCGCGAGTGCCTTCACGAGGTGTGCTCGCAACTTGGTTGCGGAGCCCGAGTTCTTGGGCCCTCGTTTCCGTAAGATACATTATCACTCTAGCTTGGTGACGGTCGGAGTTTGGCGCGATCGGCCGAATGTCAAATTGCATTGTCTCCCTGCTCCGCGCGGAGACGACCCTTGAACGAACTCGGGCCGGGCTCGATTTAAGTTGACGGAATGTTCGTACGCGTCTAATGAGTATGAAACATCGTACTCAGGAAACGCGTATGGCCAATTATCCCCTCCTTGCAAGTCTCATCGTCGAAGGCCGACGAGCAGAGCGCATTGCCCAGCAGGCGGATCTGGCGAAGCTCGTTGGTGTGTCGCAGCAAACGGTCAGCCGGTGGGAAGCCGGGACGTCACGGCCGAGGCTCAACCAAATTGAGGCCCTTGCGGCTATTCTCAAGAAAGACCCTGAAGACGTGTCTGCTGCGGCAGGCTATGCCGTTACGGGTGCATTGCTGCCGATTGATGTACCGCTTGGGTTGGACGGGCTATTGCCTGAAAGCTTCGAGCGCTTCGCCGGTGACCTACTTTCCGTCCTTTACCCCGGGGCGATCGTAAATCGTGCTGGAGGGCCTGGTCACACACAGGACGGCATCGACCTGAGCGTCACACACGCCGATGGCACCCTTCTTACCGTCCAGTGCAAGCAGGTGCGCGAATTTGGGCCTAAGGACGTGATCCGCGCCATTGAGAAAGACACGGTGGAGTCGGACAAAAAGGTTCTACTTCTCAGCCGTACCGCCAGTCCTCAGGCACGCGGTGCCATTGCTACACACCCAAAGTGGGAACTGTGGGATCGGGACGATGTATCCCGCAAGTTTCGCCAGCTTTCTGTGGACGATAGAAAGCGGCTCGTTCGCAGCTATTTCCGTGGGCAGGAGTTTGCGCTCCTCGGCTCAGATGCTGGCGCGGTGTGGGAAACCACCAGTGAGTTTTTCGCGCCTTTCGACGAAGCTCCTGGAGGCGCGAAACGGGGACTGTTCACCCATGCGTGGGAACTGGTTGGCCGCAGCGATATCGCAGAGCAAATTCGTACAAAGCTGGAAGTTGATGACATTGGCGTGGTCGTTGTTTCCGGCCCTGCTGGCGGCGGCAAATCCCGTCTCGTTAAAGAGATCCTGCGGCAGTATGCGTCTGCCCATCCAGCCACGCTCATTCGCATTGCAAGCGCCACGGCCGAAATAACAAAGGCGTCTTTGGATGAGCTAGCGCAGGGTAAAACTCTGCTCGTCGTGGACGATGCCCACGACCGCAACGATCTTCCGGTCCTGTTTGCATACGCTGCTGCCAATCGCCCACGCATAGGCCTGCTGATTTCGACACGCAGTTATGGTGCCCCACGCGTCAAGGCTCAGGCGAGCGGGTATTCGTTCGCAGATGACCTGTTTGCCCAATTCGACGTCCCATCGCTTTCTTTGGAAGAAGCGGGAGACCTCGCAGAACAGGTCCTGGAAGACCACGGAGCGAAGAAAGAACTCGCCGTCATCATTGCTCGGCAAACGCGCGATTGTGCGCTCGATACAGTTTTGGCTGCTCAGATCGTGGCCAAAAAGAACATCGCCCCCGCATTTCTTACTCAGGATGATGCGTTCAAAACTACCGTGCTGGGCCGGTTCGAAGAAGTCATCAGCGGTAAGCTTTCGGAAAGTGAAGCCCCCCGAAACGTGCAGCTGGCACTCGGATTTTTTGCATTGATCCAGCCATTCCGGATCGACGACAAAAATCTTCTGTCAGCGTTCGAGACCGTTGATGGCGTAACGGTTATGGAGGCGCAACGGATCATCCGGCTGCTTATCGATGCGGGCGTTCTGTTCAAGCGCGGCGGCTTGCACCGGCTGGCGCCAGACGTTTTGGGCGACTACCTGCTAGAGTCCCGGTTCGAAACGAAGGACGGCCAATCCAACGGGCATATCGAACGCTATTTCGAGCACATCCCGGAAGCGTACATTGAGAACCTGCTCGTCAATCTTGGTCGGGTGGACTGGCGGCGGACGGGCGGCAAACCCGGCCAATCCGAACTCCTGGACAGTATCTGGTCGAAGCTTAAACCCGAACGCCAGTACTCGGACCCCCACATCAAAGCGGTGCAAGCGGTTGCTTATTATCAGCCCAAACGTGCCCTGGATTTCGCTGAGCGCCTTATCCGGGACAGCAAGTTTTTAGACCAGCTTCCCGACATTGCAAAGTACGCCGCCTATACTGCGGATCAGCAGAAGCGCGCCCTTAGGGTCCTCTGGGCGCTGGGACGGCAGGACGCGAGAGAGACGAACCCGCATCCGTCGCACGCCATTCGAATTCTGAAAGAAATGGCAGCACCTGAGCCCGGCAAGCCGTTCGAAGTACTAGCCACGATCCTGGACTTCGTTTGCAGCATCATGGATGCGGAGACCTCGTGGACCGGAGCTTACACACCGCTCGATGTCGCGGATGACCTTCTTGCCACCGAGGGACATACGAGTACCTACGACAATTTTTCGATTTCAATGAGCCAGTTCTTTGTCAATTTCGACTGGGTCCAGCCGGTTCGTCATCGGTACATAGATTTGTTGATGGACGGGCTAAGCCACACAAACCTGCGCAGAGCGGTCCGTTCGGCGCAAAGTCTGGCAACCGCTTTGCGGCGCCCCATGGGTGGTCTTAACGTCGCGGCTAGCGATGCGACACTGCGCTCCTGGGATCCAGACTACGTGCGCACCTTATCCAAGGTGGCCGAAATCCTCGCCACACGTGACGTCGATCCGTTGGTGCAAACCGAGATACAAACGGCTGTTCGCTGGCCATCGGTGCACGGCTCTCCAGACGTTAAAAAGCTTGCGCGCAAAGTGCTAAAGCAGCTGTCTTCGTCACTGGATGCCCGCCTGGATCGGGTTTTGCTGGACGGGTACGGGCATGATGATCGCCTGGCAGGAGCGGATGGTCACGCGGAACGGTGGGCAAAGTTTCTGGACGATTTGTTGGCCGACTTTATCGCCGAGTATAAGGACGGCGCTTCCATGGTGGCCGAACTCGAGCGGCGCGTGAGGCGGGTGGAGGCCAGCCGGTCCAACCAGAGAATGTCGTCGGAGGTTCTCAGTGGTCGCCTGATCGAGCAGTCCGTCGATTTTGCCAAAGCGGTCGTGGATCAGGCGTACCGTCAGCCAGGCGCCAAGTTGAACCGATTTGCGGGTTATGCGCTTGGGCGAATATTTCGCGATGATCGCGAGGCCGGCAGGGCCACCATCGCCAAATGGATGGAAAGCGGCCGCTCTGAACTGCTCGGACTTATTGGCCATGCCTACGAGGGGCAGCGCTATGCGGCTGACTGGTTCAGTGGCGTTGACCGTGATGCCATCTCCAGCCTCGTGCAGTCGAGCGATGCTTACGTCGTGACCTCTGCGCTGCGCGCGGTCCGACGCATTGCCGACTGGAATGTCGAAATCGCGCTCGATCTCATCCGGGCAGTCAACATCCCGACAGCAGCAATAGCGGATGAGATCGGCGGATTGTTCGAGTTCGGAGAGGGATTAAAGACGTCGTCGCTAACTCGGGATGACGTGGTCAGCCTGTTGAGCAAACTGGAACCGCTACCCGAGCTGGATGGATACTGGCTGGACAAGCTGCTCGCGACTATTTCCGAGATTTACCCGCAGGAGTGCGCCCACTTTTTCATGCGCAGGGTGGAAGCAGCCTCGACTGACGATCGTGATGGTCGCATACGGCCGGTAAATTACGGTCCCTGGGTGCATGAGCGCCTTCGCTTTCGGCGTGCAATGGCCGGTGCTTCGATCATGCGCGAAGTTATCGAATGGATGCGCAAGCATGCCAAGCGTAAGGGGATGTTCACCTACTATGCGCGAAACCTCTTCGAGGCAATGTTCGCGCCCTATGACAATGAAATGGTCAGTTTCTTTGGAGACTGGTTGGGCGCGGCCACGCCGGAAGACGTGTTGATGATCGGTACCATTCTTCGGGAAGCTCAGCCAGATTTTGTGTTTGCCCAAGTCCCATTCGTCATCGCATTGCTCGATCGCGCGCAGCAGTTCGATCCCGAGCTGCGGCGAACCGTATCGACCGAACTTTACTGCTCTGCGATTTCCGGCATGCGCAGTGGGACGCCGGGCGAACCCTTTCCTCAAGACATTTCAATGCAGGAGCAGGCAGCCGCACTGATTCAGTCGCTCGACCCCTTCTCTCCTGCCTATCAGCTTTACGATGACATACGGCGCGATGCAGAGATGTCCATCAAACGCGCCGCCTCCGAAACCGATGACTTCGAATGACCGTTGCGAGGCGGCGGCCGCCGCAAAAACAGCAAGGCCTCGACAAGCTCCAAGTTTCACTACTTGGTGGCTTCGAGATCAGTGCCGAAGGAAAGTTCTCGATCGTCGCCCTGGTCGTTGTCTTGGGGATATGTGCGTATCTGATGCTGGATTTGCGGCTCCTTTGGGCACAAGCCCTTTCTGAATACCTCGCCAGATAGGGCCGCGGATGCCGGTTTGTGGACACGATGTTAGGCAAACTTGTTGGCATCTTCTTGGATAGAATTTTGGCGCCGATGGTTTGGGGGGGGCTTCACACCTTGGGCGCTACTTGCGGTATCCCTGCTTACATCGATCAACTGAACGTCGATACGTGCCTGAAGTTCAGCCGGAATTGCCGCGACAATGGCGTCACAGAGCTGTTCAGGGGTGGCGTACGCGTTGTTTTTTAGTCCCGCCACTTTTTCGTGTGGACCGAACCACAGCACCAGGTAGATGCCCTGTTGCTCCGCGTCCGGATTGCTCGAATAGCGCTCGTGAAGTTGCGCAGATGCGGCGGTGAACAACTCCGCATGCCACTGGCCCTTTACTTCGATGGTCAACAGTTTACGCCCGCCGCCGACCATCGCGGAGGCCGTGATATCGCACCTGTTGCCACCCGACATGTGGTGCTCTATCTGGACCGACAAACCGTGCGCGGTCATGTACGCCCGCAAATGCTCGACGATGCGATTGCGCGCCGTGTTTTCGTCTACACGCTTTCCGCCAGGGTAAAATGTATCAAGCGTGTCGGTCTCCGAATGGCGAATGATTGCTTCCACGCTGACAAGGGCCTCGGTCATCAGCGCGCGCATGTCCTCAACGCTGGCAATCGCCCGTTGCTCGAGCAGCGCAGAAATCTCCTCGGGCATGGGAGCGCGGAAATCCTGAAGCGCCAGTTTGCGAACAGCACTCGACCGGATCGCGAGCAAGTCACTCCTGAAGCCTTCGAAGCGAGCATCGCCGATCAGGCGGTCCAGAACCGGCAGGGACTTATCAGGAGTATCCCTATTGATCCGCCACGGTATCTCCCGCAGGAAGCGGTAGGCCCTTTCACCTTTCGGGGAACTGGAACCGTGGCTGCCGGGCAGCTCCACAGCCGGCCAAATATCGACGAACCCATCCAGTATGTCGTAAATTTTGTCCGCAGATATCGCCGGAACAATATCGTCGTTTCCGCCGGTGAATCGTTCGATATGTGACGCTATGGAGAGCACGGAGTCTTCCTTCGCCCGAAAGGCCTCCCACAGGTTCTTGTCGTCACAGAAAAAGAAGGCGTTCAATAGCCAGTAATTGCGTCGACTTAGGCCGCTGGTATCCGTGCTATCGGTGGGATCGACCGGGTAACGCGCACACCGGTCTGCCACGATTTGCTGTATCGCTTCGCGGGGTGAATGCTGCGACGCCATCTCGAACAGTGAGGTCTCGGCCTGAATGGGCATGTCCGGGAATCGTTGGAGCCATTCCAGCGGCAGGGTTTGCTGCAAGTGCTGGAAAAGTGGCTTGTGTCTGAGACGCCCGACTTCCGTATAAGCTTCAGGCGCGCCGGACAATGACGGCTCGATATACTGCCTCACGAACAGCTCAATTTCTGCCTTGTCTGCGAAAAGGATGCGATCGAGTTCCGCGTCAAACGCATCTGCCTCATCGTCCGGCACACCCGAGGAATGGCTCGCCTCCGTTTTGACCGCCTTGAGGACATTCACATCAATGCCCTCAAGGCTACCCGTCTCGCGGAATCGAAGTAGACAGGCGGCATGGAGCACCATCGCTACGGCCGTTGCCGTCCCTTCTCGAACACCGAGTTGGTTGAGGGTTGGAATGTGCGGTGCAACGAACGAGAAACAGTTGCGAAGCGCCTTGTATGCCGTTTCGACGGTATCGACGACTTCCCCGAATTTGTCGGGCTCCAAGATCAAGCACCGGGCAAAGGTTTGAAGCCACCACCAGTCTTCGCCAGCCTCGATCCGAGACCGATTTTCACGAAGATGATCGAATGTTCTGGCTCTGGCCTCGGCTTCCCGTTGTGCCCACCGCTTGTTTCTCGTTGACCAGTCGGTCCGATGCTTGCGCCACCATTCCTTGGCAGCGTGATCGCGCCTCGCCCAGATCTTCAAGAGCGATGTGTCCGCTCGCGCCTGTTCGCGCATACGCGCCCGCAACGAGTCAGGTCCCTTTGGCTGTCGGTCCGGGTGATGATTGCGCCACATGGATTCCCATAGCGCGTGGTTGTCCGTATCGACGGCGTGCTCCACCATGACTGCAACATCATCGATGTGAAAAATGATGCCGGCATGCGTCTTGCCTACATAGAACCGATGCTCGACCTCGTTGCACTGTTCAATCGTTGAGGTTCCGGAAAACGCCGCCCGTTGAACCGCCTGCCGAAGATGATTGTCTGACCGCAATGCGCTGACTGCGCGGCTGTCGTCAGAGGTCATCGGGCGCGAATATCGGAGATCGCGCAGCCAGCGCCAAAGACGCTCTGGATCGTGGGGGCCTGGTGCGGTTTCGAAGTATCGATCGAGCAACCCTCCTACAATTTTGCTAATCCCGTTGCGGCACTCGCAGGCGTAGTCCTTGGCCTCGCAGGTGCAGTGAATATCCGTGGTTAGTTTGTCGATATAGTTGGCCACGCCGTCAGCCGGAAACTCCTTCAAGAACCTCTTGATGAAATAGCGTGTCATGCCGTCGTTCCGGGCACGTCCGCGGCGATCCGGATAAAGCGTGGCAAGTCGGCGCAAGAAAGAGGTGATCTTCTCGAAGCCAAATGCTTCGAAGCCGCGGGCCAGTATTAGATCGCCCAACAGCCGCAGGGAAATCGCGCTGCTTTCTGATAGCAACCCATCAAAGGCCGCCCGCCCGTCATAGTTTTCCTGTTCGAGCACGAGATCAAATGCGGCAACGCGCTCATAGTCGTCGGCGCTTGCGTCGAACGCCAACGTTTCCAGGTCGTCACTCAGCATCGCTACGGCCGGCGTCCCCTTGATTAGGTCCAGAACTAGGCCCCGCAGGTGCGTCTGGCTGCGCGATGCCAAAATAGGCCGAACAGCGTCAACGGTCTCTTCGGAGAAAAATTGCCCGACGTTAAATGAGCGCCATGCATCCGCTCGGCGAAAATAAGGATCGGTACCGGCAAGATCCTGCAGACGCTCAATCAGCATTATCTTGTTGGATGTGGATAGCTGCGCCGGATCGCCGTTCGCCAGAACCGCATATGGGTCCAAAGCGATGGCCGCCTTCTGGAGTTGGTCGTTGCCAAGGGCCGCCATCCAGCCAAGCAGACCGCGCAACTCGTCGCGGACCACGCGGTTCGGGGCGATAACGGCCAGGCATCGTTTCAGGGACAGGCGGTCGCCGGCATCGCCTATGCGGTCCACAAGATACCGAGCCGCCAGATACTCTGCCACGATCCTGTGGACGGGCTCGTGCTGATTGGCATCGCTCGCCGGCTTAAACAGCTTGGAATCGAGCAAGTGGTCGATCCCCGTGGCGACCTCGGCCCCGATCACACCCACATAGGGATAGTCGCGGTCGCCAAGTTTCTCTTTGCGCGAAACTCCCGACGCTCCGGATAGAAGCAAGCGAGCAAAGACGGTGCCGCACTGCTTCACAATCAGGGCTGAGTCCGGTCGATCGCGGGCCATGCGGCCATCGTTGGATTCGTGCGCCAGCCGTTTGGCGGCGTCGGCGTAGATTTGCGACTTGCTCGTGAATTTTCGATCGTTCTCAAGATAAGCGAGGCCAAAGAGTTGAAGAAACTCCGGGTTCCCCAATAGCGGTGTCAGATCAAACCGGTCGGCCGCCATCGCGAAGGCCTCAAAATCCTCTCCCGGAAACCGGTCATTGAAGAGGCATTTCTGTTCCGCCCAGTTGAAGGCCTTTAGATGGACGACGGTCGCCTCTTGCCCAAAACACTCCTCAACGAACTTTGTGCGCGCAGTTTCCCATTCACCGGATCGGCTGGCGAAAATTGCAGTGCCTGAAAACTGACCGCTTGCCTTCATGACAATGTCGTTGAGGGCGGTCTCACCGACCCTCGCGACTTCGTCCATGGCATCAACGACAACTGGTCCCGCAAGAGGCGTATGGAATGGGGACCTGAACCGCGTTGCCCGGACGCTTTCCGTGCCAAGCATTCCCGCCAAGTGAACGAGCAAATCCGTCTTGCCGGCACCGGGCTCGGCAAGAACAACAATTAGCCTGGAGCGACGAAGTAACTCGTTCTCCGTTATTTCCTCGTCGCCGACGCGAACGACTCGCTCAATATAAAGCTCTGACATCGCTTGGCATTATATTGGACATTTGGTGCGGGCGCCACTTTCACGAGCAGCAAGGATATCGTGGGGCTCTACGAGCTGGAGTATCAGCCGATGACCCAGACAGAGATCAGCCTGATCGACTCGATCGACACCCGCGAAGAACTAATCGCAACCGTCAACGCGCGATCACCACCGAGCAGAAGGCATTTCTGTTGTGTTCAAGGCAGACAAGCCTGGCTGGGCCTTACTTGGCCTGAAAGGTGTCGAACACCTACCTGCCGTCAGATGGAAGCAGTTTAACCTCAGCCGCCTCAATCCAGAATGCCGATTGCGGCTCACCAAAAATCTGGCGCATATCCTGGACGACAGATAAAGGCAGGAATTTACTCAGAGAATCTAAGTTGTATGGCTTCCAATGCCGTAAACTATTGCGAATTGCTCTAATCGATGTTTTCGTAGCATCGTAATCTGCATGGGAGGGGACAATGCAGGACGACGAAACGATTGAGAGCGTCGGCACAACGCGGAAATTGACCGCGATCCGAGATTTTCCCGACATACGGGACCGCTTCTTTGAGCCTCCTCTTATCGAGCTGGCGGCCGACCTCGCAGCGCCGCCGGAACTGGTCATTCTGGACCAGGGGGCGGAGGGCGCCTGCACGGGCTTCGCCACAGCGGCTGCCCTCAACCTGCTCCGCCAACGCCAGGGCGCCCTGCTCGCGGCGGATGGCGCGAGTCCCCGCATGATCTACGAAATGGCCAAACTCCACGACGAGTGGGAAGGCCAGGGATATGAAGGCTCAAGTGTCCGCGGGGCGATCAAGGGCTTCTTCCACAACGGCGTTTGCCGGGAGCAAGACGCCCCATACCTCTCCGGCGACAGCAATTGGGTCCTTTCGGTGGCGCAGGCCAAGCAGGCCCGCCAGATCATCCTGGGATCCTATTATCGGCTTCGCCCCGTTCTGGTGGATTATCACGCGGCCCTCCAGCAGGCCGGTGCCATTGTCGTCTCCGCAAATGTTCACAGCGGCTGGGCAAATCCCAAACGTGGACACATTCAGCCCTCTACCCGCACACAGGGTGGCCATGCCTTCACTATCGTAGGCTATGATGCCGAAGGGTTCATCATTCAAAACTCATGGGGGCCCGCCTGGGGCGGCTTTCTGGAGCAAGCGGGCCTGGCGCACTGGAGCTATCATGACTGGGCCGAGACCGTCGTTGATGCCTGGGTCATGCGCCTGGCGGTTCCAACACCGAATGCCTTTGAGCTCACCCATCGGGTCGCCCGAGCTGCCGGCATGGAACGACCCGAGGACAAGAAGCACACACCGCGGCGTCAGGATGTTATTGGACACATCATTCACATCGACGACGGCCACCTCGTGGAAACCGGGCAATACGGCACCCCCATGGCCAGCCTCCAAGAGACAGCCAAACTGCTGCGTCAAGGTGCCGAAGGCGACGAGCGCAAGTACGATCACATCCTGTTTTATGCCCATGGTGGCGTCACCGACGCTAATGCCGCCGCGCGAAAGACTGCGGCGATGCGCGAAGGCTTCAAGCGCAATGGCATCTACCCCATGCACTTCATCTGGGAAACCGGCCTTCTTGAGGAAATCAGCGACATTCTCTTCCGCAAGGCCGAATCCCGGGGAGGTAGGATCACCGGCTTCGAAGAGGCGATGGACTTTCTTATCGAGAAACTTTCGGGAGGCATCGGGCGGGCCCTCTGGCGGGAAATGAAGGCTGACGCGCAACGGTCTTTTGCCAGCGGCGCGCAAAGTGCCGCTGCGGTTCGGTCCATCCTGTCCGTCAATGACGGTCTTGCCCGGCCACTCAAAATTCATCTGGTGGGTCATAGCGCGGGGTCAAACTTCGTTGGCGAGTTCGTTGCTGCCTGGCAAAAGCTGGCCCCGGCCTCGAGCAGCATCGACAACTGTTTCGTGCTTGGTGCGGCCTGCACGGTCGCTCAATATGAGGCACATTTCCGCCCATCACTCGATGGCGGCGACCTCAAGCATTTGACAGTCTACAATCTCTCCGAGGAGCGGGAATGCGCCGATGCCGTGGGCCCCTACAGCAAATCCCTGCTTTACCTTGTGTCCCACGCATTTGAAGAGGCCCCCACCACTCCGTTGCTCGGCATGGAAATCCATGCGACCAAGATCCCCAAGCATAAGCACCAGGACATTCTGCACACGTCCGGAAAGGACATAAGGCGGACAGATGCCAGGAGTCATGGTGGCTTCGGCAGTGACCTCACCACGCTCAATGACATCCTGAAGGTGGTCTGCGGCGACAAATACAGGCCGTCCTTGGCGTTTCGCGCAGAGGAACTCGCTTCGGCATAGTCGAAGGGGTGCCAGCATGAGCTCAGCGCGCCGCACAAAGTTCCCCTAAGAGAACACGTGCGGACAGAGGCTCTGTGTTCCAGCCCAAAATGCTAAGCCGCTGCCACCGTACTGGAACGGCAACGGACCAAGCGCTGCGTGGTAGTCGCCAATTGCAGCAACGTCTGAGCGGGACAGGGACAGATTCATCAACGCAAAGCAGTTGGCCTCATATTCGTTCCGGGTCGGTATCGCCAGATGCCCGCACTCATGCGCCGATGTGAAGCGTCGCATATACCTGGGAATGCCGAAATATGCCGGCCCGTAAACGATGACTGGCGTCCCATCGGGAAAATATGTGGCATGGGCCCAATGCTGTGACGGCCCTTGAGTCTGGACCACTGGAACGACAAGACCCGAATACGCGTTCGGCGCCCGACAAGACACGGAGTCAGGAATATTGCCGAATGATTGCGCGAATGCCGATGTTCCTGAAAACAAAGTACCAACGAAAACTGCAACAATCAGCATTTTCATGGCATGATCCAAGATCCTGTGTTAGTTTGCACCACTCCATAACACGATATTTGCGGTGTACGAAGAGGAATGCGAATGCCCCGTGCAGCGAGACTGGTCAGTGGAACAGTCAACGTCAACGTGTTGCTGGCATTTGCATTCGGAGCGATCGCGGCGGTCGCACTCTTGTTGATGTCAATCTTTATCACCGAGATGTCGGCGGTAGCACAGACAGTGGTCATCGCTGTGTTGGCATTGGCAGCCGCGGGTGTCGGCGCTGTCATCCCCGGCATGCTGCATGTGGAATTCCCTTTCGCCAAGGCGTCAGGTGCCTTGGCGCTGTTTCTGGTAGTCTGGTTTACACAGCCAGCAATTCTAGACACCGCCGAGGAGATAAATCGGCGCATCATCGATCCTCCTCCGCACCCCAATTATGTCGAAGAAACACGCCCCTATCTTTCGCTTTATGACGAGGGCAATTTTGGTGCAGCATGGGAACTGCTTGACGACAGGGCCAAATTGATATGGCCAGAGCCCAGTTACACTGCGATCCTCACAAACACCGCAACTCAACTTGGTCCCCCAGATTCAAATTCGCGCATCCTCGTTAACACGAACGCTGGCGTGCAGCTTGAGGGATTGCACGAAGGGACTTTTTACAGCGGCACTTACCTGACACGTTACGAGAATAGCTGCCAACATGAACAAATTGTGCTGCGTCTGCAACAGGATGGCACGACCTGGAAACCCTACCAGCACATGGTATTTCCGGTCGATAGCTGCTGAACTAGGCAATCCTGCCAACACAATTCTCAGTGGTGTGCACTTGGATTGAACTTCGCTAGCAGCTAGTCATCGAACGAAAAGCCGCCATAGTTCCATCGGTGTTCCTGTTGAGACTACGCCAGCCAGTCCGAACCATGCTGCCGAACGGTCTGGTGTGGCTTGTCAGGCCTGCGGCCCCCTGTGCCCAATAAAAGAACGGAAGGTTGAAAAATGAACGACGATACCGGCGCGTTCGCAACTGCCGAGTCCGATCTTATCGAGCTCAGCACGGAGATTGTCTCCGCCTATGTCAGCCATAACGCTGTCAGCCCCGGCGATCTGCCCAAGCTGATTGCCGAGGTCCATGGTGCGTTGCGCGCCCTGCATGCCAATGAAGTTCCCGCGCCTGTCGAGGAACTCAAGCCTGCCGTGCCGATCCGCAAGTCTGTGGCCAACGACTACATCATCTGCCTGGAAGACGGGAAGAAGTTCAAGTCGCTCAAGCGTCACCTGCGGACGCACTTTAGTCTGTCGCCCGAGGAATATCGTGAAAAATGGGGCTTGCCGGCCGACTATCCGATGGTTGCCCCGAGCTATTCGGCAACGCGCTCCAAGCTTGCCAAGGATAACGGCCTGGGCCGCAAGGCTGGCTGAGACGATCTCCGGATGTTGCCGCCTTCATCCCCAAACGCGTAGCAGCATCGGCGATAGTCCACTCAGGAACTGATGCTACGGCCTCGCCTTAAAATTAAGGGACGGTTCCTTGCCTAAGCTCAAGAATGTTGCAGCATCAGTCACGTTGATCTTGTGTCTATTCATCGGTGGCACGGTCGCAGGTCAGTCCGTCATTCTCGATGGTGATGGCCAGGGACATATTGGCGGTACGGGCGACACTGGCGGAGAGAACGACACTGGCACGATGACTCCGGCTCCAGGTCTGGGTGGCACGATGGGTCCGGGTCCAAGTCCAGGTGACATGATAGGTCCGGCGCCGCTTTCAGGCGATGCCGTTAGCCAAAACATTGGAGGAAATCCGAGTTATCCCGGTAGCACTGGAGGCAATCCGAGTTACTCGGGTAGCACTGGAGGTAATCTGGGCAGGCCCGGCGACACCCTTCCCGGTTTCTATGGCGATAGTGGTGACGACCGAGAGTCGCGTGTCTTCGGCACCAACTTGTCTGACCTAACCGTGACGGCTCGGCAGTATCTGACACTGTTGTCCAGTGTTACACTTGCGCTGTTTATCCTCTGCCCTACGCTCGCTGGTGTATTGTTCCTGTTCGGCGCGTTCGCTATGTCCGCTCAGCTTGACCACCTATGGCCGAAGTCGCTCCGGACGCCAAAGGACGGCTTCTTTTCTGAACCAAAGGAAACCGATGCAGAATTCCCAAAATGGATATCCATGGTCGAGAGTACCTTTGGTCGGCTATGTGAAGAGCGTGCCGCCCTGATTAGAAAGTTTCGGCTATTGTTTGGGCTTGGCCTTTTTGCGGTCGGGCTGTCAGCAGCAACACTGAGTTCGCTTATCGAACGCAGCGCTGGTCAGAATTCCTCTGGTGGTCTGGAATCATTGGCCCTGATTTCTCCAATGGTCTTATTTCAGCTTTTGGCAGGCTACTTGATCCGGCAGGCGTTTCTCGTACAGAGCGAGATAGCAACGGTCCGCCAAGAGTTAAATCTTCTCCAACTCCGCACCTCTATTGGGTTGACTGCCGAAACTTCTGGAAAATCTCTATCCGAATTACTGTCTGAATTCACAGAGGATGTGACGAAAGAGGCAGATGGCAAGTCCAACGACAATCCTGACGCTGGTACCGCAATCGACATTAAGTCGTTGGCAGCGCTACTGACAGCTCTTTTTAGGCAGCCCGGCTAGGCCCGGCACTGCTTTGCAGTGTGGTAAGCGACAAGACAGTTGTCGTTCAGTTCAGTGAAGTTGGCCGAGCTTCCTTTTTGCCGCTTCCCGGCTCACCGGGACCAGGCTGTCGTGAACCAAGGCCCGCAGGCGGGTCTTGGCCATCCGGCTTCCATCCTTTGCGGGTTTCACCAGATCGTGCTTTAGCGGTGGATCCACGCCCTTGGGGGCGCTGCCCCCCGGCGCGGCGAAAGGGGTTTCCCCTGCCTTCCGACATCTATGGTCCCGCTCGGTCGTGCAGGCCGGGTGATCCCCCTCCCCATTGCGCCTTGCACCCCCCGGTCTCGCCGACGGGCAGAGGTTCAGGCGGCGCGTTTGCGCTGCGCTTTGAACCTTAGCCCTCAATTTTCATGGAGAGAGATCATGTCTACACTTCCCAATACCCCTCTGACCACCATCCCACTCAACCGCCTTGTTCACTCCAAATCCAATGCAAGGCGGACCGGACGCGCCAGTTCGATCGAGACGCTGATGGCCTCGATTGCCGCCCACGGCCTGCGGCAGAACCTCAATGTACGGGCCACCACAGGCAACCGCTTTGAGGTAATCGCAGGCGGACGGCGGCTTCTGGCGCTTCGACAACTGATGAAAGAAGGCAAGATCGACAAGCACACCCCAGTGCCCTGTCTGCTCCTTGCCGAGGATGAAAACGCCACCGAGCTGTCCTTGGTCGAGAACATGGCGCGGGAAGCCATGCACCCCGATGATGAATGCACCGCCTTTCAGGACTTGGTCCGGCAGGGCCTGTCCGATGCTGATATCGCCGGCCGTTTCGGCGTGTCCCCGGCTTTGGTGCGGCAGCGGCTGAAACTGGCCGGTGTGTCGCCTGCCTTGCGGCGCAGATTCCGCAAGGGCGAACTGGACCTCTCCCAGATGATGGCGTTCGCATTGGTGGACGATCATGCCGCGCAGGAACGGGTGATTGAGAATTTGCCCGATTGGAACCGCGATGCCCGGTCCATCCGCCGTGCCCTGACCGAAGAAGGCCTGCCCGCAACCCACCGCATGGCCCGCTATATCGGCCTGGACGCCTATGAGGACGCTGGCGGTGTCGTCTTGCGCGATCTGTTTGACGGGGAGCAGCCCCCCGTTCTGGCCGATGCCGCTCTGGTCGAGCAATTGGCAATGCGTAAGCTTGAGGAAGAAGCTGCGCATATCCAGAGCGAGGGCTGGAAATGGGTGACCATCCAACTGCGGCCCGAGTACGGCACTTCCTTTGGGCGGGTCTACCCGGTGAGTGAGGCCGAGGACGGCACACCCATCTATGCCGCTGAGGGCAAGGCCCGCGCCGGAGTCACTCTGACCCTCGACTATGATGGCACCCTGTCCATCGATCGGGGATTGATTGACGCCCAGACGATGCAGGCTGAACGCAAGGCGAAGGTGAAGGAAGCCCCGACCGGCGGTATTACTCTGCCCGATGCACTGGTGCGGGACATGACAGCGCAAAGAACCGCCGCCATTCGGCTGGAACTTTCGGAACGGCCCCTGCTGGCGATGAAGACCTTGCTCCATGCCATGGCATTGTCCCTTGTCTATGAGGACTATCAGCAGCGGAGCTGTCTTGATCTGCGGGCAACAAGCGAAGACCTCACCCGCACCATCCGCCAGACTTCCGACTGCCCGGCATTGGCAACACTCGAAGACCGCCTGACCCGCGCTACGGTGGAGTTTCCCGAAGACCCGCAGTATTTGTGGGAATGGTGCGAGGCCCTTGAGCAGGACGCCGTGATGGAATTGTTGGCGCTTTTGACCGCACTGACCCTCAACGCCACATCGGGCAATGGCGACCGATCACCCCGCACAAGCCATGCCAATCAGCTGGCTGCCGCCGTCGAACTCGACATGGCAAAGCACTGGACCCCGGAGCCGGAAACATTCTTTGAGCGGCTGACCAAGTCCCAGATGCAGGCCTATTTGCGGGACGCCGGGGAACATGATCAGGCCGCTCTTGTCGCACAGTGCAAGAAGCCCGAGGCGGCGCGGCGGACGGGCAAGGCACTAATGGCCAACGGCTGGCTACCGGAGCCATTTCTGACCACGCCCATCATCGCCGATGACGATGATCATCATGATGTTGCTGATGTTGGCGATGACGGTGTTGGCCCACAATGACCATGGCGATGATGCCGACCAGTAGGCAATCACCAAAAGGGCCACCGCGATGAGCGGTGGCCAGAACGCCAAATCCGCTGCTCTTTGAACAACTTGGAGATGCCGAGACGCAAGGTCTTCAAAGATCGCTTAGCCTTGGACAAGCCATGCATTCCCTTGACGCTCGGGTCCATTAAAGAAAAGTTAACCAAGTAAAGATTCTATTGGCTATTGAGGCGACGCGGGGGCTGCCTAAATGACACCGTTTGAACTGCTTAGTGGGCTGGGGAGCATGGCAAGCCTGCTGGGGCTTGGTCTTCAAGTAAAAGAGCTTTCCGCCGACGACGACCATAATTTGATCGCGCTGAAATCGTTCCAGTCGATCACGGTTTCGGCGTTTCGCTGGAAACACGTTCACAACCACTACCATTTGTTGCTTCGAGACATAAGGCAAATGCATGAGTTTGCATTGGCAACACCCGAAAGCCGTGTCTCAACAGGCCACATTACGGACCTCCTAAAGTCACTGAGAACATTTGACCAGAAGGCCGAAAATTTCAGGCGCGATGTCAACGTGTTTTTGGATGCGCCGGTCCGTGAGCACGTTTTCTCAAATTCAGAAGTAGAAAAAATTGAGAGAGATGTCGCGAAGTGCTTCAATCAGAAGCGCGCAAAGTTAGCGATAGAGACCTACAATGCGCAAAGAGACGCAATAAAGACACACGACGCTGTTTGTGAGAGGTTGGACAAAATAATCGAAGTCGGAAACGGAAACGTAACTCACAAGGAGAGTTTAACTATTTACCGGACCATGATTCCGCTTTATGATCAATTTAACAGTGTTATTTTACACACAGATAAGGTTCTGATCAATACAATTGATTTTTATGAAATAGTCCACGAATTTGTATGACCACAGAAGAAAAATACGCGTTTCCGGCTAAATCTAGCAACGATCCTGTCGCTGCCAAACAGGCTGTGCTGGATAAGAGCGAGCAGCTTTTTGACGTCATATTTAGAGATTCCCGCGCCCAAATGGACAGGGATGTATATATTGCACGGCGCGCGCAAGAATTTTCTGAAGAAATAATAGAATTCACAGACGATGTTTTTGCGCTGTCATCTTCAACTAAAGACATTGATCTATACTCTTCATGTATAAATACGATTGAAAATTGGAGATACTTTCTAAGCTCCAACAATATCAATCTACCAAATCATATTTACAGCCTAAGAAATGATCTAGACAGCGGAAACGTGCAGCAGAACGGCGTTTCATCATTCAATCGGTTAGTTTCAGAGCGGTTTTCGAATCGCGGCAGAATTATCACCGGGATAGCCACTAGAGACGCTATAGACAAAACTGTCCCTATCTTGGTTGAAAGGACCAAGAGAGACCGAAGAACCGGCAAGTACGTTCGACATGCCAAAAAATATTTGATCCATGATGAGTTCAATGTGGCGACGGCAGGCGCCGCTGTAGTGGCACTGGAAACCAGACCATTGAGCAAGAGAAAAAGTTTTAGATTGTTGTATTCCACTCCAGCCAATGTTTAGTTTGTATCACTGCGCTGCATCTGCTCTCCCCGCCGACTAGCGATTGCCAACCATCTACAAATGAGTTTCCCGCAGTCACTTGGCCCCTGCGCCGCATTGAAGCGCGACAATATTCAGTTCGCTCCGTTGCGCCAGTTCATCCCCTGGAATGACCCGAGATGATGGCATCGAGCTCTCTCGCGTCCCAGTCTTCACCCTGTCTGCTCTGATCGGCCATGCGGTCCTTGCTTCTCCTGTGGGGCAAGGATGCGCGACTCGCAGTCTGGTGGAAAGCCTGTCCGTGACTACGGCTTTTCAGCAGTAATTGTCGGATGACCGGGTGCGTGCGGTGGGCGTTCTGTCGTGCTCCAGCTTTCCCTTGCCCGCCCGATTGGCTGGTCCCTCATCATGCCGATGGTCACGCGCCGTGGCGCGGGCGCTGCAAGGCCTTTGGCCTCGGCTTTAGGCTGCGCCTGCCGCCCTTACGGGTTCCGCACCCGCTCAATTCCCCGTCGCTCCTTCCCCGGCATCGGGACCGCCAATTCCGGCGGGCCTTGAAGCCAAGAGGAGCACATCATGACCAGAACACCAACCAAACCACGCCGCGATCTTTATGCCGACATCACCAATGAACTGATTGCCGCCATTGAATCCGGACCAGGAGAGCTTTCCCTGCCTTGGCGGCGCATGTCCGGCGGTCTGCACATGCCGGTCAATGCCAAAACCGGCAATGCCTATCAGGGCGTCAATGTCATCAGTCTCTGGGTTGCGGGGGAGGCTCGCGGCTATGCCCATTCGCTCTGGGGCACCTATCGCCAATGGGCCGAGCTTGGCGCACAGGTACGCAAAGGTGAGAAATCATCCCATGTCATCTTCTACCGCGAATATGACGGCAAGCCTGATCCCGACGTTGCCGAAGACGATGGCAGGCGCCGTGTCGCCCGTGCCTCCGCCGTGTTCAACGCCGCGCAGGTTGATGGTTTCGTCCTGCCGGAGCCGCCGGAACCACTTGGTCCCATCGAGCGGCTGGACCAGGCTGACCGCTTCGTTGGCTCGACCGGTGCCCGTATCGCTCATGGCGGTGATCGCGCTTTCTTTCAGCCCAGTGCCGATATCATCCAGATGCCCGATGAGAACCTGTTCACCGGCACGAAAACCTTGACCCGCACCGAAGGCTACTATGCCGTGCTGGTCCATGAGCTGATCCACTGGGCCGGTCCTAAACACCGGCTGGACCGCGATCTGGGCAAGCGCTTTGGCGATCGTGCCTATGCCGCCGAGGAACTGGTGGCCGAAATCGGGGCGGCATTCCTGTGCGCCGAGCTTGGGATCACGCAGGATGTGCGGCCCGACCATGCCAGCTACATCGCCAGCTGGCTGCAACTCCTGAAAGATGACAACAAGGCGATCTTCACCGCCGCAGCGCGTGCTGCCGAGGCCGTCAACTGGCTCAAACGTAAAGGGGCCGCATAGGCGGCCCCTCCTTCATAGCTTTTTGCTCAACTACAGCTTTGGTGCTTCGCCCGCCGTGTTGTCGCGAATGCGATCCAGATAGGTGTCGAAGAAGTCGTAATCGGTGACCATGTTCTGCCGCGCCCGCTCGTAGTCAGAAAGATGGATGACGATATTGGACGCATGATCGTCCGATATGCCGCCGCTGGCCCGGATTGTCACTAGCAGGTCGCAAACGCCACGATCATTGATCGATGCGGCATTGGCCGGGCCCTCGTAGCGCGAGATAATACCGGAGCAATCGCCCATGCCGGTTTCCTGCGGGATATAGGCGCCATCGGCGTACCGCCATGTCCACTCGTAACTGGCGAAGGGCTTGAGCACCGGCTCGCCGCCATATTTGTCGGACATCGCGGCCAGAACTTCGGAGATACGCGGTTCCCGGTCAGGGACCTTGTAATAGATGTTCCGCGACAGGAGCAGCATCTGATGCCCGGATGACGGCGCGGAAAACCATGCCCGATAGATTTCCTCGACATTGTCCTCAGTGTAGAGCCGCAACTCCATTTCGCTTGGAAAGCTGATTTCGACACTGCGGAACTCGTTACCCGCGAGTGCAAAGGTGGTGATCGTCTCCTGCACCTGAGCACGTCCGGCAGCCAATTCTTCGAGCTTGGCCTTCACCACATCATAGGTCATGCCCGGCGCAATACCGAGAACATCGAAGCTGATGCCTTCGGGGACGTTCAGGCCCAGAGGCAGTTCCAGTTCCGTGGTCCATTGTGTGTCCTGCGCATATGCCGTCTGCGTCATGCCCAGCATCACCGCGAGCGCGGCGGATTGAATGAGTTTCATGGTCGTGCCCCCTTAGCGTACCTGTTCCATCTGCCAGCCATCGGCGTTGAAAAACCGCGCCTTGCTCCACTGGCCCATCTGGCGCTGGCCATCGACCGTTGCATTGACGCGGAAGTCGCAGACAAAGCCCGGCTGGTTCTGCGCTGTCGCGCACTGGCCTTTCTCGACGTCTGAAGCGTCGAGCATCTCAGTGACGCTCACGCTGGCCCCGCCCATCTGCGCCAGCATCTGCATCTGGGCCATGACCATCTGGTTGTTGCGGATGGCCTGTTTCATGTCACTGCCACCCGGCTCGCCCGAGCAGGCGGCAACGACCGTGACAAGAAAGCCCGCCAGTCCAAGGCGGGCCGTGGTTTGTAAAATCTTCAATGGATGATCTCCCCGACAAAAGAAAAGCGCGGGGACCGGCGAAGGCCCCCGCGCATGCTGGTGTGCTGTTACCGGCGATCCTGCTGTTGCTGGCGCTGGCGTTCGATTTCTGAATTGATGATTTCCGCCGTCCTGTAGTCACCGACCTGGTGCGGCTCGACCTTCTGGAGGTTCGGGTTCTGGGTGAACTGGTTCTGGACTTCGCGGCGAGTGGACTCTTCGTGCGACATGATCGTCTCCCTGTTTGCGCATCGGAAAAGGCGTCACATCGGGAGGTCTTCAGGGCCTGAACAGAATAAGCTATTCTGTTTAAGCGGCTGATTTGACTTTGAATCTTATTGTTGACTCAATCCGGTGCTGTTATGTTCCGCATCGGGAGCCCGCCCGCAAAACCATGTAGCCCAAGGGTTGCAGGACAGCGGGGAGGGGCCTGAACAGAATAGCTTATTCTGTCGTGTTTTCTGTGTGGCGAGGACGCTCAGGAAAGACGACATGAACATGCACTTCCCCCCGCCAGCATCCCTTCGCGCCCCTGACGGCAGGCGCAAATACCTCACGCCTGATGAGCGGCAGCGCTTCATTGAGACGGCATGGACATGGCCCGATCAAAACACGGGATCGCTGTGCCTGCTTCTGGCCTATACCGGCTGCCGGATCAGCGAGGCGCTGGCGACAACATCTTCCTCACTCGATCAGGGTGAGGGTTGCGTCGCTTTCCTCTCGCTCAAGAAGCGCGGACGGATTGTCGTGCGTGCGGTGCCCGTGCCGGTCGAACTGATGGAGCGCTTGCAGGCATGCGCAACCGAGGGTGGCGAGCGACTTTGGCCGATGGCGCGCTCGACGGCGTGGCAGAAGGTCAAGCAGGTGGTGGAAGCCGCCGCGATACCTCCGGGGCTGCATGCCACGCCCAAAGGCTTGCGGCACGGCTTCGGCATTCACGCGGTGCGCTCAGGCGTGCCGCTCAATCTCACGCAACGCTGGCTCGGTCATGCGAGCATCGCCACGACGGCGATCTATGCCGATGCGCTGGGGATCGAGGAGCGGGAAATTGCGGCCAGGATGTGGGAGTGTTAGCAAGAAGCTCACGTCTAGCGGGCAGCGATTAGCTCAACCGCCAGGCTTAAGCCACGTCCGGAATTTTCCAGTACGCGAGGGCGGCCCGCACCTCACCCCGTGGGTAGAAATCTCCGGCATGCTCAAGATCATGCCGGATAACGGCGAGGCGTCGTTCAGCGGAAATCCGTATCCCGTCATTCAGGTCCACCACGCCCATTGGGCGCCGCTCTCCGGGCCTACGTGGCCAACTCTTGGGATAGGCGGACCAATCGGTCCAGGTATCGAGCACCCTGTTGGTTTCCGCCATGCTGTCATGATCGCACTGCCAGCCGTAAAGATTGCGGGCGCAGAGGCGCAGCATCGCCTTCACATCGGGCATGGCATCGGTGAAGGCTTTTAGCGGCGTTGGCAGCAACACCATGTTGCCGATGCAGGAATAGAACCGGTGATCGGAGACGACATCGTTCGACTTCTGAAAGCTCGCATCGTCGACGCCCCAGAGGTGACAGCAGGACCAGTTTGGACGGGTTGCCTTACGCAGGCCGAGGGCAAGAGTGAGGGCCTGGTTGGCGTTGGTGTTCCCCTCGAATTTATGTGTGGCCTTACCGCTGGCGCGGTTCGTGTTGAGCTGTGGCTCGGACCAGTTCGCCTTGTAGAAATATCGCCTGCGGGCATGTTCCGGGAACCACACCGGCAGGAGCTTGAACGTCTCCGGTGCTACCCATCGCGCCGTTCGCTCGATCAGCGATGCGATCTCGGCAAGACCGATTTCCGCACGCAGTGCGTCGAGGCCATCTTCAAGCATTTGTCGTCCTCAGTGGCTGCTATCGGGTGATCTCCAAGGCGTTGAGTTCAGCGCCACATCGCCGCGAAGGTTGTCGTTGTCGACCTTGAGCTCCTGACTCGCGGTGGCTGGCCCACCTCCATTCTAGGCCGGACGGTCTATTTAGGTCAATAACACTGTCCTAATGGGGGGTTTCGATTTTGGGCCGTGTCGATGCCGCCAGGACGTTGATGTAGGAACCCATCGCGTGGTCATGAATGAGGTTTCTGGCGAAGCCCATGGTAGTTACCACAAGGCGGGTGGGCCAGCCGGGGTCGGCGTGCCATTTGTCGCCATGATGCCAGTATCCCGTGCCGACATGCCGGTAGCCGATCGGTGGCGCGAAGGGCACCGGATCAAATCCGTTGATATACCGCGTGGTTTTTGCGCCGAGGCCGCCGTAGAATTCCCGGAAGGCCTTGCCGCCGACCGCTGGTGCACCGAACAAGACGATGCGCTGCAAGTTCTGGGTGATGAGCGCGGGCTGGTGCTCGCGTAGCTTTGCCGCAAATATCGTCGCGCAGGCCGCGCCGAGCGAATGGCCGGTAATCCATAATGGACGACTGCCGACCTCGATCTCGTCCAGAACGGAGAAAATCGCTTCCAGACTTCTGAGGCCGGAGGTCTTGTCAGGATAGTTCAGCACATCCTGGAAGCCGCGATGCACGCCAACATGCCGGGCAGACGCGCCACAATCACTGAGGGGCTCTCGCAGCATTCGCAGATTGGCGATTTTCCAGTCGATGCTTTCCCGTGTGCCCCTGAAGGCGACAATCACAGCCGCCTCGTTCCAGAACACCCGGCAATAGCCCCGATCGCCCGACCCATGGACGTATCGCTGCCCGGTGATCGGTTTGCCGCCTATCCGCAGCTGCCGCTGGTTCAGCGGGCCCGGATAGACCCGCTGGCTGATGCGCGCCAGTTCCAGATGTTCGATGGGTATATCCGGCATGACCATTCCCCTGACGTTCAGTCTGGCCTTCGAGGCGATGCGATGAGCGGTCTGGATGGTATGCTCTTCTGCCCCGTGCTCTGGCTTACTGCCTTTGCGTTCGTCCGCTGCCCGTGCCCGCTGCTCTTACCAGCACCATAAAGCGGTCCTGCGCCGGGGCAACCTTGCCCCTGCCTGTGAAGGCTTCAGCCTGCCGGTCCTTTGTCGGGATTGGGTCGTGCCATCTCGGCTCAGACCGGTTGGGCCGCTGTCGGTCACGGTGGTCAGACTCGGCGTTGCCTTTTTGGGTGTTTCAGGTGCCAGCCGCCGCCCCGTCTCGATTGATGGTGCCTAACCGGGTCCGGCCGGCTGTTCAACGCGGCTCGCTTCTGTCTCCCTTCGGTCGCCATGCAGCTCCGCCCCCTCGGGGAGGGCGCTGGCGCGACGTGTGAACTTCCGTCCTTTGGTCCCCGGTTTCTTCGTCCCCATCAAGCCGGGCGCGGTGCCTGGCTGAAACCCGAACCAACGGAGAGTATCATGACCACCACTGTAACTGAACATAATCGCCCTACCCATGTCGTCTGGCAGGTGATTGGCGAAGAAGACAATACCTTCTGGAACCGCATCGGCGCTGGCTGGGCCAACAAGGACGGCAAGGGCATCTCGATCGTCCTCGACGCGGCCCCACTCCATGGCCGTATCGTCATCCGCGAGGTGAGCGAGCAGGACAGCCAGAACGGCGACGGCAAGCCCGCCGGGGGCAAGAAAGGGGGTCAGAAATGACCCCCTCCATCCTTCCCCACTCCGACCGTATCCGTTGTCTCAATGACCGGCTGCGGGCCCATCTGATCGGCGGCCAGATCATGATCACCCATGGGGTCCAAGTCCTGGGTCCTGAGTTCAGGATCGCATGTCTCCGCGCCGTGCAGGCCTTCACCAGCTTCGAGGAAGACGACGACCCGTACGGCGAACACGACTTCGGTGCCGTCACCGTCATGGGCCAGCGGGTCTTCTGGAAGATCGACTATTATGATCGAGCCCTGGAGGCCGGCTCCCCTGATCCTTCGGATCCCGCGGTCACGACCCGCGTCCTGACCATCATGCTTGCGGATGAGTATTGATCCGTTTCGCGGAAAGGCTGTTGTACGGCCTTTCCGCTTTTTCTGCGATGTTCCGGGCGCGGCGCGGACAGGTAAAGGGGCGGGCGCGAGGTCACTTTGGACCCCACACCCGCCCCTTGGTCTCGTCGCCTTGGTTATTCCGCCGCCGATCGGGTTGCCATCCGCGAATAACTCGCCAGTCGCTCATTCACCGGCGCATAGACGGATGAATGCCCTTCGGCGAGAGACAGGCGCAGCTCCTCAAGGGCGCGGGTCAGTTGCACCGCAACCTTGCGACCGCTGTCGGTCTTGAGGTTGTGCGCGACCAGCACCGTGTCGCCTTCCGTCGAAAGAATGGCGACGCCCGTATCCTGATTGTAGCCCGGATGCAGTTCGATATTAGCCACCTCGTCGACCCGGCAGGTCAGGGTGCGGGCATGGCCGGTAAACGGAATGCCATGCGGCACACGGATGTCACCGCCGGATTCAAAGATTAGCGAACGCGCTCGGTGCGCCCAGACATTGGCCACCATGTGCCCTCCGATCAGCATGGCGAGGCCGATCAGGCTGAACATCAGCAGGCCAGCACCTCCACCCGGCATATTGGCGACCAGCATGCCAAGCATGAAAGGAAGGAACGATGCGGTCATGGCAAGCCAGCCGCCGATCTGAAGGGGTACGGAGGATTCGGTCCACTGATAGCCTGCCTGCACCAGATAGTTGTTCGCATCGAAGTTGCGAATTTTGCTGTCGATTTGCTTAGTCATTGAAATCAAGCCTTTCCAGATAGAGGGGAGGAAGTCCGGGCAGCAGCACCAGCTGTCTGCCGGTTTCGCGCGCGAAATGGCGCGTGATCTCGTTGGGATCGAGCAGGTTGACCGCGCGCGGATGCTCGCGAATGCCGGTGTCGCCGCTGCTCATGGCAGAGCCGTTCACCCGCACCACCTGCCGCTCCATCACCTGCGTGTGGCCCAGAAGTTTTGAGAGATATTCAGTCGTTGTGAGGTCAACATTGCCGAAGGCCTGCAGCACGCCGGCATTGCCAAGGAAGGTTTCCCAGGACTTGGGGTAATGGGTCTTGAGCTGGCTTAAGTCCTGCAGGACCGTCCAGAGCTTGACCCCGTATCCGGCCATCAGCCCCGCAGCCGATTCAATAGTGCGCATATAGCCAAGCGCTGGGAATTCCTCGAGCACGAACCAGACCGGTAACTCGCCACGCGGAACAGGATTGCGTTCCACGGCCGCCAATGCCTGCTGAACTACGAGGCGAAGCCACCGTGCATGGGTCCCCATCCGCATGCCGGGCAGGATCAGATAGATCGTCATGCCGCCTTTGGAGAGATCTTCGAGATCGAAATCCGATTCATCGGTGACGGCATAAAGATCGTCGAGCGGCGCGGTCTGCTCATGCGCCGTTGAAACGATCGAGGCCAGTTCCCGGCCACCGGCCTCGCGCTTGCCCATGAAAGCCGAGCCGAGATTGGAGACGATGCCGTCAAAGGCATCGGAATCCGCCATGGCCGCATAGAGATCGTCCATCTCCGCCGGTGTGCAGTGCATCAACTGACGCAACTGCCGGATGGTTGGCACCGGACCGCCTTGCAGTGTGCCGGACAGCAAATGTAGGGCCAGACCCTTGATCCAGTTTTTGGCGCTTTCGGTCCAGTGAGGGTCCTTGTCATTGGAGATGATCAGCGCATCGGCAAAGAGCGCCGTATCCGCCGCCATATGCTCCGGCCGCGCTTTCAGGATTTCCGTGAACGGATTGTGCCGCGCCGATCTAGCGCCGGTCACGCCAAACGGATCGAGAGCGAAGACTTGCTGTCCCAAAGCCGTCCTGGCTTCGGCGGTCGACAAAAAGAGCTCGCCCTTGGGGTCCAGCACCACGGCTGAACCTGGATAGCGCACAAGGTTGGGAATCAGGGCCGAGCTCGTCTTGCCGTTGCGCGCGCCGGCCATGGTCATGACATGACGGTCATCGGCGATGCCGATCAGCCGCTCCTTCCATTTGCCGAGCAAAAGCATGCCGGGCTTCCAGTCGAGCGCCGGACCCAGAGTGTTGGGCGTGATCCATTGCTCGGCCGGGGGCGATTCAAGCCGCCCTGCAATCCCGGAACCGCGTGGTGGAAACTCTGCCTGTCTCATTGTTCTCTCCCGCGAAAGACACGCGCAGCACCTCGCCACGCGTCATCTGAGCAGAAGACAACAAGTTTTTTCAGAAAAACACGGGCGGTATAAGACAGAATGAGACAATAGGAGGTGAATTGATGCTTGATGTGACTATGTAAATTGTTGTTGCTGCCACGTTTTTTCTGCGGATAAGTTGGTTTCTATTGTCGGTTGAGTGGCGCGGGGTCTGTAATTTTGTGGGGTAGCGAGATGTGGATTTGATTTCGTAATCAAATCCGGCTCGCCCTTCGGGAGGGCTTTTCGGCCCTTCCTTCATTTCACCGCCCGCATTCAGGGCGATCAATCAGGAGGGGGCATATGCCCAGAAAACGCACGCATGACAGCGCGGTGCGCAGCCGCATCGTTTCCATTCGCATCACCGAGGATCACCACCAACGGCTTTCCCAGCAGGCCAAGAGTTTGGGAATGACCGTCTCAGGACTGGCGGAGCAGTTGGTCCGCAAGGGCCAGGTGCGGGTCGTTGCATCCAGCATTCCCGCGCCGCTCAACCCGGCTCTGCTCGCCGAGCTCAAACGCTGCGGCAACAATCTCAACCAGATCGCCCATGCGTTGAATTCCAACCTTCCCCCCGACCAGCAATTTGCGGTGCGGACGCTAACCGCGTTCGTCGAGGCCCTGGCCCGCGATGATCTGATGCGCCGCAAGCTTGAAGCCCATATGGAGAAGACCGCCAATGATTCCCCGCCTCCAGACGCGCGGCAAGAGTTTCAGAGAAGCGTGCAGATACGTCCTGCACGACCCGCAGGCGAAGAGCTCTGAACGGGTCGCCTGGACCGAAACACAGAACCTTTCGGCCGCGCCCGGAGATGCCTGGCTCGAAATGTTCGGCACCTACAAGGACCAATCCCGGCTCAAGGAGGCCGCGGGGCTCGATGCGCGCGGGCGCAAGAACACCAACCCCGTTCTGCATTACACGCTGAGCTGGGCGCATAGCGACAATCCATCCGCCGAGCATATGCGCGATACGGCGCTCGACAGTCTGCGGGCTCTGGGCCTGTCTGAGCATCAGGCGCTGATCGTCGGGCATTCGGACAAGAAGCACCTGCATGTCCATATCGTCGCTAATACGGTTCATCCGCTGACTGGTGAAACCGCAAAGCTCAAATTCACAAAGCTCGACCTGTCCCGCTGGGCCGAGACTTATGAGCGGGAGCACGGGATCCACTGCGAACAGCGCATTGAGAACAATGCCGACCGCGAGACCTTGCGACAGTTGCGGGCCAATGAGCGCGCCGAAGGTCGGGAGCCTTCGGCCTATGTGCCCATCAAGGACAATTCTCCAAACCGAAAATCCTGGCTTGAGCGGCGGGCGCTAAACGCATTACTGGGCACCGGCAACAAGGATCCCGTGGACCGCGCCTTCGAGGCTCTGACCCGCCATGAGGCGATTTTCACCAGGCAAGATATGGCACGCATGGCCAATCTGATGACGAAGGACGCCAATGCCTTTGGGCGGCTGATGGCCCAGCTTGAGGGCAGCAAAGAATTGGTCAGTTTGGGCGAAGACGGTCGCTATACGACCCGCACGATAATGACGACCGAAGAAATGATCGCCGCGACGGCCGATGTCATGGCTACGGAGAAATCCCATCCCCTGACCGCTGCAGGTATACGTTTACGCTCACTTTGCGAAGGTCTGAACGAAGGTCAGCAAAAGGCGCTGGAGCACATCACGGGACCAGAGGCGCTCGCCTGTGTCGTTGGACATGCGGGAACCGGCAAGTCCACCATGCTCCGACATGCGCATGAGGTGTGGACCGAGTCCGGCTTTACCGTTCGAGGTGCGGCCCTGTCCGGGGTCGCCAAGCAGAGTCTTCATGATGGCAGCGGCATTGCATCCACCACCCTCGCCGCATTGCAGACGGGTCTGGCCAATAATTCGATTACGTTTACGCCTAAAGATATTCTCGTCATTGACGAGGCAGGCATGGTGGGCAGCCGCCAGATGCGCGAGGTGTTAATGGCCGCCAACAAAGGTGGCGCCAAAGTTGTGCTGGTTGGCGATCCCGAACAGCTTCAGGCTATTGAGGCCGGCGCCCCCTTCCGGCACCTCGCCGAGCGCATTGGCGCGGCCAATATCACCGACATTCTGCGCCAGCGGGAAGCCTGGCAACGCGACGCCACGGCCAAGCTCGCGACCGGCGCGGTCGATCAGGCACTTTCGGCCTACGACCAGGCCGGGCTGATCCAGCAGCATGATACAACGGACGCGGCCATTTCGGGCCTACTGGCGGGCTGGCGTCAGTCAGTTGGGAAGAGTCAACCGCCAGACCTGATCCTTGCCGGCACACGCAGCTCCGTTGCCGCCCTGAATACGGAAGCTCGCGATGAAATGCGCAAGGCGGGCCTCTTAGGTGACGATCACGTCATCACCGCAATCGAGGAGCGTATCGGGGAGCCGATCAGGAAGTTTGACCTTGAGTTGGGTGTGGGCGAGCGTCTGGTGTTCACCAAGAACGACAAGGCCCTTGAGGTGCATAACGGCACGCTCGGGACATTGGAGCGGATCGATAACGGGAGCCTCGTTGTCCGCCTTGACGGCGACGGCAAAAGCGAGCGGCGCGTGCGGGTGAACCTCAACCACTACCGCAACCTTGCCCATGGTTACGCCATGACCATTCACAAGTCTCAGGGCGTGACCGTTGACCGGGCGCATGTCCTGGCCGAAGCCTTTATGGACCGACACATGGCCTACGTCGCCATGTCCCGTCATAGGGATAGCGTCGCGCTGCATTACGGGAAAGACGTGTTTGAAACAAAGACGGCCCTGTCCCGCCGGCTTTCACGCGAGCGGACAAAGGAGTCGACGTTCGATTACATGGCGGACGGACTTCAGACCCGTCTCAAAGCCACCGAACAATCGGCCAAGAAGCGCCGGGTTGGAGATGGAAAGGATGGGTCGGCAACATCGCGCTCGGAGCAGATCAAGCGGGCCATGCTCGGATGGCGGCGCAGAAACAAGGGGCGGGATTTTGGGATGGAGCTGTGAGCTGCTGCCGGTTCGGTGGACACGAGGTTAGGCTAGCTTAGCTTGTTCTTCGTAGTCCACGGGGCTCAGATAGCCCAGTGTCGAGTGTCGACGCCGCGGGTTGTAGAAGCGCTCGATATAGTCGAACACATCGGCCTTGGCATCGTCCCTGGTGCGATAGACCTTGCGGGCGGTGCGTTCGGTCTTGAGCGAGGAGAAGAAGCTTTCCATCGCCGCGTTGTCCCAGACATTGCCGGACCGGCTCATCGAGCAGGTGATGCCGTGGTCGGCCATCAGCCGCTGGAACTGCTCGCTGGTATATTGGCTACCCTGGTCGGAGTGGTGCAGCAGGCTGTCGGGCTTGCCGCGACGCCAGATGGCCATGATCAGCGCATCGGTCACCAGTTGAGCTGCCATCGATGAACTCATCGACCAGCCCACCACCCGGCGGGAGTAGAGGTCGACCACTGCCGCCACATAGAGCCAGCCCTGGGCCGTCCAGATGTAGGTGAAGTCGGCGATCCACTTCTGGTTCGGCGCCGACGCCACGAACGAGCGGTCCAGGATGTTGGGCGAGACCGCATGGCGCTGCCCGCCATCCTTGGGCAGGCCCCGCCGTCGCGGACGAGCCCGCAGTCCTTCCTGGCGCATCAGCCGCTCGATGCGATGCAGACCGGCGTCGAGCCCTTCGGCCAGCACGTCGTGCCAGACCCGACGGGCGCCATAGGTGCGATCGCTGCCGGCAAAGCTGGACCGGATCCCGGCGACGAGCACCTCGTCATACTGAGCCCGTCTACTCGGCGAGCGGTTGAGCCAGGCATGGAAGCCCGAGCGAGACACACCGAGCGCCCCACAAATCCACGAGACCGGCCAGATCCCTCGGTGCTTCGCAACAAAAGAGAACCTCATATCGAGTCCCTGGCGAAGTAGGCCGCGGCTTTTTTTAGGATATCGCGCTCCGCCTTGAGCTTGGCGACCTCGCGGCGCAGCTTCTCGATCTCGAGCTGCTCGGGCTTCATCTGTCCATGGCCGGGAAAGGCCTGCTGCGGATCGGCAGACTGCTCGCGCACCCATTTGCGCAACACGTTCACATGCAGGTCCAGATCACGGGCCGCCTGCGCCACCGCAACGCCCCGTTCCCTGACCAGCTTAACAGCCTCGAGCTTGAACTCCCGGCTGAACTTGCGTCTCTCCATCAAAACTCTCCAGTTCCAAAAACACCTTAACTCGGTGTCCTCAAAACCGGCAGCAGCTCACTGTGACTGAGTTTTTGGATTGGAGCAACGCCAACTCAGTCAAAGCTCCAGTCAATTCAACAAACGATCTGTTCCAACAGCGGGGAGAAGAATTTATTTCTCCGTAACAATAAGATCTGAGCTGCCCATGGATGGAAACGAGCCGCGCGTGCCGCCGCAAATACCAATTTGGCTCGACTACCTCAGAGTCATTTCAGGTGGCGCGTGCTGTATAGACCAATTAGGGTACGACATGGTGCCACTTGCTTCATATCGGTCTTTGGGGGGGGCGAATGATAGCAGTTCTCGTTGTTTTCGGTGTCGTTTTGGCGGTACTTCTTGTAGTGGGAAGTGGAAAGCTGCGCCGACCGGGAACCATTGGTCTAGTCGCTGTCATGCTGGTCTTGTGTGCAATAGTGCTCGCATCGGCACTGAATCATTTTGCACTCGAAAGCGTAATCAGCGGTTATGTAGACGAAGTTGCCGAGCGAGCCGGACTAGATCCGTTCCTTGCAAAGACGATTGGGTTCCTCCTAGTCATACCATTCGGAACCGCCTTGATATGGGTATTCTCGTTCTCGCCCTCGAAGCGGCGAATGGGCAGCTACGCGATGGCGCTGTTTTCTGTGCTCTACTTCGGGGCACTTTGGTTTGTCACCGCAGATCAGAAGATAACTCGGACGGGCGAGCCACTGAAATGCTACGTGGTAAATGAAGACAGGGTGACGTGGCGCGATATGCGATACCAGGGTCTAGATCCTGTTACGGGTCGCCCTTGCGAACCGGCAGAACCGTACCTCCTACCGATCTTGTCGCGACTCGATGCGCTATTGCGCGAGGGCGGAAGGCTGACGCCGATCGATCCGCGGGAGCAGTTCTTTTCCGCGATCGGGGAACCCGTCATCTGGTATGCCCGCAAGCCGGACGGTGGTTTCGAGTTCTTTGGTACACCGGGATACCATCCAAGTTCCGGTGAGCGCCTCAATCCAGCCACGTCTGAGATGGTGCAGCAATGGAATGACTATCGTGAAGAGCAATATCGTGCCGCCACAGCCCGGCGGGCTGCCGACTTGGCCGAGGCGGAACGACAGGCGCAGATCGCGGCCGAGCGCGAAGCAGCCGAACAGGCAGAGTCGGATCGGCTGGCGCTGGTTAGACAGCAGGAGGATGAAGCTCGCGCTCAGCAGCGGCAGGTGGCGCTTGAAGCTGAGCGCCTCGCATCATTGCGTGCGCTTGTTCTTCCTATCGTCGCGGCCCCTGGATCGATGAACCTGGGCCTTGCTTTGGTGCCTGAAAGAAACGACCAACATCTGGATCGGGTCGCGGCCGATCGTCTGAAATCGACCATGGACCCTGTAGCTCCTGCGAGCCTAACCGTTGTGCGTGAGGTTTTTGGGCAAGGATTCGTCGCCGATGGGCACTTCCACGACATCGTCGCCGGCGAGTTAGGGTTTCTCGAAGACAGCAAAGTCTTTTCCTTCGTGGACTACCTGATGCTCGGCAGCGTGCGCGCGGACTGCCGCCCAGGAACGGCCGGCCTTCGTAGTTGTGTCGTTTCTGTCAGTACCCGGGTTTACCGTGACGGCAGACTTCTCGCCGCAGAAACGGTTTCAGAAATTGGGCCCGGATTCAGCGATGAGAACGCTGCCGCGCGGGGCGCAGAACTTTTGTCCGAGCGGTGGGGACGTGGATTTCTTATGAATTTGGGAGGACAGGAATGACACTGCTGGAACGACTGAAGTTGCAAAGCACTATCCGTGCATGGGGCCGGATGTTGATCCGCAGGATGCTACCGATCTTCGCAGCCGTCACTGTTTCGATTGGCGCGTCCGGCATGGCCAATGCACAACAGGTTGCTGGAACGGTCGAAGACGGCTTAGTGCAACTTGCGTATGACATTGCAGAACGATCCAAAGCCGCTGAGAGAACAACAATCGCTGTGCTCCCTTTTCTCCATGCGGATGGGACCTGTTCGGTCCTGAGCACCTATGTGGTCGATGAACTGATCCTGTCACTGTTTTCGCTTGCCGATACTGAAATCGACATCGTCGAACGATCCCAACTTGAGGCAATTATCGCCGAGCTCTCAATTGGGGAGGGCGGTCTCCTGAATCCGGCAACAACGGTGCGACTCGGAAATCTGTCAGGGGTGAGCGCTCTGACGATTGGAACCATCACGGTTATCGGTAACCGAGTGCGGCTCAATGCACGACTGGTTGCAACCGATACGGGTAGGATATTCTCAGCGGCCGCTGTGACAGTCCCTAATACTAGTGATTTGAGCACTCTTATGGGGCAGTCGGCCGCTTGCACGACGACGGTTGGCCAACGCTCCAAGAAATCATCAGACGGGGGCACCCAGCAAGGACCGAGCCAGCAGGCAAATGGAAACAGTGCATTGGAGCAGATCAGAGATGGCATACGTGTCGAACTTCGCTCTATCAATTTGAATCCTACTCACACAAGTAGAATAAATGCAGTTCTTCGACTAGAGAACCTTGGGGACGCCGAGAAAATGATCTCAATGTCACACTTCACATTCACAGACAATACCGGGAATCTATGCAGCAATCCGGGTAATTGGTACACGAAGGTCGCTGGAATACCGTACGATTCAAATGGAATTGCACTGAAAGATTATAGTTCAATACAGCCCAATGAAGTCATACAGTTCAGCATTACTGAGCTTGGTTGCGAGTCCAGAAACTTCTCCCCCTCTGGGTCGATTGATGTCGGAATATCATATGCAGTTGAGGGGTCGAGTGTCGTTAACATGGCTCGTTACTCGATGCTCGATGTTCCATTCGGCGATGAATAGTCGGGAAGATCAAGGCGGGCGTCGAATGTGAACGCTATAGTCGAATGTGAACGCTATAAATGTCGCAAAACTGTTTGGCCAAGCGCTCTCAGCTGGTGCCTGACTACCAACGATCCTTAGGCATCCGCAGTTGAGCAAGCGCTAGCTCTACGATGTAGTTTCCGGCCGCGCGTTGCAATGGTGGTTGCCGAGTAGATGACGTTAACCGCCTATTCTATGTGTCGTGATCTGGCGTCGTGCAGAGAGCAGCCAAATTGAGCCCGCAAGACTGCCCGGCCCTTTTCCTCGGACGTCTAGATTTTGCCATCCGGTCGTTGCTTGCGTGCTAGAGCAGCAATGTGATCAGCCCACCAGATCACCATCTCCTATCTTCCTTGGAGCCATTCGGCTGCGTTATAGGCTGCGCGGATTCATCTTGTTCGCCATGAGCCAGGTGGCGCCTTCATTAGGGCCTGTCGTTAGCGCGCTCGTCGAGATAATCTGCCCACCATTGCATGATGGTGACTCGCTCATCCCAATATTCCCATCGATTATAGATGCGCCGCATCTTGTCCTTGTCCAGGTGTGCAAGCTGAGCCTCTATCGCGTCCGAGTTGAATAGCCCTGACCCGTTCAGGAGCGTGCTTGCGGTCGACCTAAAGCCGTGCGCGGTGTGCTCATTGCTGGTGAAGCCCATCCTTCTCAGCGCCGAATTCATGGCGTTCTCTGACAAAAAACGCTTGCCCGACATCATTGACGGGAAGACGTCGCCATCGCCGCTCATGTGAGGCTTCATTTCCTCGATGATGGTGAGTGCCTGTCGCGACAACGGGACGCCCTGCGGCCGGCGCATCTTCGTCTTCTCCTTTGGGATGGTCCAAATCGCCTTTTTGAAGTCAATCTCCGCAATGTTCATTGTTCGCGTTTCGCTCGGTCGAGCGAAAGCTACGGCTTGCATCATCAACACGCCTCGAAGCGTCGGCCAGCCAGTGTAACCACGGATCGCGCGAACAAGCCCCCCGACTTGGTCGACCTCGACAATGGCTGGGTGGCTGACCACAGTTGGCGGGGTCAGCGCGCCGCGCAAGGCATACGTCGGGTCCGTCTCTGCGCGTCCACTCAGGATCGCCAATCTGAACACTCGACTGATTGCCGCCCGAGTGGCAATGGCTGTGTCTCGGCGCCCGCTCTTCTCGATAGCGTTGAGCAGGGCGAACGTCTCGGGAGAGGTGATCTGCTTCATCGGTCGCTTTGCGAGTGGCCGCGCGACCTCCTTCAGCATCCACTTGTTCTTGTCGATGGTGGCTTGAGATCGCCCAAGCGTCACCATGTTCGCAAGGAACTCGTCGGCCAGTGCCTCGAAGGTCTCAGCGTTGCTTTTCTCCGCAGCCGCTTTGGCGACCTGCTTTTGAACACCAGGATCGATGTCTTGGGACAGAAGCTTCTTTGCATCCTCGCGGGCAGCCCTCGCATCGGCCAACGACACCGCAGGATAGTGTCCAATGGTGAGTGTCTTTTGCTTGCCGAAGAACCGATAGGCCAACCGCCAAATGCGGGCACCGGTGGGCCTGACCACCACGAAGAGGCCGCCGCCGTCAGCCTTCTTAAACTCAGCATTCGTTGGCTTCAGCGCTCGAAGCGCGGTGTCGCTGAGAGGCATTGTTGGTATGCTCCTTCGATCGGCTCGTTTGATGCCAACAGAAAGACCAACAAAAACTGGAGAAGTCTAGATACGCAGTGAGATGCTACGAAACGACGGATCTGCTCAAATCCTCAGTTTGCGGGGCTTTTTGAGACCTTGTGTGCTAAATGGAGACTGAAAGATGGAGCGGGTGAAGGGAATCGAACCCTCGTCGTAAGCTTGGGAAGCTTCTGCTCTACCATTGAGCTACACCCGCAGCACCCCCTAGATGCTGGAAATCGCGACAAGCGTCAAGCTGTGCCATCTGTGTCCGCGACTCTGTTCATATTGCGTTATAAATGGGAGCCAGGTGCGACAATGGGCCTTGATTTACTCAAGAAACGCAAATATTGCGTATAGCGTAGACAGGGGGCATCTTTGGCACCGGGCAAGCGCGCCAGTCAGGCCGATATCGCTGAGAAACTGGGCGTTTCCGTCTCCACGGTGTCGCGGGCCCTGGCCAATGAAATCGGCATCAGCGACGTGGTCAGGGCCGATGTGCAGCGCATGGCGCGGGTGCTCGGATATAAAAGCAAGCATCCGCCTTCCATGGGCAAGCTCGATAAACGAGCCTTGGCCCTGGTGCCGCTCAACAGTGCCATGGGGAGCCTCGCCAGTTTTTACCACGGCATTGTCGAGGCCATGCGGGCTCAGGCGGGGGAGGCCGGCATCGTGCTCGATGTCCGGCTGGTCAACGAGGACATGGTGACTCTCGACTTCATTCGCAGGCAGGTCTCCAAGACCGGCGCCAATGGCGTCGTCCTGGCAGGCATCGACCCCGATGAGGAGATCGCCCTGTGGGCGCAGGAGACCGAAACCGCTCTGGTGCTGGCCAATGGGAGTGACCCGCAGATGCGGTTCAACTCGGTTTCACCGGCCAATTTCTATGGCGCCTATCGGGCGACCCAGCGCCTGATTGACGCGGGCCATCGCCGGATCCTGCACTACACCTACCGGCACCGTCCCACCATCCTCCAGCGCCGTCGCGGCTTCGAAGCGGCCATCGCGGCAAACCGCGGCGTTACCGGCACCGTGGTGATTTCCAACGAGCATTCCAGCAAGGACTTGCTGGTCTCGTTTCTGGCCGGTGAATATGACGTGACGGCCGTTTTCTGCTGGAATGACAGCGTCGCCGTCAGCATGGTCGAGGCTTTGCTGGGGCAGGATTCCCCCATGTCCGACGGATTTTCCATTGTCGGTTTCGACGACCTGCCAATCGCCGGCATGGCCAATCCGCGCCTGTCGACAGTGCGGGTGGATCGCGAGGCCATCGGGCGCGGTGTCATCCGCCTCTTGGCCAATCAGCTTGATGGCGAACGGGCCGTACAGCAGCTCGAAATCGGTGTCTCGCTGGTCGATGGTGAAACCGTTCACAGTCTAGTCTGAGCACAGCCGGGCGCAAATTTTATTTCTAGCGTCTGTTGAAAACAGCCTTCCTGCCCGCGCATCGCCGATCCGTATCCGGCTGCGTTGATGACGCAAATTACGCAAAATTGCGATAATTGCGTGAAAGGCGCAAAATTCTTGAATATTGCGCAAGGACGTGCGTAACTTGCGCTGCTGATATGGCCTGGACTGCCTTGATGAACGGAGTCTGAACGCCAGCAATCGCGGATTGAGGCGGTGGACGGGAGGACCGTAGGGCCAAATCGGAGGATGGCGTCACGCCACGCCACATAAGCAACCGGCGGAGCGGAAGTGATTTCCGGCCGCAGGCCCTACGATGGTCCGGCGCATGAATGCGTCCGGGCTCAACAGGATTTTCGGGCTGCAGGACCCGGAAAAGGGAGGACAAGAATGAAAAAAGACCAAGTTTTTGGTTTGGCTGGGGCAGTGGCTCTGACGGCCATATTGGCGGCAGCCGGGCCGGCCTGGGCGCAGCAACAGGCGCCGATGCTCGACGCACTGGTGGAAAGCGGAGAATTGCCGCCGGTCGAGGAGCGACTGCCGGCCAATCCGCTGGTGGTCGAGCCGGTCGACAGTATCGGCACCTATGGCGGCACCTGGCGCAGCGCCTTGCGCGGCGGTCTCGACAATGCCTGGATCGCGCGCACCGTCGCCTATGATGGCCTGGTGCGCTACAACCGCGATTGGGACGAAATCGTCCCCAACCTGGCCGAAAGCTGGGAAGTCAGCGAGGATTCGCGCACCTATACCTTCAAGCTGCGCGAGGGGCTGAAGTGGAATAACGGCACGCCGTTCACCAGCGCCGACATCGCCTTCGCGGTCGAGCTTTTTTCCGAGCCCGGCTACGGTGTTGGCAGCTTCATCAAGAACCCGCAGAACCCGGTCACCGTCGAAGTCATCGACGAAACGACCTTCAGCCTCGTCTTTGAAAAGCCCAATGGCGTCATCATGGATGAGTTGGCTGGCGTCGGCGGCCTGACGTTAGTTTCGCTCTCCAAGGAATATTGCAGCCAGTTCTATCCCAAATATAACGAAAACGCGGCCTCGGAGGCTGAAGCGGCCGGTTTCGGAACATGGGAAATGCGGATGGAGGACCGCTGCGGCTGGGCGACGGAAACAATCCGCTGGGCCAATCCCGACTTGCCGTTCATGAACGCGTGGATGATCGACGAGCCTCTGACTGGCGACGCAACCCGCGCCACATTCGTCCGCAATCCATACTATTGGAAAGTCGATACCGAAGGGAACCAGCTGCCCTATATCGATGAACTCACCATGCGTGTCTCGGACTCTGTCGAAGAGATCACGCTGATGGCGCTGAACGGCGAGATCGATTTCCAGGACCGTCACATCGCCACTGTCATCAACCAGCCTATTTTCTTCGACGGGCAGGAGCAGGGTGATTATCGGCTGGGCGAGAACATTCCATCCAGCATGAACACACTCGTTTTGCAGTTCAATCTCAACCATGTGGACGAGAAACGTCGCGAGCTGTTCCAGGACAAGAATTTCCGCATCGGCGTTAGCCACCTCATCGACCGCGAAGAGATGATCGACGTCGTCTTTACCGGCCAGGGCGAGCCGTTCCAGGCCGCACCGCGTCCGGAATCCCCGTTCTATGACGAAGAAATGGCCAAGCAATATACTGAGCTGGACCAGGAAGCCGCGGATGCTGCTTTCGAGGCCGCAGGTCTGGTCCGCAATGGCGACCTCTACGCCTTTGCCGACGGCACGCCGCTCACCATCACCATCGACATGATCTCCACATTTCGTTCGGAATGGGTCGACATGATGGAGCTGCTGCAATTGCAATTGCAGGCGGGCGGGCTCGATATCGAGCTCAACAATATCGATCGTACGCTCTATTACGAGAAGCGTCCGGCAGGTGACTATGACGCGCAGATCTGGGCTGGAGACGGCGGCCTCGATGTGGTGCAGGAGCCGCGCTATTACATGCCGTCTGGTGATGAATCGGTATGGGCCTATCGCTGGGCACAACACTTCCAGGGTTCGCGTCCCGAGATTGCAGAGGAACCTGCAGCCTGGGCACAGGAGCAGATGGATCTCTACACCCAGCTGCGCAGCGAAGGTGAACCGGCCGCTAGAGATGCACTGATGAAGCAGATCCTGGCACTAGCCAAGGAGAACTTCCCGGTGATCGGCATCAGTCTGCCGGGCAATGGCTACTACATCGCCAAGAACAATCTGCGCAATGTCGCCGAGCCGATGCTGCATGCCTACCTGTTCCCGACTCCGGGTCCCTATGATCCATTCCAGTGGTATTTCGCCCAGGAATAGGATCCCTCCCGGCCTCCCGCGGCTCGCAAGGGCCGCGGGAGGGCTGACCGTTCTCACGTCAAGCACCCGCTTCCGCCGGCTGGCGGAAAGCCTTGCTCAACTCGCCAGCACTCATGAGGAGACGCCCCATGCTGGGCTTTATTGGAAAGCGGCTGGTCGCAATGTTCCTGACGCTTTGGGCCGTCAGTTTCGTGGCTTTCGCCATCATCCAGCTGCCGCCGGGCGACTACCTGACAACCTATATGGCGACCCTTGCTGCCCAAGGCGAGCGCGTCGATCCGCGCGCCATTGAGGCGCTGCGTCAGCAATATGGCTTCGGCGAACCCTATATCGTCCAGTACTGGAAATGGATTTCCGGCATTCTGACGCGCGGCGATTTCGGGCAGAGCTTCGAATGGAAAGCACCGGTGACGACCCTGATCTGGGGACGGCTTGGCAATTCCATCCTCGTCGAGGGCCTTGCCGTCATCGTCATGTGGCTGGTCGCCCTTCCCATCGGCGTTTATGTGGCGGTCCGCAAATATTCGCTCGGCGATTACCTGGCAACCATTGCCGGGTTCGTCGGCCTTGCCATTCCGAATTTCCTGCTGGCGCTGGTGCTGATGTATCTCAGCTTCGTTTATTTCGGCAGCACCATTGGCGGGTTGTTCTCGCCTGAATATGAAGCGGCGCGCTGGAGCCTGCCCAAGCTATGGGATTTCCTCAGCCATGCCTGGGCGCCCGTACTCGTGCTGGCGACGGCCGGCACTGCTGAGCTGATCCGCATCCTTCGCGCCAACCTGCTCGACGAACTCAAGAAACCCTACGTCACCACTGCCCGGGCCAAAGGCCTGCCCGAGTGGAAGGTGATCCTCAAATACCCGGTTCGTGTGGCGCTCAATCCACTGGTTTCCACCATTGGCTGGTTGCTGCCTGCCCTGGTCTCAAGCTCGGTGATTGTATCAGTGGTGCTCAACCTGCCAACCGCCGGACCCCTTCTGCTGCGGTCGCTGACAAGTCAGGACATGTTCCTGGCAGGAGCCATCATCATGCTGCTTGGCATCCTGACCATTGTTGGAACCTTGGTTTCAGATTTGCTCCTCGCCTGGATCGACCCACGCATTCGCTATGGGAGCAAGTGAGATGACTGTTGAAACCATCGCTCCCCTGGAGGAAACGGTTCGCCCGGTGCACCAGCGCGAATCCCAGCTGGGGCTCATGTGGAGGCGTTTCCGCCAGCACCAGCTGGCCGTTGTCAGCCTGTGGATAGTGGTCGCATTCTACCTGATAGCGGCCCTCGCCGAATTTCTGGCGCCCGCCGATCCTTCGGACTACAGCGCGAGGTACACTTACGCCCCGCCCCAGGGTCTCAACTTCATCATCGAAAACGCCGATGGTGGCTTGTCCTTCATGCCGCATGTCAACGGCTATGCCTCCGAAATCGACCCAAAGGCGATGCGGCGCACCTTTGTGGTGGACGAGGAAGAAATCATCCCTGTCCGCTTCTTCGCGCCCGCCGAGCCCTATCTGCTGGCCGGGTTCATTCCGATGTCGATCAAGTTCATCGGAGTCGAAAACCCCCGCGACCCCTTCTACATCATTGGCGCCGACCGGCTGGGTCGCGACATGCTGAGCCGATTGATCCACGGCACCCGCATCTCGCTCAGCATCGGCCTTGCGGGTGTCACGCTGAGCCTCTTCTTTGGCATCGTCATCGGTGGCTTCGCCGGATTTTACGGCGGCTGGTTCGACAGTGCCGTCATGCGCATAGTCGAGTTCATTCGTTCCATGCCCACCATTCCACTCTGGCTCGGGCTGGCAGCGGCCATGCCCAAGGACTGGAACGCCCTCCAAACCTATTTCGCCATCACGATCATACTCTCGCTGATCGGCTGGACCGAACTGGCCCGAGTGGTGCGCGGTCGCTTCCTCAGCCTGCGGACCGAGGATTTCGTCACAGCGGCCCAGCTCGATGGCGCCAGCGACTGGCGCATTATCACCCGCCACATGGTGCCCAGCTTCACCAGTCACATCATCGCGGCGGCAACCCTCGCCATTCCCGGTATGATCCTGGCCGAAACGGCGCTGAGCTTTCTCGGCCTCGGCCTGCAGGCGCCCATCGTCAGCTGGGGCACGCTGCTTCAGGAGGCCCAGAACATTCGCACTCTCGCCACGGCCCCCTGGCTTCTCGCCCCCGGGCTCTGTGTTGTGATCATGATCCTTGCCCTCAATTTCTTCGGAGACGGCCTTCGCGATGCCGCAGATCCCCATGGCCGGTGAACCCATTCTCGCTGTCAGAGACATGTCCATCACCTTCTCCTCGCCCGACGAGGCAGATATCGAGGCGGTGCGGCAGGTCGACCTGACCCTCACCCCCGGCAAGACACTGGCGCTGGTCGGCGAAAGCGGCTGCGGCAAATCCGTCACGGCCCGTGCCGTGCTCCGCCTGCTGGACCGCAATGCCAAAATCCCCAGCGGCCAGATCCTTTTCGATACCGGTAATGGCGCGGTGGACATCGCAAAACTCAAACCCGACAGCCTGGCCATGCGCTCGATCCGGGGCGCCGAAATCTCGATGATTTTCCAGGAGCCGATGTCTTCGCTTTCCCCGGTCCACACCATTGGCGACCAGATCGACGAGATCATCGTGCTGCATGACCGGCTGACGCAAAAGCAGGCACGCGAACGCACCATCGCGCTGCTCGATCAGGTCGGGGTGCCCGGCGCCCGCGACCGCGCCAATGCCTATCCCTTCGAGCTTTCGGGTGGTCTGAGGCAACGCGCCATGATTGCCATGGCGCTGGCCTGTACCCCCAAACTGCTCATTGCCGACGAGCCGACCACTGCGCTCGACGTCACCACTCAAGCCCAGATCCTCGACCTGCTGCGCCAGCTCCAGGACGATTACGGCATGGCCATGCTGTTCATCACTCATGACCTAGGCGTGGTTGCCGAAATCGCCGACGAGATCGCGGTCATGTATCTGGGCGACGTGGTCGAGCAGGGGGACGTGTTCGAGGTCTTCAAGGCTCCCCAGCATCCCTATACGCAGGCGCTGATGAACTCGGTGCCGCGCCTGGCGCGCAAGGCTGACCGGCAGCGCCTCTCGCCCATCAAGGGCACCGTGCCCTCGCCCCGCGACCGGCCACAAGGCTGTGCCTTTACCAGCCGATGCCCCCACGCCTTTGGGCCATGCCCGGGCATCCGGCCCGAACGCACCCTGGTCAGCACCGGCCATGTCGCCCGCTGCCACCTGCTGACCCATGAAAAAGCGGAGGCACTCGTATGACCACGCTTCTCACCGTCGAAAACCTCTCAAAAGTCTTCCACCTCGGAAGTGGCCTGTTCAAGCAGGGTCGCGAACTTGTGGCGCTCAACGACATCAACCTCACCGTGGAACAGGGCGAAACCCTCGCCATTGTCGGCGAGAGCGGCTGCGGCAAGACCACGCTCGGACGCTGCATCATCAAGGCCCAGCCGGTCTCGTCCGGTCGTGTCTTCTACCATGCCCAGGGCGGCCAGAGGGTCGATCTCACCTCGCTTAACAAGCGCGAGATCAAACCCTATCGCCGCGACATCCGCATGATCTTCCAGGACCCGATGAGTTCGCTCAATCCCAATATGCGTGTCTTCGACATCGTCGCCGAGCCGCTGCGCGTGCACCGACTGATGAGTGGCAAGGAACTGGAAGCGCGGGTCTATGACACACTGGCGAAGGTCGGTATTGCGCCCGACGCGGCTGGACGCTACCCGCATGCCTTTTCCGGCGGCCAGCGCCAGCGCATCGGCATTGCCCGCGCCCTAGTGCTCCAGCCCAAGCTGGTGATTGCCGACGAGGCGGTCTCGGCACTGGACGTCTCCATCCAGGCCCAGGTGCTGAATCTCCTCGACGATCTTAAGAGCGAATTCGGCCTCACCTATATCTTCATCAGCCATGACCTTGGCGTGGTCAATTACATCGCTGACCGGGTGGTAGTGATGTATCTGGGCCATGTGGTGGAAAATGCGCCCACCGAGTTGCTGTTCGATCGGCCGCGCCATCCCTATACGGAGATGTTGCTCAAGGCCCTCCCAATTGCCGATCCCACTCGGCGCAAGGGGCGCCGCGCCGAGCTCAGGGGCGAAATTCCCTATCTCGGCAACCGCCCGCAGGGCTGTCCGTTCCACACACGCTGCAAATATGCAGAGGACCTCTGCCGGGCCGAAAAGCCCCAATTGCGGGCCGTCAACGACACGGCGCAGACTGCCGCTTGCCACTTTGCCGAAACACTTGATCTGACCGGCGCCTATGACGCGCCGCAAAAGGCTTTTGCGTAATGACCTATGATCCGGCCACCGCCAATCCGCTGTTTGGCAATCCGCTCCATTCCCGTGCCGATGTGGAAAAGGGTCTCCGCAACCTCTTCAATCCGCTCCTGCCTTACTTTTCCGAGGGCGGCGCCCGCGTGCGGCTCGATGGGGCTGCAGCCCATTTTGACCGTGCGGCCGCCGATCTCGAAGGCTTTGCGCGCCCGCTCTGGGGCCTGACCCCGCTGGCCGCCGGGGGCGCCGATTTTGCCCATTGGGAACTCTACCGCCAGGGTCTGGCCAATGGCACCGATCCCGATCACCCCGAATATTGGGGTCAGGTCAATGCTACCGACCAACGCATGGTCGAACTGGCCGCCATTGGCTTCACCATGCGCATGGTGCCGCACCTGGTCTGGGAGCCGCTACCGCAGAAGGCCAAGGACAATCTGGCCGACTATTTGAAGCACGCCCGCAAATTCGACTACGCCGACAACAACTGGAAGTTCTTCCGCATCCTGGTCGATCTCGGGCTTGAGGAATGCGGCGTCACCTTCGATCGATCGCTGACGGAGAAATACCTCGAGGAACTCGACGGCTTCTATCTCGGCGATGGCTGGTATCGCGACGGGAATATCCGGCGCATCGACCATTACATTCCCTTCGCCATGCATTTCTATGGTCTGATCTACGCCAGGCTGGCACGGGGCGACGACAAGCGCGTGGCCGCCTATAAGGAACGGGCCAGGCTCTTTGCTAAGGACATCCAGCACTGGTTCGACGAAGACGGAGGCACTCTCGCCTTCGGGCGTTCGCTGACCTACCGCTTTGCCTGTGGCGGCTTCTGGGGCGCTCTGGCCTTTGCCGATGTGGAAGGTCTGCCCTGGGGCAAGATCAAGGGCCATTTCATGCGCCACCTGCGCTGGTGGGCCGACAAGCCCATCGCCCATGGCAATGGCGTGCTCTCCATCGGTTATGCCTATCCCAACCTCTTCATGTCCGAGAGCTACAATTCTGCCGGCTCGCCCTATTGGGCGCTCAAGGCCTTCCTGCCGCTGGCGCTTCCGGCCGATCACCCCTTCTGGGCCGCCGAGGAAGAGGAGGCAGGCTTCGACCACAAGCCCGTGCCGCTCCGGCATCCGGGCATGATCATGCAGCATTCCCCCGGCAATGTGGTAGCGCTCGCGAGCGGCCAGCAGAACTGGCAGATGCGGCACGGCACCGAAAAATACGCCAAGTTCGTCTATTCGAGCCGATATGGCTTTTCGGTGGAAGTGGACGAACGCGCCTACCATTCCGGCGCCTTCGACGGCGCCTTGGCGCTCAGCGATGATGGCCGCCACTACCGCGTTCGCGAGACCAATGAGAGCGCGCAGATCGCCGAGAATTGCCTCTTTGCCCGCTGGAAGCCCTGGAACGACGTCACGGTCGAAACCTGGCTGGTTCCGGCACACCATTGGCATATCCGCGTGCACCGGATCACTACGCCCCGCGCCCTGCACGGCACCGAGGGGGGCTTCGCCATCGACCGAGCCGACCTCAACGCCGATACCTATATCGACGAGGCCGGCCGCGCCGTCGCGAAATCGAAAGCCGATATCAGCGCCATCCTCGATCTCAATGGCCGGCGCGAGGGGCGTGCCTTCCGTGCCCTGCCCAATTCCAATCTCATTGCCTCCAAGACCATCGTCCCGCAATTGCGCGGTGATATTCCTGTCGGCACTAGCGTGCTTATGACGGCGGCCATGGCCCTGCCTGCTGGCGCAGATGCGGAAACGGCCCTTGCCACCCCGCCGCATGCGCCGGAGCTTGCGGCGCTCGAAGCCCTCTTCGCCCGCGAGGGGATCGACGTCAGCGCCATATTGGTTCCGGAGCGCTTCTGATGCGGCCCAAGCTCGCCTTTGCATTTGATCCGCACAAGACTCGGCATGTGTTCGACCAAGGCGCCATGGAGCGGCTCGCATCCTGTTGCGAGTTTCTCTCGCCCCAGCCGCTGACGAGCCTTTCCACGCCCGAGGCACGGGCCGTGCTGGCCGATACGGAAATTCTGGTCACCGGCTGGGGCTGTCCCATGCTGACCCAGGACGTGCTGCGCGCGGCGCCCAATTTGCAACTGGTGGCCCATGCCGCCGGCACGGTGAAGTTCACCGTCGACCCCGCCGCCTATGCCAGCGGCATTCGCGTCACCCATGCGGCCGAGGCCAATGCCGTGCCGGTGGCTGAATTCACACTGGCGGCAATCCTGTTTGCCAATAAGCGCATTTTCGAGCTGCGCGATCTCTATCGCGCCGATCCCACTCGCCGCTCCAGCTATGATTTGATGGACCGTCCCATCGGCAATTTCCGCCGCACTGTGGGCCTGGTCGGGGCCTCGCGCATCGGCCGCAAGGTTGCCGCCATGTTGTCCGGGTTCGAGTTCGACGTGCTGCTGTATGATCCCTTCGTGGCCGCCGACGACCCCATTGTCGACCAGGTCACCCTGGTCGACCTCGATACCCTGATGGCCCGCTCGGCTGTGGTCTCCATCCATGCCCCCTCCCTGCCCGATACGCGGGGGATGATCGGGGCGCGGCAATTGAAATTGATGCAGGACGGGGCGGCCTTCATCAACACCGCACGCGGGGCACTGGTGGACGAGGCAGCCCTGATTGCCGAACTGCAGACTGGCCGCATCCAGGGCATTATTGACGTCACCGATCCCGAGATTCCTCCCGCCGACTCGCCCCTGTTCGACCTGCCCAATGTCTTCCTCACCCCCCATGTCGCCGGCGCCATCGGCACCGAGCGGGCCAGGCTGGGTCTAATGGCGGTCGCGGAAGTCGAGCGCTTCGTGCGCGGTGAGCCCATGCTTTACGAGATAGAACCGGAACTGCTGGAGCGGCTGGCGTGATGCGCGATCCATTCGAGCATAGCTCTCATGGCCTCCAGGACTCCAATCGCACCACTGGAGCGATTGACCCCGCGGGACAGCCAGGAACCCCTCACCCGATTTCAGCGTCCCTTTCTCCCCTCGTGGGGGAAGGGGTCCGGGGGTCGGATGAGAGGAACGCCTGGCACCGGGCCCGCCTGCAATTCCTCACCTGGGATCGCACACCCGAAGACATCGACGCGCCCGAGCATCGCGCCCGTCAGGCCGAGCTGGTCGCGCGGGCTGGCGCCATTTTCCATCCCAGTGCCTATGTCGCTGCCGACGCCGCCATCTTCACCACCCGGCTGGAACTGGGCGAACACAGCTGGATCGCCGGCCACGCGCTGGTACGCGGCGAAGCGAGCTTCGGCGCTCACTGCACGGTCAATCCCTATGCCATGATTTCGGGCAAGGTGGTCTGCGGCCACGGTGTGCGCATCGCCAGCCATGTTTCGCTGATCGGCTTCAATCACGGCTTTGACGACCCGGACCTGCCAATCTATCGGCAGAAGCACGACACCCGGGGCATCATTATCGAGGACGATGTGTGGATCGGCGCCAATGCGGTCGTGGTCGATGGCGTCACCATCGGTCGTGGCGCGGTGATTGCCGCCGGCGCCGTGGTCAGCAAGGATGTGCCGCCCATGGCCATTGTCGGCGGCGTGCCGGCAAAGGTGTTGCGCTATCGTGGGCGGGGGCGGCGCGACGAGACTCGCACGCAATTGCAGGCCTTGGGTGACCGCGCCGCATCGCAGTTTTCGCATATTCTCAAACGCAACATGGTCGATGGCGACTATCTTTCGCGCGAGAGTCACGGCAATGCCCGCATGAGCATCCGCCATCTCTGCGACGCCATCGAGATCGCCATCGGCTTGGGCAGTGTTCCCGATGGTCTCGACATTGCCGCCTCCACTGCCCGCTTGCAGGCGGTGCAGGACCCGGAAACGGGCCTATTCCCCGATCCTTACCAGCCTCCTCGACAGGGAGTGGCGCAGCGCGACGATGGGCTGGCGCTCTACAATATTCTGGCCATTGGCTATGCGCTCGAAACGCTAGGTGCCAAGCCTCGGTATCCGGTTTCGGCGGTAGAATTGCCGGCCCCCGAGCTTTGCCAATGGCTCGAAAGCCTCCCCTGGCGCGACCGGGCATGGGGGGCAGGGGCCGGTGTCGACGCCATCGGCACGGCGCTCTATTTCAATGCCCGCTACTTTTCTACCGGCACCTCGCGCGAGACGCTGTTTGGCTGGCTCGCTCTCAATCAGGACCGCGCCTCTGGCCTTTGGGGTTTACCCACGAAGGACGAGGGCCTGCTGCAACCCATCAACGGCTTCTACCGTCTGACGCGCGGCACCTATGCTCAGTTCGGCCTGGCCGTGCCGCGCCCGGAGGCGGCAATCGACAGCGTGCTGCTCAACTATCGCAATTATAGCGGCTTCTCTGGCCGCACTCATACCGCCTGCAATCTCCTTGACACCATCCACCCGCTCTGGCTCTGCCTGTCGCAGACAGACTACCGCCGCGCGGAGGCTGAGGAGATTGCGCGCAGCATCATCGCCCGGGCCGGGGAGCGCTGGATCGACGATGAAGGGTTTGCCTTCGCAGATGGGCAGGTGCCCGGATTGCAGGGCACAGAGATGTGGCTCTCAGTGGTGCATCTGGCGGCAAAGCTGCTGGGCAAAGACCATGCGTTCTGCTTCGTGCCCAAGGGTGTGCACCGGACCGGGGCCGTGGGGCTGGGACTGTGATTCTTCTCCCCATCGGGGAGAAGAACAGGAAGGAACTCTGAGATGACCAGCAAGAAAGCCCTCGTCGTATGGGGCGGCATGGAACTGCATACTCCCGAGCGCGGCGCCCATGTGGTGCGGGAGCTGCTCGAGGAAGAGGACTTTTCCGTCACCATGACCTCCGACTATGACGTCCTCGGCGCCGAGGATGTCGGAAGCAATGATCTTGTCGTGCCGGTCATCACCGATGGCACCCTGGCGCCCGAAAAGATGAGCAACCTCATCGCCGCCATCCGGGCCGGGACCGGCCTTGCCGGCTACCATATGGGGCTGGCGACGACCTTCCGGTCGAGCGTCCCCTTCCGCTATGCAGCCAGCGTCTATTGGGTGCAGCATCCTGGCAATATCATGACCTACAGGGTCGACGTGACCCGCTCCGACCACCCGATCATGGCCGGCATCGAAAGCTTCGAGCACACGTCCGAGCAGTATTACCTCAACTACGATCCGGCGGTGGAGGTGCTGGCGACCACCACGTTTTCGGGCGAGCACCATCCGTGGCGCAAGGATGTGGTGATGCCCGTGGTCTTCACCACCAATCACGACCGGGGCCGAGTGTTTTATTCCTCGCTTGGCCACACCGCCGACGAACTGGAAATCCCGCAGGTGCGCACCATCCTCAAACGGGGACTGTTGTGGGCGGCTCGATGATCACTGTTGCTGTTGCGCCTGCTGGCGCAGCACTTCACTTTCGGGCAGCGCATCGGCATATTTCAGCTCGCGATTGGCCCGCGCCCAGAAGGCCGGATGCACCCGGTCGAGGAGGGCGGGTTCAGTCGGGGTGAGCGCCAAAGCCGATGCGGTAGCATCATCTAGGTAGAGAACGGCGTTCTGTCGATACCAAGCCGGTACCGCCTCGTCGGTCCAGATTTTCGGGCGCACGACGTCATAGGCTCCATAGCCACGGGTCGCGAACAGTCCGGCCCAATAGCTCTGCCACTGCTCATTGACGTGCCCGACGCCGCCCTGGCCCGGTATCGCTGCGCTGAACAGCACCGCTGGGGCCATTGCGACTAGGTCGCGCACGAAGCCGCCCGCCCGCCCTGTGGAGAGGTGTTCCGCCACCTCCAGCGACAGCACCAGGTCCACCCCTGGTCCCTCGAAGCTCTGTTCCAGGTCGCGGGCCTCGAACGCGATGCGCGGATCATCGAGCATGTCCGGCTTGACCCAATTCCCCTCCATGCCAAAGGCTGCCTCGGCCCCCATTTCCAGCGCCATGGCAAGAAATGTGCCCGTCCCGCAACCGACATCGGCCAGACGCGCGGAGGCCAGCCCCTTGGGCAGGGCTTCCAATATACGGCGTGCTGCGTGCCGCGTGTATTGGCCCCGGTTGGTATAGAAATCAGGCGGATAGAGAGTGTTGGTCATGCTGCATCCGGGGCCGTCATTGCATGCGATGCTATAGACGAAGCGGGAACATGCCCAGTTTTCGATCACATTTGCGCATTTGGCCGGCAGAGGTGACGGTTCGGTAAGGCATGTTCCGGCAGAACTATAAGCAGATACGGTTAAATCCATAGGCCGCCGGTGCCGATTATTAACTTCTTCTTCACGGCCCACGAGCCGGCGCTCATCGTCCTCGCGGCGGTGATCTGCCTGATTTCATCCTATGCCTGCATTGGCTTGCTGCGCCACGCTCACCGCGCCACTGGCCGCATGCGCACGGTCTGGACTGTGGTGGCGGCGCTGGCGGTGGGCTTTGGCATCTGGGCCACCCATTTCGTGGCGGTGCTGGCTTTCCGGCCCGGCTTCACCCTGGGCTATGACCTCTGGCTGACCGCGCTGTCCCTGCTGATTGCGATCCTGGTGTGTGGTGCCGGCATTGCCATGGCCATCCGCGGCACCAGCGCCATGGACCGTTTCCTCGGCGGCGCAATAGTCGGTATTGCCATCTCGTCCATGCACTATGCCGGCATCGCAGCCCTGGTCATGGGCGGTAGCCTCGTCTGGAACTCGGCCCTGGTGGCCGTCTCCATCATTGCCGGTATCGTGCTTGGCGGATTGGCCTTCGCCACCGGCATGCAAGGCGATATTCGTCGCCTGCTCGGCGGTGCATCGCTGCTGACCCTCGCCATCTGCGCCATGCATTTCACCGCCATGGCCTCGGCCGATTTCTCGCTGTGCTTCCCGCTATCCGCCGATGGCGGCCTGAACGGTTTCTGGCTCTCCGTGGCCCTTGCCTTCATTTCACTATTGCTGCTGGCATTGGCGTTGGGCAGCACCGTGCTCGACGAAGCCGACCGCCGCCGCACCGAACGCGAACAGCAGCGTGAACTGCGCGATGCTGCAAAGATTACTGCAGCGACGACCAGGCTCGAAGTGGCCATGACCCACATGGCCCAGGGACTGGGCCTTTATGACGCCAGCGGAAACCTGCAACTCTATAACCAGCGCTTCCCGACCCTTCTCCATATAGACCCCACCCGCGACCTCACCGGCATCAGCTTTGAGCAGACCTGCCGCCTGTCAATCATCGGCTCCGGCGAAGTCCCCGACGATCTCGAAGAACGCACCAGCACTGTCGTTACCAGCCATACGCCGCTGATTGAGCAGGGCGGGGAGATCGTGCATAATTTCTCCGAGGACCGCGTGCTGCAGGTCAGCCACAGCCCAATTGGCGACGGCTCCTGGGTCACCACCATTGACGACATCACCGAACGGCATCGCTCGCAGCGCGCCATCGCCCATCTGGCCCGGCACGATGGGCTGACGGGGCTGCCCAATCGCGCCCGCTTCAATGAGTCTTTCGATTGGGCCCTTGCCAAGGCGCATGAAAGCGACAGCCAGCTCGCCGTCATCGCCATCGACCTCGATCACTTCAAGGAGGTCAACGACAATCATGGCCACGCTGCCGGCGATCTGGTGCTCAAGACCTTGGCGAGCCGCTTCAACGCCCTGCTGCGTGAGGGCGAGGTGGTCGCGCGCCTGGGCGGCGACGAGTTTGCCGCTATCAAGGTCTTTTCAGGGATGGAGGCCCTGCGCGAATTTCTGGCCCGCATCGAGGATGCGCTCACCCGCCGGATCGAGACCGATGAGCTGACCGTCAATGCCGGTGGCAGCATCGGCGTGGCCGTCTATCCCGATGACGGGCGGGACCTCTCCAAGCTGATGAGCAATGCCGACCTTGCGATGTATCGCGCCAAGGCCGAGTTCGACCGTCGCATCTGCTACTATGAGCACGACATGGACGAGCAGGCGCGCCAGCGCCGCGACATGGCGCGCGACCTGTGGACGGCGCTGGACCAGAACGGATTCTACCTTGCCTACCAGGTGCAGAAATCCGTCGCCTCGGGCGACATCACCGGCTACGAGGTGCTGCTGCGCTGGAACCGGCCGGGCCATGGCAATGTCTCGCCGGCCGAGTTCATCCCGGTCGCCGAAGAATGCGGCGCCATCGGTGCCATTGGCATTTGGGTGCTCAAAATGGCTTGCCTCGATGCCGCGTCCTGGCCCGAGCCCTACAAAATCGCCGTCAATGTCTCGGGCGTGCAGCTGGCGCAGGTCGAGCTGATCGACACGGTGCGCAACGCGCTGTTCATGTCGGGACTGGCTCCCGAACGCCTGGAACTGGAAGTCACCGAAACCTCGATCATCGGCGACAAGCAGCGGGCGCTGCATATCCTGCGCCAGATCAAGGCCATGGGCGTGTCGATCGCCATCGACGATTTCGGCACTGGCTATTCCTCCCTCGAAACCCTGCGCAGCTTCCCCTTCGACAAGATCAAGCTCGACCGCTCCTTCATGAGCGAGGTGGAAAGCAACGAGCAGTCCAAGGCCATTGTGCGCGCCATCCTGGCCCTGGGCCGCAGCCTTTCCGTGCCGGTACTGGCCGAGGGCGTGGAAACCTATGCCCAGCTCGACGTGCTGCGCATTGAAGGTTGCACCGAGGCGCAGGGTTTCCTTTTGGGGCGTCCCGGCGCCATCGATTGGAAGGACCGGCTGGAGCCAGGTCTGCGCGCCTGAGGCACGTCGGCCATTTTGATTGACCCCGCCATGGGCCGGGAAGTAGCGTGCCGGCCATGGTTACGATCAAAGAAATTGCCGCTGCGGTCGGCGTCTCCAGCGCCACTGTGTCGCGTGTCCTCAACTACGATTCCACCCTTTCGATTTCCACGCGCAAGCGCCAGGCGATCATCGAGACGGCCGAGGCGCTGAACTATGCCACGCCGCGCAATCGCAACCGGGCCATCCAGCAGGGATTGTCCAAGGTGGCGCTGGTGCATTTCCTGCGGCCCGAACAGGAACTGGCTGATCCCTATTATGTCGCCCTGCGCCTCGGCATCGAAAGCCGCTGCGCCGCGCTCAAGATCGAAACGGTAAAAGTTTACCACACCGACGCCAAGCCGGACGCCGCCCTATTGCAGAACGCGTCCGGCGTCATTGCTATCGGCCGGCAGGACGAAGACGAGATTGAATGGTTGAAGCGCCATGCGCGGCAACTGGTCATGGCCGATTTCGTCGCCTTCGACGAGCAGATCGACAGCGTCCAGGCCGATCTGCGCCTTGCCACGGAGAGGCTTCTGCAATCCCTGGCCAGTCTCGGCTACAGGCGAATGGCCTATATCGGCCTGTTTGACCGGCGCGCCCAGACCTTTGTGGAATGGCTGACCAAGGCAGGCTGGTTCGATGACCGGCTTCTGCGCTCCGGCGACAAGACTGAAGAGGGCGGCTATCGTCTCGCCCGCGAACTTCTCCAGGAAAAGCGGCCGCCCGATATCATTGTCACCTTCAACGATTCCATGGCCATCGGCGTCTATCGTGCAGCCGCCGAACTGGGGCTGTCGATCCCGACCGATATCAGTATCGCCAGCTTCAACGACAATTCGGTGGCGCAGTTTCTCAATCCGCCGCTGACGACTGTCCATCTGCCGGCCGAGGAGATTGGCGAAACCGCCGTGGAACTATTGCTCGAACGGGTTGGCGGCCGCGATTTGGCCAAACAGATTACGCTGGCGACCAGCATTGTCTGGCGCGAAAGTACACGGGCACCAACGCCTTCCGGGACGTGTTGAAATCTCCGCGGTAAAAATTTACTGAAATTCTTGCGCGCGGGTCAAAAGTCATATTAGTCTGTCCCTTGGGTGAAGAGGAAACACCCGCTAGGGAGAAATTGCAATGACCCGTCTAACTTCGGGCTGGAAGCGCGCACTCGCTGTGGCGCTGGCCGGCACCAGCATATTCGGCATCACAAGCGCCGCCGCTGCCAACATCACCGTCTGGGCCTGGGACGCCAATTTCAATGGCGCTACGATGCAGCAGGCGTTTGACCGCTACCAGGCCAACAATCCTGACGACACCATCGACATCCAGATCTTCGACAAGGCCGCAATGGAGCAGAAGCTGCAGGCGCAGCTCGCATCGGGCCAGACCACTGGCCTGCCGGACATCGTGCTGGTGGAAGACTATCGCGCGCAGAAATATCTGCTCTCGTTCCCGGGCGCCTTCGAGCCCTTGACCGACCGTCTCGATTACTCGGCCTTCGCGCCTTACAAGGTCGAAGTGTCCACCGTTGACGGCGAGATCTATTCGGTCCCATTCGACTCCGGCGTGGCCGGGCTGTTCTATCGCTCCGACGTGCTGGCTGAAGCCGGCTATGGCGCCGAAGACCTCGAAGACATCACTTGGGATCGGCTGATCGAGATTGGCCAGGACGTCAAGGAAAAGACCGGCGAAATCCTGCTGCCGATCGATCCCAACGCTTCAGACACCTTCCGCATGATGCTGCAGTCTGCCGGCTCGTGGTATTTTGACGCTGACGGCAATGTCACCATTGCCGACAACCCGGTCTTCAAGAGCGCGCTCGAGACCTATCAGCGCCTGCTCGCTGCCGGCATCAGCAAGCCCAAGAACGGCTGGACCGAATATACCGGCAGCTTCACCTCGGGCGACACGCTCGCCACCACTACGGGCGTGTGGATGACGGCCACGATCAAGGCCAATCCCGATCAGTCCGGGCAGTGGGCTGTGGCTCCGCCGCCGCGCCTCGGCGATATCCCCGAATCGGTCAACGCCACCAATCTGGGCGGTTCGAGCTGGTATGTGCTCTCGTCGGCGCCCGAGAAGGAAAAGGCCATCGATTTCCTGGCCACCATCTGGGGCCAGGACGTGGACTTCTACCAGGACATCCTCATCAACCAGGGCGCCGTCGGCTCGCTGCTCGCGGCCCGCGAAGGCGAGGCCTACCAGGCCAGCGACGAGTTCTTCGGTGGCACCCCGGTGTGGCAGAACTGGTCTGACTGGCTGGGCGAAATCCCGGGCGTCAAATACGGCATCTTCACCGAAGAAGCCGACTCGGCTGTGGTTGCCCAGATCCCGGCCATCACCAGCGGTGGCAATATCGACGAGATCATCGCCACCATTGACGCTCAGGTCCGCCAGATGACCCAGTAAGCGACTATCCCGGAGGCGCTCCGGCGCCTCCGGCCTCCGGTGACCTCCGCCGTAAGGTGGAGGTCGTCGGCGATTGGCCGGCTACAGCCCGGCCTCATGGTCGATTGCAAGAGAAGAGGGTTGTGGCGTGGCGAACTCACGTATTGCACGCAGCGAACAGATCAATGGCTGGGCTTTTGTTATGCCCGCCTTGGTACTGATCGGCATTTTCATGATCTATCCGATCCTGTGGTCGCTCTGGATGAGCTTCCAGACCGGGCGCGGCATGCAACTCAGCTTCGGTGGGCTGGCGAACATCAGTCGCCTGGCTCAGGATCCGATCTTTATGCGGGCGCTTACCAATACGCTGATCTTCCTGGCCGTCCAGGTTCCGGTCATGCTGGTTCTGGCGCTGCTCTTCGCCAATGCACTCAACAATTCTCAGCTTTGGGGTCGCGGCATCTTTCGAACGGCAATCTTTCTGCCCTGCGTCACCTCGCTTGTCGCCTATTCGGTGATCTTCAAGTCGATGTTTGCCGGCGACGGCGTGGTCAACCAGACGCTGCTCAGCCTCAATATCATTGATGCCCCCATCGCCTGGCTGGCCGATCCCTTCTGGGCCAAATTCGTCATCATCACCGCCATCACCTGGCGCTGGACCGGCTACAATATGATCTTCTACCTGGCCGCGATGCAGAACATCGACCGCTCGATCTATGAAGCCGCCAGGATCGATGGCGTCCCCGCCTGGGCCCGGTTCTGGTACATCACCATACCCATGCTGAAGCCGGTTATCCTGTTCACCAGCGTCATCTCCACCATCGGCACCCTGCAATTGTTCGACGAACCAAACCTCATCACCCTGGGCGGTCCCTCGGATTCAACGCTGACACTGTCGATGTACATCTACAATTTGAGTTTCAAGTTCATGCCCAGCTTCGGCTATGCCGCGACGGTCAGCTACGTGATCGTGATCCTGGTGGCCTTGCTCAGCGTGCTGCAGTTCTTCGCTGCCCGGGAGCGCAAGGCATGAGCAATCCTCTAGACCTGATCGGCCGCGTAGCCCAATACGTGCTGCTCTCGATTGCGGCCTTTATCTCCATCTTTCCGTTCATCTGGATGGTCCTGGGTGCCACCAATACCTCGGCCGACATCATTCGGGGCAAGGCTACGCTCGGCTCGTCCCTTTTCGACAACATCGCCAGCTTCGCGGCCCAGGTGGAACTGCCGCGCATTCTGTTCAATTCACTGTTCATCGCCGGCGTTGGATCGGTTCTGACGCTGATCGTCGCATCCATGGCCGGCTACGGCTTCGAGATGTTCCGCTCGCGCTCTCGGGAGCGGGTCTTCAGCGTGCTGCTGCTGATGCTGTCCATACCCTTCGCCGCCCTGATGATTCCGCTCTTCATCATGATGGCCAACCTCAAGATGATTAACACCTATCAGGCGATCATCCTGCCTTCGGTCGCCTCGATCTTCATCATCTTCTACTTCCGGCAGGCGACCAAGGCCTTCCCGCATGAGCTGCGCGATGCAGCCAGGATCGACGGGCTCAAGGAATGGCAGATCTTCTTCTGGGTCTATATGCCGGTCATGCGCTCCACTTATGCGGCGGCGACGATCATCGTCTTCATGGCCAATTGGAACAATTACCTCTGGCCGCTGATCGTGCTGCAGACCAATGACATGTTCACCCTGACGCTCGCCGTCGCGGCGCTCAACGCCGGTTATACGCCCGATTTCGGCGTGATCATGGTCGGCGCCATCGTTGCCACCCTGCCCACGCTCGTCATCTTCTTCCTGCTCCAGCGCCAGTTCGTCCAGGGCATGCTGGGTGCCGTTAAATAGAGTATTTTATGCGTCCCCTGATCGACTTCAACACCGGCTGGCTGTTCGAGGGCAAGGACAGCGTCCGCCTGCCGCACAATGCGCTCGACCTGCCCTTCTCCTATTTTGACGAGAAGCAGTATCAGCGCGTCTTCACCTATGAAAAGCGCTTCACCGCCGACCCGTCCTGGCAGGGCAGGGAGGTTTCGGTGGTGTTCGATGGCGCCATGGCCAATGCGAAAGTCTGCCTCAACGGTACGGAAATCGCCGCCCACAAGGATGGCTATACCCCCTTCGAGGCGCGCCTTACCGGCAAGCTCCGCGATGGGGCGAACGTGCTGACCGTCTCCATCGACGGCTCCGAGAACCCGGAAATCCCACCCTTTGGCGGCCAGATCGATTACCTCACTTATGCCGGCATTTATCGCGAGGCCTGGCTGCGGGTGAGCGGGCCCATCTACATTGGTAACGGCAAGGTCGAAACGCCGGATGCGCTGGCAGAACAGAAGTCGGTGCGGGCCCGCATCGATCTCGCCAACCCGCAGGGCCTGCCGCTCTCGGGCACGCTGATCGCGACGCTCCGGGACAGCGCGGGCGCTACAATTGCCACCACGGAAGCCGCCATTGCCGGCCCCTCCGCCGAGTTCGGCTTCGACGATCTTTCTGGCATCGCGCTCTGGGACATCGACAATCCGGCGCTTTACACCCTCACCGTCGCCATCGACACCGAGCAGGGGCAGGACGAAGCAAGTTTCCGCTTCGGCTTCCGCACGGCCGAGTTCACCACTGATGGCTTCAAGCTCAATGGCCGGGTGCTCAAGCTGCGTGGCCTCAATCGCCACCAGTCCTTCCCTTATATCGGCTATGCGCTGGGCAAATCGGCGCAGGAGCGCGACGCCGAGATTTTAAAGCGCGAGCTCAAGCTCAACATGGTGCGCACCTCGCATTACCCGCAGAGCCACTACTTCCTTGATCGTTGTGACGAACTGGGCCTGCTGGTCTTCGAGGAAATCCCCGGCTGGCAGCATATCGGCGGCGAGGCCTGGAAGGATGAGAGCGTCGAAAACGTGCGGCGCATGATCACCCGCGACTGGAACCATCCCTCCATCGTCATCTGGGGCGTGCGCGTCAACGAAAGCGGCGACGATCACGATTTCTATCTTCGTACCAACGCCCTGGCGCGCGAATTGGACTCCACCCGCTCCACCGGCGGTGTGCGCTACATCACAGATAGCGAAATGCTCGAAGACGTTTACACCATGAACGACTTCATCCTGGGCAATGAGGAATGGGGCGGCAATCGTCCGCGTACCCCGCTCAGGCCGCAGCAGGAAGTCACCGGCCTTGATCGCGTCGTACCCTACATGATCACCGAATATGGCGGGCACATGTACCCGACAAAGTCCTGGGATCAGGAGCAGCGCCAGGCCGAACATGTGCTGCGCCATCTCGAAGTGCTCAACGCCGCCTATGGCGATCCACAGATTGCCGGCTGCATCGGCTGGTGCGCCTTCGACTACAACACCCACAAGGACTTCGGCTCCGGTGACCGCATCTGTCATCACGGCGTGATGGACATGTTCCGCGAGCCCAAATTCGCCGCCTATGCCTATATCAGTCAGTGCGAGGCGGACGACGAGGTGATCCTCAAGCCGGTGACCTTCTGGGCCCGTGGCGAGCGCAATATCGGCGGCGTGCTGCCGCTGATCATCCTCACCAATTGCGACGAGGTCGAACTGACATATGGCAGGAATGCGCCCAAGCGCTTCACGCCGGATCGCGAGGCCTTTCCACATCTGCCTCACGCTCCCGTCGTCATCAAACGCGAGCACCTGACTGACGAGGAACAGGGCCTCTGGGGCATGAGCTGGGAAGACGCCACCATCACCGGCTTTGTGAACGGCAAGCCGGCAAAGACCACCAGCTTTATTTCCGACCCCGTGGCCCATTCGCTAGAAGTAGTGCCCGATGCGTCCGACATTCATGCCCAGGGTGACACCACCCGCGTCATGATCCGGGCGCTCGATCAGTCGGGCAGGAAGCTGCCATTCTTCCCCGAACCGGTGTCCATCGAAGTCTCTGGCGCCGCCGAGCGCATCGGGCCCGGCCTGGTGCCGCTCCGCGCCGGCTCCACCGGTTTCTGGCTCAAGTCCACGGGCAGGGGCCAGATCACCGTCACCGTCACCAGCGAACGGCTTGGCCGCGCTGTCGCAACCCTATCCGCAAGCTGAGGAACGCTCCCATGTCCGGATTGAAGCTGGCCAATGTCAAGAAGTCGTTCGGGGCCGTAGAGGTGATCCGGGGCGTCAATCTCGATATAGCCGACAAGGAGTTCGTGGTCTTTGTCGGCCCCTCGGGCTGCGGCAAGTCCACCCTGCTGCGCATGATCGCCGGGCTCGAGCAGATTTCCGGCGGTGACCTCTTCATTGGCGATGCGCGGATGAACGAAGTTGACCCGTCGCGGCGCGGCATCGCCATGGTGTTCCAGACCTATGCGCTTTACCCCCATATGAGCGTGCGCGAGAATATGGGCTTTGCGCTCAAATTCGCCGGTGCCCCCAAGGCCGAAATCGCCCAGCGCGTCGCCGAGGCTGCCCGCATTCTCGAGCTTGAGCCACTTTTGGAGCGTCGCCCCGGGCAGCTTTCGGGCGGCCAGCGCCAGCGCGTTGCCATCGGCCGCGCCATCGTGCGGCATCCGGACGTGTTCCTCTTCGATGAGCCGCTATCCAATCTCGATGCCGAATTGCGCGTGCACATGCGCATCGAACTGGCGCGGCTCCACAAGGAGCTCAACACCACCATCATTTATGTGACCCATGACCAGGTCGAGGCCATGACATTAGCCGACAAGATCGTGGTGCTGCGCGACGGGCGCGTCGAGCAGGTCGGCTCTCCGCTCGAACTCTATGACGACCCTGACAATCTCTTCGTGGCCGGCTTCATCGGCTCGCCCAAGATGAACTTCCTGAAGGGCGTCTCGGAAGCCGGTGGCATTCGCCTCGCCGATTTCCCCGGCCAGGTCATTCCCTCGCCAGTTGCCCTGGCCGACGGCACCGCGGTCACTGTGGGCATCCGCCCCGAGCACTTTACCACACAGGGTAGCGCCACCCTTGAGGTGACCGTCGAGATCATCGAGCATCTGGGCGGCGAGACTTATGCCTATGCCCGCGACAAAGGCACCGAGCTGATCACCATCGCTACTGCCAACAATCGCACCCTCAAGACCGGCGACCGCTATGCGGCCCGCTTCGATCCGGCGGTGTTGCAGATGTTCGAAGAAGACGGCCAGCGGATCCGCTAGAGCGTTTCCAGCAAAAGTGGCAACGGTTTTGCGTCTCGGACCCGAAGGGCCGCGCCAGCGAACCGCGACAAGGCTAGGTCACTATCCGGCCAGACGCAGATTGCCATTCATGAAGTAGCGCTCGAACAGCGGACTGGCCGCGGCGCCGATGGCGCGGGCGTTGAATCCCACCATGCCCGCTTCGATCCGCGGCGCGACCAGCCCGCGCATGTCCTGGTTGACGAGGTAGCGCCGGGTGCGCTCGACCAGTTCATGCTTGATCTCGTCGGGAAAGGCCCCGTCGATCAGGATAGCCTCGAAGTCGATGACGGCACAGACCGATAGGCTCGCCTTGGCCAGCTCCTGTGCCGTCCGGCCGATCCAGGGCTCGACAAAGCGCCCAAACTGGCTCCAGTCCTGCGGCTGCGTCCACAGCTCCTGCGGATCATGGCCATTCTCGCCCAACCGCGCTTCGAGCAGGTGGATGGAAGCGGTGTCTATCAGTTGCTGGCTCTCCCCCTGCGGCCCGAAGCTGCGCAATGATCCCAGCGCCCCTGCATTGCCTTGATGGCCCTGATAGACCGAGTGGTTGAGCACGATGCCGCCCCCGATAAAGGCGCCGATGAAGAAGTAGGCATAATCACGAAATTCCTTGCCGCGTCCATAGATGTGCTCGGCCTGGCACCCGGCGGTTGCGTCATTGACCACCTGCACCGACAGGTCGGTGAACCCGGCCAGTTCGGCGGTAAAATCCACATCGCGCCAGGAAGCAAACTGTTCGGCCGGCGCCCCAACCAGTTCGCTCCACTTCCACAATTCAAACGGCGTTCCGATGCCGATGCCGCAGATGCGGGCGCGTTCGGCGGGGCTGCATTGAGCCATGATGGTTTCAATACCCTCCCGCAGGAATGCGAAGATCGGAGCGGGCATGGGATATTTATAGGTCAGGCGCAGCTCGTGTCGCACCGTGCCGCGGAAATCTGCCAGCAGCAGCACCGCGCTGCGCCGGCCGATCTTGCAGCCCAGCGACAGGACCCCGCCTTCGGCCAGGCTCATCGGCACCGAGGGCTTGCCGACCTTGCCTTTGACCGGCGCCCCGCGCGCCAATAGCCCTTCGGCCTCCATCTCCCTCAGGATGATGGAAACCGTTTGCGGAGAAAGGTTTGCCAGCCGCGCCAGGTCACTGCCGGCCATCGGCCCGTGCCGTTGCAGCAGGGTCAGCAGCAGGCGCTCATTGTGGTCGCGAACCCCACTCTGGTTCACGCCGCGGCTGACAGTTCTGATAATCGGTTCTCCCATGAGCGGCACCATAGAGACAGCTTCTGAGAAGCGGAAGATCGTCGGCGGCGAATAAATAAATAAATAAGATTTATATATTGACGATGCTGTAAATCCTCGCCACCATGGGGACGTCAAGACAAGCAGGTGGGCGATTGGCGGCTGGGAGGAGCCTCGTCGCGTCGCGTCCGCCAAGGGAGAGAGAACGTGAACAAGCTGCTTATCGGCACAGCCCTGTGCCTCGCCGCCATGGCCCCGGCCATGACCCCCGCCGCACTGGCGCAGGAGGTTTCGGCCTGTCTCATTACCAAGACCGACACCAACCCGTTCTTCGTCAAGATGAAGGAGGGCGCCGAGGCCAAGGCGGCCGAACTGGGCGTGACGCTCAAGTCCTTCGCGGGCCGCGTCGATGGCGATCACGAAACCCAGGTCGCAGCCATCGAGACCTGCATCGCTGATGGTGCGAGCGGTATTCTGCTGACCGCTTCGGATACCTCCGCCATTGTCCAGTCGGTCCAGCAGGCGCGCGATGCCGGCCTTTTGGTCATAGCGCTCGACACCCCGCTCAACCCCATCGACGCGGCCGACGCTACCTTCGCCACCGACAATTTCCTGGCTGGCGAACTGATCGGCAAATGGGCTGCCGGCAGGCTGGGTGCCGAAGCGGCCAATGCCAGGATCGCCCTGCTCAATCTGGGCATTAGCCAGCCTACCGTGGACGTCCTACGCAATCAGGGCTTCCTTCAGGGCTTCGGCATCGATCTGGCCGATCCCAATAAATGGGGCGACGAAACCGATCCGCGTATCGTTGGCCATGATGTGACGGCCGGCAATGAAGAGGGTGGCCGCGAGGCCATGGAAAACCTCTTGATCAAGGACCCCATGATCAATGTGGTCCACACGATTAACGAGCCCTCAGCCGCTGGCGCCTATGAGGCACTCAAGTCCTTTGGCCGCGAGAACGATGTTCTGATCGTCTCGGTCGATGGCGGCTGCCCGGGCGTTGCCAACGTGCGTGATGGCGTCATCGGCGCAACCTCCCAGCAATATCCCTTGCAGATGGCGGCTCTCGGCGTCGAGGCCATCAAGGCCTGGGCTGATAGCGGCGTGAAGCCCGAGCCCTCCGAAGGCAAGGATTTCTTCGATACCGGCGTCAGGCTGGTGACCGATGAACCTGTGGACGGCGTTGAATCCATCGACACCACCGAAGGCGAAGCGCTCTGCTGGGGCTGATCCTCGAGCTTGCACAAGAACGGCGGTAGGGTCAGTCTGGCCCTGCCGTCGATTGGGAACCTTGGAGGACACCCATGTCGAACCACACCGAGGCCGAGACGGGTCCCGTCGCCCGCGCCGAGGCCATAGCCAGCTTCGAACATCAGCACACCTTGCTTTCGCGTATCCAGCATGCGCTGCATTCCAATCCGGCGCTGGTGCCGCTGATCGTCCTGGTCGTCTCCATTCTGGTCTTTGGTGCCCTGCTCGGCACCAAGTTCTTCTCGTCCTTTGCCCTGACCCTGATCCTTCAGCAGGTCGCCATTGTCGGCATTGTGGGCGCGGCCCAGTCTCTGGTCATCCTGACCGCGGGCATTGATCTCTCGGTCGGCGCCATCATGGTGCTGAGTTCGGTGATTATGGGCCAGTTCACCTTCCGGCTAGGCTTGCCGCCCGCAGTGGCGGTGGCCTGTGGGCTGGCCATCGGGACCTTCATCGGCTTCATCAATGGCTGGCTGATTGCCCGTATCAAGCTGCCCCCGTTCATCGTCACCTTGGGCATGTGGCAGATCGCCCTGGCGTCCAACTTTCTCTATTCGGGCAATGAAACCATCCGCGCCCAGGACATCGAGGCCAATGCGCCCCTGCTGCAATTCTTCGGCCAATCCTTCTCGTTTGGCGGCGCGGTGTTCACCTATGGGGTGATCTTCTTCATCCTCCTGGTGCTGCTATTGGCCTATGTGTTGCGCCACACTGCCTGGGGCCGTCACGTCTATGCCGTAGGCGATGACCCCGAGGCGGCCGAGCTCTCTGGCGTCAACACCAAACGCATTCTCATCTCGGTTTATGCGCTGTCCGGTCTCATCTGCGCCTTTGCCGGCTGGGTTCTCATCGGCCGCATCGGCTCGGTGTCACCCACCTCCGGGCAGTCGGCCAATATCGAAAGCATCACTGCCGTAGTGATCGGCGGCATCTCGCTGTTTGGCGGCCGCGGCTCGATCCTGGGCATGTTCTTCGGCGCGCTGATCGTGGGTGTTTTTTCGCTCGGCCTGCGCCTGCTCGGCGCCGACGCACAATGGACTTACCTGCTCATCGGCGCGCTCATCATCGGCGCCGTGGCTGTGGACCAGTGGATCAGAAAGGTCTCTGCCTGATGGAACCCATTCTTTCCGCCCGCAATCTCGACAAGCGCTATGGCCGGGTCACGGCGCTCGACAATTGTGACTTCGATCTCATGCCCGGCGAAATCCTCGCCGTTATCGGCGACAATGGCGCCGGCAAGTCCTCGCTCATCAAGGCCCTCTCGGGCGCCATCAAGGTGGACAGCGGCGACATCTTTCTCGATGGGCAGAAAGTCGCCTTTTCTTCGCCCATCGACGCCCGCAATGCGGGGGTGGAAACGGTCTACCAGACCCTGGCCATGTCGCCGGCCCTCTCCATTGCCGACAACATGTTCATGGGCCGCGAGATCCGCAAGCCGGGCTTCATGGGCAAGGTCATGCGCCAGCTCGATCGCCCGGCCATGGAGCGCATCGCGCGCCAGAAACTGTCCGACCTGGGTCTGATGACCATCCAGAACATCAACCAGGCGGTGGAAACCCTCTCGGGCGGGCAGCGCCAGGGCGTGGCCGTGGCGCGCGCCGCCGCCTTTGGCTCGAGGGTCATCATTCTCGATGAACCCACCGCCGCGCTGGGCGTCAAGGAATCCCGCCGCGTGCTCGATCTCATCCTGGACGTGCGGGCGCGCGGCATCCCGATCATCCTGATCAGCCACAACATGCCCCATGTCTTCGAAGTGGCCGACCGCATCCATGTACACCGTCTGGGCCGACGCCTCTGCGTCATCGACCCCAAGGACTACACCATGTCCGATGCGGTGGCCTTCATGACCGGCGCCAAGACGGCGCCGGGTGCCGTAGCCAGCGCGGCGTAGCGTTCAACCCGACTAGGGTTCTCCGTCGGGTCCTCCCGGAGCCGGCATGTCCATCGGATGTGCCGGCTTCAGCCTTCAAACGCCTTGAAATGCTTGGACAGCTTGAGCGTCTGAGCCTGGTAGTTCGACCCGAGGTCTGTGCCATAGAGCCGCTCCGGCTTTTCGGCCAGTTCCTCATAGATCAGCCGCCCGATGATCTGCCCATGCCCGAGCAGGAAAGGCACTTCGCGGCTCCTGACTTCCAGCACCGCTCGGCTGCCCGTGCCTCCCGCCGGTGAATGGCCGAAACCGGGATCGAAGAACCCCGCATAATGCACCCGGAATTCACCCACCAGCGGATCGAAGGGCACCATTTCGGCAGCATGGCTGGGCGGTACATGCACCGCCTCGAGGCTCACCAGAATATAGAATTCATCCGGGTCGAGGATTAGTTCGCTTCGCCCCCGCGCATAGAGCGGTTCCCAGAAATCGAGCACGTCGAGCGCGGCCTTCTTGTCCACGTCGATCACGGCGGTGTGCCGCTTGGAGCGGAAACCGATCAACCCATTGCGACCCTGCCCCAACAGGTCGATCGAGAGCGCAATGCCTTCGCCCACCGGCTGGTCGCCACCGATGACCAGTGTGTCCGAAGCGTGCAGCGCCTGATGCTGCGCTACCGAAAGCCGGCTGTCGCCACTGCGGAACCGCATCTGGCTGAGGCGCGAACCGGTGCGCACCAAAACCGGGAAAGTGCGCGGGCTGATTTCGAGATAGAGCGGGCCATTATAGCCGGCGGGCAGCTGGTCAAAGCCACGCGCCCGGTCGCCAATGACCCGGGTGAAGACGTCCAGCCGCCCGGTCGAGCTTTTCGGATTGGCTGAGGCACTGACCGTGGGGGGCAGGGCAAGGCTTTCTTCGAGCGGCACGAGATAGACGCAGCCGCGCTCCAGCACCGCGCCCTGCGCCAGGTCGATTTCATGCAGCTTCAGCGCCTCGATGCGCTCGGCCACCGAATGGGACGGGCCGGGCAGGAAACTCGAGCGGACGCGAAAGGCGGTCCTGCCCAGCCTGAGGTCGAGGCTCGCTGGCTGGACCTGGTCGGCGTCGAAGGGCCGGGACGCGATGATGGCGCCCTCGTCATGCAGTGTCTCGATCAGCCGCGCCGGAAAGACGCCCTTGGGCCAAACCTCAACCATATCATGCCCACCCAGCGTAAAGACCGCATATCCCTATCAACGCCAGCAATTGACGCCAACCGGCAATTGGACTTAGATCACAGCCCAGTGGTGATTTGGCCGGTCGCTTGCAGCCACTTTAAACATATAGCTAAAGACCGTTGTGGAACCGGCCGCCATTTGCGTGCCGGTTTTTTGTTTGAAGGCGCAGACCATGTCCAGGAAGAACAACCCTCTTGCCGATCCGAAAAAGCTCTCGGCGGCCACCCAGATGGTCCATGGCGGGGGCAAGCGCTCGGATTTCCTCGAGACCAGCGAAGCGCTGTTTCTCAATTCCGGCTATGCTTATCCCTCCTCCGAACACGCCGAACTGCTGTTTCAGGGCAAGGTCCCCGGCGGACACAATTATTCGCGCTTCGCCAATCCCAATTACGACATGTTCCAGGACCGCATGGCGCTGATCGAGGGCGCCGAGGCGGCACGCTGCTTTGCCACCGGCATGGCAGCGGTCACCAATGCGGTGATGAGCCAGGTGCGGGCAGGGGACCATATCGTTGCCTCCCAGGCGCTGTTCGGCGGCTGTCGCTATGTCGTGGAAGATTTCGCGCCGCGCTTCGGCGTTGCCTCGACCCTGGTCGATGGCACCGACACGGCCAGTTTCGCCGCCGCTATGCGGCCCAATACCAAGGTGGTCTTCATCGAGACGCCGACCAATCCGACGCTGGAACTGGTCGATATCGCGGCTGTCGCCGAAATCGCCCATGCCCATGGCGCAAAGCTCATCGTCGACAATGTCTTTGCCACCGCGCTCTACCAGAAGCCGCTGGAAATGGGCGCCGATCTCGTGACCTATTCGGCCACCAAGCATATCGACGGCCAGGGCCGGGTGATGGGCGGCATCGTCCTGGGCTCGAAGGCGCTCATCGAGGGCGACATCCACACCTTCCTGCGCCATACCGGGCCGACACTGTCGCCCTTCAATGCCTGGGTGCTCACCAAAGGCTTGGAATCCTTCGCCCTGCGCGTCGAACAGATGACCAATAGCGCCGAAAAGGTCGCGACGGCGCTTGCCGGCCACCCCAAGGTCAATCGGATCATCTATCCGCACCATGAAAGCCACCCGCAATACGACCTGGCCAAGCGCCAGATGAAGCGGGGCTCGACCCTCCTCGCCATTGACGTCAAGAATGGCCAGGAAGGCGCCTTCGCCCTTTCGGACAATCTCGCGGTAGTCCTCATCTCCAACAATCTGGGCGATGCTAAGTCATTGATCACCCATCCGCGCACCACGACCCACGCGCGCTTGACCGAGGAGGTGCGGCTCGAAACTGGCGTCACCCCCGGCCTGCTGCGGCTCTCCATTGGCCTCGAGGATGCCGACGATCTGATCGCCGACCTGATGTATGGGCTGGATCAGGTTTAGCGCTCTGGCTTCCCTTCTCCGCCTGTGGGAGAAGGTGGCCGAAGGCCGGATGAGGGGTTTCGGGATGCTCGGACACAAGCACTATGCGGTGATTGTCGCATGCGTCTTCCTCGCCGCCCCCGCGCTTGCCCAGCCTCTGCCCTATCATGCCGATCCGGACGCCCGGGAAATGCTGCCTAGCCTCACCCCGATCCCGGCTATCCGATTTCTCACCACGGCAGATTTTCCGCCCTTCAACTTCCGGGATCAGACCGGTGAACTGGTCGGCTTCAATATCGATCTGGCCAAGCGCATCTGTGCCGAGGTCAATGTCGCCTGTACCATGCAGGCCTGGCCCTGGGACCAAGCGGCCAATGCCCTCAGTGACAGTCAGGGCGACGCCCTGATCGCCGGGCTGGCGATGACGGAAGCAAATGGCGCTCTGTTCGACTATTCTTCCACCTATCTGGCGCTGCCCGGGCGGTTTGTCACCCTGGCGGATGCGGTGGAGGGGTTTCGCCCGGAGAGCCTTGCCGGTGAGCCGGTTGCGGTGCGCGCTGGCAGCGCGCATGAGGCCTTCCTCACCCGCTATCTGCCCGAGGTCGAGCAGGTCGGCTTTGATAGCGAGATCGCCGCGCTCGAAGCCCTCAGGGATGGCGAGGTCGAAGCCTGGTTCGGCGATGCCATGCGCGCCTCCTTCTGGATCAACGAGAACCTTGGTTGTTGCGGCTTTGCCGGCGAGGCCTATTTCCGGCCGCATCTGTTTGGGGAGGGCTTCACCATCGCCGTGCCGGCTGGGCACGACCCGGTGCGGCACGCCATCGACTGGGCCCTGGTCCGTCTCAAGGACAATGGCGCACTGGACGAGCTTTACCTGCGCTGGTTCCCAGTGGGATTTTACTAGACCGCAGGCATCAGGCGCGGCTGCGGCCAGCGCAGCACCAGTTCCGCCACGATCAGGTTAGGCACCCAGCAGAGCCACGCAATGGCCGGATAGGCCGTGTCGAAGTCCAGCCCGAAGCCGAACGTCATGCCCAGATAGATGCGCAGCGTCACCGCTGACAGCGTCAGGGCAATAGAGCGGACCATCCAGCGCCGATGCGCCACGCGGTCGCCGCGCATGGCCAGGGCAATGCCCCATCCAGTCGTGCCCAGCCAGGCGGCGGCCAATAGCCCGAAACCCCAGGCGGCCATAGGTCCCGCCTCGGTATTGATCGCCAACCACAATCCGCCTGCGCCGGAGAGCAGCACGGCTGCGCCATAGATGCGACCAATCACCCGATGGATCATCGGGCGGCGATTGCGCAGGCCCTGCCACAACTGGAACGGCACCAGCGCCAGCGCCACCGGCGCCAAAACCACATGGGCAAAGAAGGCGACGGGCCGGAATTGGGCATGATAGGCCACGAATGCCATTGTCGCCTCGACCCCGCCGGCCATGAAGCGCCACGACACTAGCGCCACCCCCAGGCATAATATCCACAGCAGCGCGTTGCGCCCCCACCCCAGTCCCGTCGCGATCATCGCCAAGCCTCCCGTTTAGCTTGACACTGTAAAGCCAGTTTTCCTTGACACTGTCAAGCTACATTGCTTAGTGGCGGCATGAACCGCATCCTTGATAAGCAAAAGTCGCACGCCCATGGCGATCTGCGCGAAGGCCTGATCAATGCCGGCCTGACCCTGCTCGCCCGGGAAGGCACGGCTGGCATGACGCTGCGCAAATGTGCGGCCCTGGCCGGGGTGTCCCATGCCGCGCCTGCCCACCATTTTCAGGGATTGCCGGGCCTGCTCGACGCCATTGCAGCGCGTGGCTACACAAAATTTGCCGACGCGATGGAGGCTCAGGCGGCGGCGGGCCCGAACGAGCCGCGGGCGCGGCTCGAAGCCATCTGCCTTGCCTATTTCGATTTCGCCCGCACCAATCCCGCGCTCTACGATCTGATGTTCCGCCAGATCTGGGCCCTGGCCGGGTCGGGTGAGGAATTGCGGCTGGCCGGTTCCCGCGCCTATGCCGTCCTGGCCGAGGCCTGCGCCCCCTTTGTGCCCGAGGGAGAAGAGCCGGGGATCATTGAAACCCAGGTCTGGAGCCTCATCCATGGCTATGCCACGCTGGTCCTCGTCGGCAAATTGGGTCGAAACCGGCCCATCGCCTCAGTCAAGGAACTGCTCAGCCTGCTTCGAAGGCTGGAATTGCAGACCTAGCTCGGCATCCGCCGGTGCCGGGCCCGCGCCGCTACTTCGATGGCTGCCGTGGTCAACCGGTCAAGACTCAGATGGTCGCGCAGCATTTCTAGGAAACGCAGTTCTTCCTGCTCGAGATGCAGGTCGACTGCCGTCACTTCCACGGCCAGCGCATAGGCCGTGTCCTGCAGCTTGACGGGCAGGGCGGCCACCGCCTGTTCGATCACCCTGTCCAGCCCCACGGGCCCGTTCAGGATGTCGGCGCATTCATTGGCCACCGCTTCGAGCCGGTCCATGTCGAACCCCTCGAACACCGGCAACCTGCCGATCAGGGCGGTAATCCGGGTCAGTTCCTTTTCGCTCATGGCGCTGTCGGACGAGGCGGCAACGATCATCAGATGGATAAGGGCGTCATGAGCACTGGTCATAAGGCGGTTCCCGATTGCGGACTGTTCAAGAACTAGGTGCTTGCATCCGCCTTCGCAACCACCTGCGACATTGACGTTCGTTCGGTTCCGGTGCATTGACCGGGCTTCGTCTCATCCCGTCTTTTCCAAGAGGCTTTGCCCCAGTGTCGCCCGCCGCCTTGCCCGTTCTTGACCCGTCCTTTTTCGAGCCCGCGCAGACCGCGCGCGCCTGGCCTTTTGAAGAAGCGCGCAAGATCGTCAAACGGCTGGAAAAGTCGGGCAAGGGCGAGGCCGTGTTCGAGACCGGCTATGGACCGTCGGGCCTGCCTCATATCGGCACCTTCGGCGAAGTAGCCCGTACCACCATGGTGCGCACGGCTTTCCGCCTGCTGACACGCGACCAGGTGCCGACACGGCTGATCTGCTTTTCCGACGATCTCGACGGCATGCGCAAGATCCCCGACACCGTGCCCTCCAAGGAGGCGATGGAGATTCATCTGCAAAAGCCGCTGACATCGGTGCCGGACCCTTGGACTAATGAATATGCGAGCTTTGGCGACCACAACAACGCCATGCTGCGCCGCTTCCTTGACACCTTTGGCTTTGATTATGAATTCGCCAGCGCCACCGACTATTACAGGTCCGGCCGGTTCGATGCCGTGCTGCTGCGCGCCGCCGAGCGCTATGACGACATCATGAAGGTCATGTTGCCCACGCTCGGTGCCGAGCGCCAGGCAACATATTCGCCCTTCCTGCCGATCTCGCCGATTTCGGGTCGCGTGCTCTATGTGCCGATGAAGGAGGTGAACGCCGCCGACGGCACCGTTACCTTCGCTGATGAAGACGGGAGCGACACCACCCTGCCCATTACCGGCGGGCATGTGAAGATGCAGTGGAAGCCCGATTTCGGTATGCGCTGGGCCGCGCTCGACGTCGATTTCGAGATGTTCGGCAAGGATCACCAGACCAACCAGCACATCTACGACAAGATCTGCACCATTCTCGGCGGCACCCCGCCCGAGCATTATGTGTTCGAGCTGTTTCTCGACGCCGAGGGCCAGAAGATCTCCAAGTCCAAGGGCAATGGCCTGACCATCGACGAATGGCTGACCTATGCACAGACCGAGAGCCTTGGCCTCTACATGTTCCAGAAGCCGCGCGTCGCCAAGCGCCTGCATTTCGATGTCATCCCGCGCGCCGTGGACGAGTATTTCAATTTCGTCGCCGCCTATGAGCGCCAGGATGCCGCCCAGCGCCTCGAAAACCCGGCCTTCCATGTCCACTATGGCAATGTGCCCAAGGTCGACATGCCCGTCACCTTTGGCCTGCTGCTGAACCTGGCCACGGCCTCCAACCCGGAAACGCCCGAAGTCATGTGGGGCTATATCTCGGCCTACGCGCCGGGCGTCTCGGCGAGCACGCATCCGCATCTGGACACGCTGGTCGGCTATGCCATGCGCTACTTCCGCGATTTCGTGCAGAAATCCTATCGTGCCCCCGATGAAGTTGAACGGGCCGCGCTCGAGGCTCTGTCGGCCGCTTTTGCCACCCTGCCGGCCGATGCGGACAATGAAACCATCCAGAATGCGGCGCTCGACGTGGCGCGCGGCATCGAGCGCTATCAGGACCATTCGCGCACCGGTCCCAATGGCGGCCCCGGCGTATCCGGCGACTTCTTCCAGATGCTCTACCAGGTGCTGATCGGCCAGGAACGCGGTCCCCGCTTCGGCTCCTTTGCCGCACTCTATGGGATCGACAATACACGCCGGCTCATTGCTGATGCACTGGCCGGCAGGCTTGCCGCCTAGGCGCTAGCAGGCTGGCATCGGGTTTCTAGTCCATTCCGCTGCCCGCTTTGCGATCACGGCTAACCGCGATGCGCGACTGGGCATGAGCATGCCATGGTCCAGCGTTGGGAATTCCCAATAGGTCAATCGGCAGTCGCCTGCTTCGGAAAAGGCGTCGACGGTGGTCCGGGCCGCGGCAGCCGGGTTCGAAAGGTCACGGCCGCCCTGTATCAGCAAGAGAGCTCCCCTGCTTTCAAGCATGTAGTCCAAGGGGCGCTGGTCGATGATGTCGGCCCAGAATTTGTAAGAGGATCCAGCAAATATTTCGCTGCTGTCGGGTGCGGCCCGCGCAGCTGCAAATCCGGCTTCAAGCATGGCATGGCCTTCGGGCGGAACAGTGGTCTTGATAAGGTCCGCCAGCGTAAGGCCGGTGCCGGAGGACATGATGATTGTCGCAGCTGGGTTCAACTGCGTTGCCAGCCTGGCGACCGCCAATCCGCCCTCCGAGCCGCCATAGAGCACCAGCCGGTCGAAGCGGAGGCTTGCATCGGGCTCCAGATGCTCGACCACCGCAAGATAGTCCTCAACGCGCTGGCTTGCCGTGTAGCTTTCGAGGAAGGCCGCCGGGCAATCGATGCTGCCATCGACGATGTTGGAGTCGGGAGTGACGCCGATTTTTTCGACGATCAGCGCCGCATGCAGCGGGAACGCAGCGCGGACCGTTGCAAGGGCAGGATTGGTAGCGCCAGGCAGGCAACCCGAGCCCTGGGCAATAAGGACGAGGCCGGCCGCGTCGCCGTCGGGACGATCGATCGTGTAATGGATCAGGGTGCCATCGGCGCGGGCCAGCGTGTGGGGTTCTGCCGCAGCGAAGGCGGGCAGGCATGCAAGGGCCGTGATGATCGGGCCGGTGAGGTGCCGCATCATAGTCTCCAGAATATGTGGGGATTTAGTTCGACGGCTCGTCGGAGCCTGGGTGGAAGGACAAGAGGTCACCGGGCTGGCACTCAAGGTAGCGGCAGATGGCGTCGAGTGTCTCGAAGCGCATGCCCTTCACCTTGCCCTGCTTGAGCAGGCTGAGATTGGCTTCTGTGATGCCGATCGCTTGTGCCAGATCCTTGGATTTGACGCTGCGTTGCGCCAGCACCACGGCAAGATTGACCTTGATCGGCATGCTAGACGAACTGGTTGTTTTCATCGAGGACCTCGGCGGCCCTCTCGAGTGCCCAGGTCAACGCGGCTATGACGCCTGCGAACAAGGCGAGCAGCAATAGCTCACTGTTGATTTGCACCACCAATTGCCTGTGGCCGGGTGCTGCATTCCAGGTCAGCACAAGCGCCACGGCTGTGTGGCTGAACAATTGTGCCAGTGCTGCCAGCATGCTGCCAAATGCGAAGTCACGCAGGCCCGCTATTCCCGCCGGCGCAAACGGGCGACCAGCAGCAAAACTGTTGAGACAGGATTTCAGCCGTGCCAATGCCCAGGCAAGCGGCAGCGAGGCGACCAGTGCCAGACCTGCAGCCGCAATGCGCTGCCCCATGCTGATGTTGGGCAGGAGGCCGCTTGCCAGCCCGGTCGCGCTTCGAACCTCGTCAGCATCAATCGAGAGCCAATGAACCACCGCCATGAGCGGCAATAAACTGGCCAATGTCACGCTTCCGAGCGCCAGGGCATTGAAAAGCAATGCCATCCGCGGCGTAACATTTATGCGTTGGCGATCATTGTGGCTTGCTGATGGGATAATCATCATTGGGTGTCTCCATATGGGATATGGCTTGCCACAAAAATTATCGTGAAACAATAATAAAACGAGCGTTAGGCAAAAAAATTATTGAGAGACGATAATCATAGTTTTTTCTTCGGCCGGTTGCTAGCCACTACCTCGCCATTGAATTCCTGACCACCACACGGCCGCCGCGCCGCACCACTGCGGCGTATCAGGCGGACAAGACCTTCCGGAAAAACACCACGCGCCGGGTTTCCCCAAAGCCCAGCGCGGCATGCATGCCGTGGCTGGCAAGGTTGTCGAGTGCCGCATCGGAGGCAAACTCCGTGCATCCGCATCCTCGCCCCCAATGCTCCGCGCGGGCCACCATGGCCCGGGCCACGCCATTGCCGCGCGCATCCGGCCGCACGAAAATGCCTTCGAGAAAAGCCACTGGTGAGCTTTTGCAGCCCTCGACATAGTCATACCGGAGGCTGGCTTCGAGAAAGCCGAGCGCCGCGCCATCATCGCTCCGCGCGATCAGGTTGAGCGTGTGGCCGGAATCGACCAGCAGGCCTGCAATCTCGGTCGCGTGCTCGTCGCTACTATCCGGCCATAGCGCAGTGCGCATGGCAACCCAGTCCTCAGCATCCGCAGTTCCGGCAACAAAGATATTCACTGGCTCGCCCAGATGATCCGGGCCATCCATTCGATATCGGCAACATCAAAAATGCGCGGTTCATGCGCCGGATTGATTGAATGCAGTTCGATCTGCTTGGCGGTCTGGCGGTAAAGGATCTTGGCCATCACCTCGCCATCGCCGGTCTTGACCACCACGCGGTCGCCGCGCCGCACCTGTTCGGTCGGGGAAACGACGATCCGGTCGCCCTCGCGATAGAGCGGCTCCATGCTGTCGCCTGAAATTTCAAGCGCATAGATGCCACTCTCATCCGGTGTCGGCAGCGCCACCTCGTCCCAGCCATGCCCTGCCGGATGGCCCGCGCTGTCGAAAAACCCGCCGCTGCCCGCCTGGGCGAGGCCAAGCAGGGGAATATTGCGCAAATCGGGTTCGGAAAAGCCGCGCGGCATCGTCATGAAGACGCCGGTTCCCGCCAGGAAATTGTCAAAGTTCTCGCCCGTGGCATCGAGAATTTTGGAGATGCTCTCCGTCGAGGGCCAGCGCTCGCGACCGTCCTTGCTCACTCGTTTTGAGACATTGAATGCCGTCGCGTCGAGTCCGGCCAGCTTGGCCAGCGCCGACACCGACACACCCTGGCGTCGCGCCAGCGCGTCAATGCCTTCCCAGATGGATCGATGTGAAAGCATGATTGCGCCGCAAAAAAGGAATGATGTCTCAGATCGGAAAACAATCCTAGTGTAGGCCTTCGCATTCGCCTTGTAAAGCGGCCCTTTCCGCATTACCCCGACCGCCAGTGCTTCTCCGCTTCAGGGTTCCCGCCATGCCCGACCTCATCTACAAAATTGCCTCCGGTACCAGTTTCGCCCCGGCCCGGATGTCCGGACATTATTCAGGCATGCCCATCGACGCCGCAGACGGCTACATGCATTTCTCCACCGCCGCGCAACTGGGCGAGACCCTGCGCCTGCATTTCAAGGGCCAGGCCGACCTGGTGCTCCTGGCCGTGCGTACTGCCGATATCGAGCGCGATCTGGTCTGGGAACCATCCCGCAATGGTCAGCTTTTCCCCCACCTTTACTCCGGGCCTTTGCCGCTGTCGGCCATTGAATGGCAGGAGCCGATCAGCGTCGACTTGGACGGGCATTGTGATCTGCCGGAGGCCGTAAAATGATCTTTTCAGCCTTCTCTCCGCTGCTGCGCAATGCCGGTCTCGCCAATCTGACACGCGACGCATTGCTGCGCATGGACCCCGAAACGGCCCATGGTGCGACCATAGCCGCCTTGCGCCTGGGTCTCGCCCCGCAACAGGAACATGCCGACCCACCCGAACTGGCCACCAGCTTTTGCGGTCTCGCCCTCCAAAATCCCATCGGCATGGCCGCTGGCTTCGACAAGAATGCCGAAGTGCCCCGTCCGCTGGCGCTGATGGGTTTCGGCATGGTCGAAATTGGCACTGTCACGCCCCGCCCCCAGAGCGGCAATCCAAAGCCGCGCCTGTTCCGCATCGCCGACGCCGATGGCGTCGTCAATCGCATGGGCTTCAACAATGAGGGGCATGAGGCCGCCTTTGCCCGGCTCAAGGGCCTCCGCGTGCCGGCCGCGCTCGGGGTCAATATCGGCGCCAATAAGGACAGCGAGGATTTCGTGGCCGATTATGTGCTGGGCGTGATCCGCTTTGCCGATTTGGCCGATTACCTCACGGTCAATATCTCCTCGCCCAATACGCCGGGCCTGCGCAATCTCCAGGCGGACGAAGCCCTGCGGCGCCTCCTTGGCGAAGTGCTTTCCGCCCGCGCCAAGGCGAAGACCCGCGTGCCGATGCTTTTGAAGATCGCGCCCGATCTCGACGAGGCCGGCATGGATGCCGTTGCCCGCGTTATCCTCGATACCGATCTCGACGGCTTGATCGTCTCCAACACCACTATTTCGCGCGACCCCGTCGCGGGCCTCGAAAATGCCGGTGAAACTGGCGGTCTCTCCGGCAAGCCGCTGTTCACCCTCTCCACCCGGCGCCTCGCCCAGATGCGCCAGCGCGTCGGCACTCTGCCCATTGTCGGGGTGGGGGGCATTCATTCCCCGCAATCGGCGTTGGCCAAGTTCGAGGCTGGCGCTGACGTCATCCAGCTCTATTCGGCGCTGGTCTTTGGCGGCCTCGACCTGCTCGACCGCATCAAGCGCGGACTGGTGGCTGGCGTCCGGTCGGCGGGCAAGACCGATATTGCCAAACTGGTCGGCACGAGGGTGGACGACTGGAGTTCAGGCCGGGCCGAATAGCCCCGCTTTTCCTGCTACTGCATGATGCCCGAACAGGCCCGCGCCGCCTCGGCCTCGACATCGCGCGGGTCGAGCGTCGCATGCCTGTTCTGGCGCACGATATCGGCCGAGAGAATACTCACGCATTCCATGAAGGGACTGGGCCTGAGCGCAACTGCGCCGGCCATCATCCCAGCTCCTGCCAGGATTGCGAGGGCGATCATCCCGTGCCTCACCTCTGCACATCCAGATCGAACACCACATCGGCCCGCCCGCGCGAGGCTTCGACCAGGTCATAATTCGGCAGGTCGTTGCGCGCGATATGCGCGCGGTTGCGCTCCTCGGTGAACAGCCCCTCTTCGCCATGGCGCCTGAGCAGCCGCGCCTCGACCAGGTCGCGCGGCACATGGATGAAGACCGCATAGTCGAGCAGCGGCCGCACCCCGGCCCAGGGTCCGTCGTCCAGCAGCAAGTAATTGCCTTCCACCACCAGCACCCTTACGTCGCCCTGCACGGTAAAGGCATTTCCGACCGTGTCCTCGATCTTGCGACTATAGCCCGGCCCGCTCACCGCCTCATGCACCTGCTTGAGATGCTCGAGAAAGCTGACAAAGGCTTCGCCCTCGAATGTGTGTGGCGCCCCCTTGTAGTCGGCCTGGCCCATCGCCTCAATCTTGGCATGCTTCATGTGGAAGCCGTCCATCGGCACCAGAGCTGTGCTGCCGGGCTTGACGGCATTGAGCATGGTGACCAGTTCTGCGGCCAGCGTCGATTTGCCGGTGCCCGGCCCTCCCGCCAGCCCAATGGCAATGCGCTTGCCATGGGCCGCGCTCTCCATTTCCAGGATATGCGGCACCAGCCGCGACAGCACGTCCTGCGGGCGCAGGTGGATTGCCTTGGTCATGGCTCAGCGGCCCCGCGTCAGGCGCAGCAGCAACCACACCGGCACCACCACGGCAGCCCCGGCCAGGATATAGCCGCCAAGCTGGCGGAACACGCCGGAGCCGTCCCGTATAGTGTCACGCACCATATCCACCACGCCACGCACTAGGTCCCTGGCATTGAAGCCGAAGACGGACATGACGAAGCCCACAAACAGGGAAATCAGGATCAACTTGATGATCACCGCCCCCGGCCGCCCGCCCAGCACGCGTTCAAGTCCGGACCGGGTCTGGGATTGGGTGTCTTGGCTCATCGTGCCGCTCCGGCTTGGTGGGGTCGTGTCCTGATCATATAGTCGTCAATGTGATTTGCCCAATGCTAGCCCGGGCGTAGTGATCGGACCGATGCCCGCCCAACTTCCTTCCATCATCCAATCGTGGTTCACCACCCGCAACTGGTCCCCCCGCCAGCACCAGCTTGACGTCCTCACCTCCTACCAGGCCGGCGCGAGCCAATTGCTCATTGCCCCCACCGGGGCCGGCAAGACCCTGGCCGGCTTCCTGCCCACCCTGTCCGACCTCGTCGATGGAAGGTTCGAGGGCCTGCACACCCTCTACATCTCTCCGCTCAAGGCCCTCGCGGTAGATGTCGAGCGCAATCTTTCCACCCCCATTGCCGAAATGGGGCTCCCCATCCGCGTCGAGGCACGCACTGGCGATACTCCCGCCTCAAAGCGTGCCCGCCAGCGTGTCAAGCCGCCCCACGTGCTGCTCACCACGCCTGAACAACTCGCCCTACTCATTTCCCATCCCCATGCCGACCTCATGTTCGGCAGTCTCAAGCGGGTGGTGCTCGATGAACTCCACGCCCTGGTGACCTCCAAGCGCGGCGACCTGCTGGCGCTTGGCCTCGCCCGGCTGGCAGCTTTGGCCCCGGATATGCAGGTCACCGCCCTTTCGGCCACCGTAGCGCGACCGGACCTGCTGCGCGACTGGATAGCCCAACCCCATCCGGCGCGCCGCACCGACCTGCTGCACATGCAGGGCGGCGCCCCTCCCGAATTGTCCATCCTCGAAACCGCGGAGCGCCTGCCCTGGGCCGGCCATTCGGCGGTCTATGCCCACCGCGAGCTCTACGACACCATCCAGAAGCACAAGACCACGCTCCTGTTCGTCAATACCCGCTCCCAGGCCGAAATGCTGTTCCAGGGCCTGTGGGACATCAACGAGGCAATGCTGCCCATTGCGCTTCACCATGGTTCGCTCTCGGTCGAGCAGCGCCGCAAGGTCGAGGCGGCCATGACCACCGGCAAGCTCAAAGCCGTGGTCTGCACCTCGACGCTCGATCTGGGCATCGACTGGGGCGATGTCGATCTCGTGGTACAGGTCGGCGCGCCCAAGGGCTCCTCGCGCATGCTCCAGCGCATCGGCCGCGCCAATCACCGGCTCGACGACCCCTCGCGCGCCTTGCTGGTGCCTTCTAACCGCTTCGAGGTTCTCGAATGCGAGGCGGCGGTGGAGGCCGTTGCCGAAGGCCATCAGGACAGCGAGGATCCCCATCCTGGCGGCTATGACGTCCTCGCCCAGCATGTGCTGGGCATGGCCTGCGCCGATCCCTTCCTTGCCGATGATCTCTATGCCGAAGTAGCCCGTGCCTGGCCCTATCGGGACCTCGCACGCGACAAGTTCGACAAGGTGCTCGATTTCGTCGCCACCGGCGGCTATGCGCTCAGAGCCTATGAACGCTATGCCCGCCTCAGGCAGAATCCGGATGGCAGATGGCGCCTGTCCCATCCACAGGTTGCCCAGCAATATCGGCTCAACATCGGCACCATCATTGAGGAGCCTATGGTGCGTGTCCGCCTGGTGCGGGCGAGGGGACAGAAGACCGGGCGCACCACCGGCCCCATCGGCATGGGCGGGCGGGTTCTGGGCGAGATGGAGGAATATTTCTTCGGCACCCTGTCTTTGGGCGACACCTTCATGTTCGGTGGCGAAATCGTCGCCTTCGAGGGCATGAAGGACAATGAGGCCTTCGTCTCCCGTGCTTTTTCAAAGGACCCGAAAATCCCCTCCTATATGGGCGGCAAATTCCCGCTCTCGACCTATCTGGCCGAGCGCGTCCGCCGCATCATGGACAGCCCCGACACCTGGCACAAACTCCCCGACCAGGTCAGCGACTGGCTAAGCCTGCAGCGCGATCTCTCCGTCATGCCGCGCCGCGATAGCCTACTTGTCGAAACCTTCCCCCGCGGCTCCAACAATTTCCTCGTCTGCTACCCCTTCGAGGGGCGTCTGGCGCACCAGACCCTGGGCATGTTGCTGACCCGCCGTCTCGAGCGCATGCGCGCCCGCCCGCTCGGCTTTGTCGCGTCCGAATATGCCCTGGCCATCTGGGGGCTGGGCGATCTTTCAGCCCTCATCCGTACCGACCGGCTCAGCCTCGACGAACTTTTTTCCGAGGACATGCTGGGCGATGATCTCGAAGCCTGGCTCGATGAATCGGCACTGATGAAACGCACCTTCCGCAATTGCGCCATCATCGCCGGGCTGATCGAACGCCGACACCCCGGCAAGGAGAAGTCCGGCCGCCAGATCACCATGAGTTCCGACATCATCTACGACGTGCTCTACCAGCACGAGCCCGACCATATCCTCATCGAGGCCACGCGGCGCGACGCCGCCCGCGGCCTGCTCGACATCGAGCGCCTCGGCCAGATGCTCTCGCGCATCCGCCACCACATCGTCCACAAGCCCCTGCACCAGATCTCCCCCCTCGCGGTGCCGATCCTGCTCGATATCGGCAAGGAACCCATTTTCGGTGAAGCCCGGGAATCAGCTATGGCTGATGCAGCCGATGAACTCATTCGCGAGGCAATGGGTGAACGCTGAGCCGTCCTTGCACGAGAGCTGTGCTCGAGTGGCAGTCGCCCGAAGGGCGGTTGAAGGGGCCTTACGACCGGATACGACAGCCTATATGAACAACGCCGCTCTCTCGCTCCCCATTCCGGATACTCCCGTGCTGCGTTTCGCCGGCCATAATTTCGAGCCTCTCGCCTCCGGCGCCCTCTATTGGCGCGCGCAATCCACCCTGCTCGTGGCCGATCTCCATTTCGAGAAAATGGCGAGCTTTGCCCGGCGCGGCCAGATGCTGCCGCCCTATGATACCGCCATGACGCTGACCCGGCTCGAAACCGATCTCCGGCGATCCGGCGCCACGCGACTGATCTCCCTGGGCGACAGTTTTCACCGTCCCGATTCCAGCGACCTGCTCACCCCGGCCGACCGCATGCGCCTCGATTCCATCACCGAAATGGTGGATTGCATCTGGCTATCCGGCAATCACGACCCGATCCCCCACGCCATTGGCGGCGCCTGCTTGCCGGAATTGGAGCTGGACGGGCTGTTGTTCACCCACGAACCGCGCAAAGGACACACCGGCCTCGTTGCCGGCCATCTGCATCCGGCGGCGCGCCTCGCCATGGAGGGCCGAACCACGCGAAAGCCCTGCTTTGTGCACGATAATCGCCTGCTGATCCTGCCTGCCTACGGCAGCTCCACCGGCGCGCTCAACATTCTCTCGCCGGCCTTTTTCGGCCTGTTCCACTGGCCTGCCTTGGAAGTGGTCATGCTCGGCCGCGACCGCACCTATCCGGTGCCGGTCAAAAGGCTGGTGGGCGGATAGTCACTCGGAAGTCCTCACGGCGAGGTGCGAAGCGCAGCCCAGCCCAGCCTCGAACCACGAAGACGTCGCACAATGTCCTCTCCCTGGGACCCGTGCGACGACTTACCGTCTGAAAACGACCCCGCCCAGCCAGCCGGTGAACAGGGCCAGCGCCACGCAGGCCAGGCCATAGAAGAAGGGCGACTGGGTCGCCGACTGCGCCAGGAACCGCTCGAAGCCGATCTTGCGCACGGCAAAGCCGTCGGATTTGCGGGCAATGATCTCGCCATCCTTGAAAACATAGGTCTGGGCGATATAGGGGCCGGGCGGTGCGTTGCTGGGCAGGGTCAATTGCGCGGTGTAGAAATTCTCATGCAGGAATAGCACGCCATTGTCCTGCACGCCGAACAACCCCTCTTCAGACATGAGGCGGATCAGCTCCCGGCCGAATGTCAGGGTCTGCCACCAGCCCGCGGGATTGGGCGATATCGCATGGGCCTCGGGCAGGATGAAATTGGTGGTCAGCGTGTTGACGTCGGTGATGTCGCGTAGCCTGCTGCTGGACAGCACGTGGAAATAGCTCGGGAAACCGCGGAACGCGACCTGCTCGGTATTGAGCCAGACGCCGAAATTATTGGTCTTCTTGCGCGCGACCCGGTCCTGGGTGGGGCCCAGAACCACCACCACCACATGAAAAGGCCCTTCGACAAAGCGCCGGTCCGATCCGGCATCGGGGGCGATGGTGCCGAAAAAGGTCATGCGTTCGCCATCATAGCTGGATGTGATCTGCACCGTTTCGGTGGATACACTCGAAAACAGCCGCTCGGCCTTGGCCGGCAGGACCGCACACATCAGCACCAACAGGGCCAGCACCAGTCGCATCATTGCGCCACGCCCCCCACCGCCATGGAGAAGATGTCCGACGGGGTCAGCACCAGGGACAGGCCGAAGCGGACGGCGACGGCCAGCACCAGCAGCGCCAGCAACCCGCGCAATTGTTCGCCGCGTAGATGCTTGCCCGCCGCCGCGCCGAACTGCGCCCCGGCCACGCCACCCACCATCAGGCAGAAGGCCAGCAGTATATCGACGCTCTGGCTTTGCACGGCATGCAGAATCGTGGTTGCGGCCATCATCGCCACCACCTGCGCCAGCGAGGTGCCGATCACCACATTGCCGGGGACCCGCAGCATGTAAACTAGCGCCGGCACCATGATGAAGCCGCCGCCAATACCCAAAAGGGAGCCGACAAAGCCGATGAACAGGCCGATGATGAGCACCGGCAGCACGCTGATATAGAGTCGGCTCTTCTTGAACCGCACCCGCAACGGCAACCCGTGAATCCAGCTGTGCTGGCTGGGCAGGCGCTCGCGCACCACGATCCCCTGCCGGCGCTTGAGCAGCGCCCGCACCGATTCATGCAGCATCAAGATGCCGACAAAGCCAAGCAACACCAGAAAGCCCAGTGAAATCACGAGATCCAGTTGGCCGGCATCGCGCAAGAGGTCGAAGGCGGCCACGCCGCCAAAGGCGCCCATGATGCCCGAGAGCACCAGATACATGGCCAGGTGCAGGTCGATGCCGCCACGACGGTAATGGCTCAGTGCGCCCGAGGTCGAAGCTGCCACCACCTGTCCGGTCACCGAGGCGACGGCAACGGCCGTCGGCACGCCCGAGAAGATCAGCAGCGGGGTCAGGAGGAAGCCCCCGCCCACCCCGAACAGACCCGACAGAAATCCGACCGCCCCTCCGATCCCCACGAGAAAGAAGAGGTTCACGGAAAGCTCGGCGATCGGCAGATAGATCTGCAAGATCTTGGTCCCGTAACAACGTTTCGCGGCCCACCCTAAAGGATGGTCCGTCAACAAGTGGTAAGGCCCGTAGATACGGGCAGCATTTCTATGCCCAAACTTGCGTCCGGGTCACGACGCTGTCAAACCTCGGGGCACACTAAACGGGCTGACTGCCCAGCACCGCCAGCAGGCGCGGGTTGATGATGCCGGTCTCGCTCATCCCGGTGGCCCGCTCGAACGCCTTGATGGCGTCGCTGGTCTTGGGGCCGGCCACCCCGTCGGGATTGCCCACGTCGAAGCCGAGCTTGACCAGCGCCTGCTGCACCTTGGTGATCACCTCGGCATTGCCGATGGGCGCACCCGGATCGAATGTCTCGGACCAGGTTCCGATGGGCGCAAAATTGGCGGCCAGGTCGATGGACTGTAGGCTCCAGCCGGCAATCTCGTCTTTGATCCGGTTGACGGCCTCGGCCGAAAGGGACTTGGCAATGTCGTCGCGGGCCTTGGCGGCGTCCGCGTCACCATTGGTCGCGGCCAGCGAGAACCACTTGAAGGACTGTTCGAAATCCTGCTCCACGCCCAGGCCCCGGGCATACAGCATGCCCAGATTGAACTGGCTGTCGGTCATGCCGCGCGCAGCAGCCTGGGCAAACCATTCAGCGGCCAGTTCGAATTGCTGTTCGCCCAGTTCGCCACCGGCATGGAGCGCCGCCAGGTTGTGCATGGCCATGCGATTACCGGCCTCGGCGCTGCGCTGGTACCAAAGCCGCGCCTGTTCGAGGTCCTTCTCGACACCCGTACCCACCTCATAGAGATTGCCCAGCCGGTACTGTGCCGGAATGAATCCCTGCGCGGCGGAGCGCTCATACCAGCGCGCTGATTCCGCCAGATCCTTCTCCAGCACGCGGCCCTCGCCAAGAATTGCGGCGACTTCGAACTGCGCCTGGGCATTGCCATTGGCCGCCGCCTCGCGCAGTTCCAACGGTCCGACCGCTTCGGCGGGCAGGTCGAAGGTTTCGCGAATGGTGTCGGCACCGGGCACCGGCGCCGAGATCGAGCCGGTAACCTCGGGCACGACCTCGTCCTGGGGAATGGAAAAGGCGATCCGACCATTCTGGGCCGTCAACGTCGGCGGCATCGGGGTCGATGGCGCCAGCGTGGTCGAGCGCCCGAAACTCATCGGTTCGCCCGGATTGATCGATCCGGTTGCCGTCACATCAACCATGTCGATAACGCGGGGCGGCGCGATTGCGGATTGATCCTCGGATGGTGCCGGATTGTCCGTGTTCACCGGCGCGCTGACGGCACTGCTCGCTACCGGCTCCGCTGAACTGTCCATGCGCTGCATCACGAGATTCAGCGCCAGCATCGATACGGCCAGAAGCGTCGCCGCCAGCAGCAGCGGGCGACGATTGCGGCTGAGGAAACTCGGTTTGTCATCATGATCCACGGGCAGGGCAGGGGCCACTGGCGCAGCAACCGCCTCGCGTGCGGGCTTGCTCGCCTTGCGCGCCGGTCGCGGCTCGGTCGGGGCGGCGGCGGGCCGGGCTTCGGCCCGGTCTGCCTCGGCATCTTTGCGCGTGCGGACGCGGGCCAGCGCACGGGCAATGATGGAATTGCCGCTCGGCCCTTGGACTTCTTCCTGCTTGGCGCGCTGGGCGCGACGGGCTGCGGCCACGAAGGTGCTGGTGCTTGAATTGGTCGCTGCAGCTTCCGTTGCCACTTCGGCCGCCGGGCGAGCCGGCTTGGCGAAGGGATCAGTGTCCAGCTCGGCAAAGCTGGAGCGCGGCCGCGGTGGGCGCTCGGCTTGGCTCGGGTCAAACCCGGGCGCGTCCTGCGGCTTGGCAGTGTGCTCGGGGCGCGGCGGAGCAGCCTTGGGCACACGGCTCTTGTCGTCAAGTGCCGCGCGAACCGGTCCCTTGTTGCCAAATCCCGGGTCAACCAGCGGCGCCTCATGCGCCGGGTTGGCGGGCATGGCGTCACGCCGGTCCTTCGTCAGGCCTGCGAGGATCGTGTCGAGCTTGCCATTGTCCGGTTCGCTCGCCAGCAGCGCCTGCACGAACTGATCTTCCACCGTCTCATTGGGCGCACTAGCGGCGGGGCTCGCCGCGCTGGTCCTGGGCGCGGCCTGTGCGACGGGCTGGCTCGCGGGCCGCGATGGAGCATCGGTTGCCGTTTTGCCGGCCAGGACCGCTTCGAGCCGCGTGAGTCGTTCGGCGGTGTCCTTGCCGGCGGTATTGAGCAGGGCCGACATGCGCTTCTCCAGCGCATTCATGCTCTCTTCGCTCATCTCCCCGGAAATTGGCGCCCGCACCGCCTCGGATGTGCGGCTGGCAACCATTTCGGCCAGTTGCTCGTAGTCGGGCGTCTTGCCGGCCGATTTGATCAGGCCGGTCAGTCGGTCCTCGATGCTTTTGAGGCTCTCCGGCCCGAACACGGCAACCGGGGCAGGGGCCTTGCGGCTGAAGGCCTCGCTGGTGCGCTCGGCTACCATATTGGCCAACGATTCCAGGTCCGGGCGCTCTTCGGAATTGTAGAGCCGCGCCAATCCGTCGAGCTGGGCGCCGGCATCGTCCATGCGCGCCATCAATGTCTTGAGCTGGCTTTCCACCACGCCGGTATCGACCGGGTTCATCCGCTCGCTCAGAGCCTCGATCTGCCCCTCCAGCCGGGTAAAGTGCGGCTCCATGCCCTGCATCACGGCATTGCGCAGCGTGCCCATCTCGGCCTTCAGCGCCGCGACGTCGCGGTTGCCACTGTCGGCGCCCTCGAGGCGCGCCAGCAGCGTTTCGAGCCGTTCCGCAAGCACGCCCGGCGAGCCGCCATTGTCCTGCATGGCCTGGGTGAAGGCCGCCATATCGCTGGTCAGGCGTTCGAAATCGCCCGAGGACAGCGCTACCGAACGCTCGATGGCGTCGATCCGGTCATAGACATTGCGCACACTGGCTTCGATCGATTGCATGGCTGGCGCCAGCTTTGCCACTGCGTCCGACTTGCCCTCGGCATTGCGGCGCTGGTCGCGCGCAATCTCGCGTTCCATCTGCTGGGCCTGGAGTTCGGCCAGCTTGCCCACCGTGGTCGACACATCGTCGAGCCGTGCATTCAGCACGCTCAGATTATTGCGCGGACCTTCCTCGATCATCGCGCCGAGCGCAGCAATCTGGGCTTCGAGGCGCTTGACCTGTCCGGTCTCGCCCACGGCGCCCGCCAGCAATTCCACAACCTGGGTCAGCTGTTCGATCTGGCTGGCCACGTCGCGTACCTGCGTCGAGCCCGAGCGTTGTGATTTCAGTTCGCCCTCGAGCCGTTCGAGCCGCTGGCTCATGCCGCCGACCAGCGATCCCAGTTCGCGGATTTCGGGCATCTCGGAGGAGCGGCGCGCCGGCATTGGTGCCGCGCCCTGGCGGCTGCGGATTTCCGCAATGGCGGCGTTGAGGTCGTCCTGCTCGTCCATGTCGGCGTGGGGCGCATCTCGCTCGCTGAACCGGTCGACGGCGCGCTTGACCGTCCGCAGCGCTTCGCGGCGGCGATTGCCCGGTTCAGGCATGCCAACCTGGTCGCGCAGATGCCGCACACGCTGCGCCAGCCCGTTCATGGCCGGGGCGGCGGGTTCTTCCTCCGCCTGGCCGTAATGGCTTTCCACCTTGTCGAGCAGGGCAACCAGTTCCCCGCGCAAAGCCTGCCACTCGCCGGCACCGCTATCGTGGGCCGGTTCAGCATAATCCGGGTGGGTATGGGCGCGGGGCATGACAAGTCCTTCGTCACAATAGACGGACCCCTCGCGATTCAACACGAAGGTATGACGGTCACTCTTGGGAAAACATGGTAAAGAACCCGTTAAGCATTGTCGCAATATGCAAGGGCAAGTACCGGGAATCCGTGCGATTCAGGTCGCCGAGCGATCACAAATACAGGTTCAGTTTCATGACGCGCCGCCGCATCATCATCGTTGACGATCATCCCCTGTTCCGGGCGGCCTTGCGCCAGACCCTGGCCGGCGGCGACGCTACGGTGAGCGTGGAGGAGGCCGGTGACCTCGCCAGCCTCAGCGCCGCGCTCGATGCCGACCGCGATTGCGATCTGGTCCTGCTCGACCTCAACATGCCCGGCGTGCGGGGCTTTTCCGGGCTCCTGCTGCTGCGCGCGCAATATCCCGATATCCCGGTGATGATCATTTCCGCCGTCGAGGACGCCACCGTCGTGCGCCGCGCCTTTGAGCTGGGCGCCGCCGGCTATCTGCATAAATCCGTTGGTCCCACCGAGATCCGCCGGGCCATTGAAACCGTGCTCTCGGGCGAGGTCTTCGTGCCGGTCGGCACGACCCTGGGCGGCGAGGATGATCATACGGCGCTGATGAAGCGCCTCTCCACCCTCACCCCGCAGCAGGTGCGGGTGCTGATGATGCTCAGCGACGGGCTGATGAACAAGCAGATCGCCTATGAGCTCTCCATCTCCGAGGCCACGGTCAAGGCGCATGTCTCGGCCATCCTGCAAAAGCTCGATGTCGACAGCCGCACCCAGGCCGTGATCGCCGCTGCCCGCATCGAGGACGGCCAGTTCGAAGCTCTCTTTTCCACTGGCGCCGACAAGGTCTGAACCATGAAGCCCGAGATCTCCATCATCACCATCGGCGTCGATGACCTCGACCGCGCCTTCGCCTTCTATCGCGCCCTGTTCGATATTGCCGACGAACAGATCGGCGCCGGCGAAGACCATGTCGCCTTCTTCTTCGACGAGAAATTTTCCTTCGTGCTGTTCCCGCGCGAACAGATCGCCCAGACCGCCGGCAAGCCCGAAAGCCTCGAAGGCACCCCCGGCTTCGTCCTCAGCCACCGCGCCGAAAGCCCTGAGGCGGTCGATGCCATCCTCGAACGCGTCCTCGTCGCCGGCGGCGCCGTCATCACCCCCGGCACCGAGTCCGAATGGGGCTATTCCGCCTATTTCGAGGACAGCGAAGGCAATGTCTGGGAACTGATGGCCGCGCCGACGCAGAATTGATGCGCCGCAGGGCGAGTGTTCAACTTCTAGCCAGTTTCGGACGACGACGCCGGGACCGTCGTATTTTCAGGCGAAGGATCAGCGTTTGGTAAGGAAGCTTCGGTATTGTCCCTGGAGTTCTCGGATGGTCCTGATGTCAAAGGTTTCCCGCTCACCAGCTGATTATCTGCAAGCCCTGCGCTTCAGATTGCTCGCCTATCTTCGCGGCAACACCGGCGCCGACGATCCAACTTCTGAGTCCGACATACAAAAGCTCATCAGTTTGGTGGGGGTCGCCGTTGTCATCGGGCCGTCGTTCGCTCTGTATTACGCGGTGGTTGGGCTGCCCGAGCTGGCAATCGCGTTGACTCTCACCTGTTTGGTAATGCTGTCTGCGCTCGTCGTGTACAAGGTGAGCGGAGTTCTCGCTCTGGCTCGGGATTACTTCCTGCTCGCCTTCTTCTGCTACCTAGTCTATTGCGGATATTTTTTTGGTACTGTGGTGTCACCCACTAGCTTTTGGTTCACCACTTTTCCAGTAGTTGGTGTTCTCCTCGGCGGTACTCGAGCAGGCACTATTTGGCTGGCGCTTGCTCTGTCGTTTCTCCTAGCTCATTCGAGTTTGACGGATGGTTCGTCCCTTACACACTTGCCGCCTCACCTGTACGCTTTGAGCTTGTCGGGAATGATCATTTCGATCTTCCTGTTCGTACTCATGATCGACGGGGCCCGCCGACGCGCTTTGTTGAACCTCGAGAATGCGAATATAGCGGTTACCGAGCTTGCTCGTCGCGACTCTCTGACGGGCCTGTACAACCGGCGCTACGTCTGGGAGACCCTCGCGCACGAGGAGGCCCGCGCGCAACAATTGGGGGAAAGCTTTTCGATACTGTTGGTCGACATTGATCGTTTCAAGGTGATCAACGACACGTTTGGACACGTAACGGGAGACATTGTTCTCAAGGATGTCGCAACTGAAATCCAGTCCGCGATAGACGAACATGACTTCTGCGGGCGCTATGGTGGGGAGGAATTTCTGGTGCTGCTCAGAGGCAGACAAAGCTCAGCTGCAGTAAGCTGCGCAGAGCACATACGCAGCGTAATAGCAGAGCTCGGCTTTGGGCACGTAGACGGTCCACAGCAAGTTACTGCCTCCATTGGCTTAGCCTACTATGAAGGGGGCGAGACGTTTACTGAAACCTTCAAGCGCGCAGATCAAGCGCTCTACTTGGCGAAAGGATCGGGGCGCAACCGTGTCTCGATCAACGAAATTGCACTTGCAAGCTAAACACGAGGACAGCTTGCTCTCGCAGATAGCTGCTTGACCGTCTCCGCCTCAACTCAGACCCCAGGGGCGCCGCCCCTAAAACCCGCCACCCGTCTTGAACCCGCCATGCTTGCGCGTCCCCGATGACCCCGTGCGGGGCCGCGAAAATCCGCCGCCGGACGATCCACCGCCAAATCCGCCACCAAAGCCCCCTCTCGGCTTGCTCTTGCTGCCGCCCGCGCCGCCAAAGCTGCCCTCCGGCCATTGGAAGCCGCTGCCCCCGCCACCGCTGGGCTGCCAGGGATTGCCGGCGCCACTACGGCGGGTCGGTTTGTAGCCGGCGCCCCATTCGCTGCCCTTCGTCCAGTTCTGACTGCGCCGCCACTGGTCCCAATAGCTGGCCGCCGAAATACCGCCGCGCAGGAAGTCGTTGAGCAGGTCGCCGACCAGCCGGTCTTCCTTGAAGCTGGAACCGGGGTCATCGAAGCGCTGCTTCTTGAACTCCCACTGGATGTCCTCCAGTTCGCGCCGCCGCGCCGCCAGCGTCTTCAGGCGCTCCTTCTGCTCGCGGCTCTCCTCTTCCTCTTCGCGCATGCGCGATCGTGCATCGTCGATCTGCGCGACGATGGTGTCGTCCTGTCCGGTGCGGGTCAGGCGCGCCTCGGCCAGCAGCGTCTGGATATCCTCGCGCCCCAGCGCTGCCGCCAGGTCCACGGCGGCGGTTTCAAACGCCGGATCACGCCCTTCGGCCAAGGCCTGCAATGCGCCCGCGGCGGCATCGCGCTGGTCCTCGATGGCAGTGATTTCCCCGTCGATCCTGTCGATCTCGGCCTGGGCCTCTTCCATGGCCTGCCGTATCGGCTTGCCGCCGGCGGCGTCGACCGCCTCGGTTTCCATGTCCGCCAGCCGCGCCTCCGCCGCCGCGACATTGGCTTCCTGCAATTGCGCATGCTCGCGCAGTCGCATCGGCAAGTCGTTGAGCATGGCATAATTGGGCCGTGCCTTGGCAAAACCAACCAGGTTGGCCACCAGCCCGTCGAGATAGCGCGTCAGGTTCCCGGCCTTGTAGCCGGACGTGCCATAGCCGGCGTCCCATAGATACATGAACAGCGGGTCTTCCCGGTAGGGCCGGCCCTTCTCCTCGCGGTCGGTATCGGCCTGCTCGGTCTTGCGCATCGACTGCTCGGCAATGCGGTCCAGTTCCTCGGTTTCGGCCCTGACGGCAATATAGTGGGGGTCGGTGGCCAGCCTGCCCGCCTGCACTCGGGCCAGTTCCGCGAGCCGGGATTGCGCCTCGTCCAGCCGCTTGAGGGCGGCCGCGCGCCTGTCGGCGAGCTCTGCCCGGCTGGCGTCAAGCGCATTGATCGCCTTTTCGGCCTTGCTGACATCCTTGGCATGGGCCTTGAGCATGTCGCGGGCCTTGACCTCGGCGCTGGAAATGCGTCCGTCCAATTCCGCCTGCAATGCCGGGTCGAGCCGCAGCCGCGCCAATTGTCGGAACAGTTCTGCCTCATGCTCGCGCGTCTTGCTCAGCCGCTCGGCCGCCCGCGCCACCCGGCGGGAGAGTTCGTCCTCCTCGCGGCGAATGTCGCGCATGGCTTCTTCGAGGCTGGCCAGGGCCTGGGGTCCGCGGATGCTCATGGTGCTACCATTGGGTCACGGCGCCGCCCAGGACGGGCATGGCATATTGGACATCGAGGAAACCATCGGATTTGCGGCCCACCAGATTGGCCTGGATGATGCCATCGTCCTGCTTGTCGGCTGAAACCGCATTATAGACGCTTTCCGGCACGCGCACGCCCCACATCGCCACCGTTTCGGTCTCGCCGTTTTCTTCGTTGAGAATGGGCAGGGACAAGGCCGTGCCATTAATGTCCACGGCCTCGACCACCACATAGTAATTGGTGGCGTCGGTGTTGACCTCAGGGAAAGTCCAAAACCCCGATTGCACGCCTTCGCGATTGACCACCCGAAGCGCATATTCGAGCCGCAGCTGATCGCGCAACTCGGTCAGGCGAGTCACCACATCCTCGGCGCCCGTGCGGTTGCCCTCGGCGGCAAAGGCCTTGCCGCGGGCCACCAGCGCCTCTGCCTCGGTTGCAGCCTGCTGCACCTTGGTTTCGTCATAAATGGTCTGGTAGAGCGCATCCATTTGGGCCGGCAGGCCCTCGGCCAATTCCAGCCGAGCCTGTTCGGCCTGGCCGGCCTGATAAGGCTGCCATATACCGAAATAGCCCACGCTCAGCGCCAGGAGGGCCAGAAGGCCGGCCAGCACCGGCCGTCCCCATTGCTTGCGGCCCACATAGAGCCGGGCGAGCGTCGTGTTGAGCCCGGGGGCAGGGGGCGTATAGGTAAACCGGCTTTCGGCCAGCGCCGCCACGCCTTCGCGCAGGATATGGTCGGGCACCTCGATGCCTTGCTGGTGATAGACCGAGCGCAGCCTTTCGATCAGCTGTTTTTCGCGGGCGACGCCATCGAGTTCGCGCGTCACCAGATCCTGCCGGTGGCGGAGCGTGTCGACCACATCCATCGCCAGCATGACTTCATCCAGCGGGGCAGCGGGTTTTGCCGTCGCGTCACTCATGCCGTGCCTTCACCAATAATCCCGTGGCCTCAGTTGCGGGTTTCGAGCAGCAGGGCATTGCCCTCGGCCGCCAGCGTCGCCAGGCGCTTCTTGCCGTCTTCCACGGCGTCGCGGATTTCGGCCGAATTCTTGGTCGAGGCCACCCGCATCTCATTGATGATGGTGCGGCTCTTCTCCTGGAAGTTGACCACGCTGTCGACCAGCTTCTTGACCGCGTCGGCGCGCACTGTCGGGCCGTAACCGGCCTTGATCGCCTCTTCCTGCACCCTGTCGCCGATCTCGCTGAGCGTTTCGAGGCTCTTGGACATGCCTTCCTTCATCGCGTTCAGCGTCTCGGTGCTCTCGTGCAGGCCAAACATGCCGGTGAACGAGGCGGAAAGTGCGGTGAGAACCGTCTCATTGGTCGAAAAGAACGAGATCGACTGCTGGTAGACGCGCTCCTTGGCATTGGTGGTCTGCATCAGCCGCGCCATCACCACTTCCGAGGTATTGTAGGAAATGGTGAGATTGTCCGAGAGGTCCTTGGCGATCTGGTATCGCTTTTCCTCGTTCTGCATTTCGCGCAGCCGCTCGTCGCGTGCCATTTCCAGCCTTGCCCGATCGGCCGGCACGTCACCGGCATAGGCGGCCAGGTCATCGGCAGCCTTCTGGAGCATGTTTTTCTTCTCGGAGAGCCGCTGCTCGGCCGTCTGCAGCACTTCGAGCGCCATCACTTCGGACTGCTTCAGCGCCCCACGGAAGTCCCGATAGGCCTCGAGAATGGTGTGCTCGCGGTCGATCTGGTCCTTGGTGTCTGCGGTGACGGCGAGATAAGTGTCGCGGATCTTGTTGAAACGGGTGGCGATATCGCCCCGGCTCACTTTCATCCACACATTGGAGGTGCGCTCGAACAAGTCGATCTTGTTGTCGGCCAGCTGGTCGACCATGCCCTTGGCATCGTCGCGGATCGAATCGAAGCCTTTGGTGATGTCCTCGTAGCGCTCACCGATCTTCATGGCGGCGACCTGCTCGCGCACCACCTCGTTGAAGGCGCTGGCCTGCGAAAGGGTCCGGCCGATCAGGATGACGCGGGTTTCGTCGAGCTCGGTAATCTGCTGCAACAGACCCGTGATGGGCTGCTCGCCTTGGCTCTCGGGCCAGATGCCGAGGTCACGGATGGCATTGACCGCCTTGTCCAGATACTGCAACGGCTTTTCGGCCAGCACCAAAACAGTGTCGGTGGGCGCAGTGGTCGTCACTTGGTCGGTCATCCTGGGCTCCCTTGGAATAGGCCGATCTGGCGAAACTGCCTGTCTGCCCTAGATTGCGTCTGCTGCCCCGCCTGACAATTGCAACTGCGGGTCGGGGCAACTATTTAGTCCATATTGGTGCGAAAAAGCCGCACGTAAAGAGTGGGACCCCCGCCATGCTGCCAAAGCCGCGCTGCCTTGTATTTTCGCGACACCGCCGGGGACTGCGAGGCTGATGGATTTTGGCGGACGCTATCGCATCCACGCCGGCCGCATGGCCGTCTGGGAGGCGCTCAATGACCCTGAAAAGCTCAAGGCGGCCATTCCCGGATGCAGCCATATCGCCTGGTCGGGCCCGCAGAGCCTCGACCTCGAGATCACCGTCAATCTAGGCGTCGTCAAGCCCGGCTTCAAAGGCCAACTGGTGCTTTCCGATGTCGTTCCGGCACAAAGCTACACCCTCTCGGGCAAGGGCAAGGGTGGCCTGATGGGCCTCGCCGAAGGCGCCGCCCGCATCACCCTCCTCGATGACGGCGCGGCGACCCTCCTGGCCTTCTCGGCTGAAGGCGGTGCCTCGGGGCAGATCATGAAACTGGGCAAGGCCATTGTCGGCAACTCGGCCCAGAAGCTCATCGATGGTTTCTTCGAGCGTTTCGCCACCGCCATGGGCGCCGGGATCGAGCCCCTCGGTCCGGCCTGACGGGTTCTGTTCACCAAAAATCAACCACGCCACAATTGCGCGTACAAAGGCCATTATTCCGCCGCCGGTGATCCGCTAGACAGGGAGCGGTTCAACGCAAATTGTTTCAAATCCAATCATGTCCTCTCAGTCCCGCGACAGCATCGCCCTCTATCTCATCGCCGCCCTGGCGGTGGTGGTGACCATGTATGCCGATCTTGATCTGGCCGGGATGTTTCAGGCGCTGCTGTCCCGCTTCTAGGGCCGAAAAACCCATACCGGCGCGCCCGCAGGCCACTGGCAGCGCCAACGCTTGCGCGAATTTTGACCATTCGGAAAAATATCGTACCTTCCCTCTTGCGGCAGAGGCCATTGCACGATTTTATCCCCTGTTAGCGCACCTAGATAGACCTACGGGCTCTGGTCCCAATGCTGGTGCGAGACAGGGAGACTGAATCAATGAAAATTTCGACCCTTACCAAGGCCATCGCTGGCGGTGTTGCACTGAGCGCCATCATGGCAAGTGCCGCTTTCGCCGATGCCGCGCTGGTTTATGACGGCGGCGGTAAATTCGACAAGTCGTTCAACGAAGCTGCCTATAACGGCGCCGAGATGTTTAAGGCCGAAGGCGGTGCTTATCAGGATCTGGAAATCTCGGGCGATGCCATGCGCGAGCAGGCCATCCGCCAGTTCGCTTCGCGCGGCAACAACCCGATCGTGATGCCGGGCTTCTCCTGGGAAACCGCCCTGCGCGCCGTCGCTCCTGAGTTCCCCGATACCAAGTTCACCATCATCGACTCGGTTGTCGACCTGCCGAACGTGCAGTCGGTTGTGTTCAAGGAACAGGAAGGCTCGTATCTCGTCGGCGTTTTGGCTGCTATGCAGTCCGAAAGCGGCAAGATCGGTGTCGTGCCGGCCTTCAATTTCGATCTTCTCGAAGCCTTCGCCTGCGGCTATGCCCAGGGCGCCAAGTCGGTGAATGCCGACATCGAAGTGCTCGAGACCTATGTCGGCACCGGCTTTGATGCCTTCAACGATCCGGTCAAGGCCACCGAAGTTGCCAAGTCCCAGCTCGATCAGGGCGTGGACGTCATCTTCCAGGTAGCCGGCGGTGCCGGTGCTGGCGTGCTGCAGGCCGCTGCTGACGCTGGCAAATACGGCATTGGCGTCGACAGCAACCAGAACCATCTGCATCCCGGTTCGGTTCTGACCTCGATGATCAAGCGCGTTGACGTCGCCACCTATAACGCCATGAAGGGTGTTGAGGACGGCACCTGGGCGCCCGGCACCATCGTGCTCGGCCTCGCCGAAGACGGCGTTGGTGCCGCTTTTGACGAAAACAATGCAGATTTGATCACCGACGAAATGAAGGCGGCCGTCGATCAGGCTTCCGCCGACATCATTTCGGGCGCTGTCACCGTGCACGACTTCCGCACCGACAAGACCTGCCCGTCTCTCTAAAGTCCTTTAAAGGGGTTGGACTGCGATGACAGGTCTTAACCCGGCAAACGAGCAGCGGTCCTCCGGGGCCGCTGCCTCAGCGCTCGCTATCGAGCTTGTCGGCATCAATAAGCATTTCGGTCCGGTTCACGCCAACAAGGACATCCACCTGGCCGTCAAGCGTGGCACGGTGCATGGCATTGTGGGTGAAAACGGCGCCGGAAAATCGACGTTGATGTCGATCCTTTACGGCTTCTACACGGCCGACAGCGGCACCATTCATGTTGATGGCACGGTGCACAAGATCACCGACAGCCGCCATGCGCTGGCGCTGGGCATCGGCATGGTGCACCAGCATTTCATGCTGGTCGACAATTTCACCGTGCTTGAAAACGTGGTTCTGGGGGCCGAGGATTCTGCTCTGCTCAAGCCCACGCTTGATCGGGCGCGCGACCACTTGAAGCAACTCGCCCGTGACTACGGGCTCGAGATCGATCCCGACGCCATTGTGGAAAACCTTTCGGTTGGCCAGCAGCAGCGCGTCGAAATCCTCAAGGCGCTCTATCGCGGCGCCGAGACCCTCATCCTGGACGAGCCTACCGGCGTGCTGACGCCGGCAGAAGCCAACCATCTGTTCCGCGTGCTGGGCAAGCTGCGGTCCGAAGGCAAGACCATCATCCTGATCACCCACAAGCTGCGCGAGATCATGGCGATCACCGATGAAGTATCGGTCATGCGCCAGGGCGAGATGGTGGCAACCCTGGATACGGCCTCCACCAGCCCCGAACAGCTTGCCGAACTCATGGTCGGCCGCCGTGTGCTGCTGCGGGTCGAAAAGGGCCCGGCCAATCCCGGCAAGGTCATGCTCGACGTCCAGAACCTCATCGTCACCGACGATTTCAAGGTTCCGCGGGTCAAGAACATCAGTTTCCAGGTCCGCGCTGGCGAGATCGTCGGCATTGCCGGTGTGGCCGGCAATGGCCAGTCCGAATTGCTCGAATCCATTGCCGGCATGCGCGACCAGCTTGGCGGCTCCATCAGCGTCAATGGCAAGGCGCTCTCGCTCGACGGTGACGACGGCGCCTCCCGGGCGCGGCTGGCCGGCCTTGCCCATGTGCCCGAGGATCGTCTGCGCATGGGCCTTGTCACCAATTTCCTGGCCTGGGAAAACGCCATCCTCGGCTATCAGGGCAAATATGGCGAAGGCCCGGCGCTCGATATCGGCCAGGCCCGGGCAACCGCCGAGGAGTACATGAAGAAATTCGATGTGCGCCCGGCCAATCTCGATCTCAAGACGTCCAATTTCTCGGGCGGCAATCAGCAGAAACTGGTGCTGGCGCGTGAAATGGAACGCGACCCCGATGTATTGATCGTCGGCCAGCCGACCCGTGGCGTCGATATCGGCGCCATCGAGTTCATCCACAACCAGATCATCAAGATGCGTGATGCCGGCAAGGCCATCCTGCTGGTCTCGGTGGAGCTGGACGAAATTCGCTCGCTCTCGGATCGGATCCTGGTGCTCTTCGACGGGCATCTGGTCGGCGAAGCCGATCCGGCCACCGCCGACGAGACCGAACTGGGTCTCCTCATGACCGGTTCACATCCTGATCGTGAAGTCACCGAACCGGGTACCTTGCCCGAGCACGAAACGCCTGTGCAGCAGACGCTGGTGGAAATGAGCCCCAAAGATAATTCCGGCAGGGATACCAACTGATGACCCAATTGCCACGCTGGGCCGATGTCGTTCTCCTGCCTCTGCTCAATGTCACCCTGGCCTTCCTTGTTGGCGGCCTCATCGTCCTGGCCGTCGGGCAGAACCCGCTCCAGGCCGTGGGCATCATGCTCTATGGCGCCTTCGGTTATGGCTCGGGCTTCGGCTATACCCTCTATTACACCACCGATTTTATCTTTGCGGGCCTTGCCGTCTCGCTGGCCTATCATGCGGGCCTCTTCAATATCGGCCCCGAGGGCCAGGCCTATGTGGGCGGTCTGGGCGTCATTCTGATTGGCCTGGCGCTCAATGGCATGCACTGGGCGCTGGTCTTTCCGCTCATGATCATCTGCGGCGCCTTGTTCGGCGCTGCCTGGGCCTTTGTCCCCGGCTACCTGCAGGCCAAGCGCGGCAGCCACGTGGTGATCACCACCATCATGTTCAACTTCATCGCGGTCTCGTTGATGGGATACATCATCAGCCGCATCCTGAAGCCTGAAGGCGTCAATTCCGACGAGAGTGCGCCGCTCGAGGCCATCACGCGCGTGCCGCAACTGCGTGGCTTTATCGAACTGTTCCGGAATTCGCCGGTCAATCTCACCTTCTTCCTCGCCATCGCGGCGCTGTTTTTCGTCTACTGGCTGATCTGGCGCACCAAGTTTGGCTATGCTGTGCGGGCTCAGGGCAACAATCCCGTGGCGGCCAACTATGCCGGTATTTCCAACCAGAAGACCATCATGGTCATCATGGCCCTCGCCGGTGCCTTTGCGGCCATGGTCGCGGTCAACAATGTCGGCGGCGTGCAGGGTCGATTGATCCTCAATTTCGTCAACGGCGCCGGGTTTGTGGGCATTGCGGTGGCCTTCATGGGCAAGGGCCATCCCATCGGCGTGGGCCTGTCCGCGCTGCTGTTCGGCATGCTCTATCAGGGCGGCCAGGAGCTCGCGTTCCAGATGCCGGGCATTACCCGCGAAATGATCGTCACCATTCAGGCGCTGGTCATCCTCTTTACCGGAGCCATGGGCGATATGATGCGCGGACCGCTGGGGCGTATCCTCGCCCAGCCTGATCCGGCAGCGGGAGGCAGATGATGGAACAATACCTCGTCGATATTACCCTCATTCTCGACTCCACGACGCGCCTCGCCGTACCGCTGATCCTCGCGTCGCTGGCCGGACTTTATTCTGAGCGCTCCGGCATCATCGACATCGGTCTTGAAGGCAAGCTGCTCGCGGCTGCCTTCGCCGCGGCGGCCATGTCTGCGGTCTCCGGCTCCGCCTGGCTTGGCCTTCTGGCTGGTATTGGCGCGGCGCTGATGTTCTCCGGCATTCACGGCCTTGCCTCGATCAATTTCAAGGGCAACCAGACCATTTCGGGTGTGGCGCTCAATTTTCTCGCCGCCGGTCTCACCACCTTTCTGGGCCAGTCCTGGTTCAAGCGCGGCGGCTATACGCCTCAGCTTTCGGGTGACCAGCGCTTCAACCCGATCTCGCTGCCCTTTGCCGAACAGCTGCGCGATGTGCCGGTCATCGGACAGATTTATGGCGAGTTGATCTCGGGCCATAACATCATCACCTATTTCGCCTTCGCCGCCGTGCCGGTCACGGCTTGGGTGCTGTTTCGCACCCGCTTCGGTCTCCGCTTGCGTGCCGTGGGCGAAAACCCCAAGGCCATCGACACCGCCGGCATTTCGGTGACGCGCCTGCGCTACTCTGCTCTGATCATCACCGCTGTGCTGGTCGGGATCGGGGGCGCCTATCTCTCGATCGCCCAGTCTGCCGGCTTCAACAACAACATGTCGGCCGGGCGCGGCTATATCGCGCTGGCGGCACTGATCTTTGCCAAGTGGCGTCCCGGCCCGGCGCTGCTGGTCTGCCTCATGTTCGGCTTCCTCGACGCAGTTCAGTTCCGCGTCCAGGGCCAGGTCTTCCCCATCATTGGCGAAGTGCCGGTCCAGGCCATTCAGGCACTGCCCTATATCCTGACCGTGGTGCTGCTGGCCGGCTTCATCGGCCGCGCCGTAGCCCCCAAGGCCGCCGGCGCGCCCTATACCAAGGAGCGCTAGGCCCGCGGGCCTGGCGCCGGAGATACGATGATCATGCACGAGATGGACAAGGCCCTGTATGAGGCCGCCGAGGCCGTTCGCAAATACGCCTACGCGCCCTATTCGAAGTTTCAGGTCGGCGCCGCCATTCTCGCCGATGACGGCAAGATCTACGCCGGTTGCAATGTCGAGAATGCCGCCTATCCGGTGGGCAATTGCGCCGAACCGAGCGCCATCGCCGCCATGCTGGCCGGCGGGGGCAAGCGCATCCGCCGCGTCTATGTCACCGGCCCCGGCGCCACCCCGGTCACCCCCTGCGGCGGCTGCCGCCAGCGCATCCGCGAATTCGCCGATCTCGACGTGGAAATCGTCTCCCACGGCGTCGACGGCACCCCGCTGGTGCAGACAGTCGAGCAATTGCTGCCGCATTCATTCGGCCCGGAGTTCTTGGGGAAGTGACCAAGCCCGCCAAGACCATCCGCAAGATTGCCGGTAGCGAGCCCATCGCCGCAGCCCTGGTGCTCGGCTCGGGTCTCTCCGCCATTGGCGACTTGATGGATGACAAGGTCCTTATTCCCTATTCGGAACTGAAGGGCTTTCCGGGTGGTGGCGTGTCCGGCCATGGCCGCGATCTCATCATCGGCCACATGGGCGGCAAGCGCATCGCCGTCCTCACCGGCCGCGAACATTACTACGAACACGGCAATGCCGCCGCCATGCGCCCGGCGCTGGAAACCCTGGCCGATCTGGGCGCCGAGACGCTGCTGCTGACCAATTCGGCCGGTTCGGTCGATGAGCGCTTCCAGCCCGGCGACCTGATGCTGATTGCCGATCACATCAATTATGCCGGCATGAACCCGCTGATCGGTGAGCCCACCGACCGCCGCTTTGTGAACATGGTCAATTGCTACGACCTCGACCTGCGCGCCAGGGCGACCCGGCTGGCAAGCGACTTCGACTACCGCCTCGGGGAGGGGGTCTATCTCTGGTATTCCGGCCCGAGCTTTGAAACGGTCGCCGAAATCCAGATGGCCATGCGCCTCGGCGCCAATGCGGTCGGCATGTCCACGGCTCCCGAAGTCATTCTCGGGCGTTTCCTGGGCATGAAAGTCTGGGCCTGCTCGTCCATCACCAATATGGGCGCCGGCCTCTCGGGTGAAAATATCAGCCATGAGCATACCAAGCACATGGCCGTTGAAGGCGCGGAGAAGCTGAAAAAGCTCATTCCCGCGCTGGTGGAGGAGCTATGAGTCTCAAGGTCGTCGACACCGCGCGTTCAGAAGCCGTTCATAAGCGCAATCCAGGCTACCCCTTGGACCTCGATTGGGTCGAACGTGTCCGCATGAACCGCTCGGCCCTCGAACGCCGCGCCGGCTCCATCGGCGCCCGCCGCACGGTCAAGAAGGACTATCAATTGGCGTGGCTTCTCAAGGCCATAACCATGATCGACCTGACCACGCTCAACGCCGACGACACCGATGGGAGGGTAGAGCGCCTCTGCGCCAAGGCCCGCAATCCGCTGCGCGCCGAAATCCGCGAAAAACTCGGCGTTCAGGATCTCCGCATCCTCCCCGGCGCCGTCTGCGTCTATCACACCTTCGTCCACACAGCCGTCCAAGCCCTTGAAGGCACAGGCATTCCCGTCGCCGCTGTCTCCACCGCCTTCCCCCATGGCCTCGCCCCGGTCGAGACCAAGATCGCCGAAATCGAGGCATCGGTGAAGGACGGCGCCAAGGAAATCGACATCGTCATCGAACGCGGCATGGTCCTCAGAGGCGACTGGCAAGCGCTCTACGATCAGGTTAAAGCCTTCCGAAAAGCCTGCGGCGACGCCCATATCAAGACCATCCTCGGCACCGGCGAACTCGCCACCCAAACCAACATCGCCAAGGCCTCGCTGGTCTGCATGCTGGCCGGCGCCGATTTCATCAAGACCTCCACCGGCAAGGAAAAGGTCAACGCCAACCTCGTCACCTCGCTGACCATGATCCGCATGATCCGTTGGTTCGCCGAGGAAACCGGCATCGAGATCGGCTACAAGCCCGCCGGCGGCATCGCCACGGCCGGCGACGCGCTGAAATATATGGCGCTGATGAAGGAAGAACTGGGCAATACCTGGCTGCAGCCGCACCTCTTTCGCTTCGGTGCAAGCTCGCTGCTGACCGACATCGAACGGCAATTGGAGCACGGGCTGACCGGGCACTACGCCGCCGATTATCGCCAGCCGATGGTGTGATGAGTGTCGGGCGAAGCCCGCAAAACGGTCCAGTGGACCGTTTTGAACGAAGAACGCCCGGAGAGCTACGCTCGCAGGGCCCGGACTAAACGCTCACACGGCCTTACGTCCGCTAAGACGGAGCTTGGCCGGGAGGACCCGAAATGAACAAGATCGCGCAAATCTTCGATAGCCTTGAATATGGCCCGGCGCCCGAAACGCCCGATCAGGCCAATGCCTGGCTCGACAGCCATGGCCGCAAATTCGGCCATTTCATCAATGGCAAATGGACCAAGCCCGGCAAGACCTTTGCCAGCGACAATCCCGCCAGCGGCGACAAGCTGGCCGACATTACCGATGGCAGTGCCGCCGATGTCGATGCGGCGGTGAAGGCCGCTCGTACCGCCTTCAAGACCTGGGGCGCCCTTTCCGGCTACGAGCGCGGCAAATATCTCTATGCCATCGCCCGCGCCGTGCAGAAGCACGCGCGCCTCTTTGCCGTGCTCGAAAGCATGGACAATGGCAAGCCGATCCGCGAAAGCCGCGACGCGGATATTCCGCTGGTCGCGCGCCACTTCTACCACCACGCCGGCTGGGCCACCCATCTGTCGAACCAGTTCCCCGGCATGGTGCCTTATGGCGTCTGCGGCCAGATTATCCCGTGGAATTTCCCGCTGCTGATGCTCGCCTGGAAAATCGCCCCGGCGCTTGCCGCCGGCAACACGGTGGTGCTGAAGCCTGCCGAATTCACCTCGCTGACCGCGCTCCTCTTCGCCGAGATTTGCGAGCGCGTCGGCCTGCCCAAGGGCGTCGTCAATATCGTCACCGGCGAGGGCGACACCGGCGCCGCCATCGTCAATCACCCCGATATCGACAAGATCGCCTTCACCGGCTCCACCGAAGTGGGCAAGATTATCCGTGCCGCCACCGCCGGCTCGGGCAAGGGCCTCAGCCTCGAACTGGGCGGCAAGTCGCCCTACATTGTCTTCGAGGACGCCGATCTCGATAGCGCCGTCGAAGGCCTCGTCGAAGCCATCTGGTTCAATCAGGGCCAGGTCTGCTGCGCCGGCTCGCGCCTTCTGGTGCAGGAAAGCATCGAGGAGCGCTTCATCGCCAAGGTGAAGACCCGCATGGCCAAGCTTCGCGTTGGCGATCCATTGGATAAATCCATCGACATCGGCGCGCTGGTCGCCCCGGTGCAGGTCGAGCGCATCAAGGACCTGATGAAAAAGGGCGTCGCCGAAGGCGCCGTGGTCTATGAGCCCGATGGGCAGGTCCCGGCCAAGGGCTGTTTCCTGAAACCCGCCCTTGTCACCAATGTCTCGCCCGCCAATACCTTGGTCGCTGAAGAGATTTTCGGGCCGGTGCTGGTGGCCATGAGCTTCCGCACCCCCGAGGAAGCCGTGGCGCTGGCCAACAACACCAAATACGGCCTAGCCGCGACGCTCTGGAGCGAAAACATCAACCTGGCGCTCGACATTGCCCCCAAGATCAAGGCGGGCGTCGTCTGGATCAACGGCACCAACAATTTCGACGCCGCCGTCGGCTTCGGCGGCTACAAGGAATCTGGCTATGGCCGCGAAGGTGGCCGCGAGGGCATGGGTGCCTATCTCAAGCACAACTGGGAAAAGGACCTGAAGCCCGCCCCCGCTCTGGCCCCGGTCAAGCCCGGCGATGTGCTGGGTTCCGGCGCCATCGACCAGACCGCCAAAATGTATATCGGCGGCAAGCAGGCTCGCCCTGACTCTGGTTACAATCGTCCGGTCTTTGCTCCCAACGGCACGGAAGTGGGCGAAGTCGGCGAAGGCAATCGCAAGGATATTCGCAACGCCATTGAAGCCGCCCGTACCGCCCTCGGCTGGGGCACAACCGCAGCGCACACCCGCGCGCAAATCCTCTACTTCCTCGCCGAAAACCTCGACTATCGCCGCGACGAATTCGCCGCTCGCATCAAGGCGCAGACCGGCGAGGACGGTGCAGGGGAGGTTCAGGCCTCCATCGAGCGTCTCTTCGGCTTTGCGGGCTGGGCCGACAAATATGATGGCGCCATTCATAACCCGCCACAGCGCATGGTCGCTGCGGCCATGGTCGAGCCTCTCGGCGTTCTCGGCATAGTCGCGCCCCCGTCGCGTCCGCTGCTCGGCTCGGTCGCCCTGCTGGCCCCGGCCATCGCCATGGGGAATACAGTGGTGCTGGTCCCCTCCGACCGGTCGCCGCTGTCGATGACCGACTTCTACCAGGTGCTCGAAACCTCCGACATGCCCTCGGGCGTCGTCAATATCGTCACCGGCGACAGCGTCGCTCTGGCGAAAACCTTGGCCGAACACGACGGCGTCGATGCCCTCTGGTGCGCCGGCAATGCCGAAACCTCCGCCATGGTCGAAAAGGCCTCGGTGGGCAATCTCAAGCAGACCTGGACCAGCCGCGGTCTCTACTACGATCTCGCTGACCCGCGCTTTGCCGGCGAGTATTTCCTCAGCCGGGCTACGCAGGTCAAAAACGTCTGGATCCCATACGGAGTCTGAACCAATGGCCGAGAAAATCGAAATCGAAAATGTCGGCCAGCCCGGCAAGATCTATCGGGTCGACGCTGACAAGTTCACTGCCATGAAGGCGGCTGTTCTGGCCGCCTTGCCCGATGAGGCGCCCGGCATGTCGGTCACCGATCTCATTGGCGCCGTCCGGCCAAAACTGCCGCAGGACCTGTTCCCCGGCGGTGAAAAGGCCGGCTGGTGGGTCAAGGCGGTTCAACTCGATCTTGAGGCCAAAAAGGTCATCGCGCGGGCTGACAAGCCGCCTGTCCGGCTCTACAGGCTCTAGGCCCTTCCATGGTTTTTCTTCCCCAGGAAGTCATCCTGAAAAAGCGCAATGGCGAGGCCCTGACGCAGGATGACATCGCTCAGTTCATAGCCGGCTTTGCCGGTGGTTCGGTGTCCCAAGCTCAGGCCGCGGCCTTCGCCATGGCGGTCTATTTCCAAGACATGTCGATGGAAGAGCGCGTCGCGCTGACCCTGGCCATGCGCGATTCTGGCGCCGTGCTCGACTGGTCCGATCTTGATGGCCCGGTAGCCGATAAGCATTCGACGGGCGGCGTCGGCGACAATGTTTCGCTCATGCTGGCGCCAATCCTGGCCGCCATCGGCGTCTATGTGCCGATGATTTCCGGGCGCGGCCTTGGCCATACCGGCGGCACGCTCGACAAGTTCGACGCCATCCCCGGCTATACCACCAGCCCCGATAACACCCTGTTCCGCAAGGTTGTGAAGGAGGCCGGTTGCGCCATCATCGGCCAGACCGCCGATCTCGCGCCAGCCGACAAGACCCTCTATGCCATCCGCGACGTCACCGGCACGGTCGAATCCATCGCTTTGATCACTGCGTCAATCTTGTCAAAAAAGCTCGCTGCCGGCCTCCACGCACTGATCCTCGACGTGAAAACCGGCTCCGGCGCTTTCATGCCGACGCTGGAAAAGTCACGCGATCTGGCGCAGAGCCTCGTCACCGTCGCCAATGGCGCGGGCTTGAAAACTGGGGCGCTCATCACCGATATGAACGAGCCGCTGGCCTCCGCCGCCGGCAACGGCCTCGAAGTCCGCAATGCCGTCGATTTCCTCACCGGCAAGCATCAGGACCCGCGCCTGCGCGAGGTCGCCCTGGCGCTTTGTGCGGAACTCGTCCTGATGACAGGCAAGGCCACCTCGCTGCACGACGCCCGCCTCCAGGTCGAAAAGGCCCTCGATTCTGGACGCGCCACCGAACATTTCGCCAAAATGGTCGCGGCCCTGGGTGGTCCCGTGGATTTCATCGATCACATGGACACTCACCTCGCACCCGCTCCCATCATCCGCGACGTTTTTGCACACGAGCAGGGGACCATCAACACCATCGACACAAGCGGTGTCGGCATGGCGGTGGTCGCGCTGGGCGGTGGCCGCGCCACCCCCACCGACGCAATTGACCACCGCGTCGGTTTCGACCGGCTGGCTCCGCTCGGCGCCATTGCCGACAACGCCACACCCATCGCCCGCATTCATGCTGCCGACGAGGCCAGCGCCAGCGACGCCGAGGCGCGAATCAAGCGCGCCTATGGATTTGGCGAAATTGCGCACGCCTTTCCGCTGATAGCGGATCGCATCGTGCCCCAGGAGTAACGTCCATGCCCCGCGCCATTGTCTGCCTCCTCGACAGCGTCGGTATCGGCGGCGCACCCGATGCCAATGCATATGGCGATGAAGGCGCGAACACTGTCGGCCACATCGCCGAATGGGCTGCCGCGGGCAAGGCCGACCGCGCCGGCTTGCGGACCGGCCCCCTCAACGTCCCCAATATGGACGCCATGGGCCTTGGCGCGGCCGTCAAGCTCTCCACCGGCTCCTTGCCGCCCAACCTGTCCGATACCCCGAGAGGCGGTCGCTTCGGTGTCGGCCGCGAAATCTCCAAAGGCAAGGATACCCCTTCGGGCCACTGGGAAATCGCCGGCGTCCCGGTGCCCTTCGAATGGGGCTATTTCCCGCAAACCCAGCCGACATTTCCGCCCGATCTGATCGCCGAATTCGTCCGACGCGCCGATCTGCCCGGTATTCTGGGCGACAGGCATGCCTCGGGCACCACGGTCATCGCCGAGTTGGGCGAGGAGAGTATCCGTAGCGGCAAGCCGATCTGCTACACCTCCATCGATAGCGTCTTCCAGATCGCCGCCCACGAAAGCCATTTCGGCCTCGAACGCCTCTACGACATCTGCCGCATTGCCTTCGAATTGACCGAGCCGCTGAAAATCGGCCGCGTCATCGCCCGCCCCTTCGTGGGCGAGAGTGCCGAAACCTTCAAGCGCACCGGCAATCGCCGCGATTTCGCCATTGCCCCGCCCGAGCCGACCTTGCTTGATCGCAACCAGGCCGCCGGCAATCAGGTCTATGCCATCGGCAAGATTTCCGACATCTATGCCGGCTCCGGCGTCACCCACAAGATGAAGGGCACCGGCATTCATCAGCTCTTCGAAAAGACCCTCGATGCCATGGAAATGGCTGCCGATCGGGCCTTCATCATGACCAATTTCGTCGATTTCGATAGCGAATATGGCCACCGCCGCGACGTGCCCGGCTATGCGGCGGCGCTCGAACTGTTCGACTCTCGTCTGCCCGAGCTGATTTCAAAGCTGCGCCACGATGACCTGCTGGTCCTCACCGCCGACCATGGCAATGATCCGACCTGGCCGGGCACCGATCACACCCGCGAACAGGTGCCGATCCTCGTCTTTTCCCCAGCCCTGCCCATGGGAGAGATTGGCATTCGCCCGACCATGGCTGATATAGGTGAAAGCATAGCTGCGTGGCTGGGACTGGCCCCCGGCCGCCACGGCAAGAGTTTTCTCTGAACCAACAGACAAGAGGTGTGTCGATGAGCAGAACCGAAGGCAATGTGACGGTCATCGATCACCCGCTGATCCAGCATAAGCTGACCATCATGCGCAACAAGGAGACCTCCATTGCGGGGTTCCGGCGCCTGCTGCGCGAGATCGCGCATCTGATGTGCTACGAGGTTACCCGCGATCTCGAGCTGGAAATGATCCCCATCGAGACGCCGATGTCGCAGATGGACTCGCCGGCCATCAAGGGCAAGAAGCTGGTCTTCGCCTCCATCCTGCGCGCCGGCAATGGCCTGCTCGATGGCATGCTCGACCTGGTCCCGGCCGCCCGCGTCGCCCATATCGGCATCTATCGCGATCACGAAACGCTGGAGCCGGTCGAATATTATTTCAAGGCGCCCAGCCACCTGGAAAATCGCCTGATCATCGTGGTTGACCCCATGCTGGCCACCGGCAATTCGGCAACGGCAGCCATCGAAAAGCTCAAGGAGCGCGGCGCCAACAACATCCGCTTCCTCTGCCTCCTCGCCGCGCCGGAGGGCATCGCCAATTTCTCCAAGGCCCATCCCGACGTACCGGTCTTCACCGCATCGATCGACAGCCACCTCAACGAAAAGGGCTATATCGTCCCCGGCCTGGGCGACGCCGGCGACCGCATGTACGGGACGCGGTAAGCGGAAAGGATTTCCGATCCTCTCCAAACCACCGATCGTCACTCCCGGGTCAGGCCCGAGGGCGAGGAGTGTGCGGATGGAACGATCTGTGCGTTGCCTTTCCTTACTTCGCTTTGAGCGGCAGCCCCAGCGCAATCAAATCCGCCCGCAGATGCACAGGATCCTTGAACCAGATGCCATGCATGCCGAACTTGCGGGCGGCCACGATATTGGGCTCGCTGTCATCGATGAAGACGCATGAATCCGGCGCCAGCCCATAGCGCTCGCAGAACACGCGGTAGAGTCGCGGATCGGGCTTCACCAGGCCTTCCAGCCCTGACACGACTACACCGTCGAATTTTTCGAGAAACGGCCATTCGCCCAGGCAACTCACCCATTTCTCCCAGGAGAAATTGGTGATGGCGAAGGTGGGGATATCCTGTTCGATCAGTTCATTGTGTATATCGATCGTGCCCTCGATGAACCCGCCCACGGTCTCTTTCCAGCGTGTGTCGAAGGCCTGGATTTCCCTCCAGTATTTGGGAAAGCGGGTGATCAGCTTGGCCACGCCCTCGGCATAGATTTCGCCCGCATCGAATTCCAGGTTCCAGTCCCCGGTGCAGATATTCTGGTGGAACCACAGCGCGTCCTCTTCGCTCTCGAACAGCGTGCGGAACAGATACATCGGGTTCCAGTCGACGAAGACGCCGCCCAGATCGAAGACGGGGATGATGGTGTCGTGCTCTTGCATGTTCTCTTCCGGGCCAGTCGGGACAAGGTGCCCGGCTTGTGGCATGGCGCGGCGGGCCGGGCAAGCGGGCCTCAGTTCAGTTCGATATCGTCCCCGAAGCGCGGCATGAAGAAACTGGAGCGGTAGAGATTGATTGGCGTATCGATGACGATGCCCAGCAGCGGCGTATAAGAATAGGAGGCCTCCGCAGCAATGATCATGCGATCAAGCGAGATGTCGATCATCTCCGCCGGCAGGGGAAATTCGTCACCCACGATATGCGGCGTGCTGCTGGAATAGGTCCCGTTCTGATATTGCCGTGTCCATATCACCTCGGTGGTGCGATCGGCCCGAACCTCCACCGCAGTCACCACCTGGCGCACCGCAGCGGGCGAATAGGGGGTCATGATGCCGCTGGCGGCGCGGAAATAATCCTGGATCTGCGTTTCGGTGATAACCTCGTCCGCCCGCGCCACCAGGTCCCCGACCGCCCCTGCCACCGACTGCACCTTGCGATCCATGGTAATCAGCGTGCCGGCCTCCAGCGTACCGAGATAGACCATCAGCATGACTGGCAGGATGAGGGCGAATTCCACTGCCGCCGTTCCGCCTTCGGCGCGGCGCAGCCTGGCAAGCCGGGACAGGCTGTGGCGAATTGCCGCCATCATGAGAACGGCTCGTTCTGGAATACGGTGGCCGAGCCGATCAGGCGGCGTCCGTCTCCCATGTTCGACATGCCCAGCGGCCCTAGCTGCACCACGACGGGGTAGCGGTAATAGACCTGCACCAGCACCACGGATTTGCCCACGCCCGGGGTCCAGGTTTCCGCCTCGCTCCAGTCGCAGGGCGCGGTGCAATCGGCCGCTAGCGGCGGCGCCACGCTGGCCGACTGGAAATTGGTGACCACATTGACCCGCACATGCAGTCCGTCGCAGTCGGCGAACAGGCCGAACAGCCGTCCGCAGACATCTGCGCGAAACTGCTCCAGCGTAACGCTGCCGGTCTGTACCTGCCCGGTGCGAATGGCGCGCGACGCGTCATTGACGGCGCTTTCCAGCACCTGCGCGGCGAGGAAGACAACGGAGGTCTGCAGGATTGCTCCGACAATGGCGAAAAAGGGCAAGGCCAGCATGCCGAATTCGACCGCCGTGACGGCTCGCTCGTCGCGCATCAGCCGCCGCAAGGTTTCGTGCAGGTCTTTCCTCGAAATGCCGAACACAGCCACCCGGCCTCTGCCCATTGAAGTGTCGGCAGAGACTACGGTTATACCCTAACCCAAAGGTTAGGATCGTCGCCTCGGGCACCACTGGGCGCAGATGCGGTAAACAAAGTCCTAATCGCCGATGATCGGCGTGGACGGGACGCTGCTCTAGTTGGCCGCCGACTGCACCAGCTGCGAGGAAGCCAGCGTCTGGCCTGAGAAACCGGCATCGTCACCCATCATCACCACCGGCTGGCACACCGGCGCACAGGAGAGGGTGGTGCGGCTCTGGCCCTGATAGACGGTCATCACGCCCGCCGTCATCTGCACCACTTCGATTAGCGTGTCGGCCACCGGCTCGCCGCGGCTGTCGAGCACGATCAGATTGGTCTGGCCATAGCTCTTGCCCGTCAGGATCAGCGTCTGCGGGTCCTGGATGGTGACATCGGCAATGCCGGGATTGCCCACGATTACGGTCGCCGCCGGGGCGCTGATGCGCAACACCCGCGCCATGTTGACATTGACGCTGATCGGCGCGCCGTCCTGGGCCTGGGCGGGCATTGGCCCGGCAAGGGTCGCGGCAAGCAACAGGGCAATGATGGCAAGGCGGGACATGGCGGAAATCCGGGGTACTGATACGCTGTCCCCTACGATCCCCCCGAATGGTAAATACTTGGCAAACGTGGCTGCAAAAGCGCCCGGGCCCGCGGCTCATCCCCGCCCTGCACTATTTCTCTCGCATATGCGGGCGCTGTTCCAATGAAGGGATAGTGCAGATGCAGGCTTCGGACCTTGCCCTACGCAAAATCCAATGGATAAACATTTAAATATTTGGGTAACTTGTTGATCAGCAAGATAAATGCGCCGTCCCCAAGTTCAGTGGACAACGCGCGGGTTAACGCTATTTCAACCTGTGGACGGTAGCGTTTGGCCATGTTCGATGTGTGACGTGGTCCGACACTGCCGTCACTGAGGACGTGTAAAAGGAGCCTGGGAATGAACATTTTCGCACGTTTCGCGCAGGACGAGTCGGGCGCGACTGCAATCGAGTACGGCCTGATCGCCGCGCTCATCTCCGTTGGTATCATCCTCGCTGCCACCGCCCTCGGTGATAGCCTTGGTAACCTCTTCAACGGTATCTCCAATACGCTTACCAACAATATGCCAACCTAAGTTTCTACGGGCCTCCGGTGTCGCACGGCACCGGCTGCCCCGGAGAAATCGCGTTTGGGAAGGGAAGGTCCTCGGGCCTTCCCTTTGCGCTTTGTTAAGTCCCCTCTGTCACGCTGGCATCACGCTTGACGTCCTCCGGGGTACGCGACATGTCCACCATTGCCCTTCTGTTCTTTCCTCTGGCCATGGCCTTTGCGGCGTCGTCCGATTTGTTGACCATGCGCATCTCCAACAAGCTGGTGCTGCTCCTGGCGGCCGGTTTCGTGGTCATGGCGCTGATCATCGAAATGCCCCTGCAGCAGTTCGCCATGCATGTTTTGTGCGCCTTCGTGGTGCTGGTCGTGGCCTTTGCCATGTTCGCGTTGCGCTGGATCGGGGGCGGCGATGCCAAGCTGGCAGCTGCCACCACGCTCTGGCTCGGCTTTGGCATGACCCTGCCTTACCTGGCCTATACCGCTATCCTGGGCGGCGTGCTGACCCTCGCCATCCTGCTGCTGCGCCGCGCGCCCATGCCCCGCATCGCTTCCTCCATGCCCTGGTTGACCCGCCTGCTCGATCGCAAGCGGGGCATACCCTATGGCGTAGCGATGGCGCTGGCGGGGCTGCTGACCTATTCCAATACGGTCATCTTCGAACGCCTCGCGGCCTGAAATCCACGCCCTGCAATCTTGCCCTGCACCAGCGATCCTGTCGCTGGTGCCATAGCCGTTTGTGCCCACCACTCGCAAAAAGCAAGCATTCATAACTCGTTAACGCCTTTTGCAAAGTTCTGATTAACTAAACCTTGACCCTTTGGTTTCATAGTCCAGCCGGTGGAAATGGGCTTTTCTTGCCCCTCCCGCGCATCGTGCCAAAGACCGGACGCCGGTCTTGGCGCCAGCGATGCGAGAAAATGGATAGAGCGGCGTGGCGCGTCAACCGACGCCTGCTGCTCTGGAACAACCGGAGTAGGTCATGAGACCGGCGCGTATTGTCCTGTTGTTGGTAGCCCTTGTGGCCGGTTCGCTCGCCGCTTTCCTGGTGACGCGCGGCGGCCGTCCCCCGGCGCCCGACACCCAGGTCGTGACCCAGGTGGTCGAGGAAGCCAAGACCCAGATCCTGGTGGCCAAGGCTCCGATCGGTGTGGGCGAGCGGCTCAATACCGAACGCGTCGAATGGCAGGATTGGCCGCAGGGCGCGCTGCGCCCGGAATATGTCACCATCGCCGCCATGCCAGACGCCCCGGCCCAGCTGACCGGCGCGGTGGCGCGTTTCGAATTTTTTCCCGGCGAGCCGATCCGCGAAGCCAAGCTGGTGCGCGCCGATCAGGGCTATCTCTCCGCTGTACTGGCGCCGGGCAAGCGCGGTGTCTCCGCGACCGTTACGGCAGCCTCCAGCGCCGGCGGCTTCGTCATACCCAATGATCATGTCGATGTGCTGCTCACCACCTCTTCGGCAATGGGCCAGCGCTCCGAAGTCATCCTCTCCAATGTGCGCGTTCTCGCCATCGGCAAGCGCCTTGGCGAAATGGGTGTTAGCGGCGGCGACGAGGGCGGTGCGGAGACCAGCCCCACCCCGGTGACTTTTGACAATGCCACCATCGCCACGCTCGAACTCGATCCGGCCCAGGCCGAAACCCTGGTCAATGCCTCCACACGCGGCCAGCTCAGTCTGACGCTGCGTTCGGTGGCCGATTTCAACGGCGTCGACGCCGATACGGCCAGCACCAACCAGGCCGTCCGCCTCATCCGCTACGGCAAGGAACAGAGCGTGATGGCTGGCAGCAGCGCCGCTGCCTCTGACTATTCCTCGGCCGATGCCATGACCCAGCCCGAATACACCCAGATCCAGGCGGCGCCCGATGCGCCCCAGGTCCTGCCACAATAGGGGCGAGAAGACGATGGATATGACAAGCGCATTCAGACCCCGCTCCACACCCCGCGTCACCCTGGCCACCGGCCTCACGGCGCTGCTGCTGGCCACGGCCTGCGCGACACCGGCCTTGGCCCAGGCACAGGCCCAGGTCACCATTTCCGGCAGCGCTTATGGCGCCGTGCGCAAGCTCGATGTCGAGCTGAACAAGTCCATAATCCTCGATCTGCCTGCCGGCGTCGCCGAGGTCATCGTCTCGCAGCCCGATATCGCTGCTGCCATCATGCGCACCCGCACCCGGGCCATCATTCAAGGCATCGCGGGCGGCGATACCAATGTCTTCTTCCTTGACGACCATGGACGCACCATTCAGGTGCTCGACCTCAAGGTCATCGAGCAGCCCTCCCAGGTGGGCAATGCGCTGGAATCCGCGCTGGCCCGCGTCATCCCCGGATCGCGCATCAATGTGGAATCGGTCACCCTTGCCGGGGACACCAATCGCGTCGTCCTGACCGGTACCGTGCTCTCGGCCGAAGATCGGGATCGGGCCTTGGCCGTCGCCGTGCAGTTTGCCGGCAGCGCCGATAACGTTGCCAGTATTCTGGACGTCTCCGGGGCCCAGCAGGTCATGCTGCAGGTCACGGTTTCGGAGGTGAAGCGCGATGTCGCCAAGCAGTTCGGCATCAATCTGGGCGCTGCCTTCAGCGTGGGACTGACCAACCTGGTGCAGTTCACCAATGCCGTTGTGGATGGCGACATTCCACACGGTATCGACGCTGTGTTCGGCACCACCGAGGGCGTGGCCGGCGCCCTGCGCGCTCTTGAGGGCCGCGGCGCTCTGCGCATCCTGGCTCAACCTACGCTCACTGCCATTTCGGGCGAGGAAGCCACTTTCCTGGCCGGTGGCGAATTGCCCTATTACACCTTCGATCCCGAAGACGAGGACAACCGTTTCACCCGGACTGTCACCTTCAAGCCCTATGGCGTCGAGCTGGCCTTTACCCCTGTGGTCAAGTCCAATGGCAATATTGGCCTCAAGGTCGAGACTTCGGTCTCTGAGCCGCAGTCGGACATGTCCATCTCCAAGCGCGAGGCCTCGACCTCGGTCGAGCTGCCCAGCGGCACCACCCTGGCCATTGGTGGCCTCCTGCAGGAAACGTCGAGCCAGAACATCCAGCAATTTCCTGTTCTGGGTGACATTCCCATCCTGGGCGCGCTGTTCCGTTCGCGCGAATACCAGACCCAGCAGACCGAGCTGGTGATCCTGGTCACCCCCTATCTCGTGGCCCCGAGCCCCGCCAATTCCATCGCCGTGCCCACGGATACTTCGCGCATGGCCAGCGATGCTGAAGGCGTTTTCCTCGGACGGTTGGAACATATGTATGGCGTCGGCGCGACGGGCGAGTTCCGGGCTGGGTTCTCCGGCTCGGTCGGCTTCGTGCTGGATTGATTGCGGATCAGGAGCAGCGTTTCCCATGAGTTTCCTCACCCCTGAGCAGCCCGCCCAGATCGAAGAGCCGGCGGCCGAGATCGCCTCTGGCGCGCGGCTGGTGCCGCGTATCACCATCCAGGCCTTCTGCGAGCATTCCCAGACCGCCCAGCTGGTGGAAAGCGCCATGCATGACCGGCGCATGTCCAAGGTGGCGCTGACCACCCACAATGGCGGCATCGACGGCGCGGTCGAGACCTACAAGTCCAACCCCACGCCCAATCTTATCGTCGTTGAGACGACACTGTCGCCTGAGGATATTCCCCAGAGCCTCGGCCGTCTGGCCGAAGTCTGCGATGCCTCCACTCGGGTCATCGTGCTCGGCCACGTGAACGATGTGCTGCTCTATCGCGAACTGATCCGCTCGGGCATCTCCGAATATGTCGTGCTCCCCGCCACCTCGGCCGAGATCGTCACCGCCATCACCGAGCTTTATGCTGCCGAAGGCGCTGCACCCATCGGGCGCACCATCGGCTTCATTTCGGCCAAGGGCGGTGCTGGATCGTCCACCATCGCCCACAATGTCGGTTGGTCCGTCGCCACGGGCCTTCGCCAGGATTGCCTGATCGTCGACATGGATCTGGCCTTCGGTACCGCTGGCCTCAACTTCAATCAGGATCCGCCGCATGGCCTCGCCGATGCGGTGTTGGCCAACCAGAAGGTCGACCAGACCATGCTGGACCGCCTGATGAGCAAGGCGGCCAATCACATCAATCTGCTGACCGCCCCGGCCACGCTCGACCGCACCTGGGACTTCGAGGAACGCGAATTCGAGCAGGTCATCGAGATGTGCCAGAAAAGCGTGCCGGTCATCATGCTCGACATTCCCCATGCCTGGAATGCCTGGACCCGCCAGACCCTAGCCTCTATCGATGACGTGGTCATCGTGGCCGAGCCGGATCTGGCCAATCTGCGCAATGCCAAGAACCTGGCCGATGCCATCAAGGCGCTGCGCCCCACCGACAGCGCCCCCAAGCTGGTCATCAACAAGCAGGGCGTTCCGCGCCGGCCCGAAATCGGCGCCGGGGAATTTGCGAGCTCCGTGGAGTGCAGCCTGATCGGCCAGATCGGCTTTGATGCGGCGCTGTTTGGCACGGCCGCCAATAACGGCCAGATGATCGCCGAGGTATCGGCCAACAACAAAGTCAACGAGACCTTCTCTTCGATTGGCATGCAGGTCACCGGCCGGCAGGCCAGCCACGGCGCCGGCAAGTCCGGCGGCCTGCTCAGGCTCCCATCCCTCTTCAAGAAGCGGGCCTAGAGCGGACGCGTGCAGGGAAACGACCAAGGACGGCAGGGAATAGATGTTCGGTAAGCGCACCACATTCGGAGGCAATACACCGGGATTGAGCGAGGCACCGCGTCCGGTTGCCAGCCCCCCGCCTGCTCCCGTTCCCGCACCACAGCAGCGCCGCTCCAGCGATGGGGACGCCATGGCGGCCCGCATGCGCACCACCGACGAGGTGCTCGATGTGCGGGCACCCGCCGATGCGCAGCGCGCCAAGGAATATTTCCAGACCAAGTCGGCCATATTCAACGCGCTGATCGACTCGATCGATCTCAGCCAGCTTGCGACCATGGAGACGCAGGCGGCTCGCGAGGAAATCCGCGACATCGTCGCCGAGATCATCGCGCTCAAGTCCATCGTCATGTCCATTTCCGAGCAGGAAGACCTGCTTGAGGACATCTGTAACGACGTGCTCGGCTACGGCCCGCTGGAACCGCTGCTGGCCCGCGACGACATCGCCGACATCATGGTGAACGGGTCGCAGAAATGCTATATCGAAGTGGCCGGCAAGGTGCGCCTGACCAATGTGCGCTTCCGCGACGACGCCCATCTGATGAATGTCTGCCAGCGCATCGTGTCCCAGGTCGGCCGCCGCGTTGATGAAGGCTCGCCCATCTGCGACGCCCGTCTCCCCGACGGCTCCCGCGTCAACGTCATCGCGCCCCCATTGGCCATCGACGGCGCCGCGCTCACCATTCGTAAGTTCAAGAAGGACAAGCTGACCCTCCAGCAGCTGGTCAAATACAACTCCATCTCCCCCGAAGGCGCCGAGGTGCTGCGCATCCTCGGGCGCGTCCGCGCCAATGTGCTGATCTCGGGCGGTACCGGTTCAGGCAAGACGACGCTGCTCAATTGCCTCACCGCTTTCATCGAAAAGGATGAGCGCGTCATCACCTGCGAGGATTCGGCGGAACTTCAGCTCCAGCAGCCCCATGTCGTGCGTCTCGAAACCCGCCCGCCCAATCTGGAGGGCGAGGGCGAGATCACCATGCGCGATCTCATCAAGAACTGCCTGCGCATGCGTCCTGAACGCATCATCGTCGGCGAAGTCCGTGGCCCCGAGAGCTTCGACCTGCTCCAGGCCATGAACACCGGCCATGACGGCTCCATGGGCACGCTCCACGCCAACTCGCCGCGCGAAGCTCTCAGCCGTCTCGAATCCATGATCACCATGGGCGGCTATGCTCTCCCCAGCCGCACCATTCGCGAAATGGTCGTCTCCTCGATCGACGTCATTGTCCAGGCCGCGCGCCTCCGCGACGGGTCGCGCCGCATCACCCACATCACCGAAGTCCTGGGCATGGAAGGCGACGTCATCGTCACCCAGGACGTCTTCGTCTATGACATCCTGGGTGAGGATTCGAACGGCATGCTGATCGGCAAGCACCGCTCCACCGGCATCACCAAGCCGCAATTCACCGAGCGGGCGCGCTATTTCAACGAAGAGGCCAATCTGGTCGAGGCGCTTGAAAAGGCCAATGTCGAGCAGCACGAGATCATGGGACGCTGACCATGACAATGCTCCTGCTTCTCGCCCTCTTCGTCATCACCATCGGCGCCGCCGGCTTTGCCCTGGTGCCCTCGGCGCTGGGCAATAAGCGAGCCCAGCAGCGCATGAAGGCGTTTCAGGGCAATATTCGCGTCAACCGGCTCGAAGCCGACGCCAGCCGCACACGCGAAAGCCGCCGCAAGAATGTGCAGCAGGCACTCAAGTCCCAGACCGATGAGCTCAATGCCAAAAAGCGCCTCAAGCTCTCCGACCTGATCTTCCAGGCCGGCATGACCATCAAACCGGCGACCTTCATCCGCAATTCCGTCATCTTCGGCGTCGGCCTGTTCATCATCCTGTTCCTGGCCCAGGTCCCGTTCTATTTCGCCGCCATTTTCGCACTGGCCGGCGCCTACCTGCTGCCGCGCATGTATGTCTCGCACAAGCGCAAGCGCTATCAGAACAAGTTCCTCGACGAACTGCCCAACGCCATCGAAGCCATCGTGCGCGGCGTCAAGACCGGTCTGCCGCTCAATGATTCCATGCGTGTCGTCGCCAAGGACACCAAGGAACCGGTGAAGTCCGAATTCGCCCGCATTCTCGACCAGCAGAGCTTCGGCTTCTCCATGACCGAGGCGGTGCAGGTCCTGCTTGAGCGGGTCCCGCTGCCGGAAGTCAATTTCTTCGTCGTGGTGATTTCCGTGCAGCAGCAGGCTGGCGGCAATCTCTCCGAGGCATTGGGCAACCTCGCCCGCGTGCTGCGCAATCGCAAGAAGATGAAGCAGAAGGTCAAGGCCATGTCGTCCGAGGCCAAGGCCTCCGCCGGCATCATCGGCTCGCTGCCCATTGTCGTGGCCATTCTCGTATCGCTGGTCTCGCCCAGCTATCTGGTGCCGCTCTTCACCACGCCCATCGGCAATCTCTGCCTGGGTGTCGGCGTCGTCATGCTGGCCACCGGCATCTTTGTCATGAACCGCATGGTTCAGTTCGAGGTTTAGGGGAGGTCGGTTCCATGAACATTGTCGAACTGCTCACCCAGCGCGATTTTCTCATCGCCGTCCTGGCCGCCGTCTCGGCGGCAGCCGTGGTCTTCACCTTCGGCTCCTCGCTGATTGTCCGGCGCGAGATGAAGGGCCGCATCAGACGCGTGGCCGTCGAGCGCGACAAGATGCGGGCCGAGGAAATGGCCCGCCTGCGTGGTGGCAATCTCAATGCCGATGGCCGCACCTCGATGCGGCGCGGCACCGAGGCCAAGTCCTATATGAAAAAGGCCGTGGAGCGCTTCGACCTCAAGAAGGCCTTCCAGGACGATTCAACCGTCGACAAGCTGGCCATGGCGGGTCTGCGCGGGCAGGGGGAGCTGACCAGATTCCTGTTCCAGCGCCTCGTCTATCCGCTCGCCATCTTTGCGGTGGCCGCCATCTATCTGCTGATCCTCTCGCCCGGGGATCGCCCCACCTATCTCAACCTGGTCTATGCCATTGGCGCTGGCCTGCTCGGCGCTTATCTGCCGGTCATTCTGCTGCGCAACAAGACGCAGAAGCGCCAATTGTCCATCCGCCGCGCCTGGCCCGATGTGCTCGATCTGCTGCTGCTCTGCGTCGAGGCGGGCATGTCCATGGAACACGCCTTCAAGCGCGTCGCCAAGGAAATCGGCGCCCAGTCGGTGGAACTGGCCGAGGAACTGACCCTGACCACCGCCGAACTCTCCTTCCTCGAGGATCGCACCCGCGCCTATGACAATCTCGGGCGCCGCACCGGGCTGGACAACGTCAAGTCGGTGATGACGGCCCTGATCCAGGCCGATCGCTACGGCACCTCTGTCGGCCAGGCCCTGCGCGTCATGGCCGAGGAAGGCCGCGAAAGCCGCATGATGGAAGCCGAAAAGAAAGCCGCCGCCCTGCCGCCCAAGCTCACCGTCCCGCTGATCATCTTCTTCCTGCCGGTCCTCTTCATCGTCATCCTCTCCCCCGCCATGATCCAGGTGTTTACTGGGTCGGTGTCCAGGACTATGGGTGGCGGCTGAGGCGGCGAGGGCAGGGGGCTCGCCCCGGGACGGCAACTACGGGGTGGCAAGGGGAATGGCGGCTTCGGATGAGCCTCTTGCAAAAGCATACAAATTGGCGGCCGAGACAGAGCGGGAACAGAACAGAAGTTTGAGAGCGGGCTGTTATCCTGCCAGTCTTATTTAGCATGCATGTGTACAGCGAACCCTGGAAACTTCCAAATATCAAGCCGATGCGCAACCCAGCCTACCACTTAGCAGCATCACAACTAATCTGCGTGTCCACCGGTCCAGGTTTGGTAACCACTCACGTCCTGCTTAGCTGGGCCGTCAGGATCGAATCGTTCTCGATTTCGAGGCTCTAAAAGGTATGAAAACCAAGTCTGGTGGGGTTCTGTATCGTTGGGGACCCGATACGTGACGCAGCCAACAATCAGGATAGTGACGCCTCCGCCTAGTATTGCTTCGGTTACGTCCTTGGCGTCGGAGTGGGCAGTCCATTCTCGAACGTACTCTTCGCCCGGGAGGCAGGTACGCCCAAAGTTTTCGTTGATCTGACGATTGCGGGCCGCGATCGTCCGAACCATGGTTTTCGTGTTGAGAACTTCGTGGATCATTGAGACGTCGGTCTGACAGTCCAAGGCTGGGGTCTGGCCTATATTCTTTATGACGATACCGACGTTCAGCGAGGCTCCGTACTCGGAGAAATGGACTGGGCCATCAACTCGGAGGTCGGTTTTTATCCATGCCCTCTGATTGGCCACAATGGCATCGCTGGCGATCTTATTGGCCCTTCGACCCTGGCGTATGGTCACCACAAGCGCGACCGTCCCAAATAGTGCAATTAATGCTTGGACTGCGCTAATTATGGTCGCCATCTGAGCCCAGTACACTGTGCCTTCCTGAGCTGTCACCTCTCGTAGAATGATCGATCGCTCAAAAGCTTGGGCTAGCGTAGCTGCGGCTGAAGTAACTACCTCCCAGATGCTGTCCATTCCGTCCTCGCATTCTAATTTGTAGCGGACTTATCAGCAGCCATGCGACGCGCTTCAAGACGCCGCTCTTTGTTGAGGCGGAATAGGTCCAACTAGGACTTTCCCTTGCTGTCAATCTTCCAAAGCGTGGAGTAGATACGTGCAGCGTCCTCGGGGTAATCTCGGTGCATTTGGTCCTGCAAGTACGTTAGATTCTCTTCCTGAGTCGATCCCTCGTAGGGCCGGCCGATCATCATCAAAGAACTATTCAGTCCCACCACTCGCTTTGGAGACCAAGCGTCCAACAGTTCGTCATCCCCAAATCTCCGACCCATGTGAACGATCAATCCATCTAGGAAAAACCGAAAGATCGGGACGTCTGGATATTTCACACCTTCATATTCGGGCGTTTGAATCACCTGCGCCAAAGGTGTGTGAACTTGTGGTTCTCCGGCATCCGTCAATAAGGTCAAGACGGCGGGCCAATCAGCAACTGCCGGCTCCTCCTCGCCCGCTACAATCTTCCGGAGGTGCTCAATCGACTCGGCCCCCAGAAAGATTTCCGAGAACTCAAATCGAGTGCTGACTGCGCTCCGCCAAAGAAGACTTAGGAAAAACAGGCGCAGAGATTTCGTATCCAAATCTGGAATTGTGATGAGCTCAAATTCATCCCCAAATTTGTACCTCTCTGCATGGTTGGACAAAGGAAAGTGACGCCAAGTGAGGCCATGTTGCCTGATAATCTTCGCAGCGTCAGTGTCGATGTCGCGCAGGCGAGATTCGCCAGCCGCAGTACAAATTTGGTCGTCTACCCAGCTGTTGAATTTCAGTTGAGGTTTGCTGCCAAATCCAGATTGGATTCTGTGAGCCTGGCCAAGGGCCTTGTCAGCAAGAAACCTTGGAATGATATGCGATTGCGCCAAAGGGCCTTCGTGGCCCGTCAGTAAGCACCTACCAACAACCTTGTGCCTTTTCGCCATTCCGGATCGCCCAGCCACTAACGCTCAGAATTAAGCCGAGGAAGGCGCCAACGGCAAGGCATGTCTGTCTTCTCTGCTTTTGGGAACTGGCAACAAGGGGTCTGAACGACCACAACGGGGTCAAGAGTAGTCACCCTCGTGGTTCGAGGCTCCGCTCCGCTGCGCACCTCACCATGAGGGCTCACGATACATCGCATTCTCATCAGCCCTCATCCTGAGGTGCCGCGCAGCGGCCTCGAAGTGCGAGGGCGTCCATCCGTGAACTCTGCCAAACAAAAAAGTAATCCCCGCCCCCTCAACCATCCCCCATAATCCCCCAATCACTCCCGCGCGGACGGACTGCAGCGAACTTTGCGGGGGGAGCCGGGCGGAACTGGGTCGCTCCAGTTGCGCGATTAGGAAGCGGTCACCCTGCGACGAGCGTTCAATGGGGTCCGAGACCTATGCGAAAAACCGGTGTCCCGAGGCGGCGACGTCTCTATTCACTTAGTTTTACTGAGACGCACGCGCCTCGGGACACGTCCACACTTAAGAGAACCGGAGGCGAAAGCCGCCCGGCGCTTAGGCATGCGTGAACTGGCTTGACCGGGCGGAGGGCCTGAACAGGATGTCAGCCGTTTTCGATCATGTCCCAGCGGTTCTGCTGGGTGAGCAGCGCGCGGACATAGGCCATGTTGCTTTCGACCTGCTGGGGCGGAAGTTCCGCCGCATAGATGGCCCGTGCCTCCTGGAACCGGCCTTGCAGGCCCACCACCAGCGCCAGGTTCTGTCGGGTCTGGGTCGTCGCGCCGCGCATCTGCACGGCCCGCCGCAAATGGCCCTCGGCGGTCGTCAATTCATTGGTCATGGCATAGGAAAGGCCCAGATTGGTCTCGATCGAGGCCTCGCCCGGTGCGATCACCGATGCCTGTTGATAGATCTGCCGGGCCTGGTCATGCCGTCCCATCTGGTCCAGCGTGGCGCCCATGACCAGGAGCGCATTCCAGTCCGGTGCATCGGGGCGGATCACGTTGCGGAGCACTTCGAGCGATTGCTCGAACCGGCCCGAGGCCGTCAGCGCCTTGGCATAGGCAATCGAAATGGCCACATCGCCCGGATTGTGGGTGATCGCCTGTTCCAGCGCCGCCACGGCCTGCTGTGGCTGTCCGGCAGCGCGCAGGGCCGCGGCATAACGGATGACCACGCCTCTGTCGGCCGGATTGCGTCGATAGCGCTCGGTCAATTCACCCAGGCTCGCCTGGCTCTGCCCGGCGCTCATGCCCGAATAATCGGTCGCGCCCAATTGTCCGCGGTTGGACGCACAGGCCGAAAGCGCCAGCGCGGCCAGTCCGGCCAGCAGCAGGGGACGCAAAGCCTTGGCGATCAATTTGGGATCAAGCACGTCGCACTCCCGGCCGCTGTTCGGGCCGTCAAAACCATGCCCCGAGCAATAGATCATTAACCCTAACACCCGGTTAAACGGGCTCCCGCCGACATTGCCCGCACCGGCCGCGCCGTCTAGAAGGGGGAGATTTTCCACGGAGGCCCGTCATGTCCAGCTCGAACACCATCCCGCTCCATTTCGTGCCCGAGGGCGGGCTGGATGATGTGTCGATCTCCGCGCCGCAAAAGGCCTGGAGCACGGCCAACGGCTTTTCCGGCCAGCGGGGGCGGCTGCTCTCCCTGCCCGATGCCGAGGGCAGCATCGCCGCCGTGCTCTTTGGCACCGGCAAGCCGGCGGGCCGCTCGCCCTTCATCGCCGGACTGGCCGCCGCCGCGCTCCCCGCCGCAACCTATTCCCTGGCCGGCGATCTGGGCGATCCGACCCTGGCCTCCATCGCCTTCCGCCTCGGCGCCTATCGCTTCGACCGCTATCGCGATGGCCAGCAATCGCCCACGCTCATTCTCCCCGAGGCTGCCGATAGTGCCGAAGTCGAGCGCCAGGTCGAGGCGGCAACGCTCGCTCGTGACCTCATCAATACCCCGGCCAATGACCTTGGTCCCGATGCCCTGGAAAACACCGTCCGGGATTTCGCCCGCCGCCATGGCATGAGCGTCTCGGTCACCCTGGGCGATGATCTGCTCAGCGCCAATTTCCCCATGATCCATGCCGTGGGCCGCGCCAGTGCCCAGGCCCCGCGCCTCATCGATCTCGGATGGGGCGAGGCCAATGCGCCCAAGGTGACCCTGGTAGGCAAGGGCGTCACCTTCGATACCGGCGGGCTCGACATCAAGTCCGCCGCCGGCATGCTGACCATGAAGAAGGACATGGGCGGCGCCGCCAATGTGCTGGGCCTGGCCCATGTCATCATGTCGGCCAATCTGCCCGTGCGCCTGCGCGTGCTGCTCCCGGTGGTCGAAAATGCGATTGCCGCCAACGCCTTCCGTCCGGGCGATGTGTTGCGCTCACGCGCTGGTCTCTCCGTCGAGATTGGCAATACCGATGCCGAAGGCCGGCTGATCCTCGCCGATGCGCTGGCGCTGGCCGATGAGGAAACGCCGGACCTGCTGGTCGATATGGCGACCCTGACCGGCGCCGCGCGCGTGGCGCTCGGGCCCGATCTGCCGGCTCTCTATTCGACCAATGACAGCGTCGCGACCGGGCTCATGGCGGCTGGCCTAGCAGCCGAAGATCCGCTCTGGCGCATGCCGCTCTGGTCCAATTACGAATCCCAACTGGCCTCAAAAATCGCCGATATCAACAATGCCGGCGCTGGTGGCTATGCCGGTTCGGTGACGGCGACACTCTTCCTCAGGCGCTTCGTCAAAAATGCAGGCGCCTGGGTGCATCTGGATATTTTCGGCTGGGCCCCCGAAGCCCGCCCCGGTCGCCCCGTCGGCGCCACCGATCAGGGTATTCGCGCCGTCTATGGCCTGCTGCGCGACCGCTACAAGGGATGATCAGAAGTTGACCCTAGAGCTGTCCCGGAATGACATCCGTACCGGTGGTCTGCTCGATCACCGTGTCGGTGACTTCGGTGCCATGCTTGGGGAACAGCATCGGCGCCGCGGCAAAGCCGCCGATTACCGCGGCCAGCATCACCCAGCCGGCCCATTTCTTGTGCCTTTCGATGAACCGGCTGGCCATTGGCCCGAAGAAGTAGAACAGACCGCAGGGCACGAAGAACCTGAGGCCCCGCCCGATCACCCCGAACAGAATGAAGGTCCAGATATCCACCCCGGCCACGCCGCTGGTAATGGTGATGATCTTGTAGGGGATGGGGGTGACCGCGCCGATCATGATCATGAAGGGACCATTGGCCACGAAGCTCTGGCGCAGCTCCTCGAAGCTTCCGCCGGCACCGTAGAACTCGACTATACCTTTGCCAATCAGGTCGAACAGGTAGAAGCCGATGGCATAGCCGAAAATGCCGCCCACAACCGAGGAAACCGTGCAGATCGTCGCCAGCCGCCAGGCACGACGGCGATCCGCCAGGATCATCGGCGCCAGCATCACCTCGGGAAACACTGGCACGATCATGGCTTCGAGAAAGCAGATAAGCGCCAGAATGGGTTCGGCCAGCGGGTGGCCGGTCGCCGCTTTCAGCCGCTCGTAGAGCCCCGGCTTTCCAGTTTGCGCTGTATCGGTCATGCCTTTGAACCGTCTCTCATCACTGCTCCACCATTTGACCGCCAGATTGACGCCAGACCAGTGAATATTGCGTGTCAGTAGCCGCGGCTCCGGTCTACCACATTGGGCAGTGCTTCGCCCGCATCATGGCTTATGATCGCCCGCGAAAAATAGCGCACCCCGCTCTGCTCATTGGAAATGGCGGCAATATGGGGGGTGATGTAGCAATTTTTCAGCGCCCAGAGCGGACTGTCCTGGGGCAGGGGCTCCACTTCGAACACATCAAGGCTGGCCGCGCCTAGCGTCCCGTCGCTCAGCGCCGCGACGATGTCGGCCTCCCGCTGGTGCCCGCCCCGCGCCGCATTGATGATCACCGGCCCACCCGCCAGCCGGTCCCGGCGCAGTTTGCCAAAGGTATCGCGGTTGAGGATGCCCGTGGTTGCCGGCGTCAGTGGCAACAGGTTGACCAGGATATCGGTCCCCGAAAGGAAAGCCTCGAATTCCCCGTCGCCGGAAAAGCCCTCGACCCCATCGATCGCCTTGGGCGTGCGGCTCCAGCTCCTGAGATCAAAGCCCAACGGTTTCAGACGCCGGACAGCATCCTGCCCGAGCACGCCCATACCCATGATCCCGACCGTGGTTTCCCCGGCGGCAGGTGGATAATACTGGTCCCAGCGCCGCGCCTCCTGGTCATCGCGGAAGCGGCTGAACTGGCGATGATGCATGGTCACATGCGCCACCACATAATCGCTCATGCGCTGGCTGAGGTCCTCGTCCACGAACCGCACGATTGGCGCAACGGGCAGGTGCGGATGCTTGAGCAGGGCATCGACGCCGGCGCCCAGCGACAGCACCGCTTTGAGGTTGCTGAGCCCGTCAAACGCCTCCGGCTTGGGCTTCCACACAAAGATATAGCGGATATCCGCCGGATCGAAATCATCGCCCCGTCGCACCACGGGGTAGGGTGCCAGGGCGTCGCGAAAGGACTTCGCCCAGCTGGCTTCATCAACATCGGAGAGGTGGAGGAGCAGCATCGATTCTCTCTCAACAAAAAGGCCGCGCCCGAAAGCGCGGCCTGTCAATTCTGGATGGCCCGCACCGATCCTTACTGGCTGGTGGTCGTCGCCGGCGCGGCCGGCGTGGTTTCCTGAACCGGGGTACCTTCAACTGGAGTGTCCGACTGCGTTTCCGTCGGCGTTTCCACGGCTCCGGCAGGTGCTGTCGGTTCGGTGATCTCGCTGCCGCCCTCTGCGGGCGTCGTCAATTCATCCGGAATAGTATCGTCAGGCGAGGCTTCGCCCGGCGTGGCGGCTGGTTCGTCGCCGGTCGCAGGTTGCTCCTCGGCAGGCGACGCTTCCTCGGCGGCGGGGAAGGGCACCGGGCTCGACGACAGCGTCTGGAGATAGGCCAGGATATCGGCGCGCTCTTCGGGGGAGCGGACGCCGGCAAAGCTCATCTTGGTGCCTGGGGCATAACCACGCGGATTGGTCAGAAAGGCGTCGAGGTTCTCATAGCTCCAGACTTGGCCCTCGGCCTTTTGCTGCAGCAGGATGTCGGAATAGGCAAAGCCTTCGGCATGAGCCTTCTCTGCGCCGACAATGCCGTAGAGCGCAGGACCCTGCTTGTTGGGTTCGCCCTCGCCGAAATTGTGGCAGCTCTGGCACTTGCGCACAGCTGACGCGCCGCGATCAACGCTGGCACTGGCCAGCAGGACTCCGAGCGGCACGGCAGGTGCCTCTTCGACCACGGCACCACCTTCGGCCACTTCCGGCTCCGGCAGCGCGTAGCCCGGACCACGATTTTCAATCGGGTGATAAATGGCTTCGGCCAAAAAGCCGACACCCATCACGAACAACAGGGTGCCGAGCACGGCGCCGATGATCTTGTTTAGCTCAAACGAATCCATTTGGTCTCTCTGCCCGTCCATCCCCGTGGACATTTACCTGTACCGGCCCAACATTGGATACCCAATAGGGTAATCCGCCTCAACCGGCCGGTTCAACGCGCGCGGAAGATAGTATCAAGCCCCCCGTGGTGCAACCGGTCAAACCGCCGCGGCGCTGCCGGTGCAGTGGAAAATCGTCCGGCAGTATGATTTTGCCCGAATGCCTGGCCCCCGTGCCCAGATTGACTCTGCCTGCCACGCAAGCCACAACCCGCCAGCCTCAAGTTTCTTCACGGATGCCTGCCATGACCAAGAAAATCGCCTTCCAGGGTGAACCCGGCGCTTTCAGCCACGCGGCATCTGCCAATGTCTTCCCTGGGGAGCAATATCTGGGCTGCGTCACCTTCGAGGAAACGCTTAATGCCGTGCAGTCCGGCAAGGCCGACCTGGCGGTGGTTCCGGTCGAAAATTCGCTCTATGGCCGCATAACCGACATTCACCACCTGTTACCCGAAAGTGGTCTCCACATCATTGGCGAGACCTTTCTCCGCGTGGAAATGACGTTGCTTGGCGTGCCCGGCGCCAGGCTCGAAGACATCAAGTCGGTCCAGTCGCTGTCCGTCGCCCTTGGCCAGTGCCGCAAGTTCATCACCCAGCATGGACTGCGCACCATCAATGCGGTCGATACCGCCGGCTCGGCCCGCGAGATCGCGCAAAAGGCCGACAAGTCGGTGGCCGCCATCGCTTCGCGCTTTGCCGGTGACATCTACGGCCTTGAGGTCCTCGCCTCCAATATCGAGGACGCCGACCACAACACCACCCGCTTTCTCGTACTCTCTCCCTCTGAGAAGCACGCGCCTCAGTACGGCAAGGTCAAGACCACCTTCGTCTTCCGCGTCCGCAACGTTCCGGCCGCGCTCTACAAGGCCATGGGCGGCTTTGCCACCAATGGCGTCAACATGACCAAGCTCGAAAGCTACATGGTTGGCGGCGCCTTCACCGCCACCCAGTTCTACGCCGACATCGAAGGCCACCCCGACGACACCAGCGTTCAACTCGCCTTCGAAGAACTTGGCTTCTTCACGGATTACTTCCGGATTTTGGGGGTCTATCCCGCAGCGGGTTAGGCGCTCCACCTGGCTAGGCGCAAAAAGAAGCCCCGGCCAGGGGTGCATGGGCCGGGGCGCTCTAATGGGACTTTGGAGGTCGCAGAGGCAAATCTGCTGGCAGGTTAACGGCTGTCAACTAAATCGGTTCCGGAAGCGACGGGTGACAATGCGCCACGCTCGCTGCAACTTGTTCTCCACCTTCCGAACACATCTTGGGCAGTGAGGCGCTAGAATGCGGAGCAAATGAGATGGTGTCGCGAAATGACCCCGAATTTGCCAACAGATCTGCGCCTTGAGGACACATGAGCCGGGTCAAAGCCGCGCTGCAACGCAACAGCTAGGTTTTAGTTCCATCCTCATGAGCAAATTTTTCAAGTCCGCAATCTGTGGGCTCTTCGCTCTGTCTCTCACCCTTGCCCCCAACCTGCAGGTCCATGCACATACCTCCACCAGTAGCGGCATCGCATCATGGTATGGTCCCGGTTTCCATGGCCGGACCACTGCGAACGGCGAACGCTACAACATGAACGCAATGACCGCAGCTCATAAGACATTGAAGTTTGGCACAAAGGTGAAAGTGACCAACAATACCAATGGCAAATCGGTAGTCGTTCGGATCAATGATCGCGGTCCTTACATCGGCAAGCGGGTCATCGATTTGTCCCGCAGTGCCGCTGACGCGATCGACATGATCGGACCCGGAACCGCCAACGTGACCATCGAGGTGCTTGCCTAGCGGCTCCCTCTGATCGAGTGGCAGGGTTTAGGGAAAGGTTGGACAGCTTACTGGAATCTCTACAGCATCTTTGCACAGCACGTTCTGGTTCGCTTCCCGCCGCCCGCAACAAAGTAATCCCCGGCACTAATTCCTCCCCCTGACGAGAAACATTGATCCGTCCCATAGGGCAAATCTCTCCGGTGGAGAGATTTGGGGGAGAGGGTCATGAGCGCTGTGTGCGAATGGCCAGCGTCCCAAAACGGCTTCGTTTCGTTTCTGCGGCAGTTGTCTCGGGACCCCGCTCTCTTGCTCCCCGGAGGTTACAAGGCTGCCCGGCGCGTCGTCACGCCCGACGCGTGTCATATCCGTTGACTCCCCAACCGCCCTGACTATGGTCCGCAAAACACATCCAGACGCTCAGGACTACTCATGTCGCACGCTCAACTCGCCCAGATCATCGAAACCGCCTTCGACAACCGGGCCGAGGTCAATCTCGATACACAGGGCGAAATCCGCGATGCGGTGAACGAAGCGCTGAACCTGCTTGACAGCGGCAAGGCCCGCGTCGCCGAAAAGATCGATGGCTCCTGGCAGGTCAATCAATGGCTCAAGAAGGCCGTGCTGCTCTCCTTCCGCCTCAATGACAATCAGCCAATGACCGGCGGCGCCGACAATTCTACCTGGTGGGACAAGGTGCCGACCAAGTTCGAGGGCTGGAGCGAGAACACCTGGCGCGAGGCCGGCTTCCGCGCCGTTCCCGGCGCCATTGTCCGCAAGTCGGCCTTTGTCGGAAAGGGCGCCATCCTAATGCCCAGCTTCGTCAACCTCGGCGCCTATGTCGACGAAGGCACCATGGTTGATACCTGGGTCGGCGTCGGCTCCTGCGCTCAGATCGGCAAGAATGTGCATCTCTCGGGCGGCGTCGGCATTGGTGGTGTGCTCGAGCCCATGCAGGCCAATCCCACCATCATCGAAGACAATTGCTTCATCGGCGCCCGCTCCGAAATCGTCGAAGGCGTTATCGTCGGCGAGGGCTCTGTCATTTCCATGGGCGTCTTCATCGGCGCCTCCACCAAGGTCATCAATCGCCAGACCGGCGAAATCTACTTGGGCAAGGTACCGCCTTATTCGGTGGTCGTCTCCGGCACCCTCCCCGGCAAGAACCTCCCCGACGGTTCCCCCGGCCCGGGCCTCTACTGCGCCGTCATCGCCAAGACCGTCGACGCCCAGACCCGCTCCAAGACCGCCATCAACGATCTGCTGCGGGATTGATGATCGTGTATGGCTAGGGCGCGAACATGCCCGCATCATGTTGTCGGGGCCTCGCGGCCAATCCAGCCGGGGAGTGAGAATATGATGTCGAGGACCAAGCGATGAGCGACACCGTAATGCTCCTGACGACGAGAGGCGGTCGCATTACTCGCCAGCAGTGGTGGACGGGTGCCCTTGCTTTGTTGGTCATCGGCCTGATTCTTGGGATCGTGGCCTTGGCGATGGTGCTGGCAATCGGGCAGAGCGACACCATGTTCGCCGTTTGGTTGTTTGGCGCCATCAATCTTGCGTTTCTCTGGCCGTACTATTGTCTTGGTATCAAGCGTCGGCATGATCGGGACAGTAAGGGTACGGATGTAGTCGTCTTTGTTGTCGGCGGCCTGTTGCTCTCTCTTTTGCAGGCATTGGGGATTGGTGTGGAACTCACCAATTTCTCCGGCAAGGTGGTCTCCAGGCCAACGATTTGGCTGCAGGTCCCGGGGATGCTGCTGTCGGTTCTGGGCGTGTACCTCTTTGTCCAGCTCGGTTTCCTCAAGGGCACCATAGGCGACAACAGCTATGGCCCCGATCCTTTGAACGCAGCCACCTGAACCAAGGGGAAGCCGTCGTGATCATAGACCCTGCTGACCTGCTCAGCCGCCTCATTGCCTGCCCCTCGGTGACCCCTCAAGAAGCTGGCGCTCTCGACCTGCTCGAAACCGAACTCAGTACCATGGGCTTCGCCGTCACCCGCCTGCGTTTCGAGGGCGACGGCTCCTATCCAGTCGATAATCTCTTTGCCACACGGGGGCAGGGCGGCCGCCGGCTACTATTTGCCGGCCACACCGATGTGGTGCCACCCGGCGACACCGCCCACTGGACCAGCGATCCGTTCACGCCCCGCGTGGCCGACGGTAGGCTCTATGGCCGAGGTGCCGCCGACATGAAGTCCGGCATCGCCGCCTTCGTCGCCGCCTGCGCGGAAATCCCGCCAGAGGCCGGTACCATCCAGTTCGCGATCACCAATGACGAGGAAGCCGACGCCATCAACGGCACCGAAAAGCTCGTGCGCTGGATGGCAGACCAGGGCCATCATTTCGACTTCGCCATCGTGGGCGAACCCAGTTCCGCCGAAGCTCTTGGCGACAGCATTAAGATCGGCCGGCGCGGCTCTTTCTCGGGCAAGGTCACCGTCACCGGCACCCAGGGCCACGTCGCCTATCCGGCAAAGGCCAACAATCCCCTGCCGGTTCTGGCCGCCGTAGCGACCGCGCTCTCGTCGGAGCGCCTTGATACCGGCACCGAGCATTTCCCGGCTAGCAATCTCGAATTGACCACCATGGATGTCGGCAATCCGATCTCCAACGTCATCCCCATGAGCGGCGCCCTGCGCTTCAACATCCGCTACAATGATCGCTGGACCCCCGAGGCCCTGACCGACTGGGTCCGTGCCCGCATTGCCAGCGTTGACGCCAAGGGTACTGACATAGCCTTCGAGATTTCCGGCGCCCCCTCCCGCGCCTTCCTCTCCCCGCTCGGCCCCGATATCGAAACGCTCTCGGCCACCATTTCTGCCATCACCGGCAAGGCCCCCGAATATTCCACCGGCGGTGGCACCTCCGACGCGCGTTTCATCGCCCAATATGGCCCGGTGGTCGAATGTGGCCTGGTCGGCCTGTCCATGCACAAGGCCGACGAGCATATCGCCCTCTCGGACCTGACCGGCCTCACAGAAATCTACGCCGCCTTCATGCGCCGCTATTTCGCGGAGGCCCCGGCATGAAGATCGTCTCCCCGCTGCGCCAGGCCGTCTATGGCTGGATCATGATCCTGCGCGGCGAGGAGGGATGGCGCGAGCGCTTCCGCTTCACCCCGGCTGGCCTCTTCACCGCGCTGGTGCTGTTCTACCTCTTCGCCTTCCTCGCCGTGGTGCTGGCCTCGCTCGATGTCGGCGTGCCCACCCTGCAGGGCTTTGCCGATATCATGGTCATCCAGTCGCTTTGGCTGGTCGCCCTCTTCACTGGCATTTACGGCACCCGCGCCGCCCTGCGTGATCCGGTGCCGATCCTTCCCCTGTTGGTTCCGGGCGTCTATGCGCTGGTGTTCTACCTGGTTCTGGGAGCATTGGTTTCTCTCGCCATGGGCTTCCTGCTGCCCCTGCTCTGGTTGGCCCTGGTCTGGCTGCTGTTCCGGCTCGGCCGGCTGGCGGGCGCGTGGACCATTGGCGTCTCGGCGGCATTCGCGGTCTTGACCGTGGTACTCCTTGTCGGCACCCCCATCTCGCTCTACATCCTTACAGCGTCCAATCCCCCCGCCTGAGACGAGACAGACCCTTGGCCCAGCCTTCCCAGACGTTTTTAGAAGAAGCCCTTGATGCCGCGCGCGGCGCCTGGGCGCTGGTTCTGGGGCGTCCCGATGCGGCCCGGTATTTCGATTTTTCCCTGCGCGGCGTCGTCGGCAGCTTCATCGTCCTGGTCCTGGCCGTGGGCGTCAGCGTATTTGTCCCGCCATTGTTCGGGGTGCCTTCATCGCCCGGCGCCGCCGCCAGCATGACGCTGTTATCAGCGCTGCTTTTCGTCTTGCAGATCGGCGCCGCCTACATTGTCTTGCAGATGATGGGTCGCCTCGATGGCTTCATGCCTTATCTTGTTGCCGACAACTGGGTGAATTTCTATGTGTCGTTGGCGGGTGCACTCAGCATAGTGCTGCTCGGCGGCAGCGAGATTATGCTGCTGGCCATGGGTCTGTTGGCCATCGTTATCGAAGTCAACATTGCCCGCCGCATTGTGACCCTAGCACCGATGCAGATCGTCATATTCATCGTTGCTCAACTGGCCGCAAATTTCCTCGGGCTGCTGATCCTGGGCGGCATCCTGCTCCAGACCATGGGGCCGGCGACCTAAGCTCACTCAGGGATAGTCGACGCCCGTGAGATAGAGCCCGGTTGGGGGAGCCATGGCCGCGCAGCGGCTGCGGTCCGCCGCATCGAGCGCCGCGCGAAAGTCGGCCGGGCTCCATTTGCCCATGCCCACCAGCTTGAGGCACCCCACCATCGAACGCACCTGATGGTGCAGGAAGCTGCGGGCGCTGGCCGTGATGGCGATCATCTCACCATCCCCGGTCACATCCAGCCGGTCCAGCGTACGCATGGGCGACTTGGCCTGGCATTCCGATGACCGAAAAGTGGTGAAGTCATGCAGCCCCAGGATCATCTGGGCTGCCTCGTGCATCTTTTTCACGTCGAGCGGCTTGGGCACATGCCAGACCTGGTTGCGCTCCAGCGCCGCCGGCGCCCGCCGATTGAGAATGCGATATTCATAATGCCGGGCCAGGGCCGAAAACCGCGCCTCGAATTCATCGCCCACCGCGTCGCATTCGACGATCACCACCGGAAAGTCCCGAAGGTGATAGTTCATCGCCTCGCGAATGCGGAACGGATCCCAGTCCTTTGAAAGGTCGATATGGGCCACCTGGCCCAGCGCATGCACGCCCGCATCCGTGCGCCCCGCCGCCTGGCTGGTGACAATCTCGCCTGAAAAGCGCTCCACCGCCTCTTCCAGCGCCTGCTGCACACTCATCCGGTCCGCCTGCCGCTGCCAGCCGCAGAACGGGGTCCCATCATATTCCACGGTGAGCTTGTAGCGCGGCATCAGCTGACTGTATCAGGCAGCGGCCCGGCACCACGCAGGAACGTCGCCGCATCCATGGCGCCCTTGCCCTCGCGCTGCACCTGAATAAGGCGCACCGCACCGCTTCCACAGGCAATGACCAGGTCGCCGCCCATCAGCGTGCCGGGCGCGCCCGCGCCATCCACCAGCGCCGAACGCAGGGCCTTGACCCGCACCGGCTTGCCACCCAGCTCCAGCTCGAACCAGGCACCCGGAAAAGGCGACAGGCCCCGGATCAAATTGTGCACTTCGCTCGCCGGTCTGGAAAAATCGATCCGGGCCTCGGCCTTGTCGATCTTGGCCGCATAAGTTGCGCCCTCGCCGGGCTGTGCGGTGAAATCGAGGCTGCCGCGTTCCAGCGCCGCCAGTGCCCGTCCCATCAGGTCCGCGCCCAGCCGCATCATCTGGTCGTGCAATTCGCCCGCCGTCATGTCGGATGCAATGGGGATGATCTCGGTCGGGCCCATGGCGCCGGTATCGAGCCCTTCATCCATTTTCATGACAACAATGCCGGTCTGACTGTCGCCCGCCATGATGGCGCGCTGGATCGGCGCCGCGCCGCGCCAGCGCGGCAGCAGCGAGCCATGCAGGTTCAAACAGCCGTATTCGGGGGCTTCAAGCACCGGCGTTGGCAGGATCAGCCCATAGGCCACTACCACGGCCACTTCGGCCCCCAGCGAGGCGAACTGCGCCTGTTCGGCCTCGCCCCTGAGGGATCTTGGGGTGAAGACGGGAATGCCGAAAGCCTCGGCAGTCTCGTGTACCGGACTCTTGCGCTCCGCCTGCCCGCGCCCCGCCGGCTTGGGCTCCCGCGTATAGACCGCTACCACCTCATGCCCGGCCGAGACAATCTCGGTCAGGGTCGGCACGGAAAATTCGGGCGTACCCATGAAGACGACGCGCATGGTCAGCGACCTCGTGGTTCGACAAGTTCACCATGAGCTCTACGCGAACGCAGCGCTCCCATAGACCTCATCCTGGGCCTGTCGAAGGGCGAGGTAGCGGCCACCGATTATCAGCTCGCCGCCCGCTTCGCCTGCTTCTCGAATTTTTTGATCACCCTGTCGCGCTTCAAGCGGCTGAGATAATCGATATAGAGCACGCCATCGAGGTGATCGAGTTCGTGCTGGATGCACACGGCCAGCTTTCCTTCGGCTTCCTTGGATACCAGCTTGCCCTCAAGATCGGTATAGCTGACCGTCACGTCATTGGGCCGCTCGACCTCGTAATAGAGCTCGGGGATGGAAAGGCACCCCTCTTCGGTCACCTGCATTTGGTCGCCAAAACCGGTGATCTCGGGGTTGATCATCACCAGCGGGGCCGGGGGTTCTCCCTCGCCTGCTAGGTCCATCACCACGATGCGCTTCATCACCCCAATCTGGGGCGCGGCCAGGCCAATGCCGGGCGCGTCATACATGGTGTCCAGCATGTCCTTGGCCAGTGCCTTGATCTCGTCATCGATATCGATGATCGGGTCGGCAACAGCGCGCAGGCGCGCATCGGGAATGACGAGGATTGGGCGGATGGCCATGTCAGAAAGTCCGGCGATGAATGGATTGCCCCCGATATGGCCATTTCCGGCCTTGCGGTCAACAGCAAGCCCGGTCAATCCGCCATCCATGCGGAACATTTTGCGAACAGAAGAATCGGACTAGACTGGGCACATGCGCGAACTCGACACCATCCTCTTCACCCTGGGTGATATCCCGGTCTCCCTTGCAACGGCCCTGCTGACCGGAGGCGCATTGCTGCTCGTCGTCCTTGTGGTCTGGCTGGTGGTTTCCGCCCGCGCCAATGCCGGGCGCGCCGAACTGGCCGCCCGGGAAGCCACCGAAGGGCTCAGGGCCAATTTCCTAGAACAGATCGCCGGGCGCGACACCCGCATTCGTGATCTCGAAGCGCAATTGGACCGCGATCGCGACCGCGCCGCCGATCAACTCACTACCGAGCGCGACAAAAGCGCCGAACTGCAATCCGAACTGGCCGCCATGCGCACGCGGCTCGACGAGCAGTCTCGGCAGAACGAGGCGAACCTTAAGCGTTTCTTGGAAGCGCGCCAGCAGATGACCGACGAGTTCAAGGCCATTGCCGGCGATGTGCTCCGTAGCCATAGCGAGACCTTTACCAAGCAGAACCGCGAGCAGGTCGATACGCTGTTGAAGCCCCTGCAGGACAAGATCACCGAATTCCACAAGAACCTGGTGGAAGACCGCTCGGCCATGGGCGAGCGCATCCGCGCTTTGGCCGAAAGCAATCTGCAGATCACCACCGAGGCACAGAACCTGACCCGCGCCCTCAAGGGGTCTTCGCAGACCCAGGGCGCCTGGGGCGAAATGATCCTTTCGACCATTCTCGAACAGTCTGGCCTGCGCGAGGGCGAGCAATATTTTACTCAGCAGAGCCATACTGGCGAGGACGGCCAGCGCCTGCGCACCGATGTTGAAATCCTCATGCCCAATGGCGATCGGTTGGTCATCGATTCCAAGGTGTCGCTGACCGCATTCGAGGCCTTCGTCAACAGCCACGAGGACGATCGCGACCAGCACTTGCGGGCCCATATCACCTCGGTGCGCGGTCATATCGCTACGCTGGGCGACAAGACCTATCAGCGTGCCGCCAGGTCGAGTCTTGATTACGTGATGATGTTCGTCCCCATCGAATCCGCGCTGGCCACCGCCATCCAGCACGATGCCAAGCTGGTTGAATATGGCATGGGCAAGGGGGTCATGCTGACCACCCCGACGACCTTGATGACCGTCTTGCGCACTGTGCGCAACGTGTGGGACATCGAGAAGCGCCACCAGAATGCCGAGGAAATTGCCGAACGTGCTGGCGCGCTCTACGACAAGGTGGCGGGGTTTCTCAGCACCATGGACAAGCTGGACGGGCACCTGGACAAGGCGCGCTCGAGTTTCGACGAGGCGCGCAGCCAATTGTCCTCCGGCCGCGGCAATGTCGTGCGCCAGGTCGAAATGCTGCGCGAACTCGGCGCCAAGTCCAGCAAGCCCCTTCCGGCGGGCTGGAATGGTGGCAGCGAGGAGACGCCGGCCCTTCGGTTGGTGAAGGACGAGCCCGGAGATCTGAATTAATCTTCGGCGTGATTGATCTCGCTCCGGCTCTTGAGAACCCTGTCCCCATCCTCCTGTTCAATAAGATAGGCCGGCTCTTCTCTGCTCGCGTCCCGCGTTACTTTGGTCCCCTTGATCGTACGAGTCACTCTGCCGGTAAACCGCTCGACGATCTTGCCAGAAGCCGTGCTCGGTCCCCAGCTCCAGCTGACCTTGGATCCTTTGCGCAGAACCATGGTGGCCTCTCTTGTCGATCAATTTGCATTCAGCAGCGAACTCTGCCGGGTCAAGCAGCGTTCCCGAGTCAGCATCAATGTGAACGGAAGACGAGCGAATGGCCCAGCAACATGATCATCCCGGTACTTTGGTGCCGCAGGAAACCAACCTCGAAAATGCCGATCAGCCGGGCATCGCCCAGCCCTATAGCCAAACCGAAATAGATGATCTGCTTTATGGCGATGACCGTCCCGTTGCAGATAGAGTGGCGCGGTTGCGTGAAATCCGCGAAGAGCTCGCGGCACGCGAAAGCGGCGATTTCGGCGGTGAGGATCCGGCCGCTTTGCTCGTGGAGCTGGACCGAGCCATCGCGGAATTGGGTGGGGATGCCGAGAACCTCGATGAGACTGGGGACGCAGCGGCCGTCATGATGGTCGATCCTGCCGACCATCTCGACGCGCTATCTCCCGACGACGTTGAAGCGCGCGCCGCATTGACCGGTCAGGAGGACGATGCGGATGAGAACTTTGATGCCGAACTGGAAGATGATGAAGCCCGGGAAAATCTGGATCTGGGTTGATCTGAGGCAAGGCTCGGATCAGATCTCCGTCCGGGCCTTGAGCGCCTGGCTCAACGTGCCTTCATCCAGGTAATCCAGTTCGCCACCCACCGGCACCCCATGGGCCAGGCGCGTGACCTTGATCCCCGATCCGGCCAGCCGGTCAGTGATATAGTGGGCCGTTGTCTGGCCCTCCACGGTGGCGTTCATGGCTAGCACGATTTCCGAATGATCCTGCGCTCGGCCGATCAGCCCGTCGAGATTGATATCGTCCGGCCCCACCCCATCGAGCGGCGACAGCACGCCCCCCAGCACATGGTAGCGCACCTGTCCCACCCCGGCGCGCTCCAGCGCCCAGAGGTCGGCCACGTCTTCCACGACGATCAGAATTCCTGTCTCCCCGCGCCGCGGATCGGCGCAGATCGAGCAGGGGCTCATTGTGTCGACATTGCCGCACACTTCACAGCTGCGCACTGCCACCACGGCACGGTCCAGCGCCGCCGACAGCGGTAGCATCAGTTGCTCCTTCTTCTTGATAAGGTGCAACACCGCTCGGCGCGCCGAGCGCGGGCCAAGCCCCGGCAAGCGCGCCAGCAGCTGGATCAATTGTTCGATTTCAGGTCCGCCAGAGGGCATTGTTCACGCGATAAGGGGTGGGAGGATAGATAGTGTAGCGCCAAGCAAGGCAAGATAGCTGCCCCATGTGAGAAAGAGATAGACGATTCGTCCGATGTTTCCCGGTATGGCGAATCCGGCCAAGAGGACGACATTCACGAGAGCCGCCAGGATCACTATCACAAAGTATCCGGTGATCTTGAAGCCAGCGAACACCGCCCACCAAGGCATTCCAAACATCAGGTAGAGCGCAATAAAAACGGCGGCCCCTCCGCCGCCGCCGATCCCCATTGCGGATCCCGTCAGACCGGCTAGCGCCAAAACCAAGACGAGGGTCGACAGAACCTCAAGGGCATAGCGAATCGGCCTGACGCGCTCCGCCACGTCAGAACGGAAACTTCATGCCCGGCGGCAGGGGAAGGCCGGCGGTCACGTCGGCCATCTTGCGCTGGGCTTCGGCCTCGCTCTTGCCCTTGGCATCATTATAGGCGGCGATGATCAGGTCTTCGAGCACCTCGACCTCTGCCGGATTGGCCAGGGAAGGGTCGATCTTGATGCCGCGCATGTCGCCCTTGCCCGAAAGCGAAACGACAACCATGCCGCCGCCCGAGCGGCCCTCGACCACCAGTTCGGCCAGTTCGGCCTGCATGGTTTCCATCTTGGCCTTCATCTCGCCGGCGGCCTTCATCATGTTCATGATGTCTTTCATTCGTCGTCCTCCTCTAGCGGGGGTGCAGCCAGCTCGGGCAGTGCGGTCGCTTCGTCGCGCACCGTCACATTGACCAGCTTGGCCCCCGGAAATGTTTCCATTATGGCCTTCACCAGCGGGTCGTCATGCGCCGCCGCAGTGGCCGCTTCCTTGCGCTGCTCGGCTTCCTGGCGCAGCGTCAGCCCTTCGGGCGGTTTGGTCGACACCATCACCAGCCAGCGCGCACCGGTCCATACCTGCAGCCGCGCCGACAGCGTCGCGATGATCCCCGGATCGACGCCATCGGCCAAGGCCACCTCGATGCGGCCCTGCTCGAACGAGACCGGCCGCATCTGGCTTTCCAGCGCCAGCTTCACGAGCACGTCGCGCTTGGCCGCGGCGAGGGCAATCAGGTCCTTGTAGGTGGCAACGCTCGCCAGTGCCGGCTGCACTACCGCCTGCGGCCGCGTGGCGGCAACCGGCACGGTGTCCAGCGCCTCTGTCGGTGCTGGCTGCACCGCCTCCACCCGCATGGCCGATGCGCCACCGGAATTGCCGCCAGAGGGTCCGCGCGGCGGCAGCGGCGTATTGGTTGAACCCGTCGGCAGCGTGCCCTGTTGGGTCAGTCGCGAAATGACCTCGTCCGGGCTCGGCAGGTCGGCGGCATAGGCGAGGCGAATGAGTGTCATTTCCGCTGTCTGCAAGCCATTGCCTGCCCGCGCGGTTTCCTCATTGCCCTTGAACAGGATTTGCCAGGCCCGGGTTAGCGCCCGCATCGGCAGGCGGCCCGCAAGGTCTGCACCGCGCACCCGCTCGTCGGGTGTCAGCGCCGCGTCATCCGCCGCGGCCGGCACAACCTTGATCCGGGTGACGAGATGGGTGAATTCGGCCAGGTCCGCCAATAGCGTCTGCGGGTCGGCACCGAGGTCGTAGAGTTCGCGAAGCGCCGTCAGCGCCTCGGCGATCCGCCCGGCCATCAGGTCTTCGAACAGGTCGATGATCCGCGCCCGGTCGCCGAGCCCCAGCATGGCCTTGACCGTCGCGGCGGTAACCGAACCATTGCCATGGGCAATCGCCTGGTCGAGCAGGGAGAGGCTATCACGGGCCGAGCCTTCACCGGCCCGCACGATCATGGCGAGCGCATCGGGCTCGAAGCCGATGCCTTCCTGCCCGAGGATCTTTTCGAGATAGGCACTCATCACCTCGGCCGGAATGCGCCTGAGGTCGAACCGCTGGCAGCGCGACAGGATGGTGATCGGAACCTTGCGGATCTCCGTAGTCGCGAAGATGAACTTCACATAGGGCGGCGGCTCTTCCAGCGTCTTCAGCAGCCCGTTGAAGGCCGCCGTCGAGAGCATGTGTACCTCGTCGATCACATAGACCTTGTATGGCGCCGAGACCGGTCCGTATTTGACCGAGTCAATGATCTCGCGAATGTCGCCAATACCGGTATTGCTGGCGGCGTCCATTTCCACCACATCCACATGCCGCCCCTCGATGATGGCGCGGCAATGGTTGCCCTCTTTTTCGAGGTCGAGCGTCGGGTGGCGGCCGGTTTCGTCTTCATAGTTGAAGGCGCGGGCCAGGATGCGGGCGGTCGTGGTCTTGCCGACGCCGCGCACCCCGGTGAGGATGAACGCGTGGTGGATGCGGTTCTGCGCAAAGGCATTGCCCAGCGTCTGCACCATCGCGTCTTGCCCGACCAGGGTCGAGAAGTCGCGCGGGCGATATTTGCGCGCCAGGACCAGATAGGGTGATGTCTGGCTTTCAGCCATCCTGCCGGTCCTTGCCTCTCAATGGGAATCTGCCTTCGTTCATGGCCCGACCATAGGGCAATGGTGCGCCGACCGCAAAAGCCATCAAGCGCCAATACGGAGCCAAAAGACCACATTTGAACAGAAGAACGTCCGAACCGTCCGCTCACGCTTCTTCCAGTGACAGCTTCCCGCCGACCAGAAAGCGGAAGCGCCCACGCCCGCACTTGTCAATCGAGATGCCGGCATTGCGTTCGCGCAGGCGGCGCTGCAGCAGTACCAACCGGGCCTCGAGGTTGTCGATGAAATCGGGCAGGCGCAGCGATTGGTCCAGCCGAAGTTCCCGATTGGTGAATTCAATGCGTCCAGTCGCGGCGTGTTCACGCGCCAGCTTCCACATGATCGCGCCGGCCACGCCTTTGATCAGATAGGTGTCATCCAAAAATACCGTGTCGTTGACCGCATAGTGGCGAAGACGGATCGTCTTGTCCGTGGGGCAGGGCACCTCTGGCGGCGCGGCCGGGCGTTCGGTCACCTCTTCGCGCTGCAACAGACCGATCCTGGCGGCAAGCAGGTGAGCGACGAGGGACAGTGCATCCTCTTCATCATAGCCGAATTGATTGGGTTCCGGGCTTTCGGCAAACAGAACGCCGATAATGCCGCCATCACCGGGGATCGGGATGGCAATCTGGCTTTGCGGCGTTTGCAGGCCGGGATAGGCGATGACCGCAGACCGCTCCCATTCCAGCCCTGCAGCGCGCGCCGTATCGAAAACCGCGGCTCCATAGGAATATTCAGAGGACATGTGGCCAATGCGGATGGGCACGCGCTGCGCCGCACAGACACCGATGACGCCATCGCCCAGCCGGACTTCCGAACCAATGCCCGAGACGGGGTAGCCTCGCGACGTAACGGTGTAGAGGCTGTTCGTTGCCCTATCCAGCATCAGGATCATGGAATACTCGATCCCGAAATGCTGCTGCAGGCCCGCAAGAAGCATGTCCAGCATCTCGCCGGTTTCGCTGGCGTTGCAGATCTGGTCGCAACTGCGCCGCGCTGCTACCAGCAGATTGCGCCGAATGGGACGGTCAACGGTCTTGCTGGCCGCTGGCTCGATTGACCGCACGCGGAACAGGTCGGACCCCAGCAGGCGAAACACACCCTGCATGCCACTATGGGAGGCAATGCCAGCGAGCTTTGCACGCATAGCCTCAAACAGCGGTCCGCTGGTCTGTGTCTCGATATAGTCCAGCACGAGCCTGTATTGCCTGTTTGTGCCGGGGTCCGTCACCATCACGCTGGCCTGCCGCGTCGAAAGCAGGTTGCGGCGCGTCTTGTTGAAGAACTGATAGGATAGCGCCACATGCTCGGGATCCACATACTGCACATGCGAAATCAGCGAGACATTGGGAATGCCCTCATCATCGGCCGTTGCAAGGATCGAAGGGACGATGCCTTCAAGGCAGTTTCGGATTTCCGGCAGATGCAGCATCATGTCTTGAGTTCCGCGCCAGCGCCGGGGCCGGGAGTCTGGACAAACACTGATTGGGGTCGGAAGTCTATTCCAGCCAGATCCGCCGCATCTACATGGCAGAAGGCGGTGGTGAACCGGGCCGGGTAGTCCGTGTCCCGGAGTTCTCGGTCCAGGCCGGCCGCCTGATCGATCCCCGCCTGCCGGTCCGTCTCGGACAGCGTCGCCACTGCCGCAACAGGACCCTTAACCTGGATGGAGCGATGTGTGATTGGCCGGCTGAAGGTCACTGCCAACGGTGCGCCTTCAATTGCGGCATCCAGCAGTGCCTGATTGCCCGACCGGTGCAGAAGCACCCGCATTAGTCCGTCCTCGAACAGTCGGCAGCCACAGGCATTGCCCACCTGTGGAACCGCCCCGGCTCCGCCAAGTGCTACGATCACGCTGACCCCGCTCTGGCAAAACGCTGCAATATCGTCGGTGAGGATGTCGGTGCTGGCCCGGCTGGCCGCAGATGTGTTCAGCGCAGCAAGTTCGTCTTGCGGGGTGTTGGGGTGTGCGGCGCGTGGCATGCTTGACCTGGCTCTCCAAACATCGCGCCGTGCGCGACTAGTCAGCGCCCGGCATTCAACCGCGTCATTTAGCATTCTTTTATGAATTCTTGCAGCTAGATTTAGCGAGCCAAAGCAAAGCGCATGATCTATCTCACCGCCCAGTCGCTGCCCGACCCGCGATCTTGCGGCAGCAGTGATGTGCGGAAGCGTCACCAGGAACGTCTAGACCAGTCGCGCCCCACCAGGGCGCCTCGTTCTGCATGCCAATTGGGATGCGGACGGTCATGCTGCCTGCCTGGATGCCGCCGGAGCCGCACAGACATTTTTTGGCCGATGGCCTGGCCATCCGGCTCGATGAACCAGACAAGGACTGTTTCCATGGACGATATTCTTCAGCCTGTACTCGATCTGCCAAGTGGGGCCACGGTTCCCCTGCGCCCGCTCATGCGTCAGTTGAAAGGCCGGATCATTCCGCCAGACCATGAAGACTATGACCAGGTGCGCGCCATTGCTTTGGGCAACTGGGACACCCGGCCGGCATTGATCGTTCGCGTCGCAGACGCCAAGGATGTGGCCATCACGCTAGACTTCGCCCGCCAGCATGGATTGGAAATCGCCGTGCGAAGCGGCGGCCATTCCACCTGTGGGTTTGGCTCCAGCGACAATGGTCTCGTCATCGATCTCCGGGATATTAATGCGCTCGACATTGCCGAGGACCGGAGCTGGGCTTGGGCCGGAGCCGGCTTGACGGCCGGAGAGGTGACCACTGCACTCGAAGCCCATCAGCGAATCATCGGCTTCGGAGATGCTGCAACCGTTGGCATTGGTGGCCTGACATTAGGTGGCGGGATAGGCTATCTGGTGCGCAAGCACGGACTGACAATCGATTCCCTTCTCGCCATTGAGGTGGTGACGCCTTCTGGCGACATTTTGATTGCAGATGTGAACAACCATCCTGACTTGTTCTGGGCCCTGCGCGGCGGCGGCGGCAACTTTGGGGTTGTGACCCGGTTCCAGTACCGGCTGCACCCGCTTCCCGAGTTTACCGGTGGGCCGCTACTGCTCCCGGCCACGCCCGAGGTGCTGACCGGCTTCATCGCCGCGGCCGAGGCAGCTCCAGATGAACTTTCGACCATCGTTATGGTTATGCCGGCCCCGCCATTGCCATTCATTCCTGCCGAACTTGTCGGCAAAACCATCATTATGGCAATGATGGCCTTCGCCGGACCTGCGACCCAGGCTGCCGAAGCCCTGGCGCCCTTCAGGGCTCTGGCCACACCCATAGCCGATTTGGTTGGGCCCGCCACGATGAGCTCGATGTATATCCCGGAGGATCCCGGCATGAAGCCAGCAGTGTCGGTTCGCACGAGTTTCGTAGACGGTATAACGTTCGCAGCAGCCCGTGACCTGATTGACCTGGTCGAGCAAAATCAGGCGCCCATGCATATGGCCCAGATTCGCGTACTCGGAGGTGCCGCCGCGCGGGTCCCGGCTGATGCCACGGCATTCGCGCATCGTGACGCGCCGATCATGATGGCCTTCCTGGCCTTGGATCACCCCGCCGCGCTTCCTCAAAACGAGGCCTGGGTGGATACCTGCATGCGCACCCTGTGTCCGGAGGGAAGGGGGGCTTATGTCAACTTCCTGGCCGGGGACGGCGCCGCGCGCCTCGGCGACGCCTATCCGGAGGCAACCTTGCTGCGTCTGAAGCAGGTCAAGCGGCGTTACGATCCGGCAAACATCCTGCGCCTCAACCAGAATGTCACGCCTGCCGGTGCTGGCGATGCTTGAGGCCTAATCTTGGCGTCGGAGGGTAACCTCCGGCGCCGTATTCCCGCCCCTGGGCATTCGTAGCCGGCAACCGCTAAAAGGGCAGTTGGCCACGGGGTTTCCGGTGGAGATATGTGAGGAGAGTAGGAGGTTGGCATCGACCCGTGAGGATCTCGTCGGGGCTGCTTCCTTCCGGACCTGACCCGGTTGGCGAGGAACACGTCCGCGCCAACCTCCCGGCGCCTATATGCGAATTTATGAGCCACGATGCAAGGGGGCCCGATCTGTCTGGTGCGCCTTGCTGGGGCTACACCGGCTCGCTCGCCTTGTCCCTTGTCTGCCAGGCCCCGTCAGTCCATTCGCGCACTGTCACGGTGATCTTCTCGCCAATGTCGATGAGGTTATAGGCATTGGACTCGCCACGCAGGCGCGTGGAAATGGCCGAAGAAGCCTGCGCAATAAGGATGGGGGCCACGGTGGATTTGCTTAGTCCTGTGGGTTCCCCTTCGCTGGCCGCCTGCTGGCCATGCTTGCGCACATAGGAAAGGTGAAAGTGGCCGGAAAGGACGAGCCTGACGCCAAGACCAGCGAAGGTCTCCAGCGCGTCATCGGCCCGCTTCACGCGCTTGGTCTTTTGCATCATTGGCTCAGTGGGGAATAGCAGCGGATGATGCGCAACGATCACCCGCACTGCATCTGGGGAGGCATGACTGAATCGTTCGGCAAGGTCTTCAAGCTGTCCCCGCGAGATCGTCCCATGTCCCCAGTTCCACTCTAGCCGGGCGCGGCGCGATGTACGCATGCCCACCAGCGCCACGCCGCCCATTTCGAGGAACGGCTCCAGGTCAGGCGAAATGTAGCGCTTGTAGAGCCCATAGGGATTGAAGAAGCGGCGGAATATATTGACCGCCGGTACGTCGTGATTGCCGGGCACGGCAAAGACCGGCGCCCTCAAAGTGTCGAGGAATTCCCGCGCCTGCTCGAACTCTTCCTTGGTACCGATCTGGGTAAAATCGCCGCTGGCGACGATCAGGTCCGGATGCTGCGCATTGATGTCGTCGGCAAAGCCCTCGGCCAAAATCGGGTCATGATGACCGAAATGCAGGTCGGAGATGTGGAGGATTTTCATGCCGCCTCCACAGACGCTTCCGCTTCGGCCGGGACGATCACCGACAATGCCCTAGGCCTGATCGTGAATCTGAGAGGGGTCTGAAATGTTTCCACTTCCCCATCGAACATCACCTTGATCAGCGACTTGCGCGTATTGATCGTCACCGAAGTAATGCTTTCCACCGACAGCGCCTCGTCGTCCCTCCAGTGTCCCAGAAACATGCCACTCACCAGGCGGATGAAGTCGCCTGCGGTGAAGTGCTTGAGGATGTAGAGGGTCAGCGTACCCCGATCCAGGCATTGGCGCGAAAAGAACTTGCCGAGGCCCTCGTCATAGGCGTTGCAGGCGACAGCCATGGCCTGCACCCGTTCGACGCGCTGTTTGCCGTCACCTGGGTCAATGGCGACCGCCAGCCGTCTTGTGCGGGCCAGCCGCCGGAAAAAATAGCGCAGAAACCCAAGCTTGGCGGCTGCCGTTTCGTGGCCGCGCAGATGCTCGCGTCCTGCCGCAAGGCCGGGGATGAGTCCTATGACAACCTTCTGCAGAAACACCCTTCCATTGACTTCGGCCACATCGATCCTCTGGCTGGCTCCGGTCGCGAGCGCCGCCACCGCGCCCGCCAGGTCGAGCGGAAGGTGCAGGTCCTTGGCCACGGCGTTGAACGTGCCAAGAGGCAGGATGGCAAGGTCCTTATCGGTATCGAGCAACGCCCCCGCCAGGGCTGTGATGGTGCCGTCGCCACCGGCAGCCACGATGATCTGCGCCGGGCCGGCTACGGCATCGGCGATCCGCTCCATCAGGTCACGCTCGCTATTGGCGTCGATTCTGGCGCTCATGCCATGCGCCTCGAACAGCGCGCCGAGCGTTTCGGCGGTGACGCCGAGGGCATGAGCGGTCCCCGAATTGGCATTGAGGATCACATGATAGAGCGGTTCGGTCATGTCGGGGCGGGTCCAAAATCACGGGAACGGGCCCTTGCGCAACGCACCTGCGCCGCGGTCGTTGCGTTCCCTGGGATCAAACTGCTGCTCTGGGGAGTATTAAAACCCGAACCGGACCGCGCGTCATGCCCTCAGGCCTGATAACCCTCTAGCGTTTCGAGCAGTTCCCGGAAAACCATGGGGCGGGCAAAGAGCCAGCCCTGCGCGAATTGCACGCCCAGTTCCCGCAGCATTCTGGCCTGTTGCTCGGTCTCTACGCCTTCGGCAATCATCTGCAGGTTGAGCGATTTTGCCATGTCAATGATATGCATGATCACGCTGCTGGTGGCGGCGCCCGTGCCCAACGAGTCCACAAAGGATTTGTCGATCTTGAGATAGTCGAGATCGAACGCCTCCAGCGATGACAGGCTCGAATAGCCGGTCCCGAAATCGTCGATGGCGACCAGGACGCCATTGGCGCGCAATTGCCGGATGACTGGGCCGGCCTTGTCTGGATCGGTAAAGCCGCGTTCGGTCGCTTCAACCAGAAGATTGCGGGATCCGGCCCCGGTACGCTCGGTCAACTGGTCAAGCAGGCGCAGCGTACCCTCGTTTTCCAGGTCCGATGGGGACAGGTTGATACCGATGTGAAAATTCGAGTGGCGCTGGAACAGATTGGCGGCATCGCGCGACACCAGTTCAACCACCCGCTCGGTGATGCTACCGATAAGGCCGGACTCCTCGGCGGCGGGAATGAACAGGTCCGGTCGCACCATTTCTCCGCCCCGCCGCCACCGCAGCAGGGTTTCGGCGCCCACCCAGCGGCCGGTTTCGAGCGCGACGATGGGCTGATAGACCACGAAAAATTCGTTGCGGCGCAGGCCGGCCTTTATCACATTGGGCAGCGCGCGCTGCTGGCGCACCAGATAGACAATGGCCAGCGCCAAGATTGTGCCGGCCACGATGCCGACGGGCAAGGCGACCAGCGCAACGCCCTGGATGCGTTGATTGAGGTGAGCAACGGGCAGCGCCACGACCGCCCCGATGAGATAATTGGTCGAGGGCGCAACCACCACCAGACTATCCCCCTCGATGAATTGCTGCACGACGCCATCGGCGCTGGCCGTGATCCAGGCGGGGTCGATCGGGCCGCGTTGCGTCAGGATATCGCCGGTCGTCTGCGAATAGGTGGCCAGCGACACATCGGGCACATCCACTGCCGTATCGATGGGCAAGTCCTTGTGGATGATGGCTGCATATCCAAGAGACTCAACTACCAGAAAGCTCGAGCCCTCCGCGAATGGCAGGGTGACATTGAGCCGGATCTTGACGCCGGACGACTGCAGCGCGTCCACCGGCCCCATGGGCAGGTCGGCGCCGCTGAGCCCCAGCGAGGAGCAGATGAGTTCTTCGCCCTCGATGCGCCCCACGGCCTGGATATAGCTCGACGACAGATCGATATGGCGCATCAGCGCCATGCTCTCGGGCCCGCATCCATCCACATCGCCCAGCCTCGCCAGCCGGCTGATACCGATCAGGATCTGGTCCGAGGTGCCCTCGGAACGGCGCAGTACTTCCTGAGCATAGCCCATTGCGCGACCGAATTCTGCATTGGTCGCCTCGCGCCCGGCAATATAGACCGATAGCACAACCGGCACGAGGATCGCGGCGAGCGCCGCAACCAGTGTGCCGATCAAGACGATGTGTTTTCTGACAGCCGGCAAGGTGTTCGTCCCCCGGTGGCGAATACCCAGTCAACTACAGCAACAATATTGATAACTTCCTATGTCGAAGGAAATCGTATTCCCGCAACCGGGTCGGGAGCAAGCGCCCTGGGCGGGTGCACCAGCGTCACCAGCACCACCGAGATCAGCATCAGGAGGTACCATGAGACAAGCTTTTGAAGGCTGACTAACGACCAGCCATTGGCCTGATCGGGGTATATCCAAGCCCGGCTCCAAGTGCCGATATTTTCCGCGACCCAGATGAACAGCGCCACCAGCAGGAAGGCGAGCAGCATCGGCATGCGGTGGGAAAAGCGGGACACCCGGTAGTGCAGCCAGCTGCGGCCATAGAGCAGGGCAATGACGCTAAGCAACACCCAGCGGAAATCGAAGACATAATGATGGGTGAAGAAATTTACATAGATCGCGAGGGCCAGAAGGGCGGTCATCCACACGGGCGGATAGCGCGTGAAGCTGATGTCGAATATGCGCTGGATGCGCGCCATATAGCTGCCCACGCAGGCATACATGAAGCCCGAAAACAACGGCACGCCGCCCAGCCGGAAGAGCGCCTCCTCGGGATAGATCCACGAGCCCATTGTGGTCTTGAACAATTCCATCCCGGTGCCGACGAGATGGAAAATCAGGATCACCCGCGCTTCTTCGAGCGTTTCAAGCCGCGTGAGGATCATCCCGGTCTGGATCAGCAACGCGGCGACAAACCAGAAGTCATAGCGATGCAGGCCGATTTCGGGCCACCACAGGCGCGTGACCAGGATCATCCCCAGCATCAACCCGCCAAACAGGCACGCCCAGGCCTGTTTGAGCCCGAACACCAGGAACTCGATCAGCCCGTCCGCGACCCGCCCGCGCGGTATCCGGGCCAACACATCATGCGCCCCCCGGTCGATCGCGGCTTCTACACTCGTGAACCGATTGGCCATGCCCACCCTTGCCCGAACCACCCCGGCTGTTTATGCCCTTTGGAAGCGCGCCGAATTGTGGCGCACGTCTAACACGGAGCTCGACTTGGCCAAACGTCGCCATCCGACATCGCTGCGCACCTCGGGCGAGGACGTCGCCGTATCGCGCAAGGCGCCAGATACGCCGCAGACGCGCAGCGCCGCCTATCGCCTGGCTTTTGCCGACGATGAATTCATGACCTCGGAGGACACGCGCGGCGTCCGCTTCCAACTCGAATATCTCAAGCCCGAGTACCGCCTGCGCGAGCATGGCATTAACTCCACCGTGGTGCTGTTCGGCGGGGCCCGCATTCCCGAACCCGGCAAGCCGGCCTGGGCGGCCAAGAACGAAACCCAGCGTCGCAATCTCGAGGCAGCCTCGCGCTACTATGACGAGGCACGTAAGTTCGCGCAGCTTGCCTCGCAGACTTCTGCCTCGCTCGATTTCAAGGAATTCGTCGTAACCACCGGCGGCGGACCGGGCGTCATGGAGGCCGGCAATCGCGGTGCCGCGGACATGGGCGCGCCCTCTATCGGCCTCAACATCGTCTTGCCGCACGAGCAGGCGCCCAACCTCTATGTCACCCCAGAGCTCTCCTTCAACTTCCACTATTTCGCCACTCGGAAAATCCATTTCCTCATGCGCGCCAAGGCGGTGGCGGTGTTCCCGGGCGGCTTCGGCACGCTCGACGAATTCTTCGAGAGCCTGACTCTGATCCAGACCGGCCGCATGGACCGCATTCCCATCCTGCTATTCGGCCAGGAATTTTGGACCAAGGTGATCAATCTGGAGGCACTGGCCGAAGCGGGCACCATTTCTCCGGACGATCCTGACTTGTTCACCGTGGTGGATACTGCGGAGGAAGGCTGGAGCGTGGTTCGCCAATTCTACAACCTGCCCGAAACCGGCGATCCAGCAGTGCCGGGGGGCGAAGCTCCAGGCTGAACCGGCTAGCCGGCCCGCTTGCCGCCGGCGCTCTGGTTGGCGAGACCGCTGATCGTGGCGCGGAGGGCTGCGGGCTTAACCGGTTTGGTGACCACGGCAATGCCCCGATCCTCGGCCAGCGCCCGCACGGCGGGGCTGCGGTCGGCCGTGACCAGCGCCGCAGGGAGATGCCCGCCCAGATTGTGCCGCAACCACTCGATGGCATCGAGCCCCGATGTCTGGTCGAGGTGGTAGTCCATCAGCACCAGGTCCGGATACCACCCTTCGAGCAGCCGCTCGCGGTCGATCTGCTTAAGCGACAAAGCCGTGCGCACATCGCATCCCCAATGGCTCAGCAACCCTTCCATGGCTTCGAGAATGGCCCGTTCATTGTCCACGCACAGCACCTTGAGGCTCAGCGTGCCAAAGCCGGGCTCGGCAGGGCTCACAGTGGTTTCGCTCGCCGGTCGCACATTGCGCACCGCCGGCAGATAGAGCGAAAACCGCGAACCTGATCCTTCCCGGCTGTCCAGCTCCAGCGTCAGTCCCAGCGCCGTCACAAGGCGCTGCACGATGGACAGCCCCAATCCCAGCCCCTGAGCCATGCGGGCGCCGCGTTCGAGCCGCGAAAATTCAGCAAACACCAGCTTGTGCTGGTCCTTGTTGAAGCCGATGCCAGTATCGATCACGTCGAGCCGCCAGCGATTGCCGCGCCGGCGCAGCCCCACCAGTACCTTGCCGCCCACCGGCGTATATTTGATCGCGTTCGACACCAGGTTCTGCACGATGCGGCCCACCAGCGACCGGTCCGCCAGCACATTGGCCCTGGTCCGCACGATGCGCAGGGCGATGGAGCGCTCGCGCGCCATGGGGCCGAACTCCACCTCGGTCTTCTTGAGCAGGTCCTGCGCCTGGATCGGCGCCGGGGCCGGCTTCAGGGCGCCGCTGTCGATGCGCGAAATATCGAGCAGCGCCGACATGATGTCCTCCACAGCCGTCAGCGAGGCCTCGATGGAATTGGCCAGTTCGGCAAAGGTCGTCGATTTCGCTCGCTCGATCAGCGTCGAGGTATAGAGCCGCGCCGCATTCAGCGGCTGTAGCAGATCGTGGCTGGCAGCGGCCAGGAACCGTGTCTTGTCGTGGTTGGAAGCGTCGGCCTTGGCGCGCGCCACCTCTAGTTCCGAATTGACCTGCTTGAGAGCTGCGGTGCGCTCCTCGACGCGGTGTTCCAGCGTCTGGTTGACCTGTTCGAGTTGCTGCTCCGCCCGCACCCGCGCCGTTACGTCCGAAATGCTGACGACCAGCCCGCCATCGGGCAGGCGGCTCGAATGGAATTCCAGTGTCTGGCCGGCATCGCCCATGCGCTGCGTCACGCTTGTGGGCGCGCCTGTCAGCACCTTTATCCGCTCGATGGCCAATTGCGCTGCATCGCCCGCACCCAGGTCGCCGCGCTCGGCCATATAGAAAGCGATGTCGAACAGTGCCGAGCCAGGGCGCACGAGATCGTTAGGCAGGGCCAGCAGGCCGTCATAGCGCTGGTTGGACGCGACCAGCCGCAGCCCGGCATCGAACACGGCGACGCCCTGCGGTATGTGGTCCATGGCCAGGGTAATGGACCGGACGGGATCGTGGTCGAGCAAGGTCATGGCGAAATGCGCCTGGGTTCTGCTTGGGCGTCTGGTCCTTATCGGCCCGCCGCCCGCGCCGTGCAAGACCGCCATTGGACCCATTGCAATTGCACCCAAAGCCCGGCATTCGTTAAATCGGGTTAACTGTGCCTGCGGCCAGGGCTTGGTCATGGGGAAAATACGAGAGGGAAAACATGAGCGTGTTCAAGGAATTCCGGGATTTTGCCGTCAAGGGCAACATGATCGATCTGGCCATCGGCGTTATCATCGGCGCCGCCTTCGGAGCGATCGTTTCCTCCATTGTTGACGACATCTTCATGCCGCTCATTGGCCTTGTCATTGGTGGCATCGACTTCTCCAACCTGTTCGTCGTGCTCTCCAATCCTGACAACATCCCGGTCGCATCGGTTGCCGCGGCCAATGAAGCCGGTATTGCCACGCTCAATATCGGACTCTTCATTAATGCCGTGGTCAAGTTCACCATAATTGCCCTGGTGCTGTTCATGGTGGTCAAGGGTATAAATTCCATGAAGCGCGAAGCGGCCAAGGAACCGGTGGAATCCTCACCCGCCCCATCCAGGGAAGAGGTCTTGCTGACCGAGATCCGCGACGCCCTCCGGGCCGGCAGCAAGAGCTGACGCGGAAAGCCGGCATCTATGCTGATCTTATTCTCCCCGCGATGGTAGGAAAATGGTCATTGACGTTTAGTGAAGAAGAAAATATACCTATTGTGTAGGTAGTCGATCCTACGCAATCCGCGTAGTCCTGCGTATCGGACAGAGCGACCACTTAGAGCAAACTACACTTGCGAGACACCTGGGCAGAGGTGCAGCGGCGGCGAGGCTTTGTGTCCCGCTGAGCGGAACGTTGCGTGCTCAGGCTTGTCCGGTTCAGTTGAACCTGCCGGAAGGGGCGATGGCATGAATACGCACACCTATTACCACGCATTCCTCAATCGAGACCGTTTGGTCCACGTCATCGATCCCGATCCGGGAACCTGCGAGGCGCTCAGCGTGCTGTTTCGCCTTGAAGGTTTCCAGACCACTTTTTCACTGGAGCCGGCGCATTTCACCGCCGCCTTGGAGCGGCGCCGACCCGATGTCGTGGTCGCCAACCTTGAACAGGGCGAAGAAAGCGGCCTCGGGATCTTGCGGCGAGTCAAGGCTCTGCGCATCGGCACCCCGGTGGTGATGCTGGCCAATACGCCGCAGCTCGAAGCCGCGGTCACGGCCATGAAATTGGGCGCCACCGATGTGCTGTCGCGGCCCATCGACAGCGAGCTATTGCTCACGGTCATCCGCGATGCCTTGCGCAAGGACGTGCATCTGGGCGCCATGCATGCCGGCAGCCGCCCGGTCGAGGTGCGGGGCTTTTCCCAGCTCACCCCGCGCGAACGCGAAGTTTTGCAATTGATCACCAATGGCCAGTCCAACAAGGAGGCGGGCCGCGAACTGGGTATTTCCCCGCGCACCATCGAAGTGCATCGGGCCCGGGTCATGGAAAAGCTCGGCGCCCGCAACACCGCCGATCTGATGCGGATTGTGCTTACTTCGTAGCCGGTCCGTAGGATCAATCGCTCTAGTGGAGCGATTGAAGGCAAGAAGGCCGCGAGACCTACGGTCGAGTGGCGAGGTAGCGTGCCCAGCGCCGCTCGCTGGGGCGGAACCGGATCATTTTCCGTTGCGATTGCGCCATCCGCTCCATCGCCCCCTCGCCCCTCAGGGCAGAGGGGTGCGAACCCCACTGGGAAGCGATGGACATTGGCCCACCCGGTCCCTCATTGGGGATGGGAACAATGGTGCTTGGTGAGCAGCCTATCGGTTCTCACGCTGGCGCCAGGCCGCGAACTCCTCGACGAACCCGTCCTTGGTCCTGGGATAGAGCCCGATGATCGGGGTCCCGGCCTTGACCTTGTCGACCACGAAATCCTCGTAGGCCGTCATTTCGACCGCCTCGTCGGCAATCTCCCGGGCAATGCCCTGCGGCACCACGATGACGCAGTCGTCGTCGCCCACCACGATGTCGCCCGGAAACACCGCCGCATCGCCGCAGCCGATTGGCACATTGAGATCCAGCGCCTCGTGCAGGGTGAGATTGGTCGGGCTGGACGGCCTAGTGTGATAGGCGGGAATGTCGAGCTGGCTGATGGTCGCCGCGTCGCGGAAGCCGCCATCGGTCACCACCCCGGCCACGCCGCGCACCATCAGCCTAGTGACGAGGATATCGCCGGCCGAGGCCGCCCGCGCATCCTTGCGGCTGTCCATCACCAGCACATGCCCCGCTGGGCAGCTTTCCACGGCCACGCGCTGCGGATGTTCGGGATTGCGGAACTCGCTAAGCTGGTTGCGGTCTTCGCGCGCCGGGATATAGCGCAGGGTGTAGGCCGGACCCACCATGTTGACACCCTTGCCCCTGATCGGGTGGACGCCCTGGATCACCTGGTTGCGCAGACCGCGCTTGAATAGGGCTGTTGCCAGCGTAGCGACCGAAACGGCCATGAATTTGTTGCGCAGGGCCTCGTCCATGGCGGACCTCCTTGGTCAGGTGAGCTGGTTATCGGCAATGAAGGCGTTGAGCTTGGCCTGCTGACTGCTGGTCAACGGCCAGGCCGAGGGCGGGCGGGTCGGCCCGCAATCCCGATCAAGCGCCTTGAGCGCAGCTTTGACCCCGGTAACATTGGTCCCGTTCATTTCTTCGGCCCTGATGTCCTCGAAGGCCCGCATGCCGGCGATCAGACCGTTGGCGCCAGCATAGTCGCCTGCCTCGAGCGCGGCATGGATGGCCAGCGACCGCTCCGGCCAGACATTGATCAGGCCTGAGGTGAAGCCGCGTGCTCCAACCGCATAAAAGGTCGGCGCCCAGACCTCCGCCAGCCCGCCGACCCAGACAATGGACGGATCGCATGCGGCCTTGGCTTCGGCGAGTTTGAGGGGATTGGGCGTTGCCCATTTGACGCCCTTGACCTGGGGCAGGGCGCAAAGCTCTGCAACAGCCTTGGTGCCGATGGCGTCATTGCGCAGATAGAGCATCATCGGCAGTCCGTCGGAGGCGTCGCCAACGGCCTTGAGATAATCCACTATGCCGCGCGGCGAAACAAAGGGGTCGGGCGGCTGATGCACCATGAGCGCCGTCGCGCCCGCCTTGGCCGAAATCCGTGCCAGCTGACAGGCATCACGAATGCCGCGGCCAATCCCGGCCAGCACCGGCGCCCGTCCATCCACCAGTTCCACCACCGCCCGCACCATGGTGGACGCTTCCTCGCTGGTCAGCGCATAGAATTCCCCGGTATTGCCATTGACCACGGGCATATGCAGCCCCGCGCCCAGCGCCCGGTCCACAATAGGCGCGAGCCTGCCCGGCGCGACATCGCCCTGTTCGTCATAGGGGGTCACCAGGATGCCGGAAATGCCGGTCAGGGCCTGGTCGAGGGTTAGGGGCATTGCTTGAGCCTCATCCTAGAATATATCCGGTTCGCCGGCGGCCGGGCCGAAATCGCGTTCGAGAAAATCGAAATCGCAACCCTTGTCGGCCTGGGTGACATGCCGGGAATACATCCATCCCCAGCCACGCTCGAAATGCGGCGCCGGTGGCATCCATGCGGCGCGGCGGCGCTCCAACTCATTCTCGGCCACCAGCATGTCGAGCCGGCGATTGGGCAGGTCGAGGCGGATGGTGTCGCCCGTCCTGAGCAAGCCGAGCGGCCCGCCGATGAAGCTTTCGGGAGCCACATGGAGCACGCAGGCGCCATAGGAGGTGCCCGACATTCGCGCGTCCGAGATGCGCAGCATGTCGCGATGCCCCTGTTTGATCAGCGCCTTGGGGATGGGCAGCATGCCCCATTCGGGCATGCCGGGCCCACCCTGCGGTCCCGCATTGCGCAGCACCAGCACATGGTTCGGCGTCACCTCCAGATGCTCGTCGTCAATGGCCTTCTTCATCTCCGGATAGCTGTCGAACACCAGCGCCGGTCCTTCATGCACCCAATATTTCGGGTCGCAGGCCGCTGGCTTGATTACCGCGCCATCCGGACAGAGATTGCCGCGCAGCACTGCCAGCGATCCTTCATGATAGACCGGGTTGGAAAGGGGCCGGATGACATCGTCATTATAGACCACCGCACCCTTGAGGTTCTCGCCGACTGTCCGGCCATTGACCGTTATGCAGCTGGTGTCGAGCCGCTCGCTAATCTGGCTCATCAGCGCCAGCAGCCCCCCGGCATAGTAGAAATCCTCCATTAGAAAGTCCTTGCCCGAGGGCCGGACATTGGCGATCAGCGGGGTCACCCGCCCGAGCGCATCCAGATCATCGAGCGTAAACTTCACCCCGGCCCGCCGCGCCATGGCGATCAGATGCACCACTGCATTGGTCGAACATCCTGTGGCCATGGCGATGATCGCGGCATTGCGCAGCGCGGCGTCGGTGACAATCCTGTCGGGCGTTAGGTCCTCCCAGACCATGTCGACGATCCGCCTTCCGCAATCTGCCGCCATGCGGCTATGGCCCGCGTCCACCGCCGGTATCGATGAAGCGCCCGGCAGCGTCAGTCCCAGCGCATCGGCAATCGCGGTCATGGTGGAGGCCGTGCCCATGGTCATGCAGACGCCGGCCGAGCGGGCAATGCCGCCCTGCAAACCGCGCCACTGCGCATCGCTGACATTGCCGGCGCGCCGCTCGTCCCAATATTTCCAGGCGTCCGAGCCCGAGCCCAGTGTCCCTCCGGCATAATTGCCGCGCAGCATCGGCCCAGCCGGCAGGAAGATCATCGGCACCCCGGCGGTGATACCGCCCATCACCAGGCCTGGAGTGGTCTTGTCGCAGCCTCCCATCAGCACCACGCCGTCGAGCGGGTGCGAGCGGATCATCTCCTCGGCTTCCATCGCCAGCATGTTGCGATAGAGCATTGAGGTGGGCTTGGTGAAGCTCTCATCCACCGACAGCGTCGGCAATTCCACCGGGAAGCCGCCCGCTTGCAATACGCCGCGTTTGACCGCCTCGACGCGCTCCGGAAAATGGCTGTGACAGGAATTGAGCTCGGACCAGGTATTGAGAATGCCGATCACCGGCTTTCCCATGAAGTCATCCTCGGAATAGCCAAGTTGCATCAGCCGCGAGCGATGCCCGAAACTGCGCAAATCGTCCGGCGCAAACCATCGGGCCGAGCGCAGATCAGCGGCGGTCTTGCGCGTGCTGTTGGCCATTTACTCCTCCACCAAGTCCCGCTTTGTGTATGCGTATTCAGTTCGCAGTGTCAATATGCCGAGGCGGGCATATCATCACATTAGCAGCCACAACTTGACAAATGCGCCGCCAATATCGCAAAGTCATGTATGCGCATACATTGCGTAGACGAGGCGGTTCGGGCAGGAGGATTGCCCGCCGTTCAATGAAAATGCCGCCCGTGGCGGCTTGGGAGGACCACATGACGATGAACCGTCGTACGATTCTTGCTGCCCTTGGGGCTGCCCTGCTGGTGTCGACGCCGCTCGCGGCACAGGCTCAGAACCTGCCTGGAAACATCCGCATGGTGATCGGCTCGACCTCGACAGGCGGCGACACCTATCAGAATTCCGCGATCGTGGCCGAAGCCCTCTCGCAGCATCTGGGCGTCAATATCAAGGTTGATCCGGTCGGCACCAGCGAAGGCCTCAAGGCGCTTGAGCGAGACGCGCGCGGCACCACCATCATGCTGCATCACGACCAGATCTACCTGTCCTACCTCTACGGCGTGCCAGGTAATGACGATCCCTTTGCCAATTTCGTGGTCGGACCGACCGTCGCCATCAATCCGGGCGACAGTTTCCTGGTCCCTGCAGATTCGCCCTATAAAAGCATGGAAGACATTCTGACCGCAGCCGAGAGCGGCACCGAGATCCGCGTCGCCATCCAGCCCGGCGGCGTTTCCGAGATCGGCTTTACCGCCATGCGCAATGCCGCCAAGGTCCGCGCCCCTGGTTCGGAAGCCAATATCGTGCCCGTCAACACCGGTTCGCAGGCCGACAAGAACCAGGCCATGTGGGACGATCTGGCGGACGTGATCAATGGCTCGATCCAGGCCAATGAGCAGTTCACCCAGCTTCCCCCTGACGATCCGAAGGCCATGCGCTTTGTGTGGATTACCGCCCGCCCGGCCACGCTGGAACAGGCGCCCGAGGCAGGCATGGGGGCCACCACCCGCGCTGACTTCCTGCAATATGCCAGCCCCGCCACCAGCGTGACGCTGGACGGCACCGAGGACTTCGCCTTCGATAAGGAGTTTTTCCTGCTCTACAACAAGGACATGGATCCCGCCTTGATGGATGCTATCGACACCGCGCTCGAGGAAATCTATGCCGCAGGCGAAATTCAGAAGCGTCAGGCCGAAGCCTTCTTCATCCCCAACTATCTCCCGCGGGCCGAGGCGCTTGAGCACCTGAGCGCCAAGAGCGAGCGCATCGGCGGCATTATCGAAGAACTCAAAGCCGACTAACCTCTTCCTCTCCGCGGCCCGACTGGACCACCGGCCGGGCCGTCTCACCTCACCTTCGGAGATCGGTCAATGAGCGACCTCACGCGCGTGGAGATCGACTTCGCGACCTCCCATCTTGTCTTCCCCACCCTTATCGGCATCATCCTGCTGGTTCTGGGGGCGGCCATTCTTGTCACCCAGCGCCGTGAAGTCCTGGGGTCGCGCACCATGTGGCGCGAAACCTTTGCCCGCATGGACAAGCTACGCTTCTTTGGCGCACTGGTTCTGACCGTCCTTTATTTCACCCTGATGGTGCCTGTGGGCAATATCTGGCCCAATACCGGGATGGGCTTCCTGCTCTGCTCCATCCCCTTCGTGGCGCTGACCGGCATGCTATTCATGCATGAGCGGACCCTGCGCGGATTGGTGCCAGTGTTCATCGTCGCTCTCGCCGGACCCATATTGGTCTGGTGGCTGTTCAGCGACATCTTCTTTCTCACTCTGCCCTGAGCGGGAGGCGACGACCAAATGGACTTTCTCGGGCTTATCTCGCCGCTCTTTGTGCTCCTCGCTATCGGCGGCACGCTGGTCGGCATCATCTTTGGCGCCATTCCGGGCATGACCGCCACCATGGCCGTCGCCATCTGCCTGCCGCTTACCTATTCACTGGGTCTTGAAAATGGACTGGCGCTTTTGCTCGGACTCTATGTCGGCGGCATTTCTGGCGGACTGGTGCCTGCCATTCTTCTAGGAATCCCGGGCACGCCATCTTCGATCACCACCTGCTTTGACGGCTTTCCCATGGCCCAGCGCGGCGAGGGCGAAAAGGCCTTGCGCATCGGCATCGTCGCTTCACTCGTGGGCGGGCTGATTTCGCTGGCTGCGCTCTATTTCTTCGCACCGGCCCTGGCCGATTTCGCCATCCGTTTCTCCTATGTCGAGAAATTCCTGATCATCCTCTTTGCCCTCACCGTCATGGCTGCGCTGTCGAGCAATATGCTGCTCGGCATCTTCTCGGGCTTCCTGGGCATTTTCGTCAGCCTCATCGGCGTCTATGACGTGACCGATGGGGGCAATGGCCATTTTCGGCTCATCCCGCCCGGCACCGACTACTGGCTCGAAGGCGGCTTCTCGTTACTGCCGGTTCTGATTGCCCTGTTCGGGCTGGCCGCCATTCTGGAGGAGGCCGAAAAGGGCATGCCCAAGGGCATGTCGATCAGGCGGATCGAAGTGGGCACGCGATCGCGCTTTTCCTTTTCGGTATTCAAGGGGCAGATCGTCAACCTCGTCCGCTCCTCGGGCATCGGCACCTTTGTCGGAATCTTGCCCGGGGTCGGCGGCTCGGCCGCGTCGATCCTTTCCTATACGGCAGCCAAGACCACCTCCCGGCATCCCGAGCGCTTTGGCAAGGGTGAACCGGCCGGCATCATGGCCTCGGAAGCAGGTAATAACGGGCTCACCGGTGGCGCGCTGGTGCCGCTGCTCTCGCTCGGCATTCCCGGCGACAGCACTACCGCGCTTCTGATCGGCGCCTTTGCCCTGCAAGGCATTCAGGTCGGACCACTCTTCATCGGCAATAACGGCGATACCTGGAACGCCATGATCCTGGCCATGGTCATCGCCAACCTCGCCATGTTCGTCATGATGTATTTCGCCATCCGCTGGTTTGCTCTCGTCGTGGCGGTGCCCAAGCACATTCTTTATCCGGTCATCCTGATGATGTGCGTCATCGGCGCCTACACCATCAATTACGGCATCATGTTCGATGTCTGGACGCTGCTGATTTTTGGCGTGTTCGGCTGGCTGGCCACCAAGCTCCGGCTCGAGGTTGCTCCCTTCATCATAGGCTTCATTCTCGGGCCCTCGGCGGAGATTTACTTCGTCAAGAGCCTCGAATCGTTCGGAGACCTCACCATCTTCTTCACCAAGAGCTGGATCGCCGTGCTGATGTGGGTCCTCATCATCGGGTCGGTGGCGCTGTCCATCCTCATGGCGCGCAGGAACCGCATACCGGGGGGCGCTGTCGAGTGACCCCTTGGCGGCCCAGCGAGCAATCTGTAAGACCTAGCCATGGCAGGCCGTACCCGAGACCCAGCGCAGAACCGCCGCAGCAGCGGCGTTACCATGGCCGAGATAGGGCGGCTCGCCGGCGTCTCGCAAGTGACGGTGTCGCGTGCCCTGTCCTCGCCCGACAAGGTCTCGCCCGAAGCCCTCAAGCGTATCCACGATGCCATTGCTCGCACCGGCTATGTGCCCAATGCTGTGGCGGGAGCGCTGGCGTCGAACAAATCCAACCTGATTGCTGCGCTGGTCCCCTCGGTAACCAACATTGTCTATTCGAGCATGCTGCATGCCTTCTCCGGCATCATGTGGGGGCACGGCTACCAGATCATGCTCTCCGAAACCGCTTTCGATCTCGAGCGTGAGGAAAAGGCGATTGCCACCCATCTGTCGCGGCGGCCTGACGCAATCCTGCTCACCGGGGTGCGCCATGGTCCCGGCGCTCGCCGGATGCTGCTCAATGCCGGAATACCCGTTGTCGAGGTATGGGACATTTCCGACACGCCCATTGATTGCTGCGTCGGCTTTTCCCATACCGCTGCCGGGACCGCAGCAGCCGACTTCGCTGTCGGGGCGGGCTATCTCCATGCCGCCACCATCACCGCAGGAGATGATCGCGCGCAGCGTCGGCGCGACGCCTTCGCCACCCGCTTTGCTGCATCGACGAGCACAGATGTCACCAGCGTCGATTTTGGTATTTCGGCCTCGCTCGGCCTTGGCAGGCAGGCACTGGCACAGCTGCTGAACCAAGCCCTGCGTCCCCGGACAGTGCTGTTCTGCAGTTCCGATCAGTTCGCCCAAGGAGTGCTGCTGGAAGCCGCTTCTCGAGGTCTTTCCGTGCCGGGGGATCTCGCCGTCATCGGTTTCGGTGACCAGGACTTTGCCGCCGACACTGAGCCGGCCCTGACCAGCATCCGTATCGACCGGCACAGGCTGGGGCAGGTCGCGGCCAATGCGATCCTGAGCCGTTTCGGCAGCGACGAGGCCTTGGGCCCGGTGCACGATTTGGGGTTTGAACTGATCCGCAGAAAATCGGCCTGACGCGCGAAGGCGTGAGTTTAGCCGCCCAGATTGGGCAGCGTCAGGTCGCCGCTGGTCAGCTTGCTGGCTGTGATGGCCGGATTGGCACGCTCGCGCGGCAACTCCAGGCTCGTCCACACGCTTACCAGCGCATGCCGCAACTCGAAGATCATCTCGTCGGTATGCAGCGGCGTTGGGGTGATGCGCAACCGCTCTGTGCCCTTGGGCACGGTGGGGTAGTTGATCGGCTGGATATAGATATTGTGCTTGTCGAGCAGCATGTCGCTGGCGGCCTTGACGGCGCGGGCATCGCCCACGATCAGCGGCACGATATGGGTCTCGGTCTCCATCACCGGCAGGCCGGCATCGGCCAGGATCGCCTTGGTCAGCCGCGCCTGGCGCTGCTGCATCATCCGCTCCTGTCCATTGCCTTTCAAATGCTCGATGGAGGCGCGGGCAGCGGCGCAGAGCGCCGGGGGCAGGGCGGTGGTGAAGATGAACTCGGGCGCATAGGAGCGCACCGCGTCCACGATCGAGCGATTGGCCGCAATATAACCGCCCATCACGCCAAAGCCCTTGGCCAGCGTGCCCTCGATGATGTCGATACGGTCCATCAGCCCGTCGCGCTCGGCAATGCCGCCGCCGCGCGGACCATACATGCCCACCGCATGGACTTCGTCGATATAGGTCAGCGCCCCGAATTCCTCGGCCAGGTCGCAGATTTCCTTGATGGGGGCAACATCGCCATCCATCGAATAGACGCTCTCGAAAGTGATGAGCTTAGGCCGCTTGCGATCGACCTGGCTCAAGAGTTCGCGCAGATGCGCCACGTCATTGTGCCGGAAGATCCGCTTTTCCATGCCGCTCTGGCGCACGCCCTGGATCATCGAGGCGTGGTTGAGCTGGTCCGAGAAGATCACGCAATCGGGCAGCAGCCGGGCAATGGTCGAGATCGAGGCCTCGTTGGATACAAAGCCCGATGTGAACACCAGCGCCGTTTCCTTGCGGTGCAGGTCGGCCAGCGAGCGCTCCAGCTCGATCAGCGGGCGGTTGGTGCCCGAGATATTGCGCGTGCCCCCGGCGCCGACGCCCATCGCGCCGGCGGTGTCCTGCATGGCCTTGACGACCTTGTCGTGCTGGCCCATGCCCAGATAATCGTTGGAGCACCAGATGGTGATTTCGCGCGCATTGTCGGCATCGTCGCGATAGAGGGCGCGGGGAAAGCGGCCGGCAATTCTTTCGAGGTCTGCGAAGACGCGATAGCGCTTCTCTGCCCGCAGCGTATCCACTGCATCCTCGAAAATACCGCGATAGTCCATGAGAGCCAATCCTTTGCGAGCGCTGGGACGGCGGGGCAGCCGAACCATGCTCCTTATGCCCTACCTAATCCCCGACACGCCGCATTGACATAGGTCAATTCGACGCGCTGGCGCAGCTAACCCCTTATGCGCACAGGGGGCAGCCAGCAAACTTGAGAACTATTCTAGGGTAAGCCGCCCTGTCTGCCAACTGCGGCTTGTGGGCTCCATGCTCGGAACTTATGGCACGCGTCCCAGGTGACAAGAGCAGTGCTGGTTAACCGGACCTTTTAGTCCTTGTTGATAGATTGAACGGACTGCGCTTAGATCAACGCGTCCTGGGAGGGATGTGGGGGGAGTTTTAGCGTGAAGAGTTTTTCGTCTTCGAGTTTCGCCGGCCAGCAGACCGATGCGCTGGCCCTGGCGCGTGCAGCGGTCGAGCGCAATCCGCAGGCCCTGTTCACCGATTTCCAGTGGTTTCTCTACGAGGGGCGGGACACGGTGTTCTTCACCGCCTTTTCCACCCAGAGCTACGACAAGGACGGCATGGCCAACATGGTGGCCGAAATGATCGCCCTGGCGCCCCAGCTCACCCATGGCTATGTCGGTGCCCAGCCCGGCCAGCCCTTTCCCAAGCACATGCTCGACGCCATCACCTCGGTGGAGATGGTCGACGATTTCGATGGCTATCCCGACAAGTGGCTGGGCAAGTCGTCCGATATTTTCGAGCGCAAGGATCTGCCGCTGTTCCGCGTCATGGCGGCGGTGCGCCGGGGCGGTCCCGACGCCCAGGGGCGCGCGGCCATCCTCCAGGTGCGCTCCAGCCACGCGCTTCTGGAAGGGTCCGACTCGGCCCTGCTGACGCGCTCGGCCTCTGCCGGACACGGCGTGCAGTCCGACAAGTCAAACAAGCTGCCTTGGCGCGATCGCTTCAAAAGCGCTTTCCGGGGCGGCCTGACCACGTTCATCTACCTGATCCTGGCCAATATCCTGGCCCCCAAAGAGAAGCCCTGGGGCTTCCGCACTCTGGCCATCGAGCGCCACCGCCTGCGCCAGTTGGCCAATAAGCTGGGCGTCCGCCAGCGCTCTCTGATGTTCGCCCTGGTGACCCATGCGCTCAATGGCGAAGGCGCCGAAAAGCACATGAGCAAGAAGGTGATCGGCGCCAATTACACCATGCTCGACACCAGGCGGAACACCAGCGACGACGACTTCTTCCGCGTCCGTGCCCTTGAGGCCAAGTTCACCGTCATGGACGATTTCGTCGATTACGTGCGCGCCGTGGACAACACCGTGGCCGGCATCGAACAGAAAGACATCACCTCGTTCCAGATGGTCATCAATTCCATGTTCAAGGCCATGCGGGCAGTCAATCGGGTCTTCCCCTTCCTGCCCAACAAGCGCTTCTGGCGCTTCAATGGTGGCACCCATATCGTGCTGACCCTGGTGCCGCCGCACCGCACCTATGGCCCCCTGACCCATGGCATGGTCGAGCCGCTCTACTGTGGCGCCTGGCACACCGAGGTCAATATCTGCACCTTCTGTCCGGGCCGCGATTACGTGACCTTCAATTTCTCCATGGAACAGCGCCATCTGGAAAATGTGGACAAGGTGATGTCCCTGCTCGAAGAGATCGAGCGCCGCGACGTCACGCCTCACACCATGGCACCTGCGGTCGAGCGCCTGCACTAAAGCTATCCGCGGGCGAGATGCTTCGTGTCCGGCCCGGATTCGTCCATCACGACGAAAGTCTGAGGTACGTACACCAAGCGGGACTTGCCCGGTTCGTGCAGGTGCGCTTATCTGTGACGACAGCCCCTGATTTGCGAATCCGAACCTATGACCCACTTTGCCGCCTATCCCAGTCTCAAGGATTGTCCCGTCGTCATTTCGGGGGGCGCGTCCGGTATCGGCGAGTTCATGGTTCGCGCCTTCGCCGAACAGGGCGCCAAGGTCGGCTTTGTCGATATTGCGGTCGACGCCGGGGAGGCACTGGCCTCCGAACTGCGCCGTGCTGGCCGGGCTGTCCATTTTATCCGCTGCGATGTCACCGACATTGCCGCCTACCAGTCCGCCATAGCCGAATTGGCACGTCTGCATGGTGATGCGTTGGTGCTGGTCAACAATGCCGCCCATGATGAGCGCCATCAATGGGCGGAGGTGTCGCCGGACGAGTGGGACCAGCGCATGGCGGTCAATCTCAAGCACGCCTTCTTTGCCATCCAGGCCGTGGCGCCGGGCATGACAAGGGCGGGCAGGGGCTCGATCATCAATTACGGCTCGATCAGCTGGATGATCATGACCCCCGACATTCCGGTCTATGAAACCGCCAAGGCCGCTATGCATGGCCTCACCCGTGCCATGGCGCGCGAGCTGGGCCCGTCCGGTATTCGCGTCAATTCGCTGGTTCCCGGCGCCGTTATAACCCAACGCCAGCTCGAACTCTGGGTCAATGCCGAGACCCTGGCCGAGGTCAAAAAGGCCCAGGCCATCCCTGAAGCACTTTCGCCCGAGGATTGCGCCCGCATGGCTTTGTTCCTCGCCGCCCAGGACAGCGCCATGATCACAGGGCAGCAATTCCTCGTCGATGCGGGCTGGGCCAATAGCTGATCTTCGTTCATCCCCGGTTCAGGCTCTTCCCCTCATCACGCTCCTGCCTTATTCAAGGGCAACACAAGGCCACCTGTTACCGAATCCTATGGGGGAAACTTATGAAGTCGAAGGTCCTCGTCGCCCTTGCCGCGACCCTGGCACTGAGCGCCTGCACTACCACCAATCCCTATACCGGCCAGTCGCAGCTCTCCAACACAGCGGGCGGCGGTTTGATCGGTGCTGGCGGCGGTGCCATCGCGGGTGCCATTGTTGGTGCGGCCGTAGGTGGTGATCCGCGCGTCGGCGCCTTGATCGGTGCCGGCGTTGGCGGCCTCACCGGTGCTGCTATCGGCAACTATATGGACCAGCAGGAAGCCGAGCTGCGTGCCCAGCTGCAGGGCACCGGCGTCTCGGTCACCCGCGTGGGCGACCAGATTATCCTCAACATGCCCTCCAACATCACCTTCGCCACTGATCAGTCGACAGTGCAGCCCCAGTTCAACCAGACCCTGGTCTCCGTGGCGCTGGTGCTCAAGAAGTTCGACAAGACCATTGTCGATGTCTATGGCCACACCGACAGCCAGGGCGACGACGCCTACAATCTCTCGCTCAGCCAGCGCCGCGCCGTTTCCGTCGCGACTATCCTGGCCAATCAGGGCATCGACCAGCGCCGCTTCTACATCGAAGGTAAGGGCGAAACCTCTCCCATCGCATCCAATGCCACCGAAGCCGGTCGCGCCCAGAACCGTCGCGTCGAAATCCAGCTCTCGCCCATTCGCGGCTGAGTTTGGTCTGCACGAAATGCAAAAGGCGCGATCCGCACGGGTCGCGCCTTTTGCTTTGAAGAACAGTCTGGTCTACTGCTCGGGCGTTTCTACCACCGGTTCGGAAGTCGGCGTGCCCGGCTGCATGTCGGTGCCCGGCGCACCGGAGAAAATCTGCATCACCAGCAGAATCGCGATGAGAATGGCCAGAGCGCCCAGTCCGTAGAGCCACCAATTGGTCGGACCGGTCGAGCCGACTGTAGTGTCGTGTTCTCCCGCCACCTTCAGGCCTGAACCATCGGGCACATCCAGCTTCGCGCCGTTTTCATCCACCAAATGATCGACTTCAGCCACCTGCGGCGAATGTTCTTCCTTGGGTTCGGCCATCAGAAATCCCCTTTCAGCACCGTCTCGGTGCCGACACCGCTCTCGACGCCTTCGCGCACTTCGGCAATGGCCTGATCGATTTCCTCCGGCTCGAAGGCCACGGGCTTACCTTCGGTCTGCGCTCCAGTGGCTTCGGCCTTGAGTTGGTTGAGCAGTTCGATTTTTTCGCGAGCAGTGAACAGGGTGTGGTGGGCGATCTGCATCGGGTTCAGCTGGTCGCCTCCGCCCATTCGCTGCTTGAGGGTGTCGAACACCATTACAATATCCTCCTGTGGCCGGAATTCAGGGCTTATGGAGTTCAATGCCCGGGGCGCTAATGGAGTTCCACCCACTGCAACCGAGGGAAAGGTTTAACTTCGTCTTGAGAAGTTGAGGGTGAAATAAGGGCGCTAGGAGAGCATTTTATGAGCCGTTTTATCGGCTTCTTCATTTCCGGAACACACCGGCGCAGCCTGCGGCTGGTGCTCTGGCTTGCCTCATTTGTGGTCATGCTCTCCGGAGCCACTTGGATCGTGGTCGAACAGGTGGCGCAAAACATGCGCACCGAAATCGGCCAGGGGTTGCAGCCGTACGAAAGGCTGCGCTCCAATGTGATGTCCACCTTCGATATCATGGAACAGCGCCTGACTACCGATCCCTGTTCGCCGGGCTTTCTCGATGAAATGCGTCGCATCGCTTTTCTGCCTGATGGCATCAACGAACTTCTTTATGTTGATGGCGGAGCGGTGATCTGCTCCGTCAATTCAGGGGTCTTCCCGCGCCCCTCCCAATTGGGCGCCCCTGATATTGATGGCGCCAATCCATTCAGCGTTTCTTTCTGGCTCGACCGGGATTTGACCTTCCTCGACCTCGCCGGGGTCACCGGAACCATCGCCCGGCGCGGTCAGCACGCGATGGTGATCCCCGCCCAGCCGCTGCCTGCCACGGGCCCGCGCTGGATGGATCACGAGCTTGTCTTCAGGGCGGTCGACAGGCGTTGGTGGCATCGCTCCGGCGTACCGGGCATCTACACCGAAGCCATTCTTCACAATGGCTCGCCGCTGTCTAACTTGATTGGTGGGGCCTTCTATCAGGTCGCCTGCGATACAGCCGGCGTGCATTGCCTCGCCGGCAGGGCCATCCTGGTCAATCTGTTCTCGCTGGGTTGGGCCAGCATTAGCGTCATCCTCCTGGTCGTGGCGGTTCTGTCCGCATGGGTGTCGCAGCAGGCACTTGCCTTGATCGAACGCTATTGGTCCTTTGAGGCCCGCTTCCTGCGGCGCCTGGAAAAGGGATCAATCGTTTGCGCCTATCAGCCTCTGCTCGACCTCAAGAGCGGCATTGCCACCGGCTGCGAAGTCCTGGCCCGTTGGCAGGATGTCGATGGCACCATCGTGGCCCCGGACCGCTTCCTGCCCATCATTGAAAAGCACGGCCTGACCGAGCGCTTCACCGCCATGGTTGTCGCCTATGCCTATGCCGATCTGGTCTCGCGCGTGCCGGCCGGGATTCGGCTGCAAGTCAATTTCAACATCTTCCCGCAAGATCTCGATGCCGGTCGCCTCGTACCCGTCTTTGCGCCTTTTCTCGTCGACTCCCCGTTCGACGTCGTGGTCGAAATCGTGGAGACTGCCGAGATCAGCCCGGAAACGGCGCAGGTGGAAATCGAACGGCTCAGGGCTGCCGGGCTCAAGGTCTATATCGACGACTTCGGCGCGGGATATTCGTCCATGCACAACTTGGCCGCCCTTTCCATCGACGGGGTCAAGCTCGACCGCTCCTTCGCCATGGCTCCCAATCACTCGGTCATGGCCCGCATGCTCGATCATGCCATCGATCTGGTCCGGGCGTCCGGGCGCTCGCTGGTTGTCGAAGGCGTCGAAACCAATGAACGTCTCGAGGCGCTCAAGGCCACAGGCGTCGTGGACTTTGCCCAAGGCTATTGTATTTCTCGGCCGCTGTTGATCGAGGGCTTCGTGGCCTATCTGGCTGCACACGGCCCGCGGCCTGCCTCTCGCCCACGCCTCGTGGCCTGATCACATTTTCAGTTTTCCCGAAACCTGTCCGAGGTCGCCGCGTTGCCCTTGCACACCCCAAGCAAGGAGGACCAAATGGCCTATGATGACAAGCGTGTCGACACTGCCGACGTCAAGGAAACCCATGACCTGATCGCTTCCGACAAGGTCGAGGGCACCAAGGTCTATGACCCCAATGGCGAGCATATCGGCTCGATTGAGCGCATTCTGGTCGAAAAGCGCGGCGGCAAGGTTTCCTATGCCGTTCTCAGCTTCGGCGGTTTCCTCGGCATCGGTCACGATCACTATCCGCTCCCCTGGTCCAAGCTCGACTATGACCAGGAACTGGGTGGCTATCGCGTCGATATCACGAAGGATCAGCTCGAAGGCGCGCCTCGATATGAGCGCGAGGACGATGATTTCTGGACCGCCGAGAACGGTCGTCGCGTCCACGACTATTATGGCGTGACGCCCTACTGGATTTGATCCGGTTCAAGCCATTTCAATGACCTGAGCATTGCCGGCCGACACTCGTAAGGGTGTCGGCCTTTTCAGGACTCGCGATCACGATGCCGTGAACAATCGTGGCGTCTGTAACGCAGGGCACTCAGCGACGAATGTCTTCGTGTCGGAACCTGGAGGGTTCCTGAAACGAGGAGAATTTCGATGAACCGCCTGTCCACATTTGCCTTGGCCGCTTCACTGACAGCCGCCCTTGGCGGCTCTGCCGTTGCCCAGGATGCCATGGCCACGACCGAAAAGTGCTACGGCGTGGCCCTTGCCGGTGCCAATGATTGTGCCGCCGGTCCCGGCACCACCTGTGCCGGCACCTCCACCATCGATTATCAGGGCAATGCCTGGAAAGCCGTTCCTGCCGGCACCTGCATCGCCATGATGATCGACGGCGATCGCATGGGCTCGCTAGAGCCGCTGGACCGCGACCTTCCCATGGCGAGCTGATTGTCCAGGCGGGGGGCTCAAGGGCCTCCCGCCTTTTTGCCACCAGGGAGGTTTCCATGCCATTCGATAGCCTGCCGGCCCGCCCGGGCCTCGGTCTCAAGCCCCAGCATTATGCGCAGATAATCGCCGAGCGGCCCGATCTCGGCTTTTTTGAAGTGCATGCTGAAAATTACATGGGTGAGGGCGGCCCGCCACATCGCTACCTGGGCGCCATCTGCGACCATTACGCCTTATCGCTCCACGGCGTGGGCCTTTCAATCGGCGGCGAGGCGCCTCTCGACCTGGACCATCTCGCGCGTCTGCGCGCCCTTGTCGAGCGTTATAAGCCGGCCTCCTTTTCCGAGCACCTGGCCTGGTCCAGCCACGACGGGGCCTATCTCAACGATCTCTTGCCTGTCCCCTATACGCCCCGGACGCTGGACCGTGTCGCGTCTCATGTCGATCAAGTGCAGCAAGCGCTCGGGCACCCCATGCTGCTCGAAAATCCCTCGACCTACGTGCTCTTTGAAGAGAGCACCATCGACGAGGTGGATTTCCTCGCCGCCATCGCCACCCGCACCGGCTGCGGCCTGCTGCTCGACGTCAACAATGTCATGGTCTCTGCGGTCAATCACCGGCTCGACCCATTCGCCTATATCGACCGCTTTCCAATCCAGCATGTGGGTGAGATTCACCTCGCCGGTTATGATGAAACCACCGACGATGCCGGCGAACGCCTGCTGATCGATGCCCATGGCAGCCGCGTCGGTCCCGATGTCTTTGCGCTATTCTCTCACACCATCGCTCGCACCGGGGCACTGCCGACCCTCATCGAATGGGACAATGATGTACCCGCATTCGATGTGCTCATGGACGAGGTGCGCCTGGTCGATGCGGTTCTCGATGGAACCATCGCGCAAAGGCGTGCGTCGTGACCAGTCAGGACCACTTCACCTCCGCCCTCACCGATCCGTCCCGCCCGGTGCCGGCAGGTCTGCTCTCACCTCGCGGCACGTCAGACACCAGGCGTTTCGCGGTCTATCGCAACAATGTCCATGTTGGCCTTCTCGGTGCCATTGCCGCGCGCTTTCCGGTGATACGGCTTGTGGTGGGCGCGGACTTCTTTTCCGGCATGGCCCGGCTCTATGTCGGCGACAACAAGCCATCCTCTCCGGTGCTGCTCCACTATGGCGACAGCTTCCCCCAATTCATCGCCACCTTCGCCCCGGCATCCGGCCTGCCCTTCCTGCCTGACCTGGCCCGGCTGGAGGCCATGTGGACGGAGGCCTACAACGCCTTCGACACGGCAGTACTGACCCCGGCCGATCTCGGCGCGATGGCCCCCGACAGTTTGGGCAATCTGCGCCTCCGCCTCGCGCCCCCAACGCGCCTGGTCAGTTCCGCCTTTCCCGTCGGCTCCATCTGGTCCGCCCATCAGGTCACGCCCTTTGTTCCGCCCGTCAATACAGGTCCCGAGCGGGTCCTCCTGACGCGCCCTCAGGCAGATATGCGGCTCACCATCGTGCCGCCGGCTGCCGCGCTGTTGCTGTCGGCGCTGGCCATGGGACACGCCCTGGGCACGGCGGCAGAAACCGTGCTGGCCACCCATCCCGATTTCGATCCCGGTTCGGCCCTTGTTGGCCTCGCGGGGCTCGGGGCCTTTGCCACTCCGCAACAGGAGCCTCACCATGTTTTTTGAGCGCTTGACCGGCCTTGTTGCTCGCACCGACCGGACCCTTGCCGCCATTCCACCGGCCTTGCCGCTGCTGGCCCTGCGCGTGGCGCTGGCCATTCCGTTCTGGCGTTCGGGCCTCACCAAATGGGATGGCTTTCTCAGCCTCTCATCGGGCGCCCGCTATCTCTTTGAGCAGGAATTCCGGCTGCATATCCTTGGCCAGGCTTTCGCCTATCCGGCACCGCTGGCCATGGCCTTTCTCGCCGGCCTGGGCGAGATCGTGCTGCCGGTGCTGCTGGTGCTCGGCCTTGGCACCCGCTTTGCCGCTTTGGGTATTCTGGGCATGACAATGATCATCCAGCTCACAATCCCCGATGGCCTTTACAATTTCCACCTGCCCTGGTTCGCCATGGCCCTTGCGCTCACCGCCTATGGCGGCGGCGCAATCTCGGTGGATCGCCTGCTCACGGGTTGGGCGTCGCGGCGCCTCAAGGGGTCTGCACACCCCGCGCATTGACATAGATGGCGTAAAGCCCGGTCGTTGCGGTGATGAACAGACGGTTTCGTTGCGGACCGCCAAAGGCGAGATTGGCAACAGTCTGCGGCACCAGGATCTTGCCGCAGAGCTTGCCCGTGTCGTCGAACACCTGCACCCCATCGGCCGCCGAGCACCAGACCCAGCCCTCGCTGTCGACACGAAACCCGTCGGGGATGCCCTTGTCGACCCATGCGAACGGCCCTGCGTCCCGCAGCACTTTGCCATTGTCGACCAGATCAAATGCGCGAATGTGCCGGGGCACTTCGGGGTCATGGCTGGCCCCTGAATCGGCTACATAGAGCCGCCCCTCGTCAGGCGAGAAAGCCAGGCCATTGGGCTGCACGAAATTGCCCACCATCAGCGAGACCATGCCAGTCTCGCCGTCGATGCGATAAACGCCGTGCACCGGCTGCTCCGGCGGAGATGCGTAGCCCTCATAATCCGAAAGTATGCCGTAACTCGGGTCGGTAAACCAGATCGAGCCATCCGACTTGACCACGACATCATTGGGCGAATTGAGTTTCCTGCCCTCGAAGTTGTCCGCCAACACCGTGATCGAGCCATCGGTCTCCGTCCGCGTCACGCGCCGCGTGCCATGCTCGCAAGAAACCAGCCGGCCCTGCCGATCGCGGGTGTGGCCATTGGCAAAATTGGACGGCGCTAGATAGACCGACGTCGATCCGTCAGCTGGCAGATAGCGCAGCACGCGCTGGTTTGGGATGTCCGAAAAATAGAGGCAGTCATGGTCGGAGAACCACACCGGCCCTTCCGCCCAGCGGCAGTCGGAATAGAGCAGGTCAAGCCGGGCATTGCCCAGGATCTTGCGCGCGAAGCGGGGGTCAATCACCTTATAAAGCGGTTCGGCAGCCATGTTTTCCTCCCCATGCGCACCAGAGCCATAATGCGCCCCGATGCGCCGGGCAATGTCTATGTCACGCGAGAATGGACCCAGGCTTGGACCGGCCTGACGGCCCGTGTCTTTTCTCGCAAGCGCCCGGAATTGCCGTGTTTTCGGGACCACCCTCTTGCCGTTCTACCCGCACATCATCAGAAAATCACGCCCATTCGTTGGTCCAATTCGCTCTTAACAAGTAATTTTCGCCGCTAATATCGTTGAATTTGACTCTATGACGGCTTTCCCCTATCCAAATGTCCCACAAATAGGAGAAAGCTGCGTGAGTGTCTCCGGGACTGGACTCAGTGCTGGTGATAGCGCCCCAGCGGCCACCGGACTTCGATCGAAGGACTGAAGTTGGGGAGCGCCTGATGGCGCCAAACGATCTACCGCTTTGTTGGGAGGCAAGGCGGTTGGGCAGGATTGATGACCACAGCAGGTGGCATCAACAAGAGGGTGCATTCGCGCACCAAGGGAGGGAAAATGAAACTTAACACTTTTATTGCCGGCAGCATGGCCGGTCTGATGGCATCGACGAGCCTTGCCGTTGCAGGGCCGGAAATCGTCGCCGGTCCCGGTGTTGATCCAGGCTGCTTTGCGCCTTGGGACGCAGAGACGAAATACTTCCAGTGGCCGGCTCAGGAGGGTCCCTACAAGGTTGCCGTGGTCAATGGCTTCGTGGGCAATGGCTGGCGCATCCAGATGATCAAGACCGCCAAGGCCTTTGCCGAAGACCCGGCCATGAAGGACAAGATTGCCGAGTTCAAGGTGGTCTCTACCGGCACGGATGCAGCAACCCAGCTGGGTGCCATAGAAGACTTCATCAATCAGGGTTTTGACGCCATCGTCACCATCGCCGTGTCCCCTGAAGGCTTTGATCGTGTGATCAGGCTGGCGGATCGGGAAAATGTCGTGCTCGTGCCGTTCGACAACGTGCTTGATACCGATGCCGTCATGCAGGTCAACGAGGACCAGCTGGCCATGGGCCGCTCCTGGGCCCAGTTCGTGGTCGATGAGCTCGCCAGCCAGGGCAAGACCTCGGGCAAGCTGCTCGAAGTGCGCGGCCTCGCCGGTAACTCGGTCGATCGTGACCGCTCGATCGGCATCCATGCCGTGCTCGATGAATCCGGCGGGGACTGGGAACGCATCTCGGTCGTTGGCAACTGGGATGATGGCACGGCGCAGAAGGTCGTGGCCGACGCCATTGCGGTGCATGGTCAGTTCGACGCCATCCTGGCGCAAGGCGGCACGACCGGGGTGGTTCAGGCCATGCTCGACGCCGGCCACCCGATGGTGCCTGTCGCCGGCGAGTCCGAGAACGGCTTCCGCAAGCTGGTCGCCGAACACGCCGATGCAGGTCTCAAGAGCATCTCCATCGGTCAGTCGCCCGGCCTAGTCGCCATCGCCATGAAGGCAGCCGTGTCAGCGCTGGAAGGCAATGTCATGCCCCAGCTGATCTCAGTTCCATTGCCCATGGTAACCTATGACCAGCTCGAGGACGGCGTGAACTATTGGTCCGATCTTCCGGACAATTTTTTCACCGTGAACGAGTTCCCGGCCTGTGGCGTCAACATCACCGGTCCGGCCATCATGGCCCAGAACGAAGCCGACGCGACTTAAAGCGCGATCCGGCACATGAACAGGGCGAAGGCGGCGCGGCGCGTCGCCTTCGTGTTCCATTGCCGACGGCGAGCCCGTTCCCGCCGTCCAGTCTTACCCTCATCACCCCACAGGTGCCCGCCAGATGGCGGGGAAATGGGAGCCGCGCCTTGACGTCCAGCCCACAGATCGACCCGCCCATCGTCCAGTTGAGCGGCGTGTCGAAATACTTCTCGGGCGCACGGGCGCTCGAAAATGTCGACTTTGCATGCCGCAAAGGCAGCACGCACGCCATTCTGGGCGAGAACGGCGCGGGCAAGTCGACCCTGATCAAGATCATTTCCGGCGTGTTGCGGCCCGACCGGGGCGAAGTGCAGGTCAATGGCCAGTCGGTCCATTTCACCTCCCCGTCCGACGCAGCCAGGGCCCGTGTTGTCTGCATTTTTCAGGAATTGTCGCTTCTGCCTGATCTGACCGTGGCGGACAATATCTCCATCGCCGATCCGCCCCGGCGCTTTGGCATGATCGATGCGCGCGCCCAGCGGCGCCGCGCCGAAGCGCTCCTCGCCCGCATCAAGTGCGAGGATGTCGACCCTAATGCGCTGGTGCGCGATCTGAGCCTGTCGCGGCGACAGATGGTGGAGATCGCCAAGGCACTGGGCAAACAGCCCCAGGTGCTGATCCTGGACGAAGCCACGTCGGCGCTGACCAGCCGCGACGTCCAAACCGTCTATGACCTCCTGGCCGAGCTCAAGGCCGACAGTGTCGCGAGCCTCTTTATCTCCCACCGGATGAACGAGGTGGAGGCGCTGTGCGATACGCTCTCGGTGTTCCGCAATGGCAGTCATGTCGAGACCTTTGCCAAGGGAACACGGTCTGATCGTGACATCGTCCGCATGATGATCGGGCGTGATGTCGAAGCGCAGTTCCCGCCCAAACCGGCGCCGGGGACCTATGCGGCCCGCCTCGGCATCGAAAACCTGCGCTGGGAAAACCGCCTCAAGGGCGTCGACCTGGAGGTGGGCGCTGGAGAAATCGTCGGGCTCGGCGGCCTTGATGGCCAGGGGCAGAAGGAATTGCTGCTTGCCCTGTTCGGCGTGTTGCGGGACGTGGAGGGCACCATGTCCGCCGGCGGAACGCGTGGCATTCCTGCTTCCCCCGCCATGTCGAAATCGGGCAGGGCGCGGATTGCCCTGGTCCCGGAAGATCGCAAGACCGAGGGCCTGATGCTGCCCATGTCGATTGCCGACAATCTCATTGCCGCCTCCTACGACAGGATATCGCGCGGCCCGTTCATCGATGGTGTCCTGGAGCGTCAGGCCGTTTCCGATGGCGTCGCCAAGCTGCAGATCAAGATCGGCAGGTCTGAGGATGCTGTCGCCACGCTCTCGGGCGGCAATCAGCAGAAAGTGGTCATCGCCAAATGGTTGATGACCCGGCCCGACATCATCCTGCTCAACGACCCGACGCGGGGCATCGATGTCGGCACCAAGCAGGAAATCTACCGGCTGATGCGCGACCTGGCCGATGAGGGCAAGGCGATCCTCTTCTATTCGACTGACTATGCCGAATTGATCGGCTGCTGCGACCGCGTGGCGGTCATGTATGACGGCCGGATCCTGACCGAATTGCGCGGGGACGCGATCACCGAAGAAGCCATCGTGGCGGCAGCGCTCAATATCGACACGGGAGCAGCGGCATGAGCGAATATACCCGCGTCCTGTCTGCCAGCATCCGCCAGAACCGGGGCTTCTATGGCGCCCTCGTGCTGCTGGCGGTGCTCTATATCACCTACAATTTCATTCACCCCCGTGGCTTTTCCACCGCGGTCCTCGTGCAGAACGCCAATGAAGTGGTCGCCATCGCCTTCGTGGCCATGGCGCAGACCCTGCCTGTCCTGCTCGGCGGGCTGGACCTGTCTGTCGGCGCCGTCATGACCCTCTCGGCCTGCATTGCCTCCGAACTGGTCAATGGTTCGCCAGCGCAGATCGTCCTCGGCATGATCATCACCCTGCTTTCAGGCGCCGCCTTCGGCCTGATGAACGGGCTGATCATCGTCTATGGCCGCTTGCAGCCGATCATCGCCACCCTTGCAACCGGCGCCATTGCCATGGGGCTGGCCCTGTTCATCCGGCCCAATCCCGGCGGCAATGTCGATGGCGATCTCAACTGGGCCATGACCAATGCCCTGTGGGATTTCGTCGATACCTATCAATTGTTCGATCCCGACGCGGCCTGGTTCCGACCCTTCGCCTGGATCCCGGTGCCGCTGATCTTCCTGTTCGGCATTGCCGCGCTGACCTGGATTCCGTTTCGCCGCTCGGTGACCGGACGAACTGTCTATGCCATCGGGTCCTCGGAAGGCGCGGCCTTCATGTCCGGCCTGCCCATCAACCGCGCCAAGATCGCCGCCTTTACCCTCAGCGGCTTCTTTGCCGCCTGTGGCGGGCTCTATCTGGCCATCCAGACCTCCTCGGGCAATGCCGATATTACCCAGGCCGGCACCTATACGCTCAACTCCATCGCCGCCGTCGTGCTGGGCGGAACCTCGCTCATGGGCGGCGTCGGCAGCGCCATTGGCTCGCTGGTCGGGGCGCTCATCCTGCGCGTAATCTCGTTCTATTTCCGCATCGTTTCCATCGACCCGCTCCTGCAGCCGCTGGTCGAGGGCATCGTCCTGCTCGTCGCTGTCAGCCTTGGCGCCATCAGGACGCTGCGGATCAAGAACCGGCTCGACCTCTTCCGATAGGTGATATCTTGCACTCTCTCCTCGCGCGCATAAATCCCGAGACCCGGCCGTCTTTCATCGCCTCCGGTTTCATTCTCGTCATCCTCCTGGTGGGCACGGTCTATACGCTCGTGACCCAGGGCGCCGCGCCGCTCCTCTCGCCCAATTACATGCTCCAGCAACTCCAGACCGGGGCTTTCCTCGGCATTGTGGCCGCCGGGATGATGATGGTCATCCTGCTCGGCCATATCGATCTCTCCATCCCCTGGACACTGACCGCCGCTGCCATGATGGCGACCACCGTGGGCGGCGACTTGGCCATTCCCACCGCCATCGGCGTTGGCATCGTGGTTGGCCTCGCCAATGGCATGGGCGTGGCCTATTTGCGCATTCCCTCCATGATCTTCACCCTGGGCATCGACTCGGTCCTGCGCGGTCTCATGGTTGTCCATACCGGCGGCTTTGCCCCGCCCGATCAGGCAACGCCGCTGATGCGGTTCCTGGCTGCCGACAAGGTGCTGGGCATCCCCGTGGCCATTTTCGTCTGGGCGCTGGTGTCGGTGGCGATCGCCATCATCCTCAAGCGCACCGGCTTCGGGCGATCGGTCTATGCCACGGGCAATCGTGAGGCGGCGGCCTATCTCTCCGGCATCAATACGCGCTGGGTGATCATCGGCGCCTTCGTCATCTCAGGCGTCTGCGCGGCGCTGGCGGGCGTGCTGCTGGCTGGCTATTCGGCCAAGGCCTATCAGGGCATGGGCAACGCCTTTCTCCTGCCTTCTATCGCTGCGGTCGTGCTCGGCGGCACGCGCATCCTGGGCGGACAGGGCCGCTACACCGGCACCATCATTGGCGTCGTCCTGATCGTGCTGCTCAATTCGGTGCTCTCGATCATGCAGATGCCGGAAGCAGGACGGCAGGTCATCTATGGCACGGTCATCGTCGGCATGCTGCTGGTCTATGGCCGCGGCCAGAAGGTCGTTTCCTAGCGCCTCGCGGAACGGAACAACGGAAATCACCGGCACTATCGGTAGAGCAGCGTCGGCAACCACATGATCAACTCGGGGATGCTCGGGGATGAAGGTCAGAAGCAGCAGTACTGTTACAAAGTCAAGCGACGAGGCGAAACTCTGCGGCGGCTATAGCTGGGCTTTGGCGTTCGTGCCGAACACATTGCATGCTTCATACGCCAAGAAAGTCTATCCCAACGGATTTGGAAATCTCTCCCAGAATGTCATCGATCTTTTGGTCGGCAGCTTCGTCGAGGCCAAAGGCAGCATGTATCTGCCCCAGGGAAGAGAAGTTGCTTTTGAATTTGGGGTAGCTCCTGCCCGCGGCAACGTCGAGGTTCGCATAGAGCAGCCTGCTTTCAAACTCTGACAACCAGCCCGAAGGAAGGTCTTGCGACGCCACCCCTGCACTGACTGCACCGACGACCCGTGATACGGCTTTCTTGCAGATGACTGGAGCAACAATTTCGCTCCTGTTCAGAAAAATATCGAACAATATTGGAAAAATACTGACGCCCGTGGCGTATTCATAAAGTCTAGGAATTGTACCGCCCATAATTCTGGGATTTATTTCCACAAGATTGGGGAGTCCATTCCCAGATCGAATGTATTCGATGTGGAATATGCCTCGGTCGAGGCCAACTGCTCGCGCTACCTGCTCGATATATGAAAGATCAATGGCCTGCTGCTGTTCGTCATCCTCGCCGGGAATCGTAGATCCAAGTTCGAGGGTTTCGTTTTCAGGAACCTTCTTCCGGCGTGATATCGCGAACGGTATGAACCGTCCGCCAGACATGCCAATCTCGGCCGAGTAGAGCGTACCTGGAATATACTCTTCAGCAACGATACGCGTATCGGATTGAAGTTCATCCTGCGTCGCACGCGCCAAGTCTGCCCGTTCGTTGGTCGCATGAGCAAAGAAATCGCTTACATCGTCGGGGCTTTCTATCCTGGTCACGGAGACGCTGCCCAGGCCACGGTTGGGCTTGAGAATGAAGGGATAATTAGACGCCCTGGCGGCCTCTGCGCTTTCCACCACGGACGAGTTGACCGTCCTTATCCCTCGTTCAGCGAGCACCTTTCTGACCAGGGCTTTATCCCGGCAAATTCTTACGGCCTCGGCCGAGGTGGAGGCGATACCGAGTCTGTCGGCCGCTGTGGTTAATGGCAGGGACGAAACTTCAAAGATCGGAATTGCCGCGTCTATGGGGCGCTCTGCATGCAACGCAGAAAGCGCATCGGTCAGTTCATCCACGTCGCTATAGTTGGACACCTTTCTTGTGTGGATCAGACCGGCAACAGGGGCCTTTCCATCCTCCAAGTTTTTCTCGAGCTCATCGGTCACCACCATGGAGACGTCATAGCCAAGCGCCAATGCCTCCCGGACAGGCGTGAGCCCACCTTTATTGATGCAGCCAAAGTGAATATGGGTCATTTACTTATCTCCGCTGCGAATTTACGCCTGAAAACCTGATGGCAAGAACCACCATTGTCGCAAGAACAAGTATTGCCACCCCGACCGAGAACAATGAGACAACATCTGCCAGGTAAGCAGCGGCCAGGGCGACAATCGCCATGCCGGTATTCATGGTTGCCACGCTGGCGGAGTTGATCAAGGCAACCTCATCACCATCGCATCTGGCAATCATGCTTGTCTGAAAATGCATGAAACCGATCTCCCAGATGAATATGAAAAGCGCATATTGCGCGAGCATCTGGATCGGCATGCCGGGAATATAGGTGACGAAAATTGCCGCCGCAGTCGCCATGAACAGCAGGCTGGATATGGATTTGTCCCGCAATCGCGCATGAAAGGCAGCGTAAAAGCCTGCTCCGGCGATGATTGCTGTGCTGGCGGCAAACTGAACCAGCATCGGGCCGGTTTCGGGCAGGGCGAGATATTGTGAGGCATAGGCGCTCCGGCCTGCCGTATGGTAGCCCTGATACAGCGCCGTGCAGGCGCCAAGATAGACAAATGCCTCAAGAAGGCCGGTCTCGCGCTGGAGGACCTTGACGACCGAACCCCAGTACCGACTCAGGCCAAGGCTGGCCGTGTCCCGATTTTGCCGCGTCACCTCAACGCCGGACAATGTGCTGAACAGTGCCGCCGACAATAGGAACACCAGGCAGGTGGACAGCAGAACGCCCGCGAGTCCAACGGTCTGGTAAAGATAGAGACCAACCAGGGAGCCGCATGCCGTTGCGATGAATTGCGCCATCCCAAGATAGGCGACGGCGGGTCGGATATATTCGTGGAGGACAACGCTTTTGATGGGCACGACCCGCAACGACTTGTTCAGGGATTCCAGAAATCCCCGCGGTACGAGCAGAATGACAATCAGGACAACGAAGAGGTCTTCGGGCAGGTAGGCGTGAAGAATTGCCAGTATTCCAATTATAACCGCCGAGATCAGTTCAGCCACTGCCAGCAGGGATATGACCGGCCTGCGAGCGGACAGATACGAAATCAGGGAGGGGCTGACAGCGGCCAGAACCCACTGGCTCACAAAGACCAGCGATGAAACAAGAACGGATTGCGTGCGATCGAATGCGAAACTTGTCAGCGAGAGCAGCAGGGAAAAAGACGCAACCGTCGTTAGAAACGTCGATAGCCAGACTATGCTGAACGGACGAGTGGAAAATATGGACGCCAGCGGGCTCTTATATTTTCTTGCAGACACAATTGGCCTTTCTAAAGCCCAGGTATATTCGTATCGCGTCTGTTATTATGTCGATGTGGCTCGGATTTATGTTAAAGGATTCGGTATCGGATTCCGTTTCGGGAAGAACCTTGCCGGAGTTTTCCAGCGTCCTGTGCCACTTCTGTTGGGATTGCTCCTCTTCCGACGTCCAGTCCCGGATCTTGCCGCTTTCCCATTCGAGCTTGCCCGGCTCAAACTCGACATCCATGTGACGGCAGAGCAATCGGATTTGCCGATCGGGGTCTTCGGCGAAGCGGTCGCCGTCGAAAATCGCCACTGGGCGAATATTTAGATCGTCCAGGCGGTCAATGACGCGCTGCAGGGAAATGAATCCGAACTCTTCTTCAGTAAAATCCGGCTTCAATTTCACCAAGGAACGATAGGTCGCAAGAGGGTTCCTCACCAGGAGCACATGCTTTGCTGCAAGAAGAGTCTCGTCTTGCACGAATGGTTCGCCCTGAAAGGCAAGCTCTTTTACAAGGAGACAGCGTCCTTCGTCTCTCGGGGCCTCGGCGACCGGGCAGGACAATGTCGTGTCCGAGCGCTCACTATTAACTTCGCCATACCGCGCGGACCTTTTGTTGGGGCCGAAATAGTAGTGGTACGTAAAGGGCTCATGTAGAACCTGAAAGCCTGACTGCTGCGACACCGCCTTCTCAAAGACGGTTGACCGGGATCGCGGTACAGCCCAGAGAAATGCTGTGTCGCCGCTCATGCTCAGGCGCCCTTCGCCATTGCTTCGAATTCGACGCCGTATCGACGATCTTCCCAGGGATTCATGGAGATCACCCAGGTGTCCCGGTACCCCTGCTGCTGGTCATCGACGACTTCGATGTCGGTCGCGCCATGGATGACGTCCGGATCACTCATGACCAGGCACTTGCCGTTTTCGAGAAGCGTCTGGAATTGCAACTCGCGGCTGGCGATGGAAAGGATCTGGCTGTCCCCGCCCTTGATATTGTGGCGATCCCAGATGGTCACGGAAGTAATGTGGTGGCCGTCCCGGTGGGCGCCTTCCGGCACCAGGCTGCCCTTGAACCCACCGCCCACCAGCGTGCGCCAGTTGTGGAAGTTCACCTGAAAGCAGTCATTCTTGTCCAGATTCAGCCGCTCGGCGATCGTCGCGAAATAGGGGTTGGGATCGAACTCTTCGATCGGTTCGAAGTGGCGCTCGACGCCCCCGATCTTCTGATTATACTTCTTTGACTGAATGAATGGACGCTTCTGCAGTTTAACCGAACGCCACTGGTCATGCTCGAAGAAAAGCATGAATTGAGAAAATCGCCTCAGCCTGCCATCATAGTATGGGTCCTGGGGAAGACTGGCAAAACTCTTGCGGATAACCTCATCGTTTTGCGGCATCTGTATAACGTCATAGCCGGTCGGCCCAAGCGCCTTACCCATAAATCGCATGTTTTGAATCCGTCCTTTATTGAGCGTTAAGTGCGTCAGCTAAAACAATAAATTGACTTCATCGACGCAGTGGACGGTAGTGTTAGCAAATTGAAATCCTGCTCACATCCTGATGTTTATACCTATATGAAACAGCCTGGGAAATCATTGTAATGCCCCCGCCATAGAGGGCGGATGCATGTGTGGATTGATTGGCTTCTTTGTTGGTTGCGACTTCGCGCTGGCCTGTCCCAAGCGTCTTCAGCAAGTCTGCCCTAAGCAACCGAGAAGCGCCTTTGGTGCATGGGACCAGAAGGCTTCTGTTCGCAGCCGGCCCTATCGGATTGCCGCGGACGACGAAACGGCCCTGTCCGAAAGGCATGTTCCCGTGCTGCGCCATCGTCTTCTGGTCGGCCTCGCCCCGGAGGCGCGGATGGCGTTGCGACGCATGGCATTCCAGCGGTTCATGAACTTCACCCACAAGCTCGAACTGGTGGTGGTCAACACGGTGACGGCGAACATTGCCCTGGAGAATTATGGGTTTCGTCTGCCCGAAGCACTGGTTCTGGACGCCCACCGCATCTATGTCGACGAGGCCTATCACGCGCTCGTGGCTTACAATGCCATGGCCGAAGCCGCAAAACGCCTCGAAGGAAAGGCGGTGCAGCAGGATCGCCCGCCTTTCCTGTCCTATTTCCTTTCGATAGAGGCGGACGGGAAGGACCGCAGAGCAGCCTTGCTGCAGGTCTTCTTCGTGATCGTGAGCGAAATGCTGATCACTACGACCCTCAAAGATGCCCACCGGCATCATGACATGGGGTCATCGGTCGGGGCGCTTTTGCACGACCATGCGGTGGACGAGTCCCGGCATCATGCCTTCTACAAGTCGTTCCTGCATGTCATCTGGGAGCAATTGTCCGATCCGGACCAGGGCATGGTCCTCGATTCGGTTCCCGAAATGATCCGGGCCTATTGCCGTCCCGACATGTCCACGATGGCTCGCGAGCTTGAGAGCATCGGCATCGGCATCGGGGGCGCCGCGACCCGCGGCATCCTGGCCGAAACCTATGCCGAGTCCGCCATCGCCGAATTTGCCATTGGCACCAGCCGCAGTCTCGTCGCCATCCTGTTCGCCCTCGTCAACTCTTCGCAGGCGGACCGCCTGCAGCACGCCTTGCAGCGCCAGGGACTGCTCGAGATGGAGCGGGTGGCTTGACCGACATCGAGGCGTCTCGCACCTATTGGAACGGCCGGGCCGTGGACTTCGACGATCATTTCGACGTCTTGCCGGTACGCCGCCAGACAGTCCGCCGGGTGGGCGAACTGGCGCGCGTGGCTCCCGGGGCGGTTGTACTCGACCTGGGAACGGGCACGGCCCGGGTATTGCGCGAACGCGCGGAGAAGTTTGCCATGGCGGCGCAGCTGATCGGACTGGATTTCTCGGCAGAAATGTTGGCCAGAGCCAAGATGCACACCAGCGCCTGTAGACTGCACCGGTTCAAGGCGCTTGCCGGCAGCTTCCTCGACATCCCCTTACCGTCCGGCTCGGTGGATTGCGTCCTTTCGAGCCTGGCCCTGCACCATGTGTCTGATGCCGACAAGCAGCGCGTGGCGCGGGAGATCATCCGCGTTCTCAAACCCGGTGGGCAGTTCGTCATTGCAGACCAGATGAACTGCACCGGCAGGGAGCTGGACGCGGTCGAACTCAAAGAGATGATGATCCGCACCTTCTTTCCCCATGTCGATCCCCAGGAGGCGCGGAGCCGCACCTCTAGTCAGGCCGAATACACCTGTGCGCTTGGCTTTCTTGCCGACCTTTTCGACGATATGGGCGCAACAGTGCAAAGCGAGTCCGTCTGCGACCTGATAGGGATCGTGCACGGTTCCAGGGGAACGGCGTGACCGTTCCCGGCGAGCAGACCGCCATCCTGCGCTTCGCGCAGGCGGGGCAGTTCGTGGGCACCTCGATGTACGGCGTGTGCACCATTGCCCTGAGCATCCTCATCCTGAGGGAAACCGGCTCGTTCTCGGCCTATGGCGGTAACGTCGTCATCGCGGCGGCAGGCACTGCGCTGTTCGGACCCCTGGCCGGACTGCTGATCCAGCGTATCGGCCGGGCGATGTTGACCATCGCCGTGTCTGCCGGCGTCTTGCTGGCCGCTACGGCGACGCTCCTGGCCGCAACGAGCGGCGCCGATGTCCTCCCCTGGTCACTGTTGCTGACCCTGGCCTGCAGCATTCAGTGCTCGGCCATGGCCGTAATGTCCATCAGCCTGCCAAGGCTGCTGGAGGAACGTGGTATCGACCTTTCCGGCGGCCTGGCCCGTATCCAGTTGGCGGAACAATCGGCCAGGGTATTATCGCCTCTGCTGCTGGTCGTCTTTGTGCCGCTCAACCTGATCCAGATCGCGGTCATCCTGCAATTGCTGGGGGCATGGACATTGCTTCTGGGGCTCAGGCGATGGCGCCTGATCTCCAGCCTGGAACGGCGGGTGGAATCCAGTCCTGCCGAAAAGGCATCGCGCGTGTCCGCCCAGGGCATGCTGGCCATCCTTCGCCAGGACAGGGCGATCAGAATATTCGCCCCCTATCTGGCGGTGTCGACGGCCTGCGTGGAAGTGGCCGCAATCGCCCTGGCCCCGGTCGTCGTATCCTTCGCCGGCGAGGCCATGTTTGGCCTGTCGATGACCATAGCCAATATCAGCGCTGTCTGCGGCAGCATCGCCGTGCGGTGGCTGCAACCCTTCTGGTCGAGGACCTTCGCAATGAGGCTCTTCCTCGCCATCGAATTTGCCGGTGGAATCTTGATCGCCATCGAGTCTCAAACCCACTCTGTCGTTGTCTATACCATGGCGCTGGCCGCGGGCTTTTTCATCATGCCGGCCTCGCTCGTTGCCGCCCAATATGTGTGGCTCGGCGGGGCATCACGGCAGCGCCAGGGCATTCTATCTGGCCTCGAGCGCACATCGAGCTGGCTGCTCGTGCCTTTTGCCTATGCAACAGCCCCGTTCTGGATACCCCAGGGCGCTTCGGCACTGTCGGAGGCGGCGGTCGATGCCCTGCGCATGGTCGGTCTTGCTGCCGCCCTCTCGCTCGCTGGATCGACCGTGATTGCCTGGTTCCTGCTGGGAGGCACCAGGCTTGCAACAAGAACTGCAGAACAGGAGGCAAGGTAGCTACCGTGTGTCGATATATGCGATCCTGAATTCCGGAGCCCAGCCGCGGGAGCGGCGAAATCTCGCGGCCCGCCAGTCTCACCTGCTGCACCATCGCGGACCCGATTCATCGGGGATCTGCGAGATCGGCAACACTGTCCTGTGCCACAACCGCATTGCCGTGGTGGATGTCTTCAATGGAGGTCAGCCCATCCGGAGCCGGGATGGTCGCGCGGCCGTCATCGCCAACGCCGAAATCTACAATCATGCCGCGTTGCGCCAGTCCTGTTCGGCCTTTCCATTCAGGACCGCTTCGGACTGTGAAGTCATCCTGCCGGTCCTGGAACGCGAGGGAGCCAGGGGCATCGATCGGCTTCGGGGGATGTTCGCCTTTGTCGCTGTCTTCGATGGCGGTGAACGCTTCGTCATCGGCCGCGACCATATCGGCATTCTTTCGCTCTACTATGGCTACGATCAGGAGGGCGCGCTGCATGTCTCCTCGGAGTTGAAGGCGCTCGAGGGGGTGTGCGTATCCTATTCGGTATTTCCACCGGGTCATTACCTGACCGAAACCGACCCGGCACCCGTGCGCTACTATTTCCCGCCCTGGTCGGGTGCGACCCCGACGCTTTCGCCCGATAGTGACGACCTGCGCCAGGCGCTCACCACCTCGGTCAGGCGACATCTGATGGCCGACGTAAATGTCGGGTTCCTGCTTTCGGGCGGCCTGGACTCATCGCTCATCGCCAGTATCGGGGCGCGGTTGTTGCGCGAGCAGGCGCCCTCAGCCGACATAGCCTCCTATTCCATCGGCCTGGCGGACTCTCCCGATCTCGATGCGGCGCGGGAAGTGGCCGATTTCCTGGGCCTGCGCCACAACCAGCAGATATTTACCGTCGAGGAGGGACTCGATGCCCTTGAACAGACCATCTACCATCTTGAATCATGCGATGTGACCTCCGTGCGCGCCTCGGTGCCGATGTATATGCTGTCCAGGCGCATCCGCGGTGACGGGACCAAGGTGGTGCTCACCGGCGACGGCGCCGATGAGTCATTTGCGGGTTATCTCTACTTCCATTTCGCCCCCGATGACGACAGCATCCCCCAGGAATGCACGCGCAAGCTTGAGATGATGCATCTCTATGACTGCCTGCGCGCCAACAAGACCATGCTGGCATGGGGCGTCGAACCCCGCGTGCCATTCCTTGATCGTGACTTCCTCGAATTTGCCATGGGCATCGCCCCGCACCTCAAGCGGTGCAGCAGCGACCGAATGGAGAAGCATGTCTTGCGCGCGGCCTTCAGGACCTATCTGCCGGATCACACCCCTCCTTTGCCCGGCTCGCCTCAAGCAATCCCCTCCGCCTGCGCCACCGACTTGATGCGGGCAAGACCGCGTCTGTAGGCCGGCACGTCGAAGTGCTCCAGCATCAGCGGCACCTCGCGCCCGAGCCGAGAGATTTCGGTAACATAGGCGGCATAGTCGAGATTGCCTTCGCCGGGCGGCACCTCATCGAAATGGAACGAGATCGTTCCTGGCCCGCCCTGCATGACAATGTCCTTAGCGTGGCAGGAAACCACCCACGGTCCCAACAGCTCGAACGCCTCCCGGATCATTCGTCCGGTGTTAAAATAGAGCCGCGGCGTGATGACCATGTTCACCGCATCGATATGAGCACCGAACTGTGGCCGATCGATCGCCCTAAGGAGCTTGAGGTAGTTCTCAGGCGTGTCTGTCACGAGCCACGGGACCATTTCGAGCGAGAACTTGGCTCGTGTCGGCTTGACGGCATCAATCACGTACCGGGCCGTTTCGACGGCCCGCTCGAAGCCGGCTTCCGTCTGGTTGTCCGGATGGGGACCATAGTCGTAATTTTCGCTGAGCTGCCAGGGGTCACCCGCATGGCCGACCGTGCCGTGGAACGCAACACAGGCCCGTGCACCCATCTCATCAGCCAGTGCAAGCTGATGAACGGCATAGTCCAGATTGGCCTTTCGCACCTTCTCATCATGGGCGATGAGGTTGCGCCACGCCCCGCCCTCCGCGATCACCACGTCCGCATCGGCCATCGCCTTGACGATGGCAGCGATCTCGTCACGGTTTTCGATGCTGATGTTGGGCATGTAGCCCGCGTTGTAGCCGAACTCTACATGCGCCCTCGCATAAGCCTCCGGGTCACCGGTGTAGTCGATGCCATATCCGCCGATCCTGAACGTCATAGGGCTGGCTCCACTGCGGCTGTGTGCTTCGCTGGGACTAGGTCGGGCACGCCCCCGGGATAGAGCAGCACCTTGCCACATCTGCCGGTCTCCTGCAGCGCGAAGGCATCCGCAACATCAGCAAGGGCGAAACGGTGAGTGGTGAGATTGTCCAGCATCGGGCGGGCATCCCGCACCCGCTGCATCATGCGATCGCCGAATTGTTCGTGGTTCCAGTGCCAGCTACCGAAGATCTCAACGCCCTTGCCCGTAATGCGCTTGACGGGGAGTTCGCCCGACCAGGTGACGAATGCCAACCGTCCCCGCGCCCGCAGCAGTTCGAGGACTACGGGCGGGGCCGCCGGGTTGTTGCTGGTTTCGATGGCCGCATCGACACCATAGCCTCCCGTGAGTGCCCTCACCTGCTCGATGAGGTCGGGTGCCCGCGGATCGAGAACATGTTCGGCACCAAGAGCGCGGGCGAGGTCGGTGCGATAAGGATGGAGCTCCAGTGCAATCACCCGAGCGCCGATGGTGCGGGCATTGATGATGGCTCCGAGCCCCACTGCACCGCATCCCGACACGAGAACCGTGTCAGATGAGCTTACCTGCATGCGCTCCATCGCCGTGAAACTCGGCCCCAGTGCGCACACCGCCATGGCAGCGTGATCGGTCTCGATGTCGTCAGGCACGGGATGGAGCAGATAGTCGGGCTTGAGCAGGTATTCTGCATAGCAGCCGATCCCGCTGGAAGATCCAGTCTCAGCCAAAAGGTCCCGTTGATCCGTGCAGTGAATGTGCTCACCCGCAAGACATGCCGGGCAAGTTCCACAGCCGGCATGCGGCATTACCACAACGCGATCACCGTTCTTGAGGCGCTTGGATTGAGCAGCATCGACCACAACTCCGACAGCCTCATGACCGAGCTCGCAGGAGTGCTTGCCCTCTCGCCAGGACTGCCACTCCGTGCACATCGGCGCAACGAATACCTGGACCTTGACGATGTCTCCTGCCGCCTGCGGGTCTGGTCGCTCCGACACTACGGCTTCATGGGCACCCTTGATCTCTACGCTTTGAATTGCTTCCTCCTCACAATGCCAACTCGCTCTCCCGGTGAGTCACTCAAAAGGTAGCGCGCTGAGGTACGTAATCAGTGACACGAACTCGGTGGACGCTGGTTTTTGGGGCCACCGGAGGCTTCAGCGAGCATGTGCCACGGGCAAGATGGTTTGACCCATGCCGACATGTCGAGTCGCTGCCCTACAGGCTGTCCTCAAGAATTTGGCGAAAGTCCTGTGCGCTGACGGGCCGCGGATTGGAAGCGGTCGAGTGGTCTTGGACAGCATGTTGGGCTATCTGTTCGAAGCAGTCGGCGCTTACCCCCATCTGACCGAGAGTCGCCGGCAGGCCCAAACGTTGCGAGAGCGCGGCCATTTCCGAAGCCACATCCGCATGCTCCGGCAAACCCACGGCTGCCCGGATGCGCGCATACTTCTCTTCGCTGCCCACCGCATTGTAGCGCAGCACGGCTGGCAGCAGCACGGCGTTGAGTGTCCCATGGTGAAGTTTGACCGACTTCAGTCCCCCGAGCGGATGAGACAGCGAATGTACGGCGCCAAGCCCTTTTTGAAAGGTCAGGCCGCCTTGTAGGGCAGCCATCATCATTTCACGCCGCGCCCTGACATCAGAGCCGTTGCTTGTGGCGATCTCGAGCCATTTCGCCGCGCGGGCGAGCCCATCGAGGGCGATCGCATCGGCCACTGGGTTAAATCGCGGGCTGAGAAAGGTCTCGATACAATGGGTGATCGCATCCATCCCCGTGGCCGCCGTCAGGCAAGGCGGGAGGCCAAGCGTCAGCTCAGGATCACAGATTGCAACGCTCGGGATCATGTGAGGCGAAATGAACCCCAACTTGCGTCCGTCCTCAAGGGTCAGCAGGGCCGCGCGTCCGACCTCGCTGCCGGTGCCCGCGGTGGTCGGCACCGCAATCACCGGTGGCTTGTCCGCACTAATCCGGTCCACCCCGCCCAAAATAGCAGCATAGCGTTCCAACGGGCCGGAGTGAGTTGTTAGCAGCGAGACCGCCTTGCCTAAATCAATGGCCGAGCCGCCGCCAATTGCCACGATGCTGTCGCAGCCGGCCGTCCTGAACAGCTCGACTGCCCCATGGGCCGCGGCTTCGGTCGGGTTCTCCGGCGTATCGTCGAACACGGCCGTGTCTGGCTGAAGGCCGGATTTGGCCAGCACGGTTGCGAGCAGACCTGCGGCAACAATCCCCTTGTCCGTAACCACCAGGGGTCGCGACACGCCCAGAAGCTTCAGTTCACCCGCAAGCAGGGAGACGGCTCCCGCTTCGAACTGAATACGCGTGAGGTATTGGATCAGGGCCATTAGCGTTCTCCTGTCAGTCGAGGAAGGTTTAGACCCTCTGCAATTGCTGCGGAACCCGGCTCAGCAGTCATCGCCAACAAACGTCGTAGCAGGTGCTGTGCCCTGTATGGCGGGTCGAACAAGGGCTGCAACCCAGCGGCGAGTGGACCCCGCACCACGACTGGATGCGGGGCAGTATCATCAAAGCGACTTGACGGGATTGAGGCCGTTCTTGGAGGGCACCAGGGAAATGGCGTTGGTCAGCGGACGACCAAATTCGGGAATGCTGATCTCGAAAACGTCGCCAACCCGGGTCTTGATGCCGTCGCCGAACGAGGCGACCGAGGTGCCCATGAACTGCACATGCACATCGCCGGGGCGCAGGAACTGGTCGTACTTGAAGTGGTGATATTCAAGGTTTGCGAGGGAGTGGCACATGTTATCCTCGCCTGTGGGAAATGACTTTTCCCAAAGGGTTTGGCCATCGCGCAGGATACGCACATTGCCGACAAGGTTGGAAGGCAAGTCGCCGATGAACAACTCTGGGCCATAGGCGCAGAAGCGCAGCTTGGCGTGAGCCAGATAGAGATAATTCTTTTTTTCTGTAACGTGGTCGGTAGTCTCGTTGCCGACCGCAAAGCCGACGCGCCAGGGCGTACCGTCCGGGGCAATGACGTACAGGCCAACAACTTCGGGCTCTTCGCCAGAATCTTCGGCAAAGTCGGGCATGGGCAGAGGCTGACCCGGGCGGGACACAATCGAGCCGTCGCCCTTGTAGAACCATTCCGGCTGTACCCCGGCCTTGCCGGCCCCCGGCTTCCCACCTTCGACGCCCCATTTGAAGATGCGCATGGAATCGTTGAGCTCGGCTTCGGCACCGGCGATCTTGGCGTGCATCTGGCTGCGTGCTGCGGCGCTGCCGGTATGGGTCAAGCCGGTGCCGGCGATCACGGTGTGAGCAGGGTCTTCATGATCGAGCGGTGGCAGGACACGACCGGCAGCCATGAGTGCATCGTAGTCATGCGCTTCGCCCGTGCCGCGGTCCTTGACCTCTTCAGAGAGCGAACGTCCCGCTGCGATAGCGTCGAGCGCCAGTTGGCGGACTGTCGCCGTCCCGTTGAGGGTGAGAATGGCATTACCGTCAACAACGCCTACGGCGCGTGTGCCATCGCTGGGCTCGAACTGGATCAGCCGCATGAAAAGTACTCCGGTTTTGGGAAAGGGTGGCGGCCCGGAGCGGGCCGCCCAAGTGGGAAGCGCTTTAACGCCTCCTGTCTGGCCTGCTTTAGTCGGCAGTGCTCATGTCTTCGCGCGCCTGGGCGATCAAATCAGCACCGATGGTTTCGCTGAATTCTTCGACGACTGGCGCAACGGTCTCGCGCATACGAGCCATTTCCTCATCCGACAGACGGGTCACTTCCATGCCCTCTTCCTCGAGCAGCCCGACCAGTCGGTCAGCGTCGCTGCGCGACAGTTCGCGCTGATAGACCGCAGACTCGTGGGCAGCTTCCATCACGAGCCCCTGGTCTTCTTCCGAGAGGCCCTCGAACCAAGTTTTGTTAGCGATCAACAGATACGGTGTGTAGACGTGGCCGGTGAGGGCGAGATGGTCCTGAACTTCATAGAAGCGGCTGGAATGGATCAGGCCGACCGGAGTTTCCTGAGCATCCACGGCGCCCGTTTCAAGCGCAGTGAAGAGCTCCGGGTATGGCAGCGGCACGGGATTGGCACCGAGCGCCGTAAAGGTCGAGATGAACAGCGGGTTGGGGATCACGCGGATGTTGAGCCCGGCGACATCATCCACCGAGTTGATCGGGCGAATTGCATTGGTCATGTGGCGGAAGCCATTATCCCAATAGGCGAGGCCAACCATGTTGAGCGCGTCGAGCTTTTCGAACAGCGCGTCGCCGACGCGACCGTCCATGACCTTATCCACCGCTTCGAAATCGGGGTAGAAGAAGGGCAGATCAAAGATCAAGAATTCGGGGATTGAGCCGACGAGGTTGGAGGTCGGGCCGACCATCACCTCGAGGATTTCGCCCTGGATGGACGACTGCATCTGCGGCTCGTTACCGAGCGTACCATTACCAAACTTCTGCAGTTCGATGCGGCCGTCAGTCTTTTCGGCGACCAGTTCGACGAACTTGTTGACGCCTTGGCCGACGGGATGCTCCTCGACCGGCACATAGCCGATGCGGGCTGTCTGAGCTGCGGCAGGCAGGGTGGCTGAGGCCAGCACCAGGGCGGTGGCGGTGAGCAGTTGGGCGAGTTTCATTGATTTCCTCCGGTTAATTGTCGGTTCAGTAGAAGAGTTCAAGCGGGCCGGTAACGAGGCCTGGAAACAGGATCAGCAGGATCAGCACAGCGATTTCTGCAAGCAGGAAGGGCATCACTCCCACCACCGCCTTTTCCAAGGGTATCCGGGCGATGCCGCTGACGGTGTTCAACACGGCGCCGACCGGCGGCGTGATCATCCCAATGGCCGCAGCCATGAGGAAAAGCACACCAAAATAGATCGGACTGATGCCAGCTGCTTTGACCACTGGCATGAGCACAGGCACCAGAATGGTGATCGCCGGCGTGAAATCGAGCACGCTGCCGATGATGAAGACGCCCAGCATCATGAGCGCCATGAGCAAAATAGGCTGGTCGATGAACGGCCCCAAGAAGCCAATCACCTGCGCGGGTACACTGGCTATGGTAATTAGAAATGCTGTCACACTCGAAGCCGCAACTAACAGCATGATGATGGCGGTCAGCTTGGCCGACCCGAGCAGGCAGCCATAGAGATCCTTGAGCGTCATCTCGCGGTAGACGACCATGCTAACGAAGAGGGCATATGCGGCAGCGACGATACCGGCTTCTGTCGGGGTAAACACGCCCATGCGCAGCCCGACAATGATGATGACGGGCAGGAAGAGCGCCCACACCGCATCGCGCATCGCCTTGAGGACGTCCTTCATGGGCTTGCGCGGCATGGTAGGCGTCTGATCGCGGCGCGAGATCAACCACCAGGCGACGACCAAGCTAAGGGCCATGAGCAGCCCCGGCACAATTCCCGCAAGGAAGAGTTGAACAATCGAGAGGTTGGCGGTGACGCCCAGAACGACAAAGCCGATGGAAGGCGGAATGACAGGGGCAATGATGCCCGTTGCCGCCATCAGACCACTGGTCCGGCCCACGGGATATCCCGCCTTGAGCATGATGGGCAGCAGCATGATGGCAAGAGTCGCTGTGTCAGCAATAGCGGAGCCAGAAAGAGTGGCCAACACCACCCCTGTGCCGATCACCACATAGCCCAGGCCACCGCGCAGGTGAACGAATAGCGCCATGGCCACCTCGACAATGCGGCGCGACAGTCCGCCGGCTGTCATCAGTTCGCCCGCCAGCATGAAGAATGGAATAGCCATCAGAGGATAGCTGTCGGCCCCGTCGATCATCTTCTGGGCTAGGATCTGCGCATCCATCATGCCCAGCATCCACATCATGGCAATGGCGCAGACCATCAGCGCAAATGCGACTGGTACACCAATTGCCATGGCCGCGCCGAGAGAGCCGATAAAAACAAGGGCACTCATGGACCAGATCCTTCGCCTGGCAGGCTGTTGGGCTGCAGTTGACTGTGATCGCCGCGTGCGGAGCGGTAGAGATTGAAGACCAGAATTCCGGCCCATAAGACCGCGGCAGCAATTCCTGCAGCATACATCCAGCCGACCGAGACTCCGGACAGCGGCATGTTGTTGCTCCAGTTGACCTGGGCCTGGCGCAGGCTGCCCTGAAAAACCAGCCAGCAGCACCACAGCATCAGCCCGTGTGCTAGCCAAAGCGACATCACCCGAACCCGGGGCGACAGCCGGTTGAGCATGGCATCAACAGAAATGTGCATGCCTTCACGCAGCGCGACGACGCTGCCAAGCATGATGATCCAGACGAAGATCAGGCGCGATATTTCCACTGAGATAGGGATGCCCGAACGCAGCCCGTAGCGTAACACCACGTTTAAGAACACGAGCAGGCACATCACGGTCATACCCAGGACGAGCAGATGCTCCATCCAGCGAAAAACGAAGAATTTGCGCTTCTCCACCAACAGCCTCCTCATGCACAAAGAGGTACGCCTTATCTGGCGGGTCTCAGCTTCCGTGCGTAGTTTTTCTAGCGGCGCAGGGGGAGGCTGTATAATGATCTGTTCTGATAAAGATATGAGGAAGAGTTATACCCGTGCTCCCGAGCCTAGATTCCATGGCCGCCCGGTTGCGGTTGCGCCATTTCCGTCTTCTCATCGCCATTGACGAACACGGCTCGGTGCAGAAAGCGGCCGAAGCCGTGGCGCTGACGCAGCCTGGCGCGACCAAGTCACTTCAGGAAATTGAGGCTGCCATGGGCGAGCAGCTATTCGTTCGCAATCATCGCGGCCTAGAGCCGAACGAATTAGGGCACTGTGTGATCCGCTATGCTCGGCTGGTAATGACGGACATGCGGCACCTGCGCGAGGAGATGAAGGCGGTACTCGAAGGGGTGGGCGGTAGGCTTTCCATCGGTATGATCATGGGGGCGGTGCCGCTGGCCATGGAGAGTCTGTCTCGCTTGCTGCAAAAACAGCCACAACTCTCCGTTCAAGTGTACGAGGATACCAGCGCGCGGCTGCTCCATCTCATTGATGACGGGCGGCTCGATGTCGCCATCTGCCGCACCAGCGTGAGCCACCGCCCCGAACAGTACCGCACAGTCAAGGTAAAAGACGAACGATTGTGCATCGCGGTGAGCGTCGAACATCCTTGTGCCAATCTTGAGTCCGTGACCCTTGATCACGTGGCTGATCATCCTTGGGTGGTCTGTTCGGCCAATATGCCAATGCGCCGGTTGCTGGAGCGTGAGTTCAACGAATACGGGCTACAGTTTCCGACCAACCTGGTTGAGACCACCTCGGCCTTTGCCACCATGTCGCTCATGAGGCACAGTCACCAAATGGTAGCGCTGCTGTCCACCGATGTGGGGAACTTCTTCTCGCAGTCAGCTGCCATCCGCGTGTTGCCAATAACCCTGCGCACCCGCTCCGAACCCTACATGCTGGTGACACGCCTGGACCGCACGGAGTCGCCGGTCATGCGCATGATCATGGAGGAACTAGCTGGCGTAGGCGCTACCTCACAAGAGCAGTCGAGCATGTCTCAAACGATGCTTGTATGATGCGATAGCCGGACATTGGCGCGCTTCGCTAGAATCCTGTAGCGACCACTGGATACCGCGACCACGAACTGCGTGCCATACTCCACCCTCCTTGTTTTGGCTTTCCGCCCCCAGCACATGACGACCGTGTTGGGGCCTATGACGCAGGGGCTTCGACCGTTCTCCTCCTCTTCGAGAGGATAGTAGCAGGTCGAAGTCGTACTGTCGGTTGGGACGATTCGCCCCATGACGGGGCCGGCCGAGCCGCTTCTGCTTTGCCATCGCCGAACAACTACCTTTTGGCCCACCACATCCCGGTCGAGGCGCGAATGGCTCGGAATCAGAGCGGCCGAAGTCTCTAGTTCCGCGACCCCGATAAGCATCTAGTCGAGCTCGGGACGCCGGGAATCTGGCGGACCTCCAAAGTTTGAGCCAATTCGGACTGGCGGCTAACAGGATATTGTTGGGGAGCTTCTAACGACTGAAATGGTGAAGGGTTTCGGGCGCTGTTTGGCGTACGTGCTGGGTGTGGACGCCCAGCCGCGTATCGGCATTTCCTGCTGCATGCGCTGACGGAGTGGGAGCGTCTGTCGATGAGAGTTCCTCTCGTTAAAAGAAACCCCATGGTCCGGCTGTGACCTCAGCCGCTCACAGGCTTAAGCGACCACGCTGAACTGACCGCGCGCACCCTCACGCGGAGCGGGTTAGTACATAGGGTGCGCAGCTGCCCAGCGGGAAATGGAAGCCCACTGCCCTCTTCGACAGCTTCTCGGGTGACGGATAGGGGGCCTGAGGCGGACAGTCTGGTTTTGACGAGGACATGACCAAATTCAGCCGTTCACGTGGCGGCCATCTGCGCTGCAGTATCGATCGTACAGGGGAATAAGGTGCCCAAACTGGTCTCGATGGCCCATGCCGATGTCATGCCGAAGATTGAAGATAATGTATCGGCAGCATCACCTTGAAACCTTGGTCTAACGGTCCGTTGGCATTTGATCGAGAAACCGAGCGATTGATGCTGTGCGAGAAGTGTTTGCACGGGTGGCCACGACGATCTCCCAACACAGATCAACATTGGAGACGGCGTAACTTTTGAGCGTGTCCCTTCGGCTGTGTGCGACCGAGTACGGAACCAAGGCAACGCCGAGGCCCTGCTCGACCAAATTAAGCAACGTCTCCAGATCGCTCACCTCGAAGATGACCCGGCGATCCATCAACGCCCGGGCAAAGACTCTGTCGATCAGTGTGCGAGTGCCAAGATCGGTCTCGAAGTCAACGAATGGCACAGCGCAAAGATCATGCAGGCGCACGTCGTGGCCCGAAAAAAGAACAGCCGACCGTGAACAGACCAGTACAAGCTCCTCGCACGCTATCATTTTAGTTTCGACACCCCGCCGCGCCTCAAATGCGGGAAGAAATGCAATATCGAGGTCGCCCCGTTCCAGTTTATCAAGCAGGTTCAGAGCGCTCGCTTGCAAAAGACTGATCTCGACCTTGGAATATAGCGCATGAAATTTGGCTAGGATGCTTGGCAGCTGCAAAAATGCTGGCAGGCTCTGAACGGAGCCGATCGTCAGTCTCCCCGCCTCTCCTTGTTCGACGGCATGCACAGCTTCTCGCGCCTCCTCGACCGAGAAGAGAACTTTTTCGGCCTTGGACAACAAGGTACGCCCTGCAGCGGTCAGCCGAACCCTGCGGGTTGTCCGAAGGAATAGTTGTGCCGACAGCTCTTCCTCCAGGGACCGGATAGAGGCAGACAGCGCAGATTGGGCGATATTGAGCTTTCTGGCCGCGCGGGTGAAGTGTTCCATCCGCGCCGCAGCGACAAAGTGGTGCAGTTGTCGCAGTTCCATGACGGACCATTCATCTCAGATTCTGAATAATTGTATCGTTATAATCTATTTGCATGATTGACGAAAGCTGCTCAAGGTACGCCACACTTTCGTCGGGCACTGCCCTGGGCGTGCAACGGCGGCATCATGACATTGAGGAGATTGCTATGCGCACCAACAGGCTTGGTCGTACGGGGCTGGAAGTCAGCCGTATTTGTTTTGGCTGCATGTCCTTTGGCAAAGTCACTGATGAACGCCCCTGGGTTCTTGGCCTGGAAGAGGCGCGCCCCATGTTCCGGGCGGCCTGGGACGCGGGCATCAATTTCTTCGATACAGCAAATGTTTACGCACAAGGCACAAGTGAGGAAATTACCGGAGCGTTGATAAAGGAACTGGCGCCGCGCGAGGAAATTGTGCTGGCGACCAAAGTGTTTGGCCGCATGCGCCCCGGCCCCAATGGTCAGGGCCTGTCGCGCAAAGCTATTCTGGACGAGATTGACAATAGCCTGCGCCGTCTTGGCACTGACTATATCGACCTCTATCAGATCCACCGTTTCGACCCGTTCACGCCGGTCGAAGAAACCATGGAGGCTCTCCATGATGTCGTGCGCGCCGGCAAGGCCCGCTATATCGGCGCGTCTTCTATGTGGGCCTGGCAATTCGCCAAGCTGCAAAACGCGGCGCGATCAAATGAATGGACGCCCTTCGTTTCGATGCAGGACCAGATCAGTCTCGCCTACCGCGAGGAAGAGCGGGAAATGATCCCGCTTTGCCTCGATCAGGGCATCGCTCTTCTGCCCTGGAGCCCCCTGGGTGGCGGCAAACTGACCCGTCCCTGGGGCACACAAACCAAGCGAGCCACCACCGATCGGTACAACAAGACCATGTATGAGCAGACCGACGGCAACGCAAAGGCCGTTGTCGAAGCCGTTGAAACCGTGGCCAAGGCGCGCGGGGTGTCCATGGCGCAGGTCGCCTTGGCCTGGGTCCTGCAAAAGCAAGGTGTGACCGCACCAATTGTCGGCGTCAGCAAGCTCTCGCATCTGAAAGACGCCATTGCTGCGGAAGAACTGACTTTGAGCGACGACGAAATCGCCCGGCTCGAAGCACCCTATCGCCCCATCGCCGTGACCGGCTTTTAAGGTGTTAGGAGAGAAGACCATGACTTCACTCGTTGTCCCGGATCTTGCCGGCAAGAGCGTGTTGATCACGGGCGCATCAACCGGCATCGGCGCGGCACTAGCCACCGCATTTGCCGCGCAGGGTGCGTTGGTAGGGCTACATTTCAATTCCAGCAGCGCAGCGGCCGAGACTCTCGCAGCCAAAATCGCAGCTGGTGGCGGCAGGGCTGCACTGGTAAAGGCCGATGCAACCAAGTCAGACGAAATGGAGCGCGCGGTCGAGGAGACCGTGGCTGCGTTTGGCCGCCTCGACGGACTGATCAACAATGCCGGGGGCATGGTTGCCAGACTGGCCTATAGCGAGATGACCGACGAGCATTATGACGCGGTCATGGACCTCAACGGCCGCTCGGTTCTGGCCGCCAGCCGTGCCGCAATCCCAAACTTGAAGGCCGCGGGCGGTGGCTTCATCATCAACACCACCTCCATCGCCGCGCGCAACGGAGCGAGCAATGGGGCCGGCATCTATGGTTCATCAAAGGCGTTCATTGCCAACGTCACGCGGGGCATGGCCAAGGAGCTCATCCCCTTTGGCATTCGCGTCAATGCCGTGGCGCCGGGCGTGATCACCACACCCTTCCACGAACGCTATTCCACCGCCGAACAGATGCAGGCCGCGCTCACCGCCATTCCGCAAGGCCGCCACGGCACACCCGAGGATTGCGTGGGCGTCTACCTGTTCCTCGCCTCCAATTTGCTCTCACCCTACATCATCGGGCAGGAGATCGAGGTCAATGGCGGCCAATTGATGACTTAAGGAGACCGGACATGGGCAAACGTATTATCTTTACCGGCGGCAGCGGCAAGGCCGGTCGCCACGCCGTCGCCTATCTGGTGGCGCAAGGGCACACGGTGCTCAATCTTGATCTGAAGCCGCTCGACATCGAGGGCGTCAACACCCTGATCACCGACCTGACCGATAGCGGCCAGGTGTTCAATGCGCTCTCCATACACTTTGGTTTTGAGGGCTTTGAAACCGGCAAGGGCCCGGCCCCGGTCGACGCAGTGGTCCATTTCGCGGCCATTCCCCGCGTGCTGATCCACCCCGACAATGAGACCTTCAAGGCCAATGTGACCTCGACCTACAATGTGATCGAGGCGGCGACCAAACTCGGGATCCGCAAGATTGTCATTGCGTCGAGCGAAACCACCTATGGCGTCTGTTTTGCCGAAGGCGATAAGGACTACCAGAAGTTTCCGCTCGAAGAAGACTATGACGTCGACCCGATGGACAGCTATGGCCTGTCCAAACTGGTCAATGAAAAGACCGCCCGGGCCTTTGCCATGCGCACGGGTGCGGACATTTACGCTTTGCGGATCGGCAATGTGATCGAACCGGAAGACTATGCCCGCTTCCCGACCTTCCTGGCTGATCCGCCGTCCCGCAAACGCAACGCCTGGAGCTATATCGACGCGCGCGATCTGGGTCAGATTGTCGCTCTCTGTATCGCCAAAGATGGCTTGGGTTTCCAGGTGTTCAACGCTGTCAATGACGAGATCACAGCGAACGAGCCGAGCGAGGCTTTCCTGGCTAGGTGGGCTCCCAACACACCCATTGCGCGGCCCATTGAGGCGTTCGAGGCCCCCATTTCAAATCGAAAGATCCGGGACGTTCTCGGGTTCAAGGAAAACCACAACTGGCGCCAACATGTCCCCGGCGCCGAGCGAAAGAGGCAGTAAGGCTCACTGATGAAAACCTACAAAGCCCCCCATAGCGATAGTGAAGTGTCCAGTGTCGTACTGGGCCTTATGCGTATCGCGCAAATGGACAATTCCGAAATCCGCGCCCTGTTTGATACCGCCCGCGAGGCCGGCATCACGGTCTTCGACCATGCCGACATATATGGTGGCGCACGCCATCGCTGTGAGGAGCGCTTCGGGGAAGCGGTGACCCTCACGCCTTCCGAACGCGAGTCGATCGTTATTCAGAGCAAAGTCGGCATTCGGCATGGCTGGTTCGACTTTTCCCGCGACCACATCCTGAAGACCGTCGATGAGTCTCTGGCCGCGCTGAAGACGAATTATCTCGACGTCCTGCTGCTGCACCGCCCCGACGCTCTGGTTGAACCTGAAGAGGTTGCCAAGGCGTTCGACACGCTTGAAGCGTCTGGAAAGGTGCGCCAGTTCGGTGTTTCCAATCACACGCCGGGCCAGATCGAACTGCTCAAGAGTGCCGTCAAACAGCCGCTGCGCTACAACCAGGTCCAGTTGAGCATCACTCACGCCAATCTGATCGCGCAGGGTGTGGCGGCCAACATGGATGGCAGCGATCAGTCGATTTCTCGCGATATTGGATTGCTCGACTATTCCCGCCTTAACGGCATGATGCTGCAGGCCTGGTCTCCCTTCCAGAAGGGGTTCTTTGACGGGGTGTTTGTCGGTGATCGCGAGAGCCATGCCGAACTCAATGACGAACTCGATCGTCTGGCCAAGGCCTATGGCGTGACACCAACCGGTGTCGCCGTCGCCTGGATTACCCGCCACCCCGCCAATATCCAGGTCGTCTTAGGCACCACCAAGCCGCAGCGCGTACGCGAATGTGCGGCCGGGTCAGACATCAACCTAACGCGCGAAGAATGGTACAGCCTGTTCCGCGCGGCCGGCCACATCGTACCCTGATCAAAAAGGCTCGGCAGGTCGTCGCTGACGATCTGCCGAGGCGCTATTACGACGTAGCGACCGGATAGGTCACATAGGCCAGGCGCTTGCTGTCTGGCGCCCAGGAGTTGACATTGATTGTCCCCTGCCCGCCAAAGAAGCGCGTCAGCACGCTGTAATCGCCGCCATCCGGAGCCATCAGGCGCAATTCCACATCCTTGTCGGGCGGATGCCCAATAATGCCTTCGGGATAGCTCAGATAGACCAACCACTGGCCGTCCGGCGAGATATGCGGGAACCAGTTGACGCGGCTATCAAACGTCAATTGTTGAACTTCGCTGCCATCGGAAGCCCTCATGCGGAAGATCTGCGCATGCCCGGGCTGGGAGGCCGGCAATTCGGAATTGAAGTAAAGCCAGACACCATCCGGCGAATATTCGGGGCCGTCGTTCGGCACACTCACATTCGTTAAACGCTGGTCCGGACCACCTGCCGCGGGAATGGTGAAGACATTGACCATCCGCGCGGCGCGTGCCCTCAACTACATGCCCAGTCAGGTGGCCAAGTCCCTGGTCAGCCGCGAGACCAAGATCGGGCTGGTTTTGACCGACATCACCAACCCGGCCTTGACCCAGGCCGCCCAGTCCATCGAGCTGGCCTTGGCCGAGCTGGGCTATTCCACCTTGTTTGCCACGTCCAACAATGATCTGGACGAAGAAAAGCAGGTCATCGCCATATTCCAGTCGCGCCAGGTGGACGGCATGCTTATCTACCCGCGCAGCCACCGGGAATTCGGTCATATCCGCCAGTTGCGCCGGGCCAACTACCCCGTGGTCCTGCTGGTGGCCGACCCCGATGCCGGGGTCGATGCAGTCTCGATCGACGAGCGGCGGGCGCCTACCGGGCCGTCCGCCACCTGATCGATATCGGGCACAAGCGGATTGGCATCATCGACAGCGCCAATCTCCTGGGCAATCATGAAAAGCGTGATGGATATGTCTCGCGATGACAGAAGCTGGCATAGGGCTCGACCCTGCATTGTCGGCCGATCCTCAGGGGCACTCGGTCATTCGCGGCTATTGGGCGATGGACAAACTCATGCGCCTGAAAGACCGTCCCTCCGCCGTCTTCGCGGCCAACGATTCTCTGGCCATTGGGGCCCTACGCTGGACGCAGAAGAACGGGATGCAGGTGCCCGAAGATGTGGCCATCGTGGGCTTCGACAATATCGAATTCGCTGAACACGCAGCCACTCCCCTGACCAGTGTCAACTATCAGATAAAGCTGGTGACCGACCTTGCAGTGGCGCGCCTGATCGAACTCATAGGCTCCAAAGACGCTCTGCCCGAACCCAGGGTCACGCTCATTGACCCTGAATTGATTGTCCGGGAAACCACGCATCGCCGAACTTAGTTTCCCGTCGGCTTCTGCTCCAAAACGCTATGGTTCGCGTCCGCTTTTTAGAAAGAGCCCCTGGCCAAGGAATGACCGATTTGGGGCGCTTCAGCGACGGCATTTAAACCGAGTTGACGGTGTCAAAGGCGAGCTAACAAATAGTCTGGCAGGACGGTGCTGTGCGCATCGATAGGAACTCCGGTTTCCACGAAGATCGAGGTGACGCCTGCGCGCTGGCCGGCGAGGATATCGGTATCGAGCTTGTCGCCGATCATGATGGCATCTGCGGCATCAACGCCGAGCCGTGCCATGGCGTTGCGGATGATCGTGGGATCGGGCTTGCCCATGAACATCGGCGTGGCACCAGAAGCGGCCGCGATGGAAGCGGTGATGGCCCCGGCGCCGGGCTCGAAGCCATCGGCCAGCGGGCGGATCAGATCGGGATTGGTGCCGATGAGGTCTGCCCCGCCCAGGATATTCGCAAGAGCGGTCGACATCATCGAATAGTCGAAGGTGCGGTCGAGGGCGACGAGGACGGCAGCGGCGTCCTTTTCCACGAGGGTAAAGCCGCATTTGGCAACGCGCGCCTTGAAGGCCTTGGTGCCAATGACATACAGGCCGGCGCCCGTCGCATATCTGGCGGCGATGAATTCGAGTGCCACATCGCCAGAGGTCACTACCTGCTCGGCTGTGCAGGCAATGCCCAGCGCCGTGATCTTGTCGGCAAAGGCCGTGGCGGATTTCTCGGCATTGTTGGTGACAAAGCAATAGGGCATGCCATCGCGGTGCCAGCGCTGGAACCGCTCCACGGCACCGGGCACCGCCACCTCCCCGCGATAAACCACGCCATCGAGGTCGGAGAGGACGGCGGAGAAGCCGAGGTCGTCGATCGAGCCGAGGCGGCGTGTTGTGATGGTCATTCGCCCTTGGCTCCGAGATTGGGGTCGAGCATGTCGCGCAGCCAGTCACCGAGGAGGCTGATGGTCAGGGTGGTGAGGAAGATGACGACGCCCGCTGGAATGCCCATCCACCAAGCCGTGGTCAAGTAGTTGCGGCCTTCGCCGAGCAGGAGACCAAGACTGGTGCCGGGCGGCTGCACGCCAAGACCGAGGAAGGAGAGCGAGGTTTCGAGCAGGATGATCTCGGGAAAATTGAGGGTGATCTGCACCATGATCACGCCCAGCATATTGGGCAGGACGTGGCGGATATAGACCTTTGCGGGATGGACGCCCAGCGTGCGGATAGCAAAGGCATAGCCCTGCCCATTGGTCGAGAGCACGAGGCCGCGGGCGATGCGGGCATAACCATCCCAGCCGAAGAGGCCGATGAGGATGATCAAGAGGACGAAATTGTTGCCGAAGAAGGCGAGGACGGCGAGAGCGACGATGAGGAAGGGCACCGAGGCCTGGAAATCGACCAGCACCATGATGACATCATCGACCCAGCCGCGGAAATGGGCGGCGACGATGCCCAGCGTCGTGCCGACCGTGGCGCCGATCACCGTCGCCATGACGGCGATGAGAATGCTGGTGCGCATGGCATAGATGACGCGGCTGAAGACGTCGCGGCCCAGATCATCGGTCCCGAGGAGGTTTTCAGCCGGGCCGCCCAAAGCTGCGGGCGGCTTGAGACGCTTGAGCAGGCTCTGTTCGGCAAAGCCGAAGGGGGCGAGATATTCGGCGAACAGCGCGGCGAGGATGACGACAACCAGCCAGGCGATGCAGAGCCCGATGACCAGCGGCGGCCGCGCCTTCCAGATGCGGGTCAGCCAGGACTGGCGGCGCAGGGCCGGCAAGGCGGAGGAGAGATCGGCGGAACTCATGCCGTGGCCTTTTTGGAATGGAGGTCGATGCGCGGATCGAGCCAGCCATAGGTGAGATCGACCACGAGATTGACCACCACCATGGTGAGGGCGATCAGCAGGACCACGGCCTGAACGACGGCGAGGTCGCGCTGGTTGACCGAATTGACCAGCAGCATGCCGACGCCGGGCCAGGCAAAAACGGTCTCGATGGTGACGGCGCCGCCGATCAGCCCGCCGATGCGCATGCCAACCACGGTGACCACCGGAATGGCGGCATTGGGCAGGGCGTGGCGCAGCACGCGGCGATCATGGGGAATGCCCTTGGCCTTGGCTGTGCGCATGAAGGGCTGGTGCAGCACATCGAGCATGGACGAGCGGGTGAAGCGGGCGACCGTTGCCGCCGTTGCCGTGGCGAGCGTGGCCGCCGGCATGACGAGGTGCCAGAAGCTGCCGGTGCCCGAGCTTGGTAGCCAGCGCAGGGTCATCGAGAAGACGAGGATCAGGATGATGCCGAGGAAGAAATTGGGCACGCTCTGGCCGAAAATGGTGAAGCTCATGGCCGCGTGGTCGAGCAGTTTGCCGCGATGGAGCGCGGCGAGGATGCCGGCGGGAATGCCCAGCAGCAGGGTGATGAGCAGGGCGGTAGTACCGAGTTGCAGGGTGACGGGCACGCGCTCCATCACCACCTGAATGGCCGGTCGGCCATCGCGGAAACTGTCGCCGAAATCACCCTGCAGGATGGCCGATAGATAGGTGAAATACTGTTCGATATAGGAGCCATCGAGACCCCAGCGGGCGCGGAAGGCTGCTAGCGCTTCAGGCGAGGCTTCGTCAGACAGCATCATCTGTGCCGGATCGCCCGAGGCCCGCAGGACGATGAAGACGAAGGTCACCGCCAGGAGCAGCGTCATCGCGCCGCGAAACAGCTTGGTGAGGACAAATTGCAGGTTCACTTGGCCAAGGCCCCGCTGCCGGAGGTCCAGCCGCAATCGACGATGGTCCTGCCCTCGATCACCCACTGGCGCAGGTGCTGCTCATGGCCGTGAAGGCTTGCGCTCAGCGTACGCGTCTCGACGACCGGGGCGATGCCAAAGCGCGGATCGTCGCCCACCAGGGCTTCGACCAGCGGGCGGCCTTCGCTGCCTTCGGTGGACAGGCCCATGGTGGTCAAGATGGTGGGGGTGATGTCGGGCAGCCAGCAGGGCACGTCCGACGCATAGTCTGTGCGATAGGCGCGGCCCTGGGCAGCCAGCACGGTCGAGAGTTCGCCGCGATTGAGGCCGCCATGCATCCCACCGCCGGGGGTGATCCAGGCTGCGAAGATGCAGCCGTCCAGGTCGGGACTGTAGTGTTCCGAGCTGTTGGTCGCCTTGAGTGTGAAGCCGACATCGGCGCCGCGGGGGTGGTCATTGCGCACGGCAGACCAGGGCAGAGCCCCGGCAATGGCATTGCCTTGGGCATCACTGGCAAAGACCAGGCCGCAGAAGTCCTGCTGCACCAGCCAGTCGACGAGCTCGGCCTTGCGGGCATCGGAGGCGTCGTCGAGATAGACGCCGCTGAATGAGCCGATCGAGGCGCGGCCGAATTCGGCCGGGACGATGTCGAGCGTTTCGAGCTGGGCATGGCCGGTGATCTGGCCGTGGTCGGACATGACGACGATGTTTTCGGGGCCGTTGCCGGCATGCCACCAGCCCAGGATCCGGCCGAAATTGTCGTCGGCCATGCGCATGGCGGCTTCAGTCTCGGCGCCGAGCACGCCGAACTTGTGCGAGCTGGTATCGGGTTCGTTCATCCAGAAGATACAGAAGTCGGGCCGATATTGCGGGTAGATCACCTGCATCAGGGCGTCCGTCGCATAGGTGATGCGGGCGCTGTTAGGCGCATCGGCCGGCGGAATGTCGCCGAGAAGGGCAGTCACGGCGTCGTGGACGTGCGGCGTCGAGACCGGCGTGCCATGGGTGGAAAACACCGGCTGGCCCAACGCATGGGCGCTGGAATTCATCATGCGCGAGGCGCCCTTGGTGGCGGTGCTGACCACGGCCATGGTCCTGCCGGCTGCCGCCATGCGCTCGCCCATGGTCTGGCGATCGAGCAATTGCCCGGCCGTAGCGGCGAGGTCCAGGTCTTCCCATTCGGAAGTGCGGAAGAGATCGTCGGGACGCACCGGATGGATGAACTGATTGGCGACGACGCCATGGGCGCCGGGCGGGGAGCCGGTTATGGTCGAGGTGACGGCAACGCGCGTTTCGCTCGGGAAGATCGAGCGCGAATTGAGGAAATTGCTGCCCTCCGCCATGAAGCGGAAGAGGTTTGGCATGAGCTCGGCGCTGACGCGGTCGCGGCGGAGGCCGTCAAACGTGATGAGCAGGGTCGAACCTGTGGTCATGGCATGCGCTCCAGCATGGATTTGGCAAGGGATACGTCGTCGACGAGGACGCCTTCGGCGCCGGTGGCCTGGAGACGGGCGAGATTTTCGGCCGAAGTCTCGCCGCCGCGGAACGGGGTTCCGGTCCCACCGCTGGTGATCCAGACTTCGGCGCCAAGATGCTGCAGCCGGGCGATGCGCTCCGGGGATGCGTCACGCTCCCAGAAGCGGATCAGGCTGGCGCCATCTGCAAGAAAGGCCTCGGCCTGTTCGGCGGCCGGAATGAAGCCAAGGATGCCGGTTTCACCCTGTTCGGCAAAGAAGCGCACGGCTTCAGGCGTATGGCAGCCGGCAATCACCAGAGGGCGATGCGCTCCGGGGACGGTATCAATTATGTCCTGCCAGATGGCTTCGAGTGCGCGCGGCGTTTCATCCTTGATGTCGAGCAGGACGGCCCGGCCTTCGGCGGCATGTTGGAGCACCTCGACTACCGCGACGATGCGGCCGCCAGCGGCATTGCGCAGGGCCAGCAATTCGTCGAGGCTCAGGTCCTCGGGCCGCTCGGGGCGTGCGAACAGGCGGTTGAGATCGGGATCATGGGCGCAGATGCAGACGCCGTCGCTGGAGAGCCGGACATCGGCCTCGATTGCAAAGGCGCCATGGGCATAGGCGGCGGCCCAGCCTTCGGGCGTGTTTTCGGGGAAGCTGGCGCTATAGCCGCGATGGGCAATGATCTTCATGACGGGACCGAAGGTTGTGCAGCTGCATTGCCGCTGAAGGCAGTGAGGTCGCGCTGGCGGCGCTGGCGCGGCGTATCGGCCGGAATGGCGGCGAGCAGGCGCTGCGTATAGGCATGTTGCGGATTGTCGAACAGCGTATTGCTATCGCCGATTTCGAGCAGCGCGCCGGCATGCATGACGCCGACGCGATGGCTGATATGGCGGACGACCGAAAGATCGTGGCTGATGAACATCAGGGCGAGATTGAGCTTTTCGCGCAGTTCGATCAGCAGGTTGATGATCTGGGCCTGGACCGAGACGTCGAGCGCGCTGACCGCTTCGTCGCAGACGACGAGGCGCGGATTGAGCACTAGTGCCCGGGCGATGACGGCGCGCTGCAATTGTCCGCCCGAAAGCTGGTGCGGCAGTCGCTTGCCCATGGCGCCGAGGCCGACCATGGCCAGCATGGCCTGGGCGCGATCATCGGCTTCGGAGGGCGCGAGCTGTTCATGTGTCGTCAGGGCTTCGCGCACCTGGGCGTGGATCGGCCAACGCGGATCGACTACGGCGGCGGGGTTCTGGAACACCACCTGCACGTGGCGACGCTGGCGACGCCATTCGGGCGCGCCGACCCTGGCATAATGCTGACCCCAGAAGGTCACGCTGCCGCTGGTGGGTGCCTCGATGCCGGCGATCATGCGGCCGAGCGTGGACTTGCCGCTGCCGCTTTCCCCCACAATGCCCAGGGTTTCACCCTCGGCAATGGTGAGGCTTACGCGATCGACGGCGCGGAATTCTTCCGCCCTGCCCCAGAGCCTGCTGCCCGAGGCATAGGACTGGACGAGATTGGTGGCGATAATGCCGGTGCCTGCTGCCTCGATCATACGACGGCACTGCCTTCAAGGCCAGAATAGTGGCAGGCAACAGCGCGCTGACCATGACGAACGAGCTGCGGATCAATGGCGCAGGCGTCGGTGGCCATGGCGCAGCGCGGGGCGAAATTGCAGCCGGTGGGACGCGCCGATGGGGAGGGCACGGTGCCGGAAATGGCATCGAGCGGCGTGCCCGGCCGGCGGCCAAAGCCGATGCGGCTGGCCATCAGGGCGCGGGTATAGGGATGGCGGGGATCCTCGAAGAGGTCATCGACCGGCGCTGCCTCGACAACGCGGCCGGCATACATGACGGCGACATGGTCGGCGATCTCGGCCACGACGCCAAGGTCGTGGGTGACCAGCACGATGCCAAGGCCAAGCTCGGTCTGGAGATCCCGCAGCAGGCGCAGGATCTGGGCCTGGATGGTAACATCGAGGGCCGTGGTGGGCTCGTCGGCGATCAAGAGCTTCGGCTTGCAGGCGAGAGCCATGGCGATCATGACGCGCTGGCACATGCCGCCCGACAGCTGGTGCGGAAAATAGGTCTTGTTGCGCGCGACATTGGGAATGCCGACCTGTTCGAGCAGTTCGGTGACGCGCCGGTCGACGGCGGGACCGCGCAGATCGGTATGTTCAATTATGGCTTCGGCAATCTGGGCGCCGACGCGCTGCACCGGATTGAGCGAGACCATGGGATTCTGGAAGATCATGGCGACGTCGCGGCCACGCAATGCATTGAACACGCGTTCGGGCGCGCCGATGGTCTCGGTGCCGAAGAGCCGGATCGAGCCGGCCATGGACAGATTATCCTCGAGCAGGCCTAGCATGGACATGCAAGTGAGGCTCTTGCCGCAGCCGCTTTCGCCCACAAGGCAAAGCGTTTCGCCTGGGCGCAGGAAGAGGCTTACGTCCTCGACCAGGACATTCGGCCCGGCATGGACGCTGAGCCGCGAGACTTCGAGGGTCGGCGCTGTGCCTGCGGGCGATGAAAGTGGCTGAGAGGCGACAAGCTTGCCGCCTCTCATGGAATTGGAGAGCGTGCCCATTACTCGGCGAAGCTGAGGTTATAGGGACGCAGGTCCATGTAGTAGAAGGTATAGGGCTGCCAGTTGATGTCCTTGGACACGCCATAGGTTTCGAGCGGTTGATAGAGAATGGTGCCGGGGGCGTCCGTCTCCCAGATTTCAAGCATTTCAAAAGCTGCGGGCTGGCGGGTTTCGAGATCGACATTGCTCTCGATGATCTTGCCCAGCTCGTTGAAGCGCTCGATGTTTTCCGTGCCGGCCCAGTTGCCCGCGCCGCGCTGTGGGCCACCGAAGGGACCCCAGAGGTTCCACAGACCACCGACCGGATCGGGATAGCGGGTAGAGTTGGACCAGGTGCGTACCTGCAGAGCGGCCATGTCGAGGCCCGAAAGGCTTTCGACGACGTTCAGCTCGGCATTGATGCCGACGTCCTTCCACATCTCGACGATGGCCTGCGCGGCCGGCAGGGCATTGAGGTAGTAGTTGGGCTGGGTCGTGTACTTGATGAGGCCGCCATCATAGCCGGCTTCAGCCAGCAGTTCCTTGGCGCGCTCGGGATTATACTCGAGACCTTTGTGGTCCGGATTATACATATCGCCGAACTCGGGATACTGGTGGCCATTGGGCACCACGGCCTGGCCGCCCCAGAGGGCTTCGTTGAGCAGCTGGCGATCGATGGCAAGGTTCATCGCCTGGCGGATGCGGGCATCCTTGATCACCGGGTCCTGCGTGCCATAGGCCAGCACATGCGAGTTGGCGAGGACGACCGAGCGGGTCTCGATATCGTCATAGCCGTTGATCTGCGGGATCTGGTCAGGCGCGACATTGGTGATGATGTCAAATTCGCCCGAGACGAGACCGGCGACGCGGGTCGAGGGTTCGGGAATTTCGCGGAAGGTTATGGAAGCCGCAGTCGGGGTGCCGCCGAAATAGTCGTCGAAAGCAACGAGACGGATGGATTCGTCTGCCTTGTATTCTTCGAGCATGAAGGGACCGGTGCCGACCGGGAACATTGGCAGGCCGCCATCAGCGGCTGCCTTGGCTTCCCAGTCGGCCTTATTGACGATCCAGGAGGCCCAAGACGACAGGCGGTGCTCAAGCAGTGGATCGGTTGCCTTGGTGATGAAGTGGACGGTGTGCTCGTCGATGGCCTTTACCTCGGCGAGGACCGAGAAATAGGCCGGGCCTTCGGGCAGCAAGGCGTTTTCGCCGCTGAGACGCTCGGGAGAGAAGGTGAAGACAACGTCTTCGGCAGTGAGTGGGGCACCATTGTGGAAGGTGACGTCGTCGCGCAGCTTGACCTCAAGGGTCAGGTCGTCGATGCGCTTCCATTCGGTGGCAAGGCCAGGAACCAGTGTGGAACCGCCACCGCCTTCAGCCGAGAGGAAATCGCGACGGATCAGCGTGTCGAAGACGCTGTAGTTGACGCGCGTGCCGACATTTGAAAGCTCCTTGCCGGGCTCAAGGGTTGCCGGCAAATCGGCAACGCCGACAACGAGGTCGGGCCGTTCCTGAGCAATGGCAAGCGTGGATGTGGTGACGAGTAGAAGCGCCGTAGTTGCGCTCACAAGCGTCTTTTGGAAAATGGAGAATTTGTTCATTGAGCGGCCCCGGCTGCGATTTGAATGGCGGGGTAGCTAAGGCAGGTGTCTGACAGCTGGACGACATAAATGTGTCAGTTTCACTAAAGTCACGATGAGGACCTGTGACAACGCGCCTCGTGTTGCGGCAGCTTTTGGGAAACTCCGGATACCACACGAGTGTCCGAAATGGGGCGCATTTCAGCAGCGGCCTAGCCAGCGAGGTTGGGCCGCTGCCTGACGACTGCCCTCCGACTCCGGAGGAGGACAGCCACCTGAACGGAACGCCTACTCCTCGCAGAACCCGGCCAGATCACTGGCCGCAAGAAGCCGCCTGCAGAATTCGGCGGATGGACTTCGCACCGCGACCGTTGTCATGTCGCCCCAAAGAACAAAATCCGTTGCCCGCCGGAAGTCTCTGGGCGTCGCATCGACTTTAGCGATTATTGCATCAAGACGTCCTGTAGCCTGGCCAACACGAAGGGCCGCCAGAATATCGGCTTCGGAAGCGCCATTGGCGAGCGCCGCTGCGGTGTGGAAGTAGAGACAGGACTGGCATGAACCTTTCGCAGCGACCGCGACACCGATCAGCTCCCGCATGCCGCCCTCCAGCGCCAAGTCGGGGTTCATCTGGTGGGCCGAGAAGGCCTTCCAGGCATCGGCGACCTCATCGCGCGGAAACTGCCAGAAGAAGGTGGGCACAGTGCCATAGGTTTCGCTGATATTCTGATAGGTTGTGTCGGCATCGTCGGCCAACGCCAACATCGGCATTGCCGCAAGTGCGAACACGGCGACTAGCGCATTGATTAGATGGGCATAACTGGTCATCGGAAACTCTCCTGTTGTCGATGCAAGAGCTTCCCAGAGTTGAGCCTTTCGGGTCCTTTGAAAGAGTCGAAAACTTCCGAAAACCGGCTATGCTCTGCGCCATGGGCACGACCTTGGGACCATTCACGCTGGACCATGAACGCCGTCTGCTGATGCGCGGTGGACGAACGCTGCCGCTCGGTCAGCGGGGATATGTACTGTTCGAAACCCTGGTCGAGGCAAGGGGCGAAGCCGTCAGCAAGGACACGCTAATGGAGCGGGCATGGCCTGGGCTGGTCGTTGAGGAAAGCAATCTCAGCGTGCAGATCTCGGCGCTGCGCCGCGCTTTGGGCGCCGATGGTGACAGCATCATCATCACCGTGCCACGCATCGGCTATCGTTTGGTCGTCCGACCTCAACCGTCCGAAACCTTGAGCGGCCCGCCGCTGATTGCCGTTATACCCGTCGCCAATCACGGCGCCGCCGTCGAGGGAGACGATTTCGTTGACGGCACTGTCGACGACGTCATCACCGCGCTGTCACGCTTCAAGACGTTTGCCGTGCTGTCTCGCAGCGCAAGCTTTGCCCTGCGCGATCGGAGCGCGAACCCCGTGACTGCAGCGTGCGAACTCGGCGTACGCTATGTTCTGGAAATGGGCGTTCGACGTCAGGCGGCTCGGCTACGAGTCACGGCTCAGCTGCTTGGTGCGGAATCTGGAAAGACCCTATGGGCTGAGAACTATGATGGCAGCACCTCGGAGGTCTTCGCCTTTCAGGATCGCATAACCGAAACCGTGGCTGGCCTGATCGAACCTACAATTCGAATGGCCGAGATCGAGCGGGTGCGCCGCAAGCCCGCAGAGAGCCTCGATGCCTATGAACTCTTCCTCAAGGCCCTGCCCATAATCTATGCGCCCACGCCGCAGAGGCATGAGGAGGCGTTGGCGCTGTTGCAGAAATCGGCCGAACTCAACCCGAATTTTGGCCCGGCATCGGCCTATGCGGCCTGGATCTATGAGAAGCGCATCTCGGCCCGCCTGCCTTCCCTGGGAAACAGCGATCGCGAAAATTGCATCGCGCTTGCCCATGCGGCTCTTAAGGTCGGGCACAGCGATCCCCTCCTGCGGGCCATTTGCAGCTTCGTGCTCTACCGGGTGGAACGCAATGCCGCCATGCTTGAAGGTTTGCGTGAAGCGGTGCGAGAAAATCCCAACAACGTTGTCATTCTCAATCTCAGCGGTATCGGCCATCAGATGAGCGGTGACGCGGACGAGGCATTGCGGTGCCGGAGACGCGCCTATGAGCTCAGCCCCGGTGCCCCGGACGCCTATGTGAGCTTGCACGGCATGGGTGCGGCCGAGTTGATGCGCGGCAATCTTAAGAACGCGGTTCAGTGGTGCCTCAGGTCGATGGCGACCTTCAACGAATGGCCCTTCACCTACATGACATTGGCTACCTGCTACGACCGCCTCGGTCAGATGGACGACGCCCGAGCTATGGTCCGGCGACTTCGCGAACTGAATCCGACACTCACCCTGGCAGCGTTAGAAGAAGGCGTTGACCGGTGTGATGACGCCTACGGCCTCGCGGTTATCCCCAGCCTCAGGGCCGCCGGGCTTCCCGAGCGTTAGTCAAATCGTACAAGCATCGCACCATTTCTCCGCCGTGCGAAGAATGTCGGCTTACAGGATTACTAGTTCAGTCTATCAGCGGCGGGAATGGGGCGCCAAACCGCCAATCATGTCGAAGGATATGCGGGGCTCGCCTGCGCGAAGCCGCGCAACACATTGCGAAGGCGCTGGAGCTGAGATTGCGCCCGGCGCATCTCATTTAGCGTGATTATCCTGATGCCGGCATCTCGGTTTCTGCAGGTAACGTAGGGCTCGAAGTGCGGATTCCACGGGTCGCTGTGGGCAGACGCTAGCCCGTGCGCTAGAGCGTTGCGTATCGATCGTGGTTCGACAAGTTCGATCAGAAATGCCTTCAAAGGGTCCGCAGCGGAATTGGGGGAGATGTGCCGCCAATTGATTCCGGCGTCGATCGTTTCACCTTCAAGCCAGCCCCATACAATTAGGGTCCTACCTATTTCAGCGTGAAAATCTGCAACTGCTGGTCCTAGCTCGCTCACCCAGTAACAATATGCCGGCACCATTACCGATCCCCAAAGGTCGGCCCGCTGGCTGTTCGACAGGTCCCTTTTGAGATTTTTCTCAATGGCGCTGAACGGCCGGAATGGGGCGGTGGGTTAAGCTGACACTTAGCCTAAGCGATCACGTCATAAGCCAGCAGCTTATCGATCGCCGCCTTCTTAGTCCGAAGTGTCACGTCGCCATAACCATCCGACGCCGTCCTACCGGTATGGCCTTGGATGCTGTCGACCACATGTGGATCAAGTCCGGCTTCTCGCGATAGCGTCTTGAAGCGGTGCCGCCAGCCGTGACTAGGTTGCATGCCGTCCGGGATGAGTTTCTCGGACTGTAGCCATTTGCCCACCCGGGCCAACACGGCTTGCGCGGGCAGTTTCTTGGGATCGGCGTCGGCCGAATGAAACAGCGGCGCATCAGGCGCCTGTTCGACGAATTTGAGGAATCCGATGTCGATCAGTTGTTGGTGCAGCGGCACGTCCCGGTACTTCTTGCTCTTAACGCTCCCAGCTTCGGGCGTGATGTGCAAGTAACGAATGTCGTCGACCATTCGCACGTCCGACTTGCGCATCTGCAGGATTTTGGTGACACGTGCACCGGTGAAAGCGCAAAGCCAGGGTCCCCAGCGTTTCGCCACGGTCACGTGCTCGGACTCTCGAGTTGCAGGATTGTCACGCCGGGCTGGCTCGTAATCCCGACACCGCTTGAGGATTGCCAGGGCCTCGGCGTCCGTGAAGCCCTTCTCGCGCAGAACGGGCGCAGCATACATCCGCACCCTGACGCCCTTCGCGACGTTGGTCGGCAGCAGCCGGTCGGAGACCGCATCAGACAGCACCGATTTCAAGGAGGCCAGCCAGACGTCCTTCACCGTTTTGGGGCTCAAGGTCTCGAGCTTCGCGTCACGCCATGCGATGACCTCCTCGGCGGTCAGGCGCCGGGCGTCATCAGCCTGCTGGATTGAAGTACCCTTTAGCCCCCTCGAGAACCTCAGGAACTCCAAGAGATCCTCAAAGACGCGCGTCCACCCCTTTCGGGCTGACCGGCCGCCGCCGTTAGCTTCGAGGCGCTTGAGGTGTTGTTCCAGTAGCTGGCTAAGTGACAGTGGTTCAACAAATGGTTCGTTGATGACTTCCTCGATCACCGGGACCAGATGAGGAGGATGGATGATTTCATGGGTCGGCATGCCATCGTCGCGTTCATACATTCGAGCGAGAACCTGCAACTCCGCTTCCGCGATTGCGCGGGCAGCCTTACGCCATTCCGGTGTGCCGCGCGCGGCGTTGAGATTCCTCTCAGCGCGTAGCGCTTCAGGAAGCTGCCGAGCAGAGTTTCGAACTGATCGTCCTGCAGCGAGCCCGATGACGCAGCGCGAAGATCGGCGACATAGGCGTCATCGATCCCCACGGAGGCCCAGCTCGGCCCGGAGTCGCGCAATGCCTCGTCCAAGGCTAGTTGATCGTTGTAATGCGTTCGCGCCAGTTCGGCGGGTGTCATCGGTGCGGCTCGAGCGGCAGCCTGGGCGGCGTCGGCGCCTTGCTGGGCAGCAAGCGCGCGTCGGGCATGGTCTAGCCGGGCGTTGATCTTCACCAGTGCAGGGTGCAATTTCTCCAGCGCGATCTTTCGATCCGGGCCTAGAGGCTCTCGCAGTCCGATATAGGATTGGAGCTCCTTCGGAACCGTACGACGCGCGAAATACCGCCCGTCACGGAGAAGTAGATAAGGTATCTTTCGAGCCAAGGCGCCGACCATTTTGTAACGTGACTTGTAACGACAAAATGGGCGATGCCCTCGAAAAATCAAGAGTTCCAACGCTATCAATGGGATGAAATGGTGCTGCCGGACAGGATTGAACTGTCGGCCTCTCCCTTACCAATTATGGGTAGGCTCAGAAAAACCAACATTTGAAAGGGATTATGAAAATGCGTGCTAGCAGCGTGCTAGTCGCGCTCCTGAGCCATATGCGCGCCCTTTGAGGGCGGTAACTAACTCCTCAGCCATGCAAAGCACAATTAAAATACTCTTGGCGTGGTGAAGTGTTAACCTCAGACTTGGAAATTGCAGTCTGATTAAAAGAGACAAGGGGGCTATTTTGAAGAGGGTATTTTTCTGCACTGTCGCTTTGGCGCTGCTGTCGACAACGGCTGCTTTTGCACAAACGGCAGCCGAAAGAGCGGGAGAACTAAAAGCGTGGCGCGAGCAATGCAGCGATCCCGACAGCGATTTGCGGATGGCTTATATCGAGGCTGCCCTGGAAACAAACGACACAGCCGTGACAAGGATCTGTATTCGGCAGTCGCTAGAGAGCGACAATACGGACATTCGCAATTTGGGCCTTAGAGCCGCCCTGGCAGATGTTGAACAACTCGCCTTTACAGTGGAGCCCCCGGAGCTGTTGTTGACCTCCCTTGAAGAGGCCAAGGACAATGAAGACCGGCTGGAAGACATCTACGATTGGTACATCTCCCGGGACTGGCGCAGCCTGAAGAACGGCCTTGTCTTCGCGGTGCAAAAGCCAGATTTTGTCGCTGGAACTGCAACATGGCTGCCACTAGTCAATCAGACAAAATTCAATGAACGACACACGGGAAAGCTAACAGTGTTGGGCGACGCCGCCACATGGGTCGGCAGCGCGGCACTTTCGACTAGTGAATGCTCTTTAAGCGTTAAACTGGTTCCAGGCCCCGCGTTGGAAGGGGAATGGCTTTGCGCTCGGGGTGAGCCCTTTAAGGTCAGAGCAGAGCTGCTCTAATAAATCCTCAGATCGGCGAGCGAGACTTCACCGTCGCCGATTATTTTAAAGCGAAGCTGGCGGGGCGCTCTCAAGTCGAACAGACATGTGGGCGCTTCCTCCACTTCCGAAGCTGTCACACAGTCCGAAACCGGTGTCCAGGAGCTGGCGTCGCGAGCTTTTTGTTCAACGACATACCGGGCGCCGCCGATGCCGCAGCTTTCGACGCTAAGCGTGGCACCTCTCAATACCACATCGACGTTGACACTCAGTGTCAAATCTACAGAGCGCTTTCCACCCAAAGGGGCCAATGTCCAACATTCTCCGGCTGCACCGAGAGACAATGGTCCACCGGAAATGTTCATGGCAGAAAGATCCCCAAATTCGAATGGCACCCCGCCAGTTTCTATCTGCTGGGCGAGCTCATTCACCTTGGCAAACGCTTGAACCTTTTCGAACGCAGCACGCACCCTATCAAATCGCACTGCACGGGCCTCCGTTGCCAAATCATCGACCTCCGTAATCATGGCAAATGGGACCACTGCACCTGCGTGCATTGCCGTCGCAACTGCGCCACTCAGCCCCTGTGCAATATAGACTTGGCCTGCCGCTTCGGGTTTCAGCCGCAATAGACCACCGCCGCCAGACGTTTGGATGCGTATCGGAGAGACCTTGAACTGTCCGTAGCTCCCTTCGGACATACTCCAGACATCAAGCTGGTCCAGCGAATTGAGCAGGGAGCCATAGACATAGGCTGGTGGCCCCAGACGCGACAAGCATTGGGTGGGGCCGGCAAAGACCCTGGCAAATGCCAAATCATCCGCCCCACCTGCGGCTTCAACCGCGCCATCGACATCGCCAACCCATATGGGTTGTTCGGATTGCCCAGCCCGACCCTTGGTATCGACAAAAGTGAAGGGCTCAACCTTTGTTCGGTCGGAGCTCAATACCACGTGCCGCGGCAAAGCCAGCCAACACGCCACCTGCCCCGCCCACTCGCTGCCAAACAACCAGGCATGGCCAATGTCACCTGACGCAGCCCTAACGTGCACGCGCTCCGCGTGAGCGGCAGAGGCAAGCATTGCCCAAACGATGACAAGGCACACCAGTCGAGAAGCCGGTTTCGTCATTGGCTAATTGTCCCCTTTCGGCTTCCAGAGACCCACCCAGCTCGCTGCCACTTGGATCGTGGTGATCGCGATAAAAAGTATCAGGAAGATCATTCCTAGATTGGGATCACCGGCAATGGAGGCAAAGACACCAAATTCAAAGCGCTCTTGCTGGTCGACCATGCCTGGGCGGAAAAACACGACCGAGTTTGCTTCGGCTGTTGCCGAGATAGTAAACCCATCGACGCTATGGAAGGCGGAGCCGAACCATGTAGACCTAGCCTCCTCTGCCCCATCTAGAGAGCCAATCCTGCTGCCTGAGGGGATCGCAATGGGCGATGAAGAAATCGGGAATAGCGTCCCTAGATTTCCGAAACTCAACGACCGACCAAAGACCTCGAAGGAACCTGAGCGCAGAATATCAAGACGCCGCCAACCATCTTCGCTTGGCACATTAGCAAGTGTTTCGGAGCCCACCTGTGCAGGTCCCGCAATCGGCAGACGCCAGCTTGGATCGGTTTGGCCGATAGCTGCGGTTCGTATCGTGATGCGCTCGGCTTGGTCTCGACATTCTCGTTCGTCATCCATGACGAACCTGGCGGACTTGCCCTCGGGCACCTCGATAGAAATGGCGATTTGGTCTGGTCGCCAGCGATAGGTCAGTCGAGAGCCAGAAGGTGGCTCAATGATGCCGCTATAAGGCCCGGTGAGGGCACATGTCGAAGTGCCCTCGATTTCAGACTGCGTCACAGCAAAGGCCGTTAGCTCGGGCCGCACCACTATCTGTGAGAATTGTTCGCTCGTGACATTGAAGACCAAGAGTGGCGATTGGACACGCCCCAGCAATAGGAACAGGCACAAAATTGCCACCAGTGTTGCGCCGAACGAAATCGCAAGAAAATGCAGCGCGTAGCGTTGAATGTACGGGGGCATCTTCACTTGCTGACAATTTCAGGCAAGGCAACCAACGCGCGCAAGTAGCTTTCTGAGAAGCCATCATCGAAATCAATACGCAATAGTGCGACACGGGCCGGCGCGGCATCGAGCTCAATACGGCACTGGTTATTGTAGGCGATGCGACCGCTAGTACCTAGGCCCTTGCAGACGGCACTCGCAATCGGTACGCCACCCATCGCTTCTTCAGCCTCCGACAAAAACAGTGAAGCCCGTACGTCTAGCCCCCCGGAATTGACGTAGAGCACAAGCGTATTCAGGTCTGCGCCAATTTCAGAAACGAAGGGGAGGTTTATTGCAGATTGCGCACTGCAATCGGGCTGTTCCGGTACGTAGGCGCGAACAGCAATTTCGTCCGTAACATAGCGGGAAAGTATCGTGAGGTATGACCTGGTCAGTGTCGCCAGACGAATGTTGGCGAGCTCATCCGCTTCGGGAACTACGAAAGGATTGCTGGCCCGATACCGACCATCCTGCGTTGCCACACGAATGCAAATCGCACTCGTATCCGACGGTGGCTTTAGGAAAATCGGCGAGGTTACGCTGGGCCATTTACTTCCACCTTCAAGGCGCAATCCCAACAGCTGCCCCCCAGAAACATTGGGGACCTCATCGAACTCCTCGTAGAAATTGTCAGGCGGCAAGGCGTCAACATAAGTTTGTGCGAAAGCAGCGTTGACGAAAAGAAGGCCAAAAACAACTGCCGCACCTCGGAAAAATCGGCGTTGCATTCTCACCCCCCCAAAACCAAGCCTGCAGTTTTCAAGCATATCTGGAACTACGAAGGGATCAAGGAATGGCGGCGCCGCGAACGGCACTAGTATCCCCCGTTTCCCCGCGGTCTTTCCAGCAGCGGTTTAAGGGCCTCCACCTTTCGGCGCTGATCTTCGGCCTGCGACTGCCGGATTTCCTCGGGTGGCCGCGCGATAACGCCTTCGGTTTGCATTCGCACTATCGGATCGATTGCGTCCGCTTGTCCCAGAGCCCAAGCGACCCATTCGTCAACCTCGGCGGAATTGTCCAAGGCACCCTTGGCCGCACCGACGGACCGTGCATAGGCGCGAATGTCCTCTGCTTGTCTGTGGGCGGCAGCGTCCAGCAAAAGGCCGTCATATCTTGCCTTCCTGTCAGCTTCGAGCTGTTCGCGTTCGCGTCTTTGCTCTTCCTCGATGCGCTTGCGCTCGTTCTCGATCAGCTGCTCTTTTCGGGAGATCAGCCAATTGTGCCGACGGAGTTCATCGTCACGAAATTCGACTTCTGCCGTAACGATCATGGACACAAGGATGTCCTGAAGATGGGCCTCGACCTTGTCGCTGCCGTTGTCGATCCACCGGCGCTGTGGCTGCTTGTCTTTGTCGCCTTGTCCAATGGAAATCACGATCGGTTCCGACGCCGACCTCGTGGCGAGTTCTTCACTCATCCAGCTTGAACGGCGGCTCTCGGGATGATCCACGGTGACATAAAGGTTCTGGTGGCCGACCTTGTACGAAAATCCAGAGGGGTTCTTATCGCGCATCGTCGCTTTGCCGCCGAGCCGATGCAGGTTGAGCATCAGGGCGTTCATCAGGCGTAACCGTCGTTTCTCGTATGGGGCATCGAAATACGGGGCGTCCCAATAGGAGTGATACGAAGCCGACAGGTATTTGATCCTGCGTTCCTCGTCGTGTTCCAAGAGCCTGCGAGTTAGATGATGTGCCTTGGCAAAGTCGCGTGGAACCGCGACTTTGCCAACCTGCTGACGCACCGTTTCCATGACCTTGTCGATGCTGGGTTGAAAGCTCGGCGCTGGACCGATTTCCATCGTCATAAGGCCCGAGGGTTCGGGGTAGGAATAGTAGTAACCGTTGCTGCCAGCGACCCTGATGGTGTCTCGCTTCCCTATTCCCCTTGCTGGCAAGCTGGGCTTTTTCACCCGTTTGCCTTCAGCCCTCAGCCAGTGCCCACGAGGCGGTGCAGGGATGTCGTTGTCCTTGCAGTAGGTAGAGATCGCGGCGGTTGATACACCGATATCTTCCGCGACTTCGCGGGTGGGCTTGCTCCAGATGATGTCCAGAAGCTCTTGACGGGAATAGGTTTTGGTCAAGGTCAGGCTCGTGGTCTCGTGATCGACCAAGCGGTCCTATCAGACTTTTTGGTCGCTCTTTTGGCCATTGGCGCTAGGCCATGTGGAAAGCAAACCACATGGAGAAAACGCAGCATGAGCATCCTGAAGACCCTGAAACTGACCACGGCCCAGCCGGTTCGCACCAGCAATGACCCGGTGGAACGTGCCCGCAATAAGGTGATCGCGGCGCTAGCTGAACAGAAGGCCATGGCCGAAGCCAAACTTGCTGGGCAGCACTATGCGCCGACCCACATGGTCTGGCGCAAGAATGAAGATGGCCAGCGCGTGCAGGTTTCTAAGCCCCGCAAGCTTTCTCCAGGTTGGTTTATGGACGCAAGTGGCCAGAGCTTCTTCGGGCTGCGATACGCCGGAAAGCCTATCGAATTTGCCAAGGACAAGAATGCCATCGCCGTTGGCGAGCTTTCCGCACTCCCTGCGATCCTCGACACCCTGACCGAAGCTGTTCGCGCGGGTGAACTCGACACACAGCTTGCCGCTGCTGCTGCCGAACGCGGGCACATGCTGCGCAAGGTCGGCTGATCCCGGCCATCACGAAATACCTCCGCACGCCGGGAATGGCCATTGTGCTGCTCCCGGCTTTTCTGTGTTTGGTCGCTCCTGTCCATGCCGTTGACCAGCAGGGACAACGCGATTGCGCCAACCTCCGGGCAACGGTACTGCAGTTGATCGGTGATTGGTCCAAGACCATGTTGTTCGCGGGCCGTGACATGGACCGGAACGGTTGGCTCGACGCCAACGTGGCAAACGCGGCCTTCAAGGATGTGCAGATTGCCGTGATGCATTTCGACTATGCCTATGAGGCCATGCCGAAAATCCGTAAAGCTTGTCGTGATCTCGCATTCCGGTTCGGCATGAAAGTCGGCAGCTATATCGAAGAGATCATGACGATCGGCACGCGCCCAGCGCCGGGCATAGCGTGTTGGTAGCCCTACGGGGCAGCACGGCTTGCCGGGCCGCCTCAAGCCCCGCCAGCGAGCACGGTAGGGGCGGCAAGAATGCAGGTCGGCGCGTTTTAACGGGATCGGAGACGCAATGGTCCGCCGTTGGCCTGCTCGACCTCGAACTTGTTTGTGCCGCGCACCAAATCGCTGAGCTTGCGAAACCCGAACGATCTTGGGTCGAAATCCGGTGCCATGATTGCGAGACGACTGCCAAGCGCACTCAAAGGTGTCCAGCCCTGATCGTCCTCAAGCTGCCCTAATGCCCGCAGCAACAGCGGGACGGCTTCCTTCGGCTTCATTTTCGCTCCTGGCTTGGTCGCTTCGACCTGTTCCTGATTAGGCAGTTCGAGCAAGTTTTCGGTGTAGATGAAACGATGGCAGGCCTGCCTGAAACTCTCGGGCGTCTTCTGTTCTCCAAACCCATAGACATCAATGCCCTGCTCTCGGATACGCGCGGCGAGCCGGGTGAAATCGCTATCCGACGATACGAGACAAAAACCATCGAAACGCCCGCTATGGAGCAGGTCCATAGCGTCGATGACCAATGCAATGTCTGCGGCATTTTTGCCAGTGGTGTAGGCAAACTGCTGGTGCGGGAGAAGGCCGTATTTCGGCAGAACATCCGTCCATCCCCGAAGGCGCGTGCTGGAGAAATCACCATAGATGCGCCGAACGCTGGCCTCGCCAATCTTGGCGATTTCCTCGAACAGACCCGCTGCGATCTTGTCGGACGCATTGTCGGCGTCAATTAGCACGGCAAGTTTGGGTGTGCTGTGATCCATGTAACGGCAATTCCCTTGAAACCAGCAACACTATAGCAGGAGGTTATCGGGCTTTGGTCTTGTGTTGCTGTGGCAGTAAAGCGGGTTTTAACCAGTGCGCGTGGCACCCAGAGAGCTATAGCCATCGGCTATAGCTCTCTGGCCTTAGCCAAAGTGCCCGGACGCGCAAAGCGCCTTCCTAACGCCTTGTTTCTGCTAAGTCTTTCTCCTGAAAAACGGGGTCTCTGGTCTATCCTTGGCTTCTCATCATTCTGGCTTTATCGCGGCATCGAAACGGAAACGGAGATGCTGATTGCGGCCAAGGATCACCGAGGGGCACAAACTGCTCGCGCACAACGTCGGGCGCTGGCGAGGATTGCGTGGGATCGGCACTGACGTGCTGGCGAGGGCCGTAGGTTGGCCTTTGGCGATGATCGAGGACATAGAGGCCGCCAAACAGTTCGACCTCACCCTCAACGATATTGACCAGCTCTGTGACGCCTTGGCGGTTTATCCATTTGAGCTATTCGTTCCGGAGAGGCAGCGCTGATGCGGCCTCGTATGAAACACCCTGAGACGCCGCGGCTGCTAGCCCGCAACGTCTGGCGGTTCCGAGAACAGCGCAGGCTCACCGCCGACGCATTGGCAGAAAAGCTGGATTGGCCATTAGTGGAGATCGACAAGATCGAGAACGGTGACAAATTCGATCTAAGCCTAGATGAACTCGAAAGGCTTTCGCTGGCCCTTCACGTCGAGCCCTCCGATCTTCTAAAAAGAATTCTCAGCCACTGATCCTGCGGGTTGGGCGCGGATCTGCAATCTAGACTTGGGCACCACATTGCTGGTTTGGTGATGGCAGTTTCCGACCCCATCTCAGTCGATCCGAGATCACGGACCTCTTCCCGAAAGCGGTCGTTACCAGCGGGCTCGACTAAAGCCTAATCGGGGCAGAAAGGGGACTGACGGCTTTTAGCGAAATGCCGTCGACAGCGGTCTAACCACCTTCAGCGTTACGGACTGAGATTTTTTAGCCTATTCCATGGGCGAGCATTCGTTCTCGGTCTTAAGCACCTGATGTGTAATCGGGGGGCACGGGTTCAAACCCTGTTGCTGGCATCATTTTTTCTCCAGCATTCCGGGCCTTTTTGCCTGTTCCAGTTATCAACATTGCTGAGACAAGGACAGCATTGGGACAGCCTACTTGAAATCGAGATCGCTGCTGTGCTGGAATCACAACGCAATCCTTGGCTACAACCGTCGATCTCGATTGTAGCGGCAAACTCCGCAATGCCGAAGCGATGGTAGATTTTCGAGCTCTCCCAACGAAAATATACCAAGCTAGGCATTTTGCCCCGGATTTCCGGGCACTGCGGGTGGACAATTTCTGGGCACTTGGCTGATATTGTTAACCTAGGGGTGCTGGGGAGCCATTCGATGACATCGCCGAAAACGCGCATCGGTCGTCTTCTGACGCTTGGTTTGCTCCTGGCTTTAGTCGCCGCTCCTCTGTGGGTATGGCTCCTGGACCGCCCCTTCTACCCTTCTGAGTGGCACGGCTACACGATCAGCAGAGACCAAGTCCTCACGTTCAATGACGGCGAACCGGTCCAATATCAGATGGATGTGTGGCTTGGCGCCGGAGCGACCCAAGCAGAGCAGCAGCGTCAGACTGACCGTTGCGATCCCACTAAGGCTGGCTCGTCGATTTTCGCCTTTGACTACAGGGAGGTGATGCTCTGCAACGCGGCCGGCCTGGATGAAGTCCAATTCGCGGCGGCTCGGCGAATGTTTCAAGCAGAGGTGGATTCGATCTGGGGTCGATATTATTTCGAGTGGGAGTGGCTGATTGGGCAGCGCCTGGTCACCCTGTTGACCGTCATCGGGGCCGTTGCCGCTGTTGCATGGGCATTGCGCTGGGTGCGCCAAGGGCAGCCGACGTAGATGCTTGAGTTCGCAAATCTGCTTGACCTCGCGGGCATCGACCGCAGCTCGGTCAGGCTCCTTCGACATCAAGATAATCGTCACACCGGATTTCACTCGCCTTACACATTGTGGCGCGACAACCGAGATCGGTTCGAGGCATATCAATCTACACAAGCCTTCGCCGATGAAGCACATTTGCGAGCGCCTTATTGGGCCTCGTTTGTGGGTGTGCCCGGTCGGGAAACCTTGTTCGTTGGTATGTATTCATCCGAGCTGATCGGGCCGCTGCCTGCAGACGATGTTCATCCAGTTACCGGCGGCATCATGCAAGCCAACTCCTGCAATCTCTATAGTACCCAAATCCTGCCGGCCCTGCAGGAATACGCTGGCCGGCTGTTGATACAATGGGGCGACGGCTATCGAGCATGGATTCAGCGAGGTGACCGGAAGTCCAAGCCGATCGTCGAGCTTCGCCGTGATCTCGGCGAGCCGCCATTCCCAGGCTTCCAAGCACTGATCATGCAGCTCTCGGAAGTCGGGACGATACCATCAACATGGGCTGCTGCCCTGGCTTCAACGAGGGGCATATACCTGCTCACGTGCCCACGCACGAGGGAGCAATACATTGGCATGGCATCTGGTGCTGAAGGTTTTCTCGGGCGTTGGCGGGAGTATTTCGCATCGGGTCATGGCGGTAACGTTGGACTGAAATCACGGGAGCCCAGCGACTACCAAGTCTCAATACTAGAAACTGTAGGTTCGGGCGCCACAATCGCCGATCTGATCGCTGCTGAGATTCGTTGGAAACACAAGCTGCAAAGCCGTGAGATGGGACTGAATCGAAATTGAACAAAGATAGGACACGCTCAGTGACAATAGCTTTGGCGGCGGCAGTCGTGGTCTTTACGGTCGTTTCAGCGAACGCTCAAGGCAATGGGCGACCAACACTTTCAATCAACACATTCGGCGAGCTGCGCGAGCAGTGCCGTTCCCCCTACGATCCGATCAAGCAGTATTGCGTGGGCGTCGTCGTGGGCGCGATGACGATGCTGGAGATGCTCAAACCAGGAACCCTTTGCCCTCCTGACAATGTCCGTATCGATGACCTTGCCTTGGATCCATTCGAAATCCTCGATGCAGTACCAGACTTCGGAGGCATGCCAGAAGCCCAGGGCCTGCTATTCGGGCTGGGTTTGGCGTACAAGTGCCAGAGCGAGAACTGATGGACTTCGATGATCTCGTAGAAGAAGTCGCTGCGCCAGAAAAGCGAGCCGGCAAGGTCGTCGGTGGCATCGAGCACAAACTGCATGAGGGTGCAGTGATGGTCGCATATGCCATGCACCTGTTGCGCACCACGGAAGCCGGCCATGTCCGAATCCATCCAGATGGCGAGCACGGCAAACGGTTCGATTTCGTCGGCTGGTTGTCCCGTCGCGGTTTTGAGAAAATCACTTCAACCGGCACCACCACCTATGGCGGGGAATACCGGCATGAGAACGGTTGGCACATCACTATCAATCCGTCATCCGGCAAGGGCGATGTCGTTGCTGATATCGGCAACCACGTCATCTCGGCCGAGTGCAAGGGCGGCATTATCAACACCCGGCACTCTGGTCAGGTCTCGCGCCTCTACAAGGGGCTGTGCGAAACCGTAGGGCTGCTGATGGCGTCGGAAAGTCCAGGGCGGCAGGTGGCGGTGGTGCCATACACTGAGAGCACCCTGCGCCTAGCCAAGCGAATGGCGCCACGTTGCGCCCTAGCCGGCATTGAATTGGCACTAGTGGGCAGCCGCGGCGAGGTCATCGACGTCACCGCGGACTGAGCGATCGGAGTGTTACAGAAAAAGTTTCGTCACTGCCGCGATCTGCGGGCCAGTCGCAGTGTGGGTGCCGGTGCCATTTCGGATAAAGCAGGCGTCCCCAATAAACGAAACGCCAGTTTGCTTGGGTATTCGAACCCGAAGCACTGACTGCCCCTTGAACGTCACGACATCCATTGAACTCATGATCTGCGTCTTAAGAGGATCTTGCATCCCCGAGTTGGACACGGCGTCCTCCAGTTTGCGGATGTAGCGATCGAGCTGAAGTCCCAATACTTTCGCCTCTCGGTCAATACCGACGATCTGGACGTGCTCGAAATTGGCAGGCTCGATGCCATCTAGTTCTTTCACTCTTGCCGCGTCCTTTGGCTTGTCGGCTATTCCAACAAACAGGAATCCGTCAGCACCGGGCCCGACATTCGCGATGGCACACATTGTCTCAACCAGCGACACAAGCAGCGCTTCGTCCACCTCGCGCTTGTCATCCAGCCGTAGAATTCCCTGCTTGAACTCATAGCGAGGCGTTTCGGTCTTCGACCGACGAATTGAGTTTTCGAAGTCGAACAGCATTCCAGGACCGTGCGTGAGGGCAGCCACATCGGCTTTCACAAACGAACCTCGGATCAGGCCGTTTACGACGGCCACATTCTCTTTCCGATCCTCAGACTTGATGTGCTTCTGCCCGACCTTGATTCGATCAGTCAGGTCATTGAGCGATTTTATGATCGCTTCGCTATTTGACGGGGTCATCCCCTCTTTGAAGATGAGATCGTAGAACGCCATGAAGACCGCAAAGAATGGGCTCTTCTGTGCGTTGGAGGTCGGTTTAGGATAAACGGTCGTCCGGAAGAAAAACCGGTCTGTCGACGCGTCTTCCAACGTCTTGCGGATGATGGAGAACACCGTCTTGACCTGGAGGATCAGGGTTTCGCGACCGTGCGCATTGAGCCGGGTGTTGACGTCGGTGTGTTCTGTGGTTCCGGAGGTATAGAGCTTGTCCATAAAGTCACCGGACGCCTCTACAGGTTCATCGAAAAGGATCGAGGCGCAGATGTCAGCGAGCACCTGTTCATCGTCGCTGTCACGAAGGTCGCCGGTACGAAGGATGCCCTGATAGCACCAGAAAATGTCTTCAGCTTTCAACTTGTAGCCGTGGGGGTTTCGGCTGGTCTCGATGCTGATTTCGGGCATTTGGCTGAGAAGTAGAGTCTCTCGCGAGACGTCACCGCGAATCTCAGCGGCAAGAGTTCTGATGGTCTCGGCAAACGGAGTAAGGACGCCTGCCTGGCGCCGCTCTTGGTCACTAAGCTGCTTGCCGCCTGAATTGATGCGGCCGAAAACCTGTGTGATGCGCTCGGGTTGTTCGCCTGGGAACACTGTCACCGCGAGCTGATAGTCGAGCAAATTGGCGCATGACTTGGCGTCGAGGCGCTTTACGTCTTCACCCAGCGGCACAAAAAGCCCTGCCTCTGCCGCCTGCCGGGCCCGGGCAAATTCATCAATATCGAATGCTTGGTCTTCCCAAGTGAAGCCGTGCTCGATGTAACTGAAAATCGCGTTCAGGCGCTGCATGCCGTCGATGATTTCCATCACGGTCCTACCGTCGGAATTCGTGATTTCTGCTAGCAGGAACAAGGGCAGCGGATAATCCTTGAGCAGGCTGTCGATCAGCCTTTGCTTCTCCGCAACCGTCCATACAAGCTTCCGCTGATACTGCCGGTTTACGACCAAACTCTCGTCACGATATAGCCGATAGAGTGCCTGAATGCTCATGCCTTGTGGTGAGACTGTCATCGTAACTCCGGATCGACGCAAAGAATTTATCCGTATTACAGTACGAAATATTGTGCGTCATCCGATGGTCTAAGCTGATTTCCGCATTGACCGTCGAACGGTCGACCCAGTGTACGCGAAGATCCAATGGGATGAGCAACCTTCATGCCTGAAGCCAAATTGAGTTTCGCCTGTCCAACCCCGGGCTGTGACGGCGTTTTGGAAGAATGGATCGACGCCGGCGAGCCTGACTACAGTGCGGAGGTGCATAGCGACGGCGATTACAAGTCGGACGAATACCTGACGTGCCCCGAATGCGAGGCAGAGTTCATGGTGTCCATCGTCAACAGCATGGGCCACGTGACAGCTTCTGTTGAAGACCATGATGATGTGGATGTTGATATTAAAATCAAACGCACACCGTATAGCGATGTCGAATACGAAGATTACCTGGCTTATCTCAGCGAATACGATCCGCCATCAAATGCTCAGGACCTTTACGAGAGAGCCGTAGCAGAGCTGAAAATGCTGCTGCATCGAAATCCGGATGAGTCGGACGACGGAATTCTGTACCGCATGATATTCTCCCAGTTCATCGCAATCTTCGAAGCGTATCTGGCGGACCGGCTCGTTCGCTTGGTGATCGATGAGAAGACAATCAGAGATCGCCTTCTGGACAATGCTGGAGCGTTTAAGGAGATGAAGCTTGCGCTGTCCGAAGCAATCAATGACCCCGAAGCCGGAATGAAGGCAATGAAGGGCCGCCTGCAGTCCCAGCTTTACCACAAACTAGATGAGGTGAAGCGGCTTTATCAGATCGCGTTGAAGGTCGACATTTTCCCTGATGATGCAGTCAAAGACAAAATTGCTACTGCGGTGATGCAAAGACACGATTGCGTCCATCGCAACGGCAGAGACAAGGACGACAACGTCAACCGCTTCCCTGTTTCTTATATTCTTGACGTCTTTATGGCCTTAGACAGCGTCGTCCAAAATGCCGAGAAAGGCGCGAGAAAAGCGGTCGACGACCTCCCCTTTTAACGCCACGGCACCTCAATTCTGCGCCTTCGCCGAAGATCCAAGTCAGGCAAATCCGGGCCGAGGCGTTGTCGGCATCAATCAGGACGGCGACACGTGGGGAGCGGTTGTCAGGCATGAGCGGATCCTGTGGCGACCGCCCGATATGGTAGGGCCACGTTCCAATCATTTTTGCGCGCGAGAAGCGGTCGGGCAGTAATCCACCCCTGATTTGCCGCTGCGAGGTGGAGCCTACTGGCCCGCCAGACCGTTTTCCGGGCAGGGCGCAAGCCGGGGAAATAACGGCTATATAACGCCAGCGAGCACTGCGCCGATCCAGTTCATGACGGTCGTGCTGAATTTCCGAGCGGGTGACGGCACCGCAGTATCGGTCATTACAAATCCCGCTGGCATGTGGCTGTCGGCAAGGTACAAATTCACCTGGGCCATGGCGCGGCGCAATTTCGATTGCAGTTCGGCATCATGGTTTGCGACGCCGAGCCTGCGTATTTCAACCATCAGGTTGTCACCCAGACCCATGACCACCGCACTGGAAACAACCCGCTGCCTTGCGCGCATTGAGGTCAGATAGCTCGGCGATTTGTCGAGCAGCCGCTCCGAGAATTCGCCCTTCGAGCGGACAATTCCGGCGTCGTGAAGCTGCCCGTAGATAATTTCCAGAAACTCGATCCCCTGCGTCATCGCCGCTGACCCTCCCGCCATAAATACAATTGAGCAGCAGGCCGTAAACGGCTGCTGCAATCGTATTTAGCGGCAAGTGCCGCAATGGAGGATTTCGGGGTGATCAAGGAACAGGAGAAGGCGGAGATGTATCGCTACATGCGGGAGGCCAAAATACGCGATCTATATGAGGCCTATGCGAACCAGTTCTCCGACCACTTCCTGACCCTCGCCAGCAAGCGCAATATGCCGTCCTCGGAGTTCGTTCGGCTCGTGAGAGAGTTCCATCATCACCTCGACCGCAAGCTGTTGCGCCGCCCGCCACATCTCAAGCCGTTGGAGCAGCGCACCGATGGCATCATGTTCCTTGAGCAAATCACCACCCATATTCACGGACACGCCATGGTGCGGTTTGCGGGCAATGAAACGACGGCCACGCTTCGCGAACTCTGCGCCACGATATGGCCCAAGCTCTGTCCCGGTGGCACCATCGATCTTCAAGAGCAGTATGACGGCAATCTCTCCGGTTACATCACCAAGGAGATGAAGCTGTGGGGGTATGACGACCTCCGGCAAGCCATTCTGTTTCGAGACCTTATCGGCAGTTGAGCCGATCCCGTCCCGATGCGGTCAGCCTGTGCCACGCGCGGCTGACATTGCGGGGACCGGCATAGCAGTTCCAAGAGCGCGCCTTTGATCTTTCAGAGCCGCGCAATAGAATTGTTATGACAGAGACGAACAACACTCCCACTCACACAGCCTGACACACCAAGACACTCAGACATCAACACAACGACAAAGACCAAGAGCCGCAGGCACTGAGTTACATCCCATTCCGTTCTTCTAAGAAGAAACCGAATTAACCATAATTGCTTCCGCGTTAATTTCTTGTTGACCTCTATATTCGCGTTTGATAGGCAAAAAGCGTTCCTGCCCGGGCTTATTGGAAGCTTGCTTGGGACAAAATCCCTTGAGAGTATGTGATACCCTTGTATCCAGCACCCCTCTTGGAAATAGAGGAAGGCCAGTAGAAATGCAGGCCTCTCAAGTTCGGCGTCAGCCGCTCAATCCGGATTGAGTGGAGCTGACGGGGATGACATTGGCGCTTCGAGCGCCGGGAGCCACTAGCGCGCTGGTCTCCTGTTGTCTTCGGTAAAAAACGCGAACGACGATGCTGCTTCTTGGCAGGAAGAGCAGCCTAACCAACCCGACTAACCTCGGGCCGGTAGGCTGCTATTTGTTGAACATTGCCCTGCCGGCCCTCCTTTTTTGGAGCGCCAAATGACTGTCAAAACCACTACCCCAGAAGCCACCGCCGCAATCACGAACGCCGTCGTTGCCAACGAAGGCATGGTGTCCGTCACCGAGCAGGTGAAGTTCGAGCCTTCCAACTCCGCAGAGCCCACGCCTGTCACTATCGAGGCAATCAGCGTGGATGCCCTTGGCAGTCTCGATGACGCCAAGAAGGCTGAGCTCGGCGAGTTCCTCTCCAAAGTGCGCACGGATGCCGGAGCCACTGCGCTCAATGGGATGTCCCGCACAGATGCCAGCCTAAAGCGCGCTATCTCAGCCTTAGTGCTGGAACGGCTGGTGTTCCCCGACAAAGATTGGGCAGACGAAGCCAAGAAGCGCGGCGTGGATACCACCAAGTTCAAGAGCAAGCACAAGGCTGCTCCGTCCGTTTATGCGACCTTTGTGGTCGACATCGACAAGGGCACGCCGGAGGATCGCCGGAACCTTGGTCGAAACGCTGAACGTTGGTGCCTGGCCGTGGAGGGGGCGGAGAACAGGATCAAGGCGCTTTTGCCGGATGAGCAGCGCAAGTTCACGCTGGATGATCGTGGCTTTGATCACGTTGCCAATTTCATCGACGAACACGGGGGCATCAACGCGATCGCCGCGTCCACAAGGGCCGAGAACAACAAGACCCCGGCGGAACGCGATCACCAGATCGCTCTCGATACCGCTAAGGCCAGCGAATATTTGGTTGAGGCCGGACGGCGGGCGTTGCTCGACCACGCTGAGGGTGTAACTGACAAAGGCGCCACCGTCACGCTGGCTCTGGCGGCAAAGATGGACGGTCAGACCGTCGTTATGGAAGCCGATGCCGGTTTGGCAGATGCCGTGCTTGAGCAGGCCCTAAAGGCGCAGGCGCCGGTTGATCCCATCGTGGACGCCGTGGGCGAAATCCTGCAGGTCGGTACGATGATTGAGGAGGTGGAAACCGATCTTCCTAAGGACCTGCTGGAGGACCCGACGGACAAGAACACGGACAAGCGGCTCGCATCCCGGCATATTGTGTTCATGCCCGATGGGACTATGCGGGTTTCTACGATCTTGAACCCTCATAGTCCGGTTGTTCTGGTGCAGACAGCGCAGCCGGTACTTGCGGTTTGGCCTACGATGCCATGCCATTTGCAGGCGCAGAGCCGTCGCCGGGTGGAAGCGAATATTGCCAGCCCGCATCGCCGCAAACTGTTCAAGATGCATGTGGAGGAGCCCGGCAAGACCCTGGGGCATTGCCGCCTCGTGTTTGCTACGGCGGTTGCTGTGGAGCCAAAGAACGGCAAGGCCGAGGTGGGGGTTCTGGTCGAGCCGCTGCGTTCCAAGCAGGAAAATTACCCGCTGGACGTGCGCCATGAGGATTTCAAGCCGGATTGGGAATTTCCATTGGGCGGGGCTGACCGACAGCTTCTTGTGGGCTTCGTTTCAGCCATCAGGTCGCCCGGCCACAAGACCATCACTATCAATATGGATGGGTCGGAGGCCGAGTTCGTTTTCGGCAAGACTTCTCAGACCTTGGACGCAGCCACCCCAACCAGGGGGAAGGTGAGCGTCATGGCAAGGCATTTGCGGTCGGCGCTAACCACCATTGCTGACCTGCCTTTGGTCAAGGACCCGAAGAACCCCGTTACCTTTGCTGCCGACCGTGAGGGCGCTGTTCGGATCAGCTTTGCCACCAAGCGGGCCACATATGCGGTCTTCATCCCAGCGGTGAAGGGCGATGAAACGCTCTCGAACCGCTATTTCACACCAATCAAGGTGGGATGACGCCACTGGTGGGCCTTCGCGGCCCACCACCTCCCCTTTTCTCTTTCTAAGAAAAACGATCATGCTCAACATCTCGGCAAGTCCCGAGCACGCTCTCTTTTTGCCTGCTCCGAACCCGAACTTCGTGAACGCCGTTGTAAAGTCCGCACCCAGGCCACTGCCCGGCGGGTTGACTATGGCAGACCTCAACTTTCTGCAGCCGACCAGCAAACTATTCACTTATGAGGCGGTGCTATACAGCGCGGCATTCGGCGTGGGGCAGCTGAGCCCCACCATGATAACGACCCGCGATAGACTAATGACAACCGTGGTGATCGACAGTGGGGGCTATTCCCTCATTAACGGGGGCATCACTACACCCTTGCCAACCTATCGGGTGCAGGTGCTGCAGTGGCAGGAGCAATATGGGGATGTCGGGATCGTGGTAGACATACCGACCCGCAGCCTCAATGTGCGGGGCAGCGGCTACGTACGGTTCGACCAATGTTTGGATCAAACCGAGGAGAATACCCGATACGCCATCGACAACCGAAGTCGCGCTGACCTGATCCTCTGCAATGTCATGCAGGGGCGCGACCATGCCGAAGCCGAGGCCTGGTTCCAGCGCATGTCACCCTATCAGCGGCATCTTGAGGGTATCGCGCTGGCTGGCGATACCAAGCAGGACATGTGGTTCTGGAACAAGGGTTTTATCCAAATGCGCGACGCCGGGCTGTTGGATCAGCTCCAGTGGATACACGTCCTCGGTACCGCTCAGCCGGGGTTCGGCGTGATGCTCACGGGTTTGCAGAAGGCTATGAGCAAGCACCTCAAGCGGCCAATTCGCATTAGCTACGATAGCGCGCGGGGGTTTCGGAACGTGCAGGCCAACCACATCATCACGCGGGGACTACGTGAGACCGACCGAGATATTTCGCTGTGGACGTATCAATTTCCCAAGAGCGCTAGCGCCTTCGATAGGACCAGGCGTTTTCCCTTTCCTAGCCCGCTGGGCGATCTTTGCACCTATGGGGATTTCAACCCCGGCAATCCTAATAGCGTCGGGGGCTGGGACGCTACCGGACTAAATATGCTGTCGAACCATGAGGTCTACAAGGAGGTGCAAGCCATTGCCGAGGCCAACCGCCTGGCAGAGGCCGAGGTCACGGTCGGTGGGGGTACGCCATGGCATATTCAACGGTCGTGGGAGGCATTTGACTTGATCTGGGGCACGAGCCAGCCAGACGTCCACCTTAAAAAGTATCGGCAGTTCCTGACCCACTATGCCAGACCACTCAACGGCGCCGACGACGACCGTTGATGTTCTTCTAAGAAGAAATGGAGGCAGCGGCCAGAGCAATTCGACCCCTGCCTTCGCCTAATCTATCCGGGTACGCGAGAAATGGTGCTGGCGCTCACGTTGTAGCTACGGGCGATCTCCCGCACGGATTCACCTGCCAGTTTGCGAGTTCGGACTTCGTCCTGTTGGTGCCGGGTGAGGGTGGGGCGTCTGCCCAAGCTCTGTCCACGCGCTTTGGCACGGGCGCGGCCTTCACCCGTACGGGCGCGTATCAGTTCACGCTCGAACTCGGCAACCCCGCCAACAATGGTCACGGTCAGGCGACCGTGCGGGGTAGTGGTATCGGCCCATCCCTCGCTGAGCGAACGGAACATGGCACCCTTGTGGGAGAGGCCGTCTAAGGTGGTCAGCAGGTTGATGGTGGACCGTGCCAATCGGTCGAGCCTTGTAACCAGTAGGGTGTCCCCTTGGCTGACAAGGGCCAGCACCTTTGCCAGTTCGGCGCGATCGGATTTTGCGCCGCTCGCGGTTTCCGCGAAGATCTTTTCGGCACCGGCGGAAGTCAGCGCCTCGCGCTGGGCATCGAGCGTTTGTCCATCAGTAGATACGCGGGCATAACCATAAATCATGCCATCGCTCTGCAACGGACTTGTGCAACGCGCAAGCCATTGATTTCTGGCGCTCGCAAGTTCGTTGCACAAGTTGTAACTTTCGCAACGCGAAGCGTACGAGATGGTCACCGCCGGGAGACGCGCAGCTTTAGGGCGTGTGAGTATTAGCCGACAACCAAACCATCTATTGCCCCGTCACTGGCAATTATTTTGCCAAGTCTCTCCGCAGAGCAACAATGTCGTCCGAGGCTAACAAGAGCGAAGCAGTCCCGAGGGTTTCAAGAAACACAGCAGAGAGCTCATCACCGTTAAAGCGCAAAATGTGCCCGAGAGTGGTAAGGCGCATATCCAGTTCGTCGAATCCGGCGAGGTCGTCATGGTGGTGTGCCCCGCCACATTTGTTCGCTACGTACCGGATAGTCGCTTCGCGCGAGACTGCTTTTCCAACAAATGCCAGGCAGGGCTGCATCATGAATTTGGAAAGCTTCAAGTTGGAAAAGACATATGTGCTTGGAGAGCTCGCGATTTGTCTGTCAAACTGCGATCTGTGGGGACTGGTCAGCCCTGGCTCCCGGTAGGTAAAGTGCGGCTTGACCATCGAAGCTCCCAACCGGTAGCCGCCACAAGCAAAGAGGATTGCTTCTTCGAATGGAACATTTTCCAATGTGGGTGCGTGCACGGAAATCGAATGGTCTAGTTGACGAGCCAATGCTGCAAGCGCCCCGTCAAATAGAAAACGTAGCGCAAGGCTGGCATGCAGTGCCTCACGCACTCCCGGCTTAGGAGTGTTCACGAGTTCTTCGAGGTTATCAAAGTGGATGCGTACGACCTCTGCCCTTCGAACGAGCACGTCTAAATTTTGCATTGTTTCTGCCCTGAGCAGGTGATCGATTGTACGTTGCTTCTGTTGATTGGGTAATCACCAACCTCTCAGACAAGCAGAAATTTCCTCGAAGCTGCAGCCAAGAGCGGTTACTCCTACGGCATGTTGACGCCGTACCACCAAAAATTTATCGCGCATGATCTGACGAAGCTGGCACCACCGGGGTCAGATGATCAGTTGTCGATGTCATTGTTCGACGCTTCGGTCGACCTCAATCCTCATCAGATTGAGGCAGCAATGTTTGCGCTGCAATCTCCGCTTTCGGAAGGTGTTATCCTCGCAGATGAAGTCGGCCTCGGAAAAACAATCGAGGCGGGCATCGTCCTTTGCCAGAAATGGGCCGAGCGAAAGCGGAAGCTTATCATTATCTGCCCGGCGGCAATTCGGCAGCAGTGGGCCGCAGAACTTACCAACAAGTTCAACCTGCCGGCGGTTGTCATTGATGCTCGCACCTATCGCCAAATGAAGGCGGACGGCATTCCCTTCCCGCTCTCACAAAAGCGGATTGTCGTGCTGTCCTATCATTATGCTGCCAAGCTGCAGGACGAACTGAGACAGATCGAATGGGATCTGGTTGTCATCGACGAAGCCCACAAGCTCCGGAACGCATACCGTCCAAGCAACCGCATCGGGCAAGCGCTGCAATGGTCCGTAGAAGGTCGGAAGAAGCTCATGCTAACGGCCACGCCTCTCCAGAACAGTCTGATGGAGATCTTCGGCCTCACGAACTTCATCGATCCAAACATCTTCGGCGATGCTAACAGTTTTCGGTCCAAATACGTCAATGCGGGCGGCGACCTGCCCGAACTCCGATCGAGATTGGCGGATTTTTGCAAGCGAACTCTGCGTAAGCAGGTTCTCGAATATGTCAGGTACACCCAGCGTCGTGCTATCACGCAGCCCTTTTTCCCTACGGAGAACGAGCAAGCTCTCTATGACGGCATCACCCGTTTTCTTCAGAGAGAGGATACCTATGCCATACCCTCTCAACAACGCCATCTAACCGTCCTGATCCTTCGGAAACTTCTCGCATCATCATCACAGGCCATTGCAGGAACGCTGGAGACCCTCCGCGCCCGATTGATGGCACTTCAGAAGGGGGAACCGGTAAAGGATGATCTGGCGGGGGTGATTTCTTTCGAGAACGAACTCGAGGAAGAAATTCTCGACGAGTGGGGTGACGAGGACTCGCCTGCCACCACCAGGTCCGAGCAAATCGACTTCGCGAAGCTCCGCCGAGAAATCGACGACATTTCCACCCTGATATATCTTGCACACTCGATCCAAACTGACACCAAATCGAAGGCACTGTTGAAGGCCCTTGAGATCGGCTTTTCGGAGCTGGGGCGCACGGGCGCACGGCGCAAAGCCTTGATTTTTACTGAGTCACGGCGAACCCAAGACTACCTCCGCGACTTCCTTGAACGTAACGGTTACGCCAATGAGGTTGTGACTTTCAGTGGTACCAATTCTGACCGCAGGGCACAGGATATCTACGAGCGCTGGCTGGCCGATCCAAAGAGCGCTGAGCAGAGGACCGGGTCGCGCGCCATCGATGTGCGCGCTGCACTGATCGAGGAATTTCGTGACCATGCCTCGATCATGATCGCGACGGAAGCGGCTGCCGAAGGGGTAAACCTTCAGTTCTGCTCTCAGGTCATCAACTACGACCTCCCCTGGAACCCACAAAGGATCGAACAGCGCATTGGTCGTTGCCATCGCTATGGCCAGACCCACGACGTGATCGTCGTGAACTTCCTCAACGAACGCAACGCTGCCGATAAGAGGGTTCATGCGCTCCTCACCGAGAAGTTCAACTTGTTTGACGGCGTCTTTGGGGCTTCGGACGAGGTCTTGGGAACCATCGAGTCCGGTGTAGACTTCGAGAAGCGCATTCTCGCGATCTATCAGGACTGCCGCACCCCAGAGGCCATCGCGGCCGCATTTGACGAGCTGCAGACCCAGCTGGAAGAACAGATCCAAAGCCGGATGGAAGATACCAGGCGCGCGCTCCTCGAAAATTTTGATGAGGATGTCCACGCACGGTTGAAGCTCCGCCTCGCTGACGCACGGGAGCAGTTGGACCGTGTTGGCCGACGGTTCTGGGATCTGACGACAGCCATCCTCACGGACCAGGCGCAGTTTGACGAGCCCAATCTGGCCTTCGACCTTATGGCTCCACCAACCCACGACCTTCGGCCGGGGCGTTACCACCTTATCTCGCGGAACTCGGCGGCGGATCAGGTGACGAACGAACACGGCTACTTCCTCTATCGACTGTCACACCCCCTTGGCGAGCATGTCATCGCTACAGCCAAGGCCGCAGATACGCCGGTGGCCGAATTGCGGTTCGATGTGACCAATCACCCCACACGCTTGGCCATCGTCGAGGCGCTGAAGGGGCGTCGCGGCTGGCTGACACTGCGCAAGCTTGCGGTGACGACATTCGAGACCGAGGAATACCTGCTGTTTTCGGGCGTCGACGACAATGGTCGCTCCATCGATCACGAAGCCTGCGCCAAGCTGTTCTCGGTCTGCGCTGGCGTTCATTCCATCGGCATGCCCGCCTCCACCATCGCCGACCGGCTTCAGGCCGAGGCCGATCAGCATGCCAAGGCCGCGCTAAACCGGTCGCTCGATGCCAACAACAAACATTTCGCCGCCGCTCGGGAGCGGTTGGAGCGATGGGCCGAGGACAAGATTTACGCGGCCGAGAAGGCGCTGAAGGACACCAAGGCTCAGATCAAGGCGGTGCGGCGCGAGGCGCGAGCGGCTACCACCCTTGAAGAAGAGGCCGCAATCCAGGCCAAGCTACAGGAACTGGAACGCCGCCAGCGCAAGCAGCGGCAGGAAATCTTCAACCAGGAGGACGAGGTGGCCGATAAGCGGGATGAGCTGATAGCCAACCTGCAAAAGCGCCTTAGCCGCGGTCATTCGGTCGAGACCCTGTTTACGATCAGATGGGCAGTCGTGTAATCCAGCCCGGCAACATCAAGGAAAATAAGAACAATGAGCAATTTCGACGCCCTCGTTGCCAAGCTGCGCGAAATCTTCCAGATCGACCGCCCTGACCTTGATTTCGGCGTCTATCGCATCCTCAACGCCCGCGCGGGCGAGATTGAGGATTACCTGTCCCAGCGCCTGAAGGCACGGGTGGCCGAGGCGCTTGCCGCCGGGGCCGCGGCAAATATCGAAACACTCATCACCGACATCGCAAAGGCCGAAAAGGCAGCCGTGGAAGCGGGTATCAGCTCCGACCAGTCGCCTAAGGTCCAACAACTCCGAGCCCAGCTCGCCGCCGCCAGCGCAGGCGCGTCCGAGCATGAAAACCAGGTATTCTCGCACCTGCTGACCTTCTTCTCGCGCTATTATGATAAAGGCGATTTCATCAGCCAGCGCCGCTACAAGGGCGACACCTATGCCATCCCCTATTCCGGGGAGGAGGTCGTGCTGCACTGGGCTAACCGCGACCAGTATTACACCAAGTCTGGCGAGTCCTTTTCGAACTTCAGCTTCAAGCTGGATGATGGCCGCGCCGTTCACTTCCGACTTGTCGCTGCCGACACGGCCAAGGACAACCGCAAGGAAAACGACAAGGAACGCCGCTTCGTGCTGGCCACTGCCCGCACCGTCACCCGCACGGATGAGGATGGCGAGACGGTCGAGGAAACCATCCAGCCGGTAGCCGAAGAAGACGGCACACTGGTGATCCGCTTCGACTATACCCCGCAGCCGAAGGGCACCAAGCAAGAGGTCTTGGTCGATCAGGCCGTGGCGGCGGTCCTGGACGATGAAGCGGTCAAGGCGCGCTGGTTGGCGCTAACCACCCGCGCACCAACGGAAAAGAACCCCAAGCGCACGCTGCTGGAAAAGCACCTGACGACCTACACCCAGAAGAACACCGCCGATTACTTCATCCACAAGGATCTGGGCGGCTTCCTTCGGCGGGAACTGGATTTCTTCATCAAGAACGAGGTGATGAACCTCGACGATGTGCAGGGGGCCGAGGCCTTTGCCGCCATCGAGAAAAACCTGCGGATGATCCAGTGCCTGCGGGCCATCGCGCTGGACCTGATCACCTTTCTGGCCAGCATCGAGTCTTTCCAGAAGAAGCTGTGGCTGAAGAAGAAATTCGTCGTGGCGGCGCAGTATTGCGTGACGCTCGACCGGGTGGCGGCGGAGCTTTACCCTTCCATCGCGGCGAACCCCGCGCAATGGGCGCAGTGGCATGATCTGGGGATGCGGAGCTCTGCGGCGCCGGGGACGGTGGAGGATCTGAAGGCCGCGCCCTTCCTTATGGTGGACACCGCGCTGTTCGATGCGGAGTTCCGGGCCGATCTGCTGAAAGCGATTCCCGATCTGGATGCCAGCCTAGACGGGCTGCTGGTGCATGGGGACAATTTTCAGGCGCTAACCTTGCTAGAGCGGCGATATGCCGAAAGTGTCAAATGCGTTTATCTTGACCCGCCTTACAATACAAACGTGAGTGCAATTCCCTACAAGAACAACTATAGGCACTCATCTTGGGCATCCATGATGGAGAACCGCCTAAGAAAAATTCGTAATCTGATGAAAGAGAACTCTGCCTGCTTTGTCAGCATCGACAAAACAGAGAGAGACACCCTTCTTGCGGCTATGGATGCGGTCTTTGGCGATGAGAATCGGGTTTCTGAATTAATCTGGATTCAGAATACAAATGATGGAAGGGCAAAGACTTTCTCCACCAACCACGAGTATGTTGAGGTATATGCGAAATCACTTCAAATCACTGAGTCTGATTTCAATATGTTCCGTGAACCAAAGCCAGGCTTCACTGAAGTTATGGAATTGGTTCAGCAGCTAAACGCGGAATACGCCTCCCCTGCCGAAGCCCAGGCAAAGATCCGGGAGCTTTATCGGGATCATCAAAAAAAGCTTAAAGCTGAGATCGAAGCTGATGGCCTCGATTGGGAGGAAGAAAAACGCAACGACCCCTGGAAGGGAGTGTACCAGTACAAATTTTGTGAGTATCGAGACGCGGATGGAGATTACTGCGATTACAGTCTGGCAGAGAAGATAGCGGCCAAACTTTGGGTCTATCGTGAGAGCGATTGGACCATCATGGAGTCAGACCAGAAGCAATCCTCCACAACTAAAGACTCTAGTCACCCGAACTATCGGTATTACCAGCCGATTCATCCGGTCACCGAAAAGCCGGTTGCCATGCCTTCGCGTGGATGGAAGGGTACATTCAAAGTGGATCCAGAGTATCCAGGGCGCAATTCCTGGGAGTCGCTAACTGCCGATCACCGAATTGCATTTGGAGAAGACGAGACTAAGGTTCCGCAACAGAAGAGGTTTCTGCACGAAGTTGAGACGAATGTTGCAAAGACAATTTTCGTAGACTACTCCGATGGAGAGAAGGAAACCACAAATCTCTTTGGAGCAAAGGGCGTTTTCTTAGCCCCGAAGCACACAAACTTCGTAGCACGCTTCGTCAATATGACAACAAGTAAGCGCGACTTAATCGTTGACGCGTTCGGCGGCTCGGGAAGTACGGGTGGCGCGGTAATTACTTCAAACCGGCTTGATGGCGGCAGTCGACGCTACCTTCTATGCGAAACAAATGCATATTTGGAAACAACGATAGTCCCGCGGCTCAAGAAGACTGTATATTCGTCCGTCTGGCGTGGCGGCAAACCTAGCGCCCCCGAAACCGGCATCAGCCATGCTTTGAAAGTGCTCAAGATCGAGGGCTATGAGGACACGCTGAACAACCTTGACCTGAAGCGGTCGGCCGCGCAGGCCAGCCTTTTGGAAGGCTTCAGCGCCGACAAGCGCGACGATTACCTGATGCACTACATGCTGGATGTCGAGGCGAAGGGATCGCTCCTATCCGTCCAGGATTTCCGCAATCCCTTCGACTACACGCTCAAGGTCGCTGTCGACAGCGCTGGGGCCTGGGAGGAACGCGAGGTCGATCTGGTCGAGACCTTCAACTACCTGATCGGCCTGACCGTCCGCAGCATCGACATCCAGCTTCGCCAAGGCTTCGTCACGGTCGAGGGCTGGCTGCCCACGGGTGAAAAGACCCTGATCCTGTGGCGAGACTGCGAGAAGATCGGCTACGAGGAGCTGACGCGCCTCTGCGACAAGCTAGCGATCAACCCGGCCGACAGCGAATACGATGTGGTCTACATCAACGGCGATCACAACATCCCCTCGGTGGTGGAAACGACCGAGGAAGAGGGCAGCGTCATCAAGAAGCTGATGCTGCGCCAGATCGAACCCGCCTTCCTGGACGCCATGTTCAACGTGGATGACGTCTGATGGCGCGGACACCAAAGAAGAGGCGCACGTTCCATCAGGAGCTGGTGCTGAACCGCTGGATGCTCAGCCATTTCCACGGCGACGGCCTGATGACGCTGAAGGCACGGTTGGGCGAGGACCGGCACCAGGGCATCGACGACGACGGCCAGACCAAGTTCTTCCACGAGCTGACGCGCAACCTGTTCAACATGGACCAGGTGAGCGGGGTCGAGTTGCGCCGCTATGACCTGAACATCGTCGCCCACTGGCAGAAGATCACCCATCGTCGCAACGCCGCCACCGGCGAAGTGCTGACGATGAAGTACTTCCAGTACCTGTCGCTCTTGTTCACTGAGATCTACCTCGACTGGTATTTCAGCCGGCGGCAGGACCTGCTGGACGGCCTGAATGCCCAGATGGCTGAGTATCGGGCAGAAGATGGGGCGGAGGATTTCAAGGACTACACCGCCGACGATCTGAACAAGCTCGCCTTCTGGAACGCGACCGGCAGTGGCAAGACGCTGATCCTGCATGTCAACATCCTTCAATACCTCCACTACTTCCAGGCGGGCAACGCCAACGTATTTCCTGACCGGGTCATTCTGCTAACTCCAAACGAAGGATTGTCGCGCCAGCATTTGGAGGAATTCCACGAGTCCGGCATGAACGCCCATGCCTTCGACAAGAACCAAACCGGTTCACTGTTCAAGGGCTGGGTGGACGTGATCGAGGTCACGAAGCTGGCCGACGAGATGGGCGACAAGACGGTCGCCACTGGCGCGTTCGAGGGCAACAACCTGGTTCTAGTTGACGAAGGCCACCGCGGCACCGGCAGCGCGGGCGGCGTCTGGATGGCGCGGCGCGCGGCGCTGGTGAAGGGCGGGTTTGCATTCGAATACAGTGCGACCTTCAGCCAGTCGGTCGCCAAAGGATCGACCGTCACAAGGGCCGAGGACGACATCCTTAAGGCAAAGGCTAAGCGGCTGTTCGACAAGACGCTGAAGCAGTTGGACGACACGGAACGCGCGCAGTTGCAGCTGACGGCTGAAGATCGGGCCCGGGCCCGGATTGAAGGCATCCGCGAGGCCTACGCCAAAGCCGTGCTGATCGACTACAGCTACAAGTACTTCTATGCCGACGGGTACGGGAAGGAATCCCTGATCCTGAACCTGGACGACAAGGGTTACGACAAGCACGGCGACCTGTATTTCACGGCCTGCCTGCTCAGCTTCTACCAGCAGATTTGGCTTTGGGACACGCAACGCGACAAGATTAGGGATTTCAACATTGAAAAGCCCCTGTGGGTCTTCGTAGGCAACACAGTGGCCGGGGAGGACAGCGACATCCTTGAGGTCATCAAATTCCTCGCATGGTTCCTGAACCATCCCAGCGAGGCTACGACGTGGATCTCAGACCTCGTCGCTGACAAGGCGCGGCTGCTGGACCCGAAGGGTAACGACATCTTCGCTGGACGTTTCCTGCCCCTGATGCAGCGGGATGCCACGACGATCTATGACGACATTCTGAAACGGCTTTTCAATGCCGATGCCCGTCAGCGTCTAAAGCTGGTGAACCTGCGCAACAGCAAAGGCGAGCTGGCACTGAGGATAGGATCGTTCGATCCCTTCGGCCTGATCAACATTGGCGACGACTCTGGGTTCTTCAAGAATGCTGAGGACAACGGCGATTTCGACACGGAAGCAGACGACTTCGGAACCGGCCTTTTTGGAACGATCAACCAGAAGGACAGCAAGCTGAATGTCCTGATCGGGTCGCGGAAATTCACTGAAGGGTGGTCGAGCTGGAGGGTGTCGACGATGGGCCTGCTCAACATGGGGCAAGGCGAGGGGTCGCAGATCATTCAGTTGTTCGGCCGCGGCGTCCGCCTTAAAGGACGCGGCATGTCACTGAAGCGCTCCCTTCCCGCCGAACGTCCCAAAGGCACGCACATGGAACGCCTTGAGACCCTGAACATCTTCGGCGTCCGCGCGAACTATATGGCCACCTTCAAGGACTACCTGAAGGAGGAGGGCATCACGCCGAGTGACGAGATCATTCAGCTCGACTTCCCGACCAGGACGAACCTGCCGTCCGGGACTCGGCTCAAGACGCTCAAGCTGAAAGACGGCTATAAAGACAACCAGGTCAGGGGCTTCAAGCGCGTCCACTTTCCGACGCTGTACGATGTTCCAATCGAGTTCTCTGGCAAGATCAAGCCTCCGCACGTCGTGCTCGACCTCTATCCTCGGGTCGAAGCGATTACGACCACGGCAAATGCAGCAACGAGCGCACCGGATAAGCGAAATCGCGGCAAACTTAGCAAAGCGGCAATCGCTTGCTTCGATTGGGAAACGCTATTCACCGCCATTCAAGAATACAAGCTCCTGAAGAGCTGGAGTAATCTGAAGGTTGACCATGAGCGACTCTCGCAATTCTGCCTTGGCTCGGACAGCTGGTACACCCTGCTGATCCCCCAAGCAGAACTTGGCGTTGACACCTTTGCAGATGTGCTGCGCCAGCAGGACATCATGCTTCAGTTGCTCATCGACTACACTGATCGGTTCTATCAAGGACTGAAGGCGGCTTATGAGGGAGAGTTCTACGATGTCGCACCAGTGACAGAGGACTCTGGTTCAATCATCAAGCTCTACCAGTTCGAGATCGAAAACACTGATGTCGGCCTTGAGTACAAGGCAAAACTTGACGCTCTCTCCGCCCTCGTCGCGTCGGGAAACCTTGGCGAAGCCAGCAAGTGGAACGCTCCTCATATGGTAGCCATCAGCTTCGGCCAGCACCTGTATTATCCTCTGCTTTCACCCATTAAAGATGCAGTCGTTCCACTCAAGATGCGACCACTAGCGCTCGGTGAACCCAGCGAGGTGCAGTTCGTCGATGACGTAATGGCGTTCTATGACTCGCCTTCAGGGAAGGAGAAGCTGCAAGGCTTTAGCCTCTACCTGCTGCGTAATGCTGACAATCGTGCCAAGGGGCTTGGCTTTGCTTTGGCGGGGAATTTTTATCCTGACTTCCTACTGTGGCTGGTGGATGATAAGAGCGGCAAACAATGGCTGTCATTCATCGATCCAAAGGGCATCCGCAACCTGAACCTGTCCGACCCAAAGTTCGGCTTGTATAAAGAAATCAAGCAGATCGAGAAGCAACTGGGCGATGGGATGATCGTCCTCAATTCCTTCATTCTTTCGGTTACACCGTTGAGCGACCTGGTAAACGCGATGGGCATAACCAAATCAGATTTAGAGGGACGGAATGTCCTTTTCATGCAGGATGGTGGGCCAACGTACATTGACAAGCTGATTGCCAAGGCACTCGCTTGATACTTACCTCTCAAAATGAAGTGCGTGACTTGACGTCTGCGCCTGAGATCCAAAGCCCAGGCTAGAAGCTGCCTTCCAGCCTGCTCGCTACATCATCAGGCACCACATCCGAATAGTACATCTCGATCATTTTGACCGAGGTTCGCATGTTGATGGCCAGCGTGTAGATGTCCGTGCCCTTGCGAAGCTGGTTCGTCGCATAGGTGTGCCGGAAGCTGTATGCCGTCCGCACACGACCAAAGGCGTCTGCCTTTAAGCCGGTAGCCTCCAGAAGGCTGTTGAGGCTCTTCTTGTAACTTTGGGCGCGCTCGCCATCGAGGTTCACAAAAACGGCGTCAGTGGGGCCCGGATCGCGGCCAAACTGGGACTTGAATGCATCCCAGAGCGCAATGAACCCTCCCAGCGCCTCGACGTTCGGAACGAGCCGTTGAGGTGCTTTGCCCTTCCCGTAGGCCACAATACGGATACGACCATCCTTGATCGCCGTCTTTCGGGCAACCTCAAGGCCCTCGACATTGGCCCAGGACAGATTGTGCAACTCCGTCGGTCGCATTCCTGTATGTATGGCTATCTGCACAAACCCCCAAAGCATCACGCGCTCGAAACGGGTTTTTGCGTCCACCATCCGCTGGGGCTCGTCGGGTTTCCCGACAAACGCGATACGGTTCATCGCTTCGGTCAGCAGAGTGGCGACTTCCGCCTCAGTGAACGAAGGACGCTTGTTCTTGGGAGCCATGGCCAATTCCGGTGCAGGGATATCAGCCGCTTTAATGTGGCCAAGCGTGACCGCCTGTTTGAACACATTCCGTAGAGTTACGGCCTCGCGCCGGAGTGTGGATAGTGCCGGCTCGATATGCTGAACCGGCCGAGAAAACTGCTTTCCATCTCGCTCGTATTTGATCGCGTATTCGTCCTTACCCGGCCCGGTGGTCCAGTACTGACGACGCCATTCCAGGTACTCTTGCACTTTGGCGTGGCCGATCGACGTTATCGTCTTCTTCCCGAAATATGGGACTAGATATCGATCGATGATGCCCTTGTCGTGAAAGTACTTGGTGTCCTGCTTCGGGTCGGTAGCCCTGAGCCTATCGAGCCGATCAAGGTATTGCTGGGCGAGTTTGCTGAAGGAAGTTTTCCCCTGTAAAACGCCTGCCTCAGCTGACCAAACCGCCTTCTGGTACTCTCGCTCGGCTAGCACGCGCGCTAGCTCGAAGTCGGGCGTCTTCAACCCGATCCGCTTTTGGCCGTGGCCCGTGATTGAAAACCGCATCCACCAGTTTGGGCTGTCCTTTCGCTGGAACAGCTCATAGGGGCGTTTGTCGATGGCATTCATGCTGGCACCCTTCGACTTTATGCGGTGTGTCGATGTGCTAGGGCCGTGCTAACACGGGCACAAACTACCCGCTAAGTCCTTGAAATTTATGAACGGGCAAATGACGTGCTACCCGTGTGCTAGCGGTAAAGCCGATGGGTTGCACTTTCAACCGAAGGGCTAACTAACTGAAATCTTTGGGAAAACTGGTGCTGCCGGACAGGATTGAACTGTCGGCCTCTCCCTTACCAAGGGAGTGCTCTACCACTGAGCTACGGCAGCATCTGGGGGCGCACCAGGGAAAAGCAGGTTCCACTTTCCAGTGACAGGGCGCGACCACTCTGGCCGCTGCACTCGGTCGGAACCGACGCGGCGACGGGGGCTCCTTTGCCATAGTGCCTCCCTCGACGCAAGGCCAAAAACAGCCTATCAAGCGCCCGGATGGAATCGATGGGCCGGCAAGGCGATGGGCAAAGCGGAGCAGAGTGCCGCGCGTGAGCAAAGATTGGCCGCAAAGCTGCGGGAAAATCTCAGGCGTCGGAAAGATCAGGCCAGGGCGCGCTCTACAGTGAGCGACGCTCAATCTGATCCCTCGGTTCCCGAAACGGACACGGACAAGAAACCGTAAACCTTTTTCGGGAGATTCTATTGGTATCGTGCAGGAAGCCGTCTCCCGGCTTTGCCTGTGGCTGATGCGCAAGGGAGCCGCAAGGTTCCCGTCACCCTTTCCAGAGTGTGGCTGGTCTGGCCCAAGCGGCAACGAAGACCTCGCCTACCTCCCACCAGGTAGCAGGCCCGTCATGGGTCAATTCTGAGGACTTCTTTATGGATCGTATTCGTTTGGTCGGTGGCAATGAGCTCATTGGCGAGATCCCGATTTCGGGCGCCAAGAACGCCGCTCTGCCGCTGATGATTGCCGCGCTGCTCACCGATGAGCCGCTGGTGCTGCACAATGTGCCGCGTCTGGCCGACGTCAAGCAGCTCGAGCGCATTCTCGAAAATCACGGCGTCGATATCGCCGTGCATGGCCGCCGGCGCGGCGAGGAAGAAGGCGTGGGACAGCGTATGACCTTCCATGCAGCCGATATCGTCGACACCACCGCTCCCTATGATCTGGTCTCCAAGATGCGCGCCAGCTTCTGGGTCATCGGTCCTTTGCTGGCCCGCTGCCACGAGGCCCGCGTGTCGCTGCCCGGCGGTTGCGCCATCGGCACGAGGCCTGTTGATCTGTTCCTTTATGGCTTGAAGGCATTGGGGGCCGAGATCGATATCGACGAGGGCTATGTCATTGCCCGCGCCCCCAAGGGTGGTCTCATCGGTGCCACGGTGAATTTCCCCAAGGTCTCGGTGGGCGCGACTCATACGATCCTAATGGCGGCCACGCTCGCGCGCGGCACCACGGTGATCGAAAATGCCGCCCAGGAACCCGAAATCACCAATGTCGCCGAATGCCTGGTCGCCATGGGCGCCAGGATTTCCGGCATCGGCACCCGGACGCTGACCATCGAGGGGGTCGAAAAGCTCCATGGCGCCACGGTGGAAGTGATCCCCGACCGTATCGAGACCGGCACCTTCGCCATGGCCGCGGCAATGACCGGGGGCGACGTGCTCTTGAAGGGCGCCCGGCCCGAGCATCTGCAGTCCGCGCTCGACATCTTGGCCCAGACAGGAACCGAGATATCGAGCGAGGCCAATGGCCTGCGCGTGCGCCGCAATGGCAATGGCATCAGGCCGGTGGATGTCGAGACCGACCCGTTCCCCGGCTTCCCCACCGATCTGCAGGCCCAGTTCATGGCGCTCATGACCATGAGCGGCGGCATCAGCCAAATTCGCGAGACCATTTTCGAGAACCGCTACATGCATGTGGCGGAACTGGCGCGTTTCGGCGCCGACATCGCCGTCAATGGCCAGCACGCAACCATCACCGGCAAGCCTCAACTGAGGGGCGCCCAGGTCATGGCAACCGACCTGCGCGCCTCCGTATCGCTGGTCATCGCCGGGCTCGCCGCCAAGGGCGAAACCGTCGTCAACCGCATCTATCACCTCGATCGCGGCTTCGAGCGGTTGGAAGACAAGCTCAGCCGGTGTGGCGCCGAGATCGAGCGAGTTGCTGGCTGAGAGCCGTGCCGCAGGCAAAATCTCCCCAGTGGGGAGATTTTAGGGGATCAGGCCATGAGAGCTATGCTCGAATGGCGGGCAGCCATGTCGCTGGCCAATCGCTCCGGCTTGTGCAGGTTCCGCAGGGCAAATCAATCCGCCGGGTCGATTTGAGTGCGCGAGCCATGGGGGCTACGCCCAAGTGGCAGCGGCAAAAGGCACGAAGCCACGAGCGATGGATTGACTAGCGGGAGCATGAGATGACGCGACCCCACGGCACCTTTGTCTGGAACGACCTGCTCACCACCGATGTGGAGAAGGCCAGGGTCTTCTTCGCTCGCACTCTGGGCTGGACCTATGAGGACTTTTCCCTTGAGGGCCTTCCCTATTTCGTCATCCGCTCGGGCGAAGCCATGGTCGGTGGTCTGGGCGCCATCGAGCAGGGCGATGTCGAAACCACTCTTTCCTACTGGCTGGCCTTCATCGAAGTGTCCGATATCGACGAGCGTTTTGCGCTGGCCCTCGAAGCCGGCGCCACCGCCATCAGGCCGCCGCACGATATTCCCGATATCGGCCGGGTCTGTGTCTTGCGGGACCCCACCGGCGCGGCCATCGGCTGGATGCAGTCGCTATAGGCGGCCTCCCGCTTATCCACACGCGCATTGCCCCTTGCTCTGCAAACTTGTAGATCGGAAGCGTCGTGACCAGATAGGGTCAACGCCATCCCAAAGGGCCTCGCTCATGACCGATCTCAAGCTGATAGCGCTTGATACCGAAGACCTCGAAATTGTTTCAGCCCATGCGCAGGATGCGATCATCCGCGTCAACGACATGGGTTATGCCCGTCGCGACCAGCGTTTCGCGCTCTTGATGAACCGCTTCGACTGGGAAAGCGACAAGCCGCGATCGAGGGGAATTCGCAAGCGCTCAGCCCTTCATTTCAGCGGCGTCACCCATGCGGCCTTTGCCGGTTTCGATCCGGCCGCGCCCGAGGGCGTGGTGGAACTGCTTGCCATCGTCTTTGAGCCCGGCGAAGCCCCTTCCGGCGTTGTCGAACTGCGCTTTGCCGGTGGCGGCACTGTCCGCCTCGCCGTCGATTACCTCGAAGCCCGCCTCTCCGATCTTGGTGCCGCTTGGGCAGCTTCGGCCAAGCCCGTACACAACCTCGACTGAAAGCTTTCCATGTCCATCCGCCTCGATAGCGCCGAAGCCGATTTCGAACAGCGCTTCTCCGATCTGCTCGGCACCAAGCGGGAGTCCAGCCAGGACGTCAACGATACCGTCGCCGGGATCATTGCCGATGTGCGCGCCCGCGGCGACGCGGCTGTGGTGGAACTGACCAACAAATTTGATCGTACCAGCTTCACTATCGCCGATATCGCCTTCACCGCCGACGAAATCGCCGCTGCGGCGGCGCAGGTGTCGCCCGAAGTCCGGGCGGCGCTGCAGACCGCGCATGATCGCATCAAGTCTCATCACGAAAAGCAGAAGCCCGAGGACCACGTCTACACCGATGCGCTGGGCGTCACGCTCGGCTCGCGCTGGACGCCCGTTGATGCCGTCGGCATCTATGTCCCCGGGGGCCTTGCCTCCTATCCGTCCTCGGTGCTGATGAACGCCGTGCCCGCCCGCGTTGCCGGCGTTTCCCGCATTGCCATGGCCGTGCCGACGCCCGATGGCGAGATCAATCCCACCGTTCTTGCCGCCGCGCAGATTGCCGGCATCACCGAGATTTACCGCATTGGCGGCGCCCAGGCCGTGGCGGCGCTTGCCTATGGCACTGAGACGGTTCCCCGCGTCGATAAGGTCACCGGCCCCGGCAATGCCTATGTCGCCACCGCCAAGCGTCAGGTCTTCGGCCAGGTCGGCATCGACATGATTGCCGGCCCCTCCGAAATTCTTGTCATCGCCGATAGCTCCGCCAATCCCGCCTGGGTCGCCGCCGATCTCATCGCCCAGGCCGAGCATGGGGCAGGGGCCCAGTCCATCCTCGTCACCACCGACGCAAGGCTGGCCGACGCGGTCGAGGCCGAAATCGATCGCCAGCTCTCCCTTCTGCCCAAACAGGCGCTTGCCCGCGAGGGCTGGGACGAACTGGGCGCCATCATCACTGTGGCCTCCCTCGATGAGGCGGCGACCCTGGCCAATCGCATCGCCTCCGAACATGTCGAACTGGCAATCGACGATCCGCAATCCCTGCTGCCCGCCATCCGCCACGCCGGCGCAATCTTTCTCGGCCACCACACCCCCGAGGCCATTGGCGACTATGTCGGCGGCTCCAACCATGTGCTGCCCACGGCCCGCTCGGCGCGATTCGCCTCGGGCCTTGGCGTGCTCGATTTCATGAAACGCACCTCGCTGCTGGGGTGCACTCCGTCCTCGCTGTCGGCGCTGGCCCAGCCGGCCATCACGATCGCCGGGGTCGAGGATCTTGATGGCCATGGCCGGTCCATCTCCATCCGGCTCAATCGGTGAGCATATCCATGGGCAAAGAGCCGGCGGCGACCGAAAAGGACAGGCTGGTCACCGTCACCCTCGATCCCAATACCATCACCTCGATCAATCCCGACGAGGTGCATGAATGGCGCATCGCCATCTATGATCTGCTCGAGGACAATGAGTTCCGTCCCGCCCGCGTCAGCGCCATCGGGCCCTATGCGCTCCATATCTCGATCATCGGCAATTACATCCTGCTCGATGTGCGCCACCCCGAAACCTTCCAGCCCATCGCCGCACACTATCTCTCGCTGACTCCGTTCCGTCGGCTGATCCGCGACTATTTCCGCATCCGCGACGCCTATTACGAGGCCATCCGCTCCGCCCAACCCTTCCAGATCGAAACCGTCGACATGGCGCGGCGCGGCATGCACAACGAGGCTGCCGAGCTTCTGCGCTCCCGCCTCACCAACAAGATCATCATCGATCTCAATACTGCGCGGCGCCTCTTCACCCTCATCTGCGCCGTTCAGCCCTATGCCAGCCGCATCGATGAGGCGACCAGCGAACTGCCCTCTGTGCTTTTCGTCTGCTCGATGAATTCGGTGCGCTCCCCCATTGCCGCCGCGCTTGCTCGCCAGTCCTTTCCTGGCCGCGTCATTGCCCGTTCGGTGGGCGTCAATGGCGGCAAGGCCGATCAGTTCGTGCATGAGGTCATGGAAGAAGTCGGCATTGATATGAGCGTGCACACGCCCCATATCCTGGATGAACTGGTCGCCAACCATTTCGACCTCGTCATCACCCTGTCCGATGATGCACCTGGGGCGGTGCGCCGCAAGGGGCTGGAAATGGGTGCCCTGGAAGAGTGGGAGGTGGAAGATCCTTCCCTGGTCGAGGGCAACCGCGAACTGGTCCTCAACGCCTATCGCAATCTGCGTGACAGTCTCCGCAAGCGGGTCCGTACCCGCCTCGAACCCCTGGTGTCATGACCCTTTGGCGCCGTTCGGACGGCTGTTTTGCGGCCCGAAAGGACGATAAATCCGCCATTTGCTCCTGTTCATCGGCGGGCGGAAACGCCGATGGGGGCAAGTGGTTCACAAAACCGATGAATTGAAGTAGGTTCCGCCCGATTTTGCGGTCTCGGCTAGCCATGATGGCGCGCGGGACCTTCTCAGGAGAAAGTATGGCCAAGGAAGAAGTGCTCGAATTCCCGGGCGTGGTCACCGAATTGCTTCCCAACGCGACCTTTCGGGTCAAGCTGGAAAACGAACACGAGATCATCGCCCACACTGCCGGCCGCATGCGCAAGAACCGCATCCGCGTTCTCGCCGGCGATAAGGTGCTGTGCGAAATGACCCCCTACGACCTCACCAAGGGTCGCATCACTTATCGCTTTAAGTGAGGCGCGACCGCCCTTTGGCGGGCAAGACGATCCGGTGGATCGTTTTGAGCACCGAACGCCCTGAGCCATGCGAAGGGCCCGGCCTATCCACGGAGCTCGATTGACGAATGGCCAGCCGTCCGGACCTTATCCTGGCCTCCGCCTCGCCGCGCCGGCTTGCCCTGTTGAACCAGATCGGCATCGAGCCGGAGCATCTGGTGCCGGCCCATGTCGATGAAACCCCCGAAAAGGGTGAATTGCCGCGCAAGCTGGCCCAGCGCCTGGCTGACCTGAAGGCCCTCACAGCCCAGCACAAGGCGCGCGTCGCCGGCTTTGGCGCCAATTCGCTGGTGCTGGCGGCCGATACGGTGGTCGCCGTTGGGCGCCGCATCCTGCCCAAGGCCGAGACCATGGAGGAGGCGTCCGATTGCCTTCGCTTGCTCTCGGGCCGCGCCCATCGCGTCTATACCGGCATGACCCTGATCACCCCCTCGGGTGCCCGCCGCCATCGCCTGGTTGAGACCCGCATCCGCTTCAAGCGTCTGTCCTCCAAGGAAATGGAAGCCTATCTCGCCAGCGCCGAATGGCGCGACAAGGCGGGTGGCTACGCCATCCAGGGCATTGCCGGCGCCTTCGTGGTCAAGCTCTCCGGCTCCTATTCCGCCGTCGTCGGCCTGCCCCTGCACGAAACCAGCCAGCTCCTCGCCGGCGAGGGCTATCCGGTGCACTTCAACTGGCTCAACCAGTCCAGCCTGTCGGGGGTCTGATGGCCGCGTCGAGCCAGAAAAAATGCCCCATCTGCGGCAAGCCCATGGTGGAAGAGTTCAAGCCCTTCTGCTCGAAACGCTGCGCCGATGTCGATCTCAACCGCTGGCTCACCGGCAATTACGTCATCCCGGCCCGGGACGACGAACCGCTTCCGGACATGGACGGCGACGACCAGAACTAGCCACAATAGCCCGGCAAACACCGCCGCGCCTCCTCCCCCTTGACGGGGGCCGGGTGGGGGTGCCCACGGGCACGGAATGCCTGGGGCATTCATCGCCACCGCGCCGCCCTCGGGCCTGACCCGAGGGCCACTCGAAACGGCGCTGATCTGGTTCAGATCACCAATGCTCCCCGCGTAACCCCTAAGGACGGCCTCCGCACGCAGGAAGCGCCCAGGCGTCCGTCCCGCTCACGTCACGACGGCACAAATCCCTTTTTCCACACCACGTTTTCACGCTTGCGCGGCAAAAACCGTTCCCCTATAAGGCCCGTGGCTTGCGGCCAACGTCGCAAAATCCCTGATGCCCAGATAGCTCAGTTGGTAGAGCAGCGGATTGAAAATCCGCGTGTCGCTGGTTCGATTCCGGCTCTGGGCACCACTTCCTCAAAACCGATGCACGTCCTCTGCAGCAGCAACGCCTGCGCTGTCCCTGATCAAGCGATCACACATGTCTTTGTGAAGTGCGCATGACCCAAAAAGTCGCTAAGCATGGAACAAAGGATGAACAATGGCCGCACTCACTCTCAGCCGCAAACTGGCAATCCTCGCCGACGCTGCAAAATATGACGCCTCCTGCGCTTCAAGCGGCAGCGAAAAACGCAATAGCGCCGGCACCAAAGGCATTGGATCGACCGAAGGCAGCGGAATCTGTCATTCCTACGCGCCCGACGGGCGCTGCATCAGCCTGCTCAAACTGCTGCTGACCAATTTCTGCATCTACGACTGCTCCTATTGCATCAACCGCTCGTCCTCCAACGTCCAGCGGGCGCGGTTCGATGTCGACGAAGTGGTGCAACTGACGCTCAACTTCTATCGCCGCAACTACATTGAGGGTCTGTTCCTTTCCTCGGGCATCATCAAATCGCCCGACCACACCATGGAGCAGATGATCCTTGTGGCGCGCAGCCTGCGCGAGGACCATCTCTTCGCCGGCTATATCCATCTCAAAATCATTCCCAACGCGGCGCCCGAACTCCTTCTCGAAGCCGGCCGCTGGGCCGATCGCCTGTCCACCAATATCGAACTGCCCACCGATATCGCACTTGAGCAATTCGCCCCGGAAAAGCGCCCGGCCGAAATTCGCACGGCCATGGCTCGGTTGCGTGGAAAACTTGACGAGTCGAAACCCGACGCCAAGGACACGCTGAAACCAGCCAAATTTGCGCCTGCCGGGCAATCGACGCAGATGATCATCGGCGCCGACGCCGCCAATGATTCCGCGATACTGACGCGGGCGGCCGGGCTTTACTCCGGCTACCAATTGCGCCGCGTCTATTATTCGGCCTTCTCGCCCATTCCCGATTCAAGCGCCAAACTGCCGCTCAAGCCGCCGCCCTTGATGCGCGAGCACCGGCTCTATCAGGCCGATTGGCTGATCCGCTTCTATGGTTTCGAGGTGCCAGAAATTGTCTCCGGCGGCGAGGCGGGCGACCTGGATCTGGCCATCGATCCCAAGCTGGCCTGGGCACTCAAACAGCGGCAGAGCTTCCCGGTCGACGTCAACCGGGCGGACCGGGAAATGCTGTTGCGCGTGCCCGGGATGGGTGTGCGCAGCGTGGACCGCATCATCGCCGCGCGCCGGCATCATCGGTTGAGGCTTGAGGATGTGGCGCGCATGACCGCCTCGATCGACAAGGTGCGCCCCTTCATCATCGCTGCCGACTGGACGCCCGGCCAGTCCCTTGACCACCATCGCCTGCGCGAGCGGCTGGCGCCGCCGCCTGAACAATTGGCCCTGTTCTGATGCTCGCGGTCAGGTTGCAATCACCCAACGATCTCGATGAATGGCGGGGCAAGGCACGGCGCCTGCTGATGGCCGGCATGGCGCCCTCGCAGGTGGTCTGGCGCACCGGCGCGGAAGAGAACGGCCTGTTCGAGGCCGGCGACGGCATGCTGCCCAGGCCCGACGGGCCAGTCGGCTCGGTACCGGCAGGGTTCATGGAGCTTGCCGCCTCGGCAATCCAGCACAGTGATACCGGGCGCTTTGCCATCCTCTTCAGTCTGCTCTGGCGGTTGCAGACGGATCGGCACCTGCTGGCCAATGCCGGAGATCGCGATGTGGCCCTGCTGACCCGCATGGCGTCGGCGGTCCACCGCGATAGCCACAAGATGAAAGCCTTCGTACGGTTTCGCTCGGTCCGCGATGCCAATAGCCAAGAGCGGTTCATTGCCTGGTTCGAGCCCGAGCATTTCACCCTTGAGGCCACCGCGCCATTTTTCGCGCGACGCTTTGCGGGCATGAACTGGGGAATCGTCACCCCTTATACCAGCGCCTGGTGGGATGGTGAGGTCTTGAGTTTCGGGCCCGGCGGCAGTCGCACTGATGTGCCTGCCGAAGACGCTGTGGAGGACGACTGGAAGACCTATTACGGCGCCATTTTCAACCCGGCGCGGTTGAAGGTGGCGATGATGAAATCGGAGATGCCGGTTAAATATTGGCGCAACCTGCCCGAGGCGGAGCGCATTGCCCCGCTGATCCGCAATGCCAAGGCGATGGAGCAGGAGATGATCGAGCGTGCTGCCACCCAACCGCCGGCCCGCCACATGCGCCAGGAGGCGCGTCGGCCCACGCCGGTCGCGCAGGACCACGAAGACATACGCAGCCTCGTCGATGCCCGCGCGGCAGTCGAGGGGTGCCAGCGCTGCCCATTATACGAACACGCCACCCAGGCCGTCTTCGGCGAAGGTCCATCCTCGGCAGACATTATGTTCGTTGGCGAGCAGCCCGGCGATCAGGAGGACTTGCAGGGAAGGCCTTTTGTCGGTCCTGCCGGAAAGGTGCTTGATGAGGTGATCGAAAAGGTGGGGATCGACCGCAGCCGGGTCTATGTCACCAATGCCGTCAAGCACTTCAAGTTTGAACCGCGCGGCAAGCGCCGCATTCACCAGCGGCCGGATGCTGGGGAAGTTCAGGCCTGCAAATTCTGGCTCAATCTGGAAATGGGTTTCGTCAAGCCCAAGGTCATTGTTGCCCTTGGCGCTACGGCGGCACAAAGTCTCTTGGGTCGGGCTAGCGTAACCATCGGCAAGTTACGGGGCGAACCGATCCCGCTCGATGATGGCATCATGCTCTTTGTCACCAATCACCCCTCCTACCTCCTGCGCATTCCTGACGCCGAGGGCAAACGCCGCGAGCGCGAAAAGTTCGAGGCTGATCTGACGCTGGTGCGGGAAGCGATGGCCGGTTTGGACTGAGGCGATCGCGAGCGCAGTCATGCTGATTTGCCCAGCGGGCCGCGTAACCTTACTGCTGGGCAGATCTTTCCATCGCCTGGCGCAATTGCTTGAGCAGCGCGCCGCCGGTGATCTGTTCCAGGCTGTAGCCTTCTGCCTTGAGGGCGCTCCGGATGTCCGTGACCGAGTGGAACCGCCCGGAATTGGCGAGAGCAAAGGCACGTTCGAGGGCTGTCATATTGGCTATCATGCCCCACCATACCAGAGGCGTCGCGCGAAAACAAAAAAGGCCGCCACAAAGGGCGACCTTTCGAATTTCGTCGGTTTGAAACCGAAGACTACTGAACGAGCGTCAGGTTGACGGCCGATTCACGACCATCGCGGCCGCTTTCGACGTCATAGGTGACCTTGTCGTTTTCGTAGAGACCGTCGATGCCGGCCTGCTGGACAGCGGAGATATGGACGAAGTGGTCCTTGCCGCCGGTTTCCGGGGTGATGAAGCCAAAGCCCTTGGTGGTGTTGAAGAACTTGACGGTGCCTTTGATAGCCATTTTACTTTTCCTTTGGCTCGGACGTGATGCGAACGAGCGTTAGCCCAACGGGGTGCTGGTGCTTCCAACGTTCACATTGCAGATCTCGAGAGCCAGAGGTCGGAGTGATCCGACAAAAGGCAGCCGACTGAGGCCGAAAACGTATGATGCCCTTATGACTCCAGATCGTGACGAGAGCAAGGCGTTGTTGCGTTGCCGGACCAGATTTGATGCAAAAAGCCGCCTCTTGCATACCAGCTACCCACTTTTCGACGGGTTTACTGCCAGATTGCCCAAATTTTTATCTATCCGCAAACGCTCCCTTTACACCGGCAAGTCTAGATTGTCCCCCTGACCTTGAGGGCGGACCATGTTGGCGGGCGATACGGAACTATTGCTTCGCGTGCAGACGGAAGTCTTGGAAGCCGTCGCGCGCGGCGAGGAACTGAGCGAAGTCGGCGCCATCCTGTGCCGCCGCGTCGAGAGCTTCGTGCCCGGTGCCATCTGCTCGATCCTGTTGATCGATGGCGATGGCAAGGTGCGTCCGCTGGCCGGCCCCAGCCTGCCGGCCGCTTTCTCCGAATCTATCGATGGCGCCGGCATTGGTCCGAGAGCCGGATCCTGCGGGACCGCCGCCTGGCGCAATGAGCCGGTGATCGTCACCGACATCGAAACCGACCCGCTCTGGACGGACTATAAGGGCCTGGCGCTGCCCCTGGGCCTGCGCGCCAGCTGGTCCAGCCCCATCTGCAATGCTGACGGCAAGGTGGTCGCCACCTTCGCCTTCTACTATGGCACGAAGCGCGGCCCGTCTGATTTCGAGCGCCAGATCGTCGACACCTGCCTGCATCTGTGCGCCCTGGCCATCGAGCATGACCGGGTGCATGCCAAGAACCATCACCTCGCCTATTTCGACGCCCTGACCGACCTGCCCAATCGTGCCCATTTCAACGCCACGCTGGCCGAGAAAACGCTGGACGCCGAGCCTTTCGGCCTGCTGCTGCTCGACATCGATCATTTGAAGCTGGTCAATGACAGCATCGGCCATGCCGCGGGCGACGCGCTCATCCGCGCCATTGCCGCGCGCCTCGCCCTGTGCCGCCCGGACATCCTGCCCTGCCGCCTGGGTGGCGACGAGATGGCCATGCTGGTCGAGAACTGCGCCGATCACGCGACCCTGGCGACTGCAGCCAGCCGGGTTTTGGCGGCCGTTTCCGGCATGGTCACGGTCGGTGGTCAGAGCGTGGACGCCCATGTGACCCTGGGCGGCGCGCTTTATGGCGTGGACGGCACCGACGCCGATACCATCTGCCAGAATGCCGATTTCGCGCTTTATCAGGCCAAGCAGACCCACCGCGGCGGCTATGTCGGGTTCAGGCCCGATCTGCGCACCGCCATTGTCGATCGCATCGCCATGGTGCGCCAGCTCGACGCCGCCATGGCCGAAGGGCGGCTGATCCCGCATTACCAGCCCATTGTCCGGCTCGAAACCGCCGAGATCGTCGGCCTCGAAGCCCTGGCCCGCCTGGTCATGCCCGATGGCACCATCGTCTCGGCCGGCGCCTTCCATGCCGGGCTCGATGATCCGCGCATCGCCTACCAGTTGACCGGCAAGATGCTCGATCAGGTTGCCCGCGACATCCGCATCTGGCTCGACGAGGGCATTCCGTTCCAGCATGTGGGCGTCAATGTCACCACCGGCGATTTCCAGCGCGGCGATCTCGCCGAGCGCGTCGGACAGCTTTTTGCGGCCCACAATGTTCCGCTCAGCCACATCGTGCTGGAGGTCAATGAGGCGGTCTTCATGGGCGGCAGCGATCAGGCCGTGCCCCATGCTGTCGAGGCTCTGCGCGCCCAGGGCATTCTGGTGGCCCTCGATGATTTCGGCACCGGCTTTGCCTCGCTCACCCACCTGCTCAGCTTTCCGGTCGATATCATCAAGATCGATCGCTCCTTCGTGGAAAAGCTGGGCGGCGACCAGCCCAGCGAGGTCGTGGTGCGCGCCATTCTCGATATCGCCCGCCGGCTGGATATGCGCGTCATTGCAGAAGGCATCGAAACCACCCAGCAGGTTGGTGTCCTGCGCCAGTTCGGGTGCCTGATGGGGCAGGGCTACCTGTTTTCCCGTCCGGTTCCGGCCAGCGACGTCACAAGGCTGCTGCGCCTCTTCGGCCAGAAGCAGCCGGCGTCCAAACGCCTGCGCGCCTCCGCCTGACGCAATCCACGCTTGCCAGAAAATAAGGAGGGCCCGGACACCGGAGGGAAGTGTCCGGACCCTTATTGGCTCTGGCGAATAAGCGGCGCAACGAGCCGGGGAAGGGGTTCCGCCACGCACATGCTACCGCCGAGCACATGAGACGCGCGCTGGAGGGCACGCTGCGTCCTTGCTATCGAAATAGGTGGAATTGGTCCCCATTCAAGGGGACCGCCCTCAGATGAGATTGGTGAGCAGCGTGGCCGCCACCGCGATGACGCCAAAGGCGCTCAGCGTGGCCGCCAACAGCATGGTGCGCAGGTGCTCGCTATGGGCGCTGCGGCGCACCGCTCGCCGCACTGCCGCCAGATCTGTGCCAAACTGCTCTGCATCGAGATTTGCCATGGGTCCGCCCTGCTACATATGGCGTTCACCTGAACACCTGTTGCCTTGCCGGGGCAGCCGCCTTGCTGGACTGTTTCTCGCCCTGATGGAGAAAGAATACGCCTCCTCTTCTCCGCGCCGAACCACAGCCTTGCAACGCGGTTAATTTGTTTCAAACGCCACCTATTTGCATCTTGTATGGAAGATATTGAATCCGGCGGGCGAACATGGCAAAACCGCTGCCATGACCCAGCCATCCCATCTCCATCCCGATCGTCTTTTTCCCGCGTCCGAGCCGGTCCGTTCCACCGCGCGCGATCTCTATCCTGCGGTGCGCGATCTCCCTATCGTCAGCCCGCATGGCCACACCGACCCGTCCTGGTTCGCCCAAAACGGCCGCTTTGCCAGTCCCCCGGCGCTCTTTCTCACACCCGACCATTATGTGCTGCGCATGCTCAAGAGCCGCGGCATATCCTATGATGCGCTCGGCATCCCGCGCCGGGACGGCAAGCCGGTCGAAACCGATGGCCGCACGGCCTGGCGCCTCTTTGCCGAAAACTACCATCTCTTTATGGGCACGCCGTCGAAAACCTGGGTCGATCACTCCCTGCATGCGGTCTTCGGCATCACCGAGGAACTCTCCGCCGCCACCGCCGACAGCATCTATGACGCCATCGACGCAAAACTGGCGACGCCCGACCTCTTGCCCCGCGCCATCCTTGGGCGCTTCAAGGTTGAGGTCATCGCCACCACCGAATTCGCCCTCGACCCGCTGACCCATCACCAATCCATGCTCGATGAGGGTCTCATCGGTCAGGTGCGCACCACCTATCGCCCCGATGACGTCACCGACCCCAGCCGCGCCGCCATTGTCGAAAACCTGCAAAAATTCGGCGAACTCACCGGCGAGGACATCAGCAAATGGGATGGGTTGATCAATGCTCATCGCAAGCGCCGCGAATATTTCCGCCGCTTCGGTGCCGTCGCCACCGATCACGGCGTCCCCACCGCTAACACTGCGGATTTGCCGCTCGCCGAAAAGCAGGCGCTGCTCGACAAGGTGCTGGCTGGCCGTCACGACGCCCATGATGCCGAGCTGTTCCGCGCCCAGATGCTGACCGAAATGGCGTTGCTCTCGGTCGAGGACGGCATGGTCATGCAGATCCATGCCGGCTCGCGCCGCAATACCGATCCGCTGTTGTTTGACGAGCGCGGCACCGACCTTGGCGCCGACATCCCCGGCCCCACCGACTATGTGGGCGGCCTCAAGACCCTGCTCAGCCGCTGTGGCAATGAGCCGAACCTTAGGCTCATCATGTTCGTCCTCGACGAAACCACCTATGCGCGCGAACTGGCGCCCATGGCCGGTTACTGGCCCAGCCTGATGATCGGCCCGCCCTGGTGGTTCCACGACAGCCCGCAGGGCATCCGCCGCTATCTCGACCAGGTGGTGGAAACCGCCGGCTTCTATAACCTTGCCGGTTTCAACGACGACACCCGTGCCCTGCTTTCCATCCCAGCCCGCCACGATGTCTGGCGCCGCGAAATCTGCGGCTTCCTTGCCAACTGGGTTGCCGAGCACCGCCTCAGCAAGTCCAGCGCTCAGGAAATCGCCATCCACCTGAGCTACCAGGCCGCCAAGGACGCTTATCGGATCAGGTCGTAGCCCTGCTTATCTAGACACCCTCCTGCTGAAAGTGTGGGCGAACACCCCGCTAGGCCAATCGCACAGACACCTCCCCTTGACGGGGGAGGTAGCGAAGCTCGGCCGTCAGGCCGTAGCGCAGCTAGGTGGGGGTGCCGTTGAACCCGGGTTCGCATCTGGACGACCCTGGGGTGCCCATAGTGAAGCCCCGCCCCACTCCCACCATCTTTACCCGCCACCAGCACAGAGCCGTCGAATCCCGTCCCGGCTTCTGCTTTAATGGCGCCATGATGAATCAGTCTCCTGTCGAAACGGCGCTCAGCCGCGCCATGATCCGCTGGTCGCTGACCAAGTCCACGCCCGTCGCGGAAACGCCGCGCAGCTGGATTTTTCGCGTCGAGCAGAACGGCCGTAACCTTGCCGCCCTGAAGATATTGAAACCCGTCGTCGCCGAGGAGGAGGGCAGGGGCGCTCGCCTCCTGCAATGGTATGCCGGCGACGGCGCCGCCACGGTCTTCGACATGCACGGCGATACCATCTTCATGGAATGGCTCGATGGCGGCACCTTGGGCGATGCAGCCCGCGCCGGTCGCGATGAGGAAGCCAGTATCGCCATTGCCACGCTTGTGGGCCGCCTGCATCAACCCCGCGCCGATGCGCCCTCTGACCTGGAGCCCTTGCGCCAGCGCTTCGAGCCACTGTTCAAGACCGAAATGCGCGCCTGGCCGCATACGGCACGAGACCTCTATGCGCGTTCGGCCGGCATTGCGTTAAAACTGTTCGACAAGCCCATGCCTGAAAGGCCGCTGCATGGCGACCTGCACCACGACAATATCCTCTCTTCCGATCGCGGCTGGCTGGCCATCGATCCCAAGGGGTTGGTCGGCGATCCGCATTACGAACTCGCCAATTCTTTCCGCAACCCGTTCGGTGCGCCCATTCTGTCCGCCGATCCGCGGCGGATCAAGGCCATGGCCGATACCTTCTCGGCCCGTCTCGGGCTCGACCGCAAGCGGTTGCTCGGCTTCGCGGCCGCCCATGCCGGCCTTTCGATCTGCTGGGATCTGGCCTCGGGCAATGCCATTACCGGCGATCTCGCCGTCCTTCCCAATCTTCTCAGCGCATATGATCAGGCGGTCTGAACCATTTGACCCAGTCCACACCCCTCCGTCTGTCCCGCCGCACCATGCTCGCCCTTGGCGCGGCGTCCCTGCTCTCGGCCTGCGCCTCGACCATTCCACCGCTCCCGGCAAAGGTCTCGAACCGCCCCGAGGACCTGTCGCGCGAGCAGATCGTTTCCACCATCAACGCGGTGCGCCGCGCCAATGGCGCTGGGGCCTGGACATATAATCCGCTGCTGGAGAGTGCGGCGCGCTCCCAGGCCCGGCTGATGGCCAGCAAGGACACCCTGAGCCACGATCTCGGCGTCACCCTGCGTCAGCGCGTCAGCACGGCGGGCTATCAACTGGCCGTGGGCGAGAACGTCGCCAAGGGCTACAAGACCCTCCCCTCCGCCATCGAAGGCTGGCTGGCCTCCCAGGGCCACCGCAATACTCTGCTCTCCAACCGCTTCACCGAATTCGGCCTCGCCTTCGCCCGCACCGGCTCCGGCAAACTCTACTGGGCCCTCATCGCCGGCGGACCCTATGAGGCCTGGGCCCAAGCCTAACGATTAATGTCGAATGCTCATGTTCATCGCTCCCTCCCCCTTGCGGGGAGGGAAGCGAGATAGGACTTGGCGGCACGCTAAGTCCGTGGATCGAGCAGGGTGGGGGACTGTTCTGCGCAGATATGGTGCAGAATTTCGGCTCACCCCCGCCTAAACACCAGCGCCGTCTCCAAATTCCCATCGCCCCCTGCAATCGGCGAAGCAACTTTGCTTCTGAGCGCAAACCCCGCGCCCTCGACAAACGCCACGACCTCCCCCATGGCTCGCTCACCGGCCTCCAGGTCCGTCACAATCCCTCCCTTGCCGACAAACTCCCGCCCAACCTCGAATTGCGGCTTGAACAGCACCACCGCCTCGGCCCGCGGTCCGCACAATCCCAGTGGTGCCGCAAGCACCTTGGTCGCCGACACAAAGCTCACGTCCGATACGACCAGATCAATGACCTGAGGGATGCCCTCCCGATCCAGTTCCCGCGCATTCACGCCCTCAAGGCTCACCACGCGCGGGTCGCTGCGAAGGCTCTCATGTAACTGGTCATGCCCAACATCGACCGCAAACACCTTTGCCGCGCCGCGCTCCAGCAGCACCTGGGTGAACCCGCCGGTCGAGGCCCCAACATCGAGGCACACCTTTCCCGTAACATCGATGCCGTCCGCATCCAGCCCCGCAATCAGCTTCAGCGCCGCGCGAGACACATAGCCGGCCGCCGGATCGTCCAGCGCCAGCACATCGTCCTCGCCGATCATCTGATTGGGCTTCTTCGCTGGGGCGCCGTTGACCGAAACGGTGCCGCGCAGAATGGCGTCGCGGGCGCGGGCCCGGCTGGGCATCAGCCCGCGTTGCTCCAGCGCCAGGTCGAGCCTTGTGCGGCTCACCCCTTGACCAGTCTTTCGATCTTGGCCCGCGCCGTTTCGCTCGCTTCCTCATAGGCAATCGTGCCCTCGAAAGTGCCATCGGCATCGATCAGGAAGGTCAGTGCCGTGTGGTCGACGAGGTAGAACTCGCTCTCCACATCGCCCGACTTTTCGGAGAACACGCCAAAGGACGCCTTGACCTTCTCGGTCTCTTCGACACTGCCCACCAGACCGATGACGCTGGGGTCGAACCCCTCGACATAGGATCTGACCATTTCGGCAGTATCGCGCTCGGGATCGACCGTCACGAAGATGATCCGCAGGTCGTCCTCGCTCAGCCCCAGCTGTGCCCGCCAGGCGGTCGTTTCCGCCAGCGTCGTCGGGCAGACATCCGGGCAGAAGGTATAGCCAAAGAAAATCAGGCTCGGCTTACCCACCAGGTCGTTCTGCGTAAACGTCCCGCCCTTTGTCGAGGCCAGGGTGAATTCCTGTCCCGTCACCCCAAGCGGCCGCTGCGGCGGTCGAAACGCATAAAGCGCTGTCGCCCCGATGGCCGCCACGGCCACCAGCACCCACAGCACGATGCGGAAATTGCGAAGGGTCGTGTTGGTCGTCATCTCGTATCCCGTTGAGCGCCATTCGCGCCATTACCCACCGAAGCGACTCCTCCCCCTATCAGGGGGAGGTTGGGTGGGGGTGCCCCTCAGCCCGCATCCAGCGGCTCAGTCCCGATCGCCTTGCCCTCGCGGCTCAACGTGATCTTCTCGATCCGCGCCTCGGCCGTCTTGAGCAGCGTCTCGCAATGCGCCTTCAACGCCTCGCCGCGCTCATAGATGGCGATGGACTCGGCCAGTGGCGCCTTGCCGCTTTCGAGCTTGCCTACGATCTGCTCAAGCTGCTCCAGCGCCGCTTCGAAGCTGAGCGTTTTCACATCGTCATGTGCAGTTTCGGCCATTGTGCTTCCGCTCGTTCAGAATCTGTTCATTAAGCTACCCCAGGAGCGTCGCCACATGTTGGCGCACACCCCCGGCGAGCCCCTTGAGGTCATAGCCACCTTCGAGCAGCGACACAATCCGGTTGCCGCAGCGACGCCCGGCCACCTCCATCAACTGTGCCGTGACCCAGGCAAAATCCTCGTCCACCCATTCCAACTGCGCCAGCGGATCGCGGATATGCGCGTCGAATCCGGCCGAGATCAGCAGCAGGTCCGGCGCAAAATTATCCAGCGCTGGCAATAACTTGTCGGTATAGGCAGCGCGCATCGCCGCCCCGCCCGAATGCGGCGCCAGCGCCACATTGACCACATTGCCCATCCCGGTCTCGCTCGGATCACCCGTGCCTGGATAGAGCGGCATCTGGTGGCTCGAGGCGTAGAACACGCTCGGGTCGTCCTTGAAAATGTCCTGCGTGCCATTGCCGTGATGCACATCGAAATCCACGATCGCCACCCGCTCGGCCCCATATTTCCGCTGCGCCTCCCGCGCCACGATGGCCACGGTGTTGATGAGGCAAAACCCCATGGGCGTTGAAATTTCCGCGTGATGACCGGGCGGTCTTATAGCGCAAAAAGCATTGTCGACCTCGCCCAGTAGCACTGCGTCGAGGCCCGCCAGGGCGCCGCCGAGCCCGGTCGCCACCACATCCAGCGAACCATCCGAAATAAAGGTATCGGCATCGACCTGCCCGATCCCCTCGGCGGGCCGCGCATCGCGCAGCCGCGCCAGATAGGCCCTATCATGCACCAGTTCGGCCAGCATCAGGTCGCCATAGGGAGCGCTGCTGCGCTTGAGCGCCGCAAACCGACTGCCGGTCAACGCTTCTTCGATCGCCCTGATGCGATCCGGACGTTCAGGATGACCCTCCGGCGTCTGGTGGTCGGCAAAATTGGGCTGGCTGACCAGGAGCGTCGTCACAGCGTTCTCCGCATTTGGTTCTTCGTCTTGACGCGGGCCGGGCCTGTTGTCAAACACCGCACATGACCCTCCTCGACCAGAACGCCATCGATGATGCCGCCGCGCTGCTTCGTGCGGGCAAGCTGTGCGCCTTTCCCACCGAGACGGTCTATGGGCTTGGCGCCGATGCGACCAATTCCGATGCGGTACTCTCGATCTATGAGACCAAGGGCAGACCGCGCTTCAATCCGCTGATCGTCCACTGCGCCGATCTGGCCATGGCCGAGACGCTGGCGCAATTTCGGCCCCTGGCGCGGCGCCTCGCCGAAGCTTTCTGGCCCGGCCCGTTGAGCCTGGTACTGCCGCTCAAGTCTGGCCATGGCCTGGCCGATATCGCCACAGCCGGTCTCGACACCGTGGCCTTGCGCGTTCCCGACCATCCGGTAGCGCTTGCCCTGCTGCGTGCGACCGGACGGCCATTGGCGGCGCCATCGGCCAATCCCTCGGGCAAGCTCTCGCCTACCAGCGCCGGGCAGGTCCGACGCGGATTTGGCGAGAAAGTGCCGGTTCTCGATGGTGGCCCCTGCACCTCGGGCGTTGAATCCACCATCATCGCCATAGATGGCACCCGCTTCATCCAGCTCCGGGCTGGCGCCCTTGCGCGCGAAGACATCGAAAAGGCCATGGACCGGCCGGTCGAACTGGCGGAGGAAGGGGCCGCGATCTCGGCGCCCGGCATGCTACTGAGCCACTATGCCCCCAACGCCCATATGCGGCTCGATACCACCCCCATGCCTGGCGAAGCCTATCTCGCCTTCGGCCCCGTGGCCCCCCACAACAGCCTGGTCCGCAATCTTTCGGAAATCGGAGACTTGCACGAGGCCGCTCGCAACCTTTTCTCCATGCTGCATGAACTCGATGCGGCCGGCGCAAACGTGATCGCCGTGGCCCCGATACCGGAGACGGGACTGGGCGAGGCGATCAATGACCGGCTGAGGCGAGCTGCCGCACCAAAAAGCTGAGTACGATCAGCTCCAACGTCGCCCGCCGCTTCAATGCGCCGTCCTCGGATCAAGCCCGAAGATTGTCCTGCGTTTGACGGATGTGCATGCGATCGACCTAATCCCGCACATTGTAGGGCTTCTGGTCCCGCATGAACCGCGCCAGCGCTTCGAGGTCAGCATCGCCGCCGGGCGGCAGCACCACGCGGATATTCACGTACAGGTCGCCATCGCCGTAAAGACCTTTACCCTTGAGCCGCAGCGCCTTGGCCGTGTCGACGCCCGGCGGCAGGGTGAGTTCCACCGATCCATCCAGCGTCGGCACCCGTACCTTGGCGCCCAATATAGCCTCATAGAGCGTCACGGGCACATCGGTGCGCACGTCGTTGCCATCCTTGCGGAAGGTCTTCGATTTCTCGAACCGGACCGTGACCAGCGCATCACCAGGCTCGCCGAAGGGGCTGGGTGAACCCTGGCCCTTGAGTCGGATCTGCTGGCCTTCCTCGACCTTCTCTGGGAGCTTGACCGAAAGCATCTTGCCGGTCGGCATGCGCACCGGCACCGAGGCGGCCTTGTGGGCGTCCTCGAGCGAAATAGCGACCGTGACGACGATATCTTCGCCCTTGCCACTGCGCGCGCCAGCGCCGCCGGCAGTGGTGCCGGTAAAGGGGTCCCATTGGGCACCGCCGGCAGGTCCACGGGCGCCGGCACCACCGCGCGCCTGACCGCCAAATCCGCTCATGAACTCCTTGAGGATGTCTTCGGCCGAGAAGCCGCCGGCTCCAGCGCCGGGGCGTGCACCCCGGCCCGCGCCGGCAAATCCGCCACTGCCGAAGCCGGCAAAGCGCGGATTGCCCTCAGCGTCGATTTCGCCACGGTCAAACTGGCCGCGCTTGTCGCTATCGTTGAGCAGGTCATAGGCGTGGGTGGCCTCGGCAAACTTGCCGTGTGCCGTCGGGTCTTCGGGATTTTGGTCGGGATGGTACTTCTTGGCCAGCTTGCGATAGGCGGACTTGATGTCCTTCTCGCTTGCGGACCGCGACACCCCAAGGACGGTGTAAGGATCGCGCATTGGGTCCAATCTTTGCTCTCGGGCAAGGCCCGTGATTTATTCGGGCATTGTTTGCCCCATCATTGCTGTCCTATATGGCGATGGCCCCCCGGCTTGTCCAGTTTTGCCGGGGCAAGGCCAAGGAAAAATGAGCATGCTGCAAACGCTGACTGAACGGCTCTTTGACGACAGTGATCGGACTGACCTCGATCCCTTTGCCGTGTTCGAGGAATGGTTTGCCCTGGCTCAGCAGAGCGAGCCCAATGATCCCCATGCCATGGCCCTCGCCAGCGCCGACCCAACTGGCCTGCCTGATGTGCGCATGGTGCTGCTTAACCGGCGCGATTCGCGGGGCGTTTGCTTCTTCACCAATTTGGACAGCGAGAAGGGCAGGCAATTGCTGGCCAATCCTCAGGCGGCCATGGTCATGCACTGGAAGAGCCTCCGGCGTCAGGTGCGCATGCGCGGACCGGTTGAGCAGGTGACCCAGGCGGAGGCCGACGAATATTTCGCATCGCGCGCCAGGGGCAGCCGCATTGCTTCGGCGACCTCGAAACAGTCCCGGCCGCTGCCCAGCCGGCAGCAGATGATGGACGAAGTTGCCGGCCTCAACGCCATGATTGGGGAAGGCGACATGCCCCGCCCGCCGCACTGGTCCGGCTTCCGCCTCGTGCCGCAGAGCATTGAGTTCTGGAAGGATGGCGAGTTCCGGCTGCATGATCGCGTCCGCTTCACCCGCAGCGGCCTTGGCAGCCCCTGGGAAAGCGTGCGGCTCTACCCGTGATGCAGGATGGCTGCTTTCCCATGGGAGCAGATGGCCCCAGGGTCCGGGGGGAGCACTTCTTCAAACAAGCGAAAGACACTTCGGCTATTCTGCGCGCCGGATTGGGGAACGAGTTTTCGTGCGGATACTGATCAGAACCTCGAAATGGGCGACCCTGGCGCGACGGCTGGGCGGGCTAGCCGTCCCGTTGACCGTGGTGCCGGTCATCATGCACCGCGAGCGGTTCCTCGATTCCGGGATATTCCTGGTCGTTGCTCTATTTGCCTGTGGCGTCGCCACCCTGGCGGTTCTGTCTGCCTTCGTGGCCCTGGCGCGGCTTTGGCACACGGGTGACCAGGGCTGGGGCAGGGCGCTGGCTGGAATGTTCCTTGGCTTCCTGTGCCTCGCCCCGTTCATCTATTACGGGTCCTTGGCGCTGCGCTATCCCATCGTCACCGATATAGCGACCGCGCCACGAGGCGCCCTGCCACTGGTTTTTGAGCCGGACACTGCGGCCATGCCGCCGCCGCGCGCATTGACGCCCGAAGAGCAACAGCGCTTCTTCCCCAACGCCATCACGCGCAGCTATCCGCTGGATGTCCTGCAGCTCTTTGCCATCGTCGAGCATTTGGTCGAGGTTGAGGGCTGGGACATTCGCCAGCGCCGCGAACCGGTCGGTAACGAACCCGGGCGCCTCAACGCCCGCATTGTGACCCTTGTCGGCTGGCGCGAAGAAGCCGTTTTGCGGGTCTCTGGCATTGCCGGCGGTGCGGCCGTGGATATGCGTTCTGCCTCCATCGGCGCCTTGCATGATCTCGGCTCGAACGGCCAGCGGATCAGTGAATTCCTGGTGGCGCTCGACAATGAAGTAACTACATTCCTGCGCGACAATTCCAATTTTGGTCAGGCAGAGCCCGCCGAACCCGATGCGCCGGCCCCCGAGGTCGAGACCGGTAATGGCGGCTGATTTGGCCTAGTCGGTCAGTGTCCGCCGCACGGCGTCATCCCAACCTGCCACCTTTGCTCGGCGCCTTGCCGCGTCCATCTCCGGTTCGAAGCGCTGGTCCCGCGCCCAGCCGGTCGCGAATTCAGCCATTCCCGGCCACACGCCAGCCTTCATCCCGGCGAGCCAGGCGGCCCCCAATGCCGTGGTTTCGAGGATTGTCGGACGATCCACGGGCGCATCGAGAATGTCGGCGAGGAACTGCATGGTCCAGTCCGAGGCCACCATGCCGCCATCGACCCGAAGCACCGTCTTGGTGCCGCCACCTTTCCAGTCCTTGCGCATGGCTTCCAGGAGGTCGCGCGTCTGATAGCAGACTGCCTCCAGCGCCGCCCTGGCGATCTCGGCTGGGCCGGTATTGCGGGTAATGCCAAAGATGGCGCCGCGTGCTTCGGCGTCCCACCAGGGTGCGCCCAGCCCCACAAAGGCAGGGACCATGTAAACGTTCTGGCTGGGATCTGCCGAGCGGGCCAATGGGCCAGTTTCGCTCGCGTGTGTCACTAGTTTCAGCCCATCGCGGATCCATTGCACCGCGGCCCCAGCGATGAAGATCGAGCCTTCGAGCGCATAGGTCGTCTTGCCATCGAGCCGATAGGCTATTGTGGTGAGCAGCCGGTTCTGCGAAGGCATCATGTCCGCGCCGGTATTGAGCAGGGCAAAGCATCCCGTACCATAGGTCGATTTGACCATGCCGGGTTCAAAACAGGCCTGCCCGATCGTGGCCGCGTGCTGGTCGCCCGCCACCCCGAGGATGGGAATGGCGGTGCCAAACAGTGTCGCCTCCGTCATCCCGAAATCATCGGCGCAGTCCTTGACCTCCGGCAGGATCGCTGCCGGCACTTCCAACAGTGCGCAAAGCTCTTCGTCCCACTGATTGCGTCCGATATCGAACAGCAGCGTACGTCCCGCATTGGTCGCGTCGGTCGCATGCACCTTTCCGCCCGTCAGTCGCCAGATGAGGAAACTGTCCACGGTGCCAAAGGCAAGCTCGCCCTTTTCGGCCCGTGCCCGCGCGCCGTCCACATTATCGAGCAACCATCTGACCTTGGTGCCGGAGAAGTAAGGGTCAAGCAGCAGCCCGGTCCGTTGGGTGAACAGCGCTTCGTGGCCTGCATTTCTAAGCTCGGCGCAGAGTGCTGCCGTGCGTCGGTCCTGCCAGACTATGGCGTTGTGGATGGGCTGGCCCGTTGCCTTGTCCCACATCACTACCGTTTCGCGCTGATTGGTAATCCCGATGGCGGCAATGTTCGTCGCCGAGACATTGGCCTCCGCCAGCGCCGTCTTGACCGACCAGACGACGCTCTCCCAGATTTCCTCCGGATCGTGCTCGACCCATCCATCCTGCGGGAAATGCTGGGTGAACTCCTTCTGGCCGACACCGGCGATCCTGCGTGTCCCATCGAACACGATAGCCCGGCTCGATGTCGTGCCCTGGTCGATAGCTAGAATGAACTTGGTCATGAAAACTCCCCATCGGCCCTACGGCTCTTTCTTCATCCTCCCCCGTCAGGGAGAGGTGCTGTATCCAGTGCGCTGCTACACCCGCGACCGCAGATACTCCTCAAGCCGCGCCACATCTTCGGCGCCCACCTTCAATCCCAGTTTCGTGCGCCGCCACAACACATCTTGTGCCGTCCGCGCCCATTCGCTCGCAACCAGATAATCCACCTCGGTCGCATATAGGTCCGCACCGAAATGCGCGCCCAGATCAGCCTCGGCACTGGCCGCGCCAAGCAACATCCGCGCTCGCGTTCCGTAAAGCCGCATCAGCCGGCGCAACAGCGTTCCCGGCAGACCCGGATATTCCATGCCCAGCCGCCGTACTTCCGCGTCAAAGCTCTTTGGGCCGAAATCGCCGCCGGGCAGAGTGCTACCCTTGGTCCAGGCATCCCCCTTCTTGCCCAGAACCTCCACGATCCTTTCCAGCACCGATTCTGCCAGTCGCCGCGATGTCGTCAGCTTGCCGCCAAACACATTGACCAACGCGCCGGTTTCCGCGTCGCCGTCGAGCTTGAGCACGTAGTCGCGCGTCGCTTCCTGCGCGGCGCTGGCGCCATCGTCGAACAGCGGCCTGACGCCCGAATAGCTCCACACGATGTCGTCCTTTGTCACGCCCCTGGCGAAATATTCGCTCGCAGCCTTGAGCAGATAGTCCGCTTCCTCCGGAGTGATCGTCACATCCTTCGGATCACCGTGATAGTCCCTGTCGGTGGTGCCGATCAGGGTGAAATCATCCTCATAGGGAATGGCAAAGAAGATGCGACCGTCACTATTCTGAAAGAAATAGCAGCGGTCGTGATCATAGAGCTTTTTCACCACGATATGGCTGCCCTGGACCAAGCGCACATTATGCGCACCATTCTTGCCCATGACGCCATTGATGACTTCGTCCACCCAGGGGCCGGCCGCATTGACTAGCACCCGGGCCTCTACGGTCTGCCGGCCTGCCTCGCCATCGAGTTCAATGGACCAGACGCCGTTCGTCCGTCGCGCCGAGATCACCTTGGTGCGCACATGAATGGCTGCGCCCCGATCTGCTGCATCGCGGGCATTGAGTACCACGAAGCGCGCGTCGTTCACCCAGCAGTCGGAATATTCAAAGCCCAGCCTATAGCCGGGCTTGAGCGGCTTGCCGGCGTCGTCCCCGGTCAGGTCCAGCGTCTTGGTTGGGGGGAGCAGGCGCCGTCCGCCCATATAGTCGTAAAGCGCAAGCCCGGCCCGCAACACCGCCGCTGGCCTGAGGCCCTTGTGGTGCGGTAGTACGAAGCGCAGCGGCCAGATGATATGCGGTGCCGCCGCCCAAAGGACTTCGCGTTCGGCTAGCGCTTCATGCACCAGCCGGAATTCGTAGTGTTCGAGATAGCGTAGTCCGCCATGGATCAGCTTGGTAGCGGCCGAACTGGTGCCAGAGGCAAGGTCGTTCATTTCCGCTAAAGCCACGGAATAGCCACGTCCAACCGCATCACGTGCCACGCTGGTGCCATTGATGCCGCCCCCGATAACGAAAATGTCCAGCATCACGCCACCCCCAATATAGTAGAGGTTCGTTTATACGACATATGCTTTCGTTTGTGGAGGCATTTCATTTCGTTTAAACTACCATACAAGACGGACATTGACCTTGTCGGCGGCGGGGGCTAGGGCAGGGTATTCGCTCTCAAGGCCCAGGTCGCTGGCCGATGCTTTCCATTCTTGCCGTTATCGCGCCCATCTTCGCGCTCATCGCGCTGGGCTATCTGGCGGTGCGCTTCCGCCTCTACCCTGCAGAGGGGGTCAAGGCGCTGATCGCATTCGTCAACAATTTCGCTACCCCGTGCCTCCTGTTCTATTCGATCGGCACCAGCGATTTTCGCGCCGCCTTCAATATCGGCATTATCGGCCCGTTCTATCTGGGCGCCATTGCCTGTTTTGTTATCGGCATCATTGTAGCGCGCCGCTTGTTCGGCAACCGGCCGGGAGAAGCGGTGTCTGTCGGCTTTGCTGGCACCTTTTCCAACACGGTGCTGGTGGGCTTGCCGCTCATGAGCCGCGCCTATGGCGAGGGCGCACTGCCCGTCACGCTCTCAATCATTGGCCTGCATGGGGCGATTCTGCTGACCCTGAGCATGGTGACCATGGAACTGACCCGGCGCGGCGGTCAGCCCCTTGGTCCGACACTCGTCCTTGCCACAAAGCGCGTCGGCACGAACCCGCTGATCTGGGGCATTCTGGGCGGTATGGCCCTGTCGCTGTCCGGTCTCACGCTGGCCGAACCGATTGCCGCCTTTTTTTCCATGCTCGGCCAGGCCGTGGTGCCCGCCGCCCTCTTCGGCATTGGTGGCGCGCTCAACGAGTTCAAGCTCTCTGACAATTGGAAGCAGGCCCTCGTGGCTTCGCTCATCAAGCTCATTATTCATCCGGCCCTCGCCTACGCCTTGATGATCTGGGTGTTCCATGTCCCCATGGATATTGCGCGCTATGGCATCCTGCTCTCGGCCATGCCGGCGGGCATCAATATCTATGTCTTTGCCACCTTCTATGAGCGGGGCGTCAGCGTCGCCGCCAACACCATCCTCATCGCCACGGTCCTGTCTGCCGTGACAATTTCCGGCTGGCTTTGGGTGCTCAGTCTCTAAGCGAAAAGGCCCGTAGCGCCATGGCTCCCGATTGAGAGCGCTCTCGAGCCTAAGCCGCCGTCACGCTTGCACTCTGGTCGATCTCGGCCACCGGCACGGTGCGCAGCGGCAGCGCCGATTCGACATCAAGGCCAATTGCCAACCGCACATAGCGCTCGGTGGGGCACAGCTGCTGGTGGGCATCGAACCCGATCCAGCCCAGCCGGTCATCATAGGCTTCGGCCCAAGCGTGCAATCCGCCTTCCATCCCATCGCTCGCCGCCACATAGCCGCAGACAAACCGCGCCGGGATGTCGAGCGCGCGCGCGGCACCGATGAACAGATGCGCGTAGTCGGCGGCAGGGGGCAATGTCGGTGTCTCCTCGCCGCCCTGGCTCTGGCGCTGCTCGCCTGTCGCCTGCATCTGGGTGGGAGGGTCCACTTCCTCGGCCAGGCCAAGTGTTTCGCCCACCCTGGCCATCAGCCCGTGCAGCACCTCGAGCCGGCCCTCCTTGGCATTGCGATACTTGCCATAGAGGGTTACCGGTGCCTTGGTCAGTGGCGTCACGCGCTTGTAGAGCGCTGGCACCGGCTCTCCCCCGGGCTTGCCCAGCACCCCATTGGTGTCCCGCGTCGTCACCACGCCTCGCGCCACCACCAGCACCTCGCCCTCGGGCCGGTTCTGGTTCACCAGATGCACCGCATTGCCGAAGCCATCGCGAAAGCGGCCGGCATTGCCGATCCCGGCCACTTCCACGCTCCAGCTCTCGACCGTCTGCGACGGTCCGGTGCTCGGCGTCAGCAACAGGTGCAGCAAGGCATGCGTCGTGCCCGGAGGCACGGCAAGGGTCAGGCGGTGGTCGATTTCGATATGCATATCAATAGAAGTTATAGCTTTCCGAGAGCGTCTCGGTCACCCGGTTGTTTCGGGCGATGAATTCATTGAGGAACTCGTGCAGTCCTTCGGTGAAAATGGCTTCCATGCTGGTGTTTTCCACCATGGCCAGGAGGCTGTCTGCCGCTTCGTTGCAGCTCTCCTTGCGGCCATAGATCTTGCTCAGGCTGTCCAGGTTCTGCTGCACGAAATTGGCGCAATAGACCAGGCTCCGCGGCATTTCGGGCCGGAGGATCAGGAAGTCAGCAATGTTATGAGCCTTGTAGCGGTCGTGATAGACATGCCGATAGGCCCGGTGCGCCGAGGCCGCCCGCAGGATCAGTGTCCATTGCTGGATATCGAGATCCCCGCCCACCTGTGTGGCCCGCGGCAGCAGCACATAATATTTCATGTCGAGAATGCGGGCGGTATTGTCCGCGCGCTCGACGAAATTGCCCGCCTGCAGGAAGTTGAAACCATCGTCGCGCAGGATGGTGCCCAGCAGCGCCCCACGGAATTCGTGGCTGCGCTGCTTGACCCATTGCAACAGGCCCAGCAGCTTGGCGCCGCGCACATCGCGCGGCTTGATCTGGGAAAATTCGAGCCAGGCCCCGTTCATGCTTTCCCACATGTCGGTGGTGATTGCGGTGCGCACCGAGCGCGCATTGGTGCGCGCTGCCTGGAGGCAGGAATAGACCGAGGAGGGATTGTCGGGGTCGAACATCATGTAATGGGCGACGGTGTCGACATCGGCCAGCTCATGCTTGGCGTCGAACCCCTCATCCACTTCGGCCGCCTGCATCATTGAAACCAGATGCTCGCTGGCCCCGCCTTCGCGGCGGCTGGTCAGCGACATGCGATAGCCCACCTCGAGCAGGCGCGCCATGTTCTCGGCCCGCTCCACATAGCGGCTGAGCCAGAACAGATTCTGTGCTGTACGTCCGAGCATTCTCAATCTTCCAGCACCCAGGTGTCTTTCGTCCCCCCGCCTTGCGACGAGTTCACGACCAGCGAGCCCTTCTTGAGTGCCACGCGGGTCAGCCCGCCCGGCGTGATCCGCACTTCGTCGCCGACCAGCACATAGGGCCGCAGGTCCACGTGCCGTGGCGCCACGTCGCCGTTGAAATGCGTCGGGCAGGTGGAGAGCGCCAGCGTCGGCTGCACGATGTAATTGTCCGGCCGCGCCTCGATCTTCTTCTTGAATTCGGCGTGCATGGCCTTGCTCGAGGTCGGCCCCACCATCATCCCATAGCCGCCCGAGCCGTGCACTTCCTTGACCACGAGATCGGCAATGTTCTCCAGCACCCAGGCGCGCTGGTCCTCGTCGGTGCAATTATAGGTCGGCACGTTCTGCAACAGCGCCTTTTCACCGAGGTAGAATTCTATAATATCCGGCACATAGGTATAGACTGCCTTGTCGTCGGCGATGCCGGTGCCTGGGGCGTTGACCAGCGTCACATTGCCGGTCCGATAGGCATCGAACAGCCCCGGGACGCCCAGCATTGAATCGGGCCGGAAAGTCAGCGGATCGAGATAGTCGTCGTCGATGCGCCGATAGATCACATCCACCTGCTCCGGGCCGGTGGTGGTGCGCATATAGACCTTGCCGCCGTCCACGAACAGGTCCGGCCCTTCGCAGAGCTGGGCGCCCATCTGGTCGGCCAGGAATGAGTGCTCGAAATAGGCCGAATTGTAGATGCCCGGGGTCAGCACTGCGATGTTCGGGCTTGTTCCCTTGAACCCGTGCGGCGCCACGCTTTCCAGCGTCCGCCTGAGATTTTCCGGATAGGTTTCCACTGGCGCCACCTTGGAGCGGTGGAACAGGTCCGGCGCCAGCAACATCATCGCCTCGCGGTCTTCCAGCATGTAGCTGACCCCCGAAGGCGTGCGCAGATTGTCCTCCAGCACATAAAATTCTTCCGGCCCAACCCGCACGATGTCGACGCCGATGATATGGGCATAGACGCCCTTGGTCGGCTCCAGTCCCATCATCTGCGGGCAGAAGGCTTCATTGTTGAGAATGAGCTTTTCTGGCACCCGCCCGGCCTTCAAAATCTCCTGGCGGTGATAGATATCATAGAGGAAGGCGTTGAGCGCCTTGACGCGCTGCTCGATCCCTTTGGAAAGCCGGCGCCATTCATTGGCGGCGATGATCCGCGGGATGACGTCGAAGGGAATGACTTTCTCGGTCCCCTCGTCCGAGCCATAAACGGCGAAGGTAATGCCCAGCCTGCGGAAGATCGCTTCCGCGTCGGTCTGCATCAGCGCCAGTCCCTTGTCCGGCTGTTCGGCTAACCATTCACTGAGGGCACGGTAGGGTTCGCGGACGGACCCGTCCGGATTGTACATTTCATCAAATGGCGTTTTGTCGGCCATTGTACTCCGCGGGTTGATACGGCGTCCCATCGCTCCCTGCATTGCTACACGTTTGAAATCTGCCGTCCAGACACTCAAGATCATGGCATGCCGCTTTTTCGTGCAGGGCTGGCTTGCAGGGGCAGGGTATAAAATGCTCTCATTCGCGCGCAATCAATGCATTACTGCGCTGCGAAGGGGCCGGCCGTTTCCGCAGCCACCCATTCCGGACACCACAATGACCATAGACATCCTTCAGACCCATCCGCTCCTTGCATCCTGCGAAGAGGCGCTTGCCGCTCGCTACACAGTGCACAAGCTGCATGAAATGGCCGACAAGGATGGCTGGCTCAATGAGAACGGCGCCGGCATCCGCGCCCATGCCGGTTCTGGCGTGCAGGCCGGCCTCATGGACAAGCTCCCCAATCTCGAAATCATCGCCAGCTTCGGCGTCGGCTATGACAATATCGACGTGGGCGCCGCTAAGGCCCGCAATATCCGCGTCACCAACACGCCGGACGTGCTCAACGACGCCGTCGCCGAACTCACCATCGGCCTGATGATTTCGCTCGCGCGCCGTATCCCGCAGTCCGACCAGTTTGTGCGTCAGGGCGAATGGCCCGGTGGCAATTTCGGGCTCTTTTCCGAACTCACCGGCAAGACTCTTGGCATTCTTGGCCTCGGCCGCATCGGCAAGGAGATCGCCACCCGCGCCCAGGCGATGAAGATGCGCGTCGTCTATCACGGCCGTCACCAACAGCGCGCCTCGCCCTATAACTATTACGACAATCTCGAAGACATGGCCCGCGACAGCGACTGGCTCGTCGTCATTGCCCCTGGCGGCAAGGGCACCGAAGGCATTGTCAGCCGAAAAGTCCTTGAGGCCCTTGGCCCCGAAGGCCGCATCGTCAACGTCGCCCGCGGCACTCTGATCGATGAAAAGGCGATGGTCGAACTCCTCGTTAATGGCGGCCTCGGCGGCGCCGCACTCGACGTCTTCGAAAACGAGCCCCAGGTTCCCGAGGCGCTGCTCGCCCTCGACAACGTCGTCCTCTCCCCCCACCAGGGCAGCGCCACCCACCAGACCCGCGACGCCATGGGCGCGCTCCTCGTCGCCAATCTCGAAAAACACTTCGCAGGCGAGCCACTGATTAGCGCGGTGGTGTAGCCGCGAAGCGGGACCCTCCCCCTTTGCCGGGAGGGGAGAGAGATAGGATTCAGCGTTTGCTAAGTTCGTAAAATCGAGCAGGGAGGGGGACCGGCGAGCGCAGTGTTCCCCCTCACTCCAGATTCACCTGTTCCATCACCCCCGCTGCGTGAATGCACACGATATCCAGCCGCTCCGGCCCCAGATTGGTGAATTTGTGCGGCACGCCGGCCGGCGCCACGGCAATGTCGCCCGGCCCCACCTCGAACCGCTCGTCCCCGATCACCACCTCGGCGCGACCGCGCCGTACTACCCAGGTCTCGGCATAGGGATGGGTGTGCAGCCCCGGTCCCTGGCCGGTTTCATTGTCCACGGCAAAGAACGAGATCGACGTGCCATAGGCCTCGCCTTCGAACCGGATGGTGCGGCTGTTGCTCGGTGGCCGGTCTGCGGCGCGTAAAATATGGGCCATTGTGTCCTCCTCATGCCCTGACGACGGTCGACGCCATCGTCCTTCGACGGCAAAAACGAAAATCTGCCCTGCATCGCCACCCGATTAACAGTCCGCCCGGAACCCGCTAGCCTGTCGGCAATTGATTTGGCCCAAGGGCCCGGAGGAGTTGTCTATGACCGAATGGTGGCGCGGCGGAGTGATCTATCAGGTCTATCCCCGCTCGTTTCAGGACAGCAATGGTGATGGCGTCGGCGATCTCCCGGGCATTATCGACCGGCTCGATCATATTGCCAGCCTTGGCGTCGATTGCATCTGGCTCTCGCCCATCACCATGTCGCCCCAGGAGGACATGGGCTACGACGTCTCCGACTATATGCAAGTCGATCCGCTCTTCGGCTCGCTGCGCGATTTTGACGTGCTGATGGACCGCGCCCATGCGCTGGGTTTGAAGGTCATCATGGATCAGGTGGTCAGCCACACCTCCGACCAGCATCCGTGGTTCGCCGAATCCAGCTACAGCCGCGATAATGCCCGGTCAGACTGGTATGTCTGGGCCGATGCCAATCCCGATGGCACCCCGCCCAATAACTGGCTCTCGGTCTTTGGTGGCTCGGCCTGGGAATGGCATACCGGCCGCAAGCAGTATTACCTGCACAACTTCCTCACCTCCCAGCCCGATCTCAACTTCCACAATCCTGCCGTGCAGGATGCGGTGATCGAGGTCATGCGCTTCTGGCTCGATCGCGGGCTTGATGGCTTCCGCCTCGACACGGTCAATTACTATTTCCACGACGCCAAACTGCGCTCCAACCCGCCGCTCAAGTCCCTCAAGGGCAAGCCGCTCACCAATCCCTACGACATGCAGAGCCACAAATATTCCAAGAGCCAGCCCGAGAATATCGACTGGCTGAGGAAGGTCCGCGCGCTGCTCGACCAATATCCCGGCGCCACCAGCGTCGGCGAAGTCGGCGACGAGGAGCGCGGCGTCGAGCTGATGGCGCAATACACGTCCGGCACCGACATGCTGCACATGTGCTATTCCTTCGATTTCCTCGGGCCCAAATTCACCGCCAAGCACTTCCGCTCCAAGGTTGAATCCTTCTTTGCGGCCGGCGAGACTGGCTGGCCCTGCTGGAGCTTTTCCAACCACGACGTCATCCGCCACATGACCCGCTGGGCGCCCCACAGCGTTTCGCCGGCCGATCTTTCGCGCCAGGCCGCAGCCCTGGTCCTCACGCTCAAGGGCTCGGCGGGCCTCTATCAGGGCGAGGAACTGGGCCTGCCCGAAGCCGATATTCTCTATGAGGAACTGACCGATCCGCGCGGCATCCGCTTCTGGCCCGGCGACAAGGGCCGCGATGGCTGCCGCACGCCCATTCCGTGGCAGCACGGCATGACCCATGCAGGCTTCACCACCGGCACCCCCTGGCTGCCGGTCAAGCACGCCGCGGCGGCCCTCAGTGTCGAAGTCCAGAACGCCGACCCGGACTCCACTCTCAACTACTATCGAAAATTCCTCGCCTGGCGCAAAACCCATCCGGCCCTGCTGATAGGCGACATCACGTTTTTCAAATGCGACGAACCCGTCCTGGCCTATCGCCGCTCCGCCGGTAACAAGGACCTCATCTGCGTCTTCAACCTCTCAGCCGAACCGCTGAGCGTAAAGCTCTCCAAGGTCGACCTCACCCTCGAACCGGTCAGCAACAACGCTGAATTGGACGGCTCCAGACTCAACTTCAGACCCAATGGATTTGCCATTCTCCCGGCCCCGGCAGGTGAGGGGAAGGTGAGCTACAAAAGGGAGTGACGAGGAAGGACCAGTGAGAGACCTTATGCGGCGCGGGTTCTATTCTCCTGCCAGCGGATCAGCATCACCACGGTCGGAATGGCAAAGCTCAGCATCAGCAAGCGGATGACATGATGCGCAGCGATGAACGCTGTGTCATAGCCCAGTGCGATGCCCAGCGCCCCCATGCCTTCGAGGGCGCCAGGCGACAGGCCCAGCCATATCTGCCCGAACGGCATGTCCACCAGTTGCGCCACGCCCAGCGCCATCACTGTGACAATGCTCACCGTCATTGCCGTGGCAATCAATCCGCCCTTGGCTGCCGCCATGAATTCGGCCCGCGAGATGCCAACGAAGCGCGAACCGATCAGCGCCCCGGTCAGGATGAAGGTGATGGTCACCAGCGGCAATGGCATGGCTTCGGTATAGAGCCCGCCCAGCTTGGCCGCCGTCGCCGCACCCATGGTGCCCAGCACCAGGCCGGCCGGTACTTTCATGCGAATGAACAGGAGGCCTACCGCAACACAGCCTGCCGCCAGCACGGCCAGTTGCAGCGGGTTGAGGTAAGCATTGGGCACCGATGGCGCTATTTGGTCGATGGGCAGGAATACCGCCCCGATCGGCACGGCAATGGTCAGCATCAATATGCGGATGACCTGGATGATGACGATCTGCCGAGGATTGCCCACCCCGGTCGCCGCGATCCCCAGGACAAAGGACAAATGTCCCGGAAACGAGCTGAGATAGGCGGTTCCGGGATCGAGCCTGAACACTCGCGTAAGCATCCAGCCTGTCGCCGCCACGATGATCACCAGCTCAATCGCCAGAGCCGCCAACGAAACTGGCCAGCTTCCCAGAAGGGTCAGGCTGTCCGGCGCCACGCTGGCGCCCATGGACATGCCGATCAGCACGAACACCACATTGCGCACGCCATCAGGCATGGCCACCGGCGCGCCGGTCATGGCGGCAATGGTCACGGCCAGAGCGCCGCCCATCAGCCATCCGGCGGGCAAGCCGAGCAACATTGCAACGCCACCTCCACTTGCGGAAATGACCAGAGTAAGGAGAACGCGAAAGATCAGGTTTTTCGAGATATTTGAGGCGGGCATTGCGCCGTTCTATCGCATGTCGAGCGGACACTAAAGCTCGACGGCCAACCTCAACACGCAGCGCCATCTTCCCGCTCTCGCCGCCAAGCGAAAGGACCTCCCCTGGAGAGAGGTCCTCCAATGACTACGTGATCGCGCTTAGGCCGTTAGCTATTGCCTTCGTCATCGTCGCTCGAATTCGGCTCGCGAAAGCCTGCGTCGCGGCAGTCGCTGACAGTAATTTCCGAGAAGTCCGTGGTGAACGCAGCGGAATCATCAGCCGAGCCGGTATTGGTAGGATCAGTATGGGTCGCGCCCTCATATTCATCGCCGCTGGCTTCCGTGAGCAGAGCCCGGCAATGATCAATCAGCAATTGCGTCTCCTCTTCCGGCACCACGACGCCGGCGATAGTGGTTTGAGCCAAAGAAGGCGCGCTGAGCGCCAGCGCGAGTGCGATAGAGGGTAAGAGCGTCTTGTTCAACATGTCAGGAATCCCGTGCTTGCTTCAAGTGATAGTCCCTTGGCAAACGGTCGAAAAAACCCTGGGTTGCGAAAAATTTAAAAGTTGAACGACACCGGTTTCACCCCGCCGGAAGTGCCTTTTCGACCAGCCGCACCCAGTAGCTCACCCCCACGGGAATCGCGTCGTCGTTGAAGTCATAGGTATCGGTGTGCAGTTCCGTACTGTCGCCATTGCCGAGGAAGATATAAGCCCCTGGCCGTTCGTTGAGCATGAAGGAAAAATCTTCACCGCCCATCGAGGGTGCCACTGCATCGTCCACCCGTTCAGACCCGACAATCTCCCGCGCCACCGAGGCGGCAAATTCGGTCTGCTCGGGCGCATTGATCGTTACCGGATAGCCGCGCGAATAGCGCATGGTGGCGCTGGCACCGAAACTTGCCGCAAACTGAGGAACGAATTCGCCCAGCTTGGCCTCGATGAAATCCTGTACATCCCCATCGAGCGTGCGGACCGTGCCGGTAATCTTAGCGGTGCGGGAAATGACATTGTCAGCTTCCCCGGCCTCCACCATGGTGACGCTCAGCACCGCGCTTTCCAGCGGGTCGAGATTGCGCGAGACGATGGTCTGCAACGCCGTCACCATCTGAGCGGCGACGATGATCGGATCAATCGTCTGCTGCGGACGCGCCGCGTGACCGCCCTTGCCGGTGATGTCTATATAGAAGCGGTCTGTTGCGGCCATGATGCCGCCCGCGCGAATGCCGAATGTGCCCACTGGCATGCCGGGCCAATTGTGCATGCCATAGACCTCGGCAATGTCGAATGTGTCGATCAACCCGTCGTCCAGCATCACCTTGCCGCCGCCACCGCCCTCTTCTGCCGGCTGGAAGATCAGCGCCACCCGACCGTCGAAATTTCGGGTTTCGGCCAGGTATTTCGCCGCCCCAAGCAGCATGGCGGTATGCCCGTCATGACCACAGGCATGCATCTTCCCCTCTTCGGTCGAGGCATGGGGCAGGCCGGTCTTTTCCGTCATCGGCAGCGCGTCCATGTCGGCGCGGAGGCCGATTGTCCGCGTGCCGGTGCCGCGCCCGTTGATGATGCCGACAACGCCCGTGCGCCCTAGGCCCGTCACCACTTCATCGCAGCCAAATTCTCTAAGTTTTTCTGCGACGATTCCCGCCGTCCGATGCACCTCGAACAGTACCTCGGGATGCGCATGGAGATCCCGCCGCCAGGCGGCGATCTCGGGTTGAAACTCGGCAACGCGGTTGAGAACAGGCATATAAAACTTCCGAAGCAGGGTTACAGGACAATGTCTCTGTCCTATTTCGTGGCGTCAACCCTAGCCCATTTCGACCGGGAAGGGCAGAACGTCGGGCCTCAAGTCTTTGACATAGGCCCGATTGCGGCAATAGCTACGTCTGCTGGAAGGGTCCTGAGGGCCGTGTTCGGACGGCGAGCGGTACCGCTTTCCAATCTTTGTCCCGAGACCGAACCGAATTTCCCCATCCGTGCCTTGCCCCTTGGCGACGATTTTGCGATTTGAGGGCGCAAGTTCCGGGAGTTGCCATGAAAATCCTCGTCGCGGTCAAGCGCGTGGTCGATCACAATGTCCGAATCCGTGTCCGCCCCGATGGGTCGGGCGTCGAGATCAATGGCGTGCGCATGTCGATGAACCCGTTCTGCAAGCATGCGGTGGAAGCCGCGGTGCAACTGGCCGAGGCCGGGCAGGCGGACGAAATCGTGATAGTGTCCATTGGCCCCAAAGCCTCCAATGACGTGATCCTGACTGCGCTTGCCATGGGCGCCCATCGCGGCATCCTGATCGAAACCGACGAAGCGCTCGAAACCCTCGCCGTCGCCAAGCTGCTGGCCAGGGTGGTTCACGAGGAGCAGCCCGATCTGGTCCTGCTCGGCAAGCAGGCCGTCGACGATGACAGCAATCATGTCGGCCAGATGCTGGCCGCGCTGACTGATCGACCCCAGGCCACCTTTGCCTCCGAGATCAAGTTGAGCGGTATCGAACTCGAAGTCACCCGCGAGGTCGATTACGGCCGCGAGACTATTACCTTGCCGCTCCCCGCAATCGTCACCGCCGATCTGCGCCTCAATACGCCCCGCAACGCCGCGCTCCCCATGGTAATGAAGGCGCGCTCCAAACCCTTGACCGTGCGCCCGGCGACAGAATTCGGCGTCGACCTGGCGCCTCGTCTCGTGATCGAAAGCGTCTCGCCGCCGCCCGAGCGCGTGGCCGGCAAGACCGTCGGATCGGTTTCCGAACTCGCCGCCATTATCGCTGCCGATGTCAACGAGATGGAGGCGATCTGATGGCTGTCCTGGTTCTCGCCGAACTCGACAATGGCGTCCTATCGCCCGCCACGGCGCGCATCGTAGCCGCAGCAACCCAGCTTGGCGCAGTCGATCTGCTGGTGCCCGGTCCGCGCGGCCCCGCTGAAACCGCTGCTGCCATTTCTGGCGTCGCCAAGGTTCTGGTCGCTGCCGAGACCGTCCTCGCCGATGGCCTGGTTTCGCTGCTGGCAGGCCTGGCCCCCGATTATGAACACCTGGTGGCATCCGCCTCCACCATTGGCAAGGATGTGATGCCGCGTCTCGCCGCAAAACTCGATATTCAGCCAGTGACCGACATTGTCGCCATCAACGGCGCCAATCGTTTCACGCGGCCCATCTATGCCGGCAATGCCCTGCAGACGGTCACCGATGGCCAGGCAAAGCACGTGCTGACCTTCCGCGCCTCGGCCTTCCGTCCGGCCGCCGGGGGCAATGCGGCGCCCATCGAAGCGCTCGACACCCCGGTCGCGTCGGCCGCCCGATTCATCGCCGCCTACCGCACCGAGAGCGACATTCCCGACCTTGCGACCGCTCAGATCGTGGTTGGCGGCGGCGTTTCGGTGGGTTCGGCCGAAGGGTTCAAGCTGGTCGTGGCCCTCGGCAGAACGCTCGGCGCAGCCATTGGCGCCACCCGCGCCGCCGTCGATGCCGGTTACGCGCCCAATGATTGGCAAGTCGGCCAGACCGGCAAGATCATCGCGCCTGACCTCTATATCGCCATCGGCATTTCGGGCGCACTCCAGCATCTGGCCGGTATTCAGGGCGCCAAAAAGATCGTCGCCATCAACACCGATGCCGAGGCCCCCATCGTCAAAATCGCCGACGTGGTGCTGATCGGGGATCTCTTCGAAATTATCCCGCAACTGACGGCAGAACTGACGAAGCTGGGCCTCACACGCTGACGCACCGGCCCCGCTCCACAATTGCAAAAATCCCTGCCCGGCCTATAAAGGCCGCGCCTTTCCACCGGACCTTCAAACAATGTTCGAAAACCTGACCAAGGCCCCCGGCGACAAGATTCTGGCGCTGATGGGTGAATATGCAGCTGACCACCGCTCTACCAAGATCGACCTCGGCGTCGGCGTCTATAAGGACGAGACAGGCGTGACCCCGGTCATGACTTCGGTTCGCAAGGCCGAAGAGCGCATGCTTTCGAACGAAAAAACCAAGACCTATCTCGGCATTGCCGGCAACAAGGGCTTTGGTGCCGTCGTGCTCGATCTGGTACTCGGTGACAGCGTTGATCGCGCCCGCGTGCGCGTTGCCCAAGCCCCGGGTGGTACGGGCTCGCTTTGGGTGCTGATGCAACTCATCAACCGCGCCCGCCCCGGCGCGACGGTGCATGTCTCGGATCCGACCTGGGCCAACCATAACCCGATCGCCATCGGCGCCGGCCTCAAGATCGCGACCTATCCCTATTTCGACCCTGCGTCCCGCGGCGTGAAGTTTTCCGAAATGCTCGCCGCAATCGACAAGCTTGGGGTAGGGGACGTTGTGCTGTTGCATGGCTGCTGCCATAACCCCACCGGCGCCAACCTGACTGACGAACAATGGGATCAGGTCGCGGCAAGCCTGGCGCGCACTGGCGCATTGCCTTTTATCGACCTGGCCTATCTCGGCTTTGGTGACGGCCTTGCTGCGGACGCCTATGGCACCCGCAAGATTCTCGCTTCGGTCCCCGAAACGATGATCGCCTTTTCCGGTTCGAAGAATTTCGGCCTCTATCGTGAACGGGTCGGTGCTGCCATTCTCGTGGCGCGCAACGGCGAGCAGGCGGACACCACCTATTCCCAACTCCTCAACATCATCCGTGGTGCCTATTCGCAGCCGCCCGATCATGGCGCCGAAATCATCCGCACCATCCTCGAGGATGCTGGCCTGCGCGCCGAGTGGGAAACTGAACTGGCCCAGATGCGCAATCGCATGATCATGCTGCGCGACAAGCTGGCCGAGGCCATTCGCGAGCGCTCCAATTCCACCGATTTCGACTTCGTGGCGGACCATCGTGGCATGTTTTCACTGCTTGGACTCAGCAATGACGCGGTCGAACATCTTAAGGCCGAAAACGGGGTCTATATGACTGGCGATAGTCGAATCAATGTCGCCGGCATTCCCGAGGATTGCGTGGGCGATCTGGCGGATGCCTTTTTGAAGGCTGTCCGCTAGGCCAACTGCTTGCGGACCCGCGCCGCGATGGTTACATCTGGTCTAACTGACCGGATCGATTAGAGTTTTAGGAGGGAACGATGAAGTTCTTCGTCGACACTGCAGATACCGCCGCCATCAAGGAACTCCAGGATACCGGGCTCCTCAACGGCGTGACCACCAACCCGTCGCTGATCGCCAAGTCCGGCCGTGACTTCAAGGAAGTCATCAAGGAAATCTGCTCTATCACGCCCGATCCGGTTTCCGCCGAAGTCGCCAGCCTCGAATATGACGGCATGGTCGCCGAGGGTGAACACCTCGCCAAGATCGCCTCCAATGTGGTCATCAAGCTGCCACTGACCCTCGCTGGCCTCAAGGCCACCAAGTATTTCTCGGAGAAGGGCGTCAAGACCAATGTCACGCTCTGCTTCTCGGCCAATCAGGCCCTGCTCGCTGCCAAGGTCGGCGCGACCTATATTTCGCCCTTCATCGGGCGCCTCGATGACATCAACATCGACGGCATGGAACTGATCGAGACCATTCGGACCATCTACGATAACTATCAGTTCGACACCCAGATCCTGGCTGCCTCGATCCGTTCGTCCAATCACGTCACCCAGGCCGCCCTGGCCGGTGCCGATGTGGCGACGATCCCGCCCGACGTCATCAAGAAGCTGTCCCTGCACCCGCTGACTGACAAGGGCATCGAAGGCTTCCTCAAGGATTGGGCTGGCACTGGCCAGAGCATTCTTTAGATCTCGATATTTCCGCAAACGCGATGTCATCCCGGCGCAGGCCGGGGTCCATCCTGAGATGCGCGTGCGGAAATGATCCTCAGGATGGATGCTGGCCTGCGCCGGCATGACAGCGGAGATGCGGCACACCTGTGCCCGTCATTTCATGGCCGATACCGACCTCGCCGCCCAGATCAAGACCGCCCTTGCCAATGTGGAAATCCCCGGCGGCGGTGATCTCGCCGGATATGGCGGCCTTTCCGCGATCATCGTCACCCCCGGCGCCATCGCCTTTGCGATTGCTGTCGCGCCGGGCATGGAAGCGGCTTTCGGTCCCGCACGGGACGAAGCCCACAAGCGCGCCCAGGCCCTTGGCGGCGCCCGCAAGGTGATGGTGTCGCTCACCGCCGAGAAAACCAACGCCCCAAAGTTCGGCCACGGCGCCGCTCAGCCCCAGGGCAAGACAAAAGTTGACGGCGTCAGACGCATCATTGCCGTCGGCTCAGGCAAGGGCGGCGTCGGCAAATCAACCACCGCCGTCAACATCGCCCTGGCCTTGGCCGCCGAGGGTCTGAAGGTCGGCGTACTTGACGCCGATCTCTACGGTCCCTCGGTCCCCAAGCTCCTCGGCATTGAGGGCAGGCCGGCCATTCGCGACGACGGCATCTTCACCCCGCATGAGGCGTTCGGGCTGAAGGTGATGTCCATCGGCTCCATGCTGGTGCCCGGGCAGGCTGTGGTTTGGCGCGGTCCCATGGCAACCTCTGGCCTGCGTCAGCTGCTGCGCGAAACCGACTGGGGGAGCCTCGATGCGCTGATCATCGACCTGCCGCCCGGCACCGGCGATATCCATATCGCCCTGTTCCAGCAAACGATTGTCGACGGCGTGGTCATTGTCTCCACTCCACAGGACCTCGCGCTGATCGACGCGCAAAAGGCCATCGACATGCTGCGCCGCATGTCGGTGCCGGTGATCGGCCTCGTCGAGAACATGAGCTACTTTATCGCCCCCGACACCGGCCATCGCTACGACATTTTCGGCACTGGCGGCGCCGAGAAGGCAGCTGCGACCCTGGACATCCCATTCCTCGGTCCTGTTCCGCTGGTCATGTCGATCCGCGAGAACTCCGACGCCGGCGCTCCACCGGTCGCCACCGACCCCGATGGACCCGAGGCCGCGGCCTATCGGGCAGTCGCCCGCAACCTGCTCAGCCGCGTGTCTTGAATGGTCTGACTCAATTTTGAGGCACGTACACCATTTATATCGATTGCTGAAATCGATTGCATAGACGCCCGCGTGAATGTTATCCGGCTTCCCCACAAGGGCGAAAACGCCTGAACGGAGGGGATATGTTCTCTTTTGATCGCCGGGATTTCGGTTCCGACTTCACATTTGGCGTTGCCACCGCCGCTTATCAGATCGAGGGCGGGCAGGGTCACGGTCGCGGCCCGTGCATCTGGGACTCGTTTTCGGCCACGCCGGGCAATGTCCATAATGGCGATACGGGCCTTAATGCCTGCAACCATTACGAGCTCTGGCCGCAGGACCTCGACCTGATCCGCGATGGCGGCTTCGACGCCTATCGTTTCTCCTTCGCCTGGCCGCGCCTCATTCCCGAAGGTACCGGCGCGATCAACCAGGCAGGCATCGACTTCTATGACCGCCTTATCGACGGCATGCTGGAACGCGGGCTCAAGCCCTATGCCACGCTATACCACTGGGATCTGCCCTCTGCTCTGCAGGATCGCGGCGGCTGGATGAACCGCGACATCGCTGGTTGGTTTGCTGACTATGCGACGCTGGTCGCCAACAAGTTTGGTGACCGGCTCGAAGCCACAGCCACCATCAACGAACCCTGGTGCGTTGCCTTTCTCAGCCATTTCCTGGGCATCCACGCCCCCGGCTATCGCGATCTGCGCGCTGCTGCCCGCGCCATGCACCATGTGCTCTTTGCCCATGGCACCGCTATCGATGCTCTGCGTGCCGCCGGCACGAAAAACCTCGGGATTGTGCTCAATCTCGAAAAGTCCGAGCCTGCCAGCGACAGCGACGCCGACAAGGCCGCCTGCAATATCGGCGATGCCCTGTTCAACCGCTGGTATCTGGGCGGCGTGCTCAAGGGCCAATACCCCCCCGAATTGACCGAATGGCTCGCTCCCCATCTGCCGGCCAGTTACCAGGACGATATGGCGGTTGTGTCCCGCCCGCTCGACTGGCTGGGCATCAACTATTACACCCGTGGCCTCTACAAGGCCTCGTCCGAGCCGGGTCGCCCCGCCGAGCAGGTCAAGGGTCCGCTCGAAAAGACCGATATCGGCTGGGAAATCTATCCCCAGGGCCTCACCGACCTTCTGGTGCGCGTGTCCAACGACTACACCAAGTTGCCCCTCTACGTCACCGAGAACGGCATGGCCGAGGTCGAAGGCGACAATGACCCGCGCCGGGTGAAATATTACGAGGATCACCTCAAGGCCGTGCTCGCCGCTCGCTCCGCCGGGGCCGATGTGCGCGGCTATTTCGCCTGGTCGCTGCTCGATAATTACGAATGGGCCGAGGGCTATAACAAGCGCTTTGGCCTGGTCCATGTCGATTACGAAAGTCAGAATCGCACCCCCAAGGATAGCTATCGTTCTTTCCAGGGCCTGCTGCACAATTCGCGCTGATGGGATAAAGGTCCGCGTCACCACGATGCGGACCCGCGCCCATGGCATTGCAGACCACCGACCTGAGCACATCCCTCACCCGGCTCGAAATCCTCCTGGGTGAGGTTGATGACGCCATGCTGCTTTCCGAACTCGATGGCTTTCTCTGCGGCGTGCTTGTCAGTCCCGATCCGATTGGGCTGGACGAGTGGTGGCCCCTGTCCTTTCTTTCGGACGGGCGCGGCGTTATCGACGCCAACCGGCAGGAACTGGCGGCCCTGATCCAGAACCGCCTGGCCGCTATGGAACGCGAACTGGCCGACGGACGCTTTTCGCCGCTCTACGAGGTCGATGAGGCGAGCGGCGATATCGCCTGGCCGCTCTGGCTGTCCGGCTTTGAACAGGCCATGCAATTGCGTTTCGATGCCTGGGATGAATTGCTGCGCCATCCCTTCCAGGATGTACGGGGCGAGGCTGCGACCCGCCTTGCAACAGCCTTGCTTCTCGCCCAGCCCGGCTTCGGGCCCGACGACACGGCCAGCGATGCCGACTGGGCCGGCTATGATGCATCCATCAAGGCGATACCCGAAAATCTCGCCATCGCCGCCATGCTGTTCTATCAGGCGCATATGCGCGATTGATCGATCAGGCGACGTCGGGCAGCCGCGCGGCCATCAGCGCCTGGGTCAACGCGTGCTGTGGCTCGGCAAACAATTGCTCGGGCGTGCCCGCTTCGACAATCCTGCCTTTTTCCATCACCAGCACCCGGTCGGCCATGGCCGCGACCATATCGAGGTCATGGCTGATGATGAGATAGCTCAGGCCATGTCCGGCCCGGAGGCGCGAGAGCAGGTTCAGCACATCGCCGCGCAGCGAAACGTCCAGTGCCGACACCGGCTCGTCCAGCACCAGCAGGCGTGGCTTGGTCACCAGCGCCCGGGCAATGGCCAGGCGCTGCCGCTGGCCTCCTGAGAATTCATGCGGGAAGCGCCCCAGCATGTCCGCTTCCATCCCCACGGTCTCCACGGCCTCCCGCAGCCGCGCCTCGCGGTCCTGGCGCGACAGCTGGCCCAAAAGGCGCAGCGGCTCGCCCAGCGAATCCCCAACACTCATGCGGGGATCAAAACTGCTGAACGGGTCCTGGAACACCAGCGACAGCCCGGCCCGCAGGAGCGGCGGCAGATCTCGCCCGTGATAGGTGCTGCCATCGAGCACCATGTGTCCCTCGCTGGCGCTGTCGAGCCCCACGATCACCCGGGCCAGCGTGGTCTTGCCACACCCGGACGGTCCTACCAACGCCACGCACTCGCCCGCGCCGATGTCGAGGCTCACCTTGTCCACCGCTCGCAGGGGCGGGTCGCGCCAGGGCCAGAGACCGCCCTGCGGATAGAGGCGGCTGAGCGCCTCGACCCGCAGCAGCGGCGCACCCTGACGGTGCGGTAGCGATGATCGGCGCTCCATCCGGCTCGCCGCCAGCAATTTGCGCGTATAGGCATCTTTTGGGGCCCCCAGCACGGCGTCGGTAGTGCCCTGTTCGACCAGTTTGCCAGCCTGCATGACGCCGACGCGGGAACACAGCGCCGCCACCGCACGGATGTCGTGGCTGATGAATAAGAGGGTCATCTGCCTCCGCGTGCAGATTTCCGCGATCAGGTCGAGCACCACGCGCTGGGTGATGACATCAAGCGCCGAAGTCGGCTCATCCGCGATCATCAGTTCCGGGCGGCTCGCCAGGGCCATGGCGATCATGGCGCGTTGCCGCTGCCCGCCCGAAAGCTGGTGCGGAAACCGCTCCCCATGCCCCGGCTCCAGCCCCACCTCGCGCAACAGGTTCGGCAGGGCGATCTGCGCTGCTTCCCCGATGCCCGAGAGATCGATGGCCTCTTCGATCTGCTCGCCAATCCGCATCAGTGGGTTCAGCGCTGTCATCGGCTCCTGGAACACCATGCCGATGCGCCGACCACGCAAACGTGCCATTTCGCGCTCGCTTGCGGGCAGGGGGCTGCCGTCGAAACTGACTTGTCCCGATACAGTCGCAATCTCCGGCAAAAGGCCCGCCATGGCCAGCGCCGTCAGGGACTTGCCTGAACCGCTCTCGCCAATGATCCCGAAGCGGTCGCCGCTCTCGATGGCCAGGGTCAGCCCCGAAACAGCCGGTCGTCCGCCGAAGGTGATGACCAGGTCCTGGACCTCAACCAGCGCCATGGTTCAACCCCTCCCGCTTGAGGCGCGGGTCCATGGCGTCGCGCAATCCGTCGCCGGCGATATTGAGGGCAATGACGATCAGGACAATGGTCAGCCCCGGTACGAGACTGAGCCAGGGGTGGATGAGAAACAGGCTCTGCGCATCGCGCAGCATCAGCCCCAGGCTCGTGGCCGGCGGCTGCGTCCCGAGGCCAATATAGCTCAGCCCCGCCTCGGCCAATATACCCAGCGACAGCTGGATCGTGCCTTGGACGATGAGAAGGCTCATGATGTTGGGGAACAGATGCCTGAGCGCAATGGCGCCATTGCTCAGTCCCGCCAGCCGCGCCGCCGCCACATAGTCCTGCGTGGCAATGGCCAGGGCGCCGCCCCGCGCCACCCGCGCAAAGACGGGGATGTTGAACACCCCGATGGCGATGATGGCATTGGTCTCACCCGGCCCGGCCAGCGCGGCGATGAGGATGGCGACCACCACGGCAGGAAAGGCAAAAGTCAGGTCGGATATGCGCAGCACCAGCCATTCCACCACGCCACCCCAGGCCACGGCGGCCAGCCCCATCGGCACTCCGATGGCGACCCCGATCAGCACGCCGATCGAGGCCACGATAAAGCTGGTCAGCGTACCGCTCATCACCAGCGAGAGCATGTCGCGGCCCAGATGGTCGGTTCCCAGCCAATGCCCAGTCGACGGTCCGAGAAAGCGCCGCGCTATAGCGATCTGCTCGATGGGGTAGGGCATCCACCACAACGAGAGGAGGCCCAGCACCGCAAAGCCTGCAGCCGCCGCAAGGCCGATGGCGAGGCTCGGATGCTGCCTTATTGCCCGCCAGTTCATGCGCTTCTTCCCTTGAGACGGGGATCGATCAGGGCATAGCAGAGGTCGACAACCAGCATGGTCATCGTGGTAGCCAGCACCAGCGCAATGGTCGCGCCGCGCACCAGCACCAGGTCACGCTCGGAAATTGCCGTGAAGATCAGCCGCCCCAGTCCAGGCAGGTAGAAGACATTTTCGACGATGATGGTGCCGGCGATCAGATAGGCAAATTGCAGCCCGAGGATCGTCAGCACCGGCAGGAGCGCATTGCGCACGCCATGGCGCCAGATGGCTTCGTTTTTTGTCAGGCCCTTGGCGCGTGCCGTACGGATAAAATCCTGTTCGGTAATGTCCACCAGCGCCGTGCGCATCACCCGCGCCAGGATCGAGGCCTGCGGCAGCGCCAGCGCCAGCCCCGGCAGGATCAGTCCGCGCAGCGTCGCCCAGGCGTCTTCGTCCCAGGGCACGAAGCCACCGGTCGGCAGCCAGCGCAGGGTTACCGCAAACAGCAGCGTCAGCAGCATGCCGAACCAGAAATTGGGAATGGCCACACCCGTCTGCGCCAGCACCATCAGCGCCGTATCGGTGGTCTTGCCGCGCCGCATGGCGGCGAGAATGCCGATGGGCAGGCCCACCACCACGGAAATCACCATGGCCAGGATCGAAAGCGGCAGGGTCACGGCCATGCGGTCCGCGACCAATTGGGCCACGGGCAGGCGCTGGGTATGCGAGAGGCCGAAATCGCCCTGGAGCATGCCCAGGACCCAGCCAAAGAACCGCTCATGGGCTGGCGCGTCGAGCCCCATCTGCGCCCGCAGGGCCGCCACCGCCTCGGGCGTGGCATTAATGCCGAGAATGAACCGGGCCGGGTCGCCCGGCAGCAGGTCGAGAAGGACGAATATGATAAAGGCAGCGACAAACAGGGTCGCGGCAAAGCCTGCAATGCGGCGCAGGAGGAAAAGGGTCATCCCGCAGTGCCCGTATGCGCTCTAGGTCGCCCTCGATATTGATCCGAAAGCCGTCCACCACCGGTGCAGGCCTGAAGTGGCCCTCGGATCAGGTCCGAGGGTGATGCGGCATATGTGGCGACGGCAGCAGTAACCCGACGAACGGGCTCACTCCACCCAGCGGATGTCCCGCAGCACCACGCCTTCGACGGGGGCGTTCTGCCACATGCCCTCGAGCTTGGCGTTCCACACACCTGTCTGGGCCAACTCAAACAGATACCCATTGACGGCATCATTGGCGATGATCGTCTGGATCTCCTGGGCAATCCGCTTGCGTTCATCCTCGTCCGTCGTGGCATTGAGCGTCTCGTTGAGGGCCTGAACGGCGGGATTGTCATAGCCGAAATAGTAGTCGGGCATGGCATAAATGCCAATATCGAACGGCTCGACATGGCTGATGATGGTCAGGTCGAAGTCTTTATTGGCAAACACATCTTCCAGCCACTGCGCCCACTCGGCATTGATCAGTTCCAGGTCGATGCCCACTTCGGCGAACTGGCTCGCAATGATCTGGCCCGAAAGGCGCGCATAGGCCACCGGCGGCAGCTTCAGCGTCGCCGAAAATCCTTCGGGATAGCCTGCCTCGGCCAGCAACGCCTTCGCCTTTTGCACATCGTGCGGATAGGTGCCGGTGAGGTCAAGATAATAGGGGTGGTGCGGCGCGAAATGGGTGCCGATGGGCACGCCATAGCCATAGGTCGCGCCATCGATGATTTCCTGGCGGTCCAGCGCGTGGGCCATGGCCTGGCGCACCTTGAGATTGTCAAAGGGCGCCTTGCGGTTATTGGTCGACAGGATGGTTTCGCCCTCGGTGGAGCCCACCAGCACCGTGAATTGCGGATTACCTTCGAACACCGGTAAGGCTTCGGCGGCGAAATTATTGGTGCCGTCCACGTCGCCTGCCAGCAGGGCATTGGTCATTGTCGCGGTATCGGAGATGAAGAGATAAGTCGCCTTGGTCAGCGCCGGTTTTTCGCCCCAATAGGGTCCGTACTGCTCCAGCACCACCCGGCTGCCCCGGTCCCATTGCACAAAGGCGAAGGGCCCTGTGCCGATGGGTTCGGCGCCGTTGTTGTCAGCACTTTCCGGCGCCACAATCACCGCATCGCCGCGCCCCAGATTGAACAGGAACAGCCCGTCAGGCCGCTCTAGGGTGAATTCGACCGTGACCGGGTCGACAACGCTGACAGCCGAGATCGGCGCATAGAGCGCCTTCTGGGCATTGACGCTGCCCTCGGCCAAGAGCCGGTCAAAAGTGAATTTCACGTCCTCGGCATCAAATGCACTGCCGTCATGGAAGGTGACGCCCTCATGCAGGGCAAAGCGGTAGCTGAGCCCGTCATCCGATATGGTCCAGCTCTCCGCCAGGCCCGGTTGCACGGCCCCGGTCTGGTCGATGCGCACCAGCCCTTCAAAAACGTTCTGGTAGACCACCACGTCGATGGCCTCTGCCGCGCCGGCTGTCGGGTCCAACGCGGGCGGTTCGAGCGCCACGCCGATCCGAATCTCTGTTGGCTGGGCCAGGACGCTGCCTGTCGTCAGCAACAGGCTCGCCATCGCCAGAGCCAGGGATTTGCGTGAATGCATCGTGTTTCCTCCATCGGCGCCGACACGGCACGAGCCAGTATATAGAAAATCTGCGCCCTTGCGCAGCACCGGACTATTCGGCTTCCTTGGCCACGGGCTGCTCGTTGACGAGGTCAGCGGGAATCCTGAGGGTAAACAGCATGCCCTCGGCTCCGGCCGGATCGACTGAAAGCGAGACTGCATTGACGGCCAGCAGCGAGCGGGTCAATGCCAGCCCGACACTTGAGCGCACCGGTGTCAGCATTTGCCCGTTCCTGCCCACGCCATCGCGGAACACCACGAAGCGCTCAGCCATGTCCACCGCGTGGGCGGAACTGTCCCGCACATGGATGGCAATGGAATGGTCGTCATGCCGTTGTGCCGAGATCACGACCGCGCCACCCATCGGGGTCTGGTCGATGGCGCTGGCCAATAGGTTCAGCACCGCCTGGGCCAGCGAGGCCCGGTCAGCTGTCACCCGCGGCAGCATCTCGGAAATGGCATTGCGCACGATCACGCGCGCCCCATTGGCCTGGTCGCGGATGCGGACCACGCAATGTTCCAGGAGGTCGGTGAGATCGAGGCTCGCTCGCTGCGGTAGATAGCGGCCATCGCGCAGCCGCGCATAATCGTCCAGTTCGTCTACCAGCGCGGCGATTTCTTGCCCGGCTTGGGCGATATCATCGGCATAGGCTTCATAGCGCTCACTATTCAGTGCGCCGAAAGCCTTGGACCGAATGATATCGGAAAAACCGATGACCGTATTGAGCGGACGACGGACGCCCCGGCTGATCCGCCCCAAAAGGGCAGGATCGACATCCACCGGCGCGCCGATACGGGCTGGGGTGGTCTGGCGCGCATTGACCAGGCCGAAATAGCCTGAAACCACGCCGGCCTGCCCAAGCGCAAAGAGCAAGATGTCGGCCTTGCCATCTACCGAGCGCAGCGTCAGGCAGGGCCGGGCGGTCTCCGCAAAGCGGGCCGGACGTTCGAGGAAAGCTCGGAGCGCCACTGCATCGTCTTCACTCACCAGCGATGCAATCGCACGCCCGTTCAGCGGCTTGCCGCCGGTCAGCAGGGTGATCGCAGGGGCGTTGGCTGCGCTGACCATGCCATTGCGATTGGCCTCGATGAAGCCATCGCCACGGATGTCGGCAAAAGTCTGGCCGAACGCCTTGACGGCATCTTCATGGCCAGTGCGCACCTCGGTGGTGCTGGCCGACAGCATCAGCGCCGGGCGGCCATGCCAGGATATGGATTGCAGCCGCGCCGTGACAGGCACCAGCGTACCATCGCGCTGCACCAGGTGGTTCACCGGGCCGGCATCCTGCCCCTCGGTGCCCATGACCGGAAAGATGGCGGCGAGACCCGCCTGCCGCAGGCTCTCCACCGACTCATAGCCCACCATTTCGGTGATGGCGCGATTGGCGAACAATACCTGCTGGTCGCGAAAAACCATGATGCCGAGCGGCAACCGGTTCAGCACCAGCGTTTCACCGCCCAAGTTGATCAAAGCGCCCGAGCCTGCCGTTGCCGGTGGCGCGGTCACGGGCGTTGGTGGACCCGGTTCGGCAGCCTGCCAGTTTCGCTCTCCGACCCGATCGGTCAGGATGCGCGACAATTCATCGAAATTGTACCGCGAGACACGCTCCACCGCCTCGGGGTCGGGCTCGGCCGCCAGCGCGGGCTCGTCCGTGGAGGTCGTTTCCTGGGTGGTTTCGGCGGTCGTCGCATTGCGAAGACCCCGTCCGGTGACCTTGTAGAACGCCGCCACGATGGCATCGCTTTGCGGATCGCTCTCTGCCGTTTCGGTCGGCGGCATGTCGTCATCTTCGGTCAGCGGGGCGTAAAGCGCCTCATCGGCCGCCAGTCGGTCCACCAGGTCGCTCAACCGGCGGGACACATCCTGCAAGCCATCCTCAGCCTCTTCGGCCTCTGGTGACGCCCCGTGGGTATCGGTGGGGGCATCCGTCACGGGCGCTTCGACATTTTCCACCGTGGGAAGCTCGGAGATATTGACCGGCGCATCGCCCAGCGCCTCGATCCAGTCTTCCGGCGAATCCGCATTTGGCGTGGTGGCGGCTTCCGTCGCTAGAGCGTAGGCCGTTTCCGCGTCGGTGTCGTGCCAGCTCTGCAACTCATGCGCATAGGCATTGTCATCGCCAGTCGAGGCAACAATTTCGGGCTCCGGCGCGATGGCCTCGCCCTCCATGGGTCCAGGTTCGGCCGGCGCGACTTTGGGCTCTAGGGAGGCTTCCCCGTCACCGTCCGGTGCGGCTTCGCACACCTCCGGCGCTTCGTCGTCATCTTTCGGTGCCGGGGCCGCCGCCTCAACCGGGTCGCCGTCATCGCCGGATAGCGCCGCAGCCATTATGTCCGGATCAATGGGGTCGACCCCTACGATCAGCAGCACGGGCTCCGCGTCGCTCCGAGCCAGCGGGGTCGTGGCACAGGTTGCCGATACCGGCTTTTCACCGGCCAGAAATTGGATACGCGCAAGGCTGGTTCGTCCCGATGACCCCAGCCGCACGATGCGCGCTACCTGGCCCTTGATCGGCACCGCGGGCGCTGCGCGCTTGAGGCCGTGCTTTTTGAGCTTGGCGCCGAACAGGTCTGCTGCCGAATTCGACCAGATCAGGTCCCGCCCGTCCAGCGACCATAGCCAGGCCGGACGTGCGTCATCCTCATGCTGCAGCACACGGCGCGCATCCGGCAGATTGTTCCAGCGGTCATCCATGGACGGCCTTTGCGTGGTCTCGACCTCGTTGGTCTGTGCCATATCGGCACAGAGGTCCGAAGTTCCTTAAGTGTTCTTCAATATAGTGCCGGGGCGAACGAATCCAGCCCGACCCTTCCCGGTGATGGGCTGCATCACGCCCAATGGTTAAGTCGCCTTTCCTAAGGATTGATCACGCCAGGGGCTGAAATTTGCCTCGAGCCTGCGTAAAATCGCGCTCTGTCCACAGCTTGAAATCGGTGCTTGTCATCAAGTCCATCTCGACCTATGTTCCGCCCGCTTTCGGAACCCGGCCTCGCGCTGGCCCTCCGATGCGGTCCTGCCGCCTTAGCTCAGTTGGTTAGAGCGCTAGATTGTGGATCTAGAGGTCCCCCGTTCAATCCGGGGAGGCGGTACCACCCACCCCACCAGCAGCGACTACCGGGTCAGGCGCAGCGACGAGATGTTGCGCGCGATCTGTTCGAAAGCATCGGACAGCGCGGCGGCGTCCGAGGCCAGGTAGGCATTGCTGCTGCTCGATGCACAATAGCTCAGCACATTGGCGGCCGAGCTGCCTGCGGTGATGCCGAAGCCGACGGTGTAAACGACAATGCCCGTGGCCTTCATGGCATCGCAATAGGCGCGTGATTGCGGATAGGGTTCGCCATTATGCGGGCCACAGTTGATATTGTCAGAACCACCAGCGGAGCCCCTTGCCGGAACACCGTTGCAATGAACGGTGTTGAACTCGCCGTCGGTCATGATGATGGCCGCCTTGAGCAAGTTTTGCTGGCCATAGGGGGCGGGCCGGCTGATTTCGGGCCAGACATATCCGAAATTGGGTGACAGCAGATACCAGGCCCACAGGATTCCCAGGCTGCCGGCGGTATTGCCGGATGCCGGCAGGTTGTCGATCACGTCATGCAACTCATCCCGGTCGTCCGTCAATGGGACGATCTGGGTGTTCGGGCACTCGTTGCTGGGTACGTAATTTCGGCCTACATAGGTGACGCTGGGCGGCTCATCGTTGAACGGGTTGACGGCGCGCTCGGTCACACAGTCGGTGATTGCATAGGTATAGGTGTCGCCCCATACCCCGGTATAACGGTAGTACGGGCAGCCCTCGGTCGCAGTCTGCCATGTGCAGTGCATCACGCCAGAATTGGCATTGTAGCTGCCATTGGTCATCATCGTGTGGCCGCGCAGCACCAGCGTGTTGGCCGTTAGAGTGGTTACCCGGTAGTCCTCATTATTGGTATAATTGCCCTGCTGCCAGCCACCGACACCGGTGACGCGAACCCATTGATCGGTGGCAAAGCCGTGGTTAGTGGAGGTGACCACCGTATTGCAGTCTTGAGCCAGGCATTCGATCACATGGCCGCCGCCGTTATAGGTGTTGTTCCTCCGGACGCCTGAGAGGCGGAATTCATTGCCGCTGGCATTGCTGATCTGGAAGGCGCGGTAGTTGAAATTGGTCGGACCGCTGACATCCCAGATATAGACCCAGTCGCCATTCCTGAACCCGTGGTTTCCAGAGGTTGTGAAGCGGGCCGAGCCGTGGTCGCTGATATTGGTGATGTTTCTTATCGAGCCCGTCGACCAATTCATCGCACGGATATCCTTGGACTCCCGAATCGGACCACGCAGCGCTTCAGCAAACGATCCCACGTTGACCGCCTGCGCATAGGGCACCAGGGCCACCTTGAAATAGGTCGGCTCCTGCACATCCTGCACGATAACATCGACCAGATCGCCGACCGCATCCTTGAGCGCTGCAATGCGCTGCCCGCTCATCGAGCCGGTTACGTCCAGCGCCAAGGCCACTTCGATGTCCACAGCGCCGCGCAAAGCCTCGGCGCTGAACCCGGCCTGCAACTGGGTCACGCCGACCAGGCTTACGAACAAGGTGGGCAGTGTGAACTCACCGCTCAGGAACAGCCTGCCGGCTTCCAGGTCCATTTCGGCACGGTCGACCTTGGCCTCGATGATGTTGATGTCGCCGATCCGCTCAAGCACGATGGCTTCGGCACGGGCGCGCAGCGATTCCTCGGTCATGCCAGGTGTAAAAATATCCGGCTGCAGCGCCAGCACCGCAGCGTCGAGCGCCACCTGGGCACGCTGCCGTGTCTGCTCCAGCGTCACATAGTCCACCACGGCGCCGCCCAGGGCGATCAGCACAATGGCCATCAGCCCGAACAACACGGCAAAAACGCCGCTTTCGTCTTTTGCGAACCGCCGCAGGAGCGGTGCGAATGAGGACATGTAAGGCACCTTGTTAGCGCTGCAGCCCCGACTGTGGCGCAAACTCCTTAGGAAAGCACAACCACCTTGGTGTTCAATTGCACCCGTCCATAGAGGTCGATCACGTCGGCATTGGTCATGCGGATGCAGCCCGACGAGACGTTCTGGCCGATGGACCAGGGCTCGACGGTGCCGTGAATGCGGTAGAGCGTGGAGCCCAGATAAAGCGCCCGCGCGCCCATGGGATTGTCCGGTCCGCCTGCCATAAAGGTGGGCAATCCGGGCTGGCGCCGCCGCATTTCGGCCGGCGGGGTCCAACTCGGCCATTCGGCCTTGCGGGTGACCCGGTGCGTACCGCTCCACTCGAACCCGTCACGCGCCACCCCGATGCCATAGCGCAGGGCCCGGCCGTCGCCGAGCACGAAATAGAGGAAATGCTGGCGCGTATCGACCACGATGGTGCCGCTGCGCTCACCCGTGGCATAGGGCACCACCTGCCGCAGATAGATGGGCGACACATAAGGATTGCCCTGTAAGGCCAGCGCATGGCGCGGCCTGCTATCGGTGATGGTGATGCCGGGTGGCGGCGCAGCGCGCCAGCCAGGTCGGAAGGTCTCTGCCTGTACCGGCAGGGTGGTCACTATGGCCAGCATGACAACCAGCGCGCGCAAAATTCGAGTTCTCATGACCTGCATTCCCTAAATGCCTTTGGCCACAATGTCCCCCAGAAGCGCAAAGGAGAGGTCAAGCTACGTGGTTAATTCCCAGTGGCTTCAAAGGGATAACAAAAGCTTGCTTAGAGATACGCCACGTCGCCCACCAGCCGCTCTGGCGCCAGCACCCGGTTAAGGGCTAGGTCCAGATGCCGCGTGCTGAAGGGCTTGGCGAGGATGTCGTTAACCCCCAGCGCGCGGGCGCGGACCAGATTGTCATGTGAGGGGTAGGCCGTCATCAGGATGACGGGCAGGTCCGGCGGCGCGCCGAAGCGCGGGTCACGCAGCACCTGCATCACCCCCGCGCCGCTGATATCGGGCATGTACCAGTCCATCAGCACCAGGCTGAACGAACGGCTCATCAACATGAGCAGGGCCTCCGCCCCGCCCTCGGCTTCCTCAATGGCACCGAAACCCAGCCGCGTCAGCCCCATGGTGCAGATGGCGCGCGCATGGCTGTTGTCGTCCACCACCAGCGCCCTCAGCCGTTCCGGAACCACCACCACCTCACCCGTCCCGCTGCATGCAGGGGCCTGCATTTGGCCGCTGTCCGCCCGACCTCGTCAATTCGGTGATCTACGTGCATTGAACCGGGCGGCGCTCCGGACCGTGACTTCCTTGCAACAGGTGCCAATTGCTGCGACATGCTGCCACATCTTGCGCTTGCAGCTCACGGATTCGTGAGTTATCCAGTCCTGGTTCGCAACAGCCATCCGAGGGAGGCGTTTTATGACAGCAAATTCGTTCCGCCACTCGGGGCCTACCTGCCATCTTTGGGCACGAGCTTAAAGCTCCCCCACTGACGGTACCTCGGCCGCTTTCCGGCCCGCGGACACCCCACCACCAAACCTGAAACGCTGAATCCGGGTCGTATTGCGTCCGGAATCCGCCTTTCTCCCAACTTCATCCTTTAGAGGCCGGCAGAGTCATTTCTGCCGGAAATAGCAATGTCTTCGAACGTGCTCGATGAGCGCAGCGTCGTGCTGCGCCTTGAATTCTCCATCGCCGATGCTGTCCATCAGCGGGGGCTCGTCCCCGTTCTGGCCAGCGCCATCCGCGCCTGGTGGGCCATGCGGCCCGTCCGCTACGCGCCGGTGCCCGACTATCTGCGCGAAGATGTCGGCCTGCCGCCTGCAGAAGACCGCTTTCGATGGATGGGCTTTGATCTGCACGCCTATCGGCTGCACCCCCCCGACCGGGGTGGCCCGTGATTGAAAAAGGCAGCCGGGGCCCCCCGGCTGCCGCCTATCCCGCCATTGTCTCTCAGGCCTTGATCGTCTAGAGCGTGGTCAGCAAAAGTTGCAGACTTCTGCACCTCGACCACGCGACAACAAGATCCCTGGAATTTCCAGGACGGGCCGACTTTCCAGGGCAGAAAAATGACCGAAAAGACCAAGCTCATCACGCCCCGCCTGCCGCGCGGTTTTGAAGACCGCACGCCTGGCGAAATCGCTGCCGTTGGCGCCATGATCGAGAAGATCAAGGCGGTGTATGAGCGCTATGGTTTCGACCCGGTCGAAACGCCCCTGTTTGAATATACCGAGACGCTCGGAAAATTTCTGCCCGATACCGACCGGCCCAATGCAGGCGTCTTCTCCCTGCAGGACGATGACGAGCAGTGGATGAGCCTGCGCTACGACCTCACCGCGCCGCTCGCTCGTTACTTCGCCGAAAATTTCGAGACCCTGGCAAAACCCTACCGCTCCTATCGCCAGGGCTATGTTTTCCGCAACGAAAAGCCTGGTCCCGGCCGCTTCCGCCAGTTCATGCAGTTCGACGCCGACACGGTCGGTGCCGCCGGCCCCGAAGCCGACGCAGAAATGTGCATGATGATGGCCGACGTCATGGATGCGCTGGGCTTGCAGGGCAAATACGTCGTCCGGGTCAACAACCGCAAGGTTCTGGATGGTGTGCTCGAAGCGGCTGGCGTCACCTCCGATGAGCAGAAGCTGACTGTTCTGCGCGCCATCGACAAGCTCGACAAGTTCGGTGTGGAAGGCGTGAGACTGCTACTCGGCGCCGGTCGCAAGGATGAAAGTGGCGACTTCACAAAAGGCGCGGGACTGGACGCAAAGCAGATTGGTGCAATCATCACCTATTTGGGGATGAGCGCTACCGATGGGGTCGAAAAGAACACTAACGCTCAAGCCGTTGGTGAACTTGAGAAACTTGCCGAACTGTTGGGCATGCCACAGGCTGGCCGTGATGGCATAGCTGAGTTGGAGACGATGCGGTCGCTCTTTGATGCTGCAGGTTATGACAATGACCGCATCAAGATCGACCCCTCCGTCGTCCGCGGCCTCGAATATTACACCGGCCCGGTCTTCGAGATCGAACTGACCTTCAAGGTGCAGAACGAAAAGGGCCAGGACGTGGTCTTCGGCTCGGTCGGCGGCGGTGGCCGCTATGATGGCCTTGTTTCCCGTTTCCGCCGCGAACCGGTGCCCGCCACCGGCTTTTCCATCGGCGTCTCGCGGCTGGCCAATGCCTTGAAGCTCACCGGCAATCTCGGCGCCACCGAGCCCGTCGGCCCGGTCGTCGTCCTCGTCATGGACAAGGCCGAAACCGCCCGCTACCAGGCCATGGTCTCCGAACTGCGCCAGGCCGGCATCCGCGCCGAGATGTTCCTCGGCAATACCAAGAATTTCGGCAAGCAGGTCGCCTATGCCGACAAGCGCAACTCCCCAGCCGTCATCATCGAAGGATCGCAGGAGCGCGAACAGGGTATCCTGCAGATCAAGGACCTCGTCGCCGGCAAGCAGGCCGCCCAGGCCATCACCGATAACGCCGAATGGAAAGCCGCCCGCCCCGGCCAGTTCGAAATCAAGCGCGAAGAGCTTGTTGCGGCGGTCCAGAAGCTGTTGAGCGAGCAATGATCGCAGTGCTCCATCTTGTCCCCCACCACCGTGTCACCCCGGCTTTCGCCGGGATGACAACGAGTGTGCTGATGGATATGGCCTCATGACCAACGCCGCCATGCGCCGCTCCCAGCTCGAATCCCTCGTCGAAGCCCAGGGCGGCTGTCGCGCCACGCCGCCCTTGCTGCTCAGCGCCGATCCCTATTTCGATCTGGCCGGCGAGGAATTCGGTCGCCGCCTGTTGCTCACCACCGACCTCACCGGCGCCGAGTACTGCCTCCGGCCCGATTTCACCCTGCCCATCGTCGCCGACTACATCGAGCAGGGGGCAGGGGCGCCGGCGGCCTTCTCCTATCTTGGTCCCATCTTCCGCCAGCGCAGCACTGGCCCGGCCGAGTTCGACCAGGCGGGGATAGAACTGCTGGCCCAGCCCGATGGCGACATTGCGCTCGATCAGGTGCTGACCTTCGCCCGCGCCGCGCTGTCGCTCTATGGGATTACGCCGCAGGTGCAGTTAGGCGGCGTTGGCCTCTTCGAGGCACTGCTCGCCCAAGCCGACATGCCCGACGCCTGGCGCCCGCGCATCCGCCACCGCTTCGGCCATACCGAGGCCATGGATCGCCTTCTCACCCGCCTCGAACAGGCGCCCGATAGCCCGCGCACCGAGCAGCCGAGCCGCGACGACCTCATCGAGGACATCACCGCCCGCATGGTCTCGGCTGGCTTGAGCCTCTCGGACAGTCGCGCGCCCGAAGAAATAGCCGACCGCTTTCTTGAGCAGCAGGCGCTCGATGCCGCGCATGTTCCCGCTGCAACGCTCAAGCTGTTGCGCGACTATTTCGCCATCAAGGGCGATGCGCTTTCGGCCCTCAAGCAGATCGATGCCTTGGGCGAAAAGCACAAGCTCTTTCTCGGCGTCCCTCTGCTCGCCATCCGCCGTCATCTCGACGGACTGGGCGAAGCGCGAGTCACTTTCGACGCCAGCTTCTCGCCGCGCCTAGATTATTACACCGGCATCGTCTTCGAAATGCGCGGTCAGGGCGGCGCGATACTTGCCTCGGGTGGCCAATATGATCGCCTGCTGGAGCGCCTCGGCGCTACCGCCCCCATTGCCGCCTCCGGCTGCGCCCTCTGGGTCGACCGGCTCGAAGGGGAGGGCTCGAAATGACATCCATCACCCTCGCCGTGCCCTCAAAGGGTCGCCTCGAAGAATTGACCCGAGATTGGTTCGCCCGCCATGGCCTCACCATCACCCGCCCAGGCGGCGCCCGCTCCTATCTCGGCGCCATAGAAGGCATGCCGGATGTGACCGTGCGCTTTTTCCCGGCCTCCGAGATCGCACGCGAACTCATTCGCGGCGCCATTGATCTGGGCGTCACCGGCCGCGACCTGATCCACGAAACCAGCGAAGCCGGTCCGGCCTCGGTGAGCTTTGTGCGCGACCTCGAATTCGGCCATGCCGACGTTGTTATTGCCGTGCCCGAGGCCTGGATCGACGTCACCCATATGCACGACCTGGCCGATGTGGCATCCGATTTCCGCTCGCGTCACGGTCGCTGGCTGCGCATCGCCACCAAGTACGTGACCATCACCCGCCAGCATTTCGCCGCCGCCGGCATTGCCGAATACCGGATCGTGGAAAGCCTTGGCGCCACGGAGGCGGCCCCGGCATCGGGCGTGGCCGATATCGTGGTCGACATCACCTCCACCGGCTCGACCCTGGCCGCCAATGGCCTGCGCGTGCTCGAGGATGGCGTCATGCTGAGGAGCGAGGCCAATCTGATCGTCTCGAAGACCGCCCACTGGTCGCCAGCGCGCAAGGCCATGCTCGACGATCTGCTGCGTCACCTGGGAGACTGAAGATGGAACTGGCCTTCGTCCTGCTCTTCGTCTTGCTGGGCACTGGCGCCATCCTTTATGCCGGCCTGCGTCGGCAACTGGCCCCACCTGAGCCGCCCACCGGCAATGCCCTTGGGGCCGCGTCGGGTGAGGGCGAAGCGCCCGCGGACGGCGCCAATGACGGCCGGGACTGAGCCGCCCCATTGCCTCCTCCGGCCAAATCACGGCACATGGACCAAACTGTCCGGCGAGGGGCGTCGTGGACGAAGCGCTTGAACTGACCATTCTCATGCCCTGTCTCAACGAGGCAGAGACCCTGGCGACCTGCATTGACAAGGCCAAGGTGTTTTTGGCCCGCAGCGGCGTCGCGGGCGAGGTCCTGATTGCCGACAACGGCTCCACCGATGGCTCCCAGGCGATTGCCGAAGCGCTGGACGCGCGCGTGATCTCTGTCGCGCAGCGCGGCTATGGCGCTGCCCTGGGCGCTGGCATCGCCGAGGCGCGGGGCCGCTTTGTCATCATGGGCGATGCCGATGACAGTTATGATTTCGCTAATCTTGATGCCTTCGTGGCCGCCTTGCGCGACGGCGCCGATCTGGTCATGGGCAATCGCTTTGCCGGTGGTGTTGCGCCGGGGGCCATGCCCTGGCATCACCGCTATATTGGCAATCCGGTCCTGAGCTTTCTCGGGCGCCTGTTCTTCAGGACCCCCATTCGCGACTTCCATTGCGGATTGCGTGGGTTCCGGCGCGACGCCGTTCGCGATCTCAACCTACGCACCACCGGCATGGAATTCGCGTCAGAGATGGTGGTCAAGGCCACGTTGAGCCAGCTTGACGTGCGCGAGGTTCCGACCACGCTCCGGCCTGATGGCCGTTCACGACGACCGCATCTGCGCTCCTTCCGCGATGGATGGCGGCACCTGCGCTTCCTGCTGCTGTTTTCGCCGCGCTGGCTGTTCCTCTATCCCGGCTTTACCCTGCTCGGCATTGGCCTGGTCGTGGGGGCCATGTTGCTGCGCGGACCCGTACAGGTGGCCGGTGTGAGCTTCGGGGTCCATTCGCTGCTGGTGGCCTCGCTCTGCGTCATCATGGGCACCCAGTCCATCGCCTTTGCCATTATCGGGCGGCGCTTTGCCTCGCGCTACGGCTTCATTCCGCCCTCGAATTCCTATGATCGCCTGCTCGAAAGCCTGACGCTCGAACGCATCCTGCTCTTTGCCATCCTGCTTATGCTGGGCGGTCTTGCCGCCATGGGCTGGGGCCTGCTCGAATGGGCCCGTCGCGGATTCGGCCCGCTGACCTCCACCGCCACCCTGCGAGCGGTTATTCTGGCCATGACGGCGCTGGTCACGGGGTTCCAGCTGATGATGAGCGCCTTCATGTCGTCCATGATCAATATCCCCATCTACGAACGTCGTCTGGCCGATCGGCCGGCTCCCGACGATCGATTCCGCCGCCGCTCCGACCAGGTCTAGTTCCTCCCCATGCTCGATCCACTCCTTCTTCTCGCCCTGATGGGCGTCGGCATGCTGGCCGGCTTCGTCGATGCCATTGCCGGCGGCGGCGGCATGATAGCGCTGCCAGCACTGCTCTCGGTCGGTCTCCCCCCGGTAGCGGCTTTGGCTACCAACAAGATGCAGTCTGTGGTGGGCACGGGCATGGCGGTCGTCACCTATTGGCGGCGGGGCTTCGTCAACCTGCCCAGTCTGGTTCCCGCAATTGCGCTGACCTTTGCGGGCAGCCTCCTGGGCGCGCTTACGGTCAGCCAGATCGACACCAGCCTGCTCGACATTGCGGTGCCAGTGGCGCTCATCGCCATCGCGCTCTATTTTTTGTTTGCGCCCAAACTGTCCGATGCCGACAAGGCCGCGCGCTTGCCCTTCGGGCCGCTGGTGCCGGTCATGGGCTTCGCCATCGGCTTTTACGATGGTGTTTTCGGCCCCGGCACGGGCTCGTTCTTCACCATCGGCTTCGTGCTTCTGTTCGGCCTGGGGCTGACGCGCGCCACCGGTAGCACCAAGGCGCTCAATTTCATTTCCAATCTTGCAGCGCTGGCGATCTTCATCCCCCAGGGTCATGTCGTCTGGCCCGTTGCCGTGGTTATGGCGCTGGGTCAGTTGATCGGCGGCTATATCGGTGCCCGCACCGGCATCCGCTACGGCGCCAGGGTCATTCGGCCGCTGGTGGTGCTGGTCTCGATCGCGCTCGCGATCAAGCTCCTCGTCTTTCCCTGATCACTCCGGGTCCAGCTCCGCGGCCACGCGCAGGGTAGCGTTGATCCGGTCCTGCCAGCCCGGACCATCGTCCTGGAAATGCGCCAGCACATCGCGGTCGAGCCGCAGCGACACCATTTCCTTGCCTGCTGGGGGCTTTGCCGGCTTCGCTGGAACCGCCTCGGTCTTCGTCGTTGCTGATTTGAAGGCAGCTTCTGCCTGATCAAGGGCACTGCCGCCGCGTCTGGGTGTCCGCATCGATTCCTCGCTTATTGCAGGGACATCCTATCCCTATAAGGACAAAAAGCCCCGGTGTTTCCACCGGGGCTTTCCACCAAGATCGTGACTGGGAAGAAACGATCCTGGAAGCTTGTAGGGCTCGGGGTGGATTAGAAATCCATGCCGCCCATGCCGCCCATGCCGCCGCCGCCCGGCATTGCCGGCGCTGCGTCCTTCGGAGCCTCGACGATCGTGGCTTCGGTGGTGATGAGCAGGGACGCAACCGAAGCGGCGTCTTCGAGGGCGGTGCGGACGACCTTGACCGGATCGATCACGCCCAGGGCAACCAGATCGCCGTACTCGCCTGTCGCGGCGTTGTAGCCGAACGATGCAGCCGAGTTTTCGAGGATCTTGCCCACCACGACGGAGCCTTCGGCACCGGCATTGTTGGCAATGGTGCGCACAGGCTCCTGCAGGGCGCGGCGAACGATCGAGATACCGGCCTCCTGGTCGGCATTGGCGCCCTTGGCCTTGATGTTGACCGAAGCGCGGAGCAGGGCAACGCCACCACCCGGCACGATGCCTTCTTCAACGGCAGCGCGGGTTGCATTGAGCGCGTCATCGACGCGGTCCTTGCGTTCCTTGACTTCCACTTCGGTCGAACCGCCGACGCGGATCACGGCAACACCACCGGCGAGCTTCGCCAGGCGTTCCTGTAGCTTTTCGCGATCATAGTCCGAAGAGGTCTCTTCGATCTGTGCCTTGATCTGGCCAACGCGGGCCTGGATCTCTTCGGCCGTGCCGGCACCATCGACGATGGTGGTGTTTTCCTTGGTGATCTCGATACGCTTGGCAGTGCCGAGCATGTCGAGGGTCACGTTCTCGAGCTTGATGCCGAGATCTTCGGAGATCACCTGGCCGCCGGTCAGGACAGCAATGTCTTCCAGCATGGCCTTGCGGCGGTCACCAAAACCGGGAGCCTTGACGGCAGCGACCTTGAGGCCGGCGCGCAGGCGGTTGACGACCAGGGTCGGCAGCGCTTCGCCATCGACGTCTTCTGCGATGATCAGCAGCGGACGCTGCGACTGCACCACGGCTTCCAGGATCGGCAGGATGGCCTGCAGGTTCGAGAGCTTCTTCTCGTGCAGCAGGATGTACGGGTCCTCGAGGGTCGCCGTCATCTTTTCTGCATTGGTCACGAAATAGGGCGACAGGTAGCCACGGTCGAACTGCATGCCTTCAACGACGTCGAGCTCAGTCTCGGCAGTCTTGGCTTCCTCGACGGTGATCACACCCTCATTGCCGACCTTCTGCATGGCTTCGGCAATCATCTCGCCGATGGCGGATTCGCCATTGGCAGAGATCGTGCCGACCTGCGAAACTTCGGAGGACGAGGTGATGCCCTTGGCCGAGGCCTTGAGGCTCGCGATCACATCGGTCACGGCCAGATCGATACCGCGCTTGAGATCCATCGGGTTGAAGCCGGCGGCGACGGCCTTGACGCCCTCGACGACAATGGCCTGACCCAGAACGGTCGCGGTGGTGGTGCCGTCACCGGCAATGTCGTTGGTCTTTGAAGCGACCGAGCGCAGCAGCTGCGCGCCCAGGTTTTCGAACTTGTCTTCCAGCTCGATTTCTTTGGCAACGGTCACGCCGTCCTTGGTGATGCGCGGAGCACCGAACGACTTTTCGATGACGACGTTACGACCCTTGGGGCCGAGGGTCACCTTCACCGCATTGGCGAGGATGTTGACGCCGCGCAGCATCTTTTCGCGGGCGTCGGTCGAGAACTTTACTTCTTTGGCAGCCATGTGAGGCGCTCCTTAAAGTGGGTTGAACGACAGGATCGGTGGCGAGGCTCAGGCCTCGATCACGCCCATGATGTCGCTTTCCTTCATGATGATCAGGTCTTCGCCGTTCAGCTTGACCTCGGTGCCGCTCCACTTGCCGAAGAGCACGCGATCGCCGGCCTTGACGTCCAGCGCATTGATCTTGCCATTCTCGTCGCGGGCGCCGGGGCCCACGGAAACGATCACGCCCTCGGAGGGCTTTTCCTTGGCGGTATCGGGAATGATGATCCCGCCTTTGGTCTTTTCTTCACTGTCGACGCGACGGACGACAACGCGGTCATGCAGGGGACGGAAGCCCATGGTTATGTTCCTCTTGGCATCATTTCTGAATGCAATTTCGGACCTGTTAGCACTCACGAACTTCGAGTGCTAATAGGCTGCTGGGGATATAGGGATCGCGCCGGTCTCGAGTCAAGGCGTGTGAACCGAAGTTTTTGCTCGGGCGTTACCCCTTGATGCGACAATCCAGCGATGAGGTGCCCAAATGGCTGACGCCAACCAGACAATGCCCAATATCGTCCCGGTAGCGGGGCGGGTGCATATCTCCTTCGATGACGCGGAGATCGCCAGTTCGACCAAGGCCTTGCAGCTCGAACGTCCCGGCGCGGACCCGATGGTCTTCGTGCCGCTTGATGACGTCCACCCCGGAATCCTTGAGGCCTCCGACACCACGCGGGATGATGAGGGGCTCGGCGCGGCTCATTTCTATACCATCAAGACGCTGACGGCCAATGGCGCGGACGAGGCCTGGTATTATCCCTATGCCGATGGCCCCTATGCGCCCATTCGCGACATGCTGACTTTTGGTGGCGACCGCGTCTCCCTGCGGGTATCCGAGGTTTAGGCCGCTGGCTCGCGAGCAGCGCACATTCCCCCTTCCCCCCATCCCAAGACTGAGCCATAAGCACAATCATGAGCGAAAATTCTTCCCTGCAGATCAAGTTGCGCCGTGCAGGCGGCGTCGGTGCCAGCGCGAACTGGCATTGGGAAATTCAGGATGCATCCGGCAAGGTCGTCAAAACCGGCAGCGCCGTGGGCGAAGAGCACAAGGCCTTCGCTACAGCGCGCATTGCCAAGGAAAAGCTGGAAGCCGCGGGCAAGTAACGCCCTCCTGCACGCCAGAGAGCGGTCCGCGATACGGCCCTGGCCAATTCCGCGACCCGGAACAGGACTGACGTGACCGTCCCGACTGCTGAACCTGTCGCGCCCGTGGACAATCCACTTCGTGGCATAGTCCTCAAGGTCACATCGGTCTGCTGCTTCGTGGTCATGGCGACCATGCTCAAGGCCACTCAGACAATTCCCTCCGGGGAGATGGTGTTTTTCCGTGCCTTCTTCGCCATGCTCCCCGTGCTGGCCGTCCTGGCCTGGCGCCGCCGCCTGGTACTGGCCTTTCAGACCCGCCGTCCCTTCGGCCATGTGTTGCGCGGTCTAATCGGCGTCGCCTCCATGAGCCTGGGTTTTTTCGCGCTAACCCGCCTGCCGCTGCCTGAAGCCACGGCCATCGGCTATGCCTCTCCACTGATCATCGTTATTCTCTCGGCCGTGCTCCTGCATGAGCGGGTCCATGTCTTTCGCTGGACCACGGTTCTTGTCGGTCTGGTCGGGGTGGTGATCATCCTCTGGCCGCGCCTCACCATCCTGTCGGGCGATACGCCCATGGGGGATGCCGAGTCCATCGGGGCGCTGGCCGCCCTGGCCGCGGCCATTCTCTCGGCCTTCGCCATGCTCCAGGTCCGCACCCTGGTGCAGACCGAGCGTACAGAAGCCATCGTCACCTATTTCTTCATCACCGCCAGCCTGCTTAGCCTCCTGACCATCCCCTTCGGCTGGGTCTGGCCGACCCCGGAACAGGCGGCTCTGCTGGTGGGCGCCGGGATCTTCGGTGGCATCGGGCAATTGCTGCTGACCTCGTGCTACCGCCATGCCGACATGTCGGTGATCGCCCCGTTCGAATATGTATCGCTGATCCTCACCATCCTGATCGGCTTCGTCATCTTCGCCGATATTCCGACAGTGACCATGGTGATCGGCGCCCTGGTGATCGTGGGCTCCGGCATCGCCGTCATCCTGCGCGAACGCTATTTGGGCCTCGATCGCGCCAGGGCGCGGGAAGCCAATACCCCTTAGGTTTTGACCCGGTATCGGCATTGCACCAGCCCCGAGGGGAACGAGGTTGTGTCCTCAAGCTCCAGGGCAATGTCCGTCGCAAGGCTCCCGAACAGCCTCAGCCCATCCCCGATCAGCACCGGGACCTGGCTGATCACCATGTCTGCGATCAACCCTTCGCGCAGGAATGATGTGATCGTGGCGCCGCCATCGACATAGACCCGGCGCCAATTGCGCTGCTCAGCCAGGGCAAGGGCATCGCCCGGCGTGGCCGCGATGATTTCAACCTTGCCGATGAGCTCCTGGGGGATGTCGGCCGCATTCAGGCTGTTGCTCAGCACCAGAACCGGTCGGTCATAGGGCCATGGCGAAAAGGTCGCGACCTTCTCAAAGCTCCCCCGGCCCATGATGATCGCATCGATCCCGGAGATGAAGCGGTCATAGCCATGGTCCTCGTCCAGTGCCGAAAACCCCACCAGCCAGTCGATGTCGCCGTTCTTGCGGGCGATATAGCCATCCAGGCTCGTGGCAATGAAAACATGGGCGGTGGTCATGCTCGGAGAACCTCCATCTGATTGTGCCTCCTGATCACATGCTTGGGTGTCAGTGCGTGTCAGCAGCGATCTTGAACATGGTCATCCCTCACCCGATGTTACCCCCGGCATGGGGGAGTCATCATGGTCAGCACAGTTGCTATCGTCTTTTCGGTATTGATGGCCGGCCTGGCCATTTTCCAACTGGCGCTGATCCGGGGCGCGCCGCTCGGCCATTTTGCCTGGGGCGGACAACACCGCGTCCTGCCGCGCGCCCTACGCCTGGGCAGCGCCGTGGCCATCCTGCTCTACGCCCTGTTCTCGATCATCCTGCTCATGCGCGCAGGCGTGGTCGCCCCTTGGCCCGAGGCAGGTTTTCTGGTGCCGGCGGCCTGGGCCGTTTCTGCTTATCTCGCGTTGGGCGTGGTGATGAATGCCATATCGCGCAGCCTGCCCGAGCGCCTCACCATGACGCCGCTGGTCGTGGTGCTACTGGGCCTCACCCTGGTCGTGGCGCTTGGCTAGCTCGCGACCTGCATGCCCGCCCAGCCCTGGCGCTTGCGGTAGATGGTCGAGGGGCTGATTTCGAGCGCTGCGGCGGCCATCGAGATATTGCCGCCAAAGGCCGCAATGGCATCCTCGATAATGCGTTGCTCCTGCTGCCACATGGGCAGCACCATGCGTCGCTCGGCCCGCGGCGCCTCGACTGGGGCGGTCGTGGCGACCTTGGATTCTATGTCTGCCGCCTCGATCATGCCGGCGCTGATTTCGCCGCCGTCGAACATCACCACAAGGCGCCGGACCAGGTTCTGCAATTGCCGCACATTGCCGGGCCAGTCTGCGGCCGTCAGTTTCTGCGACGCTTCCGGGCTGATGCCGGCAAAACTCTTGTGCTCTTCCCGCGCATAGTGGGAAAGGAAATGCCGGGTCAGCACCATGATATCGCTGGGACGCTGGCGCAGCGGCGGCAGGTGAATGGGCAGGACATGCAGGCGGTAGAACAGATCCTCGCGGAACTGTCTTTCGGCAATCATCTGCATCGGGTTGCGATTGGTCGCGCAGATGACGCGCACATCCACCTTGCGCGCCGCCGTCTCGCCGACCCGGCTGATTGTGCCCGTCTGCAGAAAACGCAGCAGCTTTGATTGCAGCGAAAGATCCAACTCGCCCACTTCGTCCAGGAACAGCGTGCCGCCATTGGCCAGCTCGGCTGCGCCCTTGCGGTCCTCATGTGCGCCGGTAAAGGCGCCGCGGACCACGCCGAACAACTCGCTCTCCATCAGGTCGCGCGGAATGGCGGCACAATTGATGGCAACAAACCGGTTCCCTGCGCGCGGCCCCTTGGCATGCAGCGCCTCGGCGCACACATCCTTGCCCGTGCCGCTTTCCCCGGTGATGAAGACCGGTGCCGAAGAGGTGGCGACGCGCCCGATCTGCTCATAGAGAAATCGCATGGCGCTCGATGCGCCCACAAAGCCGGCGAAATCGGCCACGACCGGCTCCGCTTCGACCTCCGCACCCAGCGAGCGCGGGCGTCCGTGACGCTGGGCCAGTTCAGCCAGGCGCCCGGCCAGCGTCGCGCCACTGACCGGCTTGGCGACATAGTCGTGGGCTCCGGCTCGCATGGCGCCAAGCGCGGCGCTCACCGACCCGCTGCCGGCCACCGCCAGGATCAGCGCACCTGCCGCCAGCCGCACCAGCCGCTGCATCGCATCCTCGACACTGGCCGCCAGGTCCAGCAAGCTGTCGAGGTCGGCGATGATCACGTCAAAATGGGTCTTGCGCAGCAGGTCGGCCGCCGCGCGACCGCCGGACACCTGGGCAATCTTGGGGGCGACAAGCAGAGCTTCGCAAAGCCCCGCGCCGATTTGGCGGGCACAGGCGACATCCGCGTCGATCAGCAAAAGCCGGCCGCACAGCGCGTTGTCGCTTCCGCTCGTCATCGTCATTGCGCAGATTATCCTGGTTTGGTCCGCAATCGGACCGTTCTTGTCGTTGGGCGAATTGTTACGGACTAGGGTAAATATTCCGTTCTTGCGCCTGTCATCTAAACCACGTTTATCTCTGCGCTATGCGTATTGAGTCTGACGAGGATGTTTTCGAGCCGATTGTGCGCGGCATTACCCAGACGGGTGTGCGGTTGGCCAATGAACGCGCCGTCCTGACCCTTATTGCCGGCATTCCCGGCGTCTCCAATGCCGACATAGCCCGCCGCTCCGGCCTTGGGCCGCAGACTACAGCGCGCATCCTGGCCGACCTCGAGGCACGAGATCTTATTATCCGCGGCGATGTTCTGCGCGGCCGGCGCGGGCAGCCGGCAACGCCCTACCAGCTCAATCCCCAGGGAGGCTTTTCCATCGGCGTGGAAATTGGCTGGCAGCATTTTGAAGTCTTGCTGCAGAATATCGCTGGCGAACCTGTCGCCGCGACCCGCCACTGCTACCCGTTCCCCGATCCCCTTACGGTCTTTGCCGAGGTCGCTGCCGATGTCGCAACCTTGCTGGCGGAACTGACCACAGCGCAACGGGAGCGGTTTGCAGGCATCGGCGTCACCTCGCCCGGCAATTTCGGACCGCTGCTCGAGCCACTGGGCGCCCCCGAGGCAGTCATGGCGCAATGGGCCGAGATCGACATCGGCGCGCACCTGGCCGAGCAGACCGGCCTGCCCACGATCTGGGTCAATGATGGCAGCGCCGCTGCTTGGCGCGAAATTACCGTTCATCCAACGCCCCGGCCCAAGGGCGTCGCTGGCTTCTTTGTAGGTACCTTCGTCGGTGGCGGGGTGGTTTCGGGGGGAATCCTGCTCGAAGGCCCCTATGGCAATGCCGCGGATCTCGGCGCCATCATCGTCCATGACCGTGTCGGCCGGCCTGCCTATCTGCACTTGATGGCCTCGCTGCATGCCCTGGTCCTGCGCATTACAGACGCCGGGGGGAACCCGCCCAGTGGTCCGGCCCGGGAATGGGACTGGGCGGCGCTGGAGCCGCATGTGGCCGATTGGCTCGATGATGCCGGCCATGCCCTGGCGCAGGCCGTCCTCACCACCACGGCCATGGCCGAAATTGATCTGGCGACCATCAATGGCGATCTGCCCGAATCAATCCTGGTTCGGCTGCTTGAGAGCACCAGTGCTCATCTGGCTGAACTGCCGATTCTGCTCGCGCACCGTCCCCGCCTGGCGCGCGGTCTCGCCGGGCCGTCCGCTGCAGTTTTCGGCGCCGCTCAACTACTGTTGTTCCGCCGCTACTTCTCGCGCGCCTGGGACTTGTTTGAGGCCGAAGCGGGTAAATAGCGCGGGACAGATAACTAGGGCGCCTTTTTCCCTCTGTGACAGGGTGCTAAGTAAAAGCGGTCGAATCCCGACGCCGACGCATGATCCGGAAAGTGGTTGCTCGTTTCCGGCCAGATTATGCGTAAAAAAACAGGGGTTTCAGGTCCGCCGTGCAGGCTCTTGTGTATTCGTTGATCGCGTTTTCCGCAGCCGGACTGGGGGCATTGGCTTACTTTGGCCTGACCTTCACCCCGGCTAATGCGATTCTCGTTGCCGTGGTTTTCGCCTGCGCCTGCGTGGTGCTGATGGAGCGTGTCCTGCGCCAGCGGGCCGAGAATCGGCTGGAACGCGCCATCGAGGATTTGTCGCGTCTCCTGGCCACCGACGCCCAGGCCGGCGCCGTGCTCGGCCAGCGCATCAATGCCATTGCCGACCTCAATCCCGGACAGCGCCTCGAAACCGTCGAGGCCGACATTTCCGTGCTTGGCACGGTCATCCGCCAGGTGGCCGAGGCTGTGGCCGAGGTCGAGGACAAGGTGGCCAAGGCCGGCTCCTCGCGTTCGCCTGCGCCTGATCCGGCGGATGCGCGCATGATCGCGGCACCGCCCCCCGCGCCCCCGCCCCAGGTGATCGTGCCGGCAACCGAGCCGGTCATTCCCCTGGAAATGCTGCGCCAGGCCATTGATGAAAATCGCCTGATCCATCACGTGCAGCCGGTGGTGCGCCTGCCGCAGCGGCGCGCGGTTGGCTACGATATGGTGCCGCGCCTTATGCTCGAGGACGGCGAATTGGCCGATGCCCCCGATTTCATGCCGCGCCGGGGTGGCAGGGACATAGTCCGTCTCATCGAGGGGACGGGCCTCGTCGAGGCAATTGCCATTGCCCGGCGCTCGCGCACGGGTGGCCAGCCAGCCATGCTGCACATCCCCTTGTCCCGCGCATCGCTGGGCGATGAAGCCGCAGCTGAGCAATTGCTGGTGACCCTCGACGCCAACCGCGCCATCGCCGGCTCTCTTACTTTCATGGTCGCCGAAGCCGAATGGCAGTCGCTCACCACCCATGAGCGGGCCGTAATTGACCAGATGGTGCGCAAGGGCGCAGGCTTTTCCATCGCCGGCATGACCTCGCTGCGGGTCGATGTGGCCGACATGGCGGCCATGGGCGTTCGCTCCCTCCGGGTCGATGCTGAGCGGTTCATCCAGACGCCCGAGGCCTTCACCGATTTCCACATGACCGACATCGCCAATTATCTGGCACGCTTCGAGGTGACCCTGTTGGCCACTGGCATTTCCAGTGAACGCCAGATTGTGGAATTGCTCGATAGCGACATCGTGCTGGTTCAGGGCGAGCATATTGCGGGTCCTGGCCCGGTTCGCTCCGACCTGTCGCTCGATTCCAGCCGCACCGTCACGCCCCAGTTGCGTCGCGCCGAACTCTAGGCACTTCGAATGACGGGACCCAGCGCGGCCGGGCGGCCTAGCGCCGTCCCAGCCCGCCAACTGCTCGCTTGAGATTACCCAGCAATCCGCGGGCGCCGGTTTCCACCTCGATTTCCGCCAAACTCCTGTCTGCCGCGCTCGACGCCTCCAGCGTGAACGTGCCGATCACTCGATCGAGTTCGGCCGCTTGCGCCTCGGTCTGTTCGATCGCGGCATTGGTCTCTTCCACGAGAGCCGCATTGTGCTGGGTCATCTGGTCCAGCGTACGCACCGCCACATTCACCTCTTCGATGGAGGCCGCCTGTTCCCGGCTTGCCTTGGCCATGTCGGCCAGCAGGGCGGCGTTGGCGCTGATCCCTGATTGGACGGCAAGCAGGCGCTCGGCCGCTTCCGCTACAAGTTTGGATCCGCCATTGACCTCCCCCGCACTCTGCTCCACCAGCGCCTTGACGTCGCTGGACGCCTGCGCCGCCGACTGCGCCAGGCGCCGTACCTCCACCGCCACCACTGCAAAGCCCTTGCCGGCCTCGCCGGCACGCGCCGCCTCGACCGAGGCGTTCAGGGCCAGCAGATTGGTCTGGAACGCGATGTCATCGATCAACCCGATAATGTTGGAAATCTTTGCCGAAGACTGGGTGATGCGCTCCATCGCCTCATTGGCTTTGTTCATCACCGCGCCGCTTGCCTCGGCGTCGGCCGAAACGGTCCGCGCCTTGCCGCTTGCATCTTCCGCATGGGCAGCGTTTTCGCTGACCATATTGCGCAGCTGTTCCATTGCTGCAGAGGTCTCCTCGATAGTGGCTGCCTGGCGCGTGGTTCGCTCGGAGAGATCATTGGCACCGGCCAGGATTTCGCCAGTCGCGGTCCTGAGCGAGCCGGAAGTGTGCCGCAGCCGCACGATAACCTGGCCGAGCTGCTCGGCGACGCCATTGGTGTCGGTCTTGAGCCGGTCGAATGCGCCCTTGTACTGGCCGCTGACGCGTCGGGACAGATCGGATTTGGCGAGAGCCGATAGCACTTCGCCGGTTTCGCCAATGCCGCGCTCGACCGTGGCCAGCAACTCGTTGACGTTTTCGGCCAGCCGCTTGAGCTCAGGGTCGGGCAGGGCGGTTTCCGCACGCAATGAAAAGTCGCCATCGATGGCCGCGCCGACCACGCGATCAATATCCTGCTGCAGCGCCTCGACCATGCGCACCTGTTCAGCGCGCTCGGTGTTCATGCTGTCTTCTGCGGCACGCAACTCGGCGATGCGCAACCCGTTCTGGCGGAATACTTCCACCGCATCGGCCATGGCGCCCAGCTCATCGGCACGGCCCTGTCCCGGCACGTCGGCATCAAGCTGGTCCCCGGCAATGCTGGTCATGGTTGCGGTCAGGCGCCCGATTGGGCGGGTAATGGTGCGCGCAATCAGAACACTGCCCACCGCCGACAGTGCCAATAGTACCGCGCCGATCAGGAGCATGGTGTTACGCAGGCCGGTGGATGGCGCCAGGATTTCATCGGCGCTTTCCAGCGCAACCACGGCCCAGTCCGATCCGCCAAAGGAAATCGGCATGGCCTTTGCGATCATCTGGTCGCCGGCGTGATCGACCATGCCCATGCCGGCGGTCCCGGCAAGCGCGTCGGTAATGGCCGGGCCTGTCAGTGAAGCCGACAGCGCGTCGTCGCCTTCGGTCTTGGGCGAATCATTGCGGATCAGTCCGTCCTGGCCCACCAGGAACACGTCGCCACTGGCACCCAGTCCCTTGGTACGGCTGAGCACCTCACTGATGCGCCCCAGTGGCATCTTGTAGGTCAATACGCCGGCCTGCAGGCCCTGGTCATAGACCGGCGCGGCGATGAAACTGGCCGGAGCATCACCGCTTGGCCCATAAGGCGCGAAGTCGGTGAGAAAGACATCGCCCGGATTGCCCACCATGGCGGCGCGAACCACACTGCCCAGATCGCTATCGGCCCACGGCCCCGCTCCCTCATCAAACCCGGTACCGAAATCAGCTTCTTTCTGCACCGAATAGACGTTGTTACCCTGAAGGTCGAACAGGAACACGTCGTAATAGCCACGTGTCTGTAGCAGGCTGCGGAATTCGTCATGTTGCTGACGATGGATCTGATCATAGACCGAGAGCTTTTCCGACGTGTCCAGCAGCAGGCGCTCACCGGCGGGATGCGGGTTCTTGGCCACATAGGCGTCCTGCAGCAGCGTCGAGGGGTCGCCCTGGCCCTTGAGCGAGTGGACCGCGCCCGAGAACGAATAGAGCGCCGCGGCTACATCGCTGCGATTGGCAAACAGCGTCAGGTCCTGTCGCACCTCGCTGAGATAGGCGTCGAGCGCGGCAGTGGCGTTTTCTGCCGCGGCGTCAAGACGATCTTCGGCCTGCTCGGTGACGATGGAATCACTGCTCAGATAGGCGGCCAGCCCGAGGCTCGCGCCTGTGGCCATGGCAATCCCGACCACCATGATCGGCAATCGGAGCGAGAGTTTCATTTGGCTGAACATGGAGGCTGCACCTGCTTCTGGCATCGCGTCGTTATACAATTGCCCGGGTCGCGGTTCCTCCTTCCGCGCCGTGGCAGTGCCGAACCATAGGAATCAAGTCGTTAAGGAAGCGAGTCTGTCTCCGTTACGGCAGTGTCACGGAGCTTTTTGCTTGATCCTTCCGCGCAAATTGCCACATAGCTCCCAATGCCCCTTTTCAGACCAAGGCAAGCCATGACCTCGCCCCTGCCAACCATTTCCGGCCTCTCCGATCTGTCTAGCCGCTATGATGCGGTGCTGAGCGACGTTTGGGGTGTCGTTCACAATGGCGTCGCGGCCTTTCCCGAAGCGGTCGAGGCCCTGCGCGATTTCCGCAAGGCTGGGGGCAGGGCGGTGCTGATCACCAACGCCCCGCGTCCCTCGGCGCCCATCGTGGCCATGCTCGACCGCCTGGGCGTGCCGCGCGATGCCTATGACGCCATCGTCTCCTCGGGCGACGCCACCCGCGCCATGATCGAGAAATACCGGGGCAGGGCTATCCACCATGTCGGCCCGGCCACCGAGGACGACGCGCTCTATGATGGCCTCGATCTCCGACGCACCGGCGCCGAAGAGGCCGAAGTCGTGGTCGTGACCGATCTCGATACCGACGACGATACGCCCGAAATGTACCGTGAGCGCGCCCGGCTCTGGCTATCGCGAAAACTGCCCATGATCTGCGCCAATCCCGACCGCGTGGTCGAGCATGGCGACAAGATCATCTATTGCGGCGGGGCCCTCGGCGATCTCTACTCGGCCATGGGCGGCATGGTTCACATGGCAGGCAAGCCCTATCCGCCCATCTATGAACAGGCCTTTGCCCTGGCCGAACAGGCGGCCGGCGGCAGCCTCGACAAGTCCCGCGTGCTGGCTATCGGCGACAGCGTGCGCACCGACGCGGCCGGTGCCGCCCAGTTCGGCATCGATCTGCTGTTCATCACCGGCTCCATCCATGCGGCCGAGCTCGATGCGTTCGGCAAGCCGGACCCGCAGGCCATTGCCGATCTGATTGCGCCCAGCCGCGCCCGCGTGGCCGGCTATCTGCCGCGCCTGTCCTGGTAGTCTCAATTGACCTTTTTCCGACTTTCCAGCCTTGCCGATCTTCCAGATCACCTGCGCGGCGCCTATGTCGCCATCGGCAATTTCGATGGCCTGCATCGCGGCCACCAGTCGATCGTGGAGGCGTTGCGCGCCCGCGCCGAGGCGGCGGCCGTGCCGGCGTTGATGCTGACATTCGAGCCGCATCCGCGCGATGTCTTTGCGCCCGCGCCCTTCATGTTCCGCCTCACTCAGGGCGACGCCAAGGCCCGGCTGGCCGAGGCCATGGGCCTGGATGGCATCATCATCCTGCCCTTCGACCGCGATTTCTCGCAGAACGAGGCCGAAATCTTCGTCGAAACCATGCTGGTGACCCAATTGGGCGTGCGCGGCGTCATCGTCGGTTCTGACTTCCATTTCGGCCGCCAGCGGCGTGGCACCCCGGCCTTCCTGAAGGCCGCTGGTGAACGCCTTGGCTTTGCGGTGGATATTCTCGATCTCATGGATGAAGGGGACGAGGTCATTTCGTCTTCGCGCATCCGCGCGGCCCTCTCCGAAGGCGCCGTCAGCGCCGCAAATCGGCTCTTGGGCTATCACTGGTTCTTCGACGGCTGCGTGGTCAAGGGCGACCAGCGGGGCAGGGAACTCGGCTTCCCCACCGCCAATACCCATACTCCCACCGGCTTCCAGCTGGCCCAGGGCGTCTATGCCGTGCGTGCCCGCCTCGGCGATCGCCTTTTTGATGGCGTTGCTGCCTATGGCAAGCCCATGTTCGACAACCAGCTGCCGCCCTTCGAAACGCATCTGTTCGATTTCGACGAGGACATTTACGGCCAGACGCTGGGCGTGGCGCTGGTTGGTCACATTCGCGGACAGGAAGTCTTTTCTGGCCTCGACGAACTCATCGCCGCCATGGACCGGGACCGCAACAAGGCCCGCACCATGCTCGCCGAGGCAAGCCCGATCAGCGAGTTGGATAAGAGGCTGGGGTTTTTCGGCTGACAGCGACGTCATTTGTTCGTCGCCTCCCTCCCCTTGGGGCGGGAAAGTGGATGGGGGTTGCGCGGTTCAATGATGCCCCCAACCCCTCCCTCAAGGAGGGAACTGAGGCCATCGAGAGCGCACCGCGTCCAAATCACCCTTTGCCCCATCCGCCTCTCCTTGCTACAACCCGCCGCAAATCTTCCAACCGATTGCCGATCCATGACCGACACCGCTTCCAGCGCGACCGAAAAAGATTATTCGGCCACGCTCTTCCTGCCGGAAACCGAATTTCCCATGCGCGCGGGCCTGCCGCAGCGCGAGCCCGACTGGCTCAAGCGTTGGGAAGACATGGATATTTACGCCTTGCAGCGCGAGCAGGCCAAGGATCGCCCGCTGTTCACGCTCCATGATGGCCCGCCCTATGCCAATGGCAATATCCATATCGGTCACGCGCTCAACAAGACGCTCAAGGACCTCGTCGCCCGCTCCATGCAGATGCTGGGCTACAACTCGGCCTATATCCCCGGTTGGGACTGTCATGGCCTGCCCATCGAATGGAAGATCGAAGAGCAGTACCGCGCCAAGGGCAAGGACAAGAACGAGGTTCCGGTGGTCGAATTCCGCCAGGAATGCCGCACCTTTGCCGAGCAATGGGTGGATGTGCAGCGCGAGGAATTCAAGCGCCTCGGCATCCTGGGTGAATGGGACAATCCCTATCTCACCATGAGCTTCGACGCCGAAGCCCAGATCGCCCGCGAGCTGATGAAGGTCTCCATGACCGGTCAGCTCTATCGCGGCTCCAAGCCGGTGATGTGGTCGGTGGTCGAACGTACCGCGCTGGCCGAAGCCGAAATCGAATATGCCGATTACGAGAGCGACACGATCTGGGTGAAGTTCCCGGTTTCGCGTATCCAGTCGGTCGACAGGAACGACACCGATGAGGTTATCACCCATCGCGAGCACTTGACCGGCGCATCTGTTGTCATCTGGACCACGACCCCCTGGACCATCCCGGCCAACCGAGCCATCAGCTTCTCGAACCGCATCGAATATGGCCTCTATGAAGTCACCGAGGCGCCAGCAGAAAACTGGGCCAAGGTGGGCGACAAGCTGATCTTGGCCGACAATTTGGCGGGCGAAGTCTTCGCCAAGGCCAAAGTGCAGACCTTTGTGCGCCTGCAGCACGTGCCAGCTTCGGTTCTCTCGGGCATCTCAGCGCACCACCCGCTGCGCGGCCTCGCCGACGGCTACAATTTCGACGTGCCCCTGCTCGATGGCGAACACGTCACCGATGACGCCGGTACGGGCTTCGTTCATACCGCGCCGGGCCACGGTCTTGACGACTTCGGCATCTGGATGGAATCCACCCGCCTCCTCAACGAGCGCGGCATCGACCCGACCATCCCCTATGCCGTCGACGATGGCGGCTTCTACACCAAGGACGCCCCCGGCTTCGATGGCGCCCGCGTTATCGACGACAATGGCAAGAAGGGCGACGCCAATAATCGTGTCATCGCCGCGCTGGCCGAAAAGGGCAACATCATCGCCCGTGGCCGTGTGAAGCATCAGTACCCGCACTCCTGGCGCTCCAAGAAGCCGGTCATCTTCCGCAACACGCCGCAATGGTTTGTCTATATGGACAAAGACATCGACGGCGCCGCGAACGATACCCTGCGCACCCGCGCCCTGGCCTCTATCGATAAGACCAAGTTCTACCCCGCCGCCGGGCAGAACCGTCTGCGCGCCATGATTGCCGACCGCCCCGACTGGGTGCTGTCGCGCCAGCGCGCCTGGGGCGTGCCGATCACCGTTTTCGTTCACAAGGCGACGGGCGAAATCCTCAAGGACGAGACGGTCAATCACCGCATCGCCCAGAGTTTTGAGGAAGAGGGCGCCGATGCCTGGTACAAGCCCGGCGCCGCCGAGCGCTATCTCGGCTCCGACTACCAGGCCGCCGACTATGAGATGGTCACCGACGTGCTCGACGTCTGGTTTGACTCAGGCTCGACCCACAGCTTCGTTCTGCGCAACAAGCAGAAATGGCCGCATCTCAAATTCCCGGCCTCGATGTATCTCGAAGGCTCGGACCAGCATCGCGGTTGGTTCCACTCTTCCCTGCTAGAAAGTTGTGCCACCAACGGCTACGCGCCCTATGAAAGCGTCCTCACCCATGGCTTCACCATGGATGGCGAGGGCCGGAAGATGTCGAAATCGCTGGGCAATGTCGTCGCCCCGCAGGAGATCATCAAGCAGTTCGGTGCCGATATCCTGCGCCTCTGGGTCGCGTCTTCGGACTATTCCGAGGACCTGCGCCTGGGCAAGGAGATCATCCAGACCACTGTCGACAGCTATCGCAAGCTGCGCAACACCATGCGCTGGCTCCTGGGCAATCTCGCTCATTTCAAGCCAGAGGATGTCGTCGATCCCAAGGACATGCCCGAACTCGAGCGGCTGATGCTGCATCGCCTGGCCCAGCTCGATCAGGGCGTTCGAGCCGCCTACAAGGACTATGACTACCGCAAGGTCGTCACGCTCCTCTCCAACTTCATGAATATCGAGCTGTCGGCCTTCTATTTCGATATCCGCAAGGACGCGCTCTATTGCGATCCCATCTCCTCGATCAAGCGCCGCTCGGCCCTGACCGTGCTCGATCACCTGTTCAATGCGCTGACGGCCTGGCTCGCGCCTATCCTAGTCTTCACCATGGAAGAATGCTGGTTGGAGCGTCACCCCGAAGAGGGCTCCTCGGTCCATCTACGGCTGTTCCCCGACATCCCGGAGAGCTGGATTGACACGGACCTCGCCAACAAGTGGCAGCTGATCCGCGCCGTCCGCCGCGCCGTCACTGGGGCGCTGGAAATCGAACGCCGCGAAAAACGCATCGGCTCCTCGCTCGAAGCCGCGCCCAAGGTCTTTGTCGCCGATGCCCGCTATATCGTGGCGCTCGAAGGCCAGGACCTCGCCGAAATCGCCATTACCTCGGCAGTCGAGATCAAGCAGGATGAAGGCCCGTCCGAGGCGTTCCGCCTCGACGACGTGCCCGGCATTTCCGTGGCTCCGGCCCTGGCCGAAGGCACGCGCTGCGCCCGCTCCTGGAAAGTGCTGCCCGAAGTGGGCTCCGACCCGGACTATCCCGATGTCTCGCCCCGCGATGCCCAGGCCCTGCGCGAACGCGCGGCTCTTGGCCTCTGACCTTTCCCCTCTCCCTTTGTGGGAGAGGGTGCCCGAAGGGCGGGTGAGGGGTTTGCCCCCACCATCCCAACCCCTCATCCGGCGCTTTGCGCCACCTTCTCCCACAGTGGGAGAAGGGGATACGGAGCCGGCCTTGAACGCTCAATCCCTCCGCGACCCCACCATTCTCGCCTCCCTCATGGCGGCAATCATCGCCTTTGGCGTCGACCGGGCCCAGAAGGCCTACCATATTGCCGCCGAGTGCTATGCCATTGGCCAGGCTGCCTGCGTCAGCGTCCCCTTTTTCTTCGAGCCCATCTCGTCGACTGGCTGGCGCGGCGGCGAAATGCTGACCGTGACGCCCTTCTTTGACTATGTCCTGGTCTGGAATACCGGGATTTCCTATGGCCTGTTCGATGGCCTGCCAGTCTGGGCGCTGGGTCTGGTCATGCTGGTCGCCATCGTGGCGCTCTCTGTCTGGTGGTGGCGGGCACGCGACATTCTGGTGCGCCTCGGGCTGGCGCTCTGCGTGGGCGGAGCCCTGTCCAATGCGCTGGATCGGCTGGTCTACGGCGCCGTCGCCGATTTCTTCCACTTCCATTGGGGCAGCTGGTCGTTCTACATCTTCAACCTGGCCGATGTGGCGATCACGTTCGGCGTCATCCTCCTGTTTATCGACCTGCTTGGCTTCTCGCGCCGGTCTAAAAACAAGCCCGCCTGAACACGTCTGATCACCGTGCTGCCAGAATCTGGTCTTAGCGGTGGGAATGCGCTATAAGCGCGCCGTTATCGTAAGGGATTTTGCATGCACACTGCATTGACCGGGCACTCCGCTGCCATCCGGGCTGCCGCCAGGGCAGGTCTTGCCGCGCTGGGGCTGATGGCCACGCTGGCGCTTGCCGCTTGCACCACGGTCGAAGGTACCAACGCCCTGACCGACTTCGGCACCTTCGAGCGCGAGGTCATGAACACCACGGCGCGCGGCGTTGGCCTGATCCCGGGAGATGCTCCCAAGGAAGACCTGACCATGGCGCGCGCGCCCCTGGTTCTGCCCAAGTCCGAAGCCAGCCTGCCGACCCCGACCACCCAGGTCGCTTCGGCCCAGCTTCCGGCCAATAGTGACACGGTGCAGATCGACACCACCAATCTGAGCGAAGCGGACATGGTGCTGCTGCGCAATGCCCGCGTGGTCGATATGCGCACCCTTGGTGGCCGTCCGCTGACAGAGGCCGAGGCCCGCCAGCTCACCGCGCGCATGCGGGCTGCCAACATGGCCGTCACCGCCAATAACGATCGTCCGCTTTATCTGCCGCCGGCCGAGTACTTCACGCGCGTTGGCGATTCGCAGCTGGTTTGCCGTGCCGCCTCGGGCGAACTTGTCTCCCTGCGCGACGAGCGGTGCCCCGAAGATGTGCGCAAGGCGCTTCAGCGCCAGGGTCCATCTTCAGCGGTACTAGGAACCAAGGAAGCCAAACTCCTGGGCGACGAATCCAAGCTCTAGACCCAGGGACACGTCCCACCTTGACCATCAGCGGCCAGACTGCTCCGGCCGTTGTCCTGTTTTCCGCGCCGCCCGCCACCGCGATCCCCTCGGTGGCCTCATGGGTCCCGCATGTCAGAAAGTGCTCCAATGAGCGACACACCCAAACAGCCTGAATCCGCCGACCGTCTGGCCAAGGTCATCGCCCGCGCCGGCCTCTGCTCGCGCCGCGACGCCGAGGGCTGGATTGCCGATGGCCGCGTCGCCGTCAACGGCAAGACCGTGATCACCCCGGCCTTCAACGTCACCAGCCGCGACAAGATCGCTGTCGATGGTCTGCCGCTGGCCGCTCGCCAGGGCACCCGTGTCTGGCTCTACAACAAGCCCGCCGGGCTCGTGGTCACTGAAAAGGATCCAGAGGGCCGCCCCACCATCTTTGAAGATCTTGACCGCAAGGGTCTGCCGCGGGTGCTCACCGTCGGGCGTCTCGACATCAACACTGAAGGCCTGCTCCTGCTTACCAATGATGGTGGTTTGAAGCGCATCCTGGAGCTGCCCTCCACCGGCTGGCTGCGCCGCTACCGCGTCCGTGCTTTTGGCCAGGTGACCCAGGTCCAGCTCGATAGCCTCAAGCATGGCATCACTGTCGAGGGCGTCCAGTATGGCCCCATCACGGCCACGCTTGAGCGCGAGCAGGGCAGCAATGTGTGGATCGTACTCGGCCTGCGCGAAGGCAAGAATCGCGAGGTCAAGAACGTCCTTGGCTCTCTCGGCCTTGAGGTGAACCGCCTGATCCGCGTGTCCTATGGCCCCTTCCAGCTCGGCGATCTGCCCGAGGGCGGCGTGGAAATGGTCAAGTCCCGCATGCTGCGTGACCAGCTCGGCAAGAAGCTGGCCGAATCCGCCGGCGCCGATTTCGAGAGCGACATGCCCGACACCGTGCCCGTGCGCGATGAGCGGCCGGTGCGCTCCCCTCGTGACCGTGATACCGGTCGGCCGCGCGCCGCCCGCCCCATGGACCAGGCCGAAGAACGAACCGGCCGTCCGCGCCGCGTTCATTTCGACGAAGATGGCCGTGCGCCCGAAACCTTCGTGGCCAAACCGCCACCGCGCGGTCGCAAGGGGGCCGACGATCAGGCGCCGCGCGCCTTTGGCAAGCCGGCCAGTCGTCCGGAACGCGAGGGCGACCGCCCGGAAGGCCGCAAATCCTTTGGCGACAGGCCCGCGCGCTCCTTCGGGGACAAGCCGGTCCGCGGCGGTTTTTCCGAGCGGCCCAAGCGCGATTTCAACGAAAGGCCGGCCCGTTCCTTTGGCGACAGGCCAACTCGTTCGGGTGACCGTCCTGCGCGTGGTGCCCGCCCTGAACGCGGCTTCGAGGATCGTCCAAAGCGCGCCTTCGGGGACAAGCCGGCGCGGTCTTTCGGGGAACGTCCAGCCCGCGGCCAGCGTCCGGATCGTGGCTTCGAGGAGCGTCCCAAGCGCGATTTTGGTGATCGGCCGCAGCGGCCCTCTGGCGACACGCCATCGCGTGGCCCCCGCCCGGAACGCTCCGGCGCTGAACGCCCGTCCCGCTCGGATCGCCCCTTTGGAGACCGTCCGCAGCGCCTCGATGCCCGCCCGGCTGGAAAACCCTATGGTGATCGCAAGCCCTTCGCTGGCAAGCCCGGTGGTTCCCGCCCTGCTTCGGGTCCGCGTCCCGCCGGCAAGCCTGGTGGTTCCGCCAAACCCTATGCCGGAAGGCCCGCCGGCGGCCGACCTCCCTCGGGTGGCCCGCGTCCCGCTGGAAAGCCCTATGCCGGGAAGCCTGGCGGCGCTCGCCCCACCGGCGCACGTCCCACAGGAGGTCGTCCTTCGGGCGGCCGTCCACCTTCCGGTCCACGCAAGCCCAAGGGCTGATCGATGCGCATCGTCGCCGGAAAATTTCGCGGCAAGACCCTGATCTCCCCGTCGGACGACAGCATTCGCCCTACATCGGACCGGGCCCGGGAATCGATGTTCAACATCCTCTGCGCCCGGCTCGGGCCGGTGCTGATCGGCAAACGGGTGCTCGACCTCTTTGCCGGCACCGGCGCGCTGGGGCTGGAAGCCCTTTCGCGCGGTGCCGAACATGTCACCTTTGTCGACATCGGCGCCGAGGCGCGCGGCATCATCCGGGACCATATCGAGGCCTTCGGCGCCGCCGGTATCTCCAAGCTGTTGCGCCGCGACGCCACCGCATTGGGCAAGCCGGGCACGTTCGGGCAGTTCGATCTGGTCTTTCTCGATCCGCCCTATAATCAGCGCTTGGGCGAAAAGGCCCTTGCCGAGCTGGCCGCCAATGGCTGGCTGGCGCCCGGCGCCACCATTGTCTGGGAAGAGTCCGCAGATGCGGAAGTCACCGTCCCCGATGGGTTCATCCTCGATGACACCCGCGAATACGGCGCTGCCGCCGTGCATTTCCTGACCGCAACCGTCTGAGCCTTCAGCCCGCTGTTCACTTCTGCTTTCCCTGCCGAACCTTGGTTGCGTCCATGTGTTGACCGCAAGCAAGCAGCGGGAGAGAGACATGACGGACGAGATCAGAAACGGCGGCTGCCTCTGCGGCGCCGTGCGCTACCAGGTACGGGGCGAACCGTTCAAATCCGGCCTCTGCCACTGCTCCGATTGCCGCAAGGTCACCGGCACGTCCTTTCTAGCCTATGCCGATTGGAAGCCGAACCAGTTCAGCTACCAGGGAGAGATCGCCACCCATGACGGCCGCGCCTTTTGCGCCACTTGCGGGTCAAGGCTGTTCAATCTCGATGAGACCGGTGCCGAGATTTATCTCGGCTCTCTCGACGATGCCCCCAATGGCATTACCCCGCAGGTGGAAGGCTGGTGCAAACGCCGCGAACCCTGGCTGCCAGTGATGTCGGGCCTGCCCATGTATCCCGCCGATCCGTAGGAGTTCAGCGGCTCTCATCCTGAGCTGCCGCGAAGCGGCCTCGTAGGACGGGGCGGACAACGATCCCCCTCAAGCCGCCTTGAGGCATTCCGCGCATTTGCCACGAATTTCCATCGTGGTGCGCTCGACCTTGAAGCCGGTGTCGCGGGCCCAATTGCCAAGCCGTTCCTCGATCACCGCGTCGGCGAATTCATCCACCTTGCCGCAGCCTTCGCAGATGGCAAAGGCGATCAGCCCCTTGCGGTGGCAATGCTCGTCGGCGCAGGCCACAAAGGCATTGAGGGATTCCAGGCGGTGGGCGAGGCCGCGCTCCACTAGCTTGTCCAGTGCCCGATAGATTTGCAACGGCGCCCTTATGCCTTCGCTGCGCAACAGGTCGAGAATGTCATAGGCCGAGAGCGGTGCAGGCGCGTGGTTGAGCGTGCCCAGCACCAGTTCCTGGTTTCGGGTCAGGTCCGCCGGCATCGCGTGCTCATGCGCCATTGTGTTCTCTCCTGCCAAACAGTTTTGCCGTGGGCACGACCAGCGACAAGAGGAAGATCGCCAGCGCCATCACCACGATGGACGGACCCGAAGCGGTATCCCAGGTGCGCGAGCCGAACAAGCCGCCCACCACCGCCACCCCGCCCAGCATGGCGGCCACCACGGCCATCATTTCCGGGGTCGCACTCAGCCGTCGCGCTGTCGCGGCGGGAATGATCAGGAGCGAGGTGATCAGCAGCACCCCCACCAGCTTCATGGCGATGGCAATGACCGATGCCATCAGCAGCATCAATATGATGCGGCTGACTTCCGGCCGGAGCCCCTCGGCCTCGGCCAGTTCCACGCTGACCGTTGCCGCCAGTAGCGGCCTCCAATTGAGTACCAATATGGCGAGAATGGCGGTCCCGCCGCCATAGATCACCGCGATGTCCTCGACTGAAACGGCCAAGATGTCACCGAACAGGAACCCCATCAGGTCGATGCGCACCTGGGTGAGAAACCCCACAATGACCAGCCCCACGGCGAGGCTCGAATGACTGAGAATACCCAATAGCGCATCGGTCGACAGCGTATTCTGCTTTTGCAGCAGCAACAGCGCTCCCGCCACCAGCGCCGCCACGGCAAACACGCCCAGTGTCATGTTGACCGAAAGCAGGATCGATAGCGCCACGCCCAGCAGCGCCGAATGCGCCATCGTATCCCCGAAATAGGCCATGCGCTGCCAGACTACGAAACAGCCCAGCGGCCCGGTCACGGCGGCAAGGCCAATACCGGCAATGAGGGCGCGGGAGAAGAAGTCAGCGAACATGGTGGCCCCCCCGGTTGCGAAGAACCCCCACCTTGAGCAGGAGGGGAGTGCTCTGCACTCGTGGCAAGATTGCGCCCCAGGCACGATGCCTGAGCCTCTCCCCTTTGAGGGGTGGGAATGGGGCGGGGGTTCGGGCGTCTCCCGGAAAATCAGCGCTCATGATGGTGCTCCCCATGCCCATGGCGATGCCCCGCATGGTCCTGATCATGCGCCTCCCCCACCACGCAGCCATCCTCATGATGTTCATGGTCGTGGCGGTGCTCGTAGAGCGCCAGCGCCGATCCGGCTCGGTCGCCGAACAGGCGAAGATATTCCGGGCTGGTCTTGACTGCGTTTGGCGTGCCCCGGCAGCACACATGGCCATTGAGGCAGATCACCGTATCGGTCTCCGCCATCACCACATGCAGATCATGTGAAATCATCAGGATACCCGCCTGCGTCGTGTCGCGGATTTGCCGGATCAATTGGTAAAGCGCTACTTCCCCTGAAAAATCCACGCCCTGCACGGGCTCGTCCAGCACCAGCAGGTCCGGCTTGCGGATCATCGCACGGGCAAATAGCACGCGCTGGAACTCGCCCCCCGACAATTCCTGCACCGCCGCCTTTCGCAGGCGCGTGGCGCCAACGGCCTCGAGCGCCGCTGTGATTTCCGCCGGCCCGTGCCGGCCCGTCAGGGTCATCAGCCGTTCCACCGTCAGCGGCAATGTCCAGTCCACGGCCAGCTTCTGCGGCACATAGCCCACGGTCAGCCCCGGCTTGCGGACCACGCTGCCCATGCTTGGCCTCAATACGCCCGTCACCATCTTGGCAGTGGTCGACTTGCCCGATCCGTTCGGCCCGATCAGCGTCACGATCTCGCCGCGCGAAATGGTCAGGTCCACATCCTCCACCAGCACGCGTCCGCCACTGCGCACGCCGGCGCGGGCGAGGGTGATCAGGGTTTCTCTCGGCATAATTGCGTTCATCTTGTTCCGGCCCGAACTCGGGGTATCAACGGTCACCGGCCCGGCTCCTCCCTTTGAGGGGTAGGCTGGGTGGGGGTGCCCAGGCACTCTTGCCCATAGGGATCACGAACTGATCGGCGCCATGCCGACATTCGCAATCACCCCTTGACGTCCTTCAATACGTTATAGCATAACACCGCGGCAAGCGTAATAACATAACACACCACAAGGCCAGACGATGATCCGAACCGCAATCCCGCTCGCCGCTTTCGGCACATTGCTGCTGACCGGCACCACCCTGGCCGCGCCTGCAGTCGTCGCCTCAACCAAGCCAATCCATTCGCTGGTCTCCGCCGTCATGGGCGATGTCGGCGTCCCCGGTCTTATCGTCAAGGGCGCCGCCTCGCCCCACACCTATTCGCTGCGTCCCTCCGACGCGGCGGCCCTGGAAAGCGCCGACGTGGTCTTCTGGACCGGCCATGGCATGGAACTGTTCCTGGCCGACGCGCTGGAAACACTCTCCACAAATGCCGCTGTGGTCGAACTGTCCGAGACACCCGGTATTGAACTCCTGCCAGTCCGCGAAGGCGGCGCCTTCGAGGCCCATGCGCATGGCGACGAAGACCATGACCACGACCACACCGAGCACGATCATGCACATGAGGGTCACGATGACCATGAAGACCATGAAGGTCACGAAGACCATGACCACGCCCATGGTGAAGGCGACATGCATTTCTGGCTTGACCCGGTCAATGCCGGGCTGATGGTCGGCCGGATCGCCACCGCCCTGTCGGAAGCCGATCCGGACAATGCCGCTACCTATGCCGCCAATGCCGAGGCAGAGCTGCTTCGTCTGGACGCGCTCCAGGCCGAACTCGCCGCCACGCTGGAACCCATAGCCAGCAATCCCTTCATCGTCTTCCACGATGCATACCAATATTTCGAGGCCCGCTTCGGCCTCACCGTTGCCGGCACTGTCACCGTCTCGCCCGAAGCCATGCCCGGCGCTGCCCGCATCGATGAATTGCGCGCCAAGGTCAGTGAGCTGGGCGCCACCTGCGTCTTTGCCGAGCCCAATTTCGAGCCCGCCATCGTCCGCACCATCGTCGAAGGTACCGATGCGAGGGCCGGCAAGCTCGACCCTGAAGGCGCCAGCCTCACCGAAGGCCCGAACCTCTATCCCGAGCTGCTGCGCAGCCTCGCTAAAGGCCTCGTGGACTGTCTCGGATAGTCTCGTCTGACCACATGTCGTCGGAACTTTGGGACCGTTCTAGGCGTCGCAATTCAAACGCGACTGACCACAAGCCCGATGCGGCTCCTTCCCTTAACGGGGAGGGACCGGGTGGGTGCATCCCCTACAGCATCGCCGCCGTCCGCTCAGTCGACCGGCACTAGGTCAGCAAACTCTAACTCACCCGCCCTGATGAGCGGGTGAGCTTTTCGGCCAAAGCCGACGCCTCCCCCCGCTTGCCCGCTGCCAGCGAATCAGCGCGAGCTCCTGGTCACCTGCTCGAGCGAAAAGATCTCGTCGCTGACATCATCGATCTTCTTTCGCACCAATGCCTGCGCGTCATAGAGCCCGCGATTGTAGAAATAGGCGCCCATCTTCTCGGCGAAGAACTGCATCAGCATTTCCGCCGGGATGACCCCGATCGACTGGTCCAGCTCCTCCCGGAAATAGTCCTGGATGTCCCCGACAATGGCCTTGGTTTCTTCGCGGCTGAAACTGATGGGTTTCATGATGCTTCTCCTTCAGTCTGGGTTCATACCTCGAGTCGCAGCTTGCCGGGCAATCAAGCATGCGCCAGATTGGCGCGGCCCGAGGAGATAACCCATGCGCGCTGCCCTGTTCCTGCTCCCCTCCGTCCTTCTTGCAGCCCCCGTCCTCGCGGAGGAAGTGGCCTGCGAAGGCGCCTTCGGCATTGACAGTTCCGAGGCAAGGCTGATCGAGATTTACGGCGCCGAAAATGTCAGGACGGGTATCGTGCCGGGCCCTGAGGGCACCGAAATGCTGGCCACCCTGGTCTATCCCGATGATCTCAAGCGCGAAATCATGTTCGTTTGGTGGGACGAAGAAGGCCGCAAGGACCCCAGCTATATCGAGCTCTCGGCCAAGATGACTGCCCCCGGGGGCCTGCGCGCCGGTTTCACCGTGCCGCAGGTTGAAGAGCTCAATGGCGAGCCCTTTACCCTCAATGGCTTCGGCTGGGACTATGGCGGCGCCGCAGGCTTCCAGTCTGGCAATCTGGCGGACATTCCAGGCGGCTGCCATATCTCGGTGAGCTTTTCGCCCCGCCTCTACCCCAGTGGCATCGACACCGATCCCATCATGGGCGATGTCGAGGTGTCATCGTCCAATCCGCTGCTCGAAGATGTCGGCGCCCGCATCGACTGGGTCTCCATCGGCTATCCCCATCCCGATTACCGCGAATAGCCATCTCCATTGACCGCGAGCACAGGGCGGCCTAACACTGGCTGATAGGTTGGTTCCCCACGCCCACACCGGCAAGGGGATCAAAAGGGAACATGGTGAGGCGTACCCATTAGGGACCGAATCCATGGCTGCCCCCGCAACTGTAAGCGGCGAGTGCGCTCGATCGTGCCACTGACCCCGACGGGGTTGGGAAGGCAGAGCAGCACAGTGACCCGTGAGCCAGGAGACCTGCCAACCTCTGACTGAACACTCGACTGTCGGTGGGACAGATGGAGGCACTATGATCAAGCCATCAGGCTAAGTCCGATTTGGGGACCTGTGGTCCCGCGCGTCCCGCTGCGCAAGCCGCGTCGCGCTTCAACGATTCCAACCCTCGAAATCCGGACAATCCAAATGCATATCGAACCCGAACTCGTCTCCCCCGAAAAAATGCTCCTGGCCTATGGCACGGCCGCGGCCGCCGGTGCCATGACCGCAAAATTCGCCATCGACACCGTGCACGAGCGCGGCGCCGTGTCCCTGCTGGCCCGTGCTGCCATCGCCACCGCGGCTGTCTTCGTCTTCTTTGAAGTCTTCCCGCATTATCCCGTCGGCGTCAGCGAGGTGCATCTCATCCTCGGCTCGACCCTGCTGCTGATCCTGGGCGCTGCGCCGGCGGCCATCGGTCTGGCGCTGGGCCTTTTGCTCCAGGGCCTGTTCTTTGCGCCCTTTGACCTGCCGCAATATTTCGCCAACGTGACCTCGCTGGTCGCCCCGCTCGTCGCTATCAAGTTCTTGGCGGACAGGATCATTCCGGCCAACACACCCTATGTCGATCTGGGCTATGGCCAGGCTCTGGCGCTCTCGGCGACCTATCAGGGCGGCGTGGTGCTCTGGGTGGCCTTCTGGGCTCTTTATGGCCAGGGTTTCGGTGCCGAAAATCTCACATCGGTGGTGACGTTCGGCGGCGCCTATATGCTGGTCGTGCTGCTCGAGCCGCTGGTCGATCTCGCTGTTCTGGCCGGTGCTAAATTGGTGCGTGGCCTGGGCAAGACCGGTCTTGTGACCTCGCGTCTCTACGCCTGATCCGACTTCCGCTCACATGAGCGCGCGCCACCGGAAACGGTGGCGCGCCTTTTGACTTGAGGACACAGATTTAATGACCGCCAAGATCCCCACCACCGTCATCACCGGCTTCCTCGGCGCCGGCAAGACCACGCTTGTCCGCCACATGCTGGCCCATGCCCCCAAGGGCAAGCGCATCGCGCTGATCATCAACGAATTTGGTGATCTGGGCGTCGACAAGGACATTCTCGCCGGCTGCGGCGATGAAACCTGCCGCGAGGAGGACATGGTTGAGCTGTCCAATGGTTGCATCTGCTGCACCGTGGCCGACGAATTCATCCCCACCATGCAGGCGCTGCTCGCCCGCCCCGAAAAATTCGATCACATCGTCATCGAAACCTCGGGCCTGGCCTTGCCGCAGCCGCTGATCCGCGCCTTCAACTGGCCAGAGATCAAGGCTCAGGTCACCATCGACGGCATCGTCACCGTTGCCGATGCCGCGGCACTCTCCGAAGGCCGCTTTGCCTCCGACGAAGCCGCCGTCGATGCCCTGCGCCGACAGGATGAAATGCTCGATCACGAGACGCCGCTAGGCGAACTCTTCGAGGACCAGCTATCGGTGGCCGATCTGGTGATCATCAACAAGACCGATCTGGTCGATGCGGCCCTGCTCGACAAGGTCGAGGCCAATATTCGCGCCGAACTCAGGCCCGGCGTCGGCGTCATCCGCGCCCGCAACGGCCATGTCGATATCGCTGCCCTGCTCGGCATGGGCATGGGCAGCGAAGACGACATCGCCAACCGTCCCAGCCATCACGAACTGGAACATGGCGGAGAAACCCATGAGCATGACGATTTCGACAGCTTCTCGCTGGTGCTCCCTGCCATCCAGGACAAGGATCACCTGCTCTCGATCATCGAAAGCACCATCAAGTCGCATGACGTCCTGCGCCTGAAAGGCTTTGCCAGTATTCCCGGCGCCGCCGCCCGCCTCGCCATCCAGGCCGTCGGGCCCCGCGTCACCGCCTATTTCGATCGCCCTTGGAAGGAAGGCGAACAGCGCGAAACTGCCTTGGTCGTCATCGGCGAACAGCCGCTGGACCGGGCGGCCATTACCGCCAGCCTCGAGCAGGCGGCGGCATAACTGGCCATGTCTTGGGCGCTGCGATCTTGGCTCCTGCCCACCCTCCCCCTCGAGGGGAGGGGGTCGCTTGGCCGGCAGGCCCTGGCGAAGCTGGGAAGGGGGTCGCTCAGCCCCTTCACCCTCGAGATTTTCTCCTGATGCATCTCCTCTCCGCCCAGGCCGGTACAATCCAGCTCGAAGGCGAGGCCATCGACCTCGCCCAGTCGCCAGGCGACTATGTCTTCGCCTCCTCGGCCGATAGCGAACTGGCCATGCTCGCCGGCGCCGCCGACCGGGCAGGGGAGAACAGCCTGAGGCTCGCCAACACGCTCCGGCTCTCCAACAATCTCTCCGTCGATATGTGGCTGGAAAAGACCGTGGCCCATGCGCGTCTCGTCGTTCTCCGTCTCATCGGCGGCGCCGCCTATTTCCAATACGGCGTCGATGAACTGACCGCCCTCTGCGCCAACCGCAATATCCCGCTGGCGCTCCTCCCCGGCGACGCCAACCCCGATCCCATCCTGCGCGATCGTTCCACCCTCGACCCCGACGACTGGTCGGCTCTCCACCAGCTCTTCATCGCCGGCGGCCCCGACAATGCCGATGCGATCCTGAGCGCCTTCGCGAAACTCGCGGCGACTTCGCCTTCTCCCCTTGAGGGAGAAGGTGCCCGAAGGGCGGATGAGGGGTGCCTTTCTTCTTTGCAGCCCCAACCCTTCCCCCGCTACGGCCTCTGGCACCCCAGCACCGGCATTACCGACCAAGCGGGCTTGCGAAACCTCCACAAGTCGCGATGCGGCACCCTCCCCCTTGCGGGGACGGATGGGGAGGGGGGCTCGTTCAACGACTCTTCCGGTGGACCAGGGCGCCCCGCACACATCCCCATCCTCTTCTACCGCGCCGCCCTCGAAGGCGCCGGCACGGCCACGCTCGAAGCGCTCATCGCCGAACTCGAAGCCCGCGGCCTCGCCCCTGTGCCCGTGGTTGTCTCCTCCCTCAAGGAGGCCGCCTGCATCGCCTTCGTGCAGCAGACCCTGTCCGCCTTTCCGCCCTCGGCCATTTTCAATCTCACCGCCTTCGCCCTCGGCGTCGGCGACCTCGCGCCCGCACAAAACCCCTTTGCCGGTACGGACGCCCCGGTAATCCAGCTCATCCAATCTGGCCGCTCTCAGGGCCAATGGGCCGCTGACCCCCAAGGCCTCTCCTCCAAGGACATGGCGATGTACCTCGTCATGCCCGAGGTCGATGGCCGCATCGGGGGCCTGCTCGTCGGGCACAAGGCCGACGCCGTCTGGCACGACCGCACCCAATGCCCGCTCTCCGCCTATGCCCCTGACCATGGCGGCATCGCCCGCGCCGTCGACCTCGCCTTCAACTGGGCCCGCCTCCGCGCCACCCCCCGCGCCGACCGCCGCGTCGCCATCATCCTCGCCAATTACCCCATCCGCGACGGGCGCCTCGCCAACGGCGTCGGCTACGACGCTCCGGAATCGACTGTGCGCATGCTGATGGAAATGGAGACGGCGGGGTACGATCTGGCTGTGACGACTCCTGAGCCTCCCTCGCCCTTGATCGGAGGGGCCGAGGGCGGGGGTTCGGGCACATCCCTCTTTCCCAAAACCTCCGCGGAGCTGATAGACTTGCTCCAATCCGGACCCACCAATGCCAATTCCCAGCGCGGCCAATCCGCCGCCGTGCTCTCGCTTGCCCGCTATGGCGAGCTCTTTGCAGAACTCCCCGAACCCATCCGCTCCGCCGTCGGCGCCCGCTGGGGCGATCCGGCCACAGATCCCTTTGTCCGCGACGACGCCTTCCATCTCCCCGCGCACCGCTTCGGCAATGTCGTCCTGCTCCTCCAGCCGGCGCGAGGCTATAACCTCGACGAAACCGCCAGCTATCACGACCCCGCTCTGGTGCCCCCGCACGCCTATATCGCCGCCTATCTCTGGCTGCGCCACGACTTTGCCGCCCACGCCATGGTCCACAATGGCAAGCACGGCACCCTTGAATGGCTTCCCGGCAAATCTGCGGCGCTCGATGCCGATTGCTATCCCGATGCGCTTTGGGGCCAACTGCCGCATCTCTATCCCTTCATCGTCAACGATCCGGGTGAGGGTACCCAGGCCAAGCGCCGCACCGGCGCGGTCATCATCGACCATCTGGTGCCCCCGCTCACCCGCGCCGAAACCTATGGGCCGCTGAAAGACCTCGAAGCCCTGCTGGACGAATACTATGCCGCCTCCGGCATGGATCGCCGCCGCCTCAAGGACCTCAAGCGGCGCATCCTTGATTTCACCCGGGACAACCGCCTCGATCAGGACATCGGCCTGCCCGAAGACGAGGCCGCGGCGCTGATCAAGATCGACAACTTCCTCTGCGATTTGAAGGAAGCTCAGATCCGTGACGGCCTGCACGTCTTCGGGTCGTCGCCCAGGGGCGACATGCTGCGGGATCTGACCGTCGCGCTCGCCCGAATACCGCGCGGCGATTCCCAGGGGGATAACTCGCTGATCCGTGCTCTGGCCGACGATCTGAAGCTCGGTTTCGATCCGCTGACGGCGAAATTGGGGGAGGCCTGGACCGGCCCGGCGATAGAATATTCACACTTCGTTCATGAAGACACTCCTGGAACTGGTCAGAGGCGCATCGGCGACGTGGTCGAGCATCTCGAAATAATCGCTGCCGATCTTGTCTCCGGCACCCGTGCCTGCCAGGTCGACTGGACCGCCACCCGCGCTGTCCTCGACACTGTGGAAACCTTCATCAAGCCCCGCCTTGCCGCCTCGGGACCCGCAGAAATGCAGGCTTTTCTTGATGCCCTGGACGGAAAATTCATCGCCCCCGGCCCCTCCGGGGCCCCCTCGCGCGGCCGCCTCGACGTCCTGCCTACCGGGCGCAATTTCTACTCCGTCGACACCCGCGCCGTGCCTACCCCAAGTGCTTGGGAACTCGGCAAAAAATCCGCCGAAAGCCTGGTTCTCCGCCACCTTCAGGACCTTGGACAGCACCTGAAATCGGCCGCCCTCTCGGTCTGGGGCACCGCGAATATGCGCACCGGCGGCGACGACATCGCGCAGGCCCTGGCCCTCATCGGCGCCCGCCCCACCTGGGACCCCGGCTCGCTCCGCGTCTCCGGCTATGAGATCATCCCGCTCGCAAAACTCGGCCGCCCCCGCGTCGACGTAACCCTGCGGATTTCAGGCTTTTTCCGCGACGCCTTCCCGGCCCAGATTGCCCTGTTCGACCGCGCCGCCCGCGCCATCGGAGCGCTGGATGAGCCCGAGGACGACAACCCCATCGCCGCCCGCATGCGCGCCGAAGCGCTCGGCCTGATGGCCGAGGGTATGTCCGAGGCCGATGCGTCCCTCGAAGCCGGCGCCCGGATTTTCGGTTCAAAGCCAGGCACTTACGGCGCCGGCCTGGGCCAGCTCATCGATACTGGCAACTGGACCGAAAAGGTCGATCTGGCCAATCAGGTTCTCGCCTGGGGCCAGTATGCCTATGGCGCCAAATCCGCTGGCCTGCCCATGCAGGACCGATTCGCGACCCGCCTCGGCCAGATCGACGCAGTGATCCACAATCAGGACAATCGCGAGCACGACCTGCTCGACAGTGACAATTACTACCAGTTTGAAGGCGGTCTTTCTGTCGCTGCCGAAACCCTCTCCGGGATGAAACCTGCCGCTTACCACAACGATCACTCCCGCCCGGAAACACCCAAAATCCGCTCGCTAGACGAGGAAATCAGCCATGTCATGCGCTCCCGGGTCGTCAATCCGAAGTGGATCGCCGGCATGCAGCGCCACGGATATCGCGGCGCCTTCGAGATCATCGCCACGGTCGATTTCATGTTCGCCTTCGCCGCCACCACCGGCGCCGTGAAGACGCACCATTTCGACCTCGCCTTCGAGGCCTTCGTCGAAGACGATGCGGTGCGCGATTTCCTCAAGCAATCCAATCGCTTCGGCTATGATGAACTGCTCGCCAAGTTCAGTGAAGCCCGCCAGCGTGGCCTCTGGTCACCCCGCTCCAATTCCGTTTTTGCCTATCTGGAGGACCTAAAATGACCGACAAGCCGGCCAAGAAGACCGACCTCATGACCGAGGCCGAGCGCGATGCTTATCACGCTGAAAAGATGAAGAAGAAGAAAGCCGCGCGTGACAAGATCCTCTCCACCAAGACCGAGGAGAAGGGTCTGCTTGTCGTCCATACCGGTAAGGGCAAGGGCAAGTCCACGGCGGCCTTCGGCATGGTGTTCCGGGCGCTGGGCAATGGCATGCGCGTCGGCGTTGTTCAATTCGTCAAGGGCGTCTGGAACACCGGCGAGCGCACCGTGCTCGACAAGTTTCCCGACTCCGTGACCATCAATGCCATGGGCGAGGGCTTCACCTGGGACGTTGCCGACCGCCAGCGCGATCTGGCCGCCGCCGCCAAGGCCTGGGAGCAGGCCAAGGCGCTCATTCTCGACCCCGATTACGACATGGTGCTGCTGGATGAACTCAACATCTGCCTGCGCTACGACTATCTGCCGATCGCCGAAATCGTCGAATTCCTCCGCGACAAGCCAGCCAGCAAGCATGTTATTGTCACCGGCCGCAATGCCAAGGACGAGTTGATCGAGATCGCCGACCTGGTCACCGAGATGACCGAGATCAAGCATCACTTCCGCGCGGGCGTGAAGGCGCAGAAAGGGATCGAGTTTTAGCAGCCCATGGGGACGAACGAGCGCACCAGGCCCTCGAGAACAGAGTGCATCGGGGCCAGGTCTCGGGCCGGATAGGTCAGCCGGAACGCCGCATAGCTCTCGCCATCGCACAGCAGGATCATGCGCTGGTACAAAATGCTGTCACCCTGCGTGCCGGACCACGTGGCCCATCGCGGGGTAGCCGCCGAATAGCTGATTGCCCAACCCGCCTCGATATCTGAACCTGAACGGGTTGCGGCTTCGCCCTCGAGCGTGTCGGCGGAAAACCCGAGCCATCCGCCCCAGACGGTCAGTTCCTGCCTTCCATTGGGCAGGTAGAACACCTGGCCATCGCCATTGCTGCTCTCGCCCTGGCCACCGAAGCCCGGCGGCACGTCGATGCCATAGCCAAAGCGCACATTGTCATAATGCGTCCAGTACTGCGCCAGGGCAGGGGAGGCGACAAGCAACAGCACAATGGCAATGAGCCTAAGCATGGTGCAAAAATGCCCGCGGATCGCGTGCCGCGCAAGCGGCCTAGAGAACAACAATACCGGCATGCTTGGCTTTTTCTTCCGGCTCCACATGGATGGTAATCTGCACATCCTTCACCGCCTCGCGCAGCTTTGCCTCGATGGCGTCGCAGATTGTATGCGCGGCGTCCACGCTCATGGCCCCCGGCACAACGAGGTGAAAGTCAATAAAAGTCATGCGCCCGGCCTGGCGGGTGCGGATGTCATGCGCCTCCAGCGCCCCTTCCGCATTGGTGGCGATGACATCGCGAATGGTCTTCTGCGTATCGGCCGGGACTGCGACATCCATTAGCCCCCCGACGCTTTCGCGGATCACGCCCCAGCCAGACCACAGAATATTCATTGCCACCAGCGCCGCCAGAACCGCGTCGAGCTGTGCCCAGCCGGTCGCATAGACCAGTCCAAGCCCCACCAGCACCCCTGCGGTGGAAACAACGTCTGTCATTAGGTGCCGGCCATCGGCGGCAATAGCCGGCGAGCGCGCCTTGCGGCCCTCGCGGATCAGCACGAAGGCCCAGATCACGTTGATGAGTGTTGCCACACCGCTCACGGCCAGGCCCTGCACCGGCGCCTCGGGCAGTTCGGGGGCAAGAAAGCCGAATATGGCCTCGCGCAGGATGAGGATGGCGGCAACGATGATCATCACGCCCACCAGAACGGCCGAGAAATATTCGGCCTTGTGGTAGCCATAGGGTAGGGTGGCGTCTGCGGGTCGCTGGGTCAGCCGCACAGCGATCAGCGCCGCAATCGCCGTTACCACGTTGACGATCGATTCCAGCGCGTCCGAGTAGAGCGCAATCGAGCCAGTCAGCCACCAGGCCAGGAATTTGAGCCCCAGCACGATCACCCCGATCAAAATGCTGGTCGTGGCGATGGCAAGGGTGCGTTTGGCGGCCATGACGCGCCTCCTCTGCATGAGGTTCAGGCCATAGCGGACCAAGTGGGGGTGCGGCAAGTCATTGTATTTGCAAACGATTTTCAGAAGCATTCCGATCTGCCCGAATATCTATGCAAGCCATTGATTGACCACATGCTTTGCCGCGCCTAGAACCGGGTCAGCGCAGCGTTCCCAAGACGGAACTGAAACAGAGCTCGGTGCGGTCGACCAAATGCGGGACCTAATCCGGGGCTGCTAAGGTTTTTGAGCGGACCTGCCTCGTGTCACCGAGGCGAGAAATGATTGACGATTCTGTCGGGCACGGCCCGGCACAGGCAGTATCTGTCGGATCCGGGATAGTCGCCGGCCTGGGCCTGCGTGAACAGGCCAGCATACAGGATGTGCTGACGCTGCTCGACACCTGCCTTGCCCTCAAAGGCCTGGACCGCCGGCACATTGTCGCCTTGGCTTCGATGGATCGAAAGGCCGGTCATCCGGCATTGCTGCAAGCTGCGGCAACTTTGGGCCTGCCATTGCTGTCGCTTCCGACTTCCGCCCTGTCCCAAGCGGCGCCCAATCCGTCCCGCCGGGTGGCTGTAGCCATCGGCTTGTCATCCGTCGCCGAGGCGGCAGCCCTCGCCTTCGGGCCGCTGTTGCTCGAAAAGCAGCGCGGCGCCAATGTCACCTGCGCCCTGTCGCGCTATGCCCCGGTGGTCGGCAGGTCCAGCGCATCGAGAGCCGCCTCGACGCTGGCCACTTCCAGCGCCGGTCCATAGAGCGGCCGCGCGATCATGATCACCTGCACGCCCAATTGTCGCGCCGCTTCGAGCTTGGCTGCCGTTTGTCCGCCACCCGAATTCTTGCTGACCAGATGGGTGATGCCGTGACGCCGCAGCAGCGACAGCTCGTCGTCCAGCCCATAGGGTGGGCGACTGATGATCAGCTCGGCATGCCGGGGAAGCTCGAAACCCGGCGCCTCGATCACCCGCACATGTACGCGGCAATCGTCGCGCTCCAGATAGGTTTCCAGACCCGCATGCCCGGTGGTCAGCAGCACATTGACATTTGCGGGCAGGGCGTCGGCTGCCTCCTGCGGGGTCTCCACCATGATCCATTGCTGGTCCGGCAGCGGCTCCCATGGCGGTCGCATGTAGCGCACCAGCCTCGTGCCCGTGGCCCTGGACGCTGCTACCGCATTGATCGAAATCAGTCCCGCATACGGGTGCGTCGCATCTACCAGCCGCTCGATGCCGGCGGCACGCAGATAGGCGCAGAGTCCCGGTATGCCACCGAACGGGCCCATGCGCAGCCCGCCCTCGGGCAGGATCGGATCCTGCGTACGCCCCGCCAGCGAGGTGATGACCTCATGGCCCAGCACCACCAGGCGATTGGCCAATTGCCGCGCCTCGGCCGTCCCCCCCAGGATCAGGATTTTCATTCGTCGGAATCCATCTGTTCGGGTCAATGTGCCCGCGTCGCCCTGCGCACTCAAGAGGCGGCTGGCGCCCATGTCTGAAATCCATCTGCAGCAATTGGCCCATGCCGATTTCCCGCCCTTTGAGCCGGGCTCAGTCTGGCTCGTCGGCGCCGGTCCCGGCGGACCGGGCCTGCTGACCCTGCTGGCCTTCCACGCCCTGGGTCAGGCCGAAATCATCGTCCACGATGCGCTGGTGTCCCCCGACATTCTCAGGCTGGCGCCTGCCCATGTCGAGCGCATCCATGCCGGCAAGCGCGGCGGCAAACCGTCTCCGAAACAGGCCGACATCACCATTCGCCTTATCGAACTGGCGCGGTCGGGCAAGCGCGTGCTGCGTCTCAAGGGCGGTGATCCCTTCATGTTCGGGCGGGGCGGCGAAGAGGCCGGCGAACTGGCATACGCCGGCATTCCCTTCCGCATCGTTCCAGGCATTTCTTCGGGCCTGGGTGGCCTCGCCTATGCCGGCCTGCCAATCACCCATCGCGATACCAACCACGCCGTCATCTTCCTCACCGGCCACGATGAAACCGGCGCTGTTCCGGGCGCCGTCGACTGGGCTTCGGTGGCGCGGGCCGCCCCGGTCATTGTCATGTTCATGGCGGTCAAGCACCTCCCGGCCATAACCGCCCAGCTTCTCGCCGCCGGGCGCCAGTCCGAAGAGGCGCTGACCATCGTCTCCCATGTCGCCAATCCACATCAGGCTGTGCTCGAGACCACGCTCGGCGCCGCTGCCGACCTCACCGAGGTGCCCACCCCGGCCATTGTGGTGCTCGGCCCTGTTGCCCGCTATCGCGGCCAGCTCGACTGGTATGTGGCGGAGGTGCGGAGGCATGTCTTCGGCTAGGGGCCTCGTTATCGCCGCGCCGCGCTCTGGTTCCGGCAAGACGCTGGTGACGCTCGGCCTACTTGCCGCCCTGCGCCGCCGGGGCATGGTCGTGGCGCCGGCCAAGACCGGACCGGACTATATCGATCCGGTTTTTCTCGGCCATGCGGCGGGACGCGAAGCCATCAATCTCGATCCCTGGGCCATGCCCGCCACCCAGATTCGCGCCCTTGCCGCCCAGCACGCCACCGGCGCAGACCTGCTGCTGGTTGAAGGCGTCATGGGCCTTTTCGATGCCGCTGCCGATGGTCACGGCTCCACTGGCGATCTGGCCGAAACACTCGGCCTGCCGGTACTCTTCGTCGTCGATGCCGACCGCCATAGCCAGTCCGTCGCGCCGCTGGTGGCCGGCTTTGCCAACTGGCGGCCGGGCGTTCACATCGCCGGGCTCATTCTCAATCGCGTCGCCAGCGCCAGACACGAGCGCATGCTGGTTGCGGCCCTTACGGCAACCGGCCTGCCACTGCTCGGCGCCATCCCGCGCCGCAGCGAGCTCGTGGTGCCAGAGCGGCATCTGGGTCTGGTCCTACCCGGCGAGATGCGCGGCTTTGCGCCATTCCTCGATACCGCTGCGGAGGCCATTGGTGATTTCGTCGATCTCGATGCCCTGGTGAACCTTGTCACACCGGTCCCTGCGGCGGACAGCCTGCCCAAATCGCTGCCGCCTCTGGGCCAACGCATGGCCATAGCGCGCGATGCGGCTTTCGCGTTTCTCTACCCGCATCTGCTCGATGGCTGGCGCGGGCAGGGGGCTGAACTCAGTTTCTTCTCCCCGCTCGCCAACGAGGCACCGGCGCCCTATGCCGACGCGGTGTTCCTGCCCGGTGGCTATCCCGAACTGCACGGCGGGACACTCTCCGCCGCCACCGGCTTTCACGCTGGCCTGGTCGCTGCCCGTGATCGCGGCGCGCTGATCTATGGCGAATGCGGGGGCTTTATGGCCCTTGGCGAGGCGCTGGTCGACAAGGCGGGCATCAGCCACGCCATGGCCGGCCTTCTGCCTGTCGTCACCCGCATTGACCGGCCCAAGCGCGTGCTCGGCTATCGTCGCCTGCTGCACGAAAGCGCCTTGCCCTGGCCCGCCGGCCTCAATGGCCACGAATTCCACTATTCCTCGGCCAAACAGACCGGCCTGCCGCCGCTCTTCGAAGCGCTCGACGCCGAGGGCATCCGCCAATTGCCCATGGGCGGCGTCCTCGGCCGCGTCATGGGGTCTTACGCTCATGTCATCGCTGCGCAAGAATAGACGGTGCGTCAGATTAAGTTCTAGGTTCGCTCATGAAGAAGCTTTCCGACTATCCAGAATTTTTGCACCCGCTATTCGCTGCGATAGGCAAGGCAATGGATAGGCCGCAATTACATCCCGGCGTCCTTGATGCCATCCCCAAGACATTTGACGGTTTCAAGCCAGGAGATCGGATCACCATTCATCACGTTTCTGGGTCGGGTTTGCCACGAGGAAAAGGGTATTATGTAGTAGAGCTTGCAGGTTCAGAAGGCGGATTGCGCTGGAAATTCTGGTCAGGAGAACTTCAAATTCTTGCACTAGAAGCCGTCCATTCCAGCGAGTTAGGTGCCGGCGTTTGCGAAAATTAGACAACGTCATGGGCACTTCGTTCCGGCCATGACCAGATCCCTGATGTTCATGGGCACCGGCTCCGATGTCGGAAAATCGCTGATCGTGGCGGGGCTCTGCCGCGCCCTCGCCAATCGCGGTCTCTCCGTTGCCCCTTTCAAGCCGCAGAACATGAGCAATAATGCTGCCGTCGCCGAGGATGGCGGCGAGATCGGCCGTGCCCAGGCTTTGCAGGCCCGAGCCGCCCGCCGCGCCCCCATCACCGCCATGAACCCGGTGCTTCTCAAGCCCGAAGGTGAAACCGGCTCGCAGGTCGTCGTGCGTGGCCAGCGCCGTCAAAGCATGAGTGCGCGCCAATATTGGGCCGACCGTGCCCGGCTCTTGCCCGAAGTGCTCGAGGCCTTTCGCGATCTCTCCGCCACCGCAGACTACGTTCTCGTCGAAGGCGCCGGTAGCGCTTCCGAGGTCAATTTGCGCTCCGGCGACATCGCCAATTTCGGCTTCGCCCGCGCCGCCAATGTACCGATCGTGCTCATTGGTGACATTCACCGGGGCGGTGTCATCGCCTCCATTGTCGGCACCATGGCGGTCATCGACCCTGAGGATGCAGCGCTGGTGCGCGCCAGCCTCATCAACAAGTTCTTTGGCGATCCGGCGCTGTTCGAAAGCGGCAAGGCGTTCCTGTCCGAGCGCACCGGCCTGCCATGCTTTGGCCCCGTGCCCCATTTTTCCGATGCGGCGAAACTCCCCGCCGAGGATGCCCTGGCGCTCGAAAGCTATTCCGGCGGGTCCGGCGCATTCCACATCGCCGTGCCGCGCCTGCCGCGCATTGCCAATTTCGACGACCTCGATCCGCTGCGCGCCGAACCCGGCGTCACCCTGACGCTGGTGCCGCCGGGCGATGCCCTTCCCCGCGACGCCGACCTCATCCTCCTGCCCGGGTCCAAGGCCACCCGCGCTGACGTTTCTGCCCTTGTTGCCAATGGCTGGAACGTGGACATCAAGGCCCACCACCGGGCCGGTGGCACGGTCATGGGCATTTGCGGCGGCTACCAGATGCTCGGCCGCATCATTGCCGATCCAGACGGCATTGAGGGCGCCCCCGGCACCACCACCGGCCTTGGCCTCCTCGATGTCGAAACCGTGCTGGCCCCCACCAAGCAATTGCGTCTGGAAACCGCGATCCACGCGGCCTCAGGCGAGCCGTTGTCCGGCTATCACATGCATATGGGCGTCACGACTGGATCGGATCGGGACCGTCCCTTCGCTCATGTCGGCATTGAACCCGAGGGCGCCATCAGTGCCGATGGCCGGATCATAGGCACCTATCTCCATGGCCTCTTTGCCGCCGACGCCTTCCGCCGTTCCTTTCTGGCCCATGCCGCCAGCCCGGACCTTGCCTTTGAGGCAGGGGTGGAGAGCGCGCTTGATGGTCTTGCGGCGCACCTCGAAACCCATATCGATATCGACCAATTGCTGGCGCTTGCCGCCCCGACAAAGACCTGACACATGGACCCGCTCATTTCCCCGCTGGCCCTCGCCATCGAACGACAGCTCGGCTATCCGCAATCGCTGGTAGCGCGGATCGGCCATCCAGTGATCTGGTTCGGCAAGCTGATCACCTTCTGCGAAAACCGCCTCAACACCCCCAGCCGCACGCCCGCCCCGCGACGGCTCGCCGGCATTGTGGCCCTCGGGCTCTTGGTGCTGTCCGTTCTGATCGTCACGGTCGGCATTCGCACCATTCTGTCCTGGCTGCCGCTGGGTTGGCTGCTGGAGATGCTGCTCGCCACGGCCTTCCTGGCACAAAAAGAGCTTGGCCGCGCCGTCGCTGCCGTGTCCGAAGCCCTACGGACGTCGCTCGACGCCGGCCGCGAAGCGGTCAGCCACGTCGTCGGACGCGATCCACAGACCCTGGACGAGCCGGGCGTTGCCCGCGCCGCCATCGAAACCCTTGCCGAAAGCACCTCCGATGGTGTCGTCGCGCCCTGGGTCTTCCTCGTGCTGTTCGGGCTTCCGGGCATCGCTCTCTACAAGGCCGTCAACACTGCCGATTCGATGATCGGTCATCGTGACACCCGCTATCGAGACTACGGCTGGGCAGCGGCAAAGCTTGATGATGTGCTCAACTGGATACCCGCCCGCCTCAGCGCCGTTCTAATCACCGCCGCCTGCTTCTTCGTGCCGGGCGCCAGCCCCGGCAAGGCCTGGGCGACGGCGCAGCGCGATGCGCAAAAGCATGATTCGCCCAATGCCGGTTGGCCGGAAGCAGCCTTTGCAGGCGCGTTGAACTTCCAGCTTGGTGGCCCCCGCAGCTATGGTGGCGAACTGGTCGACTTGCCAGCGTTCGGGGGCGGCAAGCCCGGCCTTGGCCCGAGCGACATCATGCTGGCCCTGCTTCTCTATCGGCGTACGCTCGATGTGCTGCTCGGTGTCAGCGCTCTGCTGGCGCTGATGGTCTTGGTCAGTTGAACCTGGCTGGCTGGTCACCCTTCATCACCAGGGGCAGGCCCGCAGCGACGAAATAAACGTCGTCGCAGATTTCGGCTAGCCGCTGATGCGCAGATCCGGCAAGGTCGCGGAAGGTGCGGGCCATGGCATTGTCCGGGACGATCCCGAGCCCGACCTCATTGCTCACCAAAATCACCTTTGCCTGCTGGAACTCCATCAATGTCGCGCAAAGTTCGCCGACGGCGGTGGCGACATCTTCATTAGCGATAAGTAAGTTGGTGATCCACAGGGTCAGGCAGTCGACCAGGATGACGTCATGACTGATCCCGGCCTTGAGGATTGCGTGCGAGAGTTCGGTCGGTTCCTCGATCGTGGTGAAGCGCTCTCCACGGCTGGCCTGGTGGCTGCTCACCCGGTCGCGCATTTCCTCATCCAGAATATCGGCCGTTGCCAAGTAGGCTGGTCGCGAACCGGCATGCAGGGCCAGCCGCTCGGCAAACGCCGTCTTGCCCGAGCGCGCGCCGCCCAGTACCAGGCAATGTCGAGTCATCTTGCGTTTCCTCTTCGGGCGCCGCCGCGACCCGGATTAGTGCTTGTTACCTTCGCCCCAAACGGGCTTGCTGGGCAAGCCGTTCCGCAGTGTCGCCGCGCGCGCACGAATGCCATGCACAAGCAGGGCTTGGCAGGCGCATTTTATTAGCCCTACTACTTTCGTCTTAGCGTCTTTCGCATTATGGTCCGCGCCGAAACGACCCCCTAGTTTGGGACGGAGAGGTTGGACCAGTCGGTCCGGGGCCCTCGCTTCCCATCCCACCCACGGAGATGCCTTTCGTGCCGCGATATTACCTTGGCGTTGACGGTGGTGGCACCAATTGCCGCGTGCGGCTGGCCAACGAACATCTCGAAACGCTGGCTGAGGTCAAGAACGGCCGCTCGAACCTGCAGATCGATGGTGGCGAACCCGCCTACAAGGCCATCAGCGATGGTGCGCGCGACGTGTTCAGGGCCGCCGGCATTGACTTCGCCCAGGCCGCCAATACCTATGCCTGTTTTGGCATGGCCGGCGGGCGCATGGATTCGGCGCGCGATGCCTTCGCGGCTCGGCCCTGGCCATTTGCCGGCGTCAAGGTCTATGACGATATCGATATCGCCCATGCCGGCGCCCTGGGGGGCGAAGAGGGGGGCGTGGTCATCATCGGCACCGGCTCTGCCGCGATGTCCATCGTAAACGGCACCCGTCATCAGGCCGGCGGCTGGGGTTTTCATATCGGCGACCAGATGAGCGGCGCAATTCTCGGGCGCGAACTGGTCCGCTATACGGTCGAGGCCGAGGACGGCATGGTAGAGGCCTCGCCCCTGACCCGGGCGGTGGCGGCCGCGCTCGGCGGCAACAACCAGGCCATCATGACCTGGTCCTTCGCCACCGCCATGGACCTCACCCTTACGAGCCGCGACGGCTCCGAAGGGTGCGATGACGCGCTGGTCGGCCGGGCCCCGGGTGAATTCGGCAAGCTCATGCCGCTGTTTTTCGATTATCTCGAACAGGATGACCCGGTGGCGCGCAAGCTCCTCGCCATCCAGTTAGGCTATGTCGATACCTATGTGCGCTGGTTCAGATCCCATGGCGCTTCGGTCATGGCCATTGTCGGGGGGCTGGGACATCGCCTCTTCCCGGTCCTCCAGCAGCAATATGGTGACTTTGTCGCCCTGCCCAAATACGAACCCCTGCATGGCGCGGTGATCCTCGCCCGGCAGAATTTCGCGTCAAACTAAGGACCTCCACTTTGTCCAGCCGTATCATTCCCGTTCAACCCTTCGACTATGTGGTGTTTGGCGCCACCGGCGATCTGACCAAGCGCAAGCTGATTCCGGCGCTCTACCACCGCTTCAAGGATGGGCAGTTCGACGAACAGAGCCGCATCATTGGTGTGTCCCGATCCAAGTTCAGCGACGCTGAATTCCAGAAGCTGGCCGGTGACGCCGTCGCCCAGTTCGTCGAGGAGGACTATCAGGACGCTGCGGTCATCAAGCGGTTCCTGACCATCTTCTCCTACGTGGTCAACGACGTGTCAGATGAGGCCGGCTGGGGCGACCTCAAGAAGGCCCTGCGTGACGATCCCAAGGTGGTCCGCGCCTTCTACCTGGCCGTAGCTCCGGATCTGTTCGAGCCTATCGCCGAGCAATTGAGTAAGACCAAGGTCTATCGTCGCGACGCCCGCGTCGTCATCGAGAAGCCACTGGGGCACGACCTGGCGTCATCCATCGAGATCAACGATGGCGTCGCCAAGATTTTCAAGGAAGATCAGGTCTATCGCATCGACCACTATCTCGGCAAAGAGACTGTGCAGAACCTGCTCGCCCTGCGCTTTGCCAATACCCTGTTCGAGCCGATCTGGAACTCTGCCCATATCGATCACGTGCAACTGACCGTGGCGGAAAGCGTCGGCGCCGGCACGCGCGGCTATTACGACGAGTCTGGCGCCCTGCGCGACATGATCCAGAACCACATGCTGCAACTGCTCTGCCTTGTGGCCATGGAGCCGCCCGCCAGCGACGACGCCAATGCCCTGCGTGACGAAAAACTCAAGGTGCTGCGCGCCTTGCGGCCCATCGCCAATGGTGATGTGTCGAAACTGACGGTGCGTGGCCAGTATCGTGGCGTGAAATCCGAGACAGCATCGGTCGCCAGCTATCAGGACGAACTGCCCGAGGACAAGAAGGGCAGCCATACCGAGACCTTCGTGGCCATGAAGGCCGAGATCGACAATTGGCGCTGGGCCGGCGTGCCCTTTTACCTGCGCACCGGCAAACGCATGGCGGAGCGCGTCTCCGAAATTTGCATCCAGTTCAAGCCCATCCCGCATTCGATCTTTGATCATGCTGAGGGTGCGCCTAAGGCCAACAAGCTGATCATCCGCCTGCAGCCCGACGAGGGCGTCAAGATGATGATGATGATCAAGGACCCCGGTCCGGGCGGCATGCGCCTTCGTCAGGTGCCGCTGAACCTGAGCTTTGCCGAGACGTTCACCGAGCGCACACCCGAGGCCTATGAACGCCTGCTGCTCGACGTCGTGCGCGGCAACCAGACCCTGTTCATGCGTCGCGACGAACTGGAAGCCGCCTGGCGCTGGGTCGATCCGATTCGCGAGGCCTGGGATCGCTCCTCCGAGCCGCCACAGACCTATACCGCCGGCACCTGGGGCCCGAGCGGCGCCGTGGCGCTGATCGAGCGCGATGGCCGCACCTGGTATGAGGGACCCACCTCATGACCATCGATCGCCGCAGTTTTGCCGACAAGCCCACCCTTGCCAAGGAACTGGCCGAGGCCGTCGCCGACCGTATTCGAGCCGCCATTGCCGAGCGCGGTACGGCTGCCATTGCCGTATCGGGCGGCTCGACGCCTGGTAAATTCTTCAACGCCTTGGGCAAGACCAAGGACATCGAGTGGGACAAGGTGATCGTCACCCTGGTAGACGAGCGCTGGGTTGATGAAACCAGCGACCGCTCCAATGCACTGCTGGTCAACGAGAAGCTGCTACAGGGGCCCGCAGCCACGGCCCGCTTCTTCCCGCTCTATTCCGGTGGCGACGAGCCCACGGACGCGGCGATTGCCAAGACCAACTCCTTGATGGCGGACCTGCCGCAACCCTTTGCCGCCGTGATCCTGGGAATGGGCAGCGACGGCCACACCGCCAGCTTCTTTCCCGGTGGCGACACGCTCTCCGAGGCGCTGACCGCTCCCGGCCCGACGCTCGCCATTCGCGCCCCCGGCGCCGGCGAGCCGCGCATTACCTTCACCCTGCCGCGCCTGCTCGAGACGGATGGCCTCTACCTGCACATCGAGGGCGACGAAAAGGCCGAGGTGTTGGAGAAGGCCCTGGGCGATGGCCCGGTCGAAGACATGCCGATCCGCGCCGTGCTGCGCGCGGACGCGGCGGTAACAGTTTACTGGTGTCCATGAGGCTCCTGGGGCGGTCCCCAATCGACCGCCCTGGCCGCTGACGGATATCGGTATTTTGATGCAAGGATTTCCGCGCCAGCGGCCCCCTTCTGGCGCGCCCTTGCCCAGCTTTGGAGAGATTGCATGACTGTCCGCCAGGCTATCCAGGACGTGACCGACCGCATTGCCGCGCGCAGCCGCGACAGCCGCCGCGACTATCTCAACCGCCTTGATGCCGCCAAGGAGCAGGGCGTCTACCGCGCCGCGCTGTCTTGCGGCAATCTCGCCCATGGCTTTGCCGCCTGCAGCCCTTCCGAAAAGGCGGCGCTGGCCGGCAACAAGACGCTGAACCTGGGCATCATCAATTCCTACAACGATATGCTGAGCGCCCATCAGCCCTATCAATTCTATCCCGAAATCATCAAGCAGGCGGCCCGCGAAATCGGCGCCACGGCGCAGGTGGCAGGCGGCGTGCCGGCCATGTGCGACGGTGTCACCCAGGGCCAGCCGGGCATGGACCTCTCGCTGTTCTCGCGCGATGTCATCGCCATGGCCACGGCGATTTCGCTCAGCCACAACATGTTCGACGCCGCCGTCTACCTTGGCATCTGCGACAAGATCGTGCCGGGCCTGGTCATCGGCGCGCTGGCATTCGGCCACCTGCCGGCCGTGTTCATCCCCGCCGGGCCAATGCCCTCGGGCCTGCCCAATGACGAGAAGAGCAAGGTCCGCCAGCTCTATATGGAGGGCAAGGTCGGCCGCGCCGAACTGCTCGAAGCCGAGAGCAAGTCCTACCATTCGGCCGGCACCTGTACCTTCTATGGCACCGCCAATTCCAACCAGATGCTCATGGAAATCATGGGCCTGCACCTGCCCGGCGCCAGCTTCGTCAATCCCGGCACGCCGCTGCGCGACGCCCTGACCCGCGAGGCCACCAAGCGCGCCCTGTCGCTTTCGGCCCTCGGAAATAACTACACCCCCATCGGCCACATCATGGACGAGAAGGCCTTCGTCAACGGCCTTGTCGGTCTCCACGCCACGGGCGGCTCGACCAACCACACCATGCACCTGATCGCCATGGCCGCCGCCGCCGGCATCCAGATCACCTGGGATGACATGAGCGACCTCTCCGATGCCACGCCCCTCCTGGCGCGGGTCTATCCCAATGGCGTCGCCGACGTGAACCATTTCCACGCCGCTGGGGGCATGGGCTTTCTCATCAAGGAACTGCTCGAAAGCGGGCACCTGCACGAAGACGTCAAGACCGTCTGGGGAGATGGCCTCTCCAATTACACGGTGGAAGCCAAGCTCATCGAGGACACCCTCAGCTTCGAACAGTCGCCTGCCGAAAGCGCGCTGCCCAAGGTTCTGACCAGCACCAGGACCCCGTTCCAGCCCACCGGCGGCCTGAAACTCCTCAAGGGCAATCTCGGTCGCTCGGTCATCAAGGTCTCGGCGGTCAAGCCCGAACACCGCGTCATCGAGGCGCCGGCGCGGGTCTTCCATAGCCAGGATGGCCTTCAGGCCGCCTTCAAGTCCGGTGAGATCGCCGGCGACGTCATTGCCGTCGTCCGCTTCTCCGGCCCCAAGGCCCTGGGCATGCCCGAACTGCATAAGCTCACCCCATCGCTGGCCAATCTGCAGGATCGCGGCTTCAAGGTGGCGCTGCTCACTGACGGCCGCATGTCCGGCGCCTCGGGCAAGGTGCCGGCAGCCATCCACATGACCCCCGAAGCCATGGATGGCGGCCCGATCAGCAAGATCCGCGATGGCGACATGATCCGGCTCGACGCCAACGAAGGCACGCTGACCTTCCTGGGCGACGAGAAGGAATTCCTCTCCCGCACTCCCGCCACCGAAGACCTCCGTCCGTCCCATTTCGGCATGGGCCGCGAACTCTTCGCCGGCTTCCGCAGCCTGGTGGGCGTAGCGGACAAGGGCGCGAGCGTGTTCGGGTAGGAGCGGTGTGGTGGCGGCAGTCAAGACCTGGTTGGCAATTGCAATCTTTGTCTTCCTGCCAGTGGGCTACCTCGTCGAGTGTAGCTACAAGCCGCAATTGCTTCTCAACGAAACGACCCGGCACCTCTATCAGTATCGGGACATGCGGCAGCGGAATAACGAGGTAAGCCTCATCCCGGGACTGTTTCAGGGTGGCGAGCCTAAGCAGCAGGTAGAATTGCAGCTTTTAAGCGCCGGCCTGCAGACGTGGAGTACCTCCTATGGAGCGATGCCACCGGGTGCCGTCTCCACCCAGCGATATCGCCTAAGCGCGGGTGTCCGGGACATGGCCTGCGGCAGCGAGCTATTCGTGCGCATTGGTTATGACGAGAGCGATCAATTGACGTCTGCGACTATTAGCCAGGGCGGCGCCTGCCTCTGATCAGGCCCCTCCTTCGGGCGCAGCCCTCATGGCCTTCTCGCCTATATTCGCTCCACTGGAGCGAATTTGCCTGCGGCCGGCTCAAAGTCCAACATATCGCGCCCTTGGCCGGATCAGCGCGCCTGATTCGACCTGTTCCAGCGCATGGGCAATCCAGCCCACGCTGCGCGCCAGGGCAAATATCTGGATCGGCGCATCGGCCGGCAGGTCGAACGCTGCCGTCAGGGCAGCCAGTGCAAAATCCACATTGGGTCTTTCGCCGATGAGCCGTTCGCCGGTCGCGGCCAGTTCCGCGAAGAGCGTCGGCACGGTGAACGCCGCCATTAGCGCTGCGCCGCGTACATCGCCATCGGGGTAGAGGCGATGCCCGAAACAGGGCAAGGCATTTCCCTGCCGGAGATGGGCGCCAATGGCGATGGCGGCACCTTGCTTTTGCGCCTGCTCCACCAGTCCCGCCATGCTCTGGCTGGCATTGCCATGGAGCGGGCCGGACAGCGCCGCCAGGCCCGCCAGAACCGCAGCGGCCAGCGGCGCACCGGTCGAGGCCGTGACCCGTGCTGCAAAGGTCGAGGCATTGAGTTCATGCTCGGCCAGCAGCACCAGGGCCTGGCGAATGGCATCCGCCGCCTGCGGTCGCTGCCATTGCTGGGCCAGTCGCTCGTGCAATGGCTGATCGCCTGGCGCCGCCAGCGCCCCGGCGAGGTGGGAAACCACGAGCGCTGCGTCTGCACTCAACACCATTCGGCTTCGCCCGGCAGAGGGCATCTCGGTAGCGGCCAGCTCGGCCATGGCGCGATAGGCAGCGGGCAGGCCCGGTTGCCGTGCCTGCGCTCGCCCCGAAAAGTCCGGCACCCCGGCGGCGTCCCATAAAAGTCCCGCCACGGTTTCCAGCGTCGCCGTCTCCGCGAGCGTCACGGCATCCTGCCCGCGATAGAGCAGCCGTCCTTCGGCTGCCGTGGCAATCGCCGTTTCCAGCACCGGCTCGCCCCAGGCAATGCTCTCGGCTGCCACGGCCCGCGCCGGTCGCCGCCCCTGCTGCCGGCTGGCTAGCCGCTCCACATCGTCCTGCCGATAGAGGCTGCGGCGCGGATCATCGGGGTCCGGCCGGGCGCCGATGCGACCACGGCTGACATTGGCATAGAGCGTCTGCGGCTTGGTGCCCAGCCTCGCAAGCGCTTCCTCGGCAGTGAGCCAGCCCATATCCCCTCGCATTGATCAATAGCATCAAGATTGACGTCAATCTTGATTAGCTTGATTTTGGGCAAAACTGCAAGGAGAAGCAACATGTCTGGCCTGGATGATGTCATTGCCGCCGAAACAAGCCTCAGCGAAGTCGATGGCCTCAATGGCCGTCTGGTGATCTGTGGTCGCTCGCTCGACGAGCTGGCCGGCAAGACCAGCTACGAGGCAGTACTGGCCATGCTGCTTTCCGGACTTCGCGGTGGCGCCGAGGCGGCGCTGCGCGAAGAACTGGCCTATGCCAGGGTGCGGGTCTTCCACGAAGTGTCCCGGCTCGACGCCGATCTCCTTTCCCTGTCAGTCACCGAGGGCCTGCGTGCCCTTATGGCACGGCTGACCGACGGCGAGGATAAGTCGACCGCGCTCCTGCTCATTGCGGCGCCCGCCGTCTTTGTTCCGGCATTGATCCGCCGCAGGGCCGGGCTTGCCGCCATTGCCCCCAATGTCACCCGGAGCCATGCCGCCGATATGCTCGCTATGCTCAGCGACACGACGCCCTCGCCAGCAGCGATTGCGGCGCTCGATACCTATCTCGTCACCGTGTCCGATCATGGGTTGAACGCATCCACATTCGCCGCCCGGGTTGTCGCCTCCACACGGGCCGGGTTCACCTCGGCGGTGCTGGCGGCCCTTGGCGCCCTCAAGGGGCCGCTGCATGGTGGCGCGCCGGGACCGGTGCTCGACATGCTCGATGCCATCGGCACCCCGGACAATGCCGCTGCCTGGCTGGCCGGGGAGGTCTCCCGCGGCGAGCGGCTGATGGGCTTTGGGCACCGCATCTATCGCGTCCGGGATCCGCGGGCCGATGCGCTCAAGGGCGCCTTGCAGCGCCTGGGCGCTGCCGGCGGCATGGATGCCGAAAGACTGGCCCTGGCCGAGGCGGTCGAGCGCGAGGCGCTGGCCCTGTTGAAGGCCGCCAAGCCTGGCCGCGTGCTCGAAACCAATGTCGAGTTCTTCACCGCCTTGCTGCTCGAAGCCCTGGGCTTCCCGCGCGACGCCTTTACCGGCGTCTTCGCCGCCGGCCGGGTCGGTGGCTGGGTCGCCCATGCCCATGAGCAGATAGAGACCGGTCGCCTGATCCGTCCGCAATCGGTCTATGTCGGCCCCAGGGCAGCCTAGCTTTGCATCAAGCCGCGCTGTGGGCCGGGGCTCAGGAGAGGCACGGAGCCGCGATCCGGCTCTGCTCGCGGAGCGTTGGCTCCAGTTTCGGCAACCACAGGTCAGGACTATGCCCAAGCTGGCTTGCTTCCGCGTTTGAGAGGCGCGCCGTGGCCCGGGCAGCAACCTGGTCGATATCCTTGCAGCCAACGGCCGGAGCCGTGAATGTGAAGGCTAGTTCAAGCCGCCCGGACCGGTAAACGGCCTCCGTGATTTCCGATGCGTCGGCCCGTCCTGAAGTGAAAGTGACCAGAAGACAGGCAAGTCCATATACTGTTGAGCGCATGTGTACCCCCTTTGTTCCCAAGCAAAGGTTGCGCTTTTGTTCTCTTTCGTCAATAGGGATTCGTTAACGGCTCCGCCCGAACAGGCGCTCGATATCGCCCTTCTTGAGTTCGACATAGGTGGGCCGCCCGTGGATGCATTGGCCCGAATGGGGCGTGGCCTCCATGTCGCGGAGGAGGGCGTTCATTTCGTCCACCCGCAGCCGCCGTCCCGAACGCACCGAGCCATGGCAGGCCATGCGGCCGATGATGGCCTCCATCCGCGCCGTCAGCGCTGCGGTGCTGTCCCATTCGGCGAGGCCATCGGCAAGATCGCGGATCAGCCCGGCAATATCGGGATTGCCCAACAGCGCCGGGGTCTCGCGTACGGCAATGGCGCGGGGGCCGAAGCGGTCGAGATAGAGCCCGAACTTTTCCAGTTCCGGCGCCGCCTCTTCGAGCCGCCCGCAATCCTCCTCGGGCAGTTCCACGATCATCGGGATCAACTGCGCCTGGCTGGGCACCGGGCCGGAGGCCAGCTGCGCCTTGAACCGCTCATAGACCAGCCGCTCATGGGCCGCATGCTGGTCCACCAGCAACAGGCCCGTCCCGTTCTGGGCGATGATGTAATTGTCGAACATCTGCGCCCGCGCCGTGCCGAGCGGAAAATCGGTGAGGTCAGGCGAGACATCCACCGGCTCCACCCTTGCGCTGGGCTCGGTGAAGCCGGAGAACTGCCCCGGATGCCGGTCGAGATGGAGCGGCGCCCGTTCGGCCTGTCCGTTGAAGCGTTGCGGCTGATAACTGGCCGAGGCGGGAGCGACTGGCGCGGGGGCTGTCGGCTCGGCCATTTCCGGCGCTGAGAAGGCGCCCAGAATATCTTCGGCCACACTGGTCGAGGCCTTGAAGCCGGCGGCAGCGAGCGCCGTGCCGATGGCCCTGATCACCGCGCCGCGCACGGCACCCTGGTCGCGAAACCGCAGTTCCGCCTTGGCGGGGTGCACATTGACGTCGACCTCGGCCGGGTCGATGGCGAGATAAAGCGCCACCACCGGAAACCGGTCGCGGAACGTATAATCGGCAAAGGCTGCGCGCACGGCACCCACAAGCACCTTGTCGCGCACCGAGCGGCCATTGACGAAATAGAACTGGCTGAGCGAATTGGCCCGCGTATAGGTGGGCAGGCCCGCCATGCCGGCCACCACAATGCCATGCCGATGGGTGGCGAGCGTCACCGCGTTTTCGACGAAGTCGGCCCCCATCACCTGGCCGAGCCGTGCGTCCAGCGCGCCTTCGCCGGAAACGGCCGGCCAGTTCGAGGCGGTGCGATCGCTGCCCTCCAGCACGAAATGGATTTCCGGATTGGCCATGGCGAGACGCTTCATCACATCGGTGATGGCGGCGGTTTCGGCGCGGGCGCTTTTGAGGAATTTCCGCCGCGCCGGCACCTGGGCGAAGAGGTCCCGCACCTCGATCACCGTGCCCCTGTTCATCGCCTGTGGCATCGGCCCGGAACGGCGGCCATTGTCGACCACCAGCACCAGCCCATTGTCGGCATCCGCCGGGCGCGACGCTACCGAGAGCCGCGCCACCGACCCGATGGAGGCCAGGGCCTCGCCACGAAAGCCCAGGGTGCGAATGTCATCGAGATCATCGGCGGAGAGTTTCGAGGTCGCATGCCGCTCCACCGAGAGCATCAGGTCGTCACGATTCATCCCGTGGCCGTCATCGGCGATGCGGATGAGATCCATGCCGCCATTGGCAGTGGTCACAGTGATGCGTCGCGCCCCCGCATCGATGGAATTTTCCACCAGTTCCTTGACCACGCTGGCCGGCCGCTCGACCACCTCGCCAGCGGCAATGCGGTTGATCAGGTCTTCGGGAAGCTGGCGGATGGGCAAGGGCGATTCTCCTGCCAATTAGTATAGGAGAGTGGCGAGCCCATTCCGACCCGAATGCACAATTGTGCCCATGACAAAGCGCCGGTCGGCCTCATATGCCTCCGGTTTGATTGAAGAGCGGAGTTCCGAGACGAAATCCGTCCCAAGGTAAAATGAAAAACGGAACGAAAGCCGTCTCGGGACGCTAGCCATTCACGCCTAGCGCTCATGGCCTTCTCACCTCAAATCGCGCCACCGGCACGATTTGGCCTGCGGCACGGTTCGAAGCCCGTCAAGGGGGAGGTGTCGCATCGAGTTTGCCGCTGGATCGATGAAGGCAAACCTTACTCCTCCCCCTTCTTCAGGGGGAGGCCGGGTGGGGGTTCTTCGCAAGATCACTTATGTCAGCAACATTGACCCCGCCGCCCAACCGGGTTCACCTAGCCCCATGACCACCATGCCGCATCGCCCCACCAAAAGTTGGAGCCACAGAGCCAACGCCATCTGGGATGCGGTGGCCTTTTACCTGTCCCCGCCTGGCCTTCTGGTCGGTTCGATCTTTTTTGCCCTGTCGCTGACGCCCTCGCTGTTGCCGCGCACCGAGATGGTGCAGGGCATTCTCTCCGGGGCCTGCTTTGCCGTGGGCTACGGCTTGGGCAATCTGGGCCACTGGCTTTGGGGTTTTCTGGGCCTCAAGGTGCCGCCGGGGCGGGTAACGCGCCTGCTGGGGGCCACAGCCGGGCTGGTCTGCCTGGCTCTGGTGCTTGTGGCGCTCGCCTATTCCAACACCTGGCAGAATTCAGTGCGCGCCGTCATGGGCATGGCGCCGGTCGATGGATATCAGCCCCTGCTGATCGCCTCCATGGCTCTGCCCGTGGCGGCAGGCCTGCTGATCCTGGGCAAGCTCCTGGTGACCCTGATCCGGCTGGTCTGGCATGGGTTGATGCCGCACCTCCCGCGCCGCGCGGCCTTCGTGGTAGCAACGGCGCTGGTGATCGCGCTGGTCAGCGTGCTGGTCAACAATTTCTTCCTGCGCATGGCCCTGCGCGGTGCCGACAATTTCTACGAACGGCTCGATGCATTGGTCTCGACCGAGGCCGAGCCGCCCGCCCTTTGGCATCAGACTGGCAGCGCGGCGTCGCTGATCGACTGGGACAGTATCGGCCGGGACTCGCGCATCTATGTGCAATCGGGGCCGGATGCGGCGGCCATAGCCGCGGTTACCGGAAAACCGGCCATCGAACCGCTTCGCACCTATGTCGGGCTGCGCTCGGCGCCCACCCCTGTGGACAGGGCTGAACTGGCGCTGGCCGAATTGCAGCGCATTGGCGCCTTTGATCGGTCTGTGCTGGTGCTGATCATGCCCGTCGGCACCGGCTGGGTCGACAGGGCGGCTATCGATACGCTCGAATATCTCCATGGCGGCGATGTTGCCAGCGTTGCCGTACAATATTCCTATCTTACCAGCGTGCTCTCGCTCTGGATCGAACCGGAACTCGGCACCGAAACGGCGCAGGCCCTGTTCAACACGGTCTATAATTACTGGACCAAATTGCCAGAAGGAGAGCGGCCGCAGCTCTATCTGCATGGCCTGAGCCTTGGGGCGCTGGCCTCGCAGAATTCCACCACGGTCTATGATGTGCTGGCCGATCCCTTCGATGGCGCGCTCTGGGCCGGGCCGCCCTTTTCCAGCCCGATCTGGAGCCGGGTGACCGAGAACCGGCGGCCCGGCACGCCCGCCTGGCTGCCACGTTTCGGCAATTCGTCGGCCATCCGTTTCATGAACCAGTCCGGCGCGGCCGGCTGGCAGGACATGGCATGGGGGCCCATGCGCATCGTCTTCCTGCAATATGCCAGCGACCCCGTCGTCTTCTTCTCCTTCGAGGCCGACTGGCGCCGCCCGGATTGGTTCGATGAACCGCGCGGGCCCGATGTCTCCCCGGCCTTCAACTGGTATCCTCTGGTGACTTTCCTGCAATTGATGCTCGACGCGGCGCTGGCGCAAACCGCGCCTGTCGGTTACGGACATGTCTATGCCCCGGCCGACTATATTGACGCCTGGACGGCGGTGACCCAGCCGCCGGGCTGGACATCGGCCCGGCTGACAGCGCTCAAAGAGGCCATCGATCCCGATGATTATGCCGTGATCCGCAAATGATCGAGACCACGACCGACAGGCCGATGGAGCTGGCGCTGGACCTTGCCGCCGCTGCGGCAGCCTTGGGCGAGGCGCCGGTGGGCGCGGTGGTCATGGAGGGGACGAAGGTGCTCGCCGCCGAACGCAATCGCATGCAGGCGCTGGGCGACCCCACGGCCCATGCCGAAATGCTGGCCATCCGCGCCGCCTTGGCCATCCGCGGCACCGGGCGGCTCGATGGCTGCGATCTCTATGTGACCCTCGAACCCTGTGCCATGTGTGCCGGCGCCATCGCCCATGTCCGGCTGCGGCGCGTCTATTTCGCCGCGGAGGATGTGAAAGCCGGCGCGGTGGAGAACGGCATACGCCTTTTCGAGCAGCCCACCTGCCACCACCGGCCCGAAGTGATCGGCGGCCTTTCCGCCGGGAGGGCCGAGGCCATGCTGGTGGATTTTTTCAGGAAGCTCAGGGACTGAACGCGGTTCCGTCTCACCATCTACGCTGCCACCCACCGGGTCATTCCCGCGAAGGCGGGAATACCTGTTGTTTGACGCAGGGCTCAAACCCTCCCCACACACCGCACCGCCCTCGGACCTGATCCGAGGGTCACTGGCCTCTGTCACGGGCCCGCACTTGTCGCGACTGGTCCTCGCGTCAGGCGCGAGGACGGCCCGGAGGGGGCGGAAACACCCAGCCACCGAACCTGCGCCCCTACCGCGGGGTCATTCACGCGAAGGCAGGAATTTCCGTTCCCTGACGCGGCGAATGGCGATTCGATGTTCTCTCTACCCAACATCATGTAAAAAATCATTGACACGATGTTTGGAATGATCGCTATAGAGGCGGTAATCTTTTCCATGGAGACATCGAATGACGATGCGGGAAAAAGTCGCTTGGATATCGGTGATCACCTCCCTGGTGATCTTCGGCTGGTATTTCTGGAGCGTCTGGTCTGACTTCGCGGCGCGGGATCTCAACGGCGACGTCTTGTTCTGGCGCTTCCTCTGGTGCCTCGGCATCGCCGTGGCCATCATGCTGCCGGGGGCGCTGATCGCCGCGCAGCTGGGCGGACAGGATTTCGATCCGCCCGCCGACGAGCTGGAAGTGCGCATCGAGGCGATTTCCAATCGCTACGGGTTGGCCCTGCTGGAAATTGCCCTGGTCGGCGTGGTTCTTCTGAGCAAAGTGATCACCGATATTGCCCGGGCCGATTTCACCCTTGATCCGGTGGGCGCCACGGCAATCATGCTGGCCAACCTCATCCTCTTCGTCACCGCCGTTGCGGCGCTGGTGCGCGAGATCATCATCATCATCCAGTACCGGATGCTGGCCTGATGCCCCCGCCGCCCCCCATCTCCAACAATATCCGCCGCCTGCGTTTCGACCATGGCGAAATGACCCAGCAGCAATTGGCGGACGCCATCGGCATGACCCGCCAGACCGTGGCGGCCATCGAGCAGAACAAATACTCGCCCTCGCTGGAGGCCGCCTTCCGCATCGCTGAGGTCTTCGGCGTCGATATCGGTGCGGTCTTCCAGTGGAAGGCTGACGCACACTCAAAACCGACTGGAAATGACAATGACTGACGCCCGTGGTGCGCTCCCCATTATCTGGGTCTTCCTGTTTCTCAATTTCATCTTCTGCGATGTCTTCACCCTGTTCCATGGTCCGACGCTGAACCAGCTGCTGGCCGGCGAGGTGGATGGCGTGCCCATGTCTCAGGAGTTCCTGCTCGGCTTTTCCGTCCTGATGGAGATCGGCATGGTGATGGTGCTGGTTAGCCGGTTTGCCCCGCATGGGTTTGCCCGCTTGAGCAATCTGATTGTGGCCCCCGCTCTGACGCTGGTACAGATCGCCACAGTGCTGAGCCCCGGCCTGACCCTGCACTACGCCTTTTTCAGCGTCGTCGAGATCGCCACCCTGGCAGCAATCGTCATGATTGCCTGGCGCTGGCAGGACGACCGCGGCAGCTCGCGCGCGCAGCTGGTGGCCGGGTAGTGATCATGAAAGCCTGGTTTGCCCGCAATTATGGCGGTCCCAATGTGCTGCGCCGCGAAAAGACGCCACGACCCACGCCGAAGCCCGGCCAGGTGCTGGTGCGCGTCCATGCCACGAGCGTCAATTCCGGCGATGTCCGGGTGCGCGGATGCGATTTTCCTACAGGGATGAAAACTTTGGGTCGGCTGGCTTTGGGCTGGAACCGTCCGCGCCAACCGATCCTGGGCACCGAACTGTCCGGCGTGGTCGACGCGGTTGGTGAGGGGGTTACCCGCTTCCGGCGCGGCGAGGCAATCTATGCCTTTCCCGGCGGCAGGATGGGCGCCCATGCAGAATATATTGCCCTGCCAGAGACCAGTCCGATTGCGCGCCTCCCCGAAGGTCTGAATTTCCATCAGGCCGCCGCGCTCTGTTTTGGCGGTACCACGGCGCTGCACTTTCTGCGCAAGGCCGGCCTCAAGGCGGGCGAGACCATGCTGGTGTTGGGCGCCTCGGGTGCTGTCGGCATGGCACTGGTGCAGATTGGCAGGCATCAGGGGGCCGTAGTGACCGCCACGACCAGCAGCCGCAACATGGATCTGGTCAAGTCGCTGGGGGCGGATCGCGTCATCGACTACACAACAACTGACATCGGCGCTCTGCCCGGGCGCTTCGACATCGTCGCCGATGCTGTGGGCGCGCTGGATTTTACGCGGGCGCAGATACTGCTCAAGCCCGATGGTCGTTATCTCGCCATTGCCGGGGCCGTGAAGGAAATGCTGGGCAGCCTGCGCAAGGGACCGGATGGGCGGCGCATGATCGCCGGTCCGGCAGCGGAAAGCCATGAAGACGTGATCGAGCTTGGTCGGCTGGCGGCCACGGGGCATTATCAGCCTCATATCGACAAGGTCTTTGCCTTCGCCGACATGCCGGCGGCCCACGCCTATGTCGACACGGGCCGCAAGCGCGGCAGCGTCATCATCGCCGTGGCGGAATGACTCTCACTTCGGATTGCTATCGATGACCGGGACCTGGTTCTGGATATAGGCCTCTATCTTCTTTTCTAGCATCCACTTGAAGCGGTCCTTTTCGGTATCCGCATGGGCGATAATCTCGCGCACCCGCCAGAACTCCATGGCGCCGAAACTGCCCACATGGGGCCGGATATAGATGTCGGGCGGATAGGCCGCCATCATATGGGCGGTCAGCGAGTGCATCATGATCTGGGCCGAGCCGAACCAGATGTCGAGGGCTTTGTGGTCGGTCTTGGTGAGGTTCGCCGAGGGGTCGCCCGCCACGTCAATGCCGATCAGAAAGTCGGTGTCGATATCGGCCTGGTCGAGCGGCAGCGGGTTGACCACCCCGCCATCGACCAGCAGGTGATTGTCATAAACCACTGGCTTGCAAAAGCTGGGAATTGCCAGCGAACCTGCAATGGCCGGGCGCAAGAGGCCCGAATTGAACACCACCTGATGCCAGGACTGGAAATCGGTGGCCACCACGTACAGCGGCACCTTGAGCTCGTGGAACTCGAGCGGAAAATTGTCAGGCAGGAAGGCATCGACAATGTTATTGGCGTCGAGCTGCATGGAAATGCCGTTCTTCAGCAGTCCGCCAATGCCGCGGATCTGGGTTGCCCAGAGCTTTGCCGCAATGGTGCGTAAAGTGCCCAGCACTTCGAAAGAATGTTCGCGCAGCTCCTTGCCTGACATGCCCGATGCCCAACCCGAACCGATCAGCGCCCCGATCGAGGTTCCCGAAATCACCGAGGGTTTGAGGCCAAGCTCGTCCATGGCCTCGATATAGGGAATATGGGTCAGACCCCTCGCCGAGCCACCCCCAAGTGCAACGCCGATCCTCGGCCCGCTGGTCGTGTTCATCCTGGCACGCTCCCCACCCTTGCGCAGCCTGTCCGCCAACGCCATGCCGCGCTTCTGGAGAGGCGTCGGATCACGTTGCAACGTGGCCGTATCGAAGACGGTTCGAAGAGAGCTTAATGCAGTAAGATTGAAGAATGGTTCAGCGTTCGCGGGCGATTTCCCGCCAGCCAATGTCCCGCCGGCTAAAGCCTTCTGGCCAGTCAATCGCGTCCACGCCCGTGTAAGCACGTTCCTGTGCCTCTTTGACCGATGCCCCGAGCGCCGTGACATTGAGCACGCGCCCACCATTGGCCAGTAAACGCGAGCCCTGGCGCTTCGTTCCGGCGTGGAACACGGTCAGCGTGCCGCTGTCGAGGCCGTCGGCGCCGCGGATCTCACTGCCCTTGCCATAGTCGCCGGGATAGCCCTTGGTCGCCATGATGACCGTGAGGGCATATTCATCCTTCCAGCTGACGTCGTGCCCGGCCAGCGTGCCGGTGGCGACGGCGTGGAGCAGGGGGACCACGTCGCTTTCCATGCGCAGCATCATCACCTGGCATTCCGGGTCGCCGAAGCGGGCATTGTATTCGACCAGCTTCGGACCATCCTCGGTCAGCATCAGCCCGGCATAGAGCACGCCGGCATAGGGCGTCCCCCGCTGCGCCATGCCGCGCACCGTTGGCTCGATCACGCGGGCCATGGTCTCGTCGTAGATGTCGCGGGTCATCACCGGTGCCGGCGAATAGGCGCCCATGCCGCCCGTATTGGGGCCATTGTCGCCATCAAAGGCGCGCTTGTGGTCCTGGGCGGTGGTGAGGGGCAGCAGGTCCTTGCCGTCGGTCAGGACGAACAGGCTGACCTCCTCGCCCTCCATGAATTCCTCGATCACCACGGCCGCGCCGGAAGCTCCGAACAGGCCCGAGAAACAATCGATGATCGCCTCCTCGGCCTCCTCGACGCTCATGGCGACGGTGACGCCCTTGCCCGCGGCCAGGCCATCGGCCTTGATCACTATGGGCGCGCCTTGCGTATAGAGATAGGCCAGCGCCGAAGCCTCGTCCTCGAACCGCCCATAGGCGGCGGTGGGGATATTGAATTCGTCGCACAGCGCCTTGGTGAAGCTTTTCGATCCTTCGAGCTGGCCCGCCGCTTTGCTCGGGCAGAAGCAGGTGATGCCGGCGGCGCGAATATCATCACCCAGTCCCGCTACCACCTGCGCATCCGGCCCCACGACCACGAAGTCGATATTGTGTTCCTGCGCGGCGGCGATGACGGCATCATGGTCGGTAATATCGACCACGACATTGGTGGCGACCTTTTCGCTGCCGCCATTGCCCGGCGCCACGAACAGCGCCTCGACCAGCGGCGACTGCGCGATCTTCCAGGCCAGCGCATGCTCGCGTCCACCCGAACCCACGACCATAACGCGCATAAGCTGCCTCCGTGCCTGTGTTCGGGCGTGATGCACGAGAGCGGCGGATGAGGCAAGTCTTCTTGCCTCCCCGTTGCGGCGCTCGTCACCAGGCCGGGTAGGGTGACCTTTGTGGCCCCTACATCTCCGCTTCTGTGAAGATCGGCGTCACATCGCCGTTCCACTCGCCGCGGAACTTCTCCAGCCAGCGTTCGGCTGGGGATTTGCCTGAGCGAATGGTTTCCTCGAGCGGGGCGAGATAGATGGTTTCGTCCTGGCCTTGGGCATTGAGCCGGTTGCGGCGGACGAGTCCCGCTTCGGCAATGCCCACGGCCTGGGCGGCGGCATCGAAAATGCTGGAGCGATCGAATGGTGTGGCAAGGCCGAGGCGCGGGATTTCGCGGCGGAGATATTCGCGCTCGTCGTTGGTCCAGTTCCGGACCAGTTCCCAGGCCGCTTCGAGCGAGATGTCATCGTAGAGGAGGCCCGTCCAGAAGGCCGAAAGCGCCACCACATGGGCCTCGTCGCCCATATCGGCGCCGCGCATTTCGAGGAACTGCTTGAGCCGCACTTCCGGAAACAGGGTCGAAAGATGATCTTCCCAATCCTTGATTGTCGGTTTTTCGCCCGGCAGTTGCGGCAGCCGTCCATCAAGGAAGTCGCGAAAACTCTCGCCAGCCACATTGATGTATTTGTGGTCGCGGATGACGAAATACATCGGCACGTCGAGGGCGTGATCGGCATAATGCTCGAAGCCGAACCCCTCGTCGAAAACGAAGGGCAGCATGCCGGTGCGATTGTCGTCGGTATTGCGCCAGATTTCGCTGCGGAAGCTGAGATAGCCGGTATCGCGCCCATTGGCGAAGGGCGAATTGGCAAAGAGCGCGGTGGCGATGGGCTGCAAGGCCAGCGACACCCGCAGCTTCTTGACCATGTCGGCTTCGCTGGAAAAGTCGAGATTGGTCTGCACCGTGGCCGAGCGATACATCATGGATGTGCCCAGCGTGCCGGTTTCGCCCATATATTTGGTCATGATCGCATAGCGCGACTTGGGCATGGACTTGATCTCGTCCACCGCCCAGAGCGGGGTAACACCCAATCCGAGAAAATGAATATCGAGCGGCGCGGCGACCTTCTTGGCTACCCGCATATGCTCGGCCAGTTCATCTGCCGTGCCATGAAGGTCAACCATGGGCGAACCGGAAAGCTCGAACTGCCCGCCCGGTTCGAGCGAGATACCACCGGCGATCTCGTCGTTCCGCAGCCCAATGGGATTGTCCCCATCATAAAAGGGATGCCAACCGGTCTCTTTCTCGATGCCGTCGATCAGCGCGCGAATGCCCTGTTCGCCCTCATAGGCAACGGGGCGCAGCGGATTGGTGTGGAACACATGCTTTTCGTGTTCGGTGCCGATGCGCCACTGGTCCGCTGGCTTGGCGCCGCGCTCCATTGCCTCGATCAGGTCGGCCCGCGATTCGATCAAGGGCGAAGAAGTGTCGGCGCCGGCCATGAAGTCCTCTTGGTTGAGGGGTGAAGAGCGTTTCCAGAAAAAGTGGCTACCACTTATTCGGTTCGGAAACGCGGCGAACAAAATGGAGCATTCCGCTATCCAGACGCGAAGGCTCCGTTGGGGCGGCAAAATAGCGAGAGCAAGGCGGAAAGCAATCGCCTTTTATCGCCAATCACCGATGATCGCCTGAATGACCGCCAATGCGGCCACCGCCGCGGTGTCGGCGCGAAGGATTCTAGGCCCGAGGCTGATCGGGACAACATAGGGTTGGGCCATCAATTTTTCTCGCTCCGCATCGGAAAATCCGCCTTCAGGTCCGATCAACAGGCCAATGCTTTGTCCCTTGAGTTGTTCCAGCGCTGTCACGGGCGAGGACGAGGCTGCGCTTTCATCGGCAAAGACCAGTTTGCGATCGCCATGGGCCTGTACCCAGCCTTCGAGCAATTGGCCGAGAGAAATATCCGGCGCCAGGACCGGCACGGAAAGGACTTCGCATTGCTCGGCCGCCTCAATGGCATTGGCCGCCAGCCGCTCGGGTTTCAACCGATGCACCTGGGTGAACTGGGTCATCACCGGCTGGATAATGCCCACGCCCATTTCGACCGCCTTCTGGATCACATAGTCCAGCCGCTCGCTCTTGAGCGGGGCAAAGCCATACCAGAGATCGGATGGCGGAGTTTGCGGGGCAATCTGTTCGACCGATTCGAGTGCAACGGACTTTTTCGAATCGCCGGTCAGCCGGCAGAGCCAGGCGCCATCCCTGCCGTTGAACAACACCACCTCATCGCCTACGGCCTTGCGCAGCACTGCGGCAAGGTAAAGCGATTGGTCCTTGCCTAGGGTCAGACTGATGCCGACGCCCAGGTCCGGTTCGACGAAAAGGCGCGGAAGATGGGCATGGCTGCGAGGCATGAAGGCTGATCAGTTGCGTGGCTGTTGCGGCGCAGTTAGGACTGATCAACACGTCGATGCAAGGAGCATCGGAGCCGCGCCCACGTGGTTCGAGGGTCGCTGCGCTCCCGCCTCACCACGAGGGCTCCACGGGCACCGCATTCTCAGGAGCCCTCATGGTGAGGTGCTTTGCAGGGCAAAGCCTTGAACCACGAGGGCGCGAAACGCGATCTGGATACGCACACCATGACCGACCCCACCGGCACCGTCGCCGACGCCCCCAAGGACAACTGGCTGGATCGCTATGCGCCCGACGCGATCAAGCCCTATGGCCGGCTGGCGCGCTGGGACCGGCCCATCGGCTTTTACCTGCTATTCTGGCCTTGCGCCTGGGGCATTGGCCTGGCCACGCTGACCCAGCCCGAGCTGGGATTTGGCTGGTGGGCGGCAATTCTCATGTTCATCGGCGCCATCCTGATGCGCGGTGCCGGCTGCACTTTCAACGACATTGTCGACCGGGACATCGACGCGGCTGTGGCGCGCACCCGCTCGCGGCCCATTCCCTCGGGACAGGTAACGACGCAGGAAGCCTTTTACTTCCTCATCGCCCAGGCCCTGCTGGCCTCTGCCGTGCTGTTCCAGTTCAACCGTTTCACCGTCTATGCGGCCATCGCCTCGCTGGTGCTGGTGGCTATCTATCCCTTCATGAAGCGCATCACCTGGTGGCCGCAACTGTTTCTGGGCCTCGCCTTCTCCTATGGCGCGCTTGTGGGCTGGTCCAGCCAGACCGGCGGCCTGGGCTGGGCGCCGCTGGTGCTCTATGCCGGCACCATCCTCTGGGTCATCGGCTACGACACCATCTATGCCCTCCAGGATATCGAGGACGATGCCCTGGTGGGGGTGAAGTCGACGGCGCGCCTTTTCGGCGCCAGTGTCCGCCCGGCCGTGGCGGCGCTTTATGCTTGCGCCTTAGTCCTCTGGAACATCGCCTCGCTCATGGCCGGTGGCGGCATGGTCTTCTCGGCGCTTTCACTGGTGGCGGCAGGCCTCATGGCCTGGCAGCTCTGGACGCTGGACAGGGCGGTGCCGCTAAACCCGTTCCACCGCTTCTACAATAATCACTACGTCGGCATGGCCCTGACCCTGGCGCTGCTGGCCGAGTGGGTCTGGTAGGCGAGCCTGGACAAGCCGAAAGGGCCAACCGCACCACCGGTCGACCCTTTCGAGCTTGCTTTGGAGGCAAGGTAAACTGTGGCCAGCGCCTAGTGGGCGTCGGCCCGGCCGGGTTTGCGGCGGTTGAGGAACCGGGGGCGGCGCGAGGCCTCGACGGCGAGCTTCCGGCGCGGGGTCGGGCTGCCGAGCATGACGCCATCGACCTGCTGGCTATAGGGCATATAAGCGCCGTCGCCGGCCTTGATGAACAGCGGCAGCCGGAGCTTCTTGCCCCAGTTTTGCCATTCGGCCACGACGTTGTGGTTGCCCTCTTCCTCGAAGACCTTGTAGTTCAGCTCCCCGTCAGAATGGACCAATTCGATCGAACTGGTCAGCATACCCTCTTCGGAAATGCTGGTTGCCACGGCGACGCCGATGAATTCGGTAACCGGGACCTTGATCTTGATCGCCACGCCGCTCTGTTCGAGCTGCTTGCGAACCGTCACGGTCTTGACCGGATCCCTGGGACCATTGTCGTTGGCCGCCATGAAGCGGCGCTCGGCAATAGTCGGGCGGCCGAAGGCCAGAACCACTGACGAACCTTCCATCGCAACGCCATGAACCATTTTTGATGCCTTCCTGTAACTTCGAGAGCTGTTTTTTGCGCTCCGTTTGTGAGGCCAATCTAGCGCACCCTCTTACCCGCCCCCTTAATCGGTTCGGTTAAGTTTATGTTGTTTTCCCGGAGGGTTAGCAGGGTGTTGCACATAGTCAGGAGCGGTTAACCCCGTCGCTTGGCGACCCGTTTACCCTGTCATTTTGCCAGCCCGCTCCGGCGCACTTGTCCAAACCCGTTGCGGGGCCTAAAAGGCCCGGATAATGCCGGCTTTCGCCCCACCCTATTCAGACGATCTGGAACTGCTCCGCTCCACGGCGGTGGCAGCGGGCATTATCGCCTCGAGCTATTTCCGGCGCGACATAAAGAGCTGGACCAAGGAAAATGCCTCCCCGGTCAGCGAGGCCGACATCATTGTCGACCGGTTCCTGGCCGCCAATCTGTTGCAGGCGCGACCCAGCTACGGCTGGCTGAGCGAGGAAACGGCGGACAATCCCAGCCGGCTCGATTGCGAACGCGTCTTTGTAGTCGATCCCATCGATGGCACTCGGGCCTTCCTCCGCGGCGAAGACTACTGGACTGTGTCGCTGGCGGTGGTCGAGCATGGCGTGCCGGTGGCTGGCGTCGTCTATGCCCCGGCCCGCGACGAACTCTATGAAGCCTTCAAGGGCGGCGGTGCCCGGATCAATGGCAAGCCCCTGACCCGCACCCGTCGCGCCGGCGCATCGCCCCTGATCCCGGCACCCGGTGCGGTGCACCAGGAATTGCAGGCGGCCGGGCTCGATTATACCCGTGGCCCGGCCTATCCTTCGCTGGCCTATCGGCTGGTGCAGGTGGCAACCGGCCGGCTTGATGCGGCAGTGGCCCGGCGCGGCGCGCAGGACTGGGACATTGCCGGCGCGGCAGTGATCCTCAATGAATGCGGGCTGGATTTCGCTGATGTATGCACCGGGTTCCCACAATTGAACAAACGAGATGTGCGTCACGGCGCGCTTGCGGCTTTGGGCGACATGAGCCTAAAACCGGTCGTGCATGCGGCGCTGCGAACGGTCTATGGCTGCCCTCCTCTCGAGGAGGCGCCGAACCATGGCGCGGTCGGCGTCGCGAACACTCAACTGCCTCAAACGCGGGACTGACCGATGGCTGACAAGACCGAAAAGCAACTGCTGCACCTCGTGATCGGTGGCGAACTCTCAAGCCTGGATGGCGTGACCTTTGCCGATCTGGAGAAGGTCGACATTGTCGGCGTATTTCCCAATTACGCAGCAGCCGAAAAAGTCTGGCGGGCCAAGGCGCAGATGACCGTCGACAGCGCCCAGACGCGCTATTTCATCGTGCATCTGCATCGCCTGCTCGACCCCGATAGCGCCGGCGAATAAATCTCAGACTTTCGGCGCGGAAAGCTCCAATGCCGCAAGAATGGCGGCCAGGGCGCCCGGGCCGCCAATGCGCTCCCGGCCAATGGAGCCCAGCCGCGCCCGCTCTTCGGAATTGCCGAGCAGGTCATTGAGCGCCATGGCCACATTGCCGATTTCGGCATCCACCACCACCCGCGCCGGTCCGAACAGCTTCTGCTCATCCTCGAAGCGCGAGCGCCGGTCGCGCTGATTGACAAAGGTGATGACCGGCTTGCCAAGCCCCAGCGCCTGGATGCTCGCGGTGCCGGCCTGGCTCAGCACAATGTCGGACACATCGAGCAGATTGCCCATGGCGCGGCCCCGCGCCATATGCACCACGAGCCCATCGCCGCTGAGCGTCCCCAGATCGTCTGGTTCGCTGGAGAGCAGGGGCATGCGGGCAAGGCCGGCGGCCTTCGCCAGGTCTTCGACGCTGACATTGCCGGCCACGGCCAGGAAAATATCGGGGCGGTGCTCGACCGGAACGCGTCGCAGCGCATTGATCTGCAGGGCAAAACTTTCCCCCGTCAGCGCCCGGCTGCCGGGCAGCAGCGTAACCGCCAGCGCCTGTGTGCGCCGCGCCGCCGCGTCGTAATCACCGCGCGGAATGGTATCCATCATCAGATTGCCCGCGGACCGGGCATCCACGCCGCCCTGACGCAACAGCGCGGCGAGGTTGTCGGCCCGGCAGAAGGCCAGCGCGCAGGCCCGCTTGATGGCCATCCGTTCCAGCGACGAATAGAGTCGCGCGGCACCGGTCTTGTAGACGTCGATATAGATGAGTTCCCGGTTTCCGGTGACCAGGCACGCCAGCACCCCCACCATGTCGCCCACAACTATGACGCGATCATAGCGCCCGCGCATTGCGCGCAGGAATTTCAGCGCCGGGGGGATTGTGAGGAGGCCCCCATTGACGATGTCGCGGCGCAGTGAACCTTTCACATTGCGCCAGCCCTCCGAAGCCAGGCTCGCGCGCGGCCCGACCACTGGACAGATGCTGTCATAAGCCTTGCCGCTGCCGATCATCGGATAGGCATCGGCGGACACTTGTGCGGGAAGCCTTGCGATCAACTGGGCCGCAATGGCGTCTTCACCGTGTCCGTTGGAAATGACCAGGAAGCGTTGACGCGACGCCACCTTGGTCACCCTTAGTGACCCCGGCCGAAACGCTCGAATGCGGTGTGGGCAGCCACGGCATCGGCATAGGGCTCCTGCCGGTCGACGCTCCAGTAAAACAATTCATCCAGCGGGATCGGCTTGCCTGAAATCGCGCAGCGCACGAAGCTGCCGGGCTTGAGCACGACATAGTCGCCGTCGAGATAGCGCAGGCTTGCCTCGGCGGGGGCAAACCCCTTGTCGAAGATGTTCATGCCATCATTCCTTGCCTGTGCGGCTGGTATATCGGACAGCGCCGCTCTTCAAAAGAGACTTTCCTGTGTTCCATCATCAGGTCCGGACCGGGTCGCCTTGCGGCGCGGCGCCGGAGCCCCTGCCACGATGACACCCACCTCGCCATCGGCAAAGCTCAGGTTCAGCGCGCCGCCCGGCCGGGCGGCGGACTGGCTGCTGACCACATTGCCTCCATCGTCCTGTACCAGCGCATAGCCCCGCGCCAAGACATTGCGATAACTCAGGGTTTCCAGAAGCTTGCGCAATTGCTCCAATTGTTGGCGGCGCGTGACGATCACCTGCCCGCCGGCAAGCTCGAGGCGCTGGCTCAAGGGCACAAGCTGGCCCCGCGCATGGCGGAGATCGGCGCGGAGCGGTTGTGCCGACAGGCGCGGCAACAACCGACCCAGCGTTGTCTGCTTGCGTTCAAGCGAAGTGGCCACCGCCTGGGGCAATTGGCGCGCGCACGGATCGAAGGTCAGTCGCGCGCGTTCGACGCTCTTGACTAGCCCGGACTGGCCACGCCGATTGAGATTGACCAGCTTTTCGCCCAGTTCCGCATGCCTCTGCCGCACCAGGCGCGGCTGCATGGCGGCGGCAAGGTTGGAAAAGGCAATGCGCCGGGCCTGGACGAAATGGCGGAGCGCGCCCGACAACTGGCTCGATGCCATGTCGAGGCTCTGCCGCTGCGTCGATACCAGGTCGGCCGGGCGCGGCAGGCCCGCGGCGGCGGCGCGCAACCCGTCCTTCAGGCTGGCAAGGCTCCTTCGCGCGGCCTGCCGCTGTCGGCTGCCCTGGTCATCGACATAGGCGATGAGTTCGGCCCGCACCGGCACGGCGGCCTCGGCGGCCGCGGTCGGGGTCGGCGCCCGCATGTCGGAGGCATAGTCGATCAGCGTGGTGTCGGTCTCGTGACCCACGGCCGAAATGACCGGAATGCCGGAAGCCGCAACAGCCCGTACCACCGCTTCCTCGTTGAAGCCCCAGAGATCCTCGATCGAGCCGCCGCCGCGCGCCACGATCAACAGGTCGGGGCGGGGAATGAGCCCATCGGTCAGCATGGCGTTGAAGCCTTCAATGGCATTGACCACTTCGGGCGCGCTGGTCTCGCCCTGCACCCGCACCGGCCACACCAGCACATGGCTGGGGAAGCGGTCGTCGAGCCGGTGCAGGATATCGCGGATCACCGCGCCGGTCGGCGAAGTGATGACGCCGATGACGCGCGGCAGGTAGGGCAGGGGCCGCTTGCGCTCCCGTGCGAACAGCCCCTCGGCCAGCAGCGTCTTCCGGCGTTCTTCCAGCAGCGCCATCAGCGCCCCGGCACCAGCCGGCTCGATATTCTCGATCACGATCTGATATTTGGATGAACGCGGAAATGTAGTCAGCCGCCCGGTAGCGATGACTTCCAGCCCCTCCTGGGGCTTGAACGCGAGCCGGCCATAGCTACCCTTCCACACCACCGCATCGATGGAGGCCGCATCATCCTTGAGGGTGAAGTAGGCGTGGCCCGAAGAGTGTTGGCCGCGAAAGCCGGAAATTTCTCCGCGCACCCGCACATGGCCGAATTCGTCCTCCACCGTCCGCTTCACCGCCTGGGCGATCTCGGAAACGGTAAATTCGGCAGCGTTGGTAAGCGTTTCAGTCATGCCCTGTGGTGCGACAAAGCCGAGTGGGGGTCAAGCCGCCATGCGATCTACTCTGCCGCTGCCGCCTGCACCGGCTGCTCCAGATTGCCCATGGACTGCACGATATGGTTGGCTAGCGCGTCATAGATGCCGCCATAAGCGTGGCTCGACCGCATCAGGGCGATCTGGGCTTCGGCAAGGCGCGGCAGGCCATACTCCTCGCCGATGACGCGCATGCCCGGTTGCAGCGCGCTTTCCGGCAGGAAGCCCACCGCCAGGTCTGACAGCACGGCTGAGGAGATCGCCGTGGCATTGGACGAGGTATAGGCAACGCGATAGTCGAGCCCAGAGCGATCAAGCTGCTCCATGGCGTCCTTGCGCCAGATGCAGCAATTGGGACCGCAGGCAATGGCGAGCGGCTCGCTGGCCAGCGCCCTGCCGCCATGGCTCGACACCCAGAACATCTTCTCGGTGCGGAACAGCTCGCCGAAATTGTGGTCGGTGCCCTGGGTAAAGACGATGAGATCGTAGCGCCCCGCCTTCATGCCCTCGAGCAATTGCTCCGAGGCCATGCAGGCCACGTCCACGGCGATCTTGGGATGGGTGCGCTGGAAGCTGGAGAGGATCACCGGCAGCAGGCGCACTGCATAGTCGTCCGGCACGCCGAAGCGGATCGAGCCGGCAAGGTCCCCGTCGTTGAAGTGATCGAGGATTTCTGCATTGGTGCGCAGCATCTTGCGCGCCCGCTCATAGAGCAGCTCGCCATGATGGGTGAGGCTGACACTGCGCCCGTCCCGCGTCAGCAGCGAATGCCCGAGCCGCTCTTCCAGCCGCTTGATCTGCATCGACACTGCGGACTGGGTCTTGTTCACCCGTCGCGCCGCTTCGGTAAAGCTGCCGCAATCGGCAATGGCGCAAAAGCTCTGCAACTGATCGAGGTCGAGGGGGGCTGCCATGTCTACATCACCCAAATTGATCGTTGGGATGAAATCTATTTGTTAGACGAATGGAAGTCCAGTGCGCTATTCATGGATCATCGATACAACGAAGTGTCGAACCCCACCGGCTCCCTCCGGTGGCTTTCCTTGACCCTGGAGACTTGAAGATGGCTCTCTCGCTACCTGGCGAGCGGTCGGTCGCGGCTGGCTCGCACGTTAACCCCATTCGTGCCCTCATCGCCTGGTTCGCCCAGGCACTTGCCGCTCGCACCCGTCGCACCGCTCTGGTCAGCCTGCTTGAGCTTGATCAGGCCCGGCTGCGCGACCTCGGAATTTCGGCTCAGGATGTTGTCGAGGCCATGCGCGCGCGCAATGGCCGGACGGCGAGCATGGTTCTGAACGCCGCCAGGGCGCGCAACGCCCGCGGTTGAAAGAAAAGCGCGGCCGGTCGTGGCGGCCGCCGGGGCAATGATCCAGTCCGGCACTGTCGGTATGGATGGACCTTATCCTGTTTGGTTGCGTGATCGCATCGCAAAAGCCTCCAACTTTTGCCGCTCATGCACCGCCCCTGTTGGGACGAACATGTTGCATGTGGGCGTCCCATCTCCCGGGCCGGTTTTGCCGCCGGTCCCGTTTCCTGACGACTTGCCGGGCCATGCAGCGCATGTGCCCGGTTTTTTTTCGGCGTCAGAGGAAACGCACGCCGATCTCGGTTTCCGTGCGCCAGGCCAGCTCGCACTCGAAACGCCTACCATCATCCAGGGCCAGCCCAAAGCGCTGCGGAATAGCCAGCGAACTGCTCACCACCAGCTTCGCGCCTTTCTCGGATAGGTTGCGGATGGTGCAGTCGAATGTCGAGAACCCGTCATTGACCACGATCTTGCCGCCCTTGAGGGTGCGGCGGCGCTGGGTTTCGCGGCTGTCTTCATTCGTCATTGATGTCTCCGCCGGTCTCAGGGCAGGGCGGCAAAGCCTTCGGCAAAGCCGTTGAGGGAAACCGGGATGCCCACGCCTTCCTCCGGCGTCTTGAACACCACGAAGATGGCATCGGTGCCCTCGGAGAGTACCTTTATGATGTCCTCGTCCAATTCCACCTCCGCAATGCAGCCATTGGGCAGGCAGCGCACGAAGGCCACCCGGCCCAGATCGGTCCCATCGACATTGAGGCCCAGCCCGTTGGGCAGCAGGACGCCAAGCGGCGCCAGCACCCGCAGCAGGCGCGCCTCGCGGTCGGCAGTGCGCAGCACGATCACCGAAAGGCCCACATTGGGTTGATCCTCGGCCAGCACATTCTGGATGATGGCGCATTGCTCGAAGCTGGCGCCGGGCGGCGTGTCGCAGCTCATCTGCCAATCGCCATATTCGGCGCGCACCGTGCCCTGCGCCATGGCGGGCGCTGCCAAGAGGCACATTCCGATCGCACCAAGCACACCAAGCCGCTTTGCCCAGACCATCACTTCTATCACTGCTCCTGCCGAATCGGCGCTTTGCGCATGAGTTCGGTCTGTTTCCGATACGTGCCCGCACCTGTCAACCAAAGCCCTGAATTCCGGCCGGTTTTCAGGGTAAACTGCGGCACTGGTGAGGCGGCGAACGCCCGGTTAGGCACCAATTTGCCGCAGCGCCGCAGCCCAAGGCCGCAATAGACTCAGGCAAAGCAATGTGGTTTAGGTCAACCACGAGTTTTGCGCTCCGAAGTTGAGTCGGGGCGGCGTTCGCTATGCCGCTATCTAGCCCTTCCTGCTTCGGTGCACGCCGCCAGAACATGTCGATAGGGGGTATATGGTGACCGGGCAGTTCTTTAGGAAAATGGGTGTCGCTACGGCGACCGCGCTGGCACTGGTGCCGACAATGGCAGCAGCCCAGGACGTCGGTCGCGGCCATCCTGCGCCGGGTCAGTACCACCTGCAGGAATCGGTGACCCCGATCATGGATTCCATCGTGGTCTTCCATGACGGCATCCTGATGTGGACGATCTCGCTGATTGTGCTGCTGGTGCTGGCGCTTCTGATCATCATCATGGTGCGTTTCAACGCCAAGGCCAACCCGGTTCCGGCGCGCTTCACCCACAACACGCTGGTTGAGGTGATCTGGACGGTGGTGCCGGTCCTGATCCTTGCGGTCATTGCCATTCCCTCTTTCGGCGTGTTGTCCGACCAGCTGACGGTGCCAGATGGAGAGCGCAAATATCTGGGCGCCAACCTGTTCTCCGCCGAAGTCGACGTTCCGGCCGCAACGCTGACCGTCAAGGCTTCGGGCGAGCAGTGGTATTGGAACTACGAATATGTGGACCAGGGCGTGGCCTTTGACTCCAATATTCTCTCCGAAGCCGAGATTGCCGAGTTGAAGCCCGGCCAGCCGCGCCTGCTGGCCGTCAACAACGAGCTGGTCGTGCCCGTCGACACCACCGTGCGCATGCAGATTACCGCCAGCCCGACCGGCGTGATCCATGCTTTTGCGGTGCCCTCCTTCGGCATCAAGATCGACGCCGTGCCCGGGCGCTTGAACGAAACCTGGTTCAACGCCCGCGAAACCGGTCTCTACTATGGTCAATGCTCGGAACTGTGCGGCAAGGACCATGCCTTCATGCCCATCGCCGTGCGCGTCGTGACGGCCGAGGAGTTCGAGGCCTTCATGGGGGCTTTTGAAGAAAGCCGCGACTACGCCACGGCCGCTGCCGTGCTGCCGGCGCTGTAAGAAAAGGGTCAGAGGAAAACCAAATGGCAAACACTGCAAACCTCGAAGCCCATGCCACCGGGCACGACCACGCCAGCCACGATCACCACACCCCCACGGGCTGGCGGCGCTGGGTCTATTCCACCAATCACAAAGACATCGGGATCATGTACCTGGTGTTCTCCATCTTTGCCGGTGTGATCGGCGGCCTGCTCTCGGGCGCCATGCGCCTCGAACTGCAGGAGCCCGGCATCCAGATTTTCCACGGTCTGGCGGCCATGTCCTACGGTCTTGAAGGCGATAGCGCCATCGATGCCGGCAAGCACATGTTCAACGTCTTTGTTTCCGCCCACGCGCTGATCATGGTGTTCTTCACCGTCATGCCCGCGACCATGGGTGGTTTTGCCAACTACTTCGCGCCGCTGATGGTGGGTGCGCCCGACACGGCCTTCCCGCGCATCAACAATGTCGCCTTCTGGCTGTTGCCCCCGGCGCTGCTGCTGACCATCCTCTCCATGTTCTTCGAGGGTCCCTCGGGTGCCCTCGGATTCGGCGGCGGCTGGACGGCCTATCCGCCGCTCTCGACCACGGGTCATCCGGGCCCGGCCACCGATTTTGTGATCTTCTCGCTCCACGTCGCCGGTGTCAGCTCGATTCTGGGTGCGATCAACCTGATCACCACCATCCTCAACATGCGCGCTCCGGGCATGACGCTGCACAAGATGCCGCTCTTTGCCTGGTCCGTACTGGTTACCGCTTTCCTGCTGCTGCTGGCCCTGCCTGTGCTGGCCGGCGCCATCACCATGATGCTGACCGACCGCAATTTCGGCACCACCTTCTTCTCTCCCGAAGGCGGCGGCGATCCGGTGCTCTACCAGCACCTGTTCTGGTTCTTCGGCCACCCCGAAGTGTACATCATGATCCTGCCCGGCTTCGGCATTGTCAGCCATATCGTGGCGACGTTCAGCCGCAAGCCCGTGTTCGGCTACATGGCCATGGCCTATGCCATGGTGGCGATCGGCTTTGTCGGTTTCGTCGTGTGGGCGCACCACATGTACACCACCGGCCTCAGCCTCGACGTGCAGCGCTATTTTGTGGCTGCCACCATGGTCATCGCGGTGCCTACGGGCGTCAAGATCTTCTCCTGGATCGCCACGATGTGGGGCGGCTCCATCACCTTCCGCACGCCCATGCTCTGGGCCATCGGCTTCATCTTCCTGTTCACCGTAGGCGGTGTGACCGGCGTGGTGCTGGCCAATGCCGGCGCGGACCGGGCTCTCCACGACACCTATTATGTGGTGGCACATTTCCACTATGTGCTTTCGCTCGGTGCCGTGTTCTCGATCTTTGCCGGCTGGTACTACTGGTACCCCAAGATGTTCGGCTACATGTACAACGAGTTCCTGGGCAAGCTGCACTTCTGGGTCATGTTCGTCGGCGTGAACCTGATCTTCTTCCCGCAGCACTTCCTGGGCCTGGCCGGCATGCCGCGCCGCTACATTGACTATCCCGATGCCTTCGCTTTGTGGAACCGCGTCTCCTCGGTCGGCTATTACATCACCTTCGTGGCCATGATCATCTTCTTCTACGCCACCTGGGAAGCCAGCCGTAAGAAGCGCCCGGCGGGCGACAATCCCTGGGGTGACGGCGCGACGACGCTGGAATGGACCCTTTCCTCGCCGCCGCCGTTCCACCAGTTCTCGACCCTGCCCAAGATCGAGTCCCGCGACGCCCACTAAGCAGGCCGGACGACAAGATTGGTGGATCGCGCCCCGGTGCGATCCACACCCCAAAAAGGAATGACCAGTGGCTCTAGTTGACGACAGCAGGGAAGTCTCCGCCTATGCCGGCGGTGCGCGGGTCGAGGATTACCTCGCCCTGCTCAAGCCCCGCGTCATGTCGCTGGTCGTCTTCACCGCCCTGGTCGGCATGCTGGTGGCGCCGGGTGGCGTCAATCCCTTCATCGGCCTGATTGCCATTGCCTGCATCGCCATCGGAGCAGGGGCCTCGGGCGCGCTCAATATGTGGTATGACGCCGATATCGACGCCATCATGAGCCGCACGCAGAACCGTCCCATCCCGGCCGGCCGCATGAGCCCCGGCGAAGCCCTGGCCTTCGGTCTGATCCTTTCGGTCTTCTCGGTGACGCTGCTGGGCCTCGCCACCAATTGGGTCGCGGGCGCGTTCCTCGCCTTCACCATCTTCTTTTACGCCGTCGTCTACACGATGTGGCTCAAGCGCGCGACGCCACAGAACATCGTCATCGGCGGTGCCGCCGGCGCGTTCCCCCCAATGGTTGGCTGGGCCGCTATCACCGGCACGCTGAGCTGGGAGAGCTTTGCGCTCTTCCTCATCATCTTCCTTTGGACCCCGCCGCATTTCTGGGCCCTGGCGCTCTACAAGCAGGGTGACTACGGCGCCGCCGGCATTCCCATGATGCCCAATGTCGCTGGCGAGAAATCCACCAAGTGGCAGATATTCGCCTATTCGGTGATCCTGGCCGCATCGAGCCTGCTGCCGGTCTGGCTGGGCTTTTCGGGCTGGATCTATGGCGCCGTGGCTGCCATCACCGGCCTGAGCTTCGTCTGGTTCGCTTTCCGCCTGCTGCGCGCGCCCGCCGGCACCGAAATGCGTCGCATGGCCCGTTCGCTCTTCACCTTTTCGCTGAGCTATCTCTTCGTGCTGTTCCTGGCACTGCTCACCGACAATATCGCCTTGCGCATGGGAGTGATCTGAACATGGCTACCGAAACCGGCGCCAAGTTGGCCCCCAATGGCATGACCAAGGAGCAGGAAGCCGCGTTCCGCAAGCAGCGCCGCCGCCGCTCGATTGCCCTGGCTGTGGCCCTGGCGCTCTTTGCCCTCACTTTCTACCTGCTGACCCTCATCAAGATGGGCCCGGCATTGTTTGATCGGGCCATGTAATGGCAGACGCCAGCGCACCATATGAGGGTTCGGGCCCCGGCCGCCACAATCAGCGGGTCGGCCTGATGCTGGCCGGCATTGCCGTCGGCATGGTCGGCCTCGCCTTCGCCTCGGTACCGCTTTATCAGCTGTTCTGCCAGGTCACCGGCTTTGGTGGCACCACCCAGGTTGCCTCGGACAATCCCAAGGGCGTCATCGCCCGGGAAATGAAGGTGCGCTTCGACGTCAATGTCGACCGCGCCCTCGATTGGACCGTGACGCCCGCCGCCTCGATCACCGACCAGATCGGGCGCGTCGATACGGTCAATTATGTGGCGACCAACCATTCCGACAAGCCGGTCACGGGTCAGGCGGTCTTCAATGTCGTGCCCGAAAAGGCCGGCATCTATTTCAACAAGATCGAATGCTTCTGCTTTACCGAGCAGACGCTGCAGCCCGGTGAAACGGTGGATATGCCCATCGTCTTTTTCGTCGATCCCGATATCGACGAGAACCACGAGCTCAACACCATCAAAGAGATTACGCTCTCTTATACCTTCTACGCTTCAGACAGTGAGGGAAGCTGAACATGTCCGCCATTGAAAAGAACCACGACTATCACATGGTGGAGCCCAGTCCCTGGCCCTTCGTGATGTCAGTCGCGGTGCTGGTCATGATGATCGGTGCCGTCGCCTGGATGCAGGACTGGACCCCTTGGGTGTTCTTCATGGGCCTGATTGGGGTGCTCTATAGCTTCTACGCCTGGTGGGCCGACGTGGTGAAGGAAGCCAATGACGGTGTTAGTCACACCCCGGTTGTGCAGATGCACCATCGCTACGGCATGATGCTGTTCATCGCTTCGGAGGTGATGGTCTTCTTCGGCTTCTTCTGGGCCTATTTCGATGGCTTCTTCCGCGTCGATGACATCGAGCAATATGCCCGCGTTGCCTTCACCGGCGGGCATTGGCCGCCCACCGGCATCGAACTGTTCGACCCGTTCCACCTGCCGCTGTTCAATACGCTACTGCTGTTGACATCGGGAACGACCGTGACCTGGGCGCACCATGCGCTGCTCGAAGGTGACCGCCAGGGCCTGAAATATGGTCTGTGGCTGACGGTTCTGCTGGGGGCCGTGTTCACCTGCGTGCAGGCCATCGAATATATGGAAGCCGGTTTCGGCTTCGGCGGCAATCTCTACGGCGCCACCTTCTTCATGGCGACGGGCTTGCACGGCTTCCACGTGCTGATCGGCACCATTTTCCTGGCCGTCTGCCTTTGGCGCGCCTATCTGGGCCACTTTACGCCCGAGCGTCACCTCGGCTTCGAATTTGCCGCCTGGTACTGGCACTTCGTCGACGTGGTATGGCTGTTCCTGTTTGCCTCGATTTATGTCTGGGGCAGCTGGGGCGTGGCGCTGAGCCACTAGGCCCGGCTGACTTCGAACAGGGGGCGCGGCAAGGCTGCGCCCTTTTTCTTTGGAGACGGATGATGACCAAGGCAGAGGTCCCGCGCCGAACCGGCCTGCGCTGGAGCGATTGGCTGTTCGCCGCGCTCATGCTGGTACTTGCCGTGACCTGCGTCTTCCTCGGCAATTGGCAGATGGCCCGGTTGGGGGACAAGGAGGCGCTGGTCGCAGCCGTCGAGACCCGGCTGACCGCCGACCCGGTCGCCGCGCCCGCGGCGGCCGATTGGCCCGGCCTTGACCTCGATGCCTGGAATTTCCAGCCCGTCACCCTGACCGGCGCCTATCGCTACACCCAGACCGTCACCGTGTTCACCAGCCTCGCCAATGCCCGAGGTCGCTTCTCCGGACCGGGCTATTGGGTGGTGACGCCATTCGTGCTCGATGAAGGCGGCACCGTCTTCGTCAATCGCGGCTTCGTGCCGCAGGAAATGCAGGAGCAGGCGGCGCTGGGCGACCTGCATGGTGACGATCCGGGCAGCGTAACGATCACGGGCCTCTTCCGGCCGGGCGAGAAGTCGGGCTTCATGATTCCCGAAGCCAATATGTCGGACCGCATCGAATGGGTGCGCGACCCCGAGCGGCTCGCCGCCATGGTGGATCCGGCGCTAGCCCCCATCGCACCTTTCTTTGTCGATCTCCTGGCCACTGGCGAAGGCGACCTGCCCCAGGGCGGCGAGACCGTGGTCAGCTTCACCAACAACCACTTCGGCTATGCGCTGACCTGGTACGGCTTCTCGATTGTCGCCATAGTCATGCTCGGCTTCTGGCTCTGGCGCCAGTCGCGGCGCGAACAGCCTGGCGCGCCTTAGGCGCAAACCTTGCGGCCAACGCCCGCTTTGACTAGGTTGCAACAATTCTAAAAGGGCTCTTCCCCCGAATGCAGTTTGTTTCCACGCGCGGCCAAGCGCCCGCGCTCGGCTTCTCCGATGCAGTTCTGGCCGGTCTGGCCGCCGATGGTGGTCTCTATGTCCCGGCGTCCTGGCCCCAGGTCAGCGCCGAGGAAATCGCGTCCTTTGCCGGCAAGCCCTACGCCGATGTCGCCTATGCGATCATTTCGCGCTTTACCGGCGATGAAATTCCCGCCGCAAAACTCAAGGCCATGCTCGACGCGGCCTATGCAACCTTCCGCCACCCCTCGGTGACGCCGCTGGTCGAGCTGGAGCCGGGCCATTTCGTGCTTGAACTGTTCCATGGCCCGACCCTGGCGTTCAAGGACGTGGCGATGCAGTTCCTCAGCCGCATCATGGACCATATCCTCGCCGAACGAGGCCTCAAGGCCACCATTGTCGGGGCCACTTCGGGCGATACCGGTTCGGCCGCCATCGAGGCCTTTAAGGGCCGTGACACCACCGACATCTTCATCCTGCACCCAAAAGGCCGCACCTCCGAAGTGCAGCGCCGGCAGATGACGACCGTGTTGGACGACAATGTCCACAACATCGCGCTTGAAGGCACCTTTGATGATTGCCAGGACGCGGTGAAGGCCATGTTCAACAATCATGCCTTCCGCGACCGGGTGCGCCTCTCGGGCGTCAACTCCATCAACTGGGGCCGCATCGTCGCGCAGATCGTCTATTATTTCACGGCGGCTGTGTCGCTGGGCGCCCCGCATCGCAAGGTCAGCGTCACCGTGCCGACCGGAAATTTCGGCGACGTCTTTGCCGGCTATTGCGCCAAGGCGATGGGTCTGCCCATCGACAAGCTGGTGATTGCCACTAATGCCAATGACATCCTGCGCCGCACGCTGGACACTGGCCGCTATGAGATGATGGGCGTCGCCCCCACCATCAGCCCGTCCATGGATATCCAGATTTCCTCCAATTTCGAGCGCCTGCTGTTCGAAAGCGCCGGCCGCGATGCCGATGCGGTCAACCGCATGATGGCCGGCCTCAAGCAGTCGCGCGGCTTCGAGCTGCCGGAAAAGTCCATTGCCGCCATCCGCCGCGACTTTGCAGCCGGCACGACCGACGAGGCAGCCACCAAGGCCGTTATTGCCGATACCCGGAAGGCCTCTGCCTACCTGCTCGACCCGCATACAGCGGTTGGCGTCGGCGTGGCGCGCAGCCTGCCGGCTTCATCGACGCCGATGGTCACGCTGGCAACCGCCCATCCCGCCAAGTTTCCTGCTGCCGTGGCCGAGGCCTCGGGCATCGAGCCGGCCCTGCCGGCCTGGCTGGGCGATCTCTACGAACGACCCGAACGGGTCACGGTGCTGGCCAATGACCAGCGCCTGATTGAAGACTTCATCGCGGCTCGCAGCCGCGCCTGAACGACACGGAAGAACCGCGGTCGTTTCGGCCGCCGGTTCAGGAGGACCAGTGTGAGCGTACGATCGACAACCCTGGAAAACGGCATGGTGGTTCTCACCGACGACATGCCGCATCTTGAAAGCGCCTCCCTGGGTGTCTGGGTCAAGGCTGGAGCCCGCTCCGAGCGCAAGGCCGAGCACGGCGTTTCGCACCTACTCGAACACATGGCCTTCAAGGGCACCAAGTCCCGTACGGCGCTAGCGATTGCCGAGGCCGTCGAGAACGTCGGCGGTGATCTCAATGCCGCGACCTCCATCGAGCATACCGGCTATTTCGCCCGCGTACTCAAGGACGATGTGGCTCTGGCTGCCGATATCCTGGCCGACATCCTGCAGAATTCGACATTCGAAGAGGATGAACTGGCGCGCGAAAAGCAGGTGATCGTGCAGGAGATTGGCGCGGCGCGCGACAATCCCGACGACCATGTCTTCGATCTGTTCCAGGAAGCGGCCTATCCCACCCAGCCGATCGGCCGCACCATTCTGGGCACCGTGGATTCGGTGCGGGCGTTCACGCCCGAGACCGTGCGCAAATATATGCGCCGCAATTATGTGGGCGACCATATGGTGATGGCCGCTGCCGGCCGTGTCGATCACGACGACCTCGTGGCCGTGGCGCGTGAGCGCTATGGCGACCTCGCTCCCAATGGCGCGCCCGATCCGCAGCGCGCCGAATACCGAGGCGGCCAGGAGCGGCTGATTTCGGATCACGAACAGGCCCATATCGTGCTCGGCTTTGAAGGCCGCGCCTATAATTCCGATGGCTTCTATGCCGCCCAGGTGCTGGCATCGATCCTCGGTGGCGGCATGAGTTCGCGCCTGTTCCAGGAAATCCGCGAAAAGCGCGGTCTCTGCTACTCGGTCTATTCCTTCCACTGGGCCTTTGCCGATAGCGGCGTCTTCGGTGTTGCTGCGGCGACTGGCGAGGAAGAAGTGGGCGAACTGGTGCCGGTCATCCTTGATGAGTTGCGCCGGGCCACCGAGAGCATCACCGACGAGGAAGTGGTGCGGGTCCGCAACCAGATCCGCGCCGGGCTGCTGATGTCGCTCGAAAGCCCTTCGGCGCGCGCCGGCCAGTTGGCCCGCCAGCAGATCCTCTGGGGCCGCCCCATCCCCATGGCCGAAACGGTGGAGCGCATCAACCGCATCACCGCCCAGCGCGTGCGCGATGTGGCTGAGCAGATTTTCACCTCCGGCACGCCGACCCTGGCCGGCATCGGTCCCATCAGCCGCCTTGCCGATGTCGAAAGCATCGGCGAGACGCTTCTGCGCTGACCCTATGTTCTGGCCCTGGTCCTCGCCGGCGCCATTGGTGACCCTGCGCGGGCAACGCGTGATGCTGCGCCTGCCGCAGATGCGTGATTACGACGCGTGGTACAGCCTCCGACGCGCCAGCAAGGATTTCCTGCGCCCCTTCGAACCGCGCTGGACCGAGCTGGACCTGACCCGCAGGGTCTATGCCATGCGCGTGCGGCGTGCCCGCCAGGAGGCGGAGGAGGGGACCGACTACACCTTCTTCATCTTTACCGGCGAAGGACGCCACGCGGAGCTGGTTGGTGGCATCACCCTGTCCAATATCCGCCGCCGCGCCGCCCAATTCGTCAATCTGGGCTATTGGATGGGGGAGATTCATGCTGGCAGGGGCATCATGACCGAAGCGGTCGGAGTGACCCTGCCGTTCATCTTCGAGACCCTGGACCTGCACCGGGTCCATGCCGCTTTTCTGCCCATCAACATGGCCTCGCGTCGGGTGCTCGAAAAGAACGGCTTTGTCGAAGAAGGCTTTGCCGAGCGCTATCTTCAGATCAACGGCCGCTGGGAAGACCATGTCCTCATGGGTCTGACCGAGGAACGTTGGTCACTAGCGCGCCTCAGCCCCCGGCACTGGGTTGCCTGAAAAGCAATTGCCTGTGTGTTGCCTGGCTGCAACAGCCTAGAGCGCTTGTCGCAAGCGTTAATCTCCCGTACCAAGTTAGCGCTCCGCTGGAGGATCAAGAAGACAATGGCTTGTTCGGGCTCGTGCATGTTCCCGGGACTGCCGCCATAATGAAGCCTAGCGCAGGATATAACTGCCCCCGATGCGTCACTTGTTTGCACTCGCGATCTGTCTTGCGTTCGCGCTGTCCGGCCTTGCGCCTGCGCAGAGCTTTGAAGTCATTTCGGTTCCCGAAGACGTCAATGCCGTTAATCTCTCCGATGTGGTCGAAGTCGTGCCCGGCCAGAACGGCCGCGTGCAGCTCTCCACCGCGCCCGACGCCGATGGCATCATCCGGCGCATCGAGGTCTTGGCCAGCGATACCGACACCAATCCCTATTTTGCGCTGATCGCGCTGCGCAATGACAGCGACCAGCAGATTCAGCGCCTGCTGGTCGCCCCTTTCTTCCGGTTGCCCGGCTCGGGCGTGTTCCAGCCCGACCTGGGCGAAAACCGCATCAATGCCGTCACCCCCAGCGCCGGCATTCGCCCGGTCCGGCTGAGCGATCCGGAGGCCGACGTCTTCGAGGTGACGCTCGACCCCGGTGCCACCATGACGGTGATTGCCGAACTGGCCAATGATGACCTGGCCGAGTTCTACCTGTGGGAGCCGAGTGCCTACCGGGACTATGTCAATTCCTTCACTCTGTTCCGCGGCGTGGTGCTGGGCGTGGCCTCGCTGGCGGCGGTGTTCCTTTCCATCATGTTCGTGGTCAAGGGCCGCGGCGTGTTTCCGGCAACGGCTGCTTTCGCCTGGGCGGTGTTGGCCTACCTGCTGATCGATTTCGGACTTCTGGGCCGCATCCTGGGACTCTCGGCCAGCGGCATGCAACCCTGGCGCGCCGCCGCCGAGGCCGGCATCGCGACCACGCTTGCCGGGTTCCTGTTCATCTATCTCAATCTCCATCGCTGGCACCTGCGCTTTATCCACCTCGCGCTGGGCCTTGCCGCTCTGTTCCTGGCGCTCTTCGCCTTTGCCTTCTTCCAGCCCGCCATCGCCGCCACCATTGCGCGGCTGGTGCTGGCCCTGCTTGGGGTCTCGGGCTTCTTCCTCATCCTGCTGCTGGCCCTGCGCGGCTACGACCGCGCGGTGCTGCTGGTCCCGACCTGGATCATCTTTATCGCCTGGCTGTTCTACTCCTGGCTGGTGATCTCGGGGCAGGTGACCAATGATGTGGCCCAGCCAGCCGTGGGCGGGGGCCTCGTTCTCATCGTCATGCTGCTCGGCTTCACAGCAGTACAACACGCCTTTTCCGAGGGGCAGGTCTCCATCGGCACCTTGAGCGAAGTCGAGCGCCGGGCCCTGGCGCTGACCGGCTCGGGCGATTTCGTTTTTGACTGGAATATCGAGCGCGACCGCGTCACCGTCAGCGACGAATTGGCAACGCGCCTGGGCGAGAAACGCGGCGCCCTGCGCGGCGCAATCAAGCGCTGGCTCGATCGCGTCCACCCCGACGATCGCGACCGTTTCCGCACCGCCTTCGATACGCTGGTCGAACTGCGTCGCGGCAAGGTCTCTGCCGATATGCGGGTCTCCGGCCATGACGGCAATTTCCGCACCTTCCGCATGCGGGTAAAGCCGGTGCTTGGCGGCGATGGTCAGGTCAACCGCATCGTCGGCACCTTGCAGGACGTGACCGAAGATCGCGCATCGCGCGAGCGCCTGCTGCACGACGCGGTCCATGACAGCCTTACAGGCCTGCCCAATCGCCAGCTTTTCCTCGACCGGCTGGAGCGCGCGCTGGTGCGCGCCCGCACCCCCGGCGGCACCAAGCCGGCAGTGTTCCTAATAGATGTCGACCGCTTCATGGAGCTTGAAGAGCGCATCGGACATTCCGCGGCGGACTCGGTGCTGCTTGCCATTTCCCGGCGCGTCTCGCGCATCATGCGCCCGCTCGATACCGTGGCGCGGATCGCCGGCGACCAGTTCGCCGTAATCCTCTCATCCGAGCAGGCGGCCGCAAAGATCGCCGAAACCGCCGAGCAGATCCGCAAGGCGCTCAAGGCGCCGTTCAATTTCGGGGATCGCGACCTGGTGCTGACCGCCTCGATCGGCGTCACCATCTATGACAGCAACCCCTCGACGGCCACTGACGTGCTGCGCGATGCGGAACTGGCCATGTATTATGCCAAGCGCCTGGGCGGCGACCGCATTGAGGCCTATAGGGCCTCCGCCCGCTCGATTTCGTCTTACAACAAGGCCAGCGAGGAAGATCTCGAACGCGGCCTCAAGCAGGGCGAGCTGCATGTGCAGTTCCAGCCGGTGATGGACCTCCAATCGGGCCAGATTGCCGGCGCCGAGGCGTTGATGCGCTGGACCCATCCTACCCGAGGCATGGTGACGCCGGACGAGTTCGTGCCCCTGGCCGAGCGTTCGGGGCAGATCGAAAAGCTTGGACGTCTTGCCTTTGAGCAGGCGGCAGCCCAGGCCAGGGATTGGATGACCACCATTGGCCTGCCCGACGGATTCTTCATCTCGGTCAATCTCTCGCCCAGCCAGCTGGCTTCGGAAACCCTGCTCACGGACATGCGCAATCTGGTGTCTAAGGACGCGGACCTGGCGGGTCACCTCAAGCTCGAGATCACCGAAAGCCAGGTGATGACCAATCCCGAGCACTCCGCCTATATGCTCGAGGCCCTGCGCAATATGGGTCTGGGACTGGCGCTGGACGATTTCGGTACCGGCCACTCGTCCCTGAGCTATCTGCACCGCTTTCCCTTCGACACCATCAAGATCCCGGCGCCCTTCGTGCGGCTTGGCACTGAAACCGGCATTGCCCATACCCAGGCGCCAATCATTCGCGCCATCGTGGCGCTCGCCAATGATCTTGACCTGATGGTGGTGGCCGAGGGCGTGGAATCTCTCGACGAGATCGAGCGCGTGCGCCAGCTCAACTGTCGCTACGCCCAGGGCTTCGCCTTTGGCGCAGCCATGGTGGGCGCCGACCTGGGCAAGAAGCTCGCCGCGCAGATGGGCAAGTAGCTTCGAGCCGTCCCCTTGCAGGTCGCTCCGGTGGAGCGATCTGAGGCGAGAAGGCCATGAGAGCTACGCTCGAATGGCGGTCCGATCAGCCGTCCCCTTGCAGGTCGCTCCGGTGGAGCGATCTGAGGCGAGAAGGCCATGAGAGCTACGCTCGAATGGCGGTCCGATCAGCCGTGCCCGACATCGGTGCTGAGACTTGCCCTCGTGATATTCAGGCTGGCCAGGGCCTGATCGTAACGCCGGTCCACTGGCACCTCGAACAGCAATTCGTGGCTGAACGGAACCGTCAGCCAGCCATTGGCGCTGATCTCGTCCTCAAGCTGGCCGGGCGACCAGCCGCAACAGCCCAGCGCAAACAGCGCCGCCCTCGGCGCAGGACCAAAAGCCATGGCTTTGAGCACGTCCAGCGTCGCGGTCAGCCCGATATCTTCGGTGACCTTGTAGGTATTGCCGCTGTGGTAATCGCCAGAGTGCAGCACGAAGCCGCGGCTTTTTTCCACCGGCCCGCCCCGCATCACGGCGCGGTCGCGAATACTGTCGGGCAGACGGATGACGGCGTCGGGATCGCCGAGGTCAAGCTCGTCCAGGATATCGGCAAAGCGCAGATTGGCCAGTTCGTGATTGACGACAAGCCCCATCGCGCCCTCTTCGCCGTGACCGACGATCAGGATCACGCTTCCAGCGAAGCGTTCATCGTCCATGTCGGGCATGGCGACCAGGAATTGACCTTCAAGACTGTTCATGGCCCGATTGTAGGGGCCAGCAGCCGCCATGCCAAGCTTGGCAGGACCCGACACTATCACGAAGGCCTGAAGCGGTGCTATCTGGTCGTTCATCATTTGCTGCGCTAATCCCAGTCCATGCGTTATCTTCTCGCCTGCGCCCTATGCCTTTTCGCCCCCGTCCTTCCCGCAATTGCGGGCGAGACGGCATGGCAGGAAGTCGCGCCCGGCGTTTCCATTCGCTTGATCAGCGCCGGCCAGGTGGACGCTGCGGGCAAAGCCCTGTTCGCGCTCGAAATCGACATGCCCGACGACACCAAGACCTATTGGCTTGTGCCGGGCGAAACCGGCCTCCCCACCCAGCTCGATTTTTCCGCCTCCCGCGGCATTGCCGGGCATAACCTGCATTGGCCCTATCCCATCCGGCACGAGAGCGGGGGCTATCTCGACTATGTCTATTTTGGCCGCACGGTTCTCCCCATGGAGCTATCAGTGACGGACCACGCCGGATTGGTGGACATGGAGGCGACACTGGGCATCTGTTCGGACATCTGCGTGCCGGCCCAGGCGCGGCTGGTCCTGCCGGCTGTGGACGGCACATCCGACGCGGCCAATGAATTGCGCATCCGGCAGGCGCTCGCCGAGGTGCCCATCCCCTGGGATACCGGGCCGGAACCTGTCGGCGCGGTTCACCTTCTCGCTGACGGGACGGAAATTGCGGTCGAGATCGACGGCGCCGTGGTCGATTCCGAAAGCCTGATCGCGGCGGGCGGTCCGGGCGCTCCAATATTCGGCGCGCCGCAAAAAAGCCCGCAACAGGATCTAGTGCTGCTTCCCATCATCGGCAAAAACGACAATAATGTTCTTGAGGGCATGCGTGTCGATCTGTCCTTCATGACGACGATGGGTGCCTACAAGGTCGGCCGGACAATAGAATCCGGCACCGATGCAAATGCGGATGCGCTGGGCCAGTAGGCCTCGGCCTTGTGCCTTTGGGGAAAGCCGCATATCGCATGGTCTTGAGTTTTGGAGTAGGGCGGCCATGCCGCCGAGAATGGGGCTATTTCCACCAATGATCGAACGCGGCAATCCGGTCCCCTCAGTCGGGATCAAGCTGGTGACTGCGGATGGTGTCGAGGACACCACCAGCGACGCAGCACTGGGGCAGGGGACAATCGTGCTGTTCTCGGTGCCTGGCGCCTTCACCCCCACCTGCCATGTCAATCACCTGCCGGGCTTCGTGGCCAATGCCGCAAAGCTGCGCGCGGCCGGCATCGACCGCATCGTCTGCGCAGCGACCAATGACCACCACGTGATGAAAGCCTGGGCCGAGGCGACCAACGCGCTCGACGACATCGCCTTCCTGGCCGATGGCAATGGCGCGCTGGCCTCGGCCATGGGCATGTCCAAGGACATGTCCGGCGCCGGAATGGGTACCCGTTTCGCCCGCGCGGCCATGATCATCCGCAACGGCGTGGTCGATGCGGTTTTCGTCGAAGATGCGCCCGGCGTCACCGCCAGCGGCGCGCCTGCCATCCTCATGGCTCTCGAAGCCGTTGCCTAGTCGCCAGGAGCCAATCACATCATGACCTTGACCCTGACGTCCACCCTTCGCTTCTCTGCCCTTGGCGGGCTCGCTGTGCTCATGGCCGGCTGTTCCATGGGCTCCATGTTCGGTGGCGGCACCAGTGCCAATGCCAATCTGCAGAACGCTACCGCCACCCCGCAGGCCGTTGCCCAGGCCCAGACCAGCGCCCTGCCGGTGATCGCCACCGAATGCCCACCCATCAAGGTGCGGTTGGGCGGCGAGGCTATGTTTTACTATGGCAATGGTCGCGTCGGCGATCCCAAGGCGCTGCAATATCAGGGTGTGATCGACGAGACCTCGCGCAATTGCGTGGTCTCGAATGGTCAGATCACCGTCAATATGGGCGTCACCGGCCGCATCCTGCTCGGCCCCGCCGGCAGCCAGACCAGTGTCAACGCCCCGATTCGCTTTGCCGTGGAGCGCGATGGCCAGGCGATATTTTCGGAAAAATACACGCTGGCCGTGGCCGTGACCCCGCCGGCCCAGGCTACTGAATTCGTCAAGGTGGTCGAGAACGTCACCATCCCCTATCTGGGCGGTGAGAGCATCACCATCTGGGTCGGTTTCGACACCAGGGGCTGAGACCCGTCCCGAAGGGCAAATCCCTCCGGTGGAGGGATTTGAGGGGAGCAGGCCTTGAGAGCTAGGCTCGAATGGCGGGGTAGTACCTAAATGAAAAGGCCCGGAGCATGCTCCGGGCCTTTGCTTATTCCGCCACCTTGGGCAGGTCTGCCGGCTTTTCCCACTTGAGGATCGGTTGGCGCGCCGCGCGGGTTTCGTCGAGACGGCGCCGCGGAGCCTTCATCGGCGCGCTGGTGAAGCGGGCAGAATTGCCGGAAATCGCGTCATTCGCCAGTTCCGCCATCACATCGCAGAAGCGGTCTAACGTCTGCTTGCTCTCGCTTTCCGTGGGCTCGATCAGCATGGCGCCATGCACGACCAGCGGGAAATACATGGTCATGGGGTGGAAGCCCTCGTCGATCAGCGCCTTGGCAAAGTCGAGCGTCGAAACAGCCGTGCCCTTGAGGAAGCTGTCATCGAACAGCGCCTCATGCATGGTCGGATAGTCGGGGAAGGGCACCGAGAACAGGTGCTGCAAGCGTGCCTTGACGTAATTGGCGTTGAGCACGGCATCCTCTGCCGCCTGGGCGAGTCCATCGGCGCCATGGCTGAGCATATAGGTCAATGCGCGGACATACATGCCCATCTGGCCGTGGAAGGCGGTGACGCGCCCCAGGGCCTCGCCCTCGACATGCTCAACAAGCTCCAGGCCCTTGTCCCCCTTGCGCACGAAGGGCACCGGCGCAAAGGGCGCCAAGGCTGCGGAGAGCACCACCGGACCCGCACCCGGCCCGCCGCCGCCATGCGGCGTCGAAAAGGTTTTGTGCAGGTTGATATGCATGGCGTCGATGCCCAGATCTCCCGGACGCACCACGCCCATGATGGCGTTGAAATTGGCGCCATCGCAGTAGAAGAACGCTCCGGCATCATGTACGGCCTGTGCGATCTCGATCACCTGCGGCTCGAACAGGCCACAGGTATTGGGATTGGTTAGCATGATGGCCGCGACTTCGGGCGACAGCGCATCCTTGACCGCCTGCACATCCACCGTCCCGTCATCGCGGGCCGGGATCGGCTTGACGGAATAGCCGAGAAACGCCGCCGTTGCCGGATTGGTGCCATGGGCGCTTTCGGGCACCAGGACGATCTTGCGGTGGCTCTGGCCAGCCGCGTCCTGCGCCGCCTTGATCGCCATCATGCCCAGCAGTTCGCCATGCGCGCCCGCCTTGGGTGACAGCGCCACGGCCGCCGTGTTGGTGAGGGTCATCAGCCAATAGGACAGCTGGTTCATCAATTCCAGCGCGCCCTGCACGGTCGAAACCGGTTGCAGCGGGTGGATATCGGCAAAGCCCGGCAGCCGCGCCATCTTCTCGTTGAGGCGCGGATTGTGCTTCATCGTGCACGAACCCAGCGGATACATGCCGCTGTCAATCGAGTGGTTGAGGCGCGACAGCCGCACATAGTGGCGCATGGCTTCCGGTTCAGTGAGACCGGCGAGATCCAGCCTGCTCTTGCGGCCGAAGCCGCCGAGGCGATCAGTCGTCAGCTTCACCTCGGGCAGGTCGACGCCCGAATGTTCAGTGTCGCCGATTTCGAACAGCAGCGGTTCGTCCGGCAGCAATGCGGAGCCGGATGCCGAGGTGCCAGCAGTGCCCACGCCGGTCGGGCGGCCTTGCGTATTCATGCTCATGCCAATTCCTCCGTCAGTGCGGCGCAAAGGGCGGCAATGTCGCCATCACTGGTGAGTTCAGTTGCGGCGAGAATAATGAGCGTGTCGACCCCCGGATCGCCGGGGAGCAATCGGCTGGCGGGAACGCCCGCCAGAATGCCGCGTCGGGCCAGACGTTCGACCAGACCGGCGGCGGGCTGGGTGACGCGAATGGTCATCTCGTTGAAGAAAGTCTGGTTGAGCACCTCGACGCCATGAACGCTCTCAAGCGCATCGGCGAGCTTGATCGCATTGGCATGGTTGAGGCGGGCAAGGCGGGTGAACCCGGCTTCGCCAAGCAGGCCCATATGGATCGAGAAGGCGAGCGCGCAGAGACCTGAATTGGTGCAGATATTGCTCGTCGCCTTCTCGCGGCGGATATGCTGCTCGCGCGTGGACAGCGTCAGCACGAAGCCACGATTGCCATCGGCATCGACGGTTTCCCCGCAGAGCCGCCCCGGCATCTGGCGGATGAATTCCTTGCGGGTGGCCATGAGCCCCAGATAGGGCCCACCGAAATTAAGCGCATTGCCGATCGACTGGCCTTCGGCCACGACAATGTCGGCCCCCAGCGCGCCAGGCGCTTCGAGGAGGCCCAGCGACACCACTTCGGTGATCACCACGATCAGCAGCGCGCCCTCGGCATGGGCCGCGTCAGCGGCGCCTTTGAGGTCGCGCAGATGGCCGTAGAAGTCCGGCGTCTGAATGACGATGGCAGCGGTCTCGCCATCGATATGGTCGAGAATATCGCCTTGCCCCTCCGGCGAGGGGGAGAGACAAATCAGGTCCGCGTCATCCTTGAGATAGGCTTTCACCACGTCGCGGTAATGGGGATGCAGTCCACCCGAAAGGACGATCTTGTTTCGTCGCGTCAGGCGGCGCGCCATCAGCACCGCCTCGGCCGTGCCGGTCGAGCCGTCATAGAGCGAGGCATTAGCCACATCCATCCCGGTGATCTTGGCCACCTGGGTCTGGAACTCGAACAGCATCTGTAGCGTGCCCTGCGAGATTTCCGGCTGGTACGGCGTATAGGCGGTGAGCCATTCCGAGCGCTGGATCAGGTGGTCGACCGTGGCGGGAACATGGTGGCGATAGGCGCCGGCGCCCACGAAGAACGGGCCATCGCCGGCCGCGTGGTTCTTGTTGGAAAGCGCCCGCATATGCGCCTCGACCATGAATTCGGGGCTATGGTCGGGCAGGTCGAGCTTGAACGATTTCAGCGCCGCTGTCGGCACGGCGCTGAACAGCGCGTCGATATCGGCAGCGCCGATGACGCCAAGCATTTCGGCGCGCTCATGGTCGGAATGGGGGAGGTAGCGCATGTTTACTTCGTCAAATCCGCATAGGCCGCATCATCGAGCAGGGTGTCGATTTCGCCAGCGTCGCTAAGGGCAATCTTGTAGATCCAGCCGCCTGCGGTCGGGTCGCTGTTGATGAGGCCCGGCTCGTCCGTCAGCGCCTCGTTGACCTCGGTCACTGTGCCGGCCATCGGCGCATAGATTTCCGAGGCGGCCTTGACCGATTCCACCACCGCGGCTTCGTCGCCCTTTTTGAGCGCCTTGCCGACGGCGGGCAGCTCGACAAAGACGATATCGCCCAGTTGTTCCTGGGCATAATTGGTGATGCCGACCGTGCCGGTCGTGCCTTCGACGCGGATATATTCGTGGTCGGGTGTGTATTTGGTGGTCATGGGGGCCTCAGGCTGACTTGCGGAAATAGCGGTGGGGGACGAAAGGAGTGTGCACGATCTCGGCCGGCTGGGCGCGGCCGCGCACCGAGACCTGCAATTTCGTGCCGATGGCGGCATGGTCAGGCGGCACGAAGCCCAGGGCAATGGCCTTGCCCAGCGAGGGCGCAAAGCCGCCGCTGGTGACCACGCCAATGGCCGTGCCATGAGCGTCCAGGATTTCGGCGCCCTCGCGCGCCGGAGCCCCCTCGACGATGAGGCCGACCCGCTTTCGGCGGACCTGACCGTCGCGCTCGGCGAGAATGCGGCTGGCCCCGGGAAAGTCGGCAGCCTCGCGGCGACGCTTGGACACAGCGAAGCCCAGATCCGCCTCGATGGGGGAAGTGGTCTCATCTAGGTCATGGCCATAGAGCGGCAACCCGGCCTCAAGGCGCAGGCTGTCGCGGGCGCCCAGGCCAATCGGCTTGACGCGGGTGTCGGCGAGCAGGGCATCCCAGAGCGCCACGGCCTCGTGCCGGTTGACCAGGATTTCGAACCCGTCTTCGCCGGTATAGCCGGAGCGGGCGACGAAAACCGTGTCCTTGCCCCAGTTGAAGGCGCCGTAATTCATGAACCCCAGATCGGCTGCCTCGGGGATTTGCGAAGCCATGACATTGACCGCCTCGGGGCCCTGCAGGGCGAGGAGCGCATAGTCGCCATCGGCGCGGATCAGCCTGGCCCTCTCGCCCGCCGCCGCCTCGATCAGGGCGAAGTCATCGTCCTTGGTCCCGGCATTGACCACGATATAGAGCCCACCGGCCATCAGTGGTGAGCGGGCAACCATCAGGTCGTCAATGGCGCCACCGCTCTCGTTGAGCAACAGCGTGTAGCGGATCTGGCCGGGCTTCAATCCGGCAATGTCGCCGCAGATCAGCGGCTCGATCACGGCGGCGATGGCGGCATGGTCGGCCTCGGCATCGCCACTGGGATTGGAGAGCATGAGAAAGCTCGGGCCCATGTGGCTGACATCGAACAAGCCCGCCTGCTCGCGCGTCCATTTGTGCTCGGCCATGATCCCGGTGGGGTATTGCACCGGCAGGTCATAGCCGCCGAACGGCACCATGCGGCCACCGGCGATCACATGGCGCTCATGGAGCGGGGTCTGCTTGAGGACTTCGGAACTGGCTTGGGCCATAGGGTCTCACGGGTTCAGAGGCGGCACGACAAGGCTCCGCTGGTTAGCGGTCTGCGTGCCCCCTCTGTCCTTGCCCTGAGAGATTTCCCGGCTGAGCGCCGGTTGCTCCTTCGGAGAGGCCGTTGCCGGCCTGCTTTCCAGAGTGTTTGACCCGACTGCGGTCCATTGGCCTGAGAGTTTCCGGGGCGGTTGCTCCTTCGGCGCTGGCGCGTGGCCAGTCTCTCCCGCAGTCACCGGCACCATGGTGGAGATTCCACGGGGCGTCAATCGGGCTTTCTCCCTTCTCCCCTTGAGGGAGAAGGTGCCCGAAGGGCGGATGAGGGGCTCAGGCCCAGACATAGCTCGGAGCGCGCGGAGAGAACCGCTCACCCTGTTCAGTTGAACGCGGAATTGCTGTCCCTCTCACACAAGGGGAGAGGGGGTGCCACTCTGCAAAGGCCATGTCCAACAAAAAAGGCGGGCATCGCTGCCCGCCTTCAATTCTGGTGAGATGCGATCGGTCCTAGTTCAACTTGCTGCTGACATCGGCGATGGCGGCATCGACGACCTTGCCGCCTTGCTTGCTCATCTGGTCGGCCAGCACAACGCGGGCGGCCTCGATGGCAATGTCGGCGGAACGGGCACGCACTTCGGCCACGGCCTGGGACTCGGCCTGGGCAATCTTGTCCTCCACGGCCTTGGTGCGGCGGGCCACCAGGTCGGCCAGCGACGCCTGGGCTTCCACGGTCAGGCGCTCCGCCTCTTCCTTGGCAGCGGCGACAATGCTCTCGGCTTCCTTTTCGGCAGCCACGCGCTTCTGCTCGTACTCGACGAGCAGAGCGGCGGCTTCATTGCGCAGGCGCTTGGCCTCGGCAATGTCGGTCTCGATCTGCTTGATCTTGCTGTCGAGCATCTTGGCGATGATTTTCGGCACGCCAAAATACACCATCAGGCCCAGGAAGATGACCAGGGCCAGCATGGCAAAGAAGCTGTTATCCAACCAATATGGCATGGCTTTTACCCCTTAACCTTGGCGACGGCAGCGCGCACGCTGTCGGCAGGAACGTCTCCGACAAGCTGGCTGACAACGGCCTGGGCCGTTTCGGCAGCAATCTCGTCGACATGAGTGAGAGCCTCGCCCTTGGCCTGGGCGATGCGGGCTTCCGCAGCACTGACCTTGGCGCTGAGATCGGCCTCGGCAGCCAAGCGCTTGGCGGCCAGGTCCGCCTTGATGGTCTCGCGGGTCTGGTTGGCAATGCCCTGAGCCTTGCCGCGGGCTTCCGCCAGGGCCTTCTCATAGGCAGCAATGGCTGCGTCGGTCTTCTGGCGATCCGCATCGGCAGCCGCGAGATCAGTGTCGATCAAGGTCTTGCGGTTTTCGAGGATCCCCCCGATGCGGGGCAGGGCCAGCTTGCTCATCAGGATGTAGAGCGCGCCAAAGGTAATGGCGAGCCACAGGAGCTGGCTGGGGAAGGTTGCCGGGTCGAAGGGCGGAAACACGTCCGAATGGCCTTCGTCGCCATGGGCTTCGGTCGTGGCATGCGTGTCAGCAGTCGGATCATCATGACCCGTTGCGCCAGGAATGGGTTCGCCATGGGTGGCGTCGATTGCCTGGTCGAGGTTCTCCTCGATCGGCGTTTCCGCTTCTTGGGCGTAGGCTTGCGTTACCATCTGGTCGAGGTCCCGTTAAATCCGGTCAACCGGCCGACGGCCGGAGAAGGGCGCAGCCGAACCTGGGTCCGGCTGCGGCAATTCTATGCAGGTTCGTCTTAGGCGACGAACAGCAGGATCAGGGCAACCAGGAACGAGAAGATGCCCAGTGCTTCGGTCACGGCGAAGCCGAAAATCAGGTTACCGAACTGGCTCGGAGCAGCCGACGGGTTGCGCAGGGCACCCGAGAGGAAGTTACCGAAGATGTTGGCCACGCCAATGGCGGCGCCAGCCATACCGAAGGTTGCGATACCGGCACCGATGAACTTTGCGGCTTCAGCTTCCATTTTAATGTCCTTTCAAGCGACTATTTGGTTCCGGCGGGCCATCCGCCGGGAAGGGGTGGTTAGTGGGACGGGTGGATCGCGTCGTTGAGATACATGCAGGTCAGGACCGCGAAGACATAGGCCTGGACTGCACCGACGAGAAACTCGAGGCCGGTCAGGGCGATTGCCATCAGCATGGGCAGGATAGCGGCAGCCCAGCCGAAGGCGCCAAGGGCCGCAATCATCATGACCGCAAAGCCGGTAAAGACCTTGAGGGTGATGTGACCGGCAAGGATATTGCCGAACAGTCGGACCGAGAGGCTGATGGGACGCGAGAGGAAGGAAATGATCTCGATCGGCGTCACAATGAAGAGGATCGGCAGCGGAATGCCGGCGGGGACGAAGAGCTTGAGGAACTTCGGCCCGTTCTTGACGAAGCCATAGACGATGACAGTCAGGAACACCAGCATCGACAGGGCGAAGGTGACGATGATGTGGCTGGTGACCGTGAAGAAATAGGGCACCATGCCGAACATGTTGGCAAAGAGAATGAAGGTGAAGAGACAGAACACCAGCGGGAAGAACTTCATGCCGGCGGTTCCGGCAGAACTTCGCACCATTCCCGCCACGAACTCGTAGAGCAGTTCGGCGCTGAGCTGGCCACGGGTCGGAACCAGCTTCTTGCCTGCCGTCGAGATCAGCAGGAAGGCGGTGATTGTCGCCACCGTCAGCACCATGAACAGGGCCGAGTTGGTAAAGGCAAAGGTGGTGCCCGACCCTTCGGCGCCATCACCGCCAAGGGTGAACAGCTCGAAGATGTCAGTGATGACAAACTGGTGGATCGGGTCAGTACCGGCCATGGAGCCCTCTAAGCGTCATCAGTTCTCATTCCGCTCTTCATCCTCCGCGTCAGGTCCAAGATCGGAACCCGGCGGGGCAGGCGAGGCGGCATTCATTTCCGCCACCACTCGGATGACGTTCAGGATTCCAGCGGCAAAGCCCATCAAAAACAAGATGAGCAAGCCCCAGGGGCTGGTTCCCAGTCCAAGGTCGATGAGATAGCCGATACCGGCGCCCACCAGGACCGCGGCGATGAACTCGGTGCCGATGCGCAAACCGCGCGCCAGGCCGCTCATCTCCGGGGAAGCATCTCGGTTGGATCTGTTGTCCTCCCGTTCGCGCTCCCGCTTGGCAGAGGCAATACGCGATGCAAGATCGTGCGTCACCCCCCGAGCGCTATTTGGCTGGCCCTGGTCGTCTGGCGAACTGGTCATCCGCTGCTCCCTTGTGGCCGGCCGTTTTCCCGTTATCCGGGGCGCCCTTTTAAGTCGCGCGCAACATAGTGGTGGCCCTATTTGGTGTCAAGGCGGGCGGGCGCTGCGTAAGGCATTGTTATAAAACGAAAATCCGCTCCGCGATGGGGGTGCGGCATGCTGTCCACATCCCCGCGACAGCGGAGTCGGAGTAGGGGAGGGGGATTCTGGGGTCAATGCAGATGTCGCACCAACCTCGGAACCGTCCTCGGGCCTGACCCGAGGACTGTTAGCCATCTGCACGTTGACGGAGTTTATGGAAGGAGGCCCTCGGGTCAGGCCCGAGGGCAGCATGGTGTTCTTTGGCCCCTGGATGGAGCCATTTCGAGCAGACTTGCCAAGAGCGGGGCAATGCCCAAACTACACCGCCTCCCTAAAACTTTCCGCCGTCGTCAGATCCACCGACACCAGTTGCGACACCCCGCGTTCGGCCATGGTGACGCCGAACAGGCGGTCGACCCGGCTCATGGTGATCGGATTGTGGGTGATGACCATGAAGCGGGTATTGGTCCGCTCGCGCATATTGTCGAGCAGGTTGCAGAAGCGCTCGACATTGGCGTCGTCGAGCGGGGCATCGACCTCGTCCAGCACGCAGATCGGCGCCGGATTGGTCAGGAACACCGCAAAGATCAGGCTCATCGCCGTCAGGGCCTGCTCGCCGCCCGAGAGCAGCGTCATGGTCTGCGGCTTCTTGCCTGGCGGCCGGGCAATGATTTCAAGCCCAGCTTCGAGCGGGTCGTCGCTTTCGACAAAACTCAGTTCCGCTGTACCGCCGCCGAACAGCGTCGTGAACAGCTCCTGGAAATAAGCATTGACCTTGAAGAAGGCCTCGTTGAGTCGGGCGCGCCCTTCGCGGTTGAGCGAGGCAATGCCGCCGCGCAGCTTGGCGATGGCGTCGATGATGTCATTGCGGTCGCGGACCATGGTGTCCAACTTTTCCTGGACCTCCCCGGCTTCCTTCTCGGCCGAAAGATTGACTCCGCCCAGCCGTTCGCGCTCGGCCTTCAGCCGGTCGAGCTTGTGCTCGGTGGCCTGTTCGGGCGGCAAAGCTTCTTCGGCACGGATGCCGGAGGCTTCAAGCGTCTTGCTGGCCGGAATGCCCAGCGATTCCTCGATCTGCCGCTCGATCTGCTGGCGCTGGGCGATGCTGCCCTTGAGCCGCTCCTCGATGCGGGTTAGCTCGATGCGGACGGCATTGAGCGTCTCGCCGGCGCCCTTGTGGGCGCGGTCCGCCTCGCGCCACGCCGTCTGGGCGGCGTTGAGCCGATCCCCGGAGGTCTGGTGGTCGGCTTTGGCGATATCGATCTGGTCGTCAAGCTGCGCCTTGCGGCTGGCGAAGCCGTCCGGCGCTTCCGCGAGACTGGCAAGCTGGGCCTCAACCTCTGCGGTCCGTTGGTCCAGCGTGGCCAATTGCCCCTCTGCCCCGTCGCGCCGACGCTGCCATGCCGCACTGTCGCGGCCGAGTTGGTCGAGGCGCGCACTGCGCATGCGCGCCGCCGCTTCCACATTGCCCAGCTTCAGGCGCGCCTGGTCGGCCCGGTCGCGCAAATCGCTCAAGCGCTGCTGCGCTTTCGCGGCCTGTGCGGCCACTTCGGTCTCATCGCCGGTTTCACTTATGGCCCTTTCGGCCTCGGCGCGCATGGCCTCGGCCTCGGCCAGGCTGGCGGCGAGCCGCGTCTGCGCTTCCTCCAGGGTCGAGCGGCGGGTGGCCAGGTCGCCCATGGCGCGCTGTGCCTTGTCCAGTTCGGATTGCGCCGCGCCGATGGCATGCTGGGCGCGGCGCCAGTCTTCGCGGCGGCCGCGTTCGGCCTGCCGCGCAGCATCGAGGGTCGCGGTCAGCGCTTCGACATCGCGCCTCCAGCCATTGCGCTCGCCCTTGGCGCGGAGAATTTCTTCATCGAGTTCGGCCAGCCGGTTGCGCTGCGCCAGCCTCTGCGCCGCCGCGCTCGGAGCGTCAGCCGCGGCAACAAAACCATCCCAGCGCCAGAGTGCACCCTCTATCGTCACCAGCCGCTGGCCTGGCTTGAGCGCCTTCATGAGCGCTGGCCCATCCACCGCATCGACCAGGCCGATCTGATTCAGCCTGCGCCTGAGCAATTCGGTGCCCGTGACATGCCGGCTGAGCGGTTCGGCGCCCTGCGGCAACGCCGGATCGTCATGGCTGTCGATGGCTATCGACCAGTGCAGGGGGGCACCTGCATCGGACGAAGCTTCGAGATCATCGCCCAGCGCCGCGCCCAGTGCGGTTTCATATCCCGGCTCGACCGAGAGTTCGTCGACCACCGCCGGCCACAGGCCCGCGCCGGTATTGAGCATCTTGCCAAGGGTCGCCGCTTCCGCGTCCAGCCGCGTCACCAGCGCGTCGAGTTCGGCAAGTCGGGGTCGGGCGGCGTCGAGTTTCAGCTGGGCCGAACTGGCCTCTTCCTCTGCCGCAAGCGCCGCCGCTTCGGCAGAACCGGCGGCAGCCTGGGCGGCATCCAGCGCGCTGCGCCTTGCGGTGATGGTCTCGTCAGCATCGAGCGCGGCGATCACCTTGGCCTGGTCAGCCTCGACCTCGGTCAATTGCTGGGCGAGTCGCGCTTGCCGGGTCCGGGCATCGGCCAGGTTGCGCTCGGCCTGATTGCGGCGCGCGCGCAATTGGGCCAGCGCCTCGGCGGCCTGCCGGGCCAGTTCATCGGCTTCCGCGACGGCGCTGCGGGCGGCGTCCGCCGTGACGCGCGCAGTATCGAATTCGCTCTGCGCGGCTTCCTGCTCGGCGGTCAGCTGCTTCTGTTCATCCTGATAGGCCTGGAGGGTCGCCTGGGCCTCGCTCACCAGTTCGCGTTCGCGCATGCCATCGGCGGCAATCTGGCGTAACCGGTCTTCCAGCTCCGCTCGGCGCTGGCTGATGCGCCGGGCTTCATCGGCCAATTGCTCTGCCAGGATCGTATAGCGCTGCAAGACCGCGCCGGTCACCGCCTCGCGTTCACGCAGCGGCGTCAGCGCCGCCTCGGTATTTTCGACGGCCTTCTGCGCTGCCAGTTCGGCATGGATGGCGTCGGCAAGCTGGCGAATGAGCACTGCCTGCGCCGCCTCGGTTTCCTTCTCCGCCACGCGGGTCGCAACCCAGCGGATATGGAACAGCGTCGCTTCGGTGCGGCGGATATCGCCCGAAAGCCCGCGATAGCGGGTGGCCAGCCGGGCCTGGCGCTTGAGGGTCTCAAGCTGGCTCTCGACCTGGGCAATGACATCGTCCACGCGTTCGAGATTGCCCTCCGCAGCCCGCAGGCGCAGTTCGGCCTCGTGACGGCGCGAATGCAACCCCGAAATGCCGGCAGCCTCTTCGAGCAACGCCCGGCGCGCCGTGGGCTTGGCCGAAATCAGCTCGCCGATTTGCCCCTGCCGCACCATGGCGGGCGAATGGGCACCGGTCGAGGCGTCGGCAAACAGCAATTGCACGTCGCGGGCCCGCACTTCCTTGCCATTGACGCGATAGACCGACCCGGCCTCGCGCTCGATACGGCGCGTGACTTCCAGCACATCGGCCGTGTTGAGCGCCGCCGGCGCAGTTCGGTGCGAATTGTCGAGGACAAGCGTCACTTCGGCGCTGTTGCGGGCCGGCCGGCTGCCGGAGCCGGAAAAGATGACATCGTCCATGCCCGAGGCGCGCATGGCCTTGTAGGAGCTTTCCCCCATGACCCAGCGCATCGCCTCGACGAGATTGGACTTGCCGCAGCCATTGGGCCCGACAATACCAGTAAGGCCGGGCTCCATGACGAGCACGGTCTCATCGGAAAACGACTTGAAGCCGTGCAGCTTGAGGCGGGAGAACTTCATGCGTTCACCCGCCTGGCAAAATCAGTTGGCAGGAGCCACTTCGTTGGTCGGAGCCATCTCGTTGGCCGGGGCCACTGCATCGGTCGCCGGAACCATCGGATCGGTTGCGGGCGCTTCGGTGCTGGTGGCAGGTGCGGCGAAATCGGCAGGCACAAGCGGGTCGATTTCGGCAGCGAGCTGCTCGAGTGTCTTGCCGCCGGAAAGTGTCTTGCCGTTGACATAGAATGTCGGAGTCCCCGTCAGCCCGAATTCATCCAGGGCCTGTTCGCGCTGGGCTTCAATCGCGGTGAACACCTCCTGATTCGTCAAGGCGGCAGAAAAGCTTTCCTCGGTAAAACCGAGCTGCTGGGCTACCGCAAACAGCGCGTCGCGCGGCTTGTCCGAGGTTCCCCACTCGTTCTGCGTCTTGAAATAGGTGGCAACCACGTTGTGGTAGTTCTCCTCGCCCGACGCTTCGGCGAGCAGGAAAATGGCTGCGTCCAGCGCATTGCGCGCGAAGGGGCGGACGATGAACTTGACCTTGCCGGTGTCGATATAGGCCGCCTTGAACGGCTCATAGACCGTATTGTGGAAGGAGGCGCAATGCGGGCAGGTGGGCGAGGCATATTCGACCACGGTCACGGGGGCGTCGGCATTGCCCTCGACCTTGTCGGTGAGACCGCCGGCCGGCTCCATCAACCTGGCAGTATCGATCATGTCGCCTTCGGCAGCCTGCGCGCTCGAAAGGCCCGAGAGGCTGACAGCCGAAGCGGCTGCGGCCAGGATGATTGTCTCGCGGCGGTTGAACTTCACGTCTGCGGCTCCTGAATTTTTTCTTGCGAGGCGACACTACACATGGCGATGGTGTCGGCAAGTGGGCATCGCCATCACTTGGGGGTGAACGGCTCTACAGTCCCTTTTTCCCGGACCTGCTTGAGAGCGCCAGCCCGAGGGCCTGCAACGCTTCCCGCAGATCATTGTCTTCGACCATTTCGGTCGCCTTGCCGACCTTTGCAATATCGCTCTGGCTCGGTTGATGGGGTTTATGCGGCTTCCGGCCTGAACCGGGGGTGAATGGCTCTGCCGACAATCGGACATCTTTGACAAGCACATAGCCGAAATAGCGATTGACCGCCGCGGCGATGGTCGGCGCCTCATGCTGGGCGAACAGCGCCTGTCCCGGTGCACAGCGCAGATAGAGTGTGGCGCCTTCCGCGCTGCGCTCGCCGCGCGGCCAGCTCAGCTTGTCGGGCAGGGTGGTGGCTTCAAAGGGCGGCGGGGCAATGGAACGCCAGTGATTGATGATATCCCGCCCGGCAAAGCCGCGCTTCTTCAGCACCGGGTCCAGCGCGCCCGAAAGCGCATCGGCGACCGACAGCGTCCTGTTGCGGCGTTTGAATTCGGGCAGCTCGTCCTTGGACATTGTGCTGGAGTAGCGCTGCGGCTCCCCTGTGGCAAGCTTGGAGCCAGGTACGTGTTACCTCTGACCACCGAGGCTTCGGCTCCTGCCCACCCTCCCCCCTTGTGGGGAGGGAAGCGAGATAGGACTTAGCGCCACGCTAAGTCCGTTGAATCGAGCAGGGTGGGGGTGTCGGGCTGTCCACATGCTCCTTATTTGTGGAGGGTCGGAACCCCCACCCTTGATCCCTCCCCACAAGGGGGAGGGAGACGATGAACGCAGGCGTCCGGGCCTTTCGCCCCCGCTCGGAAAACGCTATCCCTCACCCATGCCCCTCGCCAATCCCCACCCCATAGACGCGCCCGCCGTGCTCGCCTGGTACGATCGCCATGCGCGCGATCTCCCCTGGCGGGTGTCGCCGGCAGATCGTAGGCAGGGCATTCGCCCCGATCCCTATCGCGTCTGGCTGAGCGAGGTGATGCTGCAACAGACCACGGTGGCGGCGGTAAAGGCATATTTCACCCGCTTCACCAGCCTCTGGCCCAATGTGCACGCCCTCGCCGCCGCCCCGCTCGATACGGTCCTGCGCGAATGGGCGGGGCTCGGCTATTACGCGCGAGCGAGGAACCTCCATGCCTGCGCTGTGGCCGTGGTGCAGCAGCATGCCGGCGTCTTTCCCGACACCTCTGACCGATTGCAGTCCCTGCCCGGCATTGGCGCCTATACCAGTGCAGCCATTGCTGCCATCTGCTTTGATGAGCGCATCGCCGTGCTCGACGGCAATCTCGACCGGGTGCTGGCCCGCTATTACGCGCTCGATGTGCCGGTGCGCGACGCCAAGGCGCACTTGCGCACCGCGCTGCAATTGGCGGTCCCCGAGCGTGCCGGCGACTTTGCCCAGGCGATGATGGATCTGGGCGCCACCATCTGCGCCCCGCGTGCCGCCATGTGCCTGGTCTGCCCGCTTCAGGATGGCTGCGAGGGGAGGGCGGAGGGTGAACCGACGCGCTATCCCGTCAAGCCGCTCAAGGCAGAGCGCCCGGTGCGCAGGGGTCACGCCTATGTCATGCTGGATGAAGACGGCGACGTCTATCTCCAGAGCCGCCCCGCCAAGGGGCTTCTGGCGGGCATGACCGAGGTGCCAACCTCCGATTGGAGCGCCGAACTCCCAACGCCTGCCTATCCCCTTGCAGCCGACTGGCGCCATCGTGGCCAGGTCGTGCATGTCTTCACCCATTTCCGCCTGGAACTGGACGTCTGGTCGGCCGTGGTTCCGCCGGATGGGCTGGATGGCGGCTGGTGGGCAGACCGCGGCGCCCTCAAGGGGGAAGCGCTGCCGACATTGTTCAGGAAAGTGCTGGCCGAGGCGGGACTGGATTGAGCAGCATCCCCATCATGACGATGTCTTCGTATAGTCCATCGCGCAGCAGGGCGTTACGGCGCCGGCCCTCATGGGCAAATCCGACCTTTTCATAAAGCGTGATGGCGGATGTGTTGGACGCATAAACATCCAGTTCGACCCGATGAAAGCCGGTGCGCGCTGCATTGAGCGTGGCAGCAAGCAGATTTGTGCCAATCCCCAGGCCGCGATGGCTGGCCAGCAGCCCCATGCCCAGCGAGCCGCAATGTTCCGATCCGGTCTCCTCGCTCCGGCAGATGTCGCACCAGCCCACCAGGATGCCATCATCGAGCGCCACGAACTGCGGATTGCCATTGGTCAGATTACTGGAAATGAAGCTGCGCGAGCGCTCCAGCGGTGGAGCGCTGGTCAGTCTGAGGAAACGGCGTTCCCTGGCGACGCTGTCGAGCACGTCGTGGAAGATCTCGGCATCTGCCAGGGTGATCGGTCGAATGGTTATCGGCATAAGCCCTCAGGCGACGTGTCGGGGAACCAGCACCGTTGGCTCGGACAGGGCGGGGGCGGCTGGCGCGGGCTCAGAGACGACCCTGTTCCGCCCGTCTCGCTTGGCCTTATATAGGGCTTGGTCGGCCACCGCAAAAGCCGATTGTGGTGTGGAGCCGGGCGCAAAGCACGCCACCCCGAAGCTGGCGCTCACCCGCGCATCCTCGTCCAGTTCCGCATGCCGGGCGTTGAACATGCGCGCACGGAACATCTCGGCAAGATCGATTGCCTCCTGCTGCTGGAGGCCCTCAAGGATCACCGAGAATTCCTCGCCCCCCATCCGCCCCGCCGGGTACCCCGCGCCCAAGAGGATGCGTGCGCAGCTGCGGATCACCTCGTCGCCTGCCTGGTGCCCGAAGCGATCATTGACCATCTTGAAGTGGTCGATGTCGCAGAAGATTACCGCGCCTCCATTCCTGGCCGGGGTGGCGGCGAGCGCATCCACGCCGCGCCGGTTGAGCAGCCCGGTCAGCGGGTCCCGCTCCGATTGTTGCTGATACGCGGCCAGCGTGTCACCAATATTGCGGGCGATGAGCAGGAAGATCAGCAGCGGCGCTGAAAGGCCGGAAATGCTCAGGAGGACCGTTTCCAGCATCGAGTTGCGGAATATCTCGGAGGTGACGTCGAGACCGTAATGCAGGAAGAGTAGCGGAATGCGCACCAGCGAGCAGGCCGTCACCAACCACAATCCCGCGACGATGCTACTGTCCAGCAGACTGCCGCGCCACCGACGCGTCATCTCAATCGCGGCATAAGTGACGGTGATCCCGCAGGCCAGTTGCACAAGGAGGAGCTGCAGGAAATAGACGATACCGGTGATAGCCAGCAGGGTTGCAACTATCGAGAGAACGGCGGCAATCATCGCCACCCGAAAATTGGGCCGCGATCGGGGCGCCATCAGACAGATGGCTGCGCCGACGATATAATAGGCAGCCGGTGCAAGCACGGCAGCTGCGATGAGTTCGGTGGCGCCCTCGGTATAGGACATGATGACCGTTTGTGCGCTGCCCAGAAGCAGCGCCAGACCGAAAAGCGCCATGGGCCGATTACCGCGCATGCCGATACTGGCCCCCAGGCTAAGCGCGGACGTGATGGCCAGGATGGCGGCTATCACAATGTTGAGCCCCACCAAAATCGTCATCTCGTGGTTCCTTACGCTTCGATAGCGCTCAGATCTGGACCAGATGAGGTTAATACCGGGCTTAGAATGGTTTGAACCCATGATCACGTTGGATCATGATTAAGGGAACATTGGCACACTGAGACAAAGAAAAAGGCCGCCGGACGAACCGGCGGCCAGTGATTAGAGCCTGAGGGAGGATTGGAGGTCAGGGTCAGGCAGAAAGCAAATCAAGTTTTTGACGGATATCGGCCCGAAGGGAGTCAATCGGTTCGATACGTCCATGCTGTTCGTGGTGCCAGAAAGTCCACCCGTTGCATGACTCAGAGCCTTGGACCAATGCGCCGACCCGATGGATCGAACCTTGGTGGGGACCTGAGACGAGGGAGCCGTCTGCACGAACCATGGCAGAGTAACGTCTCGTTAAGTCGAAAAGTTGCGTGCCAATTTCAAGCATCCCCTGTTCGACCAGCGAACCGAAGGGAATCCGGGCTTCCTTGCGCTTGGGTGTCACCGATTGCAGGGCTTCGAACACACCGGGACGGATCGAGGCGATGCGCTCGCGAGCGCCGGCGATATAACTGGCCTCGCGTTCGATGCCGATGAAATGCCGGCCGAGTTTTCGCGCCACGGCGCCAGTCGTGCCGGTGCCGAAAAACGGGTCGAGCACGATGTCGCCCGGCTTGGTCGTGGCATTGAGAATACGGAACAACAGGGCTTCGGGCTTCTGTGTCGGATGCAGCTTGCCGTCGTCCTCGTCCTTGAGTCGCTCCGAGCCGGTGCAGATCGGGAACAGCCAGTCGCTCCGCATCTGCGTATCGTCATTGGCCAGCTTCATGGCCTCATAATTGAAGGTCACGCGGCTCTTCTGGCTCTTGGCGGCCCAGATCAGCGTTTCATGCGCATTGGTAAAGCGCGTGCCGCGAAAATTCGGCATCGGGTTGGCCTTGCGCCAGACCACGTCGTTGAGCATCCAGAAATCGAGGTCCTGCAGCGCCGTGCCGACCCGGAAGATATTGTGATAGGAGCCGATGACCCATATAGCGCCGTCCGGCTTCAGCAGCCGCCGTGCGGCCTTGAGCCAGCCGCGGGTAAAGGCATCGTAATGGGCAAAACTGTCGAACTTGTCCCAGTCATCATCCACCGCATCGACCTTGGACTGGTCGGGACGGGTGAGACCCTGTTCAAGTTGCAGATTATAAGGGGGATCTGCGAAAATGAGATCGATGGAGCCGGCCGGCAAACTATTCATGTGGTCGATGCAATCGCCCACAAGGATAGTATCGATCGGAAGGCGTGTGCCCTCCCTTTCCGCATCGGCCATACGGGCCGTACGCGCGGTACGCAACATGCACTTAACCCTAACGCAGTACTAACAATCCCGTTATATCGGCTAGGGGTTAATGGAGCGTTCGCAAGGGGTTAGCGAGGGGTTAACCCACCATTTTGATAGTGGTTTTCTGCACCAGAAGCGCGGCGACCGGGGCAAACTCATTGCGGTGATGGCGGCAGGGACCATGCAGGTTCAGCGCCGCCAGATGGGCCGCCGTGCCATAGCCCTTGTGCCCGGAAAAACCGAAATGAGGCGCATCGCAATCCATGATTTCGCACATGCGGTCCCGCACCACCTTGGCCACGATCGAGGCCGCAGCGACCGAGACGCTGCGCCCGTCCCCACCGATCAGCGCAATGCCGGGGCAGGGCAGGCCGGGCGGCACGTCGCGCCCGTCCACCAATACCCGGTCGGCCGGGCAGGGCAGGGCCCGCACGGCCCGGGCCATGGCGGCCAGCGTCGCCCCGCGAATATTGAGCAGGACAATGGCGTCGGGCGGTGCCGAGACCACGGCAACCTCGGCCGAGGCCATGATCTCTTCGAACAGCGCCTCGCGCCGCTCGGCCGTCAGCTTCTTGCTGTCATTAAGGCCTTGGGGAATGTTGTCCGGATCGAGCCGCACGGCGGCAACCACCACCGGTCCGGCCAGCGGACCGCGCCCGGCCTCGTCGACTCCCACGACGCAGCGTGCCCCCTGCGCCAGCAGCATCTCCTCATGGCTGAAATCGGGGAATCCGGCTTCCGGCGCAAACAATGCGCTCTCCACTTCGGCCGCCTTGGTTCTGCGTGCCATTGTCAGCCCTTCTGGCTCAGCGCGGCGTCAAGCGCCGTGCGATCTGCGGCAAACAGATGATGCCCGATGCGATTGGTCTCGCCGACGAAATCGCGCAGCGCCTTGCTCGCCGCCAATGGCTGCGAAACATTGCCCAGGATCACCAGGCGCATTTTGTAGTTCTGCAATTTCTGGAAGAAATGCCCGGCCATGCGCGTGCTCAGGTCGAAGAATTCCGGCGCGAACCGGCTTGCCGGAACCACGATCATGTCGGTTTCGGTGCCATAGGTTTCGCCCAGAAGGTCAAGCGCGTCCTGTTCGCTGCTGAGGGCGGCACCCTCGGAAGCGACGAAAAACACATTGATCCTGTTGATGGTCTCCACGGCCATGACGATATGTTCCCGGTTGCCACTTGCTGATACAAGAGTCTGGCCGGGGGGCAAAGGCGAGAGAGACGTTTATGCGCAAAGCAGCAGGCCTTTTGGCATTTCTGGTGCTGGCCGGCCCGGTAGTGGCCGAACCCTTCCACCATCCTTTCGGCGAATGGCGCGAGTATAATCGCGATTGGCTCGCGGCCTGCCCCGATGCCATCGTCGAGGATTCCGCCGACTATTACGGCTATTCCTGCTTTGCCAGCACCGGTAGCCAGGAGCTCAATGGCGCGGGCCTGCCAGCCTACAAGCTGACACTCATCCGCGACCGTCTCGACGGCGAGATCGACCTTGCCATAACGGTGTCGCCCGATGAGGGCGGGTACGATCCCTCGCGGCCCATATCCCTCCGTTTCGGCGGCGAGGACCCGATAGAGCTGGCCTTGGGCACGGACATTGAAACCCGGCACAACACCATCAACCAGTTCTTCATCTCCGATCCCGAGCGGCTTGCCGCTCTTATCGACACGATGAAAGACCGCAACGCAGTGACCCTCTCGGTGCCGCTGATCGGGCAGGAGGACCCTGTCGAAACCTGGCTATCATTGCGTGGCGTGCTGGCCTCGCTCGATTTCATGGCCACCTATGCCCGCAAGGTGAAGGACTACTAGAACAGGCTCATCTGCGGGCTGTCCACCTTGGGCGGCACGAAGAGGTCGGCGCGCAACGGCGGCAGCTTGGCCTCGAGACCATAGCGCTCGCGCGCCTTCTCGAAACGCTGGCGCAACAGGGTCGCGTAGGGCCCTTCGCCGGTCATGCGGGTGCCGAAGCGCGGATCATTGTCGCGCCCGCCCCTTGTATCGCGCACCAGCGAGAGCACATGGCGCACCCGGTCGGGGAAATGCCGCAAGAGCCACTCACGGAACACGTCGCGCACCTCGCCGGGCAGGCGCAGCAGGATCATCGAGGCGCTGATCGCCCCCTGTGCCTTGCCGGCATCGAGAATACGTTCGAGTTCCATGTCGTTGATCGCCGGGATCATCGGCGAGGCAAAGATGGCCGTCGGGATGCCCGCTTCACTCAACAGCTTGATGGCCTCCAGCCGCCTTGCCGGAGAGGAGGCGCGCGGCTCCATCTTGCGGCTCAGCTTGTGGTCCATCGAGGTGACCGAGAGCGCCACCTTCACCAGCCCCAGCTTTGCCAGTTCGGTGAGGATGTCGAGGTCGCGCACGATCAGTGCTGACTTGGTGGTGATCATCACCGGGTGCCTTGTCTCCTGCATAACCTCGAGAATGCCGCGCGTCAGCTTATGGGTCCGTTCGGACGGCTGGTAGGGGTCGGTATTGGTTCCCATGGCGATGGGCCTGGCGCGATAATTCTTCGCGGCCAGCTCCGTCCGCAGGGCCTCCACCGCATTGGCTTTCACATAAATGTCGCGCTCGAAATCCACCCCCGCCGAATGCCCCAGATAGGCGTGGCTGGGTCGCGCATAGCAATAGGAGCAGCCATGCTCGCAGCCCCGATAGGCATTGATCGACCGCTCGAAGCCAATGTCCGGGCTGTCATTGGTGGTGATGATGGATTTAGCGCGCTCGATATGTTCGACGGTCTCGAACACCGGCATCGGTTCGACATTGCCCCAGCCATCGTCGAAGCTGTCGCGCTGGTGCGTCTCGAATCGTCCGGTGCGATTGGTCTGGGCGCCTCGCCCGCGAATGCGGTCGGGCTGTACCAGTTCGCGCCGCGCCAGATCAGCATCGCGGCTGCGGCTCAGGCGTTCGAGGGCTTCAAAAGAGGGGGCCTGATAAAGGGCCATGGTCCTGTCTCCTGGCTGCGCGGGGAGGGAATCGGCTTCCTCCAACGCATGACAATGCTATCAGGTAGATGAGAACAGAACAAGAACACAACAGCGATATCGACCGCTGCCGCAATATATATCGGCATGGTGCCCATGCATTGCAAGACTTTACGCGCGGCCCCGACGGGCGTAGACAACGGCGCCCAACAAGGCTCATTCGGCCCCGCGCAAATTTTCGTGTCCGACGCGTCTGACCCTACGATCCGCGCCGGAGCACCAGACCATTCGCTGCTGACAATGCCTGTCGCAGAAATTTCGGAACACCGTGTCGAAAGCTGACGGTCCTCCCCGTCGCATGGGCAACACGATTCTCTCGAGGGACATGAACATGACAATGGAAGCCACCATGGATGCCGCGCCCGATATTGCGCCGCACCATCCCGACAACGCCGCACGTAACAGGCTGGTCATAGCCATCCTCCTGGTCTCCACCTTTGTGGTGTTTCTCAACGAAACCATCATGAGCGTGGCCATTCCCCATCTGATGGCGGATCTGGGCGTCGCCGCCAGCCTCGCGCAGTGGCTGACCACAGCCTTCCTGCTCACCATGGCAGTGGTGATCCCGATCACCGGCTTCCTGCTGCAGCGGCTCAACACACGGCCGATCTTTCTTCTGGCCATTTCGATCTTCACCATCGGCACCCTGATCTGCGCCCTGGCGCCCGGCATCGAACTGCTCATTGCCGGCCGTGTGGTGCAGGCAGTGGGCACTGCCATCATGATGCCGCTGCTGATGACCACGGTGATGACGCTGGTGCCCCCGGAGGCGCGCGGCAAGACCATGGGCAATATCTCCATCGTCATGTCGGTGGCGCCGGCCATCGGCCCGACCATTGGCGGCTTCATCCTGGCCAATTTCGACTGGCGGTTCATGTTCTACTTCACCTTGCCCATCGCCGTGGGGGCGCTGGTTCTAGGTGCGCTGCGCATCCGCAATGTCTCTACCCCGCGCTATGCACCGCTTGACTATCTTTCGGTCGTGCTCTCTGCGCTGGCTTTTGGTGGTCTTGTCTATGGTCTCTCCGGCCTTGGCGAGAGTTTCGCTCATGTCGGCGAGCCCCCGATGATCCCGCTCTGGGTGCCAATCGCCGTTGGCGTTGTGGCCATGGCCACCTTCATCTGGCGCCAGCTGGTGCTGCAGCGCGACGACCGCGCCTTGCTTGATCTGCGCGTCTTCCAGTCTCGCAATTACACCGTGTCGGTCAGCCTAATGTTGATCGCCATGATGGCCCTGTTCGGTACGATTATCCTGTTGCCCATCTATACCCAGAACGTCGTCGGCCTCGACACGCTGCAGACCGGCCTTCTGCTTTTGCCGGGTGGCCTGATCATGGGTCTGATGGGACCTTTCGTCGGGCGGCTGTTTGACCGGGTCGGTCCCACCGTTTTGGCCGTGCCGGGAACGATCCTGGTCTCGGTCGTCCTCTGGGCACTGACCACGGTCGGTCAGGATACCTCGCCCTGGGCGCTGCTGGCGGGTCACATGGTACTCAGCGTCGGTCTGGCGCTGATCTTCACGCCGGTCTTCACCTCGTCCATGGGCTCGGTGCGCATGGAGCTCTACTCCCATGCCTCCGCCGTCCTCGGCTCGGTGCAGCAGCTGGCCGGCGCGGCTGGCATTGCGCTCTTCATCGCGCTCATGACCATCCGCACGGCCGCCCTTTCCGCCGAAGGCATTGACCCGGTCGAGGCCCTGGCCGGCGGTATCCGCCTCGCCTTCCTCGTCGGCGCGATCATCTCGCTTTTCGCCATCCTTGCGGCATTCTTCATCCGCAAGCCCGAAGGCGGCATGCCGGGACACGCCGGCGGGCACTGATCTGCCAGAATTCAACCAATAAGGCGCCGGAGCAATCCGGCGCCTTTTCCTTATGAGCCCGCACCCAGCACCTGCTTCAGAAAGTCTATGACCACGCGGACACGCCGGGGCTGATAAGGCCGCGATGGATAGACCAGCCACGCGGCGTTTTCCCCAACCGAAGGCGAAAGCCTCTCGTTGGGAAGCAGCGCAACGAGCTGGTTCATCCGGATATCGTCTTCCACCAGCCAGTCGGCCAATAGGGCAATGCCGGCCCCGTCGAGGCAGGCGCGCCGCAGCGCCAGGGGTGAGCTTATCGACATTGCGGGGTCGACAATGACCGGGTTGGCCGGCCTCGCCTCGCCAAGCCGGAACCACCGCTCGCCCATGCCCGGAAGGGCATAGGCAAGGCAAGCGAACCGCCCGAGGTCACCAAGGGTCTCCGGCGTGCCGTGTCGCGCGGCGAATGCGGGCGAGCAACAGAGGATATAGCCCGTGCCATGCAAGCGGGCCGCCACAACATCACCCGACACATGCGAAGCATGCCTGAGGGCTAGGTCGATCCCTTCCGATACCAGGTCCTGCTGGGTCTCGGTGAGAACCAGCTCAAGCTTGAGCTCGGGATGCCTTTCCTGCAGTCGCCCCAATAGGGGCACAACCCGCCTTTCGCCATAGGCCACCGACGCCGAGAGCCGAACTTTACCCCGCACCTTGTTAGCCGCTTCACCAACGCAGTCCCGAAGCGCCTCCATTTCGGTCAGGATATGACGCGCATGCACCAGCACATTGGCACCGGTTTCAGTCAGCGACAGATGCCGCGTGTTGCGCTCGAACAACCGTCCGCCCAGCTGCCTTTCGAGCGCGGCAATCTGGCGCGAGACGGTCGAGGGGTCAGTTTGATGCCTGTCGGCGGCAGCGGCAAAGCTCCCCGCATCTGCAGCACTCACAAGCAATTCGAGCAGACTGAGCTTCATTGATGCAATTTTGGAATGAGTGAGGGGGCATTGCGTCCATTTTTCCATATTTTTGCATGCGATACCAGAGCGCTTGTAAACACCTGGAGCACACAAGATGATGCCTTCTATCGAGCCTGGCGCTGCCTTTCCGCCGATGTCCCTGAGCCTGCTGACCGGGGAGGACGTCACCTTCGGCGCTGGTCACTGGCACCTTCTCGTCATCTATCGCGGCGCCCATTGCCCCATGTGCAGAGCATACCTCACCGCGGCTGAAGCCCTTCGCCCGCGCTTTGCCGAGGCCGGTTTTAACCTAGTGCTGACATCAGCAGACAGCGCGGAGCGGACACAGCCGCTGCTGACCGAAACGGGCTATAATGGACCGGTCGCCGTGGGCCTGTCCGTTGACCAGATGCGGGGGCTTGGGGTCCGCATGAGCCCGGCTGGCGACACAGGTGCTGCCGGCCCCTTTGCCGAACCGGCGGCCTTTGCCGTGGATGCACAAGGTCGCCTGCACCTGGTCCAGATCAGCAATGCACCCTACGCCCGGCCCGATCTTGAAGCCTTGTTGGCTGGCCTTACCTACGACCGGGACAATGCCATCCATCCCCGGGGTGGCGCACGATGAGCTTCGATATGCGCTCAGTGCTGTCAGGAAAACGTGTTGTGATCACCGGTGCCACTCGTGGCATTGGGGCGGCAATCGTAGATCTGTTCGCTCGGAACGGCGCGCGACTTGCCATGGTGAACAGGCGGCCTGCCGCAATGTCAGGCCATGCCGAGGTGATCGAGGCGCTCTGCGATCTCGCTGACTTGTCGGCCGTTCCGGCTGCCATTGGTGCGGTTATCGCCGAATTGGGTGGGATAGACATCCTCATCAACAATGCGGGGACTATCGAGCCCATAGCAAGGGTCGAAGACAGTGATCCTGCTGCCTGGGCAGGCGTTGTGCAAACCAATCTGGTGGGCGCATTTGCCGTTACGCATGCGGTTCTGCCTGCGATGCTGAAGGCAGGCGGCGGCACCATCATCAATGTCAGCTCCGGCGCAGCCATTGCCCCGCTGGAGGGTTGGAGCCACTACTGTGCCAGCAAGGCGGGCTTGCGCGCCCTGACTGCGTGCCTCGATCTGGAGCTGCGTGCCAAGGGCATTCGTGCACTGGGAATCAGTCCCGGCACCGTGGCCACGGGTATGCAGGGGGCCATTCGACGCTCGGGCCTCAACCCCGTCAGTCGCCTGGACCCCAACGTCCACATCGCGCCACTTTGGGTGGCCCAGTCGATCGCGTGGCTGTCGACGCCGGAAGCAGACCGTTTCCTGGGTACGGACTTTTCACTCAAGACCGAAGAGGGGCGCAAACTGGCCGGCTTGCCGCATAGCTGAGTGTCGCGCAGCTAGCGCCCCGAGCTGGCGGGTTGAATGCCGCCAGCTCAGTTTGGCGTTAGTCGGGGCCGTGACTTCACCGCTCGTCCAGCCGCGGCATCAGTTCGACGAAATTGCACGGCTTGTGCCGGTAATCGAGCTGGTGGGTGAGAATGCCCTCCCAGGCGTCGCGGCAGGCGCCGCGCGAGCCGGGCAGGCAGAAGACGAAGGTCGTGCCGATCAGCCCCGCCGTGGCGCGCGATTGCATGGAGCTGGTGCCTACCGTACTTGCGGAATATTGGTGGAACAGCACCGAAAAGCCTTCCATGCGCTTGTCGAACAGCGGCTCGACCGCTTCCGGGGTGATGTCGCGCCCGGAAAATCCGGTCCCGCCGGTGGTCAGGATCACATCGACCTTGGGGTTGGCGACATAGGCCTGCACGGCGGCGCGCACGAGCTGGATTTCGTCACGCACCACCTGCCGTTCAAAGCAGTGATGTCCGTCGGCTTCCAGCAGGGACTTGAGCAGCGCTCCGCCCGTGTCGGTTTCCAGCGTTCGCGTATCGGATACGGCAATGACGGCGATGGAAAGCGGCCTGAATGCCCGGTCCTCAAATCTTGCCGTCTTGAACATCGCTATCACCGCCCACTGTCTCGATCAATTCATCCGGCACAGCCGCTTCGCGCTGCACCGGAATCTCGTCGGCATCACTATCAGCGCGCGGGTCGAGAACAAAGCTCTCTGGCGTCACCTGCTTGTCGCCGACCGGCTGGAACGGCGCCTTGGACCCATCCGGGCTCTTGCGCACGCGCATGCGCAGATAAGCCGTGCCGGCCAGGGCACCATGGAAGGTGGCGGTGACAACGAACAGCCCGACCGGGCTCCAGGCTCCCATGATCAGCGAGGCAACGGCCGGTCCGATAGCAAGCCCGACGCCTAGGATCAGCAGCATGCCTCCGGCGATCTTGGCGAAATCACCGTCACGCGCGAAGTCGTTGGCATGGGCGACCGCCACCGCATAGATAGGGTTGGCGGCAAAGCCATAGGCGGCAAACAGCACATACATGCCCCAGCCGGCGCTGGGATTGATCAACACCGTCAGCGCGCCGACTAGCGCCGCAAAACCGGAGAGCCCGATCAGCACCAGTCGCCGGTCAATGCGATCCGAAAGGCGTCCAAACGGAACCTGCGCCACCGCACCCAGAATGGCGGCGACGGCAAACAGCAGGGCGATGCCGCTGGCATCGAGCCCCTGTTCATAGCCATAAACCGGCGCCAAAGTACCGAACGCGCCGTTCGCCATGCCGACCGAAAAAGCAGCAATCGCCGCGACTGGCGAGGTGCGGTAGAGCAGCCCGATATCCACCCGCGCCGATTGTAGCGGCTTGGGCTGCGGGCTGGAGGTGAGGGCCGTGGGCAACACGGCGCAGATGAAGCTGATGGCGCCGATGACAAAGGGCAGATAGCCCGCCGTGCCGGTGACCGACATGGCAATCTGCCCCAGGGTCGAGGCCGCCATGTTGATGGTCACATAGATCGAGAAGATGGTACCGCGGCTCCGATTGTCCGAGACTTCGTTGAGCCAGCTTTCCACGATCATCGCCGCGCCGGCAAAGCAGAAGCCGGAGAGTGCGCGCAGCACGATCCAGCTGAAGTCGTTGATCCACAAAAGGTTGAGTAGGATGGTGATGGTGCCGATCGCGGCCATCACTGAAAAGGCCCTGATATGGCCTACATTGCGCACCACCAGCGGCACAGTCAGCGAGCCGGCGACGAACCCCACCGACCATCCTGTGCCGATCAGGCCTAGCGCAAGCAGCGAGAAGCCCTCCTCCGCACCGCGCACAGAGAGCAGCAACCCCTGCAAGCCACCCCCGAACATCAACAGGGCCGATCCCACAAACAGGGCATAAATCTTGATGACGGAAGCCATGACGCGGCGGAAGCCTTTGATATTACTCGGAACGGTGCAAATCACTCGAACGCGACCATAGCGCGTCAAGTTGCGCTGGACAGCCCCGAAATCGGATCAGTGCAGTCCCAGGTCTTCCACCCTCTCGCGGAAACTCAGCATGTCGCGCCACGCCTGCTGTTTGGCAGCCGGATTGCGCAGCAGATAGGCCGGATGCAGCGTCGGCAGGGCCGGCATCTGATGGCTGCCGATGGCAACATCCTGCCATTTGCCGCGCATCTTGATGATGCCATTGCTGGTCTGGAAAACCGTCTGCATGGCCGGCCCGCCTAGCGTCATCACCAGCTTGGGCGCCACCAGTTCCACCTGCCGTTTGAAAAAGGGCAGGCACAATTCCAGTTCCTCGGGCGTCGGCGCGCGATTGCCAGGCGGCCGCCAAGGTACGGTATTGACGATATAGACCTGCGTACGATCGAGCCCAATGGCGCCCAGCATGCGGTCGAGCAATTGCCCCGAGTGACCGACAAACGGCTTGCCCTGCCGGTCCTCCTCGGCCCCGGGAGCCTCCCCGATCAGCATGATTTTTGCTTTCGGATTGCCATCGGCAAATACCAGTTGGGTGGCGCGGAATTTCAGTCCGCAGCCATCATAATTGTCCAGAATTTCTCGCAATTGTTCCAGCGACTGGGCAGAGGCAGCAAGCTGGCGCGCTGCACTCGGGTCGCCCCCAATGGGGCCGGCCTGCTGCGGCACCGGCGCCACCGGCTGGCTTGCGGGGGCAGCCGCACGGTGTGGCATCGCCACGGGGGCCGGGGGCCTCTGCGCAAAGCGGTCGACCGGCTCGTCAATCACGGCAATATCCACCCCGGCGGCTCGATACCAGTCGAGCACCGAGACCAGTTCGGCATTGTTGAGCGGTCGATCTTGAGACATCGGCCCCGTTATGTCACACCCCGTCCAAGGCGACCAGTCGCCCGCAGAGCCCCAGAGGATCTATCCACCATGGCAGAAGCCGGCAATCGTGAAACGCTCGCCACCGATGTGCTGATCGTCGGCGCCGGCCCCTCAGGCCTGGCTGCAGCGATCCGGCTCAAACAGCGCCATCCCGACATCGCCGTGACGGTGGTGGAAAAGGCGGCCGAGATCGGCGGGCACATCCTTTCGGGCGCCGTCATGGACCCGGTTGGCCTCGATGCCCTCACCCCCGACTGGCGGCTCGAGGGCGCTCCGATCGGCCCTGACGTCACAAGCGACACCTATCATTTCCTCACCAGCAACGCAGACTTCGCCTTCCCCCACCTGCTGGTGCCGCCCCAGATGCGCACCAAGGACGGGGTCATTGTCAGCCTGGGCGATCTGGTGCGCTGGCTGGGCGAGCAGGCGGCCGCACTGGGCGTCGATATCTTTCCCATGACCGCTGCGATCGACGTGCTGCGCGACGGCAATGGCCCGGTGCGCGGGATCATTACCGGCGATCTCGGCCTTGACGCCGAGGGCAATCCGAAACCCGGCCACGCTCAGGGCATTGCGCTCGAAGCCAGGTACACGCTGATCGCCGAAGGCGCTCGCGGGTCGCTGGCCAAACAGGTCATTGGCGATTTCGACCTGGCCCGAAACGCCAGCCCGCAAAAGTTCGGCCTTGGCATCAAGGAAGTCTGGGAGATCCCCGCCGACCGCCACCGGCCCGGCAAGGTCGACCACTATCTCGGCTTCCCGCTCGACAATGCTACCGGCGGTGGCGGCTTTGCCTATCATGCAGAAGACCGCAAACTCTATCTCGGCCTCGTCGTCCATCTCGACTATGCCGACCCCACGCTCTCACCCTTCGACGAATTCCAGCGCTTTAAGACCCATAAGTCCATCGCGCCCCTGCTCGAAGGGGCGACGCGCCTCAGCTATGGCGCCCGCGCACTGACTGCCGGCGGCTTGCAGGCAGTTCCCGACCTTGCCTTTGCCGGCGGTGGCCTGATTGGCTGCGCGGCAGGCTTCATGAACGCGCCGCGCCTCAAGGCCATTCACAATGCGATTCTTTCGGGCATCGGCGCCGCCGATGCGATGGGCGAAGCCATCGCCGCCGGCCGTCAGCACGACTTGATAGAGGATTTGGGACACCACATTCTCTCCACCGGCATCGAGAAGGAGTTGCGGGGCGTCCGTAACCTCAAGCCGCTCTGGAACCGGTTTGGCACGCTGTTCGGCGCTTTCCTTGGTGGCTTCGACATGTGGTGCCAGACCGTGCTGCGGTTTTCGCCCTTTGGCACCCAGACCTGGAAAACGCCTGACAACACCAGGCTTCGCCCCCTTGCGGAGGTAACGCCGCGCCAATATGCCCGCTCTGACGGCAAATTGACCTTTGACCGGTCCTCGTCGGTTTTCCTGGCCAATCTGGCCCATGACGAAGACCAGCCGGTGCATCTGAAGCTGGCCGACCCAACGGTACCGATCCGCGAAAACCTGCCGCGCTATGGCGAGCCGGCGCCGCTTTATTGCCCTGCAGGTGTCTATGAACTGGCCGAGGAGGGCGGCGAGCCGGTGTTCCGAATTCATGCCGCCAATTGCGTTCACTGCAAGACCTGCGACATCAAGGATCCGGCCGGCAATATCACCTGGGTCCCGCCCGAAGGCGGCAGCGGTCCCAATTACAGCGGAATGTAACCCCGCGCATAACAGCCCGGCCTTGCGGCGCAGCCGCAAAACGGACAATCTTTGCGCCCAAGCGCTGCCGGCATCGGCAAAGGGAGAGACTGAGCACGTGATCCTGCATTTCAATCGACGGGCGTGGCGCCTGACCATGGCCGCCCTGCTTGCCCTGATGGCTACACCCCTTGCCGCCCAGACCGGCGCCAGCCTCTCCGTGCAGCAGGCGGCCCAGGATATGCTCGAACTATTCCGGCCCAGTGTCACCGGCGCCTATATGGCCGGGCAGCAGGCCCTCAAGGATCTACGCACCGACGAGGCTGCCCGCTATTTTTCCGATGCGGCACAGGCCGACTGGGACAATCCGATCCTGATTGAGCGAGCCTTCGTGGCACTGGCGACTGACGGGCAGATCGGCAAGGCCGCCTCGACCGCCCGCCGCATGCTCGAACTCGATGCCCAGAACGAACTTGCCGAACTGATCGTGGCGACCGAAGCGCTCAAGGAGCGCCGCTATGGCGCGGCCGCTCGGCAGCTGGCCACCATCTCGCAGGACAGTTTCAGCGGTATCACTGCCGGCATTCTGCGGGCTTGGGCGCTGGTGGGCGACAATCGCGGCGATGAAGCGCAGGTACTGATGCAGGAACTCGGCGCCAATGGCCTGGACGAGTTCCTTATCTTTCATCGGGCATTGATGGCCGAAGCCGCCGGCGATTCCGAGCTGGCGCTCGAATTGGCTGCCCGCGCCTTCGAGAACGAGCCCTATGTGGCGCGCATGGCCGAGGTCTATGCCCGCATGCTGGCCAATGATGGTCAGTTCGATGCGGCGCGCGATGTGCTCGATGCCTTCGAGGCTGAGGGCCTCTCCCACCCGATCATCAACATCGTGCGCGAGGCAGTTGAATCCGGTCGTCGCCCGGGCGTCTTCGCTACCAATGTGCAGGTCGGCGCGGCCGAGATGTTCCATGGCATTGGCGTTGCACTGTCGCGTGATGGCAGCGCCGACCTGGCGCTGGTCTTCCTGCGCCTCGGCATCTATCTCGATCCAGGCGCCGACCTGATCTCCATGGCGCTGGGCCAGTTGCTCGACGAGGCCGGCCAGCACGACGCGGCCAATGCCATCTACGATGCCATTCCCGTCATTTCTCCGCTCAAGCCCATGGCCGTGGTCAGGGTAGCGCAAAATCTCGACGCCACAGGCGACCGCGCCGAGGCCATACGGCGCCTGAAAAACATCGTCGCCACCCGGCCTGACGATCTCGATGCCGTTTCGGTATTGGGCGATCTGCTGCGCTATGACGAGGACTATCTGGGCGCGGCCGAAGCCTATGGCAAAGCGCTGGAAATTTCCGGCGGCGAATCCCCCGCCGACTGGCGCTTCTACTACGTACGCGGCATCGCCTATGAGCGGGCAAAGGAATGGCCCAAGGCCGAGGCCGATTTCCTCAAGGCGCTCGAACTTAATCCCGATCAGCCCCAGGTGCTCAACTATCTGGGCTATAGCTGGATCGACCAGGACATGCATCTGGAGCGGGCGCTCGAAATGATCGAGATGGCCGTCGAGGCCCAGCCCCAGGATGGCTACATCATCGATTCACTCGGCTGGGCTTTCTACAAGCTCGACCGCATGGAAGAGGCCGTTGAGACGCTCGAACGGGCGGTGATGCTGTTGCCCAACGACCCCGAGATCAACGACCATCTGGGCGACGCCTACTGGAAGGCCGGACGCCGGCTGGAAGCGCGTTTCCAGTGGAACATTGCTCGCTCGGTGGATGAGGTCGGCAATGTCGCCGAGCGCGTGACACCCAAGCTGGCCGAAGGGCTGACGCCGGAAACCGAGACCGAATAATCCGGCCATGGGCAAGACCCTGTTCCAGACCGCGCCGGCCAAGATCAACCTGGCGCTGCATGTCACGCGCCGGCGCGAGGATGGCTATCACGACCTGGAAAGCCTGATCGTTTTCGCCGATATCTTCGACGATCTCGAAGCCAGTGTGGCCGAGGCGGACAGCCTCACGATTGCCGGACCGTTCGGCGCAGGATTGGGTGCCGGGCCGACCAATCTGGTGTTGCGCGCCGTCGCCGCCTTCCGTGCGCGTTGGCCGGAGCTGTCGCCCCCCGGCCTCAGCCTGCATCTGGTCAAGAACCTGCCGATCGCCGCTGGCATTGGCGGCGGTTCTGCCGATGCCGCGGCGGCTCTGAGGATGATGGCGGCGCTGGCGCCCGAGCCAATACCAGTGCCCGATTTGACCGACCTTGCCGCGGGCCTTGGGGCCGATGTGCCGGCCTGCCTGCTATCCCGTCCATTGGTAGCGCGCGGCGTCGGTGAAATCCTGGCGCCGCTGCCCGAATTTCCCGCGCTCTACATCACCCTGGTCAATCCGATGGTTCCCGTGGCGACCGCCGATGTGTTTCGCCGCCTGCGCACCCATGACAATTACCCGTTGCCGGCGCTGCCAGACCCACTGACCCGCCCGGCCCAGTTGGGCCTCTGGCTCAGCGAAACCCGCAACGATTTGGAACCGCCGGCGGTCAAGCTGGTGCCCGAAATTGGCGCACTGGTGGATGAACTGGCCGTCACCTCGGGATGCGTCCTGGCCCGAATGTCGGGCTCCGGCGCCACCGTGTTCGGTCTCTTTGGCTCGGAGGGCCAGGCGCACGAGGCGGCTAACCATCTCAGGCACCTGTATCCGGAACATTGGGTCGCCGCCGCCGCAGTTTCTGGTCCCGGTTAGATCCCGCTCCTGCGAAAACGTGATCGAAAACCATCCTGTAATCGGTTTTGAATGCTCGCCGATTCAGGTATTAAGTGCTCGGGGCGCATCTATTTGTGAACACGCGGGCATTTGTCGGCGGCGTTCGTCTTGTTGCGGATCCCCATAACGTGCCTCTCCATACAGTACTGAAGTTCGCAGCCCTTGGTCTGACAATGGCTGTCGCGGCTTGTTCCGGTGGTGGATCCTCATCGTCCCCCGGTGGTGACAGCTCTTCCGGCAGCAGCAGCACGGGTGGTGGCGGCGCCAGTTCTGTCCCATCCCATGTGTTTACCCCCGCTCCCAGCACCAGCTGGGCCGGTCGAGGTGTGTCCTTCGATGCCGCGCAAGCCGCTGCCATTGCCGCATCGGCAGAGTTCCGCGCCAGCGATGCAAGCTGCGCCACCGTTGGTTGCGGCGTCTCGCAGAAAGGAACCCAGTCGGCGGCCTTTGTTCTGCATGGTGTCAACTGGGCTCATTCCGCTGGGCTGATTGGCGCCGGCCAGACCATTGCCATAGTCGACGACGGCTTTCGGCTGACGCATCAGGAGTTGGCCGGCAAGAGCATCACTGCGACTGGGCTATTGCCTGATGATGGACATGGCACCTTCGTCGCCTCTATTGCCGCGGGGAAGAAAGATGGGGTCGGAATGCACGGTGTGGCACCCGGCGCCGATCTGCATCTGACCTCGTTCGCGCCTTCAGGGGCAGGCTTCGACATCGCCAATGTTACAGCTGGTACCCTGGCCGCTGCCGGGCTGAGTGCCGTCGCCCAGAACAATTCCTGGGGCTTTGACATTTCCTCGCAGAACTTGAAAACCTACCTCGATAGCCACCCGGGTCACACGACCGCGCAGGGGTTGAATGCAACGCTGGGTTACGGTTCGAACAATTGGCAGGGCTATCTCAACGCGTTGGATAGCTTCCAGAATTCGGGCGTCGTCGTTTGGGCACTCTCGAACAATGGCAACCTGACTTCTGGCGACATCATGGCGACCTTGCCCTATTTCGAACCACGCCTGGCCGAAGCCTGGATTGCCGCGGCCAATGGCTATTTCGAAATCAATGGCAATGGCGATATCACCCGTGCGGTGCGCCTTTCGGCTGCCTGTGGTCGGGCCGCAAAATTCTGCCTGGCCGGTGACGGCATCACCCGCGCGGCCTGGAATGGAAGCGATAGTGACTATCGCAGTGGGTTCGGCACCTCCTTTGTCGCGCCTCAGGTAGCCGGGGCCGTCGCACTGCTTGCAGAGGCCTTCCCCGACATGACGCCGTCCGAATGGGCGCAACGCCTGCTGGCCAGCGCAGACAATTCCTGGTTTTCCGCCCAGGGTGTTCCGCTTGCCGGTACGATCGACTACGGCAACGGTGTCTCGCACGGCTATTCGGATGAGTGGGGCCATGGTGTCATGGATATCCGTGCCGCCCTCAGCCCGATCGGTTCGGTATCGGTACTCAGCGGCGCCAGCGTCAACAGCGCAGAACGTCATAGTCTCTCCGAAAGCACCATTACCGCACCGGCCAGCTTTGGCGATTCGCTGGCCCGGGCTCTCGGGCCGCAACAATTGGCAGTTTTCGATGCGCTCAATCGCGCCTTTTCGGTGTCTTCGGCCAGTGCTGTGCAAACCGCGCCGGCGACCGTGCTGCCGCGCCTCCCCGGACAGGCCAGCATTGATGAGGGGCATGAGGTTTTAAATCTGTTCCATACCGACGATCTCGCCGGCGCCGTGACCAGTTTTTCCGGAATGGGTGGCGAGGCTTCGGTGCTCTCAATGGCTGGAGAAAGCCTGTTGGTCGCTTCAATTGCTCCTGTCGGCGCAGGAGGCGAACTGACCACTTATGGGTTCGCAGCGGAACACGGTGCGGTGGACAATGGCGCATTTGCAGGCGCTGGCATGACCTTGTCCCTGCCGGTTGGCAATGGGCAGTTTCGCCTCGGCGCGACCCTCGCCGGGGAGCAGGGGGCGGTCATGGGTCTCGATGGCGGAGCCGCCTTCGATTTGGGTGACGGTAGCGCCATCGGCGCGCTGAGCCTTGGGCTGGAGCAGCCGGTTGCCCCGGACCTGACATTGTTCGGTCGCTTCGAATATGGAGCGATGGCGCGTCAGGGCGGCGGCGATGGCATCATATCCGATCTATCGGGCCTAACCTTCTCGGGAATGGAGTTTGGCGCCAGTTTTGCCGATGCACTGGCTGCGGGGGATCGCCTGACCTTGTCGATGTCCCAGCCTTTGAGAATCGAAACCGGTACGTTGGAAACGACCCGTCCGGTGGCGCGCTTGGCTGATGGCAGTATCGTCAACCAGACCTCCAGCGCCGATTTGGCATCATCCGGGCGGCAACTCGATCTTGGAATGTCTTATCAGGCCAGCTTGCCCAACCAGGCCTCGGTGAGCTTTGGCCTGAAGCAATCCATCAATTTCGGCCATGTGGCGGGCCAGACCGGCACCGGCGCGATGCTAGGCTATCGCCAGGGATTCTAGGATCAGTTCGCGCGGCTGACGCTGTGCACGACGACCTCGGCGAGGATGGTCTTCATCTCGCTCTCGGGCAGGTCGGACAGGGCGGCGATCGCTGCCCTGGCATGGTCCTGCGCCTTGGCCAGCGTCCGGTTGAGCGTGTCATGGCGGTTGAAGATCGCCACCACCTGATGCACTTCGAGATCAGTGGCTTCGGCTTTGCCGAGCGCCGAGGCGATGATGGCGCGCTCACCCTCCGAAGCCGCTTCGAGCGCCAGGATCACCGGCAGGGTCATCTTGCCCTCGCGCAGATCGTCGCCGACATTCTTGCCCAGCGTGCCCGACTGCCCGCCATAATCGAGCGCGTCATCGACCAGCTGGAAGGCATTGCCCAGTTCGAGGCCGTAAAGCGCCAACGCCTTGCGTCCGGCCGCGTCGGCGCCACCCGACATGGCGCCCACTTCGCAGGCCGCCTCGAACAATACGGCAGTCTTGGCGCGGATGACTTCGGCATAGTCTTCGGCACTGGTGTCGAGATCGCCGGTCTTGGAGAGTTGGAAAACCTCGCCCTCGGCCATCACCGCAGAGGCGGCCGAAAGCACGCCCAGCGCGTCGACATCACGGGTTTCCGCCATCATCATGAAGGCCTGGCCGAGCAGGAAATCCCCCACGAGAATCGAGGCCTTGTTGCCCCAGACCATGCGGGCCGCCGGCTTGCCGCGGCGCAGGTCGCTCTCGTCCACCACGTCGTCGTGGAGCAGGGTGGCATTGTGCATGAATTCGACGGCAGCGGCGAAATTGACGGCGCTGCCATTGCCCTTGCCAAACAGGATCGCTGCGGCCACGGTCAGCATGGGCCGCAGGCGCTTGCCGCCGCTGTCGATGAGATAGCGGGCCAGCTCGGGGACCATGTCGACATGGCTATGCGCGCGCTCCAGGATCAGCGCATTAACACGTGCCATATCCTCAGCCGTCGCGGCCATCAGCCGCTCGACCGGGTTCGTCGCTGGCGCTTCCTTGATCTGGGGCAGAACTGACACCGCCATAAAGTCCTTGTTGCCTTCGCTGGCAAATCGGGTTGAGACCGATGCGCCGGGCCATATATGGTCGCAGCAAACCAGCCATCCGGGTGCGATGTCCCTAGACCAGCCAACTGAATTTGTAAAACAACAAACCGTCACGCGCGATGCCTTTTTGGGCGGTCGCCTCACTCTGTCGCAGCCCCGCAACGGCTTTCGCGCCGGGCTGGACAGCGTGCTGCTTGGCGCGTCGGTCCCGGCGGGCACTGGCCGTCTGCTTGATCTGGGCGCCGGCGTCGGCACGGCGGGCCTGGTGGCACTGGCGCTGGCGCGGGCGGAACGGGCCGATCTTGTCGAGCGCGATCCGCCAACACTTGATCTCGCCAGAGCCAATATCGCGGACAATGGTTTTTCCGATCGTGCGATGGTACTGGCCATCGATATTCTGGCCAAGGCCAGTGAGCGCCGTACTGCCGGGCTGGCGGACAATGCCTATGACGCGATTATTGCCAATCCGCCGTTTTTTGGGGCCGGGCAGGGGACGCAGGCCACCGACACCAGCCGGGCCAATGCCCGCCATATGGATGCCGAGGCGCTCGACCACTGGGTCCGCTGCGCAACCGCCGCGGCGAAAGCGGGCGGTACGGCCATTGTCATCTACCCCGCCACGGGGCTCGCCTCTCTCCTTGCCGCCTTCGAACCCCGTTTCGGTGCCGTGCAGGTCCTGCCGCTGTCGCCGCGCCCCGGCGAACCGGCGAGCCGCGTGCTCATGCGCGGCGTCAAGGGATCGCGCGCGCCGCTGACCCTGCTCTCGACGCGTGCAATGCATGGGGCGGAGGGCAATGGCTTTGTGCCCGAGTTCGACGCCATCCTCAAAGGGTCGGCACTGCTGGACTGGTAATCGCCCGGGGGCTTCCCTAAATAGGTCGACAATTCCCGAGGAGTGGACATGCCCGAAACGCCCGCCCCGAAACGCAATTGGCTGAGCCGCCTGGTGCGCCGCCCGCCCGTCATCCCCGTGGTGCGGCTGCACGGCGTCATCGCCGCCGAGCAGCGTCCGGGCCGGCTCAACATCGCCACGGTCGAGCCGTTGCTGGCCAAGGCTTTCGGCATGAAATCGGCGCCAGCGGTGGCGATCGTCATCAATTCGCCCGGCGGCTCCCCGGTGCAGAGCCGGCTGATCTCCAAGCGCATCCGCGATCTTGCTGACCAGCACGGGAAACCTGTGTTGGTCTTTGTCGAGGACGCGGCCGCCTCGGGCGGCTATTTCATCGCCGTGGCGGGGGACGAGATCTTCGTCGATCCCTCTTCCATCGTCGGCTCCATCGGCGTCATCATGGCCACCTTCGGTTTCGTCGGCGCCATCGACAAGCTCGGCATCGAGCGCCGCGTCCATACGGCCGGCCGCAACAAGTCGACGCTCGATCCCTTCCTGCCCGAAAAAGCCGAGGACATCGAGCGCATCAAGCGTTTCGAGCTCGATATTCATGAGGTGTTCATCAAGCATGTCCAGGAGGGACGCCGGGGACGCCTCAAGGCCGATGCCGACACCCTGTTCACTGGCGAATGGTGGACTGGCCTGCGCGGCGTCGAGCTGGGCCTGGTCGATGCCATTGGCGATCTCCACACCATTCTGCGCCAGCGTTTCGGCCCCGAAGTGGTGCTGCGCCCCATCGCGCCCAAACGCCCCTTCTTCGCACTGCCGCGGCTGGGATTCTCGGCCCAAGGCGTGGTAGATGACGTCACCACCTCCATCGAGGACCGCGCCGTCTGGGCGCGCCTCGGCCTCTAGGGTTCACCCATGCTGCTGCGTATTCTGCTCTTCGCCGCTCTCGCCCTGCTGATCTATTTCGGCGTGCGCCGCATCTGGAAGGACTGGTCCGGCAAGTTCAATGCCGATGCCGAGGAGGCCAAGCGCATCGCCCGCGAGCGAGATCGCGCCGAGCGCGACAAGCCCGGCGTCATCGATCTCAAGCGCGGCGACGACGGCACCTATCGTCCCAAGGACAAGGATGATGCCGACAAGCGGCATTGACCGCTTGGAGCCACCAAACTAGAGGTTTGTCCCGTCTCGGAGCGTTTCCAGCAAAAGTGGGAGCCGGTTTTGCGGTTCGGAAACGCGACCGGCCAGGATTGTTGCAGGATTTAGCCGATGACCTCTCGCCCCGCCCATATGGACCCCAGGAACTCGTTCCAGGGTCTGATCTTGACGCTCCAGCAGTTCTGGGCCGAGCAGGGTTGCGTCATTCTGCAGCCATTCGACATGCAGATGGGCGCGGGTACCTTCCACACGGCCACTACGCTGCGGGCCCTCGGCCCCAAGCCCTGGAACGCTGCCTATGTGCAGCCCAGCCGCCGGCCCAAGGACGGGCGCTATGGCGAGAACCCCAACCGGCTCCAGCACTATTACCAGTTCCAGGTGATCCTGAAGCCCTCGCCGGACAATATCCAGCAGCTCTATCTGGATTCGCTGGCGGCCATCGGCCTCGACGCCTCGGTCCACGATATCCGCTTCGTCGAGGACGACTGGGAAAGCCCGACCCTGGGCGCCTGGGGCCTGGGCTGGGAATGCTGGTGCGACGGCATGGAGGTGAGCCAGTTCACCTATTTCCAGCAGGTCGCCGGCTTTGAATGCTCCCCGGTGCCGGGCGAAATCACCTATGGCCTCGAACGCCTCGCCATGTATGTGCAGGGCGTCGAAAACGTCTACGACCTCAATTTTAACGGCCGCGAGGGCGATGAAAAGGTCAGCTATGGCGATGTCTTCCTGCAGAACGAGCAGGAACAGTCAAAGTACAATTTCGAGGCCGCCGACACCGAAATCCTCTTCCGCCACTTCGAGGATGCGGAAAAGGAATGCCGCGCCATTCTCAAGAAAGGCGCCGAGGCCAATCGCCAGACCATGGCCATCCCGGCCTATGAACAGGTCGTCAAGGCCTCGCACAATTTCAACATGCTCGACGCCCGCGGCGTCATCTCGGTCACCGAGCGCCAGAGCTACATCCTGCGCATCCGCGAACTGGCCAAGGCCTGCGGCGAAGCCTGGCTGCAAACCGCCGGCGGCGGCGCGGAATAGCCCGCGCCGCTTGTTGATCAGCCCTCGCTGAGAGCCGGCGCCTCGACCCTCACCACCGTCAACTTGTGGCGCTTGTCGGCGCGGTCGTGCCAGGTGATGGACTGGCCGGCCTTGAGGCCGATCAGGGCTGCGCCGATGGGCGTCATCACCGAGGCTCGGCCCTGGGCAATGTCGGCTTCGGCCGGATAAACCAGCGTCACGGTCTGCTCCTGACCCGCATTGGTCTGGTAGGTGACCCGGCCGCCCATGCGCACCACGCCCTCGGGCAGCTTGTCGTCAGCCACAATCTTGGCGCGCTCCAGCTCCGAGAGCAGCACTTCGGCGAGTTCCGGATTGCGGTCGAGGCCCGCCTCGGCCAGCGCGGTGAGCTTTGCGTGGTCGGCCTTGCCCAGGGTCAGCGGCGGGGTCAGGTCGCGGCGGATGTCAGTCATTGTCTTGTCCTTGATGGTCCGATGCGCGCTGGGATGGCTGCGCTCGCGGAGAGGATTTCTTGGGAAGCTATGAAACGTGCGCCGGCGGCATGCGGGAAAGTGCGGAACCCTAAACAGGCTCCGGCGCGGGCATGCCTAGGGTGTCTATCCTTCGATGAGGATATTGCAGCGATGGCTTGGGCGCGTGTTCATGCTTAGAAAGCTAGGGATTGAAGCCGGGAAGTCAAGCCCGGCTCCTAAAGATAGCGCACGCTGTTAGCTAGGCGATCGTGCGCTTCTCGACATAGACACCATAGAGCGTCGTGATGATGCTGACGCCAACAATGAGCTTTACCCAGCCTGACAGAGCCAGCCAGATCAGTCCAAATACAAGGCCATTGGACTGCGACAGCATCAAGGTCCCTGGAATGTCGATGGCAACAGCGGCGATGGCGGATACGATAGCCAGCCCCAGGATTGCCATGCCAGTTCCGCGCGTGGTCTTCCACGCCTCGGCAACGCCAAGACCTTGGCCCACGGCCGCGCCCGGCAGCATGGGGGACAACCTGTAGCTGACGAAGGTCATGACGAAGATGGTCACGATCGACAGCAGCATGACCATGATTTCGTTGCCGCCCATTGCCATTGCCAGCGATATCACTAGGAAAACCACCACAATTGCGGGCAGCAACAAGACCAGAAATGTCTGCACCAGCCGCCCAAGGTAAGCCAGCATCCGGTCGCCATGCACCTGCGGCAGGACCGCGTTAGGCTGTTCATTCAACAGCACGAAGCGATGCCAACCGACCGCGATCCAGAGATAGAGCACGACGCTCACCACGGTAGACACCGCACTGTCCCAGGTGAGCGTGGCCGGAGTGCCCGGCGCAGGCACGGGCGCCTGGCTGGCTGCCAGAAATGCCAGGCCGACAGACACTGCGAAAGTCACGATGTACAACAGCGCGGAGATGCGCAGGGCGTCGCCGAGTTGTGAGAAGACCATGCGGACGGCGTGCCGAAAAATGCGAAAACCCATGAAGTGTCATCCATGGGGCGCAAACCAGAACAGGGCGCGGCCTGCCCCCACAGCCGTGCCCCGGTTTCGCAAACTGATGTTCAACTACTAAGGAACGTATCGGTTTCCGGCAAGCATGCCGGGCAAGCCAAACGTCGTTGCCAACAGCCTTGCAAACTGCCAGTCTCCGCCGCGAAAAGCTTGAGGGAGCACACATGTTCGGTTGGGTCATTCTCGCCCTGGTCGTCGGCGTTATCGGCTACGCCATTGTCATCTACAACAGCCTGGTGTCCAACCGGCAGATGGTGCGCGAGGGCTGGTCGGGCATCGACGTGCAATTGAAGCGCCGCACCGATCTCATCCCCAACCTGATGGAAACGGTCAAAGGCTATATGGCCCATGAGCGCGAAACGCTCGATGCCGTCGTCAATGCCCGCGCCAAGGCTACCAGCGCCGCCGCATCCGGTCCCGAGGCCCGCGCCAGGGCCGAAGGCGAGTTGAGTGCTGCTCTCGGGCGCTTGCTGGCTATTGCCGAGGCCTATCCCGACCTCAAGGCCAATACCACCTTCCTTGAATTCCAGGCTGCGCTGCAAACTGTGGAAGACGAAATCCAGATGTCGCGCCGCTACTACAATGGCGCCGTGCGCAACCTCAACATCCAGGTGGAGAGTTTCCCCTCGAACCTCGTCGCCAACGGGTTCAAGTTCGAGCAGGCCGAATATTTCGAACTGGAAAACGAGGCCGAACGCGCCGTGCCGCAGGTCAAGTTCTGATACCGTCATGCGAGTCATTGCCCGCCTGATCCTTGCTTTGGTATTGCTGGCTACGCTGGTCGCGCCCACTATGGCGCGCGAGGAAATCCGCGCCTTTGCCACCGATGTCGAACTGCGCACCGATGGTTCAGTCGCGGTGCTTGAAACCATCGACGTAAACGCCGAGGGCAACCAGATCAGGCGCGGCATCTATCGCGACATTCCGGTGACCATGGTGGGCGATAGCGGTCACAAGATCCGCATAGATCTCGATGTCGAGGCTGTGACCCGCGCCGGGCGGCCCGAGATGTTCCGGGTCGAGCGCATGGGCGATTTCCAGCGCATCTGGATCGGTGATCCGGATGTGTTTCTGTCCAGCGGCGAGCACCGATATACCATTTCCTACACCATGGACCGCATGGCGCGCCCCACCAAGAAGGGTGACGAGCTCTATTGGAACGCCACTGGCAATTACTGGGACTTTCCCATCCTCACCTCGGTGGCCCGGGTGCGCCTGCCCCAGGGCGCGGTGCTGAACGATCTCTCCGCCTATACCGGCGCTGCCGGTTCAACGGAACGGGCGGTGAGCGTCACCCGCGAGAACGACACCACGGCCATCTTCCGCACCCAGCGGGTTTTGGCGCCGGGCGAGGGCATGACCTTTTCCGTGTCGTTCCAGAAGGGCGTCATCTCCTATCCTGAGGGCATGGACGCGCTGCTTCAGACCGCCTCGGACCTGCGCGAAGTCTGGCTGCCTGTCCTCGCCGTGATTCTGCTGCTGGTGTATAATTTCTCCGCCTGGATGCGGGTCGGGCGCGATCCGCCCAAGGGCACCATCATTCCTCTCTTCCATCCGCCCCGCGATTTCTCACCCGCCTTGACCCACTTCGTCCACAAATGGGGCTTTGCCAATGCGGGCTGGACCGCCATGACGGCGGCCATCTTCAATCTCGGGGTCAAGGGCCTCGTGACCATCAAGAATCTGGAAAAGACGCTGACTGTCGCCGTCACCGGCAAGCAGCCTGACAGCAAACTGCCGGTGGGCGAGCAGGTGCTGTTCTCCTATTTCCAGGGTCGCGGCGCGGTCACTTTCGATAAGGCCAATGGCAGGGACCTGGGGACCAAGCGCACCGAATTCATCAGCGCCATCGAGAGCGAGAACCGCAAGACCTGGTTCAACCACAATTGGCTATTTGCCGGGCTGGGCTACGTGCTCGCCGCAGCGATGGTCGTGGCCATGGTCGTATTCGATGTACTTGACCCGGTCTGGCTGGTCTTCGCGGTGTTTGGCGGTGTCTTTGTCGGCATCATCGGTGGGGTCGTGTTCAGCGCCATCAAGTCCGGCGGTCTGTTCCAGCGCTTCATGATCTTTATCTGGGCAGGCATCTTCGCCTTCAATCTGGGTGGCGGCCTGCTCGAAACCTTTACCGGCATCACCATCAATTCAGCGGCCCTTGCTGCGGGCTCCATGGTGGTGATCTGCGTGATCTTCACGGTACTGATGCGCGCGCCCACCGTGCAGGGCCGCAAGGTCATGGACGAGATCGAGGGCTTCAGGCTCTACCTCGAAACCGCCGAGCGGAACCGGCTCAACATTGTCGACGAGCCACCCATGACCGTGGACCGCTTCGAGCGCATCCTGCCCTATGCCATTGCGCTGGAGGTCGAAAAGCCCTGGTCCGAGCATTTCGAAGCTGAGCTCAAGCGCAATGCCGGGCCCGATCGTGACGGCTCCTATTCTCCGCACTGGTATTCAGGAAGCCGGTCCTTCTCGTCCGGCGGCATTTCCCGCGCCATCAGCACCGCCTCCTCGGGCATGGCGGCGGCCATGGTCGCGGCCCAGCCGGTGCAGGCCAGTTCTTCCGGCTCGGGCGGTGGCGGCTCATCGGGCGGCGGCGGCGGTGGCGGCGGCGGTGGCGGCTGGTAGCCAAAGCCGGCCTGAGCCGATAGACATGCCCGCGCCCCCGCGCTAATCACGCACACGCCTCTAAAAGACCGGTTGCCACCATGCCCGAACTGCTGCTCGAACTCTTCTCCGAGGAAATTCCCGCCCGCTTCCAGCGCCGCGCGGCCGAAGACCTCAAGAAAGCCGTCACCAATGCACTGGTCGATGCGGGTCTGGTTTATGAGGGCGCCAGAGCCTTTGTCACGCCGCGCCGCCTGGCTTTGACCGTCTCGGGCCTGCCGGACCGCTCGCCTGATACACGGGAGGAAAAGAAGGGCCCCAAGGTCGGCGCCCCGCAACCTGCCATCGACGGCTTCCTGCGCGCGGCTGGGCTAGCCTCGATTGACCAGGCCAAGGTCGTGGGTGACCCCAAGAAGGGCGATTTCTACGTCGCCCTCATCGAAAAGCCGGGCGCCGACGCCGTCGACCTTCTCTCGACCATCCTGCCAAAGGTGATTGTCGACTTTAGCTGGGCCAAGTCCATGCGCTGGGGCTCGGGGAGCTTCAACTGGGTGCGCCCGCTGCGCGCCATCACCGCGACCTTTGGCACCGAGAACGACGAACCCGTTCAGGTACCGTTCATGATCGGGGGCCTGGAGTCCGGCCAGACCACTTTCGGGCACCGGTTCCACGCGCCCGATGCCATCCGCGTGAAACGCTTCGATGATTATCTCGTCGCGCTGGAGCGCGCAAAAGTGGTGCTCGACATCGATCGCCGCAAGGACATTATCCGCACCGATGCCGATAATCTTGCGTTCGCTCAAGGGCTTAGTGTCATTCACGACGAAGGCTTGCTCGAAGAGGTGGCCGGGCTGGTCGAGTGGCCCAATGTTATGATGGGGTCATTCGATCCCGAATTCCTCAAGCTGCCCGAGGAAGTCATCATCGCCACCATCCGCGCCAATCAGAAATGCTTCTGCCTGCGCGATTCTTCGGGTAAGCTGGCGCCCAATTTCATCATTACTTCCAATACCATACCGGCCGATGGCGGCGCAGTTGTAGTGGCCGGAAATGAGCGCGTGATCCGCGCCCGCCTCTCCGATGCAGCCTTTTTCTATCAGGGCGACCTTGCCATTCCGCTTGAGCACGGCCTGCCCAAGCTCGAGGACATGGTGTTCCACGCCAGGCTGGGCACCCAGTTTGCCATGGTTGAGCGCCTGGTGCACCTGGCCGCAGAAATCGCCCCAAAGGTGGGCGCCGATGTCGACAAGACCCGTCGTGCCGCCATGCTCGCCAAGGCGGACCTTGTCACCGGCATGGTCGGCGAGTTCCCCGAATTGCAGGGCTTGATGGGGCGCTACTACGCGACCGCGCAAGGCGAACCGGCAGAAATCGCCAATGCGCTGGAGATGCATTATAAGCCCGTCGGGCCCTCGGACCGCGTGCCAACCGAGCCGGTGTCCATTGCCGTGGCGCTGGCCGACAAGCTCAACATGCTCTCGGGGTTCTGGTCTATTGACGAAAAGCCCACCGGCTCGCGCGACCCCTTCGCGCTGCGCCGTGCGGCCCTGGGTGTCATCCGCATCATCTCCGAGAACGGCTTGCGGTTCCCCCTCGCAGTCGAGCCGGACCTCCTGGCCTTCTTCCATGAACGCCTCAAGGTCACCCTCCGCGATGCAGGCGCTCGCCACGATCTGGTCGATGCCGTCATTGCCGCTGACAGCAACGACATTCTCCAGATCACCCAGCGCGCCGAGGCTCTGTCCACCCTGCTCGCCACCGATGACGGCGCCAATCTGTTGGCCGGCTACAAGCGGGCGGCCAATATCCTCGCCGCCGAGGAAAAGAAGGACGGCATGGCCTATGCCGGCACCGTCGACCAGGCGGCCCTGAAATTGGCTGAGGAAACCGCTTTGGCCTTTGCCGTCGATGCCGTCCAAGCCGCCGTGGCCGCCCATGTCGGCAACGACGACTACAAGGGTGCCATGGTGGAACTGGCGACGCTGCGTGCACCAGTGGATGCCTTCTTCACGGAGGTTCTGGTCAATGATACGGACCCCGCCGTCCGCGCCAACCGTCTCAACCTGCTCGCGCGTCTCCGTGACACCATGCGCCTGGTAGCCGATTTCGGAAAAGTGGCTGGCTAGGAAACGCCCGGGGGGAACCGTGCGCCTTTGATCCGGTTTCGCCATCGCTGAAGCCGGCCTGGGGTGCTGTAAAGCGGATGTTTCCTAAGCAGGTCTAGACCGGCGGCACGAGACCCGCAGCCCGCTTCGGCTTGAACGGCGCCATACCTTCGCGCGCCAGTTCATCGGCGCGTTCATTGAGTTCGTCCCCGGCATGGCCCTTGACCCAGTGCCAGGAGATGTCATGCCGCTTGGTGGCCTCATCCAGCGCCTGCCAGAGCTCGACATTCTTGACCGGCTTCTTGTCGGCGGTGCGCCAGCCGTTCTTCTTCCAGCCGTGAATCCAGCTCTGCACGCCGTTTTTCACATATTGGCTGTCGGTATGCAGGTCCACCGTGCAGGCGCGGGTGAGCGCATTGAGCGCCTCGATGGCCGCCGTCAGCTCCATCCTGTTATTGGTGGTCAGCGCTTCGCCACCCTTCAATTCCTTGCGGTGCGGTCCGAACTGCAGGATCGCGCCCCAGCCGCCGGGACCGGGATTGCCCGAACAGGCGCCGTCGGTATGGATGATGACCGAGTCAGACATGGACCGGCCGCCGATAGATGTGGAACTGGCAGGTGAGCCCGAGATAGTCGACCGCGACATGCGTCTTTTCCATGCCGATCTTTTCGAGGATCGCGAGGGAGGGGGCGTTGCGGGTGTCGGCCATGCCGATGAAGTGTTCGCCCTTGTTGTTGGCAAAGAACCAGTCGCGCAACCCCGCCGCCGCTTCCTTGGCATATCCCGACCCGTGATGATCCTCGAACAGGGCGTAGCCTATTTCAGGTTCACCGGAGGGGGGATAAATGCCGAACCCGGCCCGGCCGATGAAGACCCCATCGCTCTTGCGACGAAGGCGCAGCTTGCCGAACTGATGGCTTTCGAACAGTTCGATCCAGTGGGCCACGGCCTTCTCGGCCTGCTCGCGCGTCCAGGGTGCGCCGCTGGGCGTCAGATAGCGCGAAACATTGGGATTGCCGTGTAGCGCCACTAGATCATCGACTTGGTCCGGCCGCCACCCGGACAGCACCAGCCGTTCGGTCTCGAACAGGTCCAGCGTGCTCATCGGCCCGAGGCCGTTTCCAGGTCGCGCAGCACACGGGGAATGTTGAAGGCGATGTTTTCTTCCGCAGTGGTCTTGGTCTCGACTTTCACGTCATAGCGCGCGGCAAAGGCGTCGATCACTTCTTCGACCAGGCTCTCCGGCGCCGATGCTCCGGCACTGACCCCAAGCCTTGTGAGATTGCCGTAGAGCGACCAGTCGATATCGCTGGCCCGGTCGACCAGCGTGGCGACTTTGCAGCCCGAGCGCAGCGCCACTTCCACCAGCCGCTGCGAATTTGAGGAGTGCGGCGAGCCGACAACAATCATTGCGTCCACCAGCGGTGCCACCGCCTTGATCGATTCCTGCCGATTGGTGGTGGCGTAGCAGATGTCTTCCTTGTGAGGGCCATTGATGGACGGGAAACGGGCACGCAGCGCGGCAACGATTTCGCGCGTGTCATCGACGCTCAGCGTCGTCTGCGTCACGAAGGCCAGCGTTTCGGGGTTTTTGGGGGTGAAGGCATTGGCGTCTGCGACAGTCTCGATCAGCGTCACCGCCCCGGTCGGCAATTGCCCCATCGTGCCGATCACTTCGGGGTGACCGGCATGCCCGATCAGCACGATCTCGTGGCCTTCCTCGAAATGGCGCGAGGCTTCCACATGCACCTTGCTGACCAGCGGGCAGGTGGCGTCGAGGAAGAACATGTTGCGCGCGCGGGCATCAGCAGGGACACTTTTGGGCACGCCATGGGCCGAGAATACGACAGGTGCCTCGGTGTCCGGAATCTCCTCGAGTTCCTCCACAAACACGGCGCCCTTGGCCTTGAGGCCCTCCACCACATATTTGTTGTGCACGATGGCGTGGCGCACATAGACCGGCGCGCCATATTTTTGGAGCGCCAGCTCCACGATCTGGATCGCGCGGTCGACGCCGGCGCAAAAACCGCGCGGAGCGCAGAGCAGAATATCGAGATGCGGCCTTTTTTCCATGTCAGATCAGATGCTTTCGTCGCTTCCTCAAGTCAAGTGCTGTTGCAGCCGGGGCAGGGCATAGGCAATATGCAGGTGATAGTATGACCAGGGCGGTTCCAGGTGAGTTTGGCGCAGGAAATGTTTGCGATTGCCCCGGCGATGGGGAAGGCGAACCTGAGCGCCGGCCAGTTGAAGCTGCTCACCGGCAAGGCGCGCTGGATTTTCCGCGTCTGCGAAGCCGGCTTTCCCACTGTGCCGACCATTGCCATCACCCGCGCTGCCTGGGAGGAACTGCAGGCCGAACGTGGACGGCAGGACACCAGGCTGCGCACCCATTGGGTGGCTTGCCTTTACAAGCTTGTCGCCAGGGATGAACAGCCGCCCCAACTTGTCGTGCGGACCTCGGCAACCACTCACAATAGCGGGTTGGCACCGGCACGGCTCGGCATTGCCGCCCCCAAGGCGCCCGAGGATGCCGTCGACCCCACCCGCCCGCTGGCCAAGGCCATTAAGCAGGCCTTCGAAAGCTATGGCTTTTTCGGGCGAGGCTGGACCGGCCCGCGCCAGGACGACGATCGTGCCCGCCAGATCGTGCTGGTGCAGGCGCTCTCAGAGGGCGAGGTCGAACAATTCCTCACCCGCAATTCGACCAGCGGTGCTCTGGGGCCGGCACCACTCAATGGCAGCGCCCTTCCGCGCCTGCCCGAAGAGGTCAATTCCCTGATTACGCTGCTCGATGCCAAGGCCGGTCGCCATATGGCCTGCCTTGTTGCCATCGACCGTGATCGGGTGCAGTTCCTGTCCGCGCGCCCGGTGCAGGCCAGTGCGGGAGCCGAGCTGGAAGCCGCGGTGGACCGGGTTGAACGCAAGGTCTGGACCCCTCATAGCGCCGTCACGCGTGTCGACGCCGGACGGCTGGCGCTGATGCTGCATCCGCGCCTCAAATCACCCGAGGAGGCGACGCCCATTGCCATGGGGCTGGGCGTTTCGCCCGGCGCCGCCAGCGGCATCATCACCTTCAATCCCGACGACGCGGCACGCCTGCGGGCGCGCGGCAAGCATTGCATTCTCGTCGTCAATGAGACCGGCCCCGCCGATATCGAAGGCATGAAGGCGGCTACGGGCATCCTCACTGCTCGTGGCGGCATGTCGAGCCATGCTGGCGTCATCGCCCGCATTACCGGCAAGCCCTGCGTTGCGGGGGTGCGCAGCCTCACCGTCGACACTGTGGAGATGATCTGCCGCATTGGTGACCGCGAGTTTCGCGCCGGGGATCGCCTCACCATCGATGGCACCGATGGCGCCGTTTATCTGGGCAGCCTGCCACTGGCCCAGCCGCAGATCGGCGGGACAATCGGCAAGCTCCTGGGCTGGTCCGACGCCAGCCGCACCATTGCCGTGCGCACCAATGTGGAAACCGTCGAATCGGCGCAAACGGCCTTGAGCTTTGGCGCCGAGGGCATCGGCCTGGCCCGCTCGGAACACATGTTCTTCTCGCCCGAACGCATGGTGGCGCTGCGGCGCATGATCCTTTCCGAAGACGAGGATGCCCGCTCGCGCGCCATTGCGGGACTGGTCGACTACCAGACGGGAGACTATTCGGCGCTGTTCTCGGCCATGAAGGGGCTACCCGTCACGGTGCGCCTGTTCGACCCGCCCCTGCACGAATTCCTGCCCCGCACCGACGAGGAAATCGAGGAAACAGCGGCTTCGCTGGGGGTCGCGGTGCGAGCTCTCAGGCTCAGGCTGGAACGCATTGCCGAGATCAATCCCATGCTTGGGCATCGCGGCGTCAGGCTGGCCATCACCTATCCCGAAATCCTGCAGATGCAGATGCAGGCGGTATTGGCCGGTGCCCGCGCTGCCAGCGAGACGCAGGCCGAACCAGTGCTCATCGAGGTCATGGTGCCCTTCGTATCCACGGCCACCGAGGTCTCCTGGGTGCGCGAGCGGGTCCTTGCCATGCTCGACAATTCTGGCCTGACCCGGTCGGATCGGGTGCGGTTCTCCTTTGGGACCATGATCGAATTGCCACGGGCCTGCCTGCGGGCCGGCGACATCGCCTCCATGGTCGATTTCATCTCCTTTGGCACCAACGATCTGACCCAGACCACCTTCGGCATTTCCCGTGACGATGCGCCGGCCTTCCTGGCCGCCTATCAGCGCAAGGGCGTTTATGAGCGCGATCCTTTCGTCACCATTGACGAAAAGGGTGTGGGGGAAATGATATCCATTGCCATTGCCCGGGGCAGGGCGGCCAATCCTCGCCTCAAGATCGGCATCTGTGGCGAACATGCGGGCGACCCGGCCTCGCTGAAGTTCTTCGCCGGATTGGGCGTCGACTATGTCTCCTGCTCACCCTATCGTGTACCGGTTGCCCGGCTGACCCTGGCGCAGAGTGCAGCTTAAACTGCAATTGTCGCGTACCTATATGTGACAGGTAAAAAGAGCGGTGCTTGATGGCCGCGAGTGGGAAGAGGCATTGCGTTCGTGAAAAGACTAGCTTTTGTCCTGGCTTTGCCAGTGCTTGCCGGGCTTGGCCTGCCGGCCGCCGCGCAATCGGGCGCACAATGCGCCGCAATCGATCAGGATGGCGAGCGCCTAGCCTGCTACGACGATCTTTTCCGGCCCGATGGCGAAGCGCCGCAGACGGCAAGCATAACCCTTGAGTCCGAGCAGTTGATCCCGGCCCGTCCCACAGGCCGTGCCCCGGCAACCATCACTGTGTCCTGCGAGGCAAATGTCCTGCAAGTGGCCTTTGCTTTCGCCGGCAACACCATGTCGGCACTGGGCCGCGATACCGGCATCACCATGCAGTACGACCTGTCCCGCGCTCGATCCTCGACCCTGCCGGTTAACGCCGACAATACCGCCATCCTGATCGACAATACCCGCGATGCGCAGACCTTTCTCGATGGCCTGGCGGGCGCCACAAACCTTACGGTGCGGGTCACCCCGGCTAGCACCCGCTCATTGTCGGTGCGCTTCCGCGTCGATGCCTTTGCCCAGGATGTCGCCCCGGTCGTCGCCGCCTGCGCACAATGATGGTCCCGCGGCACATTTGTCGCACCCCGCTCGCGGAACTGCCCCAGCCCCGCCACATCAGCGCCCTCTGTGCGCCTCGAAACTCATTTACCCAGCGCTAACCTTAATAACCGATCATCACGACTGTCGGCATTTGAGCGTCACATTTGCCGCGCGTAGTTCGTGTTGCGTAGCGTTGAGTAGTATTTATGGCCCTTTCCCACCGGCCGGTGGCGCAATCGCGCCCGGTCAGAGCGGTTAGCCGAGGTGTTGTCGTCACCAGGACGCTGGCGATGGCAATCATGGCGCCCCTTGCCTATATCGGCCTTGCTGGCGCCGCTTTCGGCCCGGGCTCCGCGCCCCCTGGCATGGCAGGAATGCCCGGCCACACGCAGGAAATTGCCATTGCCCAGGCTAGCCTGAGCTATTCCGGGGTCGATCCGGTCATCACCGGCTCGGTCAATCATCTGTTCGACAGCGTCAGCTTTACCGGTCCCAATCGCGCCGAGAAGACGGACCGTGTGCGGCCGGCTATGGATGCGCTGTCGATTTCGAGGAGCTTCGAAACCGCGCGGATGCGGATCGCTGCGCTGCGTGCCCCCACTGATCCGGCGGCGTTGGGCCAATCCAGCATTGCCCAGGCCGACGATGCCTCCGGTGAAGAGGCCGGACCGCGCATGTCCGTCGCCGCGCTTCATCCCAATGCTGCCGCCGCGCTTGACGCCATTGCCGGCATTGCCCCGAAATCCGACGAGAGCCTGTCGGGGGTCACTCTACCCGAAGCGATTCCCGAAACCCTCGCCTATGCCCGCGCTACCGCCCCCGCGACCGTCACCGAATTGCAGGGCGAGCCGATGGCCGGCCTTTCCGAGAGGGAAATGTGGTGCCTCGCCACCGCCATCTATTTCGAGGCGCGCGGCGAGGCCTATCGCGGTCAGGTCGCAGTGGCCCAGGTCGTGCTCAATCGGGTCAAGGATCACCGCTACCCCGACACCATTTGCGGCGTGGTGTTCCAGAACCAGAACCGGCGCAATTCCTGCCAGTTCTCCTTTGCCTGCGATGGTATTCCCGAGACCGTCACCGAACGTCGTCCATGGGACCAGGCCGAGGAGATTGCCGGAAAGGTCACCAGCGGCGAGCTCTACCTGACCGAGGTGGGCGAGGCGACCCACTACCACGCCACCTATGTGCGTCCCGCCTGGGCTCCGCGCATGACCAAGTTGACCCAGATCGGGCTGCACGTCTTTTACAAGTTCAAAAGCGGCTGGTTGTTCGGGTGATATGCGCTAGCGCATAAGCGTTCGACAATTATCTGCAATTTCGCATGACGTTGATCCGTGGTTCTTCTGCGCTATGGAAACATGGAGAACGTCATGACGACTGCGACAAGCAAATCGAGCGGTTGGCTGGTCCTCACGGCGCTGCTCATTCTCGGCTTCCTGCCGGTACTGGTCGCCATAGGACGGATGGTGATGCGCTTTGCCGACTTCGGCGCCACCCCAGAAATGGTGGCGGACACATCCCGCTTCTTCGTCATGCCGGCGGCGGTGATCCTGCACGTCATCGGCGGTTGCCTATTTGCGCTGCTCGGAGCCTTGCAATTCTCCACGTCGCTGCGCCGCGGCCGCTGGCATCGGCTCTCCGGCCGGGTTCTGGTCGTTGCCGGGGTGGTGGCAGCGCTGTCGGCTCTGTGGTTGACCCAGTTTTACCCGCATCTCGGGAGTGAAGGCCCTCTGCTCTACTGGTTCCGTCTCGCTGCCGGATCGGGCATGCTGATTTTCCTGCTGCACGGCTTCAACGCAGCGCGGCAACGTCGCTTCGATGCGCACCGCGCCAGCATGATTCGCGCCTATGCGCTGGGCCTGGGCGCCAGTACGCAAATGCTGATCGGCATTCCCTGGATGCTGCTTCTGGGCGAGCCAACCCCGATCATGGGGGATGTGATGCTCGGCAGCGCCTGGGTCATCAATATGGCTGTGGCGCAGTGGGCATTGAAGCGCCGCGGCGCCGCGGGCGGCCAGCGTGTTCCGGCGCACGCCTGACAAACGCTTAGGGAAAGGCGGGACCACTCAGGCGCAGGAAGGAATTGCCGGCGCGGCTCGAGAAGCTGAACCAGTTGCCATTGCTCCAGAACCGCACGAGGTTACGGCGGCTCGGGATCACCTCGGTGACGTCGATCCCGGGATAGAGCACGTGTTTTGAGGTGAGGCCATCAGTGGAATAGGTACCGGTGGCGGTCGTGGTGATGTTGACATAGCTCACCCGTCCACCCTCGATCTTCTTTACCGTTGCGCTCGAGAGCGGGTCGGTGGAGACCCAGTCGGCATGATCGATCTCATACTCGCGACCGTCGAACTTGACGAGTTTGTTCGTGTCGAAGCCTGCCGGCATTTCATCGGCAAAGGTTTCGAGCACAAAGCCCGGTCCGATCACAGCCAGCGCGGTGGCGCAGACGGCGCCGAGGGTCATGCCAATGAGCATATGGCGAGTCGGCAGGTTCATGGCGGATATCCCGTTCTGTTCCACTTCGGCACACATGCCTTAACGGATCAGTAACCATGAATGTTCGGTCGCGGAACGGCTAAATCGTCTTAGGGTTAATCTCCACAGCCCCGGTCAGCGGCCCGGAAGGGACGAGCTAATGCTTTCGAACGCCTCAATGAATCGCTCATGGGCCTGTTGCGTTGGCCACGGGCGGATGAGCCGGTCGAAGGCGTCGACATCGAAGGCCGACTGCCCCGGTTCGCCGAAGAGGCGTCGCGCTTCGCCCGGGTCGAAACCGGCCAGATGCGTAGCCTCGAAGAACGCAGCCTCTCGGTCGGCCTTCTTGACCAGCTTGGCCAGGGCCACGCTCATGGTGGCGGGCAGCGAAAAGCGCAGGAAGATGGCCGAGAGCAGACGGTTTTCCACGTCCTTGTAATTGCCGCCCATCGCCGCCTTGAAGGGTGAGATGATGTCGCCCATCACATATTCAGGCGCATCATGCAGCAGCGCTTGCAGCAGGGCCACGGCGCTGGCTTCGGGGTTCGAGGCGCGAAACAGTTCGAGCACCAGCACGGAATGCTGCGCCACCGAAAAGGGATAATCGCCCTGAGTCTGGCCATTCCAGCGGGCAACGCGCGCGAGCCCATGGGCGATGTCGGAAAGCTCCACATCGACGGGCGAGGGGTCGAGAATATCGAGACGGCGGCCGGACAGCATGCGCTGCCAGGCGCGGGCGCTTTGGCGGGACATCGGCATCAAACAGCTAGCGGAACGTTGCCACCAGCCATAGCGCGATTCGAGAAGCTGCGGTCACTCGTCTTCTGAAACGGCGTCCCCCAACTGATAATTCGCCCAGACCGGCAGAGCAATTCTGACCGGCTTCCCGCCGACCGTCACCGCAGCCAAATCGGTGATCCGGTCGAGGCGGGCGATGGCGACAGCGGCGCCATTGACGACCTGGCCGATAATGCCGGCTTCGCGCGTGCCGGCCATGAGGGGGGTACCCGCCGGGGCATCCACGCCCGAGACGATGACGGGCCGCCGCCTTGCAGTGCCGCGATGCTTCATGCGGGAGACAACTTCCTGCCCGACATAGCAACCCTTGGCGAAGTCGATGCCGTCAAGAATGTCCATGCCGACATCATGGGCGAAAGCGTCATTGGCGGGGAAGTCATTGCCCTGATGCACGATGCCGGTATCAATGCGCTGGACTTGATAAAACGCGTCGTCCTGAACCCAGTCGCCCGTCGCCTCCACCGGCGCAATCACGCGCCAACCCATATCGATCGGTCCCAGCCGATCCGTGTGTCTAATGCCGTCCGGCTCGGCGTCCTGCGCAAACCCGACACGATGCGTCTCACGCATGTCGTCGATCACCACCTGCGCCCGCAAGCGGTACATTTTCATGCGTTTGAAGAAGTCGTCCGCCACAGACTGGTGAACATCCAACCAGAGCGCGTCCTCGGCATGTCCCGCCAGGCCCTCTGCGAGGATCTTGCCCTGGGGTGAAAGCAGCGCCCATGCGGCGGCGACCTCGCCCTCGCCATTGTCTTCACTCGGAATTTTTCCGGTGACGACATCGTTGAGCAGCCTGTGGGCATCGGGCCCGGAAAACCGGAACACGGCGCGGTCGGCACGCAGATGGATGGTCATGAGACTTGCCTCGTCGGTCGCCCGTGCTAAACCGGCCATGAGTATGACCAGCGGCGGGACCCGAGACATGGCGCAGTACGACACGATTTTCAAGAACGCCACGCTCGTGAACCACGATGGCGAGAGTCTGGCAGATATCGCCGTCACAAACGGCAGGATTGCTGCGCTAGGCACCATTGAGGGCGTGGCCGCCGAAACCATCGACTGCATGGGTCTCCACATCCTGCCAGGCGTCATCGATACCCAGGTGCATTTCCGCGAGCCGGGCCTTACGCACAAGGAGGACCTCGAAAGCGGTTCGCTGGGCGCGGTCATGGGCGGGGTGACGGGCGTGTTCGAAATGCCCAATACCAATCCGCTGACCACGACCCGCGAGACCTTCGAGGCCAAGATCGCCGCCGGCACCAATCGCATGCATTGCGACTTCGCCTTCTATATCGGTGGTACCCACGAGAATGTGGGCGAATTGCCCATGCTCGAAAAGCTGCCCGGCTGCGCTGGCGTAAAGGTGTTTATGGGCTCGTCCACCGGCTCGCTGCTGGTGGCCGACGATGATGGTGTTGAGGCCATCCTGCGGGCCATCTCGCGCCGCGCCGCCTTCCATTCCGAAGACGAGTTCATGCTCGAAGAGCGCAAGGGCCTGCGTGTGCCGGGCGATCCGTCCAGCCACCCGGTCTGGCGCTCGCCCGAAGTGGCGATGAACTGCACGACGCGGCTGGTCAACCTTGCGCACAAGACCGGCAAGCGCATCCATGTGCTGCACATTTCAACAGCCGACGAAATGGTTTATCTCGCCGACCACAAGGATGTGGCCAGCGTCGAGGTCACCCCGCACCACCTGACGCTGGACGAGACGGCCTATACCCGTCTGGGCACCTATGCCCAGATGAACCCGCCGGTGCGCGACAAGGCGCATCGGGAGGGAATCTGGAAGGGCGTGGCCAATGGGGTGGCCGATATCCTGGGCTCCGACCACGCGCCGCATACGCGCGAGGAAAAGGACCATCCTTACCCCCAGAGCCATTCGGGAATGACCGGGGTGCAGACGCTGGTGCCCACCATGCTCGACCACGTGAATGCGGGAAAGCTGAGCCTCCAACGCTTTGTCGACATGACCAGCCACGGCCCTAATCGCCTGTTCGGCATTGCCGGCAAGGGCCGCATCGCAGTGGGTTATGACGCTGACCTGACCATTGTCGATATGAAGCGCCGAGAGACCATCACCAACCAGTGGATCAAGAGCCGCGCCGGCTGGACACCCTATGATGGCGTGACGGTCACCGGATGGCCCGTCGGCACGATCGTGCGCGGCAATAAAGTGATGTGGCAGGGCGAACTGGTGACGCCGAGCGTGGGCCAGCCCATGCGGTTCCTGGAGGCGCTCTAGCAGCAGGCACCGGCCAAACTAAGCAGTCGCAACGCTGATGCTGCCAGCTGAATGATGATGGAGCCTATCGCGGGGTTGTTGCGTTGAGCGGGCATTTGATTGGAGATTTCAATGCCCGATACCCAGGATATTTACATCACCGGCCTTCGCAACGCTCACGCCATGGAAAATCAGGCGCTTTCTATCCTGCGCCCCCAGGTGAAGCGGATCGAGCATTATCCGGAAGTAGCCGAGCGGATAGAGCAGCATATTGCTGAAACTGAAAAGCAGATCGAACGTCTCGATCAGCTTTTGGACCGTGTAGGCGGCGATCGGTCAGCCCTCAAAGACACGGCACTGAGCATGGCAGGCTCGATGGCTGCCATCGGACACACAATGGCGCCCGACGAAATCGTCAAGAACAGCTTCGCCAACTTTGCCTTCGAACATTACGAGATTGCCGCCTACAAGTCCTTGGTGGCGCTCGCCGAAGGGAGCGGTGAAGCCGACGCGGTTACTTTGCTGCAGGCCAACCTCGACGAGGAACTGGCAATGGCGGATTGGCTGGACCAGCAGATACAGCCACTGACCCTGCGCTACGCTTCGCTTAGCAGCAGCGGCGTCGACGCAAAGAAGTGATGACTGTGTCGATGAGCAGCAATCCGCATGATGGCGGTGCCAGGTCAGAGACTGATCGCCGGATAACCGAGAGCGGGCAAGGTCCGGCCGAAAAGGCCGCGCTGGGTAGCGGCTATTCTAGCATCGTCCGCATCGTCGTGGTCGTGTTGCTGTTCATCGTCATCGGCGGCACGGTCTTTTACCTCGCGGGCGGCGGTATTTGAACCCAGCCATGCCGGCACGGCTGCTATTGAAGCACCCGTTCTAGATTGTATTCGCCATTGCGAATGCGATCCGGAAGCTGTTCCACCAGGTCCGCAGTCGCCTCGTCGCCATGCATCTTCACGAAAGTGGCGAGTGCGGCGAACAGCGAGGCATGCGCCAGCGAGGACGAGTCGATCCCGTCTTCCTCAGCGCTGTTCCAGGCTTCCGCCAGGTATTCCAGCGCCAGCTGCCGCTCGGACTGATTGCGGTCGAACGGGCCGATTCCCGAAGCGGGCGAGAAGAGAGTCTTGGTCGTGCTCATGGTGCGGGCATAGCATGCCCATTCGCCACTGTCCGGGGGAAGTAAGTCGAAGGTTAACGGCGGGTAGGCAATTGCATGGACCAACCGGCTTCGCCTATTCGGCAAAGCGCGTATGGATGTCCCGCGCCAGCTTCTGGGCCTCGGTCAACAGCCGTGCCAGCGCTTCCTGTGAGGCCGGGGTGCATTGCCGATGAAACCGCGAAAACGCAGCGTAGCCGGTGTTGAACGCCCCGGCCAGGCGTTGCCGCCGATCTTCGTCGGGCTCGTCCAGGTCAATCAACTCGGCGGCCTGGGTGCGCCAATCCTCGTCCCCCGCCTTGCATAGCGGCTGCAGGAAATAGAGGCTGCCCATGATCTCGGCTAGCCGCTCCATCTGCCGCTGATAGGGCGGGTCGATGGCGAGGGCAGGGGCGGCGAAGGTGGCAGAACACAAGATCGCTGCGACCCAAAGCTTGAGCCTTGAGCGTGTGGTCACCCCCACCCGACCTCCCCCGTCAAGGGGGAGGTGTCGCACCGAGTTTGAGGCTCGGACCTGCCACCACCACCGGCCGGGCACCCTCCCCTCGACGGGGAGGGATGGGGAGGGGTGCTGACGCGCACGATGATGCAAGAAGAGATTCAGAAGCATAGTCTGTCTTACCAGCTTTGCCCCAGAACCTTGAAGCACTCTCTGATCACGTCATCGAGCCGTGAGGTGGTGCGCAAGGCCGGGAGCATGCCCGGATCGGCCCATTTGTGGTCGCTGATCTCGTCGGAAGGTCGGATGAAGCCGGAAAAATCGGTGGTGGCGAAGACCGCCAGGCGATAGGTGCCGTCGCGGCCAAGTCCCTGCACCAGCGCCAGTTGCGGATTGCGAATGGTCACGCCCAGCTCTTCCTGCACCTCGCGAATGGCGCATTGCTCCACACTCTCCCCCGGGTCCATGCGCCCACCGGGAAAGGTCCACAGGTTCTGGTAGGGCGCATAGGCGCGCTTGATAAGAAGCACCTTGCCATCGCGGACAAGCGCGACGCTGGCGGCGTTGGGTTGGTCGGTCATTCTGGGCTGACTGGTTTGCGATTCGGCTCCCGAGAGCTTACCTCTGCAGAGGTAAAGGAGACACGTCATGTGCGGACGCTACGCCTCGACCCTGCCGCCCGAAATGATGGTGGAATTGTTCAAGCTGCTCAACAGTGTCGAGATCGTGCCGCGCTACAATATCGCGCCCACCCAGCCCATCGTCGCCATCTGGGAGGCCGAAGGGCGGCGCGAGGCGCATTTCGCCCGCTGGGGCTTCGTGCCCGGCTGGGTCAAGGACCCGCGCGAATTTCCGCTGCTGGTCAATGCGCGGGCCGAAAGCATGGCTGACAAGCCCGCCTTCCGTGACCGGGTCAAGCATGGCCGCTGCATCCTGCCGGCCAGCGGCTATTACGAATGGCACACGGGTCCGGACAAGAAAAAACAGCCCTATTACATCACCCGCGCCGACGGGCAGCCCATGGCCCTGGCCGGACTCTATTCGACCTGGATGGGTCCCAATGGCGAGGAGGTCGACAGCGTCGCCACCATCACCGTGGCCGCCAATCCACAGCTCTCGGTGATCCATGACCGCATGCCGGCGATCCTGCTCGATGAGGGACAGCAGGATGATTGGCTCAATGTACGCGAAGTGCGGTCGCAGGAGGCGACGCAGATGGTGCTGCCGCTGGAAGATGGGGTGCTGAGGTTTCACCCGGTCTCGACCCGGGTCAATTCAGCCCGCGACGATGATCCGGGCCTGATCGAGCCGGTATCCCTGGAAAAGCCCGAACCGCCAGCGGCCAGGCCGAAAAAAATGGCCGGAGGCGGCGGGCAGATGGATTTGTTCTGAGAAGACCAGCACCCCACTTCCCTTCTCTCCCTGAGGGAGAAGGTGCCCCGAAGGGGCGGATGAGGGGTTCGGGCCTAACCTCAGGATTTGGGTTTCCCTAAACCCCGATCTCGAAATAGCCCAGCGCGTCGCCGATGGATTCTTCCTCATAGTGCAGGTGGCTGAGCAGCACTTTCTCCAGCGCCCGGAACACGGTGACTGCGTCCTCGAAATTGGAGCGTCCAGGTGCATCGGCCAGGGCGATGAGTGCGTCGATCAGCTTTTCGAGCAATTGATGCACCACCACATGCTCGGCCTGCAAACGGTCGACAATGGCTTTGAAGGCCGGGCCTTGGGCCGCGATGCCGGGGAACACCGCATAATCTTCGATGGAATGGTGGCCATGGACGAACTGGCAATACTGCCCGCACAGCGTCCCGAAGCGCCGATAGTTCGAGACCATGACGAGGTCGGCGGTTTCCGTCTTCACCTCGTCGGCACTCGCCTTTCCCTGGGCGGCGCGCTCGATCAGGCGGCCAAGCACCACCATGTTGTCACGCAGATGGTTGTGGATTTGCTTCAGGTGCTCGCCCGGTGCCTTTTGGGCCTCGGTGATGCCGGGGAGTTCGGGAATGGCGGGACGCGTGGCGTCGTCGAGAAATTGAATGTCTTTGAGCAGCATGGGGCAGAAATGGGCTGCGCCGGGGCCGGGTGCAAGAAGGCACATGGGAGTGACCGGGGGAGATAGATGGCGGGCGCCTGATCAGTCCAAGCCGCCGTACCGCCCCGGGCCTCGCCAGAAGACTGCAATGTGTGTTCGCTCGAAAAGAGAGCTAGCCGAGCATCTTCCCCGGATTGAGTATCCCATTCGGGTCCAGCGCTGCCTTGATGGCCCGCATCATCTCCAGCGCCACCGGATCCTTGACCTGTTTGAGCAGCTCCACCTTGAGCTGGCCGATGCCGTGTTCCGCCGAGACAGAGCCGCCATGGCGCAGCACCACCTCGTAGATCGCCTCATGCATGGCCTCATCATACTGCGCCATGAAACCCTTGGGATCGGCGCCCACAGGCATGGAGAAGTTGAAGTGGATATTGCCATCGCCCACATGCCCGAACGGCACCGGCCGAATGCCGGGGCTGAGCCTTTCGGCGGCAGCCACGCCCTCCGCAATCAGGGCCGGGATGGCAGCGATGGGCACCGAAACGTCATGCTTGATCGAGGCGCCCTCGCGGCTCTGGCATTCGCTCATCTGCTCGCGGAATGACCACATGCGCGTCCGGTCGGCAAGCGACTCCGCCAATACGGCATCCGAGATGAGTGCCTCCTCGAAGGCCGCTTCCAGCGCCGATTGCAGCGAGCCGGCTTCGGTGCCCGCCATGCGAGTGAGCTCGATCAGCGCATACCAGGGCGAGGCGCTGGCCGTCGGGTCGGCATCGAGCATGCCGTGGCGAAGTTGGATATCCAGGCCGATCCAGGGGATCAGCTCGAAGGCATTGAGGCGGCCGCCGACGCGCTGGCGCATCAGCTGGAACAGGTCCAGCGCCGCCTCCGGCGAGGCGATATTGACGATGGCAGTCTCGTAGTCCTCGGGAAGGGGATAGAGTTTGAGGCTCGCTGCCGTGATGATCCCTAGCGTTCCCTCGGCGCCGACCAAGAGGTCCTTGAGGTCGTAGCCGGTATTATCTTTCTTGAGCGCATTGAGTCCCTGATAAAGCCGCCCGTCGGCGAGGACGGCCTCAATCCCCATGGTCAGCTCGCGCGCATTGCCATAGGCCAGCACATTGACTCCTCCGGCATTGGACGAAAGCACGCCGCCGATGCGGGCCGACCCCTGCGAGGCCAGCCACAGCGGGAACATGGCCCCTTCGGCTTCAGCCGCTCTATGGGCGTTTTCGAGGATGACCCCGGCCTCCGCGGTCATGACCCCGGCGGCCCCGTCGATGCTTCGGATACGGTCGAGGTTGTGAAGGCTGAGGATCACTTCATGCCCCGAGAACGGCACCTGTGCACCGACCAGCCCGGTATTGCCACCCTGCGGAATGATGCCGACGCGGTTTTCATTGGCCCAGCGCATGACCGCCTGCACCGCTGCCACGTCTGCTGGCGTCACTACGGCAGCCGCATTCTGATGGAAGCGCTTGCGCGGCTCGTTGAGAAAGGCCCCCATCCTGCTGGTATCGGCAATGACCGCGTCACTCCCCGCGATGGCGGCTAGGTCGGCGGCGATCCGGGCGGCTGTAAGGGACATGCGAACCCCATGAATCATAAGAGCTATGAGGGGGCTGCGCTTGCCCGCCCCATCTCCCATGTGCCACAACCGGACCACCGACTCCAGCTTAGGCCGCGCCCTTGGGCGCGTGAATGTGCATGACCACCCCCGACTGGCCCGATTTCTACTTTGCCCGACACGGCGAGACCGACTGGAACCGCGAGCAGCGCTATCAGGGCAGCCGCGATATTCCGCTCAATCGCACCGGGCAATTACAGGCCGATGCCAATGGCCATCTGCTGCGCGAACTGCTGGAGCGCGATGGTGTCGATCCGGCTTCGCTCAATTGGTTCGCCTCGCCGCTCAGCCGCGCTGCCGAAACCATGGATCGCATGCGGGCTGCCTTTGATATCGACCTCCCGCCGGTAATCCATGACAATCGCCTGATCGAGATTTCCTTTGGCGATTTCGAGGGTCGGCTACATGCCGAGATTTCTCGCGAGTTTGCGGCGCTGGCTCCGGGCGAACGCGACGAAAGCTATTGGCAATTCCGGCCGGAGGGCGGCGAAAATTATGACGATGTCGCCGCGCGCCTGCTCGATTTTGCCCGTGAACTGACCCACCACGCCGTCGTCGTCGCTCATGGTGGCGTGCTGCGCGTGCTGCGGCACCTGGTGGAAGGCACGCCGCGCGGCGATGTGCTCAACTGGCCGCCGCCGCAGGGGGTTATCGCCCATTTCGCCGGCCGCCGGATGACGCTCTATTCGGCGCAGAACACCTGGGACGCGACCGTCGATTGACCGGACGGTCTGCCGCTCCTAAAAAGCCGACACAACCGGGGCCGCGCCATGTCTTTCAATACGTTCGGGCATCTTTTCCGTTTCACCACCTGGGGCGAGAGCCATGGACCGGCGCTGGGCGTGGTGGTCGACGGTTGCCCGCCGGGCCTCATACTGACCCCCGAAGTCATCCAGCGCGACCTCGATCGCAGGAAGCCCGGCCAGTCAAAATTCACGACCCAGCGCCGCGAGGATGATGCGGTCAAAATCCTCTCGGGCGTGTTCGAGGACGAGCGCACCGACGGCCCGCGCACGACCGGCACGCCGATTTCGCTCCTGATCGAGAACACCGACCAGCGCTCCAAGGATTATTCGGAAATCCGGGACAAATATCGTCCGGGCCACGCCGACTACACCTATGACCAGAAATATGGCATCCGCGACTATCGGGGCGGCGGCCGCACTTCGGCCCGCGAAACGGCAGCGCGCGTTGCGGCCGGCGCGGTCGCCCGGCAGGTGCTGGCTGGGGTGACCATCCGCGCCAGTCTCGTGCAGATGGGCCCGCACAAGATTGACTACGCGCGCTTTGACTGGGATCAGGTCGTAGAGAACCCATTCTTCTGCGCCGACGCCAAGACGGCCGAGCTCTGGGCCGACTATCTTGATGGCTTGCGCAAGGACGGCAATTCGGCCGGAGCCGTCATCGAGGTGGTGGCCGAGGGTGTGCCCGCCGGTTGGGGCGCCCCGATCTATGGCAAGTTGAGCGCCGACCTGGCCTCGGCCATGATGAGCATCAATGCGGTCAAGGCCGTGGAAATCGGCGCCGGCTTCGAGGCGGCGGGCCTCACCGGCGTCGAGAATGCCGACCAGATGCGGGCGGCTGAAGAGCGCCCCTATTTCCTTTCCAACCATGCCGGCGGCATCCTTGGCGGCGTGTCCAATGGCGATCCGGTGGTCTGCCGCTTCGCGGTCAAGCCCACCTCGTCCATCCTCACCCCGCGCCAGACCGTGACTACGGCAAACGAGGACACCGACATCATCACCAAGGGCCGCCACGATCCCTGCGTCGGCATCCGTGCCGTGCCGGTGGGCGAAGCCATGATGGCTCTGGTTCTGGCCGACCACATGCTGCGCCATCGCGGGCAGACCGGGCGCGAGGGGGCGGTGGGGTTTCAGCGGAACTGAGAGGCGGCTGTTCATCGCCTCCCTCCCCTTGATGGGGAGGGACTGAGGGTGGGGTGGGCCATGCACACCGGCCTCTGAACAAGGCCACCCCACCCAGCTTTGCTACGGTCCTGCGGACCGAGCACCGCTACCCTCCCCATCAAGGGGAGGGAGGGGACCGGCGCTCAGACAGCACGCAGTTCAACCCCGAAAGTCCCCCGCCGCACCTTCAACACCCCCAACCCCTCCAGATATTCCACATGCGCCATGATGGTCATGCGTGCCGCCAGCCGCACCTGCACCGGCTGCGTGGGGTAGATGGCCTCGACCACTGCGCCCACGTCTCGCGCGCCATCTCGCACCGCGGCGATCACCTGTTCATTGCGGCGCTGCCGGTGCACCTTCAACGCAGCCGCATGCGCTCGTCCATCGGCAATAGGCCCGCCATGGGCTGGCAAGTAACGGGCAAAGGGGAGGACGATGACCTTGTCGAGCGAGCTGAGATAGTCGGCCATTGACCCGTCGGGCACCGAAACCAGGGTCGAATTCCAGCCCATGACATGGTCGCCGGACAACAGCGTGTTTGTGCCCGCTATCCCGAAGGCCAGGTGATTGGCGCAATGGCCGGGCGTGGTGTGCACGGTGACAGCAATGTCGCCGGTCTCAACAGTTTCGCCATCGACCAGTGTCCGGTCGGGCACGAGGTCCCAGTCGCACGAATTGCGAATCGGATTGCTCTCGAATCGCCGCAGGGGTCGCGAGAGCCGGTGCTGCCCGCCGAACCAGAGTGGCGCATCCAGCCGTACGCGCCAGGACTTGGCCGATGCGCTGTGATCGCGATGAGTATGCGTGAGAATTATGGCCTCAACCCTGCGCCCGCCAATCGCGGCCAGGAGCGCTGCCTCATGGGCGCGGTCCATAGGCCCAGGATCGACCAGCGAAAGCCGCTCATGGCCAAGAAGAAAACTGTTGGTGCCGGTGAAAGTATAGGCCGAAGCATTGGGTGCTGTGATGCGCACGACCCCCGGCGCCTCGTCCACGGGCTTGCCAGTTTGCGGTGAAAAATCGGTGTTGTAGACCGGGGCCTGGGAGGTGGACGCCATTGCACTGCTGGTAACGAGAAAGTATGAAGCTGGGGACGGAACTGCGTTCGCCATGAAGGACAGCGCAGCTCACTTCAAGCATGGAAGGTATGAAATGGCTGTGACTTTGACCACGCCCAATACGCTGCTCGGCGCATTCCAGCCCAGGAGCGGCGTCGCCAAGCTGGCAACCAATGCCGCAATCGTGCTTTTGGGCACGCTGCTCATCACCGCCGCCGCCAAGGTCAACGTGCCCGTCTGGCCCGTTCCGGTGACGCTGCAGAGCTTTGCCATCGCCGCTCTGGCCGCTGCTTTTGGCATGCGCATCGGCGTCGCAACGGTCGCCGCCTACCTCATTGAAGGCGCTTTTGGCCTGCCGGTTTTCGCAGCAGGCGGCGGCATGGCCTATCTCGTCGGCCCCACCGGCGGCTTCCTCGTGGGCTTCCTGTTCCAGGCCGGTATCGTCGGCTATGCGGCCGACCGCGGTGCTTCGAGCAAGCCCTTCACCCTGTTCGGCGGCATGTTGGCGGCGACGGCTGTGCTATATGCCTTTGGCTTTGCCTGGCTGGTGGCCATGGCCGGTGCCGCCCAGTGGGTGGACCAGACCAATGTGGTCGCGTCCGCCTTTGCTAAGGCCGTGCAGCCCTTCCTCATCTGGGACACGCTCAAGATGGCCTTCGCGGCCCTGACCGTGACGGGCCTGTGGAGCCTGTTCGGCGACAAGCGCTGAAGTCTGCCTTTGAATGCAGGAAAGGGCCGGCGCCGAGCGCCGGCCCTTTCTATTTGCGCCGTCATAAATCAGGCTGCGGTCGCCGGAATGGCCCTGTCATTGGTGTCGAAGAGCAGCGCTCTGTTTGGGTCCAACAGCCCGGCATTGGTGACGGTCACCGGCCAGAACGGCGGCAGGATGACCCGAGAGAAAACCTCGAGCGGTCGCGCGCCATAGATGATAGTGGCCTCGTCCAACTCGCTGGGAATGGTGACGATAAAGGCCCGATAGAGCGGGATCGAAAACGACAGGCCATAGACCCACCTGGATCAGGTCAGCGCATGCAGCTGGCAAAGAGGCCAATGGACTGCAAAAGCTAGATGGTCGGCACCACGGCCGGCGGCATCATCAGCCCGGCCAGAATCAGGAAGTTGATCGACCAGACCCGGCGCAGTTCAGTGTAAAAAACCCCGACGTCCGCAGACGCCGGGGTTGATTGGTCGGAGTAGAGTGATTCGAACACTCGACCCCCTGCTCCCGAAGCAGGTGCGCTACCAGGCTGCGCTATACTCCGTCAGTGTCGCAACATGCCGGAAAAACCGGGCCGGCAGATTGTCCGGCCCCGTCGCGATGTGGCGGCTTTATAGCTGCGCTCCCGATGCGGTTCAAGCGCTTCTCGCAACCTTTTGTCTGCCGTCGGATCGTGTTGCGCAGTGCCGCCGAACGGTGTAGGAACCGCGCCAAGTTGGGGCGTCGCCAAGCGGTAAGGCACCGGTTTTTGGTACCGGCATTCCCAGGTTCGAATCCTGGCGCCCCAGCCAAATCTTTCGCTCACCTCCCGTCCCCTGACCTTTCAGGCAATTCCACCTGTACGTGCCGCGAAACCGGAGACGTGGCCCGGCGGTAGCGCGCTTGTCTGCAGGGCGAGCAATCACGTCTATTGCCCGACTCTGCCGCAATTCACCCCCTTTCGCGGTCAAATTGAGCAGCGCGTTCAAGAAGCAAAAAAGTTGTTCTCAGATATATGGGGCCAGACACCGTCGGCCCTCCCCGGTAATGCCCTCATTGAGAGCGGAGACGATGGCAAAGGGCAGGGCGGTGGCCTGCATGGCAGCGCCGAGCCATGTCCATGTATGTCCCGATTGTCCCTGCGAAAAATTCCAGGGATGGAAATGGTCGGAAGAATGGGCACAGGCAAACCCGGCCTGCTCGGCGGCGATGACCAGTTGCAGCAGCTCGCTTGGCGCAAATTGTTCGTGAGATGCGTGATAGCCAAGAAGGGTCATGCCACCAGACCCTCCCAATAGCGCGAGGCATCGTCAGTCGAGCACATCGTCAATTGCTGCTGGAAGCGGCTACGATAGACCGTCAGTATGGCGTCATGCTGAGGCATAGTCATCGGCCACGAAACGAGCCCAGCGCCGGGCGATCTCGTGTCCGCTTTGATCCCGCACGCACACTTCAAACTCGGCGATGCCCCTCAGGGGAACAGTGTCTCTCGCCATTTCCGCGAGGGCCTGGCCAGCTTCCTCACGCGCGGCCTCGTCGTTATCAAATTCAGCGTCAAAAGTTTCATTGGAAACGGAGCCATTGGCTTGGCGGACGTGAAAATAGTATTTCGGCAATCTGGCCTCCTTACACCTCCACAAAAGGCGCCATCGGCCGGATCGGTTGCGCCGTCATCGTTCACATTCAATGTCGGCGGCTAACGCAAGCCGCCGCATGCCGGCAGCAGCAGGGCAGCGGCCGCGAAGTAGAGCATGGCGAGCGCCGACAGCGCTGCTAATAGGCGCATGGTGCCACGGAGAAATGGCCATTGGTCAGTCGGTGGCGATGTCCCTGCGAGCGTTCTGAAGGAGGGCTCGGGCCACAGCCAGATGCCGCCGGCCATTAGGGCGAGACCAACCGAAGTGCCGCCGACAATGATACTGACGCCCGGCAGGGGCAGGGCTCCAAAGGCGCAGAGCGATGACTGCGCGCCGTAGATCAGCATCAGATCGATAGCCCATAGAATGGGACCTGCGATCAGGAATACGAGTGTGCCGATCATCTGCCGGGACGAGTTGCGGTCATCCATCGCGCTCACCCCAGCATCCGTGGAAAGCCATGCACCAGCAGCAGGCCAAAGAGGCCCTGACCGACGGCGTAGTAGTAGAGCAGCGCCGCGTTGTCGAAGGTGACGCGCCGCTGCGCATCGAGCTGGCTGGTTCCGAGACGCGCGGCGGCAAACAGGCACATGATCACCACGACAAAGCCGATCTGGGCCGCCAGCACCGAAGCCATGTAGACCATGGCGCCATAGGATGAGCTGGTCGGTACGAGCCCGGTCTGCACGTGACCCCAGATCTCCAGACCCACTGCCCCGACCATTAGCAGGGCAGCAACGATCAGCAACGCCATTCCACCCCAGTGCCGGCGGCTTTCGTTTGGCAGCAGGGCGCCGCACCAGACCATGCATGCCGCGCCAAGCATGAACATCAACGCGGAAAGCCCGGGGTAGATCAGGGAAGGCGGCGCTGGCGCACCGGCTGGCGCCCACACCTCGGGCGATACGGTCCAGAGATAAAGATAGGAGAAGAAATAGCTGACATAGAGCGAGGCGGCGACCAGCATCAGCACCACCATGGCCCACCAGCTGTGCGAAAGCGGGCCGGTGATATAGGTGGGCAGACGTAAGCCCTTGGCGACCTCGACCTCCCCCTTGCTGGGCCGGTCGAGGTGCCAGGTCCAGACCAGGCAGGCGATGATTGCCAGCACGCCGAATGCTGTGGCCAGGTGCACCTGCTTGATGGTCAGCAGCAGGAAAAATCCTGCCGTGCCGACCGCAGCGATGAGCGGCGTCCAGCCCGGTCCCGGCATTTGCAGCACATATTGCGGCTTGGCCTCGATGGCCGAGGTGACCAGAGTTTCCCGCCCGCCGGTCGGTGCATTGGGCAAGTAGTGATGCCCCTTCTCTACCTCCTCCGGCAGGTTCGGATTGTCCCAGACCGGTTCGCGGCTGGTGACATGGGGGATGGAGCGCGTCGAATAGACGCCGTTGGGCAGAAACTCGAGCGTACCGGCGCCCCATGGATTCTGCGGCCCGCCCTCGCCGACCCGGAAATTGCGAATGAGATCGATAATGAACACCCCGACGCCCGCGGCCATGATGAAGGCGCCGGCCGTCGAGATGGAATTGAGAACATCCCAGCCCAGATTGGACGGATAGGTCCAGACGCGACGCGGCATGCCCGAAAGACCGGTGATGTGCATGGGAAAGAAGGCGGTGTTGAAACCGATGAACATCAGCCAGAAGGACCATCTGCCGAGACGTTCCGAGAGCATCCTGCTGCTGACGACAGGGGCCCAATAGTAGAAAGTGGCGAACAGCGGAAACACCATGCCGCCCACTAGCACATAGTGGAAATGGGCCACGATGAAATAGCTGTCATGCGCCTGGAAGTCGAACGGGACTACGGCCACCATGACGCCAGTGAGCCCGCCCAGCACGAAGATGAACAGGAACCCCAGGATGAACAGCGACGGGACGGTGATGCGGAAGCGCTGGCGCCCCGCTGCCATGGTCGCGATCCAGGAAAATACCTGGATGCCCGACGGGATCGCCACGGCCATGCTGGCCGCCGAAAAGAATGCCAGGCTCAGGCCCGGAATGCCCGTGGTGAACATATGGTGGACCCAGAGCCCGAAGCTGAAAAAGCCGGTGGCAATCAAGGCAACCACGATCAGGCGGTAACCCACCAGCGGCGTCTGGGCCATGGTCGGGATCATCATCGACACCAGTCCGGCCGCCGGCAGGAAGATGATATAAACTTCCGGGTGCCCGAAGAACCAGAACAGGTGCTGCCATAGCAGCGCGTCGCCTCCCAGTTCAGCGGTGAAGAACGGCCAACCGAAGGCGCGCTCGATCTCGAGCAGCATGGTGGCCAGGATCACGGCGGGGAAGGCGAAGACGATCATTGCCGCAAAGATCAGCATGGCCCAGGCAAAGATCGGCATCTTGGCCAGGGTCATACCCGGCGGCCGCGTGCGCAGCACGCCCACAATGATCTCGATGGCGCCGGCTATGGCCGAGATTTCGATAAAGCCGATCCCGAGCAGCCAGAAATCGGCATTGTCGCCCGGCGAATATTCCTTGAGCGTCAGCGGCGGATACATGAACCAGCCGCCCTTGGGGGCCATGTCGTAGAAAATGGTCGAGAAGAAGACCAGTCCGCCGATGATATAAGCCCAGATGGCGAAAGCCGAGAGACGCGGGAACGGCAGGTCGCGCGCGGCCAGCATCTGGGGCAGCAGCAGCACACCGAGTGCCTCCACCGCCGGCACGGCGAAGAGGAACATCATCGTCGTGCCGTGCGTCGTGAACATCTGGTTGTAGAGGTCTTGGCTGAGGAAGGTGTTGTCGCCCACCGCCAGTTGCGTGCGCATCAGCAGTGCCAGGATGCCGGCCATGATGAAGAACAGGAAAGCCGCGCCGATATAGAGCGTGCCCACGACCGTATTGTTGACGGCCGTGAAAATGCGGAACCCGCCCGGCGTGGCCCAGATGCGCTTGAGTTGCTCCAGTTCTCCCTCAGGGCGAGGGTCGGGATTGGGCAGAGATGGGCGCCTGCTCTCGTTCATGATCTCACCTCAGGAAGAACAGGATAACCAGGCCCCCGCCATAGCAGACTAAAACCGCCATGGAATCGAGACCCATTCGAAACACCGTCTTGTCGCCACGCTCGGCCATGCCGATGACGAATAGCGCCGTCACGGCGATCCCCAGCAGCGCCCCGAAAGCGCCAAACGCGCCGGCCTGTGACAGCACTGGCTCACCCTGCGCCACCGCGTCCACCACGAAGATGAGGCCGATATTGATAAGGTTCGTGCCCAGAATATCCGATACTGCAAGCGTGTAGAGACCGGACTTGGCCGCTGTGATCGCCGTGCTGAATTCCGGCAGCGAGGTCGCGAAGGCCAGCAGTACGAACCCCACGGCGCTGCCGCCAAGCCCGGTCTGCTGAGAAACCGCGTCGCCGGTGCGCGACAGGAAATACCCCGCCACCAGAATGACCAGGGCGAGAGCGGCCGTCCACAGGATGATCTTGCGCAGCGACATTTCGGAATGTTCCTTGTTCGCCTCGTCCTGTGCCTTTTTCTGCTGCTGTTTCAGCCTTGCATCTTCTTTGCCCCCGCGCGCCGCCACCCAGGATTTGCGTCCTTCCGACTGGGACAACACATAGATGCTGAACCCATAGGCGAAAGCACTGGCCCAGGCCCAGGCGCCGATCCCCAGGATCGATACGTCGCCCACGGTAATGCCGGCGGTGGCAATGCTGATGAGCAGGATGTTGAGCCCGCCCTGCAGCATGACCATGGGGTCGGGGATTTCCGAGGTGAGCGCCTTGCCGCGTATGGTGACGTCGACAATGGCGAGAATGACCACCTGCGCCGCAATCGAACCGAAGAGATTATTGACCGCCAGCAACGAAGCGCCCGTCGCCGCACCGGTTACGGTGGCTCCAATCTCGGGCAGCGAAGTGATGCCGCCAAGAAGTAACATGCCGATTGCTGCCTGCCCGATGCCGGTCTTGACGCTGATGGCGTTGGCATAGCCGGTGATCCGCGCGCCGGCGAACCAGACGACGACCGCCGCCACCGCGAAGATCGCAAAATTCATCCAGATGGGGGCACTGGTGAAATCGAACATGGCTAGCGCAGACTTTCGAGATAGGCGGCAAGGTCCCGCAATTGTGCCTCCGAAAAGGTCGCGTATTCGGGCATGCGGTTTTCAGGCTTGATGTGCTGGTTATTGACGATGAACGCTGCAATGGCCTCCGCCGTATTGGGCAGCGTGGCCGCCGCCAGGGAATGGCGGCCGCCCACATGGGTGAGATCAGGCCCGATACGCCCGTTGGCCGGAGTTCCCCGCACGGTATGGCAACCGCCACAGCCTGCGTTCAGGAACTGTTCATGACCGTTGGCCAGGACCTCGCCTTCGGGCTTGGCAGCCGGAGCTGCCTCGCGCGCCAGCCACGCCTCGAACTCGTCAGGCGCATGCGCGACGACGTGAAATGACATGAAAGCATGGGCGCCACCGCAATATTCGGCGCATTGCCCCCGCGTGATACCCGGCTGGGTCGCGGTAATGGTCATCTGGTTGGTTCGGCCGGGGATCATGTCGAGCTTCCCGGCCAGGCTTGGCGCCCAGAAGCTGTGGATGACGTCGGCCGTGGTCAGGTCCAGCGTTACCGGCTGGCCAACCGGCAGGTGGATTTCATTAGCAGTTTCAACGATTTGTCCATCCGCGGTGTGGTAGGTGACGCGCCACCACCACTGTTCTCCGCTGATCGCGATGCGAAGATCCGTGCTCCCTTCACGGTCGACGGCACCGGCGCGCAGCAGCACAAATCCATAGATCAGCAAGACGCTCAGCACGACCACGGGAAAGGCGATGCCCAGCCAGTTGATCAAGCTTTCGCTGGCGAGCCGCTGGCGCAGGGCGTCACCACCTAGAATGGCAAGCGCCGCAAGTACGATGACCAGCAGGAGAATGGCTGCTCCGCCAATAGTCATTATCCAGAACAGCACATTGATGCGCTCGGCCTCAGCCCCCGTCGGAACCAGCGCCGACTGCTGTGCAGAACACCCCGCCAGCACCGGCAGCAATGTCAGCAATAGCCACCGCCTCATGGGGAGACCTCCGCGGGCGCCAGGCTTTCGTAATAGGCGCTGACGGCCTCTGCGTCCTGCGCATCCAGGCGTTTGGCGATGAAAGCCATCAGCCGCCCGTAGGCGGAGCCGCTGCGATAGTCGCCGTTTCGCCACACCTTCAACTGCGTTTCCATATACCGCGCTGATTGACCAGCGAGCGGTGGCACCTGTGGATCGCTTCCATTATGACAACTGGCGCACGCCGGAACGTCCTGCTCCGAAATACCCCCTGCGGCGATTTCAAGTCCACGGGCCACCAAGGCGGGATCGGCCCGCCCGCCAATGCCACCGGCCGTCAGACCCGCGTAATAGGCAGCCATATCGGCGATCTCGTCATCGCCCATGTCGTGTGCGATCGGGGCCATGAAGCCGCTGGCCCGCAAGCCGTCTCGATATTCCTCAAGCGCCCGGACCAGATACGCCTCTGGAAGGCCATCGAGGCGCGGAACAAGAGTGCTGACTGGCTCAGTCCCTGCATCGCCATGGCAGCGCCCGCAAGTATCGAGTTTCCGCGCGTTCTCTGCTGTTTCGGCAAATGCCGCTTCGTCCTGCGGCCCCTCCTCATTCAGGCGTTTCAGATAGGCCACCATCGACCAGACTTCATCGGGTCGATCATCCCCCGGCCACGCCGGCATGCCGGTATATTTGAGGCCGTGATCGATGATCCAGAATACCTCCCTGGCGCCATAGTCCTCGAAGGCGCCGGTCAGGTCCGGCGGCTGGGGCAGCATGTTGGCATAGATTGGGTTGAGCGGCTGGCCGGGAACGCCGTGACAGCTGGTGCAGGCACCGAGAAAGTGCTCGCGTCCAAGCCGATAGAGATCGAGGTCTTCAAGGTCCGGCACGTCGATATTGCTCGCCGCAACCGAGACCGAGCGGTCCCGCAATATAGTGATGACGAAGTTGGTAAACGACCAATGCTCACGCGAAGCGCCGATATTGTAGATACCCGAAAGCACGAAAACCACGCCGCCAATGACCATGGCACCGACCACCAACAGGCTGGCGAAGCCGATGCGCTGCCACCGCGTCAATTGCCGAACCTTGACCACCTTCTCCTCAGCCATGGGCCCTTCCATCCTGTTCGAGGGAAAAGAACCATCGCCCGGCCAGAGCGATGCCGGCCGCGACATAGCTCAGCGGACAGGCGATCAGCATGAGCATCCCGGCCATCTGCTGATCCGCGAGCATCTGCGCGCCCATAGGGTGGTGGTGTGCCATGCCCAGTTCGAAAAGTTGGTTGGGCGAAAAGACCAAGAGCGCGCCAAGAAGGCAAAATAGCTTGCCGGTTACCAGCAAGGCAATCAGCGCCCGCCAGCTTTCCTCGCGGGTCATGGCAGCAATGCTACCCCAGAAAAAGGCTGCTGTGGCCGCCAGACTGGCATGCATCAATATCATCAGTACTGGGCTGGCCATGGCCGCACCCAGTGCTGCGGGGCTGTGCCAGGACCAGAGGAGTACAATCTGCGCCGCTGTGGCCCAGGGCCAGCTGCGCGCGAGCCAGCGCTGGTGCAGGTGCCCGCGAAAGATGAGTATCGCCAGCGGCACCACTAGGTTCATCAGCGCGAGATGCTGCAGCATATGTGTTGTAAGATGCCCCATGGCAGCCCGACTATCCCCCTTGTCTGAGGGACATAATTATTAGGTTGTCACTTGGTTGCCAAAAACCGGGCTGGCGGTTGATGGGGACGCTAATAAGTGCGGACTACGGGCCCTGCCTGGTCCTAGCCCAATCTATTCGCTAACCGCTCGACGTCGGCCTTTTTTTAGGAAACAGTGAGATGATGGAAGATGCGGTCGTGCCGGAACTGGGCATCACCTCGATTCGCTTGCTATAGTTATTCACCGAGACGCTCATCAGAATAGTCGAGCGGCAGGTTCGAGCAGGTCCATGGTAAAATCAAAGCGACAAGCTGCAGGCACGCGTCCCACCATGATGGATGTGGCCGCCGCAGCTGGCGTGTCCCAGGCAACGGTCTCCCTGGTGCTGAGCGGCAGCAAGATGGCGCGGCTGACCGATGCCACACGCCGGCGCGTCACCGAGGCCGCCGAGCGGCTGAACTACAAATTCGTGCGCCGCGGCCCCAGGACGGCAAGCGCGGGCAAATCGACCATCCTGTTCATTGCCGACGAGGCCTCGACCGATCCCTGGATGTCGCTGGCCTTCGAGGGCGTGCGCGACAAGGCCCTCGAATTTGGCGTCAATGCGCTGATGGCCGTCAGCCATGGCGACGCGGACATGGAAACCAATATTCTCCTGGGCATGCGGGATCAGTCTCTCCTGGGCGTGGTCTATGGCACCATTCTCACCCGCGCCGTCGGGCTGCCGCCGGCCTTTGCGGCACATCGGACCGTGCTGGTGAACTGCTATGATGAAGAAGGTGCGCTGCCCGCGGTGCTGCCGGCTGATCTCCTGGCGGGCAGGGTGGCCACCGATCACCTGATCGGGCTGGGACGCCGGCGCATCGGCATGATCAATGGACAGCAGGGCCTGGATAATCCGCGCGACCGGCTCAAGGGCTACAAGCAGGCGCTGGCCACCCATGACCTGGTGTTTGAGCCGGCCTTGGTCAAGCCGGGCAATTGGGAGCCATCGTCAGGCTTCGAAATGACGATGGAACTCATGGCCATGGATCAGCCGCCCGATGCCATTTTCTGTGCCAATGACCTGATGGCCATGGGGTGCATCGAGGCCCTTAAGCAGCTTGGCCGCAGGATCCCTGAGGATGTGGCCGTGATCGGGTTCGACGATCGGGAAATCGCCCGCTTCCTGCATCCGCCGCTGACCACGCTGGTGCTGCCGCAATATGAAATGGGGCAGACGGCCGCCGAACTGCTGCTCGATAGCGCGGGCGGGCTCGATGCCCGCACGACGCGCATCAAGGTGGAATGTGAATTGATCGTTCGGGGCTCGACCCGTCCGAGTGCGGACATGGACGCCGAGCAGGTGGCGGCGCAGTAGCAGGGCCACCGCGCCGCACGATTGGCTTGTGTCAATCAGTCGGACGAGCGGGCATTGCGGAACCGATCAAACGCCACGGCGATCACGATGAAGGAGCCGACAAAGGCGCCCTGCCAGAAGGTGCTGATGCCCAAAAGGATCAGGCTGTTGCGGATCACCTCGATCAGCAGGGCCCCCACGACCGCCCCAAAGGCAGTGCCCACCCCGCCGGCCAGGTTGGCGCCGCCAATGACGGCGGCGGCAATGACCGAGAGTTCCATGGCCTGCCCGAGATTGGTGGTGACCCCTCCCAGCCAGCCGACTTCGAGCACGCCGGTAATGCCGGCCGTGACAGCCGAGAACACATAGACCGAAACCTTGAGCTGCTTGACGGCAATGCCGGTCAGCTTGGCGGCCTGTTCATTGCCACCCATGGCAAAGATGTGTTGTCCCCAGCGCGTCCATTTGAACAGGAACCCGGTCAGTAGCGCGAGCGCGGCGAGAATGATCAGCGGATTGGGCAGGCCGAATGTTGATCCCCCGCCCAGTCCCAGGAGGGTGGTGTGGTCCGGCCCGAACTCATAGATCATTTTGTTGTTCGAGAGCACCATGGCCAGCGAGCGGGCCACCGAGAGCATGCCCAGGGTCACCACAAAGGCCGGCATGCCCGCATAGGCGATCAGCACGCCATTGACCACGCCGACCGCCACCGAGACCAGGAGGGCCGTGGGGATGCCCACCCAGATTGGCATGCCCGAGGACATCAGGACGGCGACCGTCATGGCCGAGAGCACCACTGTGGAGCCGACGGACAGGTCGATGCCACCCGAGGCAATGACCGCGGTCATGCCCAGGGCGATGATGCCAACAAAGGCGAAATTGCGCGACACGTTGAACAGGTTTCGCTCGGTGGCGAACGTATCGGTGAGCAGCGATAGCGCCAGGCACGCCAATACGGCGGCCATGAAGACCCAGAAAATCTGATGGCTCGCTAGGCGCGAAATCAGGCTGCGGTGTTCGGACTGGTCGATGACGTCCGTCAGGGAATTGGATTGGGACATGATACTCTTCCTCTCGGGGGCCGCTCAGGCCATCTCGATCGCGCCGGTAATGAGGCCGGTGACCTCCTCGGCTGATGAATCGGCGGCGCGCTTGCTGGCCACGAGGCGCCCGCGGCGCAACACGGCGATCTTGTCGGCAACCTGGAACACGTCGGGCATGCGGTGGCTGATCAGCACCACGGCGATGCCGTGGTCACGCAGGTGCCGGATCAGGTTGAGCACTTCGGCTACCTGCCGCACTGAAATGGCGGCGGTCGGCTCGTCCATCAGCACGATGCTGGCATCGGAAAGCAGCGTCCGGGCAATGGCCACGGCCTGCCGCTGCCCGCCCGACATGCGCTTGACCAGGTCGCGTGGTCGCGTTTCGGACTTCAGCCGCGCGAAAAGCTCTGCGGCCCGGATGCGCATGCCCTGATAGTCGATGATCCTGATCGGGCCGATCTGCCGGGTCATCTCGCGACCGAGAAACACATTGGAAGCGGCCGAGAGATTGTTGCAGATGGCCAGGTCCTGATAGACCACCTCAATCCCGGCCCGCTGGGCGTCGAGCGGCTTGTGGAATTCCACCTTCTTGCCGTCCAGGAAAAGCTCGCCGCTGGTGGGCGCGAAATTGCCCGCGATCACTTTCACCAGCGTCGACTTGCCCGCGCCATTGTCTCCCATCAGCCCGACGACTTCTCCGGGCTCGATGGTCAGTGATACATCCATGAGCGCATGGATGGCGCCGAAGCTCTTGGTAATATTTGCTAATTGCAGCGCGCTCATGCGCCTCCCCTTCTGCCTGCTTTTGTAAATCCGGCCCTTCCCTCCCAGAAAGGAGCCGGCGCATCCTAGCCCAAACCACGCCGTTTTGCGCAGTCTTGCCGACGTAAAACGCGCTGCATTTCATGCTTGACGATCAATGTCGATGTGCGCTTATATTATCACATAATATGATCAGTCCACAGGAAATTGATCAGTGAAGCGGTCCCGGACGATGCGTTCGGCGGGTCCGCAGGGGAGGTTCGTTGCGCTTGCTTGCATGAGCGGGCATGGCGATCGCCGACGGGAACCAGGGACCAAAGCCCGGCTCGTCGGTTCAATCACACGGGAGGAGTAGACACTTTGAGGTACGTAAATCACATTGCGGCTGCCGTTGCGGTTCTCGCGCTGGCTGCCGGGGGCGCCCAGGCGCAGGACAAGAAGACCCTGGCCATCGTGGTCAAGGGCCTGGACAATCCGTTCTTCGAGCAGATCAACCTGGGCTGCCAGGACTGGGCGGCGAATAACCCCGATTCCGAGTATGAGTGCCTGTATACCGGACCGGCTTCGAGCGCCGACGAATCGGGCCAGGTGCAGCTGGTCGATGACCTGATCACCAGGGGCGTGGCGGCGATCGCCATTTCCCCGTCCAATGCGCCGGCCATGGCCAATCGCCTGCGCGAAATCGCCCCCGATGTTCCGGTGATGACCGTGGACGCCGATCTTTCCGAAGCCGATCGGTCACTGCGCGCCACGTTCCTGGGCACCGATAATTACCTGATGGGCGTGATGATGGCCGAGCAGGCCCAGCGCCTGAAACCAGAGGGCGGTTCTGTCTGCCTGCAGCTGGGCAATGTCGCGGCCGACAATATCAATGCCCGCGCCGCCGGCTTCCGCGACACCATTGCCGGAGCCAAGGGTACCGACCGCCTGGCCGGCGAGGGCGGCTGGAGCGAAATCGAAGGCTGCCCGGTCTTCACCAATGACCAGATCGACCTGGCCAACCAGCAGATGGCGGACGTGTTCACCGCCAATCCGGACCTGGACGCCTTCATCCTGATCGGCGGCTGGGCGCAGTTCGCACCCCAGGCCTATGCCCAGGTCACCGACCAGGTCATGGATCGCCTCGACAGCAATGACCTGATCATCGTGGCCGGCGACACCCTGCCGCCGCAGGTCCAGGCCTTCAATGAAGGTCGCAGCCACGCCCAGATCGGCCAGCGGCCGTTCGAAATGGGCCAGCGCTCACCCGATGTCATGATCCAGCTGATCAATGGCGAGACGGTGGAAGACCCGATCTATACCGGGCTCGATGTCTGCACTCGCGAAGAGCCGGGCTTCTGCGCCCAGTGATTTCTCACGTCTGGACATGGCGCCTCGGCGCCGTGTCCGCGATGTTTTTGTGTGAAGAGCGTTCAAAAGGACTTCTGCAAGTGAGGCTTCTGGTCACCGGCATCACCGGAAAGGTCGGCTCCAATTTCCTGCCCGCCTTTGTCGCGGCGGAAAAGTTCGCCGGCTGGTCCATCCGGGCGATCTGCAACAACCGGACAATCGAACACCCCAGGGTCGAGATCGTGCGCGCCTCGCTCTCCGATGCAGCGGCCATGCGCGCCGCCATGGAGGGGGTGACCCATGTGCTGCATATGGCGGCGGTCAAGGAATCCCCCGACCTGGCCATGGATGTCGGCGTCAAGGGCATGTTCAACCTGCTCGAGGCCTTCCGGGCGACGGCCGGCACCCAGCAATTCCTGCTGCTGAGCGGCGATTGTTCGGTCGGACATGTCTTTCAGGATTACGAAGTGCCCATCACCGAGACCGCGCCGCGCCGCGCCTATCCGGGCTGCTACGCGCTGACCAAGGTGCTCGAAGAGGTCATGCTGGAGCAGTATGGCATCCAGTACGGGATCAATGGCAGCTGCCTGCGCGCGCCATGGATCGTGGAAAAGGACGATTTCCGCTATGCGCTGAGCTTCAGCGACCAGTTCGGCGGCCCACCCTGGAGCGAGCTTCTGAGCGCCGAGGCCATTGCCCGCCACGCCCGTTCGGCCAGCGTACCGCTGCTGCGCGACGCACGCGGCGCGCCCCTCAGGCGCAGTTTCATTCACGTCGATGATCTGGTTGCCGCCATCCTGGTGGCGATCGATCACCCCGCCAGCGCGGGGCAGCTCTTCAATATCGCGATGGACGAGCCGGTCGATTATGGCCAGGTGGCGCACTACCTGCGCACGAGCCGCGCCCTGCCGGTCGCCGAGATCAGCACCTCTTTTCACAGCAATTGGCTCGACAACGCCAAGGCTCGCCTGACGCTGGGCTGGAAGCCGTGGGTCGATCTGCACACCCTTGTCGACCGGGCCTGGGACTATGTCCGTGCGCCCGACGATCCGCGCATCATCTGGTACCCCGGATAGACGCGCGATCAAGCCATATCCGCCGACCGGCGAGGGACCTGCCAGAGAACAGGCCCGATCCGGCGGGGATATCACCGTTCCGCGGCACGCAGTGCAGCGGGACATTCATGGAAGGCCGAGGTGCGGTGCAGGACACACCCTCGGTATGGGAGGATTATTATGAAACTCAAACTTGCCGTTTCAGTCGCCGCCCTGGCCGCCGTTCTGGCCGGCCACGCCGTCGCACAGGACAAGCCGCAACTGGCCTTCGTGGTCAATGCGGCTTCCGATTTCTGGAAGCTGGCCGAGGCCGGCGTGGCCAAGGCACAGGCCGAGCTGCCCGGCTATGATCTGCAGTTCCGCTATCCCGCACAGGGTACTGCTGCGCTGCAGAATGCTCTGATGGACGATCTGGTGGCCGCCGGCACCGATGCCATCATGATTTCCTCGGCCGATCCGAAGAACTCCGTCGACGCCTTCAACCGCATCGCCGCACAGGTGCCGCTGTTCACCACCGACAGCGACGCACCCGACAGCAACCGCATTGCCTATCTGGGCTCGTCCAATACCCTGGCCGGCGTCCAGGCCGGCGAGATCGCCGTTGCCGCCTTGCCCGATGGGGCCAAGTGCATGGGCTTTGTCGGCTTCCTCGGTGCCGACAATGCCATCGAGCGCATTGCCGGCTTTCGCCAGGCGGTCGAAGGCAGCGGCATTGAACTGGTCGATGTGCGTGGCGACGACGTGGACTTCGCTCGTGCCCGCTCCAATGTCGATGACGTGCTGGCGGCCAATCCGGATATCAACTGCATGATCGGGTTCTATTCCTACAACCCGCCCAAGATCTATGAAGCGCTGCAGGCCGCCGGCAAACTGGGCGAGGTTACGGTCATTGCCTTCGACGAGGATCCGATCACCCTGGGTGCCGTCCGCGAGGGCAGCTTTGCCGGCACCGTCGTGCAGGACCCCTACCAGTGGGGCTATCAGGGCATGCACCTGATGGCCAAATATCTCGAGGGTGACACTTCGGGCGTGCCGGACGACGGCCTGATCATTGTTCCGACCAAAGTCATCGACGCGTCCAATGTCGATGCCTTCGAGGCCGAACTCAAGGAGCGCATCGGCGGGTAATCCTCCCAGCCAGCGCAGCCGCACCGGGTCGAGATTTGACCCGGTGCGTGCCTGTCACGCCAAGAGTATGTTGAGCGGCACCTGGGTGCCGTTGCCGCTTTTTCAGGTTGCCTGAATATGAAGTCCCACGACGCGATGCCGCACCCCCTGCTGGTGCTCGAGAACATTTCCAAGGTCTACCCCGGCGTGGTGGCCCTCTCCAACGTCACCCTCTCCGTCAGGGCCGGCGAAGTCCTGGCCCTGATCGGCGAGAACGGCGCCGGCAAGTCGACGCTCATGAAGGTGCTCGGCGGGGTGATTGCTCCTAGCTCGGGCAGGATCATCATCGACAATGTGGCCCATGACCAGCTTTCGGTAACCCAGTCGCAGGCGGCAGGGATCGCCTTCGTGCACCAGGAACTCAACGTCTTCGATAATCTCGACGTTGCGGCGAACATGTTCCTGGGCCGGGAGCTCCGGGCCGGCGTCTTTCGTCTCCTTGACCTCAAGGCCATGCATGATGCTGCCCGCCCGCTGCTGGCGCGCGTGGGGGCGACGTTCCGCCCCCAAACACCGGTGGCCGAACTGTCGCTGGCCGAGCGGCAATTGCTCGAAATCGCCAAGGCGCTCTCCATCGACGCCCGCGTCGTCATCATGGATGAGCCGACCTCTTCCCTGACGCTTTCCGAGACGCGAACCCTGATGAAGGTCATTGCCGATCTCAAGGCGCAGGGCATTGCCGTCATCTACATTTCCCATCGCCTGGGCGAGGTCGAGGATTGCGCTGACCGCGTCTTTGGCCTGCGCGATGGCCATGTCGCGGGCGAACTCGACCGCGACCGGATCAGTCACGACGCCATGATTCGCCTGATGATCGGGCGCGACCTCAAATCCCTCTACATGCCTCCAAGCCACCCGGCTGGCGAAATCATCCTGTCGCTCAAGGGGGTGCGGATCGGCGCCAACCCCAGGGCCAGGGCCGATCTCGAACTGCGATCGGGTGAAATTCTGGGCGTGGCCGGGCTGGTCGGCGCGGGCCGCACGGAACTCGCCGAGGCCATATTCGGCATCGCGCCGGTGCTGGAAGGCGAAGTCGTGCTGGCGGGAAACCCGTTCCGTGCCGCCTCGCCACGCGAAGCTATCCAGGCCGGTCTCTACCTGGTGCCCGAGGACCGCAAGCGCACCGGGCTCGTGCTTGAAAGTTCGATCTGCGAGAATATTTCGCTGGCCGATCTGGGCGCGGTGAGCCTCAACGGCCTCGTCTCGCACGCCTTGGTCGAGGAGCGGGCCGAGACCCAGCGCCGGAAGCTCGACATCAGGGCGGCCGATGTCCTGCGCAATGCCGCGGAACTCTCGGGCGGCAACCAGCAGAAAGTGGTTCTGGGCAAGTGGCTCTCCATGAAGCCCCGGCTCATCATCTTCGACGAGCCGACGCGCGGCATCGATGTCGGCGCGAAATGGGAAATCTACAAGCTCATGCGGGCGCTGGCCGAGGCCGGCGTCGGGGTGATGATGATTTCGAGCGATATGGAGGAAGTCATCGGAGTTTCCGACCGTATCGTGGTGCTGCGGGAGGGCCAGGTCACTGGATCGCTGCCGCGCGCCGAATTCTCCGAACACAATGTGCTCAGGCTCGCCGTCGGCGCCAATTAGGGACCAGTGCAATGCAGAAAAAAGACATGGGACTGGCGGTCCTGATCATCGTGGTGGGCGCGATCGTCTATATGCGCAACCCGCTCTTCCTCTCGCCCATCAATCTGGGCAATACCGCGAACCTGATCGGCCTGTTCGGGCTCTTCGCCATCGGCCAGGGCTTCGTCATCATGACCGGGGGCATCGATCTCTCGGTGGGTTCGATGATCGCCCTGTTGGGGGTGATCTTCGTGGATCTGGTCGGCCGGTTCGGCGTGCCCTGGCCGCTGGCCATGGCCATCACCGTCTTGGTGGGCACGCTGATGGGGCTGGCGCATGGCCTGCTCATCACCAGGCTCAAGATGCAACCTTTCGTGGTCACGCTCTGCGGCCTTCTGATTTATCGCGGCGTGGCGCGCGGCTATACCGGGGAAGCAACGGCAGGCTTCCCGTTCGGCGCCAGCTATCCCGAACTGGAATGGCTGACCATCGGGCGCTCCTTCGGGATCCCGCATTCCTTCTATGCCATGATCATCATCGGGGTGATCTGCTGGTTCGTCCTGCATCGCTCCGTCTATGGTCGTCACCTTCAGGCCGTGGGCAAGAATGAGGACGCGGCCCGCTATTCCGGCGTGCGGACCGGTCTGGTGATCACCTCGGCCTATGTCATCTGTGCCGTGCTGACCTCGATCGCGGCAATCTATTTCGCCATGTTCACCCGGTCGGTGCAGCCATCCTCGCATGGCAATTTCTACGAACTCTACGCCATTGCCGCGGCGGTGCTGGGCGGCTTCTCCCTGCGCGGCGGCGAGGGCTCAATAGTCGGGGTGATCCTGGGGGCAGTGCTGTTGCAGCAATTGCAGAACCTGGTGAACCTGCTCGGCATTCCTTCATCGCTCAATTTCGCGGTCATGGGCGGCGTCATCCTGGCGGGTGTGCTCGCCGACCAGCAGTTCAACCGCTATCGCCAGAAGCGGCGCGCGACGCGGGCGCTCGATGCCCTTGGCAAGGAGACTGTGGCCCCCGGGTGAAAGCAGACGTCACCGGGACAGACCATATTGCGCCTTGGCCCGTCATGGTCGCAACCGCACCAACCGGCTATGCCGGCAGCATTGTCTGTGCGAACGTGATCACGTCCGGCCTTGCTGCCGGCACCACGACAATTCTGGAAAGTGACGACCAATGAAAGCGGTTTGCATCACTGGCCCCAATGCCATTTCTCTTGTCGATATCGGCGTGCCGGAGCCCGGGCCGGGCGAGGTGGCCCTCGACATCACCTATGTCGGCTATTGCGGCTCTGACCTCACCTCCTTTCGGGGCCTCAACCCGCTGGTGAGCTATCCAAGGGTGCCCGGTCACGAAATCGCCGGCACGGTCGCCGCCTTGGGCGATGGCGTCGACGACCTGGCGCTGGGCGCGACGGCGACCGTGTTGCCCTATTTTAACTGCGGAGATTGCCGTGCCTGTCGGGCGGGCCGCCCCAATGCCTGCGTCAATAACCAGACCATGGGCGTGCAGCGCGAAGGCGCCATGACCGGGCGGGTGGTCGTGCCGCGCGACAAGGTGATCGCCACGTCCGGCCTCAGCCTGCGCGATGCCGCGCTGGTGGAGCCTTGTTCGGTGGGCTTTCACGCCGTGCAAAGGGCAGGGGTCTCGCGGGACGAAACCGTCGTTGTGCTCGGATGCGGCATGATCGGCCTCGGAGCGCTGATGGGGTGCCTGCGGCAGGGAGCAACGGTGATCGCCGTCGACCTCAGCCCCCAGAAACTCGACATTGCCGGGAAGCTGGGCGCCACCCATGTTGTCCCGGGCGGCAACGACGTGGCGAAGAGGATTGCCGAACTGGTCCCCGATGGCCCGGACGTCGTCATCGAGGCTGTCGGCGCGCCGACGACGTTCCTCTTGGCGGTCGATATCGTGGGCCAGTGCGGCCGGGTGGTCTATATCGGCTATGCCAAGCAGCCGATTGCCTATGACACCAAGCAGTTCATCACCAAGGAGATTGACATCAGGGGCTCGCGCAATGCGCTGCGTTCCGATTTCGACCATGTCATCGAATGGCTGAAATCGAGTCCGGATGCCGGCGATCTCATTATCAGCGCCACCGTGCCGTTGCATGAGGCGCCCGCGGCCCTGGAGAAGTGGGACCGGGCGCCCGGCAGCTACACCAAGATCATGGTGGCCATGGACGGAGCCACGTAGCGCTTTCCAAGCCCGACACCCGTGTAGCCGGAGGCTATATCGCACCCTGGATATAGGTGGCCTTGAGATAGAATTCCTTCGGACCCTGGATATGCCGGCGGATGATGTCGGCCAGCTCCTCCGGCGCACCCCGGGCGATGGTGTCGATCATGTCGAAATGCTGGCCGATGGCGATCTCACGCAGTTCCTCGCTCGGAAACGCGCGGGTGCGGATGGGGTGGGTGGCGAAGGTGTAGTGTAGAATCGCGTCGGCCAGCTGCTGGTTGCCGGCGGCGCGATACAGCACTTCGTGGAAATCATTGTTGAGTGAAAAGACCTCGGCATAGCGCTGGCTGCGTGAGGCCTCGCGGTGGCGCGTGGCAATGTCGGTTAGCTGGGCCACCAGTTCGGGTCCGGCGGGGCGGTCGAAATGCGTCGCGGCCCTCGTCTCCAGGCACTCACGGATTTCGTAGAGCTCTTCCACCTCGGTGATGGAATAGTCGCGCACCTGGACGCCCTTGTTGGGCTGCCGCACCACCAGGCCAACCCGTTCCAGCTCGTCAAAGGCCCGCCGCACCGCATGGCGGGTGGCGCCGGTGCGATCGATGATCTCGTCCTCCACCAGGCGCTCGCGGGGACGCAACTGGCCCGCAATGATCTGCCGCTGCAGGTCGCGATACACAGAATCCCAGCTTTTGGCCTGTTCCGTCAGTGGCTTGGCAACCCGCATGCGGTCCTCGAATCCGTGCTCCAGACCCTGCCAACCTAACCAATTCTCCACAGCCAGACAATCATCGTTGACATTATCGATAATCATTCCGATGATAATGGCGATCAGGGAGGGTCAACGTGTTTCGCATTGGCAGTGGCGCTGGCTTTTCGGGCGACCGCATCGACGCCCCGCAATCGGTGGTGGCGGCAATCGCCGCTGCCGGCGAGGGCGGTGCCGTTATCTTCGAGACCCTGGGCGAGCGCACCCTGGCGCTGGGGCAGATCGCCAAGCGGGAAAACCCGCAGCGCGGCTTCGAGCCGCTGCTGGACGATCTGCTTGAACCCATCCTCGCCCGCTGTGTCGCAGCAGGCATCGTCATCGTCGGCAATTTCGGTCAGGCCAATCCGCCGGCGGCGGCGCGGGCCATCCAGGACCTCGCCAGGCGGCTGGGCGTGGGACCCTTGCGGATCGCCATCGTCACGGGCGACGACCTGGTGGGCCGGGTGGACCTGGCCCAGACCGAGCGCTGGGACGGCGACGGACGACTGCCGGACCTGGATGGCGCCGTCATTGCCGTCAATGCCTATCTGGGTGCCGCCGCCATCGCCGATGCCATCCGGGCTGGCGCCCAGGTCGTCGTGACCGGGCGCGTCGCCGATCCCGCTTTGGCCCTTGGACCTCTGGTGGCCCATTTCAACTGGTCTTGGGACGATCTGGATCGAATTGCGGCGGGCACGCTGGTCGGGCACCTGCTCGAATGCGGCTCCCAGGTATCGGGTGGTTTTTTTGCCGATCCCGGCTTCAAGGATGTTCCCGGAACGGCCGATATCGGCTTCCCTATCGCCGAAGTGGACGCCGATGGCAGCTTTTTCATCACCAAGGCGCCGGGGACGGGCGGGCTGGTCGACCTGCGGACCGTCAAGGAGCAATTGCTCTACGAGATCCACGATCCCGCCGCCTATCTCACCCCGGATGTGACCCTAGACATCACCAATGTCGAACTCAGCCAGGTTGGGCCGGATCGCGTGCTGGTTACCGGCGCGCAGGGCCACCAGGCGCCGCGCCAGCTCAAGGCGACGGTGAGCTTTTTTGGCGATTGGCTGGGGGAAGCCGAAATTTCCTATGCCGGGCCCAATGCACTGGCACGGGCGCGGCTGGCCATCACCACCATCAATGAGCGCGTGCGCCGCCGCGACCTGCCGGTCCGTCACCGCGCCGACATCATCGGGGCCGTGAGCGTTTTCAACAGTGACGAAGGCGATCTGCTGGCCGATTTCGACGACGCGCCGAGCGGGGATTATCGCGTGCGCTTTGCCTTTGGCGGCAAGTCGCAGCGCGAGGTCGAACAGGCCGTTCAGGAGGTCAACGCCCTTTATTGCTGCGGGCCTGCCGGGGGCGGGGGCGTGCGCCAAAGCGTCCGGCCGCGCGTGCGGACCCTGTCCCACATGGTGCCGCGCGAACTGGTGGATATGGGCTTCCACTTTGTCGGAGGCGAGTCATGAACGACCCCGCCCGCATCGTCAGCCTGCACCAGATTGCCCATGGCCGCTCGGGCGACAAGGGCAACCGGCTCAATATCAACGTCATCGCCTACGATCCCCGCCACTGGCCGGTGCTGCTGGCCGAAGTGACCGAAGAACGTGTCGCGGCTCTCTTTGCCCATCGCGGCGTCACCAAGGTGACCCGCTATGAGCTGCCCCGGCTCGCAGCCCTCAATTTCGTCATCGAGGATGCCCTCGAAGGCGGTGTCAATTCCAGCCTTGGCGTGGATTCCCACGGCAAGTGCCTGAGCTATCTGGTGCTGGGAATGGAGATCCCCGTGCCCGTCGAACCAGGCGAAACGCCGTTGGCGCCGTCTGTTCTGCAAACCGCCCGCTAAGGGCAAAAGGGAGGAATAGGAATGAAACTGGACAGTCTCATGCGCGGGGCCTTGCTGGCCGGATCGTCACTGGCGCTGGTCGTCGCACAACCGGTGCTGGCGCAGGAATATCCGCAGGGCGGCACCCTGCGTGTCGCCATTTCGCAGATGGCGCCGTCCCCCGACCCGGTGGTCACCACCTTCGGCGTCAACTGGGCCACGGCCGGCGTGATCTGCGAGGGCCTGTTCGCGCTCGATGAGAGCTGGACGCCCCAGCCGATGCTGGCCGAAAGCTTTGCCTATAGCGAGGATGGCACCAGCCTGACCGTCACCTTGCGCGATGGCTTGAAGTTCCATTCCGGCGCCGCCCTCACCTCTGCCGATGTGGTGGCCTCGCTCGAGCGTTTCCGCGAAGCGGCCGGCATCGGTGCGGCGCTCAAGGGTGCGGTTACTGCCATCACTGCCCCGGACGACAAGACGGTGGTGTTCGAGCTGGCTTCGCCCTCGCCCATCATTCCCGGTCTCCTGGCCGGCACCCAGGCCGTGATCATGTCCACGTCCTCGCTCGAAGGCGCATCCCCGACCGAGGCGACCCGCGGCCTCGACTGCACCGGCCCCTATGTGCTGAGCGAATACCAGCCGGACCAGGGCGTTACCATGACCCGCTGGGACGAATACGCAGCCCGCAGCGAACCAAGCTCCAGTGCCTCGGGCATGAAGCATGCCTATGCCGACCAGATCATCTTCCGCCTGATGCCGGAAGCCTCTGTGCGTCGTGACTCGCTGATCACCGGCGAAATCGATATCGCCAACGAGCTGCCGAGCGACTTCTACGATGCCCTGCAGAACGACCCCAATACCGAGGCCGTGGTCGTGCCTAACAACCAGTCCCTGACCGTGGTGTTCAACACCAGGGAAGGGGTCATTGCCGACGTCAATCTGCGCCGCGCCATCTATCACGCGCTGGAAATGGAGCCGATCATGCTCGCCTCGGTGGGCAATCCCGAATTCTACACCCTGGACCCGAGCTGGATCCCCGATCCCAATTCGTTCTGGTACACCACCGCCGGTGTTCCCGAAGGCTTCGGGACGCCCAATCCGGACAAGGTCAGGGAATACCTGGCTGCATCCGACTACAATGGCGAGTCGATCCGCTGGCTGGTGGCCTCCGAGCAGTACCAGAAGCATTTCCTCACCGCGATCACCGCATCCCAGCAGCTCGAGGAATACGGCATCAACGTCGAAATCGTGGAATCGCCCATGGCCAACTACATTCAGGCCCGTGCCGATGCCGCCCAGATGGACGCCTTCTCGAGCTTCCTGCCGACCTATGTCGATCCGACCTCGATCGCCTATCTCAACGCCAGCTATCCCGGCTTCTGGGAAGATCCGGAAAAGATGGCGCTGATGCAGGAAATCGCCACCACGATTGATCCCGATGCCCGCAAGGCCATCTTCGAGAAGATCCACGAGCTGGCCTATGATCAGTTCCCATTCATCAAATACGGGACCGAGTCGAACATGTACGGCATTCGCGTCGGCGTCGGTAACCCGGCCCGCATTCCTTCGCGCTCCGGCGACTTCTACAATGTCGCCCCACCCCCGCAGAGTTGATCAATGACGCTCAACCAGGCGACATCTCCCGACCGCCTGTCCGGTGGTGACGAAGAGGCCTTCGTCACCACCAACAAGTCGGTCTGGCAGCGGCTTCTGGCCAATCCGACGGCCATGGCGTCGATCATCATGCTGACTGTCCTGGCGCTCAGCGCGGTGCTTGCACCGCTCCTGGCGCCGGGCAATCCGCTCAGGGTCAGCCCTGCCGACCGCTTCATCCCGCCCGGCGCCGAACATCTGTTCGGCACCGACAATCTCGGGCGCGACATGTTCAAGATGGTGCTGCATGGCGGCCGCACCTCGCTTTTCGTGGGGCTGGTGGTGACGCTCATCTCCATGTCCATTGCCGTGGTTCTCGGGGCCATTTCTGGCTTCTATCGTCAGATCGACGTGGTGCTGATGCGCCTTGTCGATGGCCTCATGGCCTTTCCCGGCATTGTCCTCGCCACCGCCGCCGCCGGCATCATGGGACCGTCCATGACCACCGTCATCACCGCGCTCTCCATCGTTCTCATCGCCCCCTCACTGCGCATCGTGCGCGGACAGGTGCTGGTGGTGCGTGAATTGCAGATGATCGAGGCCGCGCGCGCCGTGGGTGTGCCCACATTGCGCCTTTTCACCCGCTACATCCTGCCCGCCGTCAGCTCCCCCATACTGGTGCAGGCCTCTTTCATCTTTTCTGCCGCTGTTCTTGGCGAGGCCGGCCTGAGCTTTATCGGCGTGGGCATCGGCCCCAAGGAATTGAGTTGGGGCAATGCGCTGACCGAGGCCCGAAACTACATCGCCCAGGCACCCTGGATCGTGCTGTTTCCCGGCCTGGCGCTGATGTCCACCATTCTCGCGCTCAATCTTTTGGGCGACAGTCTGCGCGATATTCTCGATCCGCGCCTGGCACGGAGGCGCTGACATGCTGCGCTATCTCGGAAAACGCTTTCTTCTGATCCTGCCCACGATCTTCGTGCCGCTGATCCTGGTATTCCTGCTGCTGCGCCTGTCGCCCGGCGATCCCGCCGGCATGATGCTGGGCGATCAGGCCACCACCGAACAGATCGCGGCACTGCGGACCCAACTCGGCCTCGACCAACCCATCTGGGTGCAGTTCCTGCTCTGGCTCAAGGGCATCGTCACGCTCGACCTGGGCAATTCGATCTTCTTCCGCGAGCCGGTCATGCAGATCATCCCGCGCTATGCCGGCGTGACGATCATGCTCACCCTGGTGGCGCTGACCCTGGCGATTGTCATCGGCATCACCATGGGCCTGATCTCGGCCATGAACCGCAACAGGCCGATTGACCGCGGCGTGGTGACCACGGCGGTGCTGGGCATATCGCTGCCAGAATTCTGGTTCGCCCTGTTGCTGATCTTTATCTTCGCGGTGACGCTGCGCTGGTTCCCGGTGGCCGGATACAATCCGCCATCGGCGGGCGTGATCGCCTTCGCATCGACCATTTTCCTGCCGGCATTGGCGCTGGGCGTCCGGCAGTCCGCGCTCATGACCCGCATGATGCGCTCGTCCATGCTCGATGTGCTCAACGAACCCTATATCACCACGGCGCGGGCCCAGGGCCTACCCGAGAGCAAGGTGATCGGCCAATATGCCATGCGCACTGCCGCCATGCCGGTTGTAACTGTGGCAGGCCTTTCTGCCGGCTACATGCTGGGCGGGGCGGTGGCCATCGAGATCATCTTCGCGCTGCCCGGCCTTGGCCGCATGCTGGTCGAGGCCGTCGGACGGCGCGACTATCCGCTGGTCGAGGGCGGTGTGCTCACCATTTCGCTGGTACTGGCGGTGCTCAATCTCGCCATCGACCTCATCTACGCCATTCTTGACCCTCGGATCCGTTACCAATGACCGCGCACCTCAATCCGCTGCCGGCCGACCATCTCTCGCCGGTTCCGCAAGCCCCCATTGTCCTGGATGTCGACAATCTCACCCTGTCGCTGCGCAATGCCGATGGCCTCCTGCCCATCGTGACCGATGTCTCCTTCTCCATCCGCCAGGGTGAAGCGGTTGCGCTGGTGGGCGAGAGCGGTTGCGGCAAGTCCATCACTGCCTCGGCCATCATGGGCATTGCTCCAGAAAACGCCGTCATAACCGGCACGATCACACTCAATGGTAAGGTCATTTCGAACCTGTCCCCGGGAGATCGGCGTCGGCTTTGCGGACGGCATATGGGCTTCATCTTCCAGGAGCCGATGACCGCGCTGCACCCCACGCTCTCCATCGGCCGGCAGATGACCGATACGCTCCGCCACAATCTGGGGCTGAGTCACGCCGAGGCGACCAATCGCGCCGCCGGACTGCTCGATCGGGTCGGCATTCCTCGCGCCCGCGACATCCTCAAGGGCTATGTGCATGAACTCTCGGGCGGCATGCGCCAGCGGGTGATGATTGCTCTCGCCATTTCCTGCGGCCCCTCGCTGATCATTGCCGACGAGCCGACCACGGCGCTCGATGTGACCATTCAGGCCCAGGTGCTCGACCTGCTCGAGGACATGCGACGCGAATTGAACCTTGCCATGCTGTTCATTACTCACGACCTCGAAGTGGTCGGCGATTTCTGCGAGAAGGCAGTGGTCATGTATGCCGGTGACGTGGTCGAGCGCGGCCTCAGCGCCGATATCGTCAGTGCCCCAACCCATCCCTATGCGCGCGGCTTGATCGACGCCATCCCGGCTCATGACGATGGCCGTACCCGGTTGACTCCAATCCTGGGCACGGTGCCGCCTGTGGGGCAGTGGCCCGAGGGGTGCCGTTTTGCCCCGCGCTGCACCCGCGCCGACCAACAATGCCAGACCCGTCCATCGCTCGAACGGCACGGTCAGACCCATGCCCGGTGCTGGCACCCGCTGGAGGGCAATCGATGAGCACCGAAACCATCCTTTCCGTCACGGGCCTCTCCAAATCGTTCAAGGCCGTCAAGGCGGTGCGCGATGTCAGCTTCAGCATACCCAAGGGCAAGACATTTGGCCTCGTTGGGGAGTCGGGTTCGGGCAAATCCACAACCGCCCGGCTGGTTTTGCGCCTCGTCGAACCCACCAGCGGTGCCATAAGCTTTCGCGGACGCGACCTTGCAGGCCTCTCCGCACGCGACCTGCGTGCCGAGCGGCGGCACATGCAGATGATCTTCCAGGATCCGTTCGGCTCGCTCAATCCGCGCATGAGCGTGCGCGACGCCCTGGTCGAACCCCAACTGGTTCACGGCATCGGTACGCCTGCCGAGCAACTCAGGACCGCCGAGCGGCTGCTGGCCGAAGTCAGCATGCCGCGCGCCGCGCTCGACCGCTATCCGCACGAATTTTCCGGCGGCCAGCGCCAGCGCATCGCCATCGCAAGGGCGCTCGCGACCAATCCCGAAATGATCGTTGCCGACGAGCCGGTCAGCGCGCTGGACGTCTCGGTACAGGCGCAGGTGCTCAACCTGATGCGCGACCTACAGGACCGGCATGGCACCACCATGCTCTTCATCTCCCACGACCTGCGCGTGGTGCAGTTCATGTGCGACGAAATCGGCGTCATGTATCTCGGCGAAATCATTGAACAGGGCCCGCGTGATCGCATCTATGGCGCGCCGGCCCACCCTTACACGCAAGCGCTTCTTGCCTCTGCCCCAGGCAAAGGAAGCGGCCAGAGGGCGCGGCTCAAGGGTGAAATTCCCAGCGCTCATGCCGTGCCCTCTGGTTGCGCATTTCGCACCAGGTGCCCGCATGCCTTTGCCCGCTGCACCACCGACAAGCCGGTCATGCGTGATCTGGGCGGTGGCCAGAAAGCGGCCTGTCACCTCCTGGACGGGGTCGCGGCGGCATGAGTGACGGCATTGTCCAGGTCCCCAGTGGCCGGGCGACCTATCGCGGCCTGCGGGACGAGCGGGGAGACCGCTTCCTCGGCATCCCCTATGCCGAGCCGCCTTTGGGTGAGCGCCGGTTCAGGCCGCCTGTCGCGCTGGACAATGCAGGCCTGGTGGATGCGACAGACTATCGTTTTGCCCCGCCCCAGGCCATCCGTAAGGCGCCGGCATGGGCGCCGCAGGGCGATGGCTTTGAAACCGGCGAGGACTGCCTCAATCTCAATGTCTACACACCGGCTGCCGATGAACGCCGTCGCCCGGTGATTGTCCACGCCTTTGGCGGCGGCTTCCAGAGTGGCGCGGCCCAGGGCGGCAATCTCGACGAGGCTGGCTTTGCGCATCGGGGCGACGTTGTGCTGGTGCGGCCCAATATGCGGGTCGGGGCCCTGGGCTTCCTGCATCTGGGCGAGGCCTTCGGGCCGGACTATGCGGCGGCCAATCGCGGCATGCTCGATTTGATCGCGGCCCTCCATTGGGTCCACGACAATATTGCCGCCTTTGGCGGCGACCCCGACAATGTCACCCTGGTCGGCATGTCCTCGGGCGCGTTCACCATTTCGGCCCTGTTCGGGGTCGACGACCTCGCTCACCTCTATCGCCGCGTCTGGCTGATGAGCGGACCCGCCAGCCGCATCATTGCGCCGGAGACCGCCACCGCCCTGGCCGCCGACTTTCTCGAGCGCAGCGGCGTGGCGCCGGGCGACGAACACGCCTTGCGAACCCTGCCGGTCGAGACCATCCTTACGGTACAGGATCAGGTGCTGGCCACCCATCTGGGCGAGCGCAATGCGCCGGGTGGCCGCACCTTCGGCATCGTTCTCGACGGGACCAGCCTGCAGCGCCATCCCCTCGATGCTATCGCCTCCGGCCGCTTCCGCGACCACCAGGTCGTCGCGGGCTGGACGCGTGACGAGGCGCGCATGTGGTACGCCTTCGGCATGATGCCAGTAGTGGAGACGCGCCAGGCCCTGCTGGCGTCTCTTGCGCGGTTTGGCGCAGCCACGGCGGAAGCAAGCCTTGACGCACTGGAAGCCCAACGGCCCGGATTGGGCTTCACCGAATATGAGGAAATCTTCCTCTCCCGCGCCATCTATCGCGATCCGGCGTTGAAAACGCTCGAAACCCATGCAGCGGCCGGAGGTATGGGCTTCGCCTATGAATTCTCCTGGGTGCCTGGCTTCGAAGGCGGTCGCCTCGGTGCTGCGCACGGCCTTGATGAGCCCTTCGCCTTCGGCGATCTGGCGCGCGTACCCCTGGCAATGGGTGATGAGACAGCCGCCGCGCTGGCCGCCACCATGTCCCGGTCGCTACTGGCCTTTGCCAGAACCGGCAACGCCCAATGGCCCGCCTTTGGCGAACCGCAGGCCATCCGGCATTTCGGCGAAACTGACAGCAATTGGGTCAGCGCGCCGCCTTAGCGGCCGCGTGCATCCAGCAGCGCCCGTGCGATTTCGACAAAGCCCAGTCCAGCCGGGCTGCTGGTGATCCAGCGCGGCTTGGCTGGCAGGTCGCCAAGGATCGGAACGATATTGGCGACACCGAACGACTTGCCCACATAGCTGAACATGGGGGCGTCATTGCGCGAGTCCCCCACAAAGGAGACGAAACGGGCGACATCGCTGTCCTCGACACCGAGGCGTTGCAGCACCCGCTGGCTCATCGCCTTCTTGTCGTAATCACCGAGCCAGGTGTTGATATGCACTGAGCTGATGGCCACCGTGCCGCCCATGGCGCGAATGCGGGCGGCCAGCGCATCGACCTCGACGCGGTCATGCCCGACAATGTCCACGGCCACATCGGCCACCCGCAGCCGCTGGTCATGGGCCAACTGGAACCGCCTACCCAGCAGCGGCAATATGGCCGCAAGGTGCTGCTCCTTGCGCTGCAGCTGCAGGGCTTCGTCTTCCCAGAACTCGAAACTGGCTCGATTGCCCTGGGCCCTCATGACGAAGGCGCCGCTTTCGCCAATGGCCGCGACCACCGGCCAGGCGCGCACGATATGCTCGCACCAGCCGGCCGATCCGCCGGTAACCGGCACGATGCTGATGCCGGCATCATGCAGATCCCACAGGGCCTGATAGGTCTGGGGCAACAGATGGCCCTCCGTGGTCAGCGTGTCGTCAATATCGGTGAACAGATAGCGCACACCGCTCAGATCTTCCGCGGCGGGAGCAGGGCCCTGGAACATCACGCCGGCTCCTCGTCGCACAGCACGATCTCCGTGCCGGCCGCGCTCAGGGCCGCCGCCGCGATCCCGTCCACGGGCAACGTGTCGGTGAACAGGGCCGTGATGCGTTCGAACGGCACGACGCGAACCGAAGCGTCGCGTGTCCATTTGCTGACATCGGCCGCCAGGAACTGCACCCTCGAATTGGCGATGAGCGTCGTGGTCGTCTGGGCCTCCGAATAGCTGAAATCGAGCACACCCTTTTGCGGGTTGAGCGCGCCGGCGCCAATGACGGCATAGGAGGCATAGAATTTTTCGAAGAACTGCAGGCTATCTGCGCCCACCACGTCGCGGTCATTGTGGCGCAGCAGGCCCCCGGTCATGTGCACCTCGACCTGCGGTGCATCACACAGCATCAGCGCCACATCTATATTATTGGTGACCACCCGCAGGCCCACATGCCCGCGCAGCGCCTCGGCCACAAACTGCACCGTGCTGCCAATGCCCATGAACACGGTCGAACCCGGCTCGATGGCGGCAGCGATGCGGCGGGCAATACGCTGCTTGACTGCGCTGTTGAGCGCGGCGCGGGCATTGATCGGAATGTTGCGATTGCCCACCGGCGCATCCACGCCACCATGGAAGCGGCGCGCATAGCCCAGGTCACACAGCGCGTTGATGTCGCGCCGTATGGTCTGGGTCGTGACCCCGTAGCGGCCCGCGAGTTGCTCGATATATTGAGCCCCGTCGGCCTCGATCAGGGCCAGAATGTCGCCTTGCCGGCCCGACAGCATGTCTTGCCCCATATTGGCCCCACTACCCGAGGAACACCTTCGGGTCGTCGGTGATGACCCCGGTCAGCCCCGCGCTCCAGAAGGAGATGAGCTGAACCGGGTCGTTGCAAGTCCAGGCCCGCACTTTCAGTCCACGCCGAGTTGTTTCTTCCAGCATGCCGATGCTCAGCGCCTTGAAATGCATGTGGATGGTGCTGGCCGGAATGGCAGCCAACTGCTCGGCCCAGTCCTCGGGTGGCCGTCCCCAGAGCATGGCCATTTCCAGGTCTGGCTCCAGCGCATGCATGGCCTTGAGCGCTTCCGGGTCAAAGCTCGAAATCATGATCTCGGTGCCGGCCGCGCGCTGGCTGATATCGGCCTGCACGGCACGAACCAGCTGGTCGAGCGACCTGTGGTGTTGGTGCTGCTTGATCTCGACATTGGCGCTGAGGCCGAGCGTGCCCAGGGCGGCGATGGTCTCGGCCAGCGTCGGGATGCGTTCCCCCGCAAAGCGTGGATCGAACCAGCTCCCGGCGTCAAAGCCGGCAATCTCGCTCTGCGTCAGCACACCCAGCGAGCCCTTGCCCGAACTCGTCCGATCGACACTGTCGTCATGGATCACCACCAGCCGCTCGTCGGCGCTGAGCGCCACGTCGAGCTCCACCCATTTGGCGCCCGCTTCGGCCGCTGCGCGAAAGGCGGCAATAGTGTTCTCCGGCGCTATAGCCGAAGCGCCACGATGGGCCTGGACTTCGTCCCGCGCGGGACCAATGGAAGAGTTGAGTGTCATGACGCGTCTTTGTGAAAGGGGTGGCAGGCCCTCAGGCTGTTGCTAGAGATTTGCGGCACGTTCGTCGGTGCGCCGCCCCGTCCCGGAGTTGAAAGGATGGATATCGGCGAGGCGCGCGTGAACAGTCACGGCCGACCCCTCGGCGATCTCGGGACGTCCGGGAACGCTCAGAATCACCGACTGGCCGGAGCTGTCCAGGCGCACATGCAGGTGGCTCTCGCCGCCGATGGGTTCGAGCAGTTCAACTGTGCCCTGCATGGAAAACGCCGTGCCCTCCCTCGGGGTGAGGAACAGAGCATCGGGGCGGATGCCGACAATGTCAGTATTCGCTGGCAATGCGCCCAGTCCGGTCTTGTCGGCCAGTGAAGACAAGTCGATCAGGTTCATCGGCGGCGACCCGATGAACCCGGCCACGAACAGTGTCGCGGGATGATCATAGACCTCCGTGGGCGTGCCGATCTGTTCCACCAGACCGCCATTCATCACCACCAGCCGGTCGGCCAGGGTCATGGCCTCGAGCTGGTCATGGGTCACGTAGAGACTGGTCGTCTTGAGGCGCCGCTGGAGCTTGCGGATCTCCACCCGCATCTGCACGCGCAGCTTGGCGTCGAGATTGCTGAGCGGTTCATCGAACAGGAACGCTGCCGGTTCGCGGACGATAGCGCGACCCATGGCGACGCGCTGCCGCTGCCCGCCCGACAATTGGCGCGGTTTGCGGTCAAGCAGGGCCCCGATCTCGAGGATGTCGGCGGCTTCGTTGACCCGACGGTCGATCTCCTCGCGCGGCGTGCCGCGATTCTTGAGGCCATACTCCAGATTGCCGCGCACGCTCATATGCGGATAGAGCGCATAATTTTGGAACACCATGGCAATGTCGCGCTCAGCCGGTTCGGCCTTGACCACGTCGCGCCCGCCGATCTCGATCCGGCCCGAGGTGACGGCCTCGAGTCCGGCCACCATGCGCAACAATGTGGACTTGCCGCAGCCTGAGGGTCCGACCAGCACGATCAGTTCGCCGTCGGCCACCCTGAGATTGACGCCTTTGACGGCCAGTATATTGCCGTAGTTCTTCTTGAGGTCGATCAGGTCGATCGTTGCCATGGCTTATTTCTCCGTTTCGACCAGGCCCTTGACGAACAGGCGCTGCATGAAGATGACGACAAGGACGGGGGGCAGCATGGCCAGGATCACCGCTGCCATGACCAGGTTCCACAGCGGTTCGGAATCGGCACTGGCGGCGAGGCGTTTGATGCCCATGACGACGGTGTAATATTTGCTGTCGGTGGTCACCAGCAGCGGCCAGAGATACTGCACCCAGCCATAGATGAAGAGGATGACGAAGAGCGCCGCGATATTGGTGCGGCTGAGCGGCATGAGGATGTCGCGGAAAAACCTCATCGGCCCTGCACCATCCACCCGCGCCGCTTCCATCAGCTCGTCCGGCACGGTGAGGAAGAACTGGCGGAACAGGAATGTCGCTGTGGCCGAGGCGATGAGCGGCAGGGTCAACCCCACATAGGAATTGAGCAGCCCCAGATTGGCCACCACCGCAAAGGTGGGGATGATGCGCACCTCGACCGGCAACATCAGCGTGATGAAGATGATCCAGAACGCCACCATGCGGAACGGGAACTTGAAGAACACGATTGCATAAGCGCTCAGCAGCGAGATGGCGATCTTGCCCACCGCGATGATGACCGCGATAATCAGCGAGTTCAGCAGCATGATCCAGAGCGGCGGGGCGCCCGAGGTCGAGATGCCGACCGTGAGCATGTGGCCGTAATTCTCGATCAGGTACGGACCCGGGAGCAGGGGCACCAGTCCGCGCATAAAGTCACCGCTGCCATGGGTGGAGGCGATGAAGGCGAGATACACTGGGAAGACCACGATGACGACGCCGACGATCAGCACCAGATGGGTGAGGAAGGCGAGCAGGGGACGATTTTCAACCATGTCTGGCGCTCCTCAATATTGTACGCGCCGCTCGATAAAGCGGAACTGGATGGCGGTAAGGACGATCACGATGGCCATCAGCACCACCGACTGGGCGGCGGACGAACCGATGTTGAGGCCCAGGAAGCCGTCGGCATAGACCTTGTAGACCAGCAGGTTCGTGGCCTGGTTCGGTCCGCCTGAGGTCGTGGAGTCGATGAGGCCGAACGTGTCGAACATGGCGTAGTTGATGTTGACGATGAGCAGAAAGAACGTGGTTGGGGAGAGCAGTGGGAAGACGATGGTCCAGAACCGCTTGAACGGTCCGGCGCCATCGATTGCCGCGGCCTCGGTCAGCGATTGGGGAACCGATTGCAGACCGGCCACGAAGAACAGGAAATTGTAGGATATCTGCTTCCAGCTCGCGGCGATGACCACAAAGATCATGGCCTGGTTGCCGTCGACGCGGTGATTCCAGTCGATCCCCAAGCCGCGAAGCAGGTACGGCGCGATGCCAATGTTGGGGTTGAACATGAACCACCACAGGATGCCGACGACCACTGGCGCCACCGCGTAGGGCCACACCAGCAGGGTGGTATAGAAGCGATTGGAGCGTAGCACCCGGTTGACCGCGACCGCCAGGATGAGCGACAGCGACATCGACAGCAGCGTCACCGAAACGGCAAAGACGGCCGTCTTGGACAGTGAATTCACATAGCCCGGGTCCGAAAACAGGCGCGAATAATTCTCGAACCAGATGAACGTGGTGCGGAAGCCGAAGGGGTCTTCGCGCTCGAAGGACGACTTCACCGCCTGCGCTGCAGGCCAGATGAAGAAGATCAGGGTCACCGCCAATTGGGGAGCCAGCAGGGCGTAGGGTAGCAACCTGTTGGGAAAGATCGTGCGCTTGGTTTGCATTTGGGCCGAGAACTCCCCCGACGGTCACCACTGGACGAGCGGGCGGCACGAGGCTGCCCGGGAGGACCGCCCACGGCCGAGGCCGCGGGCGGTCCGGGGAGGTCACTGGTTGGCGGCTTCGAAGTCGCGCAGGATCTGGTTGCCACGTTCAACGGCGGCGTCGAGTGCCTCCTGGGCGGTCTTGTTGCCGGCGAGAAGAGCCTCGAACTCTTCGTCGACCACGCCACGAGCCTGGGTCAGGTTGCCAAAGCGGACACCCTTGGAATTGGCCGTTGGCGTGCCGCGGGTGATCTGGTTGATGGCTATATCCGAACCCGGATTGGCTTCGTAGTAGCCCTGCTCCTTGCCCAGGTCGTAGGCGGCATTGGTGATCGGCAGGTAGCCGGTCGCCTGGTGCCAGTCAGCCTGGACTTCAGGGCTCGACAGGTAACTGAAGAACTTGGCTACGCCTTCGTACACTGCTGGATCCTTGCCATTGAGGACCCAGAGGGTGGCGCCGCCGATGATCGAGTTCTTTGGTTCGGAGATAACGTCGTCATAATAGGGAAGTGGCGCGAAGCCGACATCGAACTCCGTGGCATTGGCAATGACACCAGCGCGCCCTGCCGAGGAGTTCATGAAGATCGCGCATTCCTGAGAGTAGAACTTCGGACCAGCATCGGCACCGCCGACAGGACCACCATACTGGAACAGGCCTTCGTCAGCCCATTTCTTGAGGTTTTCCCAGTGTTTGACCTGAACGGGACCATTGAAGGTGAATTCAGTCGCGAGGCCACCGAAACCGTTCTCGAGCGTGCCGAACGGCTGGTCGTGGATTGCCGAGAGATTTTCGGTCTGGATCCAGGTGATCCAGGCACTGCTGAGGGCACAAGGTGCTGCACCCGATTCCATGATCTGCCGACCCATGGTTTCAAGTTCGGCCCATGTCTTGGGTGGCACTTCCGGATCAAGCCCGGCCTCTTCGAACACGTCCTTGTTGTAGTACATGATCGGGGTAGATGAGTTGAACGGCATCGACAGGATGTTGCCATCGGTGTCCGAGTAATAGCCGGTGACCGGAGCGAGGAAACCACTGGGGTCCCAGGCCTCGCCATTGTCGGTCATCAGCGAGTGGACCGGGTTCACGGCGCCCTTGGCGGCCATCATGGTGCCGGTGCCCACTTCAAAGACCTGCACGATGGCTGGCTGCTCATTGGCGCGGAAGGCGGCAATGGCGGCGGTCAGCGTCTCGGGGTACGTACCCTTGTAGGTGGGAACGACGACGAATTCGTCCTGGCTCTCGTTAAAGCCGTTGGCTATGCCTTCCAGCCGCTCACCCAGTTGGGCATCCATGGCGTGCCACCAGGCGATTTCGGTCTGGGCAATTGCCGGGGTTGCCGTGAGGACGGCGGCCAGCCCCACGGACAGGCACAAAGTGTTCTTGGACATGCTCACTCCCTTGTTATTGCCCTGAGACCTCCTCGTCCCGAGCTTGGTGACATTTGACAGCATCGAATCATCCTTTGCAAACAGGAAATGTTCATATGAACATCGGGGGAAGGCGGCCGACCATATAAGCCAACCTGAGTGCGCTTCTAAATCAGCCACTTAACAGGTATGTGACAATGCGGAATCGCAGGTTCGGACTGTGAATATCTCTAATGTTGCAAGTGCTTGGTTCATGTGAACATCATGTGACACTGGCGCGTCTGCGTCGTCGGAGGAGGGTTGCGTGTATTTCATCGCCGTGCAGCTGATCGCTGCCATCGTCCTGTTGCTTTGGGCCGTGCGCATGGTCCGAACGGCGGTGGAGAGGGCCTATGCGGCCGAACTCAAGCGAACCCTGGGCCGGGCGGAGCGCAACAGGCTGGGAGCCGCGGCCATTGGCATGGCGCTGGCGTTTGCGCTGCAGAGCTCAACGGCGGTTGCCGCCCTTGCCGCAAGCTTTGCCGGCGGCGGCTTGATGTCGGTTGCGACCGGCCTTGCCCTCATGCTGGGCGCCTATCTGGGATCGGCCTTCGTCGCCAGCATTCTCTCTTTTGACCTGTCACTACTGACCGCCCCGCTGATCATCATCGGCGGATTGCTCTTCCTGCGGGGCACTGAGCGCCGAACCAAGCAGGTCGGGCGCATGATCCTCGGCGTCGCCTTCGTGCTGCTGTCGCTCGAAATGGTCTCCGAGGCGACCGCGCCCTGGCGCGACAGCGACGTCCTGGCCGCCGTAGTGACCTATCTGCGGGGCGACCTCTGGACCAGCTTTGCCGTTGCTGCGCTGATTACCTGGGCCTCTTATTCATCCGTGGCCAGTGTCCTGGTCATCATCACCTTCGGCACTGCCGGGGTCATACCCATCGAGGTCGCCGCCGCCTTCCTGCTCGGCGCCAATCTGGGCGGCACGTTGATCGCCTTCGGCATGACCCGCGGCGCCGATGTGCGCGCGCGCCGGATCGCGGCAGGCGCCCTGGCCCTGCGCGGCGGTGCGGCGCTGATTTGCCTCGTGCTGCTTCAATTCCTGCAGGTCCATCAGCTCGGTCTGCCCGGAACAGTCGGTCAGCAGGCCAGTCTTGTTCATATCCTGTTCAATATCGGGGTCCTGGCCATTGGCTTGCCGCTCACCCGGCCGGTCGAGGCCCTGATGACTTGGCTGGTCAAGGATACGCCGCCGCCGGGGCAATCCGACATCGCCCGCCTTCGCCGCACCGCCTTAGTCGTTGATCCTAATGGCAATATCGACGCCTCATTGGCCAGCGCCACCCGCGAATTGCTGCGCATGAGCGAGATGGTCGAAGTCATGCTGCAGCCGGTGATGGAGATCGTCCGCAGCGGCGACAAATCCGCCATCCGCCGCGTCAAGGACCTCGAGCCAGAGGTCGACGACGCCAACCACGCGATCAAGCTGTTTCTCACGCGCCTCGACTGGGATCAGATGGATGCTGACCAGACGCGGCGCGCCTCGGACCTGAGCACCTTTGCCATCGGCCTCGAACAGGCCGGCGATATCGTCGCCCGCCAATTGCTTCGGGTGGCCGACCAGAAATCCGAACGGCGCCTGGCCTTCTCGCAACAGGGCTGGCAGGAACTGACCGATTTGCACGCGCGCGTGCTGGCCAATATGCAACTGGCGCTCAATGTTCTGGTCTCCGAGGATGCCGAATCCGCCCGCCAGCTCGTGGCCGAAAAAGACGAGATCGGGCTGATGGAGCGGCGCAGCATGGAGCAACATTTCGCCCGTCTTCGCTCCGGCGATCCGAACAGTTTCGAAACCAGCGAGTTGCACCTGGAAACAATGCACGCCCTGCGCCGCATCAATTCGCTTCTCACCGGCATCGCCTATTCGATCCTGAGCGAGCAGGGCGAACTGCTTCCCACCAAACTGGTTGGCGACAAGGTCTAGAGCCGTTGTTCGTCGTTCGGGTAGCATTTTTGGCCTGCGGCGCCGAAATGCACAGCGTAAACCCTTGGTAGAAAACGACTATAGCAAATTATTCGGGCTGCGCTTGACTCCGGGGTGCAATCGATTTCATGATTTATGGGATCGGTCCCACAAGAGGCCGGCAGGGAGGACACGGGCGGTATGGTCACCATCACCGACGTATCAAGACGCGCGGGCGTATCACGCTCCACCGTTTCGAGGGTGGTGGCCGGCAATGGCTATGTGTCCGAATCCAAGCGCAAGGCCATCGAGACGGCCATTGCCGATCTCGGCTACCGCCCCAACACCATGGCACAGGCCCTGCGATCCAATCGCTCCAATCTAATCGGCGCGGTCGTGGTCGACGTCGGTACGCCCTATTTCGCTAACATGATCTATGGCGTGCAGCGCGCGACCCGTCCGGCCGGCAAGTCGCTCATCGTGTCCTCTGGTTATGCCGACCAGGACGAGGAGGCGCGCGCCATCATCGAGCTGGTCGACCGGTCCTGCGACGGCATCGTGGTCTATCTCGAACGGCCCATGCGCGAGGACGTTGTGGACATCGTCCGCAAGGCGCGGGTTCCGGTGGTTTCCATTGGCCACAATCAGTGCCCGGTGTCGCGGGGCAGGGTGGTCCTCGACAATTTCAACGGCGCGCGGGCCGCCATGAACCATTTGCTCGAGCAGGGCCACCGCAGGATCGTGCATCTGTCCGGTCAGGTGGATTTTGGCGATACAATGGCCCGCATGCAGGGGATCGCCACCGCGCTTAACGAGCATGGGCTGGGCCTTGAAGACATCCATATCGTCAACGGCATCTTCCATCAGGACTTCGGTTATGCCGCAACCCGCGATCTGATCGAATCCGGACGAGACTTCACGGCCATCTTTGCGGGTGACGACGACATGGCCGCCGGCGTGCTGTTGGCCCTGCGCGATGCGGGGCTGCGCGTGCCCGATGATGTATCAGTCATGGGGTTCGACGATGCCTTTCATGCCAAGCATCTGTGGCCGCCTTTGACCACGGTGCGCCAGCCCGTTGATACACTGGGCGAGGTCGCGGCCTCGCTCCTGCTCAAATTGCTCGGAGAACCCGGAACGGGTCCCCTGCAATCGACTGTCGATACCAGCCTCGTGGTCCGGGCAAGCGTCGCCGCGCCACGACAGCAAAGGGAGGTTGCCTGAACGCTGCGCCGGTCAGCGATGACGCAATGCCGGACCAAGAAACAACAAGGAATACCGATCCCATAAGGAGTGTGGGATCGATCCCATAATAGCTGTTCCACGAGGAGGAGAAACAAGTGGAGGGACTTACTATGAAATCGATCAGGGCCATTGCTCTGTTGAGCGTTGGGGTAGCCGCGCTGGCCGTCACCGCGCCAGTACTGGCCCAGGACCAGGTCATCCTGCGCCTGCTGCCCTATCACACCGATGCAATGGTGGAGAATTACAACCCCAACAACCCAACCGGCCCGCAGCAGCGCATGCGCGACTTTGCCTACGAGCCGCTCTGGATCGACAATATCTGGCATCCGGGTGAAAACGAAGAGGCGCTGGCCGTCGGCTGGGAGATCGGCGAAGACCTCAAATCCATCACCTACACGCTGCGCGAAGGCGTCAAGTGGAGCGATGGCGAGGACTTCAATGCCGACGACGTGGTGTTCAGCTTCGAATATGCCAAGGCACATCCTGACTATCCGATGGGCATTGACGTCTACAATGGCGAGACCGGCAATGTCACAGGTGCCGAGAAGATCGACGATCTGACCGTCAAGTTCACCCTCAACGAGCCAGACGCCCTGGCCCGCTATGGTCTCAACGGTCTCTACCCGCTGCCCGAGCATGTCTGGAGCAGCGTGGACGATCCCAAGAACTACGCAAACCTAGAGGTCGTCGCCACCGGTCCCTGGACCAAGCCGGCCAATTTCTCGCGAAATGGCCATGATCTGTGCCGCAATGAGCTCAGCCGCTACAACGACGACAACGCCATCGATTGCCTGCGCTTCCCGCAGATGAATGGCAACGAGCAGACCGTGGCCGCGCTTTCGGCCGGCGATCTCGACTGGCTCGGCGACGGCCTCACCGATCCCGACGTGACCTTCCTGCCGCAGTCCGAGTTCAACAATTACTGGCTCCCGGCCGGTTCGGACGTGAACCTGCAGCTCAACACCACCAAGGCCCCGTTCGACAACCTCGAGTTCCGCAAGGCCATGTCGGTCGCCATCGACCGCCAGACCCTGCTCGACATCTCGACCTTCGGCTTGACCACGGCGACCAAGTTCCCCATCGGCACCGGTGAAATGTACAACACCTGGTACGACGAGGCGGCTCTTGAACCCTATAAGGCCCTGATGGAGTACAATCCGGACGAAGCCATTGCCATCCTCGACGCCGCCGGCTTCGTCGATGCCGACGGTGACGGCTGGCGTGACAATCCTGATGGGACCCCGATTGCCTTCGGCATATCGATGCCGTCGGGCTGGACCGACTGGGTCAATACCGGGCAGACCGTGGCCGAAAACCTGCAGGATGTCGGCGTCAACGCTTCGCTGAAGACTGTGGATCAGGGCGCTTGGTTCGATGCCGTGCCGCGTGGCGATTTCGACGTTTACGTCATGTGGACCAATGGCGGCCCCACGCCCTACAACCAGTACTCGCCCATGTTCAATCCACGCCTGATGGTCGAGGGCCAGATCGACTTTCAGGCCATGCACCAGATGCAGATCCCCGAAGTTGAGGCGGCTCTGGACGTCTTCAAGGGCTCGGCCGACGAAGCCACCCAAAAGTCGGCCCTCACCGACATCCATAAGGCCGTGGCTGAGAACCTGCCGGTCATCTCGCTGTTCGCGAACCCGATCTGGTACGAGTACTCGACCCGTCGGTTCTCCGGTTGGGTCACCGAGGACGACCAGAAGTTCCGTCCGCAGGTCCATGACGGCACGCGTGAGCGCGTCTGGCATGCTCTGGCGCTGAAGCCTATCGAAGGCGCCGAGTTCTAGGCTCGTGCTCGCGGCGGGACCCTTGCCTCCCAAGGGCCCCGCCGGTTTTTCCGTGGAAAGGACCGGACCGCCATGATCTTCCTGGCCAGACGCCTCGCGTTCTATTTCGCGGCGTTTTTTCTAGCGATTACCTTCAATTTCTTGATCCCGCGCCTGATGCCGGGCGATCCCTCCGATCGCATCATTGCCTCATTTCAGGGACGCCTAAACGAGTCCCAGGTTGCGGCCATCCGCCAGTCCTACGGACTGGAAGGGAGCCTGTGGGAGCAGTACCTCACCTATATTGGCAGTGTGTTCCGGCTCGATTTCGGTATCTCGACGGTCCAATTCCCCGAGCCCACTGCGTCGCTGCTGTTCTATGGCGCGACCTGGACGCTGGTTCTGGTCGGCCTCGCCATCGCGCTGGCCTTCACCATCGGTTCGATCATGGGCATCCATGCCGCCTGGAATCGGGGCGGATTTTTCGACAGCTTTTTCACGCCCATCAACGTCATGATGAACGCCTTCACGCCCGCTATCGTAGCGTTGGTGCTGTTCTATGCGTTTTCGCTGCAGCTGCGCTGGTTTCCCCTCGGGCGCGCGCACGATCCGAACTTGTTGGCGGCCTTCGATTTCCAGTTCATCGGCAGCGTACTCTATCATGCCACCCTACCGGTACTGTCCATTTTCCTCGTGAGTTTTGGCGGCTGGCACTTGGGCATGCGCAACGTCATGATCAACCTGCTCAACGATGATTTTGTCATCCTCGCGCGGGCCAAGGGTCTGTCCGACAACCGGGTGAAATACCGCTACGTGGCGCGCAACGCCATTCTTCCGCAGATCACCTCGCTGGCGCTCTCCGTTGGCTACATGCTGGGCGGGGCGCTGGTGACCGAGCAAGTGTTCAACTATCCGGGCCTCGGCAAATTCACGTTCACCGCCATCGGCTCGAGGGATTATTCCTTCATTCAGGGCCAGCTTCTGCTGCTGACCACGGCGGTTCTGGTCGCCAATCTCCTGTCCGACATCGCCAATGTCATTCTCGATCCGCGGCTGAGGAAAGGCTGAGCCATGACCGAAATCACCCAGCCATCATCCTATTCCCTTACCGATCGCCTCGACGCCGCGGCCATGGCGTCCGCCGCGCCCAGCCAGGCGCAACTGATGAAGGAATTGCGCGTCAAGGCCCGTCCCGGCTGGACTAGCCATCTGCCGCCCGGCCTCGCCGCCTTCGCCACCAACCCCAAGGGGATGACGGGCGTCATCGTTCTTCTGGCGCTGATCCTCTTCTCGATTTTTGGCCCCATGCTGAGCGACTACAATCCCAATCGCCGGGCCGGTGGCCCCCATGTCATGCCCAGCCAGGAACACGTGCTCGGCACCACCCGGATGGGCAAGGACGTCTTCACCCAACTGGCCTATGGCGGCCGGATCAGCCTCACCGTCGGCTTTGGGGCCGGGTTCACGGCGGCGCTGGTCGGCCTAGCCGTCGGCATTTCCGCAGGCTATTTCGGCGGACGTGTCGACGACATCCTCACCTTTTTCGTCAATGTGGTGCTGGTGCTGCCGGGGCTGCCGCTCATCATCGTTATTGCCACGATGGTGGAGACCGCCTCGCCCTGGGTGATCGGCGTGGTCCTGGCTGCGACTGGCTGGGGCTGGTCGGCCCGCACCATCCGAACGCAGACCCTGTCGCTGCGCACCCGCGAATTCGTGCTGTCTGCCGAATTGCTGGGCGAAAAGAAATGGCGGATCATCCTCATCGAAATCTTCCCCAACATGCTGAGCTTCTTCATGAGTGGGCTGGTGCTGGGAACCATAGCGGCCATTCTTGCCGAAGCGGCATTGGAATTTATCGGCCTGGGCGATCCCAATGCCATCACCTGGGGCACCATGCTGTTTTGGGCCCAGAACAACTTGGCCCTCCAGAGCAATGCCTGGTGGGAAATCTGGCCACCCTGCATTGCCATCATGCTCACCGGCGCTGCGCTGGTGATGGTCAACTTCTCGGTGGACGAAATCACAAACCCGCAATTGCGTGCTTCGCGCAAGATCGGGTTGATCCGCAAGTTCCTTAACAGCCGCGGGAGAAGCGCCGATGTATTCTGATCGGACATTGATCGAAGTCAGGAACCTCACCGTCGATTATGTCGGGGACCACTCCATGGCCCGCGCCGTCAATGGTATCGACTTCGACATCCGCGAGGGGGAGGCCTTTGGCTTGGCCGGCGAAAGCGGTTGCGGCAAGTCCACCGTCGCCTTTGCGCTGGCGCGGCTGACCCGCCTGCCGGGCTTGGTTTCGGGCGGGCAAGTGCGTCTCAATGGCGAAGATGTGCTGAAGTTCGACAAGGCCCGATTGAAGGCATATCGCTGGAACGAGGTCAGCTTCGTCTTCCAGTCGGCCATGAACGCGCTCAATCCGGTCATCCCGGTCGCCGAGCAGATCATGGACGTGATCGAAACGCACGAGCCGCAATTGGGCAAGGACGGCGCCCGCGCCCGTGCGGTCGAGCTGTTTGAACTGGTCGGCATCCCGTCAAAGCGCCTTGACGATTTTCCCCACCAGTTCTCCGGCGGCATGCGCCAGCGCATCTGCATTGCCATCGCCCTGGCTCTGCAACCCAAGCTCATCATCATGGATGAGCCAACCACCGCGCTCGACGTGGTGGTGCAGCGCGACATCATCGAGCAGATCGTGGAACTCAAGAACCGGCTCGGCTTCTCGGTTCTGTTCATCACTCATGACCTGGGGCTGATGATCGAGTTCTGCGACCGCATCGGCGTCATGTATTCAGGCGAACTGGTCGAGGTCGCGCCCTCGGAAGCCATTCTCACTAATCCCCAGCATCCGTACACGCGTGCGCTTGGCAACAGCTTTCCGCCGCTGACCGGGCCCCGTGTCCGCATGGAGGGCATAGCCGGTACGCCGCCCGACCTGCGCGACCTGCCGCAGGGTTGCCGGTTCTCGCCACGCTGCCCTCACGCCATGGACGTCTGCCACGCGGAGGTCCCCGAATTGCGCTTTTACCCAGAACACCGGAGCCAGGCCGCATGTCACTTATTGAGCTAGAACGACGCGGGGCCACCGAACTGGCCGATGGTCCGGTCCTCGAAATGGACAATATCGACAAGGAATTCGTTCTTGGCGGTGCCTTTCTCAACCAGACTTTCCTCAAGGCGCTTTCCGGCGTGTCCCTGAAACTGGTCAGGGGCAGGGCGCTGGCGCTGGTCGGCGAGTCAGGGTCTGGCAAGTCTACCTGCGCCCGCATGTTGGCCGGCGCCTATCAGCCGACCGGCGGCGCCATCCGCTATCGTGGAGAGAATATCACCGACTTTCACGGCAAGCGCATGCAGCAATATCGCGCGCAGGTGCAGATGATCTTCCAGGATCCCTTCGGGTCTCTTAATCCCACCCAGACTATCGGCTATCACCTTGAGCGTCCGATCCGCCTGCATCGCCCCGATCTCAAGGGAAAGGCGATCGAGGCCGAGATGCTGTCCCTGCTTGAAAGCGTGGGGCTACGGCCGGCGGCCGACTATCTCAAGCGGCGTCCACACGAACTCTCTGGCGGTCAGCGCCAGCGTGTCGCCATTGCCCGGGCGCTGTCGGTGCAGCCTGACGTGCTGCTGGCTGATGAGCCAACCTCCATGCTCGACGTCTCGGTACGGTTGGGCGTTCTCAACCTCCTCGAGGACATCAAGCAGCAACGGCATCTGGCTGCGCTCTACATTACCCACGACATCGCCACGGCGCGATACTTCGCCGAGGAAACGGCGGTGATGTATGCCGGCCATCTGGTGGAGCAGGGACCCAGCCAGGACATCACCGACAATCCCCGCCACCCCTATACCCAGCTCCTGATCGAATCCGTCCCCAACCCCAGCCGCAAGATCGAAACCGGACGGGCACGCCGCGCCGTCGATATTCCTGTCTGGACGCGAGACAGCCTCGGCTGCCCCTTCGTCTCGCGCTGCCCCAGGGTAAGTTCGGTCTGCAAGGAAACTATGCCGGGGCCGACCATGGTGGGACCAGGTCACAGAGTGCGCTGCCATAATCTGTAGTTAGTCCAGTAGGGATTGGGTTCGCGCCCGGCTCATGCTTTAACAAGCCGCTCCACGCGCCTTGCGTGGCCGATAAGCATGGCAGGACAGAGAACAATGCGAGTATTAGTTACCGGCACCGCAGGCTTCATAGGATTCCATCTGGCGCGCCGTCTGCTTGAAGATGGCCACGACGTCGTCGGCTACGATGGTTTCACCGAGTATTATGACCCGGCTTTGAAACGTGCGCGTGTTGCTCTGCTTGAGCAGCATGGGCGTTTTCGCCAGATACAAGCCATGCTGGAGGATGCCGAGACTCTGGACGCTTCGATCAAGGAAGCAGTTCCAGAAGTGGTCTATCATCTGGCCGCCCAGGCCGGCGTCCGTTACAGCCTCGAGCAGCCGAAGAGCTACATTCAGTCCAACGTCGTCGGGACCGCCAATCTACTTGAGACCTTGCGCCGTTTCCCGCCCCGGCACCTGGTTTTTGCATCGACAAGTTCAGTCTATGGCGGCAACACCAAAATGCCCTTTGCAGAAACGGACCGGACCGATGCGCAGGCATCGCTGTATGCTGCGACCAAAAGATCGGGCGAGGCTCTGGTGCACTCCTATGCTCACCTGTTCGGCATTGCATCCACCTGCGTCCGCTTCTTCACCGTCTATGGTCCATGGGGTCGGCCGGACATGGCGCTGTTCAAATTCACCGAAGCAATCCTCAATGGGCGGCCGATAGATGTCTATGGCCACGGAAAAATGCGGCGGGATTTCACCTACGTGGATGATCTCGTCGATGCCATCGCTGACCTTGGCGGGCTGCCACCAATGCCGGGTCAAAGTTTTGAGGGAGACAGCCTTTCGCCCATAGCGCCGTTCCGGACGCTCAATATCGCGGGAGGCCAGCCGGTCGAGCTGATGGACTTTATCAAGGCAATCGAGACTGCCCTTGGCCGCGAGGCAATTCTCAACCTCATAGGCATGCAGCCCGGCGATGTCGTTGCAACGCAGTCAGACACCAGCCTGTTGCGCGCCCTTCTTGGAACCTTGCCGGAAACGGATGTCAAAACGGGTGTTGCCCATTTTGTGGATTGGTATCGGGGATACTATGCCGTCGCGTGACCCTTGGCGATGGTCCGCCAAATGCGCAGCGCCTATTTGAGATTGATCCGATGGCCAGTCTGGTCGAAGAGGGCGGCCTTCTCTGCCGCGAAACCCAACGTCAGGCTCTGACCAACGCTGCAGGCGGTGTCGCCGTCCAGTGCCACGATCAGGTGTTGCCCGCTGGGCAGCGACATATTGACGATGGTCTCGTTACCCAGGTGCTCGACCAATGTGACGGCTCCGGTAAAGGGTCCGTTTGGCGTCGGCTTGAAGTCATAGGGGCGCACGCCGAGCGTCAGGGTGTCACCGGCCTTCTGGCCACCCCCTGCAATCGGGACGGAGATGGCGCGCATGGTTGGGCTGGATATTCGAATTGAACCCTTATCGGCCGCGTCGACCATAACCTCGACGAAGTTCATCTTGGGCGAGCCGATGAAGCCGGCCACGAACAGGTTGGCCGGGCGGTGATAGAGCTCGAGAGGCGAACCGACCTGCTGCACCACGCCGCCATTGAGCACCACGATCTTGTCGGCCAGGGTCATGGCCTCGACCTGGTCGTGGGTGACGTAGATCATGGTGGCGCCGAGGTCTTGATGGAGCTTGGAAATCTCCATCCGCATGTCCATGCGTAAGGACGCATCGAGGTTCGACAGGGGCTCGTCGAACAGAAATACCTCGGGCTGCCGGACAATGGCACGGCCGATAGCGACGCGCTGTCGCTGCCCACCAGGGAGTTGGGCCGGTTTGCGGTCCAGCAGATGCTCCATTTGCAGGATGCGCGCGGCTTCGCGGATCTTGGCGTCGCGTTCGTCTTTCGGCGTCTTCTTGAGCCTGAGACCAAAGCCGACATTGTCGTAGACACTCATGTGCGGATAGAGCGCATAGGACTGGAACACCATGGCGACGCCACGGTCTCGCGGCTGCACGGTATTGACCAGCCGGTCCCCGATTTTCAGCTCACCGCCGGTGATGTCCTCGAGCCCCGCGATCATGCGCAACAGCGTGGACTTGCCGCATCCCGATGGGCCGACAAAAACCACGAACTCGCCGTGCTCGATCTCGAGATCGACGCCCTTTATGACTTCGACCTTGCCATAGGTCTTGCGGATCTGGTTCAGGCTCAAACCGGCCATGATGATCTTCTTGTGCCCTAGACCCGGGCACCGGGTGGAAGTTTGTCGAGTTCGGTGTGGAGCAGGCCGTCTTGGTCCATCCTGACAGGAATGGGATCAGAAACCTGGCCGACGAACGAACCGTCAGCCGCATCATGCCGGAAGCCCATGAACACCAGTCCATCGTCCGTCTCGACGATCTTGCCGGCATATCGGCTGCCCTGTGCGCCATCGAAAAAGGCGCCCGGCGCCACGTCCCACGGACCAAACGGATCGTTGGCCATCAAATAGTGCGTTCCGCGCACCGGAGTCTCCGGGTTGATCCGCTTGTAAGCTTCGGACCAGTGCGATCCGTCGGTGCAGAACAGCATGTACCATTTTCCCTTGGCCTCGAAGACCTGAGGTACTTCCATCTGGCCGAACATGCCTCCGGCTGGCGTCCGGGGCCGGAAACGCTCGATCGCGCCCCGCGGCTTCACAACTGGCACTTCGTCGAACTGGGTCCGCAGCGCGTCATCCTGGTGGGCACTGTCATCGGTCATCCCAGGCTCGGCGATCGGCCGCTGATCCAGACCTCCTATCTGATCGGTCTTGATGCCACGCATCTTAATTGGGCAAGGACATTGTCACGGTTCTATGTCTTGGGAGAACCTTCGGATTATCCTTTGGGGTAGAGGTAGACCTGCCACGCGCCGGAGATGGGCGTGATTCGTCATCGTCCAAGTCGCCCGCGCCATAGTTGCTGGACGGCACAGACGGACGCGATCAAACTCCGAAACGCGGTGTAGGAACTGTGATTTCCAGTAAAGCCTATAGATCGGTGGCTTCCGCTTCCGCCGCATCGGACGAGACCGTCGAATTCCCCAGCATACCGATCATCACACAAACGGCTGCAAAGGAGGTGGTGACCGTCAGAATACCGAACATGGCATTGGTCAGCCCCATGACAAAAAATCCGGTGACAAGGGTCGAAGCCAGAACAATTGTCCACGGGCGAACTGCAGAAGCTGGTGCGCGAAACGCCTCGACCAAGGGTGCCAGCACCATGAGAAAGTAGGTAGTAAGTCCAAGAATGCCGCCGCTGGCAGCCATGTCGATGATGTCGTTGTGCAGGTGAGGCGTGTTCCCGAATGGCATATCCGCGAGGCTGTCGGCAACTGCAGTAAATGCCAGCGGACCATGGCCGAAAATCGGGGCCTCCAGAACCGCACGGGCCCCACCGAGATACATTTGGAGGCGTACATCGGTGGAATTGTCCGTCGGGGCCCCATGCGCCAGGGTTTCGGCGATATCTGACAGGACGCGCTCGATGCCCGATATCTGACTTCCACCCACGGCCAAGGCTAATGCGCCGATCGCCACCAGCACGACGGTTCCGGCAAGCACAAGGCGACGGCTGACCAATTGCACAGCGGCGATGCTAACGGCGAAGGCAAGGAGCATGGCCATGACCGCGACAACGGCGCCGCGAGTGCCCGATAGTGCCACCGCAATGACAGACATGATCGGGGCGACCACAAACAGTATGCGCCAATACGAGCGAGCAAAGGCCATTCCGATCAGGCCAAGGAAGCCGACTAACAAGGCGACATCTGCGAAGTGAATGGGGTTGGCGATTGCAGCGCCTGCCCTGACGGTTCCTGTTGCCTGTACCTCGCTCAGCGCCATGATGGCGGCACCGGAAGCCCCGCAAAGGGCCAGAATGCCCAACAGCAACCCATGCTCACCCAAATCAGTCCCCCGAAACGCGGCTAGAAGAGGCCACACAGCCAGCATGGGCGTGAAATAGAGCAGGCCGGAAAGACCCGCCACACCAGCACTTGCCGTGTAGGCGACGGCGATCAGGGCAAGCCCGGCCAGCGGCATCCACGCGACAGGGCGTACAAGCTCCCGCAGGGCGCCGGGCCACATGAACGCAATTGCGGTCCCACCTGCGACCAAGAAGAGGATGTTCCCGGCTTCCGGAGCAACCGGCCCTATGGCGAGAACGGCCGTGAGGGCGATGAAGGGGATGATGATCTTGGGGTTCGATGTCATGGGCCTTCAAATAGCTGTGTGATATTCGGCCGGCAAGCGCGCGATTGAGAATGCCTGGCCAGCACTGCTGGCAGGCAGGTCACTTTCCCGCCGATTCGTACATTCTTCATTGCCCGCCTTTACATTGACCGGTAGTTTGTCGGCCACGGGCGTTTCGGCTTTGGACGGCGTTGCGTTTTCTTGTATCAGCGTAGTGTGGTCAATGCCGAGCCGAGTATCCAGAGCACATAGCGCAGGGGGGACTTTGCCGTGAAGTCCGGCATAGGCGCAGCTTTGCTTGGCTCAATGGCCTTGGTCACGACAGGCCTGGCTATGGTTCAGCCCACCCTTGCGCAGGGACTGTTGCCGCAGGACTTCTTCAGCGCGCCCATTGACCCGTCAGCGCCGACGGCCATCGAGGCCGAGGAACTGGTCTTCGACTCCGTCAACAATGTCATCGTCGCCCGTGGCGATGTCGTCTTGCGCGTCAGCGGCTATGTCCTGACTGGCCGCGAACTGGTCTACCGCCGCGATGCCGGCGAAATGGAATTAATCGGTGATGCCACCGTCACCGACCCGGCCGGCAATGTATCGCGCAGTGACACGCTGAACCTGACGGGCGGATTTAAGCGGGCCGTGCTCGATAGCATGACCCTGACGGCCCACGACGGCTCCCGCATCACGGCAGACAGTGCCGAGTTTGACCAGGTGCTGAACTCCATCCTGACCAATGCGCAATATGCCCCTTGCGGGGAATGCATCAGCACATCGGGTCACCGCATCGGCTGGTCGATCAGCGCCGCTCGAATCGTTCAGAACGCCGAGGACAATTCGATCACCCTCGAGCAACCCTCCATCGCGCTGCTCGGGATACCCGTTGCCTGGCTGCCTTATCTCTGGCTGCCCGACATGAGCAATGAGGCCCTTGAATCCATCCCCAAGCCCAGTCTTGGCTATAGCGAGGAAATCGGGGTCAAGGTCGAGCTGCCTTTTGCCGTCTATTCGACCCGGCACACCAGCATTATCCTCTCGCCCACGCTTCTGAGCGGGCAGGGCTTCCTCATGGGGGCCGAGTGGATACAGCGTTTCGACCGGGGATCGTTCAGCATCAAGGCCTCCGGTCTCTACCAGTTCAACAAGATGGCCTTCACCTTCGCCGACGCGCAGCGCGATTGGCGCGGCGCTGTCCAGGCCGCCGGCGAATTGAAGCCGGTCGAGGACTGGACACTCGGAGCCGCCTATTCGGTTTTCACCGACAGCGCCTATTTCGCCGATTACCTGCTGGACCCGCGGCGCTCGGCTGTCAACGAGGTCTATGCGACGCACCTCTCCGATGACACCTATATCGACGCGCGCATCCAGCAGGTCAATCTGCTTGGCAACAACACCCAACAGACTCGCGACCAGCAGGGCATAGCCCTGCCCAATGTCCGGGTCGCCCGCACTTTCGCCATCCCTGATGGTGGCGGGCGGATCGAGGTCGAGGGGCGGCTGCTCGCCATCACGCGCGCCGCTGACTCGACCACCACGGTCAATGGCATCCCCTATGACTATGGCTATGCCGGCACCCGTATCCACGGCATGGCGCAGGCCAGCTGGCAAAACCAGTGGATCGCCGGGGGAGCCGTCATCACCCCGTTCCTCGGGCTTCGGCTGGATGGGGCAGGCTATGACGGCAATAGCGCGCTGGCCTCGGCTCCCGCTGCCCAGACGCTCCTCAGCGCAACCCCGATTGCTGCCCTCGATATCCGCTATCCGTTGGCGGCCTATGGCAATGGCGTCACCCACCTGATCGAGCCGATTGGCCAGATCGTCTATCGGGGTGCGTCCAATATCGCTCCTGGGATCACCAATGAGGACTCCCAAAGCCTGGTGTTCGACGACACCAATGTGTTCAGCTACAACCGTTTTACCGGCATTGACCGGCAGGAGACCGGCCTCCGCCTCAATGTCGGCGGTCGGTATCTGGCCAGCCTCGACGATGGCAGCTATTTCGAATTGGTCGGCGGGCAGTCGTTCCAGCTGGCCGGTACCAATGCGTTCGCTGCGCCCAACCGGCAGCAGGTCGGCGTAGCCTCCGGGCTGGAGAACGCGAGCTCCTACGCGGTGCTGGGCGCCTATGGATCACTGGCCGATACCCTCAAGGCAGGCGCCAAGGTCCAGGTTGATACCAGCACGTTTGCTCTCACCCGTGCCGGGCTGGGTGTCAGTTATGGTCGGGACGGCTGGTCCGGCGCGCTCAACTACGGCTTTGCCGCCGCGACGCCGGCGACTGGTAATATTCGCGATATGCACGAGGTCGGCGTGGAACTCTCGCTCCCAGTGGCAGAGTACTGGACCGTGAGCGGCAACGCTTACTGGGATATCGACGCCGGCAGTTACCTTCAGGTTGGCGGTGGCGTCACCTACAATGATGGCTATCTGGTCGTCTCCGGAGCGGTGACGCGAACTGGCCCGACCCACAGGTCAGCCAATGATCTGCGCGCCACGGCAACCTTCAGGCTGCTGGCGCCCGCTGGGCTGGATGTCGGCTATTCGGGCGCCGTGCCGATCAAGAGCTGGTTGGAATAGGGAGGCGGAACGTGAAGAAACATAAGCTCCTGCCCATCGCCATTGCCTTGACTCTCCTCGGCCTGCTGGCCGGATGCACCAGCTTTGCCCCCGTATATGGTGATCGAGCTACCGATGGAAGCCTCGCGTCGGCCCGTTTCAATTTCGCGCCATCCAATAGCCGCCTCGAGCAGATCATTCTCGACCGCCTCAAGGTTGCTTTTCCAGGCGAGGCAAGTCCGCTTGATCCGGTGTTGGACATCTCCGCCTCGGCCGGCGGGCTGCCCGGGTCGGTCTCGAATGCCTTTTCCGTCTCAAGGCCGGCCAATATCCGTGTCACGGCAACGGCGACGATTTCGCAGGGCGGCATCGTCCTTTTCGAGACCACGCGCTTTTCCGATACGAGCTACCAAACAGGCAAGCTGACGCCAGTTGAAATCGCATCGGCCTCCGGGACGCAGGAAGCGGCGGCACGCAGCACCGCGGAAGCAATTCGGGCGGCTATCCTAGCTAAGTACAGGCCCTCCGAAGCAATCGTACAAGTCCGCTAGCTTTCGGACATTCGCGCGCCCCCGGCCGACCGTGACTGATTCAGCCACGCAACAAACTGCTGTGGCGGTCGATTGTCATAATCGGCGAACCCCACAGGAGAGCAACTGTCTCGTCCTCACTCGGGACCTCAGCGGCAGGGCGGGACACATGGATCCCGGCCACAAAGAGTCTGCTCTTCGGCAAAGCCTCAGCGAGCCATTTCGCTACAACGCGAGCAAATATTATGCCGAGCGAGGTTTCTCGATACGTGGACTGACACACTTGCACCGGCCAGCGGATTGCTGAAAACAGAATTCAGAGCGACAACTCCGCCCTATCGCCCAGCGCAACGAAGTTGTAGCCGGTGTACGCATTGGCTTTGACAGCACGCGCATCGTCAATTGACCGGATGGGGACAACGTCCCCCGCCTCGGAGACAAAACAAACACGCCGGCCCTCCCCAAGGAGGTAGGCGGTCGGGATGCAATCTTGGTCCTTGCCGTGGTCTTCGTAAAGAAAAAGGGAGTTCCCCTGCAAGGTGGCGGTCGCGCCCCGAAATGCTTCCACCTCCACACCTTCCACGTCCAGCTTCACCAGGATCGGGCCAGTTGCGTTCCGCGGCGTTTGCGCGACCAACTGATCGACTGTCACGGTGGGGATGCGTTCGGTTTCACCACTATCCGAAATGTGGCGTCCAGCCGAGTGACCGGTCTTCGAGAATGACACAAATTGAGTAGATCCATCCGTTATGGCGGCGTGAATGACCTGGAACCGGTTTGAGTTTCCGGTCCGATTTTGCTGCAACCAACCAAAACTTTCGCTCGAGGCTTCGATGGATACAGTCGGAACGGTGGCGCTCATGACGACGGACCAATATCCCATATTGGCACCGCAATCTAAGAACAACGACGGCATCTCGGCCAGATGATCGAGCAGATGCAGGAGTTCGGGTTCATAAGGGGTATTAGTGAGCAAGTAATAAAGCCAGTAACGATCGCCTGCCGGGAAAGCAAATTCGCCTCCATTTACGGGCATGGTGACCCTGGCCGCAGCGCCAAATGGAAATACGTAATTGACGACACTCATGAACCGCTTGAATCCACGTCGACGGATAGGCGTACTCAGCTTCAGGTAGGCCGCGGCAAGATTGGTGTTGACAGTCATATTAAATGCCCCCTGCGCATGCTGCTGAAGTATTCAACATCAGGCGATGTGCCACAAGGTCATCCGGCATCTGGCCGCTGACCGGGTTTTCGACCCGCTGCATTCTCGGAGGCACCGGACAACCCGTCGCAAATCTGCCGAATACGCGCCTAAACGCCATAATAGTCTCGATACCAGACAACGAATGCTCCGACGCCGTCATCGATGCTCGTGTCGGGTTTATATCCCACCAGTGTCTGCAGCTCGCTGACATCGGAAGACGTATTGGGCACGTCGCCCGGCTGCAACGGAAGCAAATCCAGAATCGCCTTGACGCCCAGGGCGCGTTCCAGAGCCTCGATATAGGCCGATAGTGTCACCGGGTTGCTGTTACCCACGTTCAGCAGGCGGAACGGGGCATTGCTGGTGGCCGGGTCGGGATTTGCGCTGTCCCATTCCGGATCGGCCGCTGCAATCTTGTCACTGGCGCGTATGACCCCCTCGGCAATGTCGTCGACATAGGTAAAGTCACGGGTGTGGTTGCCAAAATTGAAGACGGGGATGGGCTCGCCGGACAGCATTTTCTGGGTAAACTTGAAGAGCGCCATGTCCGGTCGCCCCCATGGCCCGTAAACCGTAAAGAACCGCAGGCCGGTCGTCGGGAGTGCAAAAAGATTGCTGTAGCTATGCGCCATCAGTTCATTGGCGCGCTTTGTTGCAGCATAGAACTGAAGGGGATGATCCACACCGTCATGCTCAGAGAACGGCATCTTGGTGTTGGCACCATAAACGCTCGAAGTCGACGCATAGGTCAGGTGTTCCACCTGAGCATGCCGGCAAGCCTCAAGGATGTTGGTGAAGGCAATGATATTGCTTTCAACGTAGGAGTGGGGGTTCTCAATGCTGTATCGCACCCCGGCTTGCGCGGCCAAATGGATGACGCGATCGAACCGGTGGTCGCCAAACAGAGCATCAACTACGTCGCGATCGGCCAAGTTGCCACGCACGAACTGGTAGCGCGCACCCTGCTGGGTGCTCAATTCATTCAAAATCTGGAGACGCGCTTCCTTCAGGGCAGGGTCGTAATAGTCATTGACGACGTCGACCCCGACCACTTCGTCGCCGCGGCCGATAAGCCGCTTGGCCACATGGAAGCCGATGAAGCCGGCGCTGCCCGTAACAAGAATCTTCACTGGGATGTCCTGATTGCATGCAGATTCGGCACACCTGTTGGCTGCCGGGCCTTCTCATAGAGCATGCGCAAGCGCTTGCCCAGATCGATTGGTACATGGTGTAGGGAAGCGAATATCAAGCCGAGAACGTGAGAATGGCATTGACTTCATGCGCTCCTCCTCACATCCAAACCTGGACGCCAAGTTGAGCGAGGAAAACAACGATGATCCGGGGGATGCCATGAGGCCGCCTGCAGCGCGTGACAGCGATCCGGACGTTTTCATCGTTCTGCTCTTCGCTGTTCTGGGCTTTGCCGATTTCGCCGGAGCCTTCGCCGTTACCCCGGGCCCGATACTTGGGGGAGACAGCACCATGATCCTGACGCGGGCGCTGGCCGGTCTCTATCCGGACCTATATGCGTTGGATTTTCTCTTCGACACGCCGTCCAACTACACCTTCTACAACAACATCAACGTCGTGCTGTTCCAACTGTCGGAGATGGCAGGCCTGGGCCAGCCCGACGACGTGATGAGGGCGCTCAAGGGCATATCGTCGTTCGCGTTTCTACTCGGCTGGTATCTGCTTGGATGTCATGTCACAGGCAGCAGGTTTGCGGGGCTGATGCTTGCGCTGGCCTGCACCTTCTCCCTTGAGACTGTCGCGGGTGACTACTGGGGGCTGTTCCAGGAGGCACAGCCGAGGGTACTGTTCAGCGCCTACTTCCCGTTCTTGATCCTGCTGATGTTGCAGGCCGGTGACGACGTCAGATACTGGCTCGCGACTTTTCTCCTTGCCGGCTTTGCCTTTTGGCTGCACCCGGCTTCGGGTCCACCGGTGGCGCTGTCGATGATGGCAGCTATGCTGGTGCAGGGCTATCGCAAAGCAACTCCGCTTCGCCTAGCGGGTCTTGCGTTGGTCAGCGGTCTCCTGTTCCTCGTCATCATCGCACCAAATTTCGGCCAGTACGTTTCCGACATTCTTTATGCGCGGAATGGCGCAGATCCGGCGCTCACGGACCAGGCGACGCGCCTGCGCTACTCCGAAGAATATGTCGACGTCTTCAATGGTGTTGTGAGCAGCTTGGCTTCGATCCTGTCCGGACCGCGTGTCCTGCTGCTGGGCATGGCCGGGCTGGGAGCGGCACTGGTGTGGCGGGGCGACGATGCAGAGGATCGCGGGAAACTGTTAGCAGTCGTCGTCCTGCTCGCATGCCTGTTCATTCTGTCCTGCGTGGTTCCAGTGCTTGAAAACGTCGCCTCGCGAATGGCGGGGCGGCAGCCGCTGCAGCTTGATCTCGTCCGGGCGGTTCGCTACGTGGTACCGCTGCTGCTGCTGCTAGCGGTCTGGGGTGCGACCCGGTTTTCCGGTGTCCGCTTGGGCCGGTACTTTCCGACCGTTGTTATGGTGTTCTGGCTTGGCGCTGTGCACTTTCCGCCCGTTATGGAGCAGAATGCTGGGCCCGTAGCCGGTATCCAGTGCTGGCTGCGCGGCGAACTGGTGTGCCCGTCGCCGATGCCGGATGACCCAGCGGGCGAAATGCTCGCATTTATCCGTGACGAGACCCCGCCCAATGCGACGTTTTTCGCCCGCGCTCTGGGCCCTTCGATTCGGGCATTGGCGCGCCGACCCCTCGCTTTCGACTGGAAGGACATCGGCTGGCTGGCCTATTCAAATCATGGAAAGCTGGGCAGCAGCTTGGCAGCAATGCGGGAATTCGTTTCGGTGCGCGACAGTGACGAATCCGGTGTGGCCCGACGCTGGGTGATGCTGGGACAGGCAGTTGGCGCGGACTACGTGGTCGTCACCGACCCGATAGAGCCAGACCTGCTGGCGGGGGTAGGGCGCATCGTATTCCAAAATCGTCTGGGAAGTGTGGTGGCCGTAACGCCTCTCCCATAATGCTAGTTTGCCCCCATTGGCCGGCACAAGAATGGTCATGGACCAGAAAGACGTATCATGAACTGGGTATTGCTCCTGTTGATCTCGCTCATCGCTGCATCGGCGCAGGTGATAATGAAATTTGCTGCCGAGGAATCCAAAGCGGAGGCTGGTATCTTCGCGCCGAAGGTGCTGGCGATCATCGTTGTCGGCTTTCTTGTATCCTGCGCAGGACAGGTGCTGTGGTTCTACGCCCTCCGATTTGCGTCGCTGAGTTCAAGCTATCTGTCCTTGTCGCTGGTGTTCCTGCTGGTGCCAATAGCCGGATGGTGGCTGTTTTCTGAAAACCTGCAACCACTGCACTTTGTCAGTATGGCCCTGATCCTGTCGGGTGTCGCCGTGCTGGGCCTGATCAACCACGGCGCTTGAGCGGGCAGGGGGCGAAGAGGGGCTGAGGGCAGCGTTGAGCGCATCGGAAGATATCGCAAACGGCGTCGCGTCCGCCAAGACGCCGCACCCGTCCCAGACGATGGTGGCGATTTCACTGATCGCCATTGCGTTTGCGTGCTTCCATGCGCTGATCAGTATTGGAGATGTCTTGCAACGTCCTGGCGCTGGCCAGTTCACTGTTCTTTCCGCAATCATGATCATCGGTGCCCGATGGCAAAGGAAGGATCTGCCATTTTCCGCCCAGGCGATCCTGCTCGTGATCAATGTCGACTGCGTGGTCTATCTCGCAGGCGCGTGGCCGACCTATCAGTTGGGTTTCGACAATCCGGCAGCGGACTCGGTGTGGGTGCCCGTGGCGTTTGGCATCCTCGCGCTTTTCCGGCCGGCCTTCCTTCTGGTTCCTGCCATCGCCATGCAATGGTCGAAGGTGCATCTGGCGCGGGAGTTCGGCTCGGGCGTATCGAGCAGTGCCGACTATATCATCATTCCGGACCTGGCGATTTTGACTGTCCTCTTTATGGCTGTCCTGTCCATCCATGCCGTGGTTTCCGCCAAAATTCCGGAACAGCACCGCTGGAAATTTCCGAGCCTCGACAGGGATTTCTATTTCGTCTCCTGCGTGGTGGCGTTGGCGGGCGTTCATTTTTCGAACTATTTCTATTCTGGTCTGGAGAAGTTGATCTTGCCGGGCGCATCGCCGCTGACCTGGGTACTGGAGAACCCGACCTATTTTCTGGCCATCCACACCGCCGATTTCGGCCTGATGACCCTGCCCAACGTCCTGGGATCCGGATCCAATATCCTGCCCTACGTCACCATGCTGAATGTACCGATCAACATCGCGGTACTGATCTCTCAGTTGCTCGTGGTCCTTGTTTTGTTCTCGATGCGGGCCTCGACGGCGGTGACCGTGTTTTATGACCTGATGCACTTGGCGATCTTTGCACTTTCGGCAATCTTCTTCTGGAAGTGGATCATTCTCAACGCAGGATTCGTGCTGGCTTTCGACAGTATCAGGCGAAGCAGAATTGTGCTGCCACGTGCCGTTTCTCTGCTGGGATGCGCTATCGTTGTGGGGGCACCCTTCGTCTCGTTCAGCATCGCCAAGCTGGCGTGGTTCGATACGCCTGGCGTTGTCGAGGTCCGGATCGAGGCGGTCACGGATGAAGGTACCCGCGTTACCGTGCCATCAAACTTTTATCTCGATGGTTCACTAATCATCGCCCGGCAGAAATTTGCCGGCGCCATGCCCGGATTCCTGCCCACCGGCACGTGGGGGACAACTAGCGATGCGGGCGTATTCGACGCCATGATGACACAGTGCGTGCAGAGCGCGCAGCCTTGGGAATTGTCCGACAACTACCGAAAGCTGGTGTCGACGCTGATCGGCAAGTATCACGACCTGGCGATCACGCTTTCGCAGGACGGCAGTGGCCGGTTTTCCTACGATTTCTACCCGCATCATATCTGGTCGGCGCCGTGGATGTTCGGGGCGTTCGCGAACCTTGATCTGCGAACGGTGCAATTGTACGAGTTGGTCATTGATGCCAGATGCGTTTCGGTCAGCGCGCAGGGCGATGTCTCGCGGATTCCGGTGGGGACTGCCCGCTATAGGTTCCCAATTGGCACGGAGTGAGACCTGGTTAGGGGGACGCCTTGAGCTTAGCGAATGCGGTAGCCCCCCGTGCCGGGCGACTTTTCAAGGAAACCGGTGTGGTCATCGGGCTGCTGGTCGTTGCGCTGGTGGTCTTTGCCCTGCTCGAGGGTGAACTCGGGCTGCTGCGGGGGAGCAGTCCGCTCCGGGTAGCTCTGATTTCGGGACTGTTGCTGCTCGGGCTAGGCTGGAAGCGAAGCGCGTTGCCATTCCCATTCATGGCAGTGCTCTTCGCCATCAACCTCAACTGCGTGATTTACCTAGCAGGGTCGTGGCAGACTTACGATCTCGGGCTGGAGCCGGAATGGACGAACAGTGTCTGGATCCCGGTGCTTATCGGGTCGCTGGCCATATTCCGCCCGGCATTGGTGCTGGTTCCCGCCATTGCGCTACAATGGTCCAAAGTTGCCCTCGGCGAGTCGATCGGCGGAGCGATTTCGGGGCGCTCCGACTACATCATCATCCCTGATCTGGCCCTGATGACAGGGGTATTCCTCGCCCTCTACACAGTATTCCAACTGCTGGCATCCCGAGCAAAGGTCCTGCCCTGGAGCCGATCAGGCCATGTTCTGGCTGCGCCCGAGCAGTATTTCATTGGCTGCGTCGTCGCCCTCGCCGGCATCCACCTGTCCAACTATTTCTATTCGGGATTGGACAAGGTCTTCCTGGCTAACGCCACGCCGCTGACCTGGATCCTGCAGAATCCGACATACATGTTGACAGTGCACACGCAGGATCTGGGGATGCTGGTGCTGCCCAACATCGTCTCTGGAGAGTCTTGGCTCTACCAGTGGCTGGTCATCGCCAACACTCCGCTCAACGCTGCAGTCGTGGTCAGCCAGCTTGCCGCGCTATTCGTGCTGCTGTCGCTGCGCATGTCGGCGGTGCTGACCTTCTTCTACGATCTCATTCATGTCGCCATCTTCCTATTGTCGGCCATTTTCTTCTGGAAATGGATCGTGCTCAATGCGGCGTTCGTGCTGGCATTCGACGCCATGCGCCGTCAGGCCCGGCCAGTACCCAGGGCGACCCTTGTGTTCGGCTGCCTGGTTGTGCTGGCGGCGCCATACTTGTCGTTCACCATCGCGCGGCTGGCCTGGTTCGACACCGGCGGGGTGAACAAGGTGATGTTCGAGGCTGTGACGTCGGACGGCGAAGCGGTTCGGGTGCCGTCCAATTTCTTCCTCAACGACTCCATCGGCGTGGCCCAGCAGCGCTTCACGGGGGCCATGGGCAGCTACCTGCCCACTGGCACCTGGGGCACGACAGGAGACGCGAACATCCTGCGTGAGATGCAGCAGGACTGCCCCGCCGCGGCACGGCCGTGGACATTGCCCAGCGAGGCGCGCGTCCGTATCCAAGCGGTGATCGATCATCACCACGCTCAGGCGCTGGAACTCTCGGCAGACGGCAGTGGCCGATTTGTCTACGACATTTACCCTCACCACATCTGGTCTTCCCCCTGGGGATATGACGAATTTGCCGCGCTTGATCTCCGCTCAGTGCAGTCCTATGTGTTGGCTGTCGACGCAAGCTGCGTCTCGGTTGGTCCGGATGGTCGCGTCACGCGGATCCCGGTAGGAAACTCTCGCTATGAGTTCGCTGTCCAAGCTCAGTGAGCGCCCTGAATGGGCCGGAAAGGCCGTCGTGATCTACGATGGCGAATGCCCGTTCTGTTCGCGCTTTGTGGCCTATCAACGACTCCGGGAGTCGCTGAACCGCCTGCAATTGGTGGATGCCCGCGAACGGCCGGACCTGGTGCGCGAGTTTGAAACGGCCGGTATGCCGCTTGACCAAGGCATGGCACTGGTGCTCAACGGCGAGATTTACTACGGGGCCGACTGCATCAATCGCCTGGCGCTGATGAGCAGTCGCAGCGACGTGTTCAACAAGCTCAACGCGGCCATATTTCATTCGCCGACCGTTTCGCGCCTACTCTATCCGGTCCTGCGGGCGGGTCGCAATTTCACCTTGCGATTGCTGGGAAAGCGGAGCCTGAAGGATACATTCGAGCTTTAGCTCTGGCTGCCAGCCTTACTCAGGTCGTGTTCCTCGTACCGTCCAGCTATAGCCGTGCCGGTGATAAAGCGTCACATCCGTAAACCCGGCGGCGGCCAGTAGCTCGCGTGCCTCGTCTTCGCGATAGTACTTCGCCCAAGCAGGGTTCAACTGATCGACGATAACCAGATGGACATCGCCCTTGGCCAATGGTGCGAGCACACTGCGCATATAGTGGTGCATGGGCAGCGGAAGCCAGCGGCATAGTCTGATATAGGCCGCCAAGGGTACATAGAGGAGCCAGGCGATGCCGGCATTGACTTGTACGGGCAGTTTTTGAGTGACCCAGCGTAGCGGTTCGACCACACTCAAATATGCAGCATTTCCTTCCCGCCCGTAGAGCCAGATAAGGGCCTGTCCGCCAGGCCTCAGCGACTGGAACATGCGCTGCACCGTGGAGCCTGGGTCCGGAATGTGGTGCAACACGCCGATCGAGACCACATAATCGAGGCCGCCGACAGCGAATTTGTCGCCCCGCTCCTGCTCGATGGTGACCTTGTCGGCAAAGTCGGCGATATTGAGCCGTAGAACTTCCGCGGCGCGGGACGGTTCGATGGCGGTCACATGAGCCGCACCGCATCTTAGCAGCATCAGGGTGATACGACCTGAGCCGGCCCCCACCTCGGCACACCGGGCGCCTGCGAGGGCCTCAGTCGGCAGCAGCGGCCCGACGATGTCCGCGAACATCTCCTGGCTGGCATAGAAGCCATCATTGTCGGTGTAGCGCGACCACTGGTCGCCGAAATCGGCGATGGTCTGCTCTGTTTTCTCGCGTATCCGGTCTGCCATTGTGCTCCTACGGTCCAAGATGCTTGCGCCACTGGGCGAAAGTCATCAGTGTCCACAGCAAATAGGCATGATTGCCTGAGCCGACGAGATGTTCGCGAGCGAGGTTTCGCGTGTAATCCGCACTCAGGTAGGGTTCTACGTAGCTGCCCTCGATCAGAAGATCGGTCAGCGCGGTGCGATATCTGCCGCGCAGTTCGCTGGCCAACGGCACATTGAACCCAGTCTTTTTCCGCTTCACGATTTCTGGCGGCAGTCCGTAGCTCGCAAGCATGCGCCGCAGCAGCGGCTTGGTCTCGCCGTGTGATGGCAGGCGCAACGCCGACGCCATGCCCTGAAGTTGTCCCACGAACTCCAGATCGAGGAACGGGACGCGAGCCTCGACGCCATGTGCCATGCTCATGCGGTCAACTTTCATGAGCATGTCGCCGGGCAGGTAGTAGGAGAGGTCGGCCGCCTGACCCCAGCTTGCCGGATCCCCCGCCTTGTCTAGGCCGCGCGCGTCTGCTATCGCCATCCGGTAATCCAATAGGGGATCCCCACCAGTGCTCCCTAGCAGCCCTTCCATATCCCAGGGCATGGCATACCGTCGCCATTCGCTGTGGGCGAGGTGGCCCTGGGGCAGGCCCTGCAGGAACCGGGCGACCCATTCCAGCTTCGGGTAGCGACTGGCGCCGGAGGCGGACTGGGCAAGCAGCAAGCGCGCAGCGGCACGCGCCGGACCGCCCGGGACAATGTGCCCAACGCGGCTCGCTAGTCTGGTTGCCGCATAGGTCGCATAGCCCCCGAAGAGCTCGTCGGCCCCATCTCCGGACAGGACAACGGTTGCATGACGTTTGGTGGCCGCCGAGAGCCGCTTGACGGCTAGAGCGGAGCTGTCGGCCAGCTCCCCGTCCATATGCCAGACGAGATCGGCAAAGACGTCCGATGCCGGCGCCTCATCGGCATCGGTATCGAGCTGTATGACGTCGAGAGACGAGCCCAGAAGGTCCGAAATGACCCGCGCGGGGCCCGACTCGTCAAAGCTGGCATTGCTGCTGCCGACGGTCAGTGCACGAGGGCGTGGCGCACCGCAGGCCGCGTTAACAAGGCTGGAGTCAACGCCCCCAGACTGCCACACGGCCAGTGGTACATCCGAGCTTCGCTGTCTCAGGACAGCGGCCTCGAAGTGCGGGCGGAGCCAGGCCGCCGCGTCATCGATGGTCACCTGTTGGCCGGGCGTGCCGGCCTTCAGGCTGGTGGAGACGCGGAACAGTTCACTGGCCTCGCCGTCGGGGCCGATGCGGAGGACCTGGCCGGGGGCTATGCTGACCACGTCGGCCATCAGCGAGCTTTCGGGCCCCACATAACCCTGAGCCAGAAGGGTCGCCAGCGCATGGGGATCGATGCGCCGGCCAAAGCCGGGAATGGCCAGGAACGACTTGACCTCGGAAGCGAAGGCCAGCCTTTTCCCGTCCGGTGCACGCCAGAGGTAGAGAGGCTTGACGCCAAAGGCGTCGCGCGCCAACAGCAGCTCGCCCCTGGCTGTGTCATAGGCGCCGAATGCAAAAATGCCGTTGAGGTCGCGGATGGCGACCGGGCCGCGGCAGGCCAGGGCCTCGATCAGAACCTCGGTATCGCATGACGTCCGCATTTCAACGCCATGCTCGGCGGCCAGTGCCTGCGCCATCGGGCCGTCGTTGTAGATTTCGCCATTGAAAGTGATGACCCAGTTGCCCCACTGGCTCACCATGGGTTGCCGTCCCGCGGTAGACAGATCCCGTATGGACAGCCGGCGATGCGCCAGACCTATCTTGTGTGCTGGATGAATGTGGCGCCAGACCCCGTTCTGGTCTGGCCCACGATGGGCCAGGGCATCGGCCATCTGGTCCAATACCTGGTCAATCGGCCTGCGGTCGAAGTTGATGAGTCCGGCAATGCCACACATAGCCGCTAAGGCTTCTCCGCCACGAAGAGATTATTGAGGCCATAACCGAAGGTGCGGTGCCCGGTCAGCGTCAGACCCGCATCCGCGATCAATCGCTTCATCTCGGCCACATCCAGTCCCATCAGCTCGTCGGGATGCATCTCGCGCTCCTTATCCTCGCTATACCACCATATGGCATGTCCGACTTTGCCCACGAACGAACCGATCATGGTAGCGACCACTCGGCCGCCAGATGGCAAGAGGCGATTGGCTTCCTTGAGAGCCTCCGCGCGCTCGGGAATATGATTGAGACAGGCAAGATAGGTGATGGTGTCGAAAGAGCCATTGTCAAACGGCAGCTCGGCCGAGCTGGTGATCTGAATGACCTCCTCGGACCATGGATGAACATCGACCCCGACGCTGTCCGTGCTCGGTTGCCCAGGCGAATGCGACCGGTAGAGCCGCAGCAGCATGTTGTCACCACACCCGATATCCAGCACGCGGCCGCGCAGTTCGGGCAGGCAGATGCGCAGACGCTCGGCACGCAGCGAGGTCAAGTGCAACCGTTCCGACTGATGATCGGGAAGCACGACCATGCGCAGGGGCGCACCAAGGAAATCCCACGCTTGCTGGGGCGCAGACTTGCGCTGCCGGAGTGCCCATTCGGGGGGCGGCGCATCGTGAAAGGCGTTGGCGAGCTTGTCAGTCATGAGCATCCCGGCTTCGCAGCTTCGTTAGACCGACATCCATGCTGTGCTGGAGCCGCAACAAGCTGAGTTGATCGGCGAGCACCGCCAACGCATAGATGAGAAATGCGCTGATGATCATCACGCCACCCAGGACGGGCAGACCCTGTCCATTCACGATCATTACCACGGCGCTGTATACCAGGCCTGCAAACGCCAAGCCGCTGGCTATGGCGCCGAACAGACGGAGGGGCTGCAGAAGGCTGGCGATGCGGAGCACCGTAACCAGCGTCTTGAAGCCGTCCGCCAGTCTGACCTTGCTCTCGCCAATGCGGGGGCGCAGCGTGATCGGGTGGAAGCGGAAGGGAATGTGAAGGCGGATGGTGAGGAACGTACTGGTCGTGCTGGCACTGTAGCCTTCGGGAAGCAGAAGCAGAAAACGCTCAATGATATCACGCTGAAACAGGCGCAGACCGCAGTTGAAATCCCGCACATAGCCCAGCCCGAGCAGCACGGCGAACAGCCGAATCAAGAGTTTTCCAGCGAGTCGGGAACCCGAGACGGAGGCCTGACGAGCGCCGAGAACCGCCCCGAGCCTTTCGTCGTGCAAGCGCAGGACCATGGCAGCGAGGTCTTCGGCACGATGCTCTCCATCGGCGTCGAACCAGGCGATCGTGTCGCCGGTAGCAGCCTCGATTCCTCGGCGCAGTGCAGCGCCATAGCCATGATTATAGGGGAGTCGGATGACACGCACGCCTTCGAACGCTGAAGCGCGCTCGGCTGTCTTGTCGGTACTGCAATCGTCAATGACGATGATCTCGAAGTCGGTCAGGTGCAGTTGCAGATCGGCGATGACGCTGGCGATGCCATCCTCTTCATTGTAGGCGGGGACTAACACGCTCAGGCGTGGATAGCCGCTCTTGGGGCGGGCGTCTGCCACTGGCAATACTCTCAATAGCCTGCAAAACAGGAAGCATCTCGCGCCGGCGACGACCGCATCCGACTAGCGCGGCTTTTACATATAACGGAAACCGTCTTCAAGCGGTGATGGTGCGGAGCGCATCCTGGCCCTTCACTATCGTCCGCCAAGGACTGGCATCAGGCCCCAAAGATGCTATGGAAGGCCCGATTTTCATTGGAATCGGAGCGCGGCGTGATTTTGCGACCCCTTGAAGACCTGAAAATAGCCGTGATCGGGCTTGGCTATGTGGGCCTGCCGTTGGCGGTGGAGTTCGGCAAGACCCGATCCGTGCTGGGCTTCGACATCAGTGGGAAGCGTATTGCTGCGCTGCGGGATGGCAACGATGCAACCCGTGAGGTCAGCGCCGACGAACTGGCGACGGCCCAGCATCTGCGCTTCTCGGCGGATCCTGCGGACCTAGCTTCCTGCCACCTTTTCATCGTCACGGTGCCCACCCCGATCGACGAGCACAAGCGCCCTGATTTCGGGCCGCTCTACTCGGCCTCCGAACTGGTGGGCAAGGCAATCAGGGCAGGCAGCATTGTCGTGTACGAGTCTACCGTCTATCCCGGAGCTACCGAGGAAGAATGCGTTCCGGTTCTGGAGCGCGTTTCGGGCCTGAAATACAATGTCGACTTCTTCGCCGGCTATTCGCCCGAGCGCATCAATCCGGGGGACAAGATCCACCGCCTTCCCGACATCCGCAAGGTCACGTCCGGATCAACTCCGGAAGTTGCCGAGCTGGTTGATGCCCTCTACCGCCAGATCATTACCGCCGGCACTTACAAGGCAGAGTCTATCATGGTCGCAGAGGCCGCCAAGGTCATCGAGAACACCCAGCGCGATCTCAATATCGCCCTGATCAACGAACTGGCGATGATCTTCGACAAGTTGTCACTGGACACAGATGCCGTGTTGAGGGCCGCCGGCACCAAGTGGAATTTCCTGCCGTTTCGACCCGGCCTAGTCGGCGGGCACTGCATCGGCGTTGATCCCTACTACCTGACATTCAAGGCGCAGGCGGTGGGGTATCACCCGGAAATCGTTCTGGCCGGACGCCGTCTGAACGATGGCATGGGGCGCTACGTCGCAGAGCGCATGGTCAAGGCCATGCTGAAACGGCGCATCCATGTTGAGGGCGCCAAGGTGCTGGTCATGGGCCTCGCATTCAAGGAAAATTGCCCGGATTTGCGCAATAGCCGGGTGATCGACGTTATAAGGGAATTGCAGGACTACGGCGCCCACGTCGACGTTCACGATCCCTGGGCCGACCCTGAACAGGCCCAGCACGAGTATGGTCTGGACTTGGTGTCAGAGCCCGGCAAGGGCCAGTATGATGGAATCGTGCTGGCAGTGGCCCATGACATGTTCGCCTCTGCGGGGGCCGAGGCGCTTCGGGCGCTTGGTCGGGAGAACCATGTGCTCATGGATATCAAGAGCGTGTTCGGTAGCAGTGAATCCGACCTCCGTTTGTAGTGCAACTTAGGCGGTGCCCGGCAATGCGAGTTGTCCGACTTCTGTTAGTCATCGGTCTCAGCATCCTTCCGAGTGTGCTCAAGCTGCCCATATTGCGCTTGACGGGCGCAAAGATCGGCAAGGGCTGCTACATCGGTTTCTCGATCATCAATGCCCGCACGATCGAGATCGGTGACCACGTCAATATCGGGCATATGAACCTGATCTGGAACTTGAAGACGCTGTCGCTGGCGACGGGGTCCAAGATCGGCGACTTCAACTGGATTGCCGGAGGGGGCATAGGCGCCCTTCTCATGGGCCGAAACTGCTCGATCCGGCGGTTCCATTTCCTCGAGGCTTCAGGGAACATCTCGATGGGCGCGAACTCGATCCTTGCCGGACGCAGTTCAAAGCTGTTCACTCATGGACTGAGTCCCAGCAAATTCGAAGACATCCGGCCCATAGAGATTGCCGAGTGGTGCTATGTTGGTGCCGGCTGCAGCTTTGTACCCGGGGCCAATGTCGCCAAGGGGACGTTCGTTGGCATGGGCGCCGTCGTCAGCAAGCCGAGCCTTACCACGTATATCCTTTTGGCGGGCAACCCTGCCGTGCAGGTCAAGACGCTTGATCCGAACGACACATACTTCATCCAGCCGTTTCTTCGGCACGCCCATCATCCGGACACATATGCCGGATAGACGCGCGATCTTCAGCGGGTCGCTTCCTCAAGCAATGGCGAGAGTCAACCGGGTGGATTGGCGTTGAAGTTCAAAAGGGACCGAACGGAAATCTTGGCGAGCGTGGTCGTCCGGTTTGCCGCCTTGCCAGCGTCTTTCCTCACCGGCGCGATTCTGGCCCGCTACCTGGGGCCTGAAGCGCTGGGCTACTTTTCGCTCCTTGTCACATTCGCGATCTTCGCCGCTACACCTCTGTTTTCCGGCTGGACCCAGTTCCTGACCCGGGAGATAGCGACGGCCCGGGATGTCGACGACTGGGGCGCGGTCAACGGACTGTTCTGGGCGACTTGTATGCTGGCGGCCGGGTACAGCCTGGCAGTCTTTGTTGTTGGGCTGGTCGTGGTATGGATCGGCTGGACCTCGATCGAGAGCCTGCTTTTCGTCATTGCCCTGAGCGCTGCCTATCCACTTGCCGCGAACCTTGGGGCCATAACGAGAGCGCTGGGTTGGCGCATTCTCGGTCAGGTGCCCGATGCCATAGCTCGACCGGTGCTCTTTCTGGTGCTGATCGGGCTCTATCTGCTTTCGGGCGCGGTGATGGGCGCGCACCAGGCCCTGGTGCTTCAGGCGGCAGCGATCGTCGCCGCCGCTACCCTTGCCTGGCTGCTGATGCGCCTGCAGCTCAGAACCATCGCCGGATATGCGGCAAGCACGATCAAGGTCAACCCGCGCAACTGGCTGAGGGCCTTCGGCCCCGTCCTCGCCATCACACTGGCAAGTGCCGTGGTCACTCATATCTCCCTCATGCTGACGGGGGCTCTGGCGAACCACACCGAAACAGGGTATTACCGAGTCGCTCAGCAAACCGCGTCGCTTGCGGGCATAGGCTTGGCAGGTGTTCAGTCTTGGGTCATGCCGCTCCTGGCTCAGGCACAGGCCAGCCGCGATAGCGAACTACTTCGGCAATTGATCCGCAAGGCCCAACTTGCCGCTTTGGCTTTTGCATTGCCGGTAGTCGTATGTGTTGGTGCTTTTGCGGGGTCAGTCCAAGCGATGATTTTTGGGCCAGAGTTTGCGGCGAGCGGTCCTGTACTGCAGATCTTGCTGCTCAACGAAGCCACTCTTTGCCTGTTTGCGCTCTACCACCACAGCCTGGTAATGAGCGCGGGGGCTCATCGGGCCCTGCCAGGCCTCCTATTGTGCATCGTTCTCAATGTAGGGTTGTCGGTAGCATTGATTCCCAGCCTTGGAGCCGTGGGCGCGGCTACTTCGGGCGCGATTGCCACCCTGGCATGGATGCTGGTGAGCTTCGGCATGTATCGGATTTCGGGAGCGCGGAGTGTCTCAAGCTAGACAAACACCGGCTGCGCAATTGCTCATGCTGGAGAGGCAAAGTTGGCAGTTTGAGTATGCGGTGTTCGCGGCCCTGCTTGCGTTGGCGGGGCTGGGCACCGTCCTGCTTGATGACGCGACTCTGGTGCTCGTGGCAGCCGTTTCATTGTGCCTCACGATAGTGGCGTTGCGCCCGTCGCCGACTGACCCAAGCGCCAGTCTGGTTATGGTGCTCCTGCTGCTCGCGTCGGCCTACCCGCTGCTGATATCGCATGTTTCGGATGCTTCGCTGGTGGCGCTGGGCTCATCCTTGAGGATCGGCTTTCATCAGCCCGAGTGGATTGCCAAGGCACTTGCCATCGTTCTGTTCCAGTGTGCCGCGCTGGTCGTAGCCACAGCGCGCAGTGACAGGCGGCAGGGCGGTCTGGTGTCGTTGCTGCGCGTCCAAGAGCGCTCCCCATGGCCGGGCACCCTGGCGCTGGCGGTGTGCATGGTGGTCACGACCGTACTTGCGAACAGGACTTCCACCATACTGTCCGGCAACTATGGCGAGGTTGAACCCGCTAGCACGGGCTGGTTCTCGGGGTGGCCGGTACTTTATTGCGCTGCCTCCGCCTGGTACATGGTCCGCACTCGGATGAGTCGCTGGTACGATTATGTTTTCTGGTATGCGGTGATCGCCTATTGGCTGTTTCATGGAAATCGCAGTGAAATCCTAATCCAGTCGATGTTGCCGATCCTAGTCTTTGCGGCTCACGGGCCGCGGGTATGGTCGGTGTTGGGCGGGGTGATCAACTGGCGGCGGGTGCCTGCCGCGCTGGTGATGGCGGTCTCTGTGCTGCTGATGTTCGAGAGCGTGGGGTTGTTGCGATCCCACGCGGTTTTTGCTCCGCCGACGCGGGTGTCCCAGCCTACTTCGTCACTGACACCTCAGGTGGCTCCACTCCCGCAAGTGGAAGCCGCGGCTCCGACATTGCAATCCGCCGTGGCGAACGCTCGAGAACTCGCTATTCACACCGGACTCAGCCGGGGCGTTGCTTTGTCCACGATCGGCCCATCGGCTTATACCCTTGTCGCGATCGTTGGCCTAACCGAGACACGGAAGCTGCAGTGGCAATATGGCAAGACGCTTCAGCAATATGTGTATCGGATAGTGCCGAGCCGCCTGAACTGGTTTCCGGGACGGGCGGAGGATATGTCAGAGGTTCTGATGCGCGAGGCTGACACCTTGGGGGGTAGTCATTTCGCGGCAGAAGCCTACCTGAATTTTGGTATCATGGGGGCCATAGCCCTAGCCTTTCTCGTCGGCAAATATTTCAGCCTGCTGGGCAGATTTGCTGCCTCCGGTCTGATAGCGGCCTGGTCGCTCGCCTCGGTTTTCTATCTGCCCCGCCTGGCGTGGTACGGCTACATCTACATGTACAAGTTGATGCTGCTTTTCGGGTTCCTTCTGGCGTGTCAGGTGGCATGGAAGCTGTTTCGTACGGTGGCACGACGGCACGACCTCCAGTTTGGGCCCAAGTAATGCGGCTGGGAATTGACGCATCCCGCAACCGTTCAGGCGGGGCCCGGGCGCATTTGATCGGACTGCTGGAGAACGCCACGCCGGAACAGTTCGGATTCGAGTCGGTGCATGTCTGGTCCTACGGCGCCTTGCTCAACAAGCTGCCCGATCGGCCTTGGCTGGTGCGACACAATCCTGCCGCACTGGAGCAGTCGATTTTTCACCAGTTGCACTGGCAGCGCGCGACGTTCTCCAGGGAGCTTGCCAATCAGAAGTGCTCGATCGTCCTTAATACGGATGCAGGAACCGTCTCACGTTTCAGCCCATCGGTAACGATGAGCCGGGACATGCTGTCCTACGAGCCGGGCGAAATCGATCGGTTCGGCTGGGGCAGGGCTGGGTTGCGGCTGCTGCTGCTGCGCCATATGCAAAATAGCTCACTGCGGCGCGCCTCGGGCGCGATCTTTCTGACGGCGTACGCTGCGGATGTGATCCAGAAATCGTGCGGAAAACTGGCCAATGTGCGCCAAATTCCACATGGCGTCGGCGAAGCGTTTCGGTTAAGGGCTGACCAACGCAAGCCCTGGCCAAGCAACGGTGAGGCCATCGAATGCGTGTACGTATCAAACTCTGCCCCTTACAAGCATCAGTGGGTGGTCGTGCGGGCCGTCGAGTCGCTTCGCCGCGATGGGTTCAACGTCAACCTGACCCTGATTGGTGGGGGGCGCGGAGCGGCGCAGGAAAAACTGGATGCCCAAATCAGGCAAAGCGATCCCAAGAGTGAGTATGTTAAGGCGGTGGATTTTGTCGCTCATAGCGACCTTCCAGAACGCCTTTCTCAAGCGGACCTATTTATCTTTGCCTCCAGCTGCGAAAATATGCCGAACACTCTCCTTGAGGGAATGGCGGCGGGGCTGCCGATTGCCAGCTCTTCTCGAGGGCCCATGCCTGAGGTTCTCGAGAACGGCGGGACGTATTTCGATCCCGAAGACGATGGCTCGATACACCGTGCAGTTGCCGCACTCATTGTAGACAGTGAACTCAGAGATCGCGTTCGTACCCGAGCGCAACGCCTTTCCGAAAACTATAGCTGGCGCCGATGCGCCGACGAGACCCTCGCCTTCCTGGCCGAAACCATGAAATGCTATCAACGATGACTTCCAGCAACGCTCAGGTCTGTTCAAACTGCGTCATGGACACGACCGACTCCGTGATCAAATTTGACGAGCACGGCGTTTGCGATCATTGCCGAACTTTCTACGCCAGGACCCTCCCCGGATGGCACACCGACGAACGGGGCGCACGCGCCCTTGATACATTGGTAGAGAGCATCAAGAAGGAAGGTGAAGGCAAGGATTTCGACTGCATCATCGGGATGAGCGGAGGCATTGACAGTTCCTATCTGACCTACATCGCCAAAGAAAAACTGGGATTGCGGCCCCTGGTCTTCCACGTCGATGCCGGCTGGAACAGCCAAGAGGCGGTCAACAACATCGAACGATTGGTAGACGGGCTTGGGCTTGACCTGTTCACCGAGGTGATTGATTGGGAGGAGATGAAAGATCTCCAGTTGGCATTCTTCAAGTCCGGGGTGTCGCACCTGGATGCACCCCAGGACAATGCCTTCTTTGCGACAATGTACAAGTTTGCCGACAAGTATAACGTCAAGTACATTCTGACGGGGGGGAACCTGTCGACCGAGTGTGTGCGTAATCCTGTCGAGTGGATGTATTATCAATCGGACTCTCGGCAGATCAAAGATATTCACCACAAGTATGGGCAGCGACCGCTGCACAACTATCCTTTGACTTCCATCGTCTGGCACAAGATCGTTTTGCCCTATGTCAAAGGTATCAAGGCGGTTCGCCCGCTCAATCACCTGCCATACATCAAGAGCGAGGCGATGGCCGCCCTGGTGTCCCGCTTCGGCTGGCAGCCGTACCCACAGAAACATTTCGAGTCTCGATTCACCCGGTTCTACGAGAGCTACTGGTTACCGCAGCGCTTCGGCTACGATGTTCGCAAGGTACAATATTCCAGCCTGATCCTGACGGGACAGATGACGCGGGACGAGGCCGTTGAGCTGCTCAAGAAGCCATCCTTCGACGAGAGCACCATTCGCTACGACCTGGAGTTCGTGGCCAGCAAGCTTGGGATCTCGGTCGACGAACTGAACAGCTACATGACCTTGCCCAAACGCAGCTATAAGGACTTCAAGTCGCAGGGGCAGATCTATGAGGTCGGGGCCTGGGTGATGCGTGCACTTGGTCTTGAGATTGGCGGCAAGCGTTGATCACACTTGTGGACTATGGTCTCGGCAACATCCGGGCATTCGAGAACATATATAAGCGGCTTGGCTTGCCGGTGGTTGCCGCAAGGACTGCAGAGGTTCTGTCCCAGGCAACCAAGATCATCCTGCCGGGTGTCGGCGCTTTTGATTGGGCTATGAGCCGGCTCAATGAGTCAGGCATGCGTGACACCCTGGACGACCTCGTGCTCAATCGCAAAGTTGACGTCCTGGGGGTCTGCGTGGGCATGCAGATGATGGCCAAGCGCAGCGACGAGGGCCAGATGGCAGGGCTGGGCTGGATCGATGCGAACGTCGTCCGACTTGACGTGGAACGCCTCAACCAGAGAACTCGCCTGCCACATATGGGCTGGAATGACGTGACTACGGCCAACGGTCAGTCCCTGTTCCGCAACATTGAAAAGCCGCGCTACTACTTCCTGCATTCCTTTGTCGTCACCGCGAACCGCGAGCAGGACGTTCTTGCCCGGACGACCTATGGAACATCGTTTGTCTCCGCCGTGGCCTCGGGCAATGTCTACGGGACTCAGTTTCACCCGGAGAAGAGCCATCAGTGGGGCATAAAGCTGCTGCAGAATTTCGCGGAGGCTTAGCGTGTTACGACCGCGGATCATACCGACACTGCTCATCCACAAGGGCGGGCTGTACAAGACGCAGAAGTTCGGCAGTCCCAAATATGTCGGTGACCCGATCAACGCCGTTCGCATCTTCAACGAGAAGGAAGTGGACGAACTGATCGTGCTGGACATCGATGCCACACGGGAAGGCAGGCCCCCAAACTACAAGGTGATCTCGGCCCTCGCGACCGAGTGCCGGATGCCCCTGTGCTATGGCGGGGGTGTCAGCTCAAGCGCGCAGGTAGGCGACATCATTCAACTGGGCGTAGAGAAGATCGCCATGAGCGCCGCTGCAGTTGCGCGACCGGAATTGATTTCCGAGGCGGCGGCGACCGTGGGCAGCCAGAGCATCGCGGTCGTTCTGGACGTCAAGCGAGGCGGGCTGCTGAAGAAGTACGACGTCGTGACGCACAATGCCACGAAGCGCACGGGCATTGATCCGGTCGTCTTTGCACAGAAGTTGGAAGCCCTGGGGGCCGGTGAAATCGTGGTCAACTCGGTAGACCATGACGGCGAAATGAAGGGTTACGACATTGATCTGATCACCAGGATGCGCAATGCGATTCATTTGCCGATGACTGTCCTCGGCGGCGCCGGATCGCTGGCGGATATCGAGCGGCTCATCGGCGCTTTCGGGATCGTCGGGGCGGCCGCCGGCAGCCTGTTCGTGTTCAAGGGCAAATACAGGGCAGTTTTGATCAACTATCCGAACCCGGTGGAGCGGGAGCAGTTGTTGATGCGTGCGGGGATTGCGGCGTGAAGCAGATCTTACAAAGTCTCAATGACGGCCAGGTCGAGGTCGCTGAAATTCCGGCGCCACGCGCCGGGGCCGGGCATCTGGCGATCGAGACCTCGGCGACCGTCGTGTCCGCGGGCACCGAGCGCATGCTGGTGGAGTTCGGGCGCGCCAACCTGATCAGCAAGGCGCGGCAGCAGCCGGACCAGGTCCGTGCCGTGCTGGCCAAGGTCGCCACCGACGGGCTGGCCACGACGCTTGATGCCGTTCGCAGCAAGCTGGATCAACCGCTGGCGCTTGGCTACTGCAATGTGGGCCGGGTCAGCGAGATCGGTAGCGGCGTCGACGGATTCGCAATCGGTGATCGCGTTGTCAGCAACGGCAAGCATGCCGAGATCGTGGTTGTTCCCAAGAACCTCTGCGCCCGTGTTCCGGACGCTGTCGGCGACGAGAAGGCGGCCTTCACCGTGCTCGCCGCGATCGGCCTGCAGGGGATCCGGCTGGTCAATCCGACGCTCGGTGAAGCGGTTGCCGTGATCGGCCTGGGCATGATCGGACTGCTCACCGTGCAGATGCTGCGCGCGCAGGGCGTCCGTGTACTGGGACTTGATCCCGATCCGCAACGCCTGGCCCTGGCCCGGCAGTTTGGCGCCGAGACGGTGCAGGTTGGCGGCGGCGAGGATGCTCAGCTCGCCGCCTCGGCATTTTCCCGCGGCGTCGGCATGGATGCGGTCATCATCACCGCCTCGACCAAGAGCAGCGATCCGGTCACGCAGGCGGCCAAGATGTGTCGCCAGCGCGGTCGGATCGTCCTGGTGGGGGTGACGGGACTGGAACTGTCACGCGCCGATTTCTACCGCAAGGAACTCACGTTCCAGGTCAGTTGCTCCTATGGCCCCGGCCGCTACGACCCCGCCTATGAAGAGGGTGGACAGGACTACCCCGTGGGCTTCGTGCGCTGGACGGAACAGCGCAATTTCGAAGCCGTGCTGGATCTGATGGCATCCGGCGCGCTCGATGTTGGTCCGCTGATCTCCCACCGCTTTGACCTGGAAAACGCCGCCGACGCTTTCGGCCTGCTGGTTTCGGGCGAGCCGTCTCTGGGTATCGTGCTGAATTTTGCCGGTGCACACGTCGCGGGCCAGGCGTTGCGGACAGTTGAGCTGCCGAAGCCGTCCATAGCGGCAGGGGGAGCTGCGGTCAGCTTCCTGGGGGCGGGCAACTACGCGGCACGCGTGCTCATTCCTGCCTTCAAGGCAGCGGGTGCCGTCCTTCGGACCGTTGTCAGCGGAGCCGGCGTGAGCGCCGTGCACACCGGCCGCAAATTCGGTTTTCTGCAGGTCAGCACCGACGGCGCAGCCGCAATTGCCGATTCAGACGCCGATGCAATCGTCGTCGCGACCAGGCACGACTTGCACGCGCGCCAGGTTTTGGCCGCGCTTCAGGCGGGAAAGCACGTCTTCTGCGAAAAGCCACTGTGCCTGACTCACGACGAACTCGCAGCGATTGAAGCCGAGGTTGCCAGCCGGCCAGGCCAGCTGCTGATGGTCGGCTTCAACCGGAGGTTTGCCGCACAGGTCACCAGGATGAAGGCTCTGCTCGACGCAGTGGCTGGCCCCAAGAGCTTCGTGATGACAGTCAATGCCGGCAGCATCCCATCTGACCACTGGACACAGGACAGTGCTGTCGGTGGTGGCAGGATCATCGGCGAGGCCTGCCACTTCATCGACTTGCTGCGCCACCTGTCAGGCGCCAGAATCACGGCCCAGCACATCGTCACCCTTGGCAGGGCCGCCTCGGCCGGACCGCGTGACGACAAAGCGACCATCGTGCTCAGCTTTGCCGACGGGTCGGTGGGTACCATCCATTATCTGGCGAACGGGCACCGGGCCTTTCCAAAGGAACGACTGGAGGTATTCTGTGCGGGGCGGGTATTGCAACTGGACAATTTCCGCAGGATGCGCGGCTGGGGATGGGACGGCTTCTCATCGCTAAACCTCTGGCGGCAGGACAAGGGTAATCAGGCCTGCGTCGGCGCGTTCATGGCCGCGCTGCGCAATGGCGGGCCGGCGCCCATCGACGTCGGCGAGATATTTGAAGTCAGCCGGATTTCGATAGAACTGGCGGAAGCCGCCAGGGACTAGGGTTCATCAACGGCAGGTGCTTGTTCTGCAGCTGTCATAGTCTTCCTCGTACACAAGACGGACACCATGCTGGTAGACATGATCGTGGGCGCGCGCCCTAACTTCATGAAGGTGGCGCCCATCGCCCACGAAATCGCCAGGCGGGCAGGCAAGACCACGGTGACCTGCCGGATTGTGCATACCGGTCAACACTATGACGAGCGCATGTCGGGCAACTTCTTCCGCCAGTTGGGCATACCCGAGCCGGAGGTGAACCTGCTGGTCGGTTCCGGCAGCCAGGCCGAGCAAACCGCCGCGATCATGGTGCGCTATGAGAAGCTGCTTCTGGAGGCGCCATGCGACCTCTGTCTGGTCGTCGGCGACGTGAACTCCACCCTGGCCTGCGCCATTGCCGCGCAGAAGCTCCGCATTCCGGTCGCCCATGTGGAGGCGGGTATCCGCTCAGGTGACTGGACAATGCCTGAGGAGATCAATCGGCTGGCCACCGATGCGATCAGCAACTGGTTCTTTACCACCAGCCAGGGTGCCACTGACACCCTGCTGAGGAGTGGCGTCGCCGACAGCCGGATACACTTCGTTGGCAACACGATGATCGACGCCCTGCTGTCCAACATCGACCGCCTGATCAAGCCAGCCTTCTTCGACGAGCTCGCCCTGGAGGCAGGCGGTTACTTCGTCATGACGCTCCACCGACCCTCAAATGTCGACCGGGACGGGCACTTCGCCAGGCTGCTCAAGGCCATCGGCGCAGCAACACGGGCGCTGCCAGTTATCTATCCGGCCCACCCCAGAACAGTGACAACACTCCAGGAGATGGCTGACATTCCGTCCAACATCCAGTTGGTCGAGCCGCAGGGTTACCTCGAATTCAATTATCTTGTCAGAGGTGCCAAAGCCGTCATTACCGATTCAGGCGGCATCACGGAAGAGTGCACCGTGATGGGTGTACCGTGCCTGACGCTCCGCGACTCGACCGAGCGCCCCGAGACGGTGGAAGTCGGCACCAACGAGTTGATCGGCACCGATCCTGCCGCGCTTCGGCCGGCGCTCGACAGGCTCTTCGCGGGTTCGTGGAAGGAGGGTGGCATTCCCGACAAGTGGGACGGCCGGGCCGCCGAGCGTATCGTCGACGTGCTTGAAACGCTGCCGCTTGCCCGATCCGCAGGATCCTAGCGGCAGTGCCTGGAAAAATCCTACGCTACTGGCACACGCTGCGCCACCTTCGCCCCGTCCAGATTTATGGACGCGCCTGGTTCCGCATGGCCCGGCCTCGTCCGGATTTGTCTCCGCCGCCGCCCTTGCGCGAACCTGCAGGTCGCTGGGTCATGCCTGCGCGACGCAGCCCGAGCCTGCCCGCGGCGCGGTGCTTCGAGTTTCTCAACCTCACTGGCCAACTCGACGAGATCGGATGGGACGGTCCTGCCCGGTCAAAACTGTGGCGGTACAACCAGCACTATTTTGATGACCTCAATGCAGTTGACGCCGCTTCCCGGAACGACTGGCAGCACGACATAATCGACAGCTGGATACGACAAAACGCCCCTGGCGCGGGTGTCGGATGGGAGCCATACCCCACCTCGTTGCGCATCGTGAACTGGATCAAGTGGGCCCGTGCAGGCGCCTCGCTGCCAGAGGGGTTCGCGCTGAGCCTTGCCACACAGACCCGATACCTTGCGCAGCGGCTCGAGTGGCACCTGCTCGGCAATCATCTTTTCGCCAATGCTAAGGCACTGGTCTTTGCCGGGTTATACTTCGAGGGCAAGGAGGCGCAAGGCTGGCTGAAGCAGGGCGCCGCAATCCTGTCGAAAGAAATCGAAGAGCAAATCCTGCCTGACGGTGGTCATTTCGAACTCAGCACGATGTATCATGTGCTGGCATACGAAGACGTTCTCGATCTCCTGAACATGATCGGGACCGCGCCCGATGCGGTCTTTCCATCGTCGGCACCGCTCGGCGACATGCTCACCAGCCGTGTTGGCCCCATGGGCCAGTGGCTCAAAACCCTGTGCCATGCCGATGGCGAGATCAGCTTCTTCAATGACGCTGCGCTGGGCATCGCGCCTTCGGTTGCCGAAGTGATTGCCTATGCCGGTAGGCTCGGCTTTCCCGTTGCACAGTCCACCGGCTCGCTGTGGCTGTCCAGCAGCGGCTACGCGCGTCTTGAGGCAGGGGGCATGCTGGTTCTGTTCGACATGGCCGTGGTTGGCCCGACCTACTTGCCTGCCCACGGCCACGCGGACACGCTCTCCATCGAGATATCGATCGGGGAACGCCGCGTGATCGTCAACGGCGGCACCTCCGAGTATGGCGTGGGCCCCGAGCGGCTCCGTCAACGCTCGACGCCGGCGCATGCCACCGTAACGGTAGACGACAGCAACTCCTCTGACGTCTGGAGCGGATTCCGTGTCGGCCGCCGGGCCAAGGTGCTGGACGCCACGTTTGTGGGTGGAAGCAGTTCGGTCCATGCCTCCGCCGCCCATGACGGCTACTTCGGACGCAATGGCATACGTCACCATCGCCGATCACTGGACCTGAGCGAAAGCGAGCTGGTCGTGCGAGACGAAATAACCGGCACAGGTCAGCACAGCATCCGCATCGTATTCCCGCTCGGCGAGGGTCTGCTGCCTTTCGTCCATGAAGCAGGCGCCGTTTGCGTTGCCGATGCCGAAGGTGCAAAGATCATGGTGCTGCGAGCGTCCGGAGATGCAGTGCTGACCATCGAGCCGGCGACCTGGCACCCGCGTTTCGGGGTATCGGTTCCAACCAGCCGCATCGTGATATCATATACCGGCAGCCTGCCTTGGGCACATGAGACCATGATAGGAATGGCGCCATGAGGGTTCTCATCCTGAGCTTCTACTACCCGCCTGACCTCAGCGCCGGTTCGTTCCGGACCAAGGCGCTGGTGGATGCGCTGTGCAAGGTCGCGGGCCAAGACCTGCTGATCGACGTCATCACAACGGTACCCAACCGCTACAGTTCACTGGAGACGGTCACAGAAGCCTTTGGCGACGAACCCGGCGTCAAAGTAACGCGGATCGCGCTGCCGCCGCACAAGAGTGGTATGGTGGATCAATCCCGCGCATTTCTCAGCTATGCTCGCGCGGCGATGTCCGCTACGCGAGACGGGCACTGGGATATTGTCTTCGCCACTTCATCGCGGCTGATGACTGCTGCACTTGGCGCCTGGATATCGCGCAAGGTCAGGGCGCCGCTATACCTGGATATACGGGATCTTTTCACTGATACCATCTCGGACCTGCTCAAGGGCAACGCCGTGCGTCTGGTGCTGCCCTTCATGCGCTGGCTCGAGAGGCGGACGTTCCGGTCCGCGAAGCGTCTCAACGTCGTCTCTGTAGGATTTTTGGATCATGTGCGGTCAGTTGCTCCGAACGCGGATCTGAAGGTTTTCACGAACGGCATCGACGAAGAGTTTTTGACTGCAGATTTCACGAAGGCGCCCACGCCTTCAGAGGAACTGCCGCTGGTCCTCTATGCCGGCAATATCGGCGACGGGCAGGGGCTGCATAATATCCTGCCGGAGGCGGCAATGCTGCTGGACGGGCGAGCGAGATTTCGCGTCATTGGCGACGGTGGCCGCCGTCGCCAACTCGAAGCGGGTCTGGCTGCCGGCGGCGTGCGCAATGTCGAGCTTCTAGGTGCGATGCCGCGTGCCCATCTTCAAGAGCATTATCGGGCGGCCGACGTCCTGTTTCTGCATCTCAACGACATAGATGCATTCCGGAAGGTTCTGCCTTCGAAAATCTTCGAGTATGCCGCGACTGGCAAGCCGATTCTCGCTGGGGTCGCCGGTTCCGCGGCCGAGTTTCTGCTGCGGGAGGCCGCAGGCAGCGCCGTATTCCATCCCTGTGATGTGGAAGGGATGGTTGACGCCTTCGGTCAAATGGACCTGAGCGGCCCCATCAACAGGCAGGCGTTCAGGGCGAAGTTTGCGCGGTCGGTCATCATGGAAGAAATGGCGAGGGACATTCTTGCGCTCGGGAACAAGAACTAAGTTCGCGCCTACTTAGTTCGGTCTCCGGACCCGCCGCCCCGCGCCGTGGCCAGGATAATGCGCAGGTCGAGCAGCAAGCTCTGCAGGTCAATATAGCGGTGGTCCCATTCGGCCAGCAGGGGCGGGTCGCTCATATCCACGTTGTTGATTTGGGCAAGTCCGCTTATTCCCGGTTTTATCTTGAAGACGCCACGTGCCCGGCGCGCTTCAATCAGTTCGGTCTGTGAGGGCAGGCAGGGACGGGGACCAATCAGGCTCATCTGATTGAGCAGGATGTTGAAGACTTGTGGTAGTTCATCCAGCTTAGAGCGCCGCAAAAACCTGCCCAAGGGTGTCACCGCCGAAGCGGACACTTGATGTGTGCCAAGCTGAGGCGTCGACTCCTGCATTGTCCGGAACTTGTAGCATGTAAACACCCGCTCGTTATATCCGACCCGCTGCTGCCGGAAGATTCCCGGCCCCGGCGACTGCAGTTTGACAGCGATCCAGACAAGGATCATCGCCCACCATAGCAAAGCCAGCACGGCCAAGGCGAAACCCAGGTCAATTGCGCGCTTGGAGACAGTAAAAGCTATGTTCCCGGCCTGCCCGTTGCTAACAATGAGGGATGACGGCGAGGCCGCGGCGCACGAAGTCAGCTCTAGGATCGTTGCCGATAACCGTCCGGCATCGACAGTCGGTTTCAATGCCCCCAAGATCGTCATTGCGCTCGACCGCAACGGGCCGGGGAGCTCGCTCAGTGCCCCCAGTCTCCCGGACGACCCCGCGCCGGTAACGGCCGGCAGGTAGAGGAAAGTCCGTTCTATCCCCGTCAACTCGTCCAGCGCATCGCGCGCGGCCCGCTTGCTTGTGGCGTAGGGCGACAGGTTTCGGTCGTCTAGGGCATGTGTTGACGAAACATAGACGAAGCGCCCTATGCCTGCGTCGCGGGCGGAGAGGCAAGTCTCCAGTGCAAGGTCGACGTTTACCCCGGCGAAATCCTCATAGGAGCCGGGATCACCATTGTTGCGTACCGCGAGATGCAACAGCAAATCGAACCCCCGCCCGGCACTGGCCAGTTCGGAATATGATATGCACTGGCAACTGGGAAATGTTGCCCGCAGAGTTTCAGGCGTACGTCCTACAAGCAACAGCCTCGCTCCAGCCTGCAGCAGGCGGGGGACGATCTGTCGGCCGACAAAGCCGCTGGCGCCAGTGACTACGATCTTCACAGCGATACGCCGGGCCGGGATATATCTCCGTCGGAGACCGTCGAGGCGTTGGAGTCGCTCCGTGTAACGATGTCGAACAGCACATGGCGCGCATGCGGCTCATCTTCCTGCTCGAGAGCTAGGCGCAGCTCCCGCAGGGCGTCACAAATCGAATCAAAGTTCGCGGTGTCAGCGTAGAGGATCCTAGGATGTCGCGTCCTTGCCGCGGTCGATTCGTCGTAAAAGAGCTCCTCGAAGAGCTTTTCTCCCGCACGCTTGCCCACAGCCACGATTTCGATGTCACCTTCAGGGTTTTTCGCGGATCGCACTGACAGCCCGGCAAGGCGGACCATGTTCTCGGCGAGTTCCGAAATGAGCACCGGCTCGCCCATATCGAGCAGAAAAACGTCACCGCCATTGGACAAGGCGCCGGCCTGCACGATCAACTCCGCTGCCTCCTGGATGGACATGAAGTAGCGGGTCATTCGCGAATCGGTGAGGGTGACCGGCCCGCCATGCGCGATCTGCTCCTTGAACAGAGGCACCACCGACCCGTTGGACCCCAGCACGTTGCCGAAACGAACCGCGCTGAAGCGCTGGCCGGACTGCTTTTTCGCCGCCTGATCGGCCAGGTCGCGGACAATCAGTTCCGCCCACCGCTTGGTCGCTCCCATCACGTTGGTTGGGCGTACTGCCTTGTCGGTAGAAATGAGCACGAAGTCCTTAACGCCCAATCGGAATGCCGTTTCGGCAAGAGTTTTGGTGCCAAAGACATTGTTTCTGATGCCCTCAAGCGCGTTAGCTTCGACCAGCGGTACGTGCTTGTGTGCAGCGGCGTGGTACACCACCTCGACACCATGTTGGCGCATAGTCTCCGAAGCACGGTTCTCGTCCGTCACCGAGCCGAGAACCGGCACCACCGTGACGTCACCCAGCGCCTCAAGTTCGCGATGAATGTTGTAGAGCGCAAATTCGTTTGCTTCGTAGAGCACAAGACGTTGCGGGTGCCAGCGCGCGATCTTCCGGCAAAGTTCGGACCCTATCGATCCGCCCGCTCCGGTTACCATGATCGTTCTGCCGACGATCACTTCCTTGATCAGATCGAGGTCGGGCGGCACCGACGAGCGGCCGAGCAGTTCGTCGATCTCGATGTCTCTCACCTGACTGACCATGTACCTGCCGGTCACCAGATCCATGACGCTGGGAATGGTCTGAGCGGTCACGCCGTGTCCACTGAGCTCGGCTACGATCTCTTTCCGGCGGCTGGCTGTGAGGGAGGGGATCGAAAGGATGACCTTTTTGACGCCATAGGTGCGAATAAGCGCGGGCAGTTGGCTGGGCGAATAGACACGCAGCCCGGCCACTTCCCGCCGATACAGTGCGTGGTCATCATCAATAAAGCCGACGACGAAGTGTGACTGTCGCAGCGACATTGCGAGTTGAGTACCTGCCTGACCGGCACCGTAGATCATCATCGCCGGTCGCGTCCGCCACGTTCCGGCGACCGATGGCCAGAAGACCCACTTCGCGGCAAAGCGGCTGCCGCAGATTACGATGGTAGCGAGTGCCCAATAAATAATCGGAACGGAGCGCGGTACGACCGTTTTTGCCATTAGCTGAGAAAAGTAGGTAACCAGCACCCAAAACACCACCGAGACCGTCACGGCCTGGATCATGGTCCATAATGCGCGCTCCGGAAGGTATCTGACAACGGCGCGGTAGAGGCCCATGCGAACAAAGAGGGGTACGGCCACCGCAGGCGCCGATATTAGGATGGCAATCTCGGCCAAGTCGCGCGGCAATGACCAGCGATCCAGCCGGAGAGAAAAGCTTGCCCACAGCGCAATCGTCAGCGCAGCAATATCGAAGCAAATAAGTATGGCCTTCTTCCAGTTTCGCGGAAGGCCGACAATTTTTGATCGAAGTGTCCCTAACATGCTCACTCTGAACTCGTGGTGTCCCACCTCGCTGCCGAGAGGTGATCGGACTAACTACGTCGCGATTTCTCGGTTCTGGCTGCGTGGTCTAGTCATCCAGGCAACACCGCTTAAACTCTAGACAGCCCTTTAGCTGTAATCCCATCGTCACGCCACACGTAATCCCACTTTCCAACCGGCTAACGCCCTGCGCTCCCATGCTCTTGGGGAGCTAATCCACTCGGGTCAAACTCCCTGACATGGTTCACTAGCGTAGGCCAATGGGCTGCCGGTACGCACGCCACACCTCGCCAGTCCGAGCTTACCATTACCGAAGGCCCATTCATTGCGGGAGAAAACGCCTCAACGCGATAGGTCCCGCTACTACGGATGAAATCAGGCTAGGGCGAAACGGCTCGCGCTCACACACTCACCGGTCCTATCTCTACCGCGCGGCAGCGAACATCGCGGGTCACCTGAGCTGCCCCAAAGAGTTACAGTCGGTCTCCACGCCTCCTGGAAAATGCGCCCGGTCTCGACCAACAGCGGCCAGATCAAAATCAGCCATACTCTGTGTCGGCTTTGGGGTCTTTCGAACTATGATGGATGCGTCTCAAGCTCTCCTGCGATTGTCGGAAGCAGCTCCGACACGGTGGGATGGATATGCATCACGCGCGTCAGGTCATCCGCATTTGCCCCAAGATGCATCATGTCGACGATGGCATGGATGGCCTCGTCGCCACCCGGCCCGAGAATCGCGCCTCCGAGAATGGCGCGGCTTTCGGCGTCCACCACGATCTTCATGAGGCCCTGTGTTTCGCCCTTCTCCACGGCGCGGCTCACTCTGGTCATCGGCCGCTTGCCCACAAGAACCTTGTGCCCCTTCTCGATCGCCTCGGCCTCGGACAAGCCCGCCCGGCCAAGCGGGGGGTCGATGAACAGACCATAGGTCGAGATGCGATCCGAGACCTTGCGATCGCCCCCATCCAGTAGATTGGCTGCGACAATCTCATAGTCGTTGTAGGATGTATGGGTGAACGCGCCGTGCCCATTGCAATCGCCCAAGGCCCAGATTCCAGGCACATTGGTTTCAAGCTGGTCATTGACGCTCACATAGCCGCGCTCGCCACACGCCACGCCGGCCGCTTCCAGACCCAGTTCATCCGTATTGGGTCTTCGGCCCAGGGCTAGTAGGACATGGGAGCCGACAATCTCCGGCGCCCCCTCCTTGCACGAGACACTCACCGCTGGCCGCCCGTCGCCCGACCGGGAAAAGCGAATACATTCGGCATTGGTGCGCACATCGATATCCTCCGCCTCGAGGATATCGCGGATGGCATCCGAGACATCATTATCTTCGCGACTGGCGAGGTGTCCGCTTTTCTCGATCACCGTAACCCGCGACCCAAACCGGCGAAACATTTGCGCAAATTCTAGGCCGATATAGCTTCCGCCCACGATGACCAGATGCTCGGGAAGCGCGCGGAGGCTGAACATGTCGGCGCTGGTAAGCGCGTCGATCTGATCAAGACCGGGCAGGTCCGGATTATTGGCCCGAGCGCCGACATTGAGGAATACCCTGTCCGCACCGATTGTATCCTCGCCAACTCGGATGGTTTCCGCATCGACGAACCGGGCCTGCCCGCGCAACAGGGTGAGGCCATCCATCGAGCCAAGCCAATCCTCAAGCCCCGTGCGCGATTTGGCGCTGATGCCCAGAGCTCGCTCGAGAATGGCCGGGAAGTCGATTTTTGCCGCCGATGGAATGTGAACGCCATGTTCGGCCGCATGAGCGACGGAATGGGCGATCTTGGCGCTGGCCACCATCGCCTTGGTCGGCGTGCATCCGGTGTTGACGCACGTGCCTCCGACGGGCCCCCGCTCCACGAGGGCGACTGTCATCCCGACGTCTGTAAGGCGCCCCGCGAGTGGGGGGCCAGCCTGTCCTGCTCCGATGATGATGGCGTCGAATTTTCGATGCATGGTGCTGGTCCCTTGGTTTGAACGTCGCTATTTCGCGCCGCCGCTGCGGCTAGTTCCCGGCAAGACTTGCCCGCTTTAGGGCTTCCAGCACCGCCGCGCCCGCTGCCGCGCCCGCGGATGATTTCAGCCAGCAAAGCCAATACTGCATGTTGAAACCCGCGGGCAGCGGGATGCAGTTCAGTTCCGGTCCAATGCTCGCGACCGATGCCAGCGGCAGCACCGAGACGAAGTCATAATGCAGTACGAGGTTGAGAATAACCGGAATGGAATCGATCTCAAGAAGGTTCAGCTGATCCCGCGCCCGCTCGTCAAAAGTTGTTTCAAGCAGGTGGTCGATGCACAGGCGCAGGCCGCTGCGCGGACTGGGCACGGCAATGGCCCGCTCGCGCAAAGCCGCGGCGATGTCGGTTCCTCTTGCGCCCACGATGGCCAGTGCGGAGGTGACGATTAGCGTGCCCTCGAGATCCTCGGGCGGCCGCTCGGTATCGAGCAGGACAAGATCGAAACTGCCATTCTTGAGGCCCCGCAGCAGTTCCTCTGCAGTCGTCGAACTGACGAAAAGCGGCTGCCTGGGGTGCATGGAGATCCAGTTGGCGGTCAACTTGGCAAGCTGGCGGGCAATTTCGCTTTCATAGCCCAGGGGCATGATCGACCCGAGGCGGACCGTCGCCTGTGTCCGGCGAAACCGGTCCTCGGAAGTGCGCGAAATGCGGCCCCACAGGTGCAGCAAGGCAATCACATGACCGCGCACGATGTCGCCGTCCGCGCTCAATGCCGAGCCGCCCGTTCCGCGCGCCAGCAATCGCCGTCCCAGCGCCCCTTCCAGATGGGCCAATTGCCGCGACAATTGGGGCTGTCCCAGTCGCAATGCCCGAGCCGCCTGGCGGATGCTGCCACGCTCTGCCACTTCAACAAACCGCTCCAGCGCTTGCAGTTGGACTGCGGATGCGAAAGGATCGCTCTGCTCGGCAAAAAGGGCCCGGGCCAAGAGGGCGGCTTTCGACAGCGCGGGCGCCATGCGGCCGGCCTCCAGGGAAAAAACCAGTCCCGTTCCCGCCCGCTGGCAAAGCGTGGCGGAAACGGCGTTCTCGAAGCGGTCAAGCGCAGCAGATATGCTGGATACCGGCCGGCCGGAAATGCGGGCGGCGCCGCGCAGGCTGCGCTCCCGCAGGATTGCATCGACGATCAGCAGTGTCGCGGTGTCCATGGAGGGGTCCCGCCTCATTGTTGAGCACGGCGCCTGAGTGCCCACAAACAAAACATAGCCTGTTCAGCTTTTGGGATATCCCGTGACCTCAGATTATTCAATAGCGTCCCGGAAGCAGGGGAATTGGAAGACGTGACCGCAGCAACGACAACCATACCGACAGCCTCAATCCGACTGCTGGGCAAACCGCTGAGCTTTGCCGATTTCGTACGCATCGGTGCGCGTCAGGCGACCATTATTGCCGATGCGGCGGCCTTGGAACGGGTGCAGGACGCCCGCGAGGTCATGGAAGACACGATCAATTCGGGCCAGCCAGTCTACGGCGCCACCACTGGGGTCGGGGCCATGAAGGATATCTCCTGGTCGGACGCCGATCTGGAAGCATTCAGTACCGGGCTGGTCCGCGCCCACCATTTTGGCACCGGCAGCGCTTTCCCGCTGGACGTTATCCGCAACGCCTTGGCGATCCGCATCAATATGGCTCTGACGGGCCGTGTCGGCTGTACGCCGGAACTGGTCGAGACCTATCAGCGCCTGCTGGAAGCCGATGTTATTCCGGTCGTGCGGCGTACTGGCTCCATTGGCTGCGCCGATATCGGGCTGATGGGTCAGATCGGCGCCGTGCTGACCGGCGTTGGGGAAGCATATTATGCCGGAGAGCGCTTGCCAGCCGCCGAAGCCCTGTCCCGCGCAGGGCTTGCCCCGGTCAAACTTGCGCCGCGCGACAGTCTCGCCTCGGTGTCGACCAACGCCGTGGGCTACGCGGCAGCCATGCGCGCCATCCGGCAGGCCGCGAGCACTGTGCGTGTCATGCTGGCTACGGGATTGACGACAGCGGGGGCCCTTGGCGCCTCTCGCGACCCATGGAAGGCCGTCGCCCATGTCGGCACCGAGCGCGAGGCCGGCATCGGCGCCTGGCTCTACTTCAACGCCATGGGCTGGCACTGGCCGACCGGCACGCATGTGCAGGATCCGCTCTCCATCCGCATGATGAGCCAGGTGTTTGCCACCGCCTTCGAAAGTCTTGTCGTGGCCGGCCGCACCGTGCTCGCCGCGACCGGGCGCACCGACGACAATCCGGTCGTCGCCGGTGGCCAGGTTCTCACCTCGGGCGGCTCATTGCCACTCGATGTCACGGTCTTTCTGCAGACGGCCCAACTGGCCCTGGCACACGTTGCGCGCAACTCCTTCAACCGTTGCGTGCTCCTGGGCAATGGCGGCCGCCGCAACTTGCCGGTCAATCTGGTGGCGCCCGGCGCCATCGCTACGGGCTTTGGTCCGATCATCAAGCTGGCCGGCGAGCTTTACGTGCGCTGCCTCTCGCTTTCCAACTCTATTTCCGCCCAATCCCTGGTGGTCGCCAATGGCCTCGAGGATGAGGCGGCCTTCCTGCCGCTGGTGGTCGAGCGCTTCGAGCGTCAGATCGGCGCCTTGCGGCGCCTTGCAGCGCTGGAAGGCCTGCTCGCGGCCCAGGCCATGGACATTTCAGGCGATCGTCCGGGCAATGTTCCGGGCATGGTCTATGGGCTGGTGCGCCGCCATGCCGAATTCTATTCTGAGGATCGCCCGCTCTCGTCCGAAGTCGAGGCTGTCGAGGCCGCTTTGTCATCTGACGGTTTCGTGGACGAACTGATTTCGCATTCCGTCATTATGGAGTTGGACGAGTATTTTGCGCTCGGCCCGCAGACCGGGGATGGAACGACCCCTGTCACGAACTGACAGTGCATATAGAATAGGGACAGTCGGGATTTCCGGCTCATAAAGGAGAGAGTCATGCGCCTAACGAAAACGCTTCTGGGTGCGGCCGCCGCGCTCACGCTGACCATGACCGCCGCGCAGGCACAGGTGGTCGTTTCTTCCAAGATCGACACCGAAGGCGGCGTGCTCGGCAACATCATCAAGCAGGTGCTCGAGGCCAACGATATCCCGGTGGAAGACCGCATCCAGCTCGGCGGTACGCCGATCGTGCGCGAGGCCATCACTGCGGGTGAGATCGATATCTATCCCGAATATACCGGCAATGCTGCCTTCTTCTTCGAACGCGCCGATGATCCGCTCTGGAACAATGCCCAGTCGGCCTATGAGGAAGCCAAGAAGCTCGACTACGACGCCAACAAAATCGTCTGGTTGGCCCCATCGCCCGCCAACAACACCTGGGCCGTGGCAGTTCGCCAGGACGTGGCCGACGCCAATGGCCTCGATACCTTCACCCAGTTCGGTGAATATGTTGCCGGCGGTGGCGAAGTGGTGCTTGCGGCGTCCGCCGAGTTTGTGAACTCACCGGCCGCCTTGCCCAAGTTCCAGGAAGTCTATGGCTTCACACTCTCGCCCGATCAACTGATCACCCTGTCGGGTGGTGACACCGCGGCCACCATTGCGGCTGCTGCTCAGGGCACCAACGGCGCCAACGCGGCCATGGTCTATGGCACTGATGGCGGTATTGCGCCCTCGGGCCTGAAAGTGCTGGAAGACGACCAGGGTGTGCAGCCGGTCTATCAGCCCGCGCCGATCATCCGTGAGGAAGTGCTCAACGAATACCCGCAGATCGAGGAATTGCTGAAGCCCGTGTTCGAGGCGCTCAGCCTTGAAACGCTGCAGGAGCTCAACGGCCGGGTGCAGGTCGGCGGCGAAGCCGCCTCCACAGTGGCCACCGACTTTCTGACCACCAATGGCTTCCTGAGCTAGGCCCAAGGCCTTCGCCACTGGCGGAGGCTGTGCCTGTCGGGGTGGCGTGCCACGCGCCCGTCACCCCACCAGCCAAGGACGGCCTCGATATACCGGGGCATCCATCCCAGTGACGTGCCTGCCACCAGAAGCGAGAGCGCGCATGACGACCGCCGATACCACGGGCCAAAGCCGTATCGCATGGCCGGTCTTCGACAAGCTCGGCGTGCTGATCGGTCTGATCGCCGCCGCCGGGGCCTTCCTTCCCTTTGCCGTCTTCCGCGCCAATCGCATCGTTCTGGGCGAAGGGCTGCTGGTCCCATCCGCTCTCGGTCTCTCTTCGGCGGTCATGCTCGGCCTCGTCGTCCTCATCGGCATCGGGTCGATGCTTCTGCGGGTCCATCCACTCGCCAAGCTCTGTATCGGCTTCCTGGTGCTTGCCACGCTCTTTGTCCTTATCGGCCAGTCAGCGACGTTTCTGACACCCCCTGACAACACCTTTGCCCGGGTGTCACCTGGCGCCGGGTTCTGGCTATTGACCTTTGCCTTCGCACTGCTGGTCACCGACGCCCTCACGCGGCTCAAATTCGGTCCATGGCAACGCATCGGCATCCTCGCCGTGGTCGGGATGGCGATGGCAGCGCTGCTCTGGAGCGGCGCTTGGAACGATCTGTCGATCCTCAAGGAATTCGCCAATCGCGCGCCGGCTTTCTGGGCCGAGGCCCGCACCCATCTGCTTCTGGCCTTCGGGTCGGTCGCCATCGCCATCCTTGCCGGTGTGCCGCTGGGCATCCTGCTCTATCGGGTCAAACCGCTGCGCGCCGCCGTGCTCAATACCCTCAACATCGTCCAGACCATCCCCTCGATCGCGCTGTTCGGGTTGCTCATTGCTCCTTTGGCCTGGGTCGCTGCCAATGTGCCGGGCGCCTCGGCCATCGGCATCTCGGGCATCGGCATCGCCCCGGCCATGGTGGCGCTCTTTGCCTATTCGCTGCTGCCCATCGTTTCCAACACCGTGGTGGGCCTGGTCAATGTGCCCGAGGCCGCCAATGACGCGGCAAGGGGCATGGGCATGACCAATCGGCAGCGCCTGTTTTCCGTGGAACTGCCGCTGGCCTTTCCCGTGATCCTCACCGGCATTCGCATCGTGCTCGTTCAGAATATCGGTCTTGCCACCATCGCCGCGCTCATCGGCGGGGGCGGCTTCGGCGTCTTCGTGTTCCAGGGCATTGGCCAGACCGCCATGGATTTGGTCTTGCTCGGCGCCGTTCCGACCGTCGCCCTGGCCTTTGCCGCTGCCGTGGTTCTCGATGCCTTTGTCGAAATGGTCAGCACCAGGGAGCGTGCCCAATGATCGAAATTCAGGAGCTGACCAAGGTCTATGGCCAGACGACGGTGGTCGACAGGGTCTCGCTGACCATCGGCGCCGGCGAGCTCTGCGCCATCGTCGGCACCTCGGGTTCGGGCAAGACCACGCTTATGCGCATGGTCAACCGGCTGGTCGAGCCGACCTCTGGCATGGTGCTGATTGACGGGCAGGATACGCGCGAGGTTCCTGCCTATGAACTGCGCCGTCGCATCGGTTATGCCATTCAGGGCCACGGCCTGTTTCCGCACCGCACCGTGGGACAGAATATCGGCACGGTCCCCCATCTGCTCGGCTGGGAAACTGCGCGGATATCGGCGCGGATCGATGAACTGCTTTCTCTGTTTCAGCTCGACCCGGCTAAATTCCGTGACCGCATGCCCAATGAACTATCGGGTGGTCAACAGCAGCGCGTCGGCGTGGCGCGCGCATTGGCGGCCGAGCCCAACATTCTCCTCATGGACGAACCCTTCGGCGCGCTTGACCCGGTCATCCGTGCCAAGGCCCAGGACGATCTGCTTGCCATCCAGAGACGGTTCAACACTACGGTGGTGCTGGTCACCCATGACATGGAAGAGGCCATTCACCTGGGCAGCCGTATCGCTGTCATGGATGGTGGCGAATTGCTGCAATATGCGTCCCCCGAGGAGATCATCGCCAATCCGGCCACTGATTTCGTCGCTGAGCTCATCGGCGGCGACCGTCCCTTCCGGCTGCTCTCGCTGGCAAAGGTGAGCTCTTTGGTCGAACCCGGCGACGCTACGGGCCAACCGATTGCCGCCACTGCCAGCCTGCGCGAGGCCTATGCCGAATGCCTCTGGTCGGGGCGCGAAGCCTTGCCTGTCACGGACAACGGCAAACTGGTCGGCCGTATCAACCGCGCCGATCTGGCCAGGTGCGCTGTGAGGCCGTCATGAGCATTGGGCTTGTCATCCGCCTCCTCGTCCTGGCCCTGCTGGTGCTGTTCCTCATCAGGCCGGAGACTTTAGCCTTCGTCTTCGAGCCACTGACCCGGAACAACCAGCCGGTAGTTTACAATCAGGGCAGCCTCCTGGACCTGACACTAAATCACTTGATGATCGTGGCGATTGCGACAGCTCTGGCCACCACCGTCGCCGTTGGCCTCGCCATCCTGGTGACGCGTCCCTTCGGCGCCGAATTTCTCCCCCTATCCCGCAGCCTCGCCAATGTTGGGCAGACCTTCCCGCCCGTCGCCGTGCTGGCGCTTGCCGTGCCCCTGCTCGGCTTTGGCACGGCACCGACGCTGGTGGCCCTGTTTCTCTACGGCCTCCTGCCAATCTTCGAAAATACCCTGACCGGCCTCACCGGGCTTCCGCCCACGGTGACCGAAGCGGCACGCGGCATGGGCATGACCGGCAGGCAACGTCTTGTCCGCATTGAGCTCCCCTTGGCCCTGCCGGTCATCCTCGCCGGAGTGCGCCTCTCCACGGTCATTTCCCTGGCCACCGCTACCATCGGCTCCACCGTTGCGGCGCGCACGCTTGGCGAAGTCATCATCGCCGGGCTTCTGTCCAGCAACACCGCCTTCGTGCTGCAGGGCGGGCTCATCGTGGGCGCGCTCGCTGTGCTGATTTACGACGGCCTCTCGGCCATTGAACGGGCGCTGACCCGCCGCACCGGCCAGGGCGCGCGCGCCAACGCCTGACTTCGGAAAGACTTGAACATGTCCGACTTCGACCTCAGCCTCACCGGCACCATCGTCCTTCCGGACCGCGTCATCGCGCGCGGCCATGTTGCCGTACGCAACGGCAAGATCGCTTTGGTCGGGGAAGGCGTTGGGCCCGAGGCGAGGGATCGCCATGATTTGGGTAGCGCCATGATTCTGCCTGGCGCCATCGACGCCCAGACCCATTCGCTTAGCCAGAAAGATCAGGAAGATTTCATCTGGTCCACCCGCTCGGCGGCGGCCGGCGGTGTCACCACCATCGTCGACATGCCCTATGACGAAGGCAATCTGGTCTGCTCGGCCCAAGCAGTGCGTATCAAAGTCGATCATGCCAGCCCGCAGGCCCGCGTCGATTTTGCACTCTACGGCACCATCAATCCGGAAGAAGGAGCCGCCCGCATCGCCGAACAGGCACAGGCGGGCGTTGCCGCATTCAAGTTCTCGACCTTCGGCACAGATCCGATTCGCTTTCCGCGCATCCCGCCGGCTCTCCTGGAACAGTGCTTTGCCGCCGTTGCCAAGACCGGTCTGACGGCCGGCGTACACAACGAGGACGATGAAATGGTCCGCGCCGCCATGGCCAAGGTCAAGGCCGCGGGGATCACCGATTATCGCGCCCATGGACTGAGCCGCCCGCCGCTGACCGAACTCCTGGCCTCGCTGCAGATCTACGAGACCGGGGCGCAGACCGGGTGCCCGGCCCATGTGGTCCATTGCTCGCTCGCCCGCGGCTATGAGATCGCCCGCACCTATCGCGAGCAGGGCTATGCCGCCAGCATAGAGTGCTGCATTCACTACCTGACGCTCGACGAGGAAAACGACGTCGCCCGGCTCGGCGGCAAGGCCAAGATCAATCCCCCGATCCGCCCGCGCGCCGAAGTTGAAAAACTCTGGGAGCATGTCGCGGCCGGCAATGTCACGCTGATCTCGACCGATCACGTCAGCTGGTCCGAGGACCGCAAGACCAATCCCGACATGCTTGCCAACGCCTCGGGCGTCCCCGGTCTCGAAGCCATGGTGCCGCTGTTCATCAAGGGACTCCTGGACCATGGTTTACCCCTGACATGGGCGGCAAAATTGATGGCCGAAAACCCCGCCCGCCACTTCCGCCTCGACCACATCAAGGGCGCGCTGGAGCCCGGCAAGGACGCCGACATCACCGTTCTCGTCAATCGCCCGCAGGTCTATGACGCGGCCCGCAGCGGCCATAACGTCGTCGGCTGGAGCCCCTATAACGGCATCGAACTGCCCTGGACAATCGCCGGGACCTGGCTGCGCGGCCGGCAAGTGTTTGATGGTAAGGATGTTTTGGCCGAACCGGGCAACGGTCGTTTCGTCCGGCCCGAGGCGCGCGCATGATCCGCAACCTGCCCACCAGCGCCGCGCGGATCGATGAAGACATCGCGGCCCTCGCCGCAATTACCGAGCCCGACCGCCCCTACACCCGCCGCGCCTTCACGCCCATGTTCCTCAAGGGCCGGGAATGGCTGACCCGCCGGTTCGAGGCCGCCGGTCTCACCACTCACATCGATGCAGCCGGCAATCTCATCGGCTCCCGAAAGGGCCAGAAACCGGGCCTCGGCACGATCATGCTCGGCTCGCATTCCGATACCGTGCCGGATGGCGGCCGCTATGACGGCATCGCCGGAATATCTGCCGCTCTCGAAGTGGCGCGGGCCCTGGCAGACCAGGGCATAGCACTCGACCACGATCTCGAAATCATCGACTTCCTCGCTGAGGAGGTCTCCATTTTCGGCGTGTCCTGCGTTGGCAGTCGCGGCATCTCCGGGACACGTCCAGACGAATGGCTCAGCCGCGAAAGCGCTGGTCTCACGCTTGCCAATGCCATAGCCGAAGTCGGCGGCAACGCGGCCGCGCAGCGAACACGTAGCGACATCGCCGCGTTTCTGGAACTCCACATCGAACAGGGACCGGTGCTGGAAAGTGGGGGACTCGACGTCGGTGTCGTCACCGCCATCGCCGGGATCACCCGCATCGAAATCCTGGTCGAGGGGCGCGCTGATCATGCCGGCACCACACCCATGGGCAGCCGCAAGGACGCTCTATCCGCAGCGGCCTGGATCGCGCTGGCGGTCGAGCGCTTTGCCACCGATCTTGCGGCGGGCGAATACCACTTCGCGGCCACGGTCGGCGAGTTCCGCATGGAACCCAATGCCGCCAATGTGGTGCCATCGCGCGTCACTATGCTGATCGATGCCCGGGCCGAACGTCGCTCGGATATGACGCATTTTCTCGCTGAACTGTGCGAAGGCGTGGCGGGCATCGCTGCCCAGACCGGCGTAGTCGTGCCAGAGCCGCGTATCATATCGGACAATGTGCCAACGCCCTGCGACGCCGATATCCTCGCCGTGCTGGACGCCGCCTGTGAGACCACCGGCGCTCGTCATCGCCGCATGGCCTCCGGCGCCGGGCACGATACCGCCTGGATGGCGCGGATCACCAGGGCCGCTATGATCTTTGTGCCCTGCGTCCAGGGTCGCAGCCATACACCAGAAGAATCCGCCAAGGTCGAGGACATCGCGCTCGGCGCCGCCGTGCTGCTCGACGCAGTGCAGCGGCTCGATAAAGAACTGCAGGAGAAAGCATAATGGGACGCATCCTCACCGAGAAAGACGTCGAAGCGGCCGTCAAGGGTGGCTCGGTCTATGCGGCCGGAGGCGGTGGCTGGGCAGATCACGGCCGCATGCTCGGCCATGCAGCTGTCTCTATCGGCAAGCCCGAACTGGTCTCGGTGGAGGAACTGGCCGATCATGACTGGGTGGCCACGGCCGCCGCCATCGGCGCGCCAGCTTCGACAACCCCCTGGGAGATGCGCGGCGTCGATTACATCAAGGCCGTACAGTTGCTGCAAGATGCGCTGGGCGAGAAACTGGCTGGCCTGATGGTCGGCCAGAACGGCAAGTCTTCCACGCTCAACGGCTGGCTGCCCTCAGCCGCGCTGGGATTGAAAGTCGTCGACGCCGTGGGCGACATCCGGGCGCACCCCACGGGCGACATGGGCTCCATCGGCTTGGCCGGCTCGCCCGAACCGATGATCCAGACTGCTGTTGGCGGCAACCGCGAGGACAACCGCTATATCGAGCTGGTCACCCGCGGCGCCACTGCCAAGGTATCCCCGATCCTCCGCACTGCCGCAGACATGTCCGGCGGGTTCATCACGTCCTGCCGCAATCCAGTCCGCGCCAGCTATGTCCGCCGGCACGCAGCTCTGGGCGGTATTTCGCTGGCACTGAAGCTCGGCGAGGCCATCATCGCGGCCGAAGCCAAGGGCGGCAGCGCCATCAACGACGCAATCGTCAAGACCACCGGCGGCGCGATCCTCGTCGAGGGCAAGATTGCCCGAAAGGCCGTGACCTATACGAGCGAGGCCTTCGACGTAGGGACTGTCACACTCGAGAACGGTGCCGTGCTGCATGTGATGAACGAATATATGGCCGTCGATGATCGCGATGGCGCCCGCCAGGCGACCTTTCCTGATGTGATCACCACGCTTTCTCGTGATGGCGAGGCGCTCAGCGTTGGTCAGCTCGAGGAGGGCATGCCGATCTTCGTGCTGCACGTCCCCAAATCCATAATTCCATTGTCATCGAGCGTCCTCGATCCGGCAGTCTATCCTCATGTCGAGAAAACCATGGGAATCGAATTGGCCCGCTATGCCCTGTCCAAGGAGGGCTGAACATGCCGACACCCAATTCCCGTCACCCGCGCTTTCCCATTCCCGGTGGCACTGAACTGCGCGCCCGCGGCTGGCGCCAGGAAGCGCTACTGCGCCTGCTCGAAAACGTACTCAGCGTTGGTGAGGATCCGGACAATCTCGTCGTCTATGCCGCCCTCGGCAAGGCGGCTCGCAATTGGGCAAGTCACGACGCCATTGTCCATGCGCTCAAGACCATGGACGAGGATCACACGCTGATCATACAGTCAGGCAAACCGATTGGCCTCGTCAAAACCCATGCCAAGGCGCCGCTGGTCATCATGGCCAATTGCAACATCGTGGGGCAGTGGGCCAAGGCCGAAGTGTTCTACGAATTGGAGCGCAAGGGTCTGATCTGCTGGGGCGGGCTGACGGCCGGGGCCTGGCAATATATTGGCAGCCAGGGTGTCATCCAGGGCACCTATGAAATCTTCATGCGCATTGCCGAAAACCGCTTCAACGGCGATCTGGCGGGGCGCTTTATCCTGACAGCGGGTCTGGGCGGCATGGGCGGTGCCCAGCCATTGGCTGGTCGCATGGCGGGCGCGGCGATCCTCTGTGCCGATATCGACCCCGAGCGCGCCGCCAAGCGCAAGGAGATCGGCTATCTTGAAGAGGTTGCGCCAGATCTCGATACCGCGCTCGAAATGATCGCGGCAGCCAGGCGCGAGAAACGCGGGACCTCCATCGGCCTTGTCGGTAATGCTGCCGATATTTATCCCGAAATTGCCCGGCGAGGGATCACGCCCGATATCGTGACCGATCAAACCTCAGCGCATGACTTGGTCTATGGCTATGTGCCAAAGGGATATTCGCTCGAACAGGTACGCGAACTGCGCAAGACAAATCCGGCGAAACTGATGGTGGCCAGCCGGGCCTCCATTGTCGATCATGTGCGGGCCATGCTCGAATTCCAGGGCCGAGGCGCAGAAGTCTTCGATAATGGCAATCTCATCCGAACCCACGCCAAGGAAGGCGGAGTTGAAAATGCGTTCGATATCCGCATCTTCACCGAAGCCTATTTGCGCCCATTGTTTGTGCGCGCCATCGGCCCCTTTCGCTGGATGGCTCAATCAGGCGATCCTGAAGATATCCGCAAGATCGACGACCGCTTGCTGCAGATGTTTCCCGACAATCGCATCGTCACCAACTGGATCCAGCTGGCCCGGCGTCACGTCCCATTCGAAGGCCTGCCGTCGCGCATCGCCTGGCTCGGCCATGGCGAACGCACCGAACTGGCCCTGGCGGTCAACGAGATGGTGCGCAGGGGGGAATTGGCCGGTCCGGTCACCTTCAGCCGTGATCACCTCGACGCAGGCGCCATGGCCCATCCCAATATCATGACCGAGCGTATGAAGGACGGCTCCGATGCCATCGCCGACTGGCCCATTCTCGACGCCATGTTGCTCTGCTCATCCATGGCCGATCTGGTGGTTGTGCACTCGGGCGGTGGCGGCTACGCCGGCTACATGACCTCGGCGGGCGTGACCATCGTGGCCGACGGCACCGATTCCGGTGCGGACCGTCTGACCCTCGCCCTGACCAATGATACGGCCCTGGGCGTCATGCGCTATGCCGATGCTGGATATGAGGAAAGCCATGACGAGATTGCCCGCAAGGGGATAGGGCATATTGCCCTCGGCTAGGTCCGGTGCGCTTGTGCAGCAATGGAAGGGTGGTCAACAGGTCGCTAGTCCAGCACGGCCTTCAGGAACTCCCGAGTCCGCTCCTCATTGGGATCAGTGAACAGGTCTTCGGGGGCGCCTTCCTCGCGAATGCGGCCCTGGTCGAAGAAGCAGACCCGGTCCGAGATTTCGCGGGCAAAGCGCATTTCATGAGTCACCAGCAGCATGGTCAGGTCATGCTCCTCGGCCAGCTTGCCGATGACATTGAGCACCTCGCCCACCAGTTCTGGATCGAGCGCCGAGGTCGGCTCGTCGAACAGCAGCACATTGGGGCGCATGGCCAACGCCCGCGCAATGCCGACGCGCTGCTGCTGCCCGCCTGAGAGCTGGTGCGGATATTTGCTGGCCTGATCCGCCAGGCCGACAAGCTCCAGCAATTCCTCGCCGCGCTCCCTGGCATCCTGCTTGCTCAGGCCCAGCACCTTGGTCGGCGCTTCGGTGATATTGCGCAGCACGCTCATATGCGGGAACAGGTTGAACTGCTGGAACACCATGCCGAGCTGCGCACGCATCTTGCGTAAGTGTGCCTCGCTGGCCGGCTTGAGGCTGCCATCGGGCGCCTTTTCGTGCCACAGCGGCTCGCCGCCAACCGTGACCATGCCCCCATTGATGTTTTCGAGCGTCATCAGGATGCGCAGCACGGTCGACTTGCCCGAGCCGGAAGGCCCGATGATCGAGACCTTTTCGCCCTTCCTGACATTGAAATCGAGCTTATCGAGCACGGTCAGGTCGCCGAAGCGTTTGATCACCTTGTCGAACTGGATGATGTTTTCGTCGGTCATTTCAAGGGAATCCCCTGTTTAGGCAGCCAGGTGTCGAGCAGCCGTACGCCGCTCGAGGCCACCAGCGTCATGATGAGATAGAGCGCGCCGACCATGGACAGCGGCACGAGATAATCGAAGGTGCGATCGCCCACGATCTTGGCGACATTGAGCATTTCGAGCACTGTCACCACCGAGAGCACCGGCACGTCCTTCATGATCGAGACGAGATAATTGCCCATGGCTGGTACTATGCGCGGCACGGCCTGCGGCACCACGATATGGGTGAAGGTGCGCGCAGAGGAGAGGTTCAGCGCCCGCGCCGCCTCGCGCTGGTCACTGCCAACGGCCTCCAGCCCAGCCCGGTACACTTCCGAGGTATAGGCGCTGTACTGGATGCCCAGGGCCAGGGCCCCCGTCATGAACGCGGGAAGAACAATTCCGTATTCGGGCAGCACGTAATAGAGAAAGAACAGCTGCACCAGGAGCGGTGTATCGCGGATAAATTCGGTAACGACCTTCGCCGGCCACGAGATGAAGCGCGACGGCGCGCCCTTGAGCACCGCCCAGACCAGGCCCAGCACCAGCGCTACCAGAAAGCCGAGCACAGTCGCCTGGATGGTCACCACCATGCCCGTAAGCAGGATGGGCAGGATGGAAATGGCAAAGGCGAGGGGACTGGAAAGGTCCCATTCATATCCAAAAAGCATGGGTCAGCTCCTCGCTGTGCGCCAGCGGCTCACATAGGCTTCAAGTCCGCGCATGATGGCGGTGAGCACCAGCGCCATGCCGAAATAGGCGACCAGCAGCATCGAGTAGATGGTGGTGCTGTCCTGGGTGAAATTGCGGATCTGCTCGGCGCGGAAGGTCAAGTCTCCCAGGCTGATCAGCGAGACCAGCGCGGTATCTTTTAGGTTCTGCACCGCCAGATTGCCGAGGGAGGGCATCATCTCGGGTATAGCCTGGGGAATGGTGATGTTCCATAGGGTCTGGCGCGGCGTGAAATTGAGCGCCCGCGCCGCCTCGTGCTGGTCCGTGTGGACCGACTGGATGGCGCCGCGCACCACTTCGGCGCCATAGGCCCCGATATTGAGGCCCAGCGCCAGAACCCCCGCCACCACCGGCGGTAGCCGCAGATCTACGCCGATAGCCATGCCGGCAATGGGCAGGGCGAAATAGAGCCAGAACAACTGCACCAGCAAGGACGTTCCGCGGAACACCTCGATATAGGCGACCGAAACACCCTTGATGGCCCAGTTGGACGACAGTTTGCCGATGCCGAACACAAAGGCCAGCGCCGCGCCTAGAATGGTCGAATAGGCCGTCAGTTGGATGGTGACCCACGCCCCCTCCATCAGGGGCGGAAAATATTCTGTCCAATGCATGTGTCAGTTTCCGTGCGTTGGTTGAAACGCGCTGTGGGCGGGCGCCGGAGCACCCGCCCACAAATCAGTCTGTGGCGCCGGATTAGTCGGCGGTGCACAGCTCTTCAGTGGTGCGCTGACCAGAACCGTCGACGTCCGACTGGGTAAAGCCATAGCCCATCAGGGTTTCCGACCATTCCGGCGTCTGCTTGAATTCGGCCAGGGCGCCATTGACGGCGTCGCGCAGCTCTTCATTGCCGGAGGCAAAGGTGAAGCCGCCCCAGCTGCGGACTTCCTCGCCATCGATCACCGGATCGGTGAAGTCGCCGGCAACCTCAACGCCATCGTTCTGGTCGGCCAGGCCGCTGGCTGTCAGGCTGGTAGCGGCATAGGCGTCGGCGCGGCCGGTCGAGACCGTCGAAATGGCGTCGGCATTGGCGGCGATGGTGACGAGATTGGCTTCGTCCACGCCCAGCTTCTGCATCATTTCGAGCTGGTCGGCGCCGGCCATGATCGCAACCTTGAGGTCGGGGTTTTCCGCGAAGTCTGAATAGGCATGGATGCCTTTGGGGTTGCCAGTGGCAACCAGCAGGCCTTCACCATAGGAGGTATTGGGCTCGGAGAAGAGCACCTGCTGGCAGCGATCCGGCAGGATCGCCATTTCGGCCGCGACCATGTCGAAGCGGTCGGCCTGCAGACCCGGGATCAGCGAGGAGAAATTGGTGGTGACCCACTCGATATTCTCGACGCCCAGTTCTTCCATGATTGCCTTGGCGACATCGGGGCCTGCGCCCATGGCTTCGCCGCTAGGATCGACATAGCCATAGGGAATCTCATTGGCGACCGCGATGCGGATCGAGCCCGATTCCTGAATTTCAGACAGCGTTGCGGCGCTGACAGCGGTAGAGGCAAGAGCCGAAGCTGCAATGGCAGACAGCGCCATGACTGCGGTTTTTCCGAAAGTGGTCATGTGTGTTCTCCTGGTTGTTTCTTCTTCGGGCAACGAAACCGGCTGGAGCCCATCCAATCAGCCGGCTAAGGTTCAGGCGGCGGCGTGCAGTTTTTGCTGCGGCGCTGCTGCCCAATCTTCGATCAGGCCCTTGTGCAGGGCCGCGATTGTGGCTTCGAACTGGTCTGGTTCGACGATCACCTGCAGGTCGACCTTGCGCAGCAGATCGTGGACGCCCAGCGGTGCAATGCCGGCCTCAGCCAGCGCGGCCATGGCCTGCACCAGCACGGCGGTCGACCCCAGGTCGCGCCCGATGGCCGAGACGATCGCAACCTTGCGCAGGCCGATCTCGGCGGTAGGGAAGGCTTTCGACAGGTCGCTTTCGACCCGCTTGATCGCCTTCATCGACCCCTTGAGATAATGCGTTATGGTATTGGCGTTGGAGGTCTTGGCGATGATCCAGACCTTGTGGCGCTTCAGCGCTTCCAGAATTTCGGCGTCATAACCCTTCACTCCGACCATGTCCTGGTCGTAGAATTCGAAGGCATAGACGTTCTTCAACCCGGTCACGATCTCGACCTGTGGCGATTGCGCATCGAGGTCCGAACGAATCACGGTTCCGGGATGTTCCGGTTCAAACGCATTTTTCACCCGGAGCGGTATGCCGGCCTGCCGCAGGCTCTTGGCGGCACGAGGGTGAATGGCCTCCATCCCCATATTGGAAAGCTGGTCGGCTACGTCGTAATTGGTTTCGCCGATGACGCGGACGGCGTCCGGTGCCACCAGCCGCGGGTCTGCGCTTGAGAGGTGGAATTCCTTGTGAATGATGGCTTCGCGCGCCTTCGTGACCACGGTCAGCCGCGACAGCGTCACCTCGCTATAGCCCCGGTCATAGGTGCCCATCAGCGCTTCGCTACATTGGGCGTAGCCGGTGACGATGGGCAATTCGCTTGAAAGATCCACATCGGCCAGCGCCCGTTCGATGATCTCGTCCAGCGTGTACTGGCCTTCGTCACGCCAGCCTGTCAGGTCGATCATTCGGGCACGCACGCCAAGCTGGTTCAGCAACAGGCTGGTGTTGAAGGCGGAATGCGCTTCGCCCAGCGAAGCCAGCATTTCACGCACCGTCAGCAGGTGCTGTTGGAGCTGGAAATGTCCGAACGAACACAGCCGCGACAGGTCGATTAGGCAGGAGCGCACGCCCTCGATGCGTTCTCGCGCGAAGCGGTTGGCGCTCTGGCGCGCGCCCTCGTCGGCAAATATGCGGGCATTGTGCTCAAACATCTTTTCGGCGACGGCGCTGAGGGCGTCGCCCCACACCCAGCCGCCTTCAGCACTGGCAAACAGCGCATAGACGCCGGGCTTGCCGGACTTCTTGTGCTCCAGCAGGTCGTCGGTGATCCCGGCATAGGCCGAGACGACGAAGATGCGGTTGTAGAGTTCGGCGCCCTTGCGGTCGCCGATCAGCACTGTGTCGAGCAGTTCCTTGGTGCGGGCCATGGACGTGCCGCCGATCTTTTCGACGGTATGGCGCGGGGTCTGGTCAGTCATGCGGTCTCCATCCGCTCCCGTTGGTCGGGGAGCGGAGCTTGTGGGTTGGCCTCGGTGCAAATCGATGGCCTCAGCCGATCTTTCCGGTCTCGATGCTGATCGGACCCTTGGGATCGCGCGAGCTGAGGAAGGCGGGGCGCGGTGCCTTGGCGGCGAAGGGCGCGATCACCCGGTTGGACCAGGCATTGTAGACGAAGAACGCGTTGGACCGCGGGAACGGGGTGATATTGCCGTTCGAGCCATGCATGGTGTTGCAGTCGAACAGCACCACGGTTCCGGCCTTGCCCGAGGCATAGTCAATGCCGTGTTCCTTGGCCATCTTGGTCAGCGCATCATGGGACGGCACGCCGATTTCCTGCTTCTTGAGCGAAGTCTTGTGGTTGTCTTCGGGTGTCTCGCCGGCACAGGCAACAAACTTCTTGTGCGTACCCGGCATCAGCATCAGCGGGCCGTTGAGGGCGTCATTGTCCGTCAAGAGGATCGAGGCCGAGATGGCCCGCATGCGCGGCATGCCATCCTCAGCGTGCCAGGTCTCGAAATCGGAATGCCAGTAGAATTCCTTGCCGGTAAAGCCCGGCTTGTAGTTGAGACGCGACTGATGGAGATAGACCTCGTCATCGAGCAGGAAACTGATTGCGCCGGCGATGCGACGATCACTGGCCAGGCGCGCGAACAGCGCGTTCTCTTCATCCAGCCGGAACACGGTGCGCACCTCGTCCGAGCCGGGCTCGGTGATGACATTGTCCTCGGCGATTGTTGCCTCGCCCGAACGCATATGGGCGGATTCCTTTTGCAGCGCGGCCACTTCGGCCGGCGAAAAGACGTCCTTGAGGATCAGGTAGCCGTTCTTTTCGAAGCTTTCCGTCTGCGCGCGCGTCAGCGGTGCTTCCGGGCTCCAATTGCCCCAGACCACGGGGTCCTTGCGCTCCTGCCACTTTTCGGCCGGCAGGCGCGTGGGATAGTCGTCATGATTGGCGGTGTCGAAAGCTGACTGGGTCATGTTTTCGCCTTTCAGTTTGAATTTGGGGGACGCGGCTACGCGTCTTCGGAAATCGGGGCGTAGGAGCCGTCCTCGCGGTGCACTTCCTGTCCGGTAACCGGCGGGTTGAAGCAGCACGCCATCACCATCTCGCTCCTGGCGGAGAGGCGATGCCGGTCATTGAGGTCAAGGGCGTACATCACGCCGGGTCGGATCTGGTGCACCACTCCGGTGTCGAGTTCCTCGATCTGCCCTTCACCCGAGATGCAATAGACGCTCTCGAAATGGTGCTTGTAGTGGAACTCGTGGCTGGTGCCCGCATGGATGCGGGTGATGTGGAAAGAGAAACCCATATTGTCGCCGGCCAGCAGCAGTCTTGTGCTGTCCCAGCCGTTGGAATGGACCAGGCGCTCGCCCAGGCGTGCGGTATCGAGGTCGCGTACGATCATTGCGGTTGTCCTTATTCGGCTGCTGCGCGGTGGGACCCGAGGACCGCCTCGAAGGCGCCCTCCATGATGTCCACTCCGGCGGTCAGCTGGTCGAGGGATATGGTGAGCGGGGCCAGCACCTTGACCACTTCGTCATGGCTGCCCGAGGTCTCGATGATCAGGCCCTTGGCAAAGCACGCCTTGCAGATCGCGGCTGCGTTTTCACCCGAGCCGGCATCGATCCCCACCATCATGCCGCGCCCCCGCGTGGTGAGGCCATGAACATCGGCAATGGCATTGAGCCGGTCGCCCAGATAGCGGGCCTTTTCGGTCACTGCGCCGAGAAAGCGATCATCGCCCCAGAACTTTTCCAGTGCTGCAGCAGCGGTGATGAAGGCGTGGTTATTGCCGCGGAAGGTGCCGTTATGTTCGGCCGGCTTCCAGATGTCGTGCTCCGGCTTGATCAGCGTCACCGCCAGCGGCAGGCCCATGCCCGAAAGCGATTTGGCCATGGTGACGATGTCGGGCGAGAGATCCATGCCGTCGAACGAGAAGAACCCGCCGGTGCGACCGCAGCCGGCCTGGATATCATCGATGATGAACAGAGCGCCATGCTTCCTTGCAATGGCCTGGATCTGGCGCAGCCATTCCGGGGAGGCGGCATTGAGCCCACCTTCGCCCTGCACGGTTTCCAGAATGATCGCCGCCGGGGCGTCGACGCCGCTGGACGGGTCGGAAAGCTGGCGGTCGAGCAGGTCGGCCGTGTTGATGTCCGGGCCATGATAGCCGTCATAGGCGGCGCGGGTGACGCCCGCGAGCGGGATCGAAGCGCCGCCCCGATGCTTGCCATTGCCAGTCGCCGCCAGGGCGCCGAGCGTGACCCCATGAAAACCATTGGTGAAGGCAATGATATTTGTGCGCCCGGTGACCTTGCGCGCCAGCTTCATGGCGGCTTCCACCGCATTGGCGCCAGTCGGGCCGGTAAACTGGACCTGATGCTTCATGTCGCGCGGCTTGAGGATCAGCCGCTCGAAGGTGGCGAGGAAATGTTCCTTGGCCTCGGTGAACATATCGAGGCCATGGGCAATGCCATCGGCCGAGATATAGTCGATCAGCGCCGCCTTCAGGTCCGGGTCGTTGTGACCGTAATTAAGCGTCGAGCACCCAGCCAGGAAGTCGGTATAGGCCTTGCCATGTGTGTCATAGATGGTGGCGCCCAGCGCCTTGTCGAACATCTTGGGAAAGCTGCGCGAATAGGAGCGGACACGGCTTTCGACGCGCTCGAAGGTGGTCAGGGGGGTGATCGATGTCGTGGTGGCCATAGGAAACGTCTCCTGGACGTTGGAAGTCAAAAGAATGGGTTCGGGCAGGGGGCGCTAGGGGCCGGAAAGCGCCGCTATCCGGTCCGGGCTGAAGGGGCCGATGCTGACCGCGTATTCGCTGTCATGCCGGCCGCCGAAATGCGCGTCGCGCAGGAAGTGCTCGATCTGACGAAGCTGCGCCCCGAGCCGGCGCGCGATTGAGGTAAACAGTGCCCAGGACGGCTCGTTATCCTCGGTGATCGTGCACTGGAGCGTCTTTACGTTTCGGCATGCCGGGCGCGCCAGCACATCGCCGATCAGCCGCCGGCCCAGCCCCTGGCCGCGCGCCGCATCGCTGACGCAGACCTGCCAGATGAACAGGGTATCCGGCGCTTCGGGTAAAATGTGCCCGGAAACCCAGCCGACCACCGCCCCATCCTGCTCGGCAAGGGCGCAGGTGGACGCGAAATGCGTGCACTGCAACAGGTTCGCATAGAGCGAATTGTCATCGAGCGATTCTGTCGCCTGGATCAGCGACCACACCTTGGCACCGTCGGTGCTTTCGGGGGAGCGGATCGCCGCAACAGGCGCCTTAGTTGCGTGCCTGTCGAGGGCGCCAGCATCGAACAGCGCTGAATTGCCATATATCATGACGCCGAAACTTAGCTATATCTAACTAAATTTCAACCCGAAAATCAGTGTCGCTGCGGCAAGGCGTGCTGCCCAAATGGCAAGGAACCTCCGAATGCTGTTAGTTTCTAGAGGGTTCCGCCGATACGGTTGAGTGAAATTATGTTTGAATGAGTGCAAAATCACGGACTATTGCCATAGACTGTTTCGTACAAACTAACGATATGCTAGTGCAAGGCCGCTGAGCGAGCTTGGGTTCGGCTGTCGGGGGCGATATAATGTTGTGATATTCACCGGGTGGTACTGTGGAAGACCGGATCAAACTTGCCCTGACGGCCATGCGCAAAATTTTGCGCGTCACGGAGCTGAACTCAAAACAGCTCATGCGCGAAACAGGACTGACACCGTCCCAACTGATTTTCATGCAGCTTCTCGACGGCGAGATTGAGCAGACGGCAGGCTATGTCGCCGGTCGCATGGGTATCACTCAGGCCACCACTACCGCCCTGCTGCAAAGGCTCGAAAGCGCTGGCATGATCCAGCGCCGCCGTGGGGAGAAGGATCGCCGCCAGGTGCTGTTGTCGCTGACTGAGGCAGGCCGGAAGGTGCTGACCATCGCGCCAGATGGCGTGCATGCCCAGTTCTACCAGCAATTCTCTGCTCTTAAGGATTGGGAGCAGACCATGATGGTTTCGGCCCTTGAGCGCGTGGCGGATATGCTGAGCCAAGACAATTTCGAGGCCGCAGCGGTGATCGACCATGTGGCAGAACTCGCCGGCGATGTCCCCTACGAACCGGAATAGACCTGCCGCGGCGCTGCGATCTTACGGCCTGCGCGGCACCAGCGCGAAAAACTCGGCATAGTCGCCGCTTACCGCTTCTTCATGCAGATCGCGAAGATCGGCCATGGCCGTTTCGGACCAATCAACCCTGATGTCGAGCAGGGGAAAGCGTTCCCGGTGAAAGACCTTGATGGCGGCGGACCCGACGCCGCGCCGGTCGCCCCCGGCGATTGCGCCGGCCTCCATGGCGGCTAGCAATCGGACCGACAACGGGTCAAGTTTATGGGCATTCCCGAAGGCGGCGGCCATGACTGGCAGCACATCGTCATTGGCCACAAGATTGCCGGCAACGGCGAATCCCGCGCCCAGCAGGTGACCGGCAACGCCCTGGCAGGATTGCCCGGTCCAGCCAGCCGTGTTTCCGGCGGCGTCGACGATGATGAACTGGCGCAGTTCTGGAGACGGGTCGCCAGCAACGGCCTTGTCCATGGCCTGTTGTGCATCGGATCCACCGGCCAGCAGGTCCAGCGCGTCATAGGCCAGATAGGGATTGGTCAGGGCTTGGGTGGCGATGATCCCGAACCCGCTGGCGCCATGGGGAACCAATGCGCCCACCATCGGCCCGGCCGTGGCGGTGGCGACGCCCAGCGCGCCGGTCAGCGGATCATGGGCCACGATGGAAAAGGTCATGCGATCATCCTGCTTGGTCAATTTATTAGCATAAATTGACGCCCATTCAAATTTATGATGATAAATATGTCAGAGCCTTTGTCACACGGTGGGAGAACCGGGGCAAGGGCGAGGGAACGAAAGGAGAAAGCCCATGAACCGCAAATGGACCGGAGTAGCCCCGCTACTCGTCGCAACCGCACTGGCGTTGGTTGCCCCTGTCGCCGCGCAGACGCCGCCCAACGTGCTTGTTGTCGGGCAGATCGCCGAGCCAGCCTCGCTCGATCCGCATGTTTCGACGGCTGCCAACGATTTCCGCATCGCCGTCAACATCTATGACGGGCTGGTTCGCAACAAGCCGGGCACACTCGAAATCGAGCCAGCGCTCGCAACCGATTGGACCATCTCCGAGGATGGGCTGGAATATGTGTTCAACCTGCGCGAGGGCGTCACCTTCCACGACGGCACGCCGTTCAATGCCGAGGCGGTCAAATTCAACTTCGACCGCATGCTCGATGAAGACCACCCGCAGGCATCGACTGGCCCGTTCCCACTCTCCTTCTTCTTCTCCTCGGTCGAGAATGTGGAAGTGGTGGATGATCTCACCGTCAAGTTTACGCTGAACGAGGCCTTTGCGCCGTTCATGTCGAACCTGGCCTCGCCCACGGGTCTTATCGTGTCGCCGGCAGCGGTCGAGGCGTCGGGTGCCGACTATGGCCGCAATCCAGTAGGCACTGGCACCTTCAAGTTCGAGGAATGGCAGTCCAACACCAGCGTTGTCGCCTCGCGCAATGAGGACTATTGGGACGGCGCTCCTTCGCTTGAGGCGGTCATCTTCCGCCCCATTACCGATGCCAATACACGTGTCGCCGAAATGCTCTCTAGCGGCATCGACGTGCTGCTCGAAACCCCGCCAGACAATGTCGCCCAGTTCCGCGATGACGCCAATTACGAGGTGGTGGAAGCTGTGGGGCCGCATGTCTGGTACGTCATGCTCAATGCCAAGGAAGGCCCGTTCACCGACGTACGCGTACGTCAGGCTGTGAACTATGCGGTCAACAAGGAAAGCCTCGTCAACGACGTGCTCCAGGGTATCGCCGAAGTCTCAGCCGGTCCGATACCGCCCGCCTTCAACTGGGCATACAATGAGGACGTTGATCCCTATCCCTATGACCCGGAAATGGCTAAGCAGTTGCTGGCCGAAGCCGGTGCGGAAGGGGCCTCGCTGACTTTCCTTGTTACCGAAGGCGGCTCAGGCATGCTTGATCCGGTGCCCATGGGCACGGCCATCCAGGCCGACCTGGCTGCCGTGGGCTTGGACGTTGAAATCCAGACCTATGAGTGGAACACCTTCCTTTCGGAAGTGAACCCCGGTCTCGAAGGCAAGGCGGACATGGCCGAAATGGCCTGGATGACCTCGGATCCCGATACGCTGCCCTTCCTGACCCTGCGCACAGCCGCTTTCCCGGACCAGGGCGGGTTCAACTCGTCCTACTATTCCAACCCGGAAGTGGACGCCTTGCTTGACCAGGCTCGGGTATCGACCGACCCGGACGAACGTGCCGAACTTTATAAGGAAGTTCAGGCGCTGACCCACGAAGACGCCCCATGGCTCTTTGTCGCTAACTGGAAGCAGAATGCCGTGGTCACCAGCGCGGTTGGCGACTTCGAACTGCAGCCCGATTTCGGTCTCGTGCTGCGGGACGTGACCAAGCAGTAGGCATAGTGCCGGATGGGGGCGCCCCCTCATCCGGCGTTACGTGCCACCCCGATGGGGAGAAGAATGGCTCGGTGGGCTCGTAGTCTCGGTATCCCCTTTTCCCTGTGGGAGAAGGTGCCCGAAAGATGGATGAGGGGAACTAGCCGTCCCACAGGACCGGCTTGCCAAAAGGAGGACCAGACATGACCGCCTATATCGGGAAGCGACTCCTGGCCGCGATACCTGTCATCCTGGGCCTCTCCATCATCGTTTTCCTCGTGATGAAACTCATTCCCGGCGACCCGGCGCAGGCGCTGCTTGGTTCCTATGCGACGCCCGACAATGTCGAGCGCATCAATCGCGCCCTGGGCCTCGACCGCTCCTGGCCCGAGCAATATGTCATCTGGATCGGCAATCTCCTGCAGGGCGACTTCGGCCGTTCCTACATTCTCAATCGCCCGGTCATCGATGAAGTGCTGGAACGCTTCAGCGCCACGCTGATCCTGGCGGGAGCATCGCTCATCATCTGCTCGGTCCTAGGCATTCTGGCCGGCATCGCCTCCGCAGTGCGCCAGTTCGGCTGGACCGACCGCATCGTCACTTTCTTCGTGCTGATCGGCATTTCCATGCCGGCTTTCTTCCTTGGGCTGGTGTTCATCCTGTTCTTTGCGGTGCAGTGGCGGCTCTTGCCGGCCTCGGGCATGTATGCGGTATATGGCGGCGGCGATCTACCGGACCTCCTGCGTCACCTGATCCTGCCGGCCGGTACGCTGGCCATTGTCGCTACCGGCGTTGTCGCGCGCCTGACCCGTGCCGCCATGCTCGAAGTGCTGCGCCAGGATTTCATACGCACCGCCCGCGCCAAGGGGTTGAGCGAGAACGCGGTTATCTATCGTCACGCCTTCCGCGCCGCTCTGGTGTCAATCATTCCCGTGCTCGGCATCCAGGCCGGTTTCGTGTTGGGGGGCGCCGTCTATATCGAGACTGTGTTCCAGTGGCCGGGCCTGGGGCAGATGCTGATCAAGGCCGTCTCGACCCGCGATCTTCTTCTGGTGCAGGGCGGCGTGCTGGTTGCCGCCACCGTCTATGTGCTGGTCAACCTCCTGGCTGACGTTGCCCAGGCCATGCTCGACCCGAGGCTCAAAGCATGACCGATCTCGCGCTCACACCGCCGCCCGCCCGCAAGCGTCGCAGCAATTGGCAATTGCTGATGGCCAATCGCCTGGCGGCGGCCGGGCTTTTCCTCTTTGGCTTCATCGTGCTGCTGGCGCTGCTGGCGCCGGTCCTGCCCATGCCCAATCCGGACATAACCGACCAGCCCAATCGGCTCCTGCCGCCCTTCAGCAGTGGTCACCTGCTCGGCACTGACCATCTGGGCCGCGATATCCTTTCGCGCCTGATCTGGGGCACGCAAGTGTCGCTGCTGGTGGGCGTCAGCGCCACCGCGCTGGCGGCGCTGTTCGGGTCACTCATCGGTCTCGTGGCTGGCTATGCGCGCGGCGCGACCGACAGCATTCTCATGCGCTTTGTCGATATGCTCATGGCCTTCCCCTATATTCTGCTCGCCATTGCCATCGTGGCGGCACTTGGGCCGGGCCTGCTCAACGCGCTCTACGCCATCGCCATCGTCAATATCCCCTTCTTTGCCCGCAATATCCGGGGCGTCACAGTCTCCATCCGCAACCGCGAATTCGTCGATGCTGCCCGCCTCTCTGGCAAGGGGCATGCGGCCATCCTCTTCACCGAGGTGCTGCCCAACGTCCTGCCGGTGATCGTCATCACGATGTCCACCACCGTGGGCTGGATGATTCTGGAGACCGCTGGCCTCAGCTTTCTGGGTCTCGGCGCCCAGCCGCCGACCTCGGATCTCGGCTCCATGCTGGGTCAGGCACGCGCGCAGCTGTTCACCGCCCCGCATGCCTCGATCATTCCAGGCATCATGATCTTCGTGCTGGTGATGAGCATCAACCTGCTCGGCGACGGCATTCGCGACATGCTCGACCCGCGCCTGCGCTCCGGCGCGCTCAACCGTCCCATGCCGGTGACGAAGATCGCCCGCCAGACAAAGCCCGCTGCAACCCTGGACAACGCCCCCGCTTTGGTCGTCGACAACCTCTCCACCGGCTTTGACACCGGCGACAGCGTGACCCCGGCCGTACGGAACATCAGCTTCCGCCTCGACAGGGGCGAATGCTTGGGGCTGATCGGCGAGAGCGGCTCGGGGAAGTCGGTGACGGCGCTCTCGCTCATGGGTCTGGTGGCCTCGCCACCCGGCATCATCACCGGCGGCGGCGTCTATGTCGCGGGCAGGGAGGTGCTTTCGCTACGCGACCATGACCTGATCGCCCTGCGCGGCGCCCGCGTCGCCTATGTATTCCAGGATCCGCTGACGACGCTGCATCCGCTCTATCGCGTCGGCGAGCAGATTGCCGAGGCTATCCTCGCCCACCAGCCTGTGGGCCGGCGAGCAGCGCAGGCCAGAGCGCTGGAACTGATGGAAACCGTCGGCATTCGCGACGCGGCGAGCCGCATCCATGCCTATCCGCATGAGCTCTCCGGCGGCCAACGCCAGCGCATCGGCATTGCCATGGCGCTGGCCAATGATCCCGACATCATCATTGCCGATGAACCGACCACGGCCCTCGACGTCACCGTTCAGGCCCGCATCCTCGAACTGCTGCAGGATCTGCGCCGCGAGCGCGGGCTGGCGCTGCTGCTGATCACCCATGATTTCGGCGTCGTCGCACAGGTCTGCGACCGCGTTGCGGTGATGAAGAATGGCGAGATCGTCGAGCAGGGGGAAACGCGGCACGTCCTCAACGACCCGCAGCACGACTACACCAAACGCTTGATCGCCTGCGTGCCGGAACTGGGCGAGGGCCACGCCTTTCTCGACCGGGTGCGCCCCCTCTTCACGGAGGCAGGCGCATGAGCGAGAAAGCCATCCAGATTGAGAACCTGGTGAAGACCTTCGGCGGCGGGCGGAGCCTGTTTGGCCGCAGCGCCAATGAGGTTCACGCGGTAAAGAACATCTCCCTGGCGCTGGAGCGGGGCGAAACGCTGGGCATTGTGGGCGAAAGCGGCTCCGGTAAGTCGACGCTGGCGCGCATGCTGGTGGGGCTCGAAAAGCCCAGTTCGGGCACCATGCTGATCGATGGCAAGCCATGGGAAAAGCTCGCATCCGAGGGCGCACCAGCCTTCGGGCGGACCATCCAATATGTCTTCCAGGACCCGGTGGCCTCCCTCAATCCCCGCAAGACCATTGGCGAAATCCTTGATGTGCCGCTGCGCCTGCTCTGCGGCTATGACCGCGCCAGGCGTGCCAGCCGCAAGAAGGAGCTTGTCGATGCGGTGCAGATGCCGCTCGATACGCTGGAGCGCTACCCGCACGAATTTTCCGGCGGCCAGGCCCAGCGCATTGCCATTGCCCGGGCGCTGGCGGCCGAAGCCCACATACTCGTGCTCGATGAGCCGGTCAGCGCGCTCGATGTGTCGGTGCAGGCCCAGGTCCTGCTGCTGCTCCAGCAACTCCGCGACGATCTGGGCCTGTCCTACCTGTTCATCAGCCATGACCTGGCCGTGGTCGAATCGATTTCCGATCGCGTCGCCGTGATGTATCTGGGAGAGGTGGTGGAGGAGGGGCCGGCGGCCCGGCTCTTTGCCGACCCGCAGCATGACTATACGCGGGCGCTGATCGCCAGCGCGCCGCGTCTGGGCAATACGGAAACTGCATGAGCCTGCCTGACCCCATTGCGCCGCCGGCAAGCGCCGGGCTTCCCCGCCGCAAGCGGACTGACGAGATTGTTGATGCGATCAAGCGGATGATTGTCGAGCACGGCCTGGGGCCGGGTGATCGCCTGCCGCAGGAGCGCGACCTGCTTTCCCATTTTGCAGCAAGCAAGGGCACGGTGCGCGAGGCGCTCAAGGCCCTTGAAGTGCAGGGGCTGATCTCGGTGCGCACCGGGCCGGGCGGCGGCGCCTTTATCGAGCGCATGTCCGAGGGCCGGGCCATGAGCCTGCTCTCGAACTTCCTCTTCGCCAAGAACTTGAGCATCGCCAATATCTACGAAATGCGGAAGGTGCTCGAACCCCAGCTTGCCGCCAGTGCCACCCCGCATATCGACGAGGCCGGTCTAAAACGCCTCGAAGCCATCATCGCCATCTATGACCACGAACCAGCTGACGCGACCGAACGCTGGAACCAGCGCATGGCCGAACTCGATTTCCACGGCGTGGTCGCCGAATATTCCGATAACCCGATCCTCGCCTTCACCTGCCGCTTCCTGCAGCGCCTGCTCAAGGACCTGACGATAGCGCAGGACATCTATGTCCAGCCCGATCCGGTGCTGCGCCAGCCCGGCATCGAGCACCAGCGCGATCTGATCGCCGCCATGCGCCGCCGAGATTCCGCTGCCGCCGCCGCCATCCTGGCCGAGCACATGGCCGAAGCAGAGCGGCACATGCTGCATCTGCAGGCGAGCCTGGCGGACCGTTTCCTCAGCGAGGCGGACGAACCGCGCAAGCGCCGGACCCGACGCTCGGCCTGACACGCGCACCTTGACGCGCGCGTTTTTCGCTTCACACTCGCGTGCACTCTGTGCCACGGCTGCGTCATGAGCGATTTGAAACCTCCGTCCTTTGTCAGCGCGCAGATGGTGGCCGAGCGGGCCGGCGTATCGCGCTCGGCGGTGTCGCGGACCTTTACCCATGGCGCCAGTGTCTCGGAGGCAACCCGGCGCAAGGTGCTCGAAGCAGCCAGTGCGCTGGGCTATCACGTCAATCACCTCGCCCGCGGCCTGCGCGAACGCAGCAACATCGTCTGCCTGGTCGTTGCCGACATGACCACGCCTATCAGGGCCCGCATGGTCGATGTGCTCACGCGAAAGCTGCAAAAGGCCGGCAAGATCACTATGGTGATCAATACCGAGACCGACACCGAAAGCGTTTCGGCGGCTCTGCGCCAGACGCTCAACTACCGCGCCGACGCGACTGTGGTGCTCTCGGGCACCCCGCCGGCTTCGCTGATCGAGACCTGCCTGGCCAATGGGCAGCAGGTGGTGCTGATCAACCGCGACGAGCGGCTGCAGGGATCGAGCAATCTGGGCGTCGACAACGCCATGGCGGGCCGCGAGGCGCTGTTCCTGCTGCGTCGCGCCGGGTGCCAGCGACTGGGGTTGGTGACCTCCAATGCACGGACCGCCAGCCTGGTCGAGCGCGAAAAGGTGTTCGTGGAAGCGGCCGGAATAGCCGGCCTGCCGGTGACCGTCATCGAAGCAGGCCCGACGGGCTATGGGTCGGGGCAGGAGGCCGCCAGGCGCATGTTCGGGCGGTCCGAAGCTCCCGAGGGTGTCTTCTGCGTGACCGACCTCCTGGCGCTCGGTTTCATGGATGTGGCGCGACTGGAATTCGGCCTCGATATCCCCGCCGATCTCTGCGTCGTCGGCTTTGACGATATCGAGCAGGCGGGCTGGGCCTCCTATCAGTTGACCACATTCCGCCAGCCACTCGACCCCATGGCCGATGAGGTGGTGGACCTGTTGCTGCACCCCGATCGCGTCGCCACCGAGCGGCGCATGATCGAGCCGATTCCCGTCTGGCGGCGCTCCGTTCGACCCACCAGCGCCTAGTTTTTTCACAGCTCCAGACCTGTGCAGTCCCTCGCCCTTCGATCCGGTCGTGGGTGCCGAACGTGCGCCTCTTGCACCCCGGATTCTTCAGCCATTTCGGCGCTTTGCAGTACGTGCGGCAATATATTGCACACGTGCGCATTCTTATGACTGTCATCAAAGCGTTATCTAAGCGGCTTATCAACGCCACCAACGAGAGCGAAAAATGCACTTGTGTGCAAACGCTAATGGGTGTTGTCTTGCGGTTGCGACGTCCGTCGCGGCAGGCGTTACCCGACAAGAGATTGGGACCGTCTTCCGTGCATTGTCGCAAGAGGGAGGAGGCCCATGAGGCGGGCGAACCGGTGCCGATCCGGGTTCGTCATTTCGGCCAAGTGCCGATACGCTGCCTCCGCATTCGGCGACGAAACGCGCGGCGACCGCAACGGTCGCCATGATGGGAGAAAGCACATGAAACGTCGTGACTTCATGATTTCCGCTGCGGGTGGTGTGGCCGGTCTGGCCCTCTTGCCCCGCATGTCCTTTGCCGCCGAAGGCGTGATCGACTGGTACACCAGCTCGGACAGCAACATTCTCGATTTCTGGACCAATACGGTGAAGCCCGCCTTCGAGGCGGCCAATCCCGGCGTGATGCTCAATTTGGTCGACGCCGGCGATGGCGCCGGTATCATTGCCATTGGTGAGCGTGCCATGGCCGCCAAGCAGCAGGGTGCCGATCCGCAGGCTGACTTCTTCGAGTCCGGCGACGCTCTGTTGCCGGCCGGCGCCATCGAGGCGGGCATCTATGCCAATATCAAGGAAGCCGGGCTTTCCAACTATTCCAAGGTCAACCCGCTCGCCATCGAAAGCGATTACTCGCTGCCGTATCGCGGTTCGCAGGTGCTGCTGGCCTATGACAGCACCAAGCTCAATGCCGCCGACGCTCCCCGCAACTGGGATGATCTGGTGACCTGGATCAAGGCCAACCCCGGACAGTTCGTCTATAACCGTCCCGACAAGGGTGGTTCGGGCGGTAATTTCGTGCGCCGCGCCATTCACCAGGCCAATGGCCTCGATCCCGCAGCCTTCACCGTCGACAATTACACCCAGGAATTTGGCGACGAAGCGCTGGGTAAGACTTGGGAAATCCTCGCCGACATCGCGCCCTCGCTCTATGACAATGGCGCCTATTCCTCGGGCAATACCCAGTCCATCCAGCTGCTGGCCCAGGGCGTGGTGACCATGACGCCGGTCTGGTCCGATCAGGTGCTGCAGGCCATCGACCAGGGTGTTCTGCCCGCTGAGACCGGTCTGGTGCAACTTCAGGACCTGGCGCTGGCCGGCGGCTTTACCCGCTCCATCGTCATAGAGAACGGCGTCAATCGCGACGCTTCACTCAAGCTGGCCGATTTCATCCTGTCCGAGGAAATCCAGAGCGCCATCCTGACCGAGCTGGGCGGCTTCCCCGGCGTCTCTTGGGACTATGTCTCGGCCGAACTGCGCGAGCGCTTTGCCGATATCGTGCCGACCTCCATCCCGACCTTCCCCGGTGGCGACTGGTCTGGCCCGATCAATGACGGCTGGTATCGCAACGTCGCTCCAAACGTCGATCGCAACTCGTGACCGACGCGGCTTCGGCGGCACCACGGCCGCTTCTCGAAAGCACGGAACGCAGGAGGCCTCACGGCCTCCTGCTCGTCGCCGTCCCGGTCTTCCTTGTCGGCTGGCTGGTGATCTGGCCGATCATCAACGCCATCGGCCGCACCCTGTGGCGACCCGGTGAAACCGGCACTTTCGGTTTCAACCTCGACAGCTATGTCTTCTTCTTTTCCGACCAGTATTCGATCAACAACCTGACGATCACGCTGTGGACGACGCTGATGTGCGCCATCCTGCTGCTGGTGATCTGCCTGCCAATCGCGCTCTATCTGCGCTTTTCGGCCGGGCGCCTGCCTGCCTATGTGCAGGCGCTGGCGATCTTCCCCATGTTCGTGCCCTCGATCATCCTGGCCTACGCCTTCATCCGCGTACTCGGCCCCAATGGCATGGTCGACATTGTGCTCAATTCCGTGGGACTGCCCAAGATCCGCACGCCCTATCTCACCCCGTGGGGCCCGGTGATCGGACTGGTGTGGGACAATATCCCGCTCACCGTGCTGATCCTGCTGTCCGGGCTGGGCAATGTGGCCAACCATGCCATCGAGGCGGCGCGCGACGTCGGCGCCAATCGCCTGCAGGTTTTCTGGTATATCGTCTTGCCACGCATCTCGAACTCGGTGCTGGTGGCTATTTCGTTTGCGGTGCTGGGCATTTTCTCGTCCTTCACCCTGCCATACCTGCTGGGTCCCGCTTCGCCAGAAATGATGGGACCGTTCATGAACCGCACTTTCCGCGAGGTGAATGATCCGCTCAATGCCATCACCCAGGCTGTGATCACCTTCGGCTTCTGCATAGCCTTCGGGCTGTTCTATGTGCGCTCTGTCGCACGCAATCAGGGGAAGTAGCATGCAACGCTTCGTTCCCGCCATTTTCGGCCCTCCCACCATAGAGGCCAGCCGCGCACCCGCCGACTGGACCGGCATAGTGTTCGCTGTTGTCCTGTCGGCGGCAGTCATCTTGCCGCTGCTGGTGGTCGGTGTCTGGGCCTTCACCGAAGTATGGCGCTATCCCAATGTCATCCCGCAGCAGTTTGGCCTTCGTTTCTGGAACCAGACCCTGACCCGCGCCGATGTATGGGCCGCGCTCACGCTCAGCTTGCAACTTTCGACCGTGGTGACCCTGCTTTCCGCTGCGATCTGCCTGCCCGCGGCCTATGCCTTTGCGCGCCTCAGTTTTCCGGGTCGCAATATCCTGTTCTTCTCGTTCCTGGCCGGGCACGCCTTTCCCAAGTTCGGCCTGCTCATCGCCATTGCGGCGATCTTCCTGCAGTTGAACCTGATCGGCACGTTTTGGGGCGTAGTGCTGATCCAACTCGTGGGCACCCTGCTGTTCATGATCTGGATTCCGGTGGCCGCCTTCCAGTCTGTGGACCGGCGAATGGAGGAGGCGGCCCGCGACGTCGGGGCCGGCCCTCTGCGGGTCTTCTGGTCGATTACGCTGCCACAGGCCGGCCCGACCATTGCGGCTGCGGTGCTGCTCAGTTTTGTGGGCACGTTCTACGAAACCGAGGGCGCCTGGCTGATCGGGGCGCCGGGTATCCGCACCATGCCGGTGCTGATGATCTCCTTCATCAACAACCAGATGGTCATCCAGTATGGCGCCGTCCTCTCGGTGATGCTCTGGGTCCCGTCCTTCATCGCTCTCATGTTCGCCCGCCGTGTCATCGGCGGCGGCGCCTTCGCCCGCGGCTTCGGCGGCTAGGGAAAACAAATGTCTGTTCTCAAGATTTCCGACGTCTCCAAGGTCTTTGCCGGCAATACCGTCGCGGTCGACACGTTCTCGCTCGAAGTGGGGAACGGCGAACTGGTCTGCCTGCTCGGTCCCTCCGGCTCGGGCAAGTCGACGCTTTTGCGCATGGTCGGTGGCTTCGAGCGACCCACATCGGGCCTCATCACCATCGATGGCGAAGACATCACCCATCTGCCGCCGGAGAAGCGCCCCACCGGCATGGTGTTCCAGAGCCACGCGCTCTGGACGCACATGGATGTGTTCAAGAACCTCGCCTTTGGGCTCAAGTTGCGGCGCCTGCCGGCCCCCGAAATCAAGGACAGGGTCGAGGCCGTGCTCGAACTGGTTGGCCTCGCCGGCTACGGCAAGCGCGGCGTCAACCAGCTTTCCGGCGGCCAGCAGCAACGTGTGGCGTTGGCCCGCTCGCTTGTGCTGGAACCAAAGATTCTCCTGCTTGATGAGCCCTTTGCCAGCCTCGACCAGCACCTGCGCGAGCGGTTGCGCGAGGAAGTGCGCGACATCCAGCAGCGGTTGAAGATCACCACGCTCTTCGTCACCCACGGGCAGGACGAGGCGCTGGCCATGGCCGACCGCATCGTGGTCATGCGTGACGGGCGCACCGAGCAGGTCGACCGGCCGGACATCATCTATCGCGAACCCCGGACGCCGTTCGTCGCCGGCTTTATCGGCACGATGAACCTGGTCGATGGCGAAGTTTCCAACGGGCAGTTCGAGCGCGCCGGCTTCACCGTCGAGATGCCCATCGCCGATGGCCCGGCAACGCTGGCCGTGCGCCCGGAGGCGCTCGACCTGGTGGCGTCCGAACCCGGCAAGGCCAGGGTGCACCGGGTCACGGACTATGGCACTCATGGCCTGGTCGATCTCGACCTCAGCGATGGGACGCGGCTCAAGGCCATGGTTGCCCATCCCGATCTGTTCAGCGCCGGGCAGGGCGTTGACCTTGAGCCCCGATCGGTCTCGGCCTATCGCGAGAATGCCCGTGCCTATCGGAGCGGCCATGACTGACCCGCTTTACGTTGACCGCAACGGACACCGCACCTGGCTCAAATGGCACCGGGGCCGGCGCAGGGTGTCCGATCCGGTCTTTACCGGCGCGCGCATAATTGAAGCCATGCGGCTCGGGGCCAGTGTCGAGGTCGACCTGGTGGTCACGGCCGACAAGGGCTTTGCCGTGCTGCATGACCTGACCCTGGACCGCGAAACCACCGGCACTGGGCCGGTCACGGCCGCCAGCGATGCCACTATCCGCCAGCTCCACCTGCGCGGCAATGATGGCGCCCCGCTGCCCGATACGGTGATGCTGCTCGATGATCTCTGCGCGTTGATGGCGGAGGGGCAGGTCCATCCCGATGCGTTGCTGCAACTCGACTACAAGGAAGACGAGACCGTTCTCGATACGCGGGCCATCGACAATTTTGCCCGGGCGACAGCACCTATGGCCTCCAATATCATCGTCTCATCCGGCTCCGCCGCCGCCATCGAGCGGCTCACCGCTGCGGTGCCGGGCATGCGCAAGGGCTTTGATCCCAGCGACGAGGACCGGTTTAGGGCGGCCCTCTCCGTGGGTAATCTTGGCGGCTTCGTTGACGACGCCATGGCGGCGCTGCCGGGCGCCGACCTCATTTATCTCCATTGGGAGATCGTGACCCACGCGGAGGATCAAGGCTTCGACATCGTCGCAGCCTTTCACCGCCATGGTGTGCGCATCGACGCCTGGACCATTCGCGAGGTGACACTTACCAGCGTGGCGCAGGTCGAGCGCCTGCTGGCACTCAAGGTCGACCAGATAACAACCGACGATCCGGAGGGGCTCTACGCCGCCCTTGTATCATGAGCAAAGACTACGATAGCATTCTCGACAAGATGGTTGCCGCCGCCCGCGAGGCTGGCGCGCTGACCCTTGAGCACTTCAAGCATTTTCGTGATCTGGAAATCGGCATCAAGGGGCCCGGCGATTTCGTCTCCGACGCCGACCGCGAGTCCGAACTCCTGATCCGCAAGCGCCTCTTCGAAATTGACCCCGACTGGAGCCTGACGGGCGAGGAATTCGATCCCGTGGATGGTGCGGACCCTGAGCATCGCTGGCTGATCGACCCCATCGATGGCACCACCAATTTCATTTATGGCCAGCACTACTCCATCACCATCGCTCTGAGGCGCGGCAACCAGACCCTCTGCGGTCTGGTCTATGATCCCGTGGCCGACGAGATGTTCACCGCCAGAAAAGGCGGCGGCGCCTTCCTCAATGGCGAGCCCCTCAAGGTGAGCCAGTCAACCAGCGTGGCCATGATGTGCGTGGGCACCGGCCTGCCGACCCCCAATCTCAGCCTTCATCCAGGCGCCTATGCCCGCCTCGATGCCATTCGCGCGCCCATCGGCGCGGTGCGCATTGTCGGCAGTGCGGCCAATAGTTGCGCCTGGGTCGCTTGTGGTCGTCTCACCGGCTATTTTGAGGAGACCGGGTTTGTCGACACGGCAGCTGGCATCCTGCTGGTGGAAGAGGCCGGCGGCGTTATTTCCGACTGGTGGGGCAGAGGGCCGGAATTTTACGAGCGAACCGGCTGCCTCATCGTCGCCAATGCGGCGACTCAGGCCTATCTTGTGGATCACCTCAAGGACGTACCGCCCAAAAATCCTGTCGCCTGACCGCCCTAAGGCATCAGCATGCCACCATTGATCTCGATGGTCTGTCCGATGATATAGCCCGAGAGACTGGCGCAGGCCAGGAACAGGTAGGCGCCGATGCAATCATCGGTGGTGCCCAGGCGCCCCTGCGGAACCGTGGCCAATTGCGCCTTGAGTTGCGCCTCGGTGGAGTAGCGCTCATGAAACGGTGTTTCGATGACGCCCGGCGCCACCGCGTTGACGCGGATGCCGAAGGGGATGAATTCCTTGGCCATGCCGCGCGTGACATTGGCCACGAAGGCTTTTGAGGAGCCATAAAGACCCGCGCCGCCGCTGGCGCCATTGCGCGCGGCAATGGAAGTCGTATTGATGACAAAGCCGCCTCCGGCGGCCTTCATATGCGGAAAGGCAGCGCGCGTTGCCGCCAGTACCGAGCGGCCATTGAGGTCCATCACTGCATCGTAATGATCGTCGGTCATCTCGGCATAGGGCAGGCGCGCAACCATGCCGCCGGCATTGTTGATCAGCCCGTCGAGACACCCGAACGTGGCGGCGGTCTCCTCCACAGCCCGGGCGATTTCGCCGGACTTCGAGGCATCGGCGCGCACCAGATGCGCCCTGCCGCCGGCCGCAAACACTGCATCGGCAACAGTCTTGGCCGCATCCGCGCTGGAATTGTAGTGTACGCCCACCATGGCGCCCTGGGCGCCAAAGGCCTTGGCCAGAGCCGCGCCAATGCCGGTGGACGCGCCGGTGATGAGGACAGCCTTGTCCTTCAATTCTGGGAGTGTCAGTGCAGTCATGATGGCCTCCTAAAGTCCGTCGCGCCCGCGGAAACGGCGCTGATAGTCTGGATCGTAGAGCGAACTCTCGCGAAAATCTTCCGCCGCCAGCCCCTTGCCGACAAAGATGATGGCGGTGCGTTCTATGGCCGGATCGAATTTTGCCTCGATATCCGACAGCGTGCCGCGAATGATGACTTCACCCGGCCAACTGGCATAGGCGACCACGGCCACCGGGCAATTATCCCCATAGAAGGGGCGCAACTCGGCGACGACCCTGCCAAGGGAATGGATGGCGAGATGGATTGCCAGGGTAGCACCGGTCGCCGCGAAGGCCGAAAGCGTTTCGCCCTCTGGCATGGGCGAGGCACGACCGCTCACCCGCGTAAGGACGACACTCTGGTTCACGGCAGGAATGGTCAACTCGCGCCCGAGGGCCGCTGCGGCGGCGGCGAAGGCGGGCACGCCGGGGATGAGGGTATAGGAAATGCCGAGCCGGTCGAGGCGCCGCATCTGCTCGGCCACGGCGCTCCACATCGACAGGTCGCCCGAGTGGAGGCGCGCCACGTCTTCACCAGCGGCATGGGCGCGGACATATTCAACCTCGATTTCGTCGAGCGACATCGGCGCGGTATCGACGAGCCGTGTGCCGGGGCCGCACCAGTCGAGCATCTCTTTTGGCACGATGGAGCCGGCATAAAGACAGACCGGGCAGCGGGCGAGGAGGTTGCGGCCACGCACGGTGATCAGGTCGGCAGCGCCCGGTCCCGCCCCGATGAAATGCACTCTCATGGCTTGCTCCACCGCCACTGGGTGATCGGCATGGCTGGTCGCCAGCCTGTCATGCTGCCCAGCGGCGCCACATGGGAAATTGACAGCCGCACCAGTTCACCGCCCTTTTCGGCGTGAAGCGCGAGCAGGGCCTGCTCCATCTCGATGCTGACGGCGCTGGCCACAAGCCGCCCCTCCGGCCGCAGGGCCGAAAGTGCCGCCTCCATGACACCGGGATCGGTGCCCCCGCCACCCACAAATATGGCGTGCGGAGCGTCGAGGCCCGCCAGGACGTGCGGCGCGGGTCCTTCCACCACGCGAAGATCGGGAACACCAGAGTTGCGGGCATTGCGGGCTATGCGCGCCGCGCGCTCCGGTTCGGCCTCAATGGCAATGCTTCTGAGGCTTGGATCGGCCAGCATCCATTCAATGCCGATGGACCCAGAGCCCGCGCCTATGTCCCAGAGCAGTTCGTGCCGCCGGGGCGCAAGGGCGGCGAGGGTCAGGGCGCGAATATCGCGCTTGGTGATCTGCCCGTCATGCTCATACAGCCCGTCTTCATGCCCCGGTGTCAGCGGCAGGATACGCGCTCCCGGCAGGGGCGCGACGGTTATGGCACAGAGGTTGAGCGGGTTGATCTCGCTGAGGGTGAAGCCATCGGCCATTTGCGAGCGAACAGTTTCGCGAGGGCCGCCAAGGGCTTCAAGCACGGTGATGATCGAACGGCCAAAGCCGGTTTCAACCAATAGCGCAGCCAGCGCCCCGGGCCCTTTTTCATCCGAGGTCAGCGCCAGAATGCGCGCAGCGGCATGCAGATGAGGGCGGATAAGGTCGATGGGGCGGCCATGCAGCGACAGGCTCACCACATCCTGCAGCGGCCAGCCCAATCGGGCAGCGGCAAGACTGAAGGCCGAAGCGTGCGGGATCACATGCATTTGTGCCGGATCGACATGGCGCGACAAGGTCCCGCCTACGCCGTGAAGGAAGGGGTCGCCAGAGGCCAGGACGCACACCTTGCGGCCCCTGTTGGTCAGCAGCACTTCGATGGATGCCGAAAAGGGTGTTGTCCAGGCCTGTTGCTCACCCTTGATGGCAGGCGCCGCCAGCTCCAGGTGCCGGGCGCCGCCAAAGACGATCTCGGCCCCGCTCAGGGCCGCGCGGGCGGCGGGCGACAGACCATAGAGCCCGTCCTCACCAATGCCGACTATGGTCAGCCATTCCGCGCTCATCAGCCCACCCCCCGCGGCGAATAGACGAGCGGGTCCATGCCGGGCCGCTCGATGAGCCGGGTCTCGGCAGAGCCGATGATCACGCAGGTGGCCATGTCGGCGGTCTGCTGGTCGGCCTCGCCCAGCGGCGCGACCGCAAAGTGCTCGTCGGGGCGGCCGATGGCGCGGCCGAAAATGACCGGCGTGGTCACTGGCAGCACTTCGCGCAACAGCTTGAAGGCCGTCGCCAATTGCCAGGGACGGGCCTTCGAAATCGGATTGTAGAGGGCAATGATGAGGCCCGCCTCCGCCACGGCGCGCAGGCGGCGTTCAATTAATTCCCAAGGCTTGAGATTGTCCGAAAGCGAAATGGCACAGAAGTCGTGGCCCAGCGGCGCCCCAGCGCGCGCGGCGACGGCCAGCATGGCCGTGACGCCGGGCAGGATGGTGATGTCGAGGCGGCGCCAGGTTTCCGGGCCGTGTTCGACCGCCTCGCAGATGGCCGCGGCCATGGCGAAGACACCAGGATCGCCGCCCGACACCACGCAGACCGACGCGCCTTTGGAGGCCGCATCGAGCGCGGCGCGGGCACGGTCGATCTCTTCGCGATTATCCGAGGCGATGCAAATCTGGTCGGGACGCAGCGAAAGCCGGTCGAGATAGGGGCCATAGCCGAAGAATTGTTCGCCGGCCGAGATAGCCTCGAAGGCTTGCGGGGTGGTCTGTCCGGGATTGCCCGGCCCGGTCCCGATGATGGTCAGCCTGCCGGTCATGGCCGCGCGCTCCAGCCGGGCACCAGCACCAGCGAGAAATAGGGTGCGTCGTCATTCGGCTTTTCCGTCAGGGCGATGGAGGCGCCATTGTCCATGGTGCCGCGCTCGACATAGACCGCGCCATTCAGCCGCCCAGCATCGGCAAGCGCGGCGCGGACCTTGGGCAAGTTGCGCCCGAGCTTCATGATCACCGCGCCCTGTGTGTCGCTGAGGCGACGGGCCAACTCGGTCTGATCCAGCGTGCCGGGCAAGATGGTGAGAATATCGTCGCCCTGCACCAGCGGCAGGCCCGCCGACGACCAGCAGCCCGACATGGCGGTTATGCCGGGAATGACCTCGGTGTCGTAGCGCGGAGCGAGGCGGACATGGAGGTGCATATAGCTGCCATAGAACAGCGGATCACCTTCGCTGAGCACGGCCACCGTACGCCCGGCGTCGAGGTGTGCGGCCAGGCGCTCGGCGGCTTCGGTGTAGAACCCCTGGATCTGGTCGCGGTAGCCATTGTCATGGCGATGGATTTCGGTGGTCACCGGATAATCCAGCGCTTCCTCGATCTGGCCGGGGCGGAAATGCGCCGCGACAATGGCGCGGGCATTGCTCGGATTGCCGCGCTTGGCGAAGAAGGCGACGACGTCGGCGCGTTCAATGGCCCGCACCGCTTTAAGCGTCAAAAGTTCCGGGTCGCCGGGTCCGGTGCCGACGCCGATCAGTTTTCCGCTCACAGGCCCGGCCTCGCCAAGGCATTGAGACAGGCCGAGGTGATAGCGCTGCCGCCCAACCGCCCGCGCACAATGGCAAAGGGCACGCCGTAGGAATTTTCGGCAAGGGCGTCCTTGGATTCGGCCGCGCCGACAAAACCGACCGGCATGCCTAAGATTGCCGCAGGTTTTGGGGCGCCGTCCCGCAGCATTTCGAGCAGGTGGAACAGGGCTGTTGGCGCGTTTCCAATGGCGACGACGGCGCCGTCGAGATCCTTGTCCCACAGGTGCAGCGCGGCCGCCGACCGTGTATTGCCGATAGCGGCGGCAAGTTCAGGGGTGCGCGGGTCGCGCAGGGTGCAGATGACATCATTGTCGGCGGGCAGGCGGGCAGCAGTGACACCGCGCGCCACCATTTCCGCATCGCAGAGGATTGGCGCGCCAGCATTCAATGCGATGCGCGCCGCCGTGACGAAACCCGGACCGAAGACGAAATGTTGCGCCGCTTCCACCATGCCGGCAGCATGGATCATGCGCACGGCGAGTTCTGTCTCGTCATCGGCAAAGCCGGAAAGATCGGCCTCGGCGCGGATGATCGCGAAGGACTGGCGATAGATGCTGTCGCCGTCCTTGATGTAGTCGTATTGCGTCATCGCCTGTCCCGGTCCGGGGCGAGTACAGCGACCAGTGCCGTCTCGTCGAGTATCTGCTGAGGCGTATCGCCCGCCCGACCATTGATGACAAGGCCAATCCCGTCTTCGCGCCCCACAAGCGTCACCCCGGTAGCGCGAGGATGGGCGCAGCCCTTGGCGCAACCGGAAACATGCAGGTCCTGGCCTGCGGGCAGATCGAGTGCCAGTCGCGCGGCAATCTGGCGGGCGGCAATATGGCCCGAGGCGCAGCCCAGATTGCCGATGCAGGCGCTGATGCGGCGACGGGGATCGGCCGGATCAGTGACGAAGCCGAGCGTAGAGGCAACCTGCACCAGACTGTCCGGGGCATTGTCGATCAGTAAAGTATGGTCGGGCGCCAGGCGGAGAATTGTCAGCCTCAGGCCGTCAGCAGCCTCGGCGAGCGCGATCAATCCTTCAGCGTCCATTTGGCCGAACGGCAGCGCGATAGGGGTGGTGTGTCCCTGGCTGAGCTGGAAGTCGCGTCTCCCATGCGAGGGGGAAGATGTGGTCGCCGTCGCGCCCAATCGATTCAGGGAAACGGGAAACAGATCTGTCGCCCGCGCCTCCGGTCCGATGGCAGCGAGGGCGCCGAGCAGGGCCAGTGCGGCGGCGACAGCGCCGTCTTCGTTCATATATTGTTCATGACCGCCACCCAGGGTGACAGCCCAGCGCGCCTCACCCAGTGCCAGAAGACGGATATCGGCCTTGTTGGCGGCAAGCGAAACCTGCCCCCCACCATCAATAACCACGCTGACCTTGGGCCCGAGCCGCCCTTCAAAACCCGCAACGCCCGCCCGAATGCGCCGGGCCACGGGCCCCGGATCGGCCCGTTCCTGCGGGTCAACACCGGCAAGCGGTGAGATATCCACGACAAGTCCCGTTTCAACCACGAGCAGTTCCGTGATGGCGCGAGCAAAAGGCTGCGCGGTTTCCGGACGCAGTCCGCGCACCTGCAGATTGCCGCGGGCCGTGATTTCGACAAGACCATTGCCATGCCGGGCAGCCAATTTCGCTATATCTGCCAGCTGTTTGGGCGTGAGCGATCCGCCGGCAACGCGCAAGCGTGCCAGCAGGCCGTCGCCGGTCTGCATGGGTTGGTCCAGGGTCGGGCAAGCCCCGCGCCGGGCCGTGCCGCTGTGGTCGAAAATGGCATGGACGTGGTTCAATTCGCGCTCGCTTCAATCCGATCAAACGGTTCTAGCAGCCGATCCGGTGCAGCACTACTGCGGCTTACGCAGCAGATAGGTATCCATGATCCAGCCATGACGCTCCCGTGCCTCTCCGCGCATGGCGACGATCCTGTCTGCAACATCGCCCAGACGCCCCGCGACCAGGATCTGATCTGGCGTTCCCAGATAGGCACCCCAAAAAATCTCAAGGTCGGGATCTGCTTGCAGAAAGGCGAGTTGCCCATCCAGCATGACCACCGTGTCGGTTTTCAACGGTCCAAACTGCCGGCCGGTGGTGATCAGGACCGGTTCGCCAATGCGATTGAGGGCAATGCCATGCGCCGCTGTAAGCGCCTGGATGGCGGAGATTCCGGGCACGACCTCAACGGTAATGGGCTCGGCTACGCGCTCGAGAATACGCAGGGTCGAATCATAAATTCCGGGATCGCCCCAGACGAGGAAGGCACCGGTGCCACCGGTAGGGATGTCGGATATGAGCAGGTCGAAAATGCCGGCAAGCTCGGCATGCCAGTCTGCTACGCTGCGAGCATAGTCGGGGTTGCCGGCTTCGCGGCGCGGAACGGAATAGCCAATCTGGCGCGGATCAGGATGGCGCACGAAGCGCTCGATGATGTAACGCCGAACGTCGGCGAGGCCAGCCTTGCCTGCCCCCTTGTCGGGCACGAAGAGAACGTCGGCCCGGTTGAGCGCCTCAATGGCGGCCACGGTCATGTATTCGGCGCTACCGGTGCCGATGCCGACGACGAGGATGGTTTTCATGGGCATTCCCTGCACTGTGCTCCTGTCGGAATGGCAGAGCCCCGCAGCGCATGCAAGCTGGTGGTGCTCTCCCATCCTTCAGGTTAGGCTGATTTCCCGGGGTTCATCCATGACAACTGCCCAAAACGCCGCCCGCCGAGCCTTCCGCGCCCAGCTTCATGCCGAGGAGGCCCGACTGGTGGGCGAACTCATCGACGAGACGGGGCTGGATGGCGCGGCCCGTGATGCGATTTCGGCCCATGCGGTGCGACTGGTCAACGCTGTACGCAAAGACGCGCGGCTGGGGTTGATGGAGAGTTTTCTGGCCGAATATAGCCTCGATAGCGAGGAGGGGCTGGCACTGATGTCGCTGGCCGAGGCACTGCTGCGCGTGCCCGACAGCGAGACCATCGATGCACTGATCCATGACAAGGTGGGCGGCGCGGACTGGGGCCGGCATTTCGGCGGCTCGCCCAGTCCGCTGGTCAATTTCTCCTCATGGGCCCTCAGCCTCACCGCCGAGGTCCTGGGCGACCCGAATATCGGGCCGAGATCGTCCCTGCACCGGGCGGTCGCACGACTGGGCGAGCCCTTGATCCGCACCGCTGTCGGCCATGCCATGCGTCTGATGGGCGGCCAATTCGTATTCGGGCGCACCATCGACGAGGCCATTGCCAACGCCCGGAGGCCCGAGGCCGGTGGCTATCGTTATTCCTACGACATGCTGGGCGAGGCGGCCCGTACCGCCGATGACGCCAAACGGTATTTCGATGCTTATTTGAAGGCTATCGAAGCACTGGTGCCTCATTGCGTGCACGGCTCGGTGCGCGACAATCCAGGCATTTCGGTCAAGCTCAGCGCACTTCATCCGCGCTACGAAGCGGCGCAGCGCGAGCGGGTGATGGTCGAATTGGTTGCGGCGACTAGAGAACTGGCACTGGTGGCGGCACGCGCCAATCTGGGTTTTAACATTGATGCCGAGGAGGCCGACCGGCTGGAGCTGTCGCTCGACGTGATCGAAGCCGTATTGGAGACACCGGAATTGGCCGGCTGGAACGGCTTTGGTGTGGTCGTGCAGGCCTATGGCAAGCGCGTGCTGCCGCTGATCGATTGGCTGGACGCGACGGCGGAGCGGCTTGATCGCAGGATCATGGTGCGGCTGGTCAAGGGCGCCTATTGGGATGCCGAGATCAAGCGGGCACAGGTGCTGGGCCTTCCGGACTATCCAGTGTTCGCCCGCAAGGCGGCAACCGATGTGAGCTATATGGCCGCAGCACGAAAGCTCTTCGCGGCGTCTCGGATCTACCCGCAATTCGCCACCCACAATGCGCACACGGCCGCCGCCGTGCTGCATCTGGCCGCAGCGGTGGGTCGCAATAAGGAGAGCTACGAGTTCCAGCGCCTGCATGGTATGGGCGAGCGCTTGCACGCCGTGCTGCACCAGACTTTTGCCACGACTACCCGCATTTATGCTCCTGTCGGAGCGCATCGGAACCTGCTCGCCTATCTGGTGCGACGCCTGCTTGAGAATGGAGCCAATGGCTCGTTCGTCTACCAGATTGCCGATGCCGACATTGCAGCGGAGACGGTAGCCGAAGACCCTATCGGCAACCTGCTGGGGCTGGGTACGGTTTTCCCCAATTTAGCCATTCCCTCGCCTTCCGGCATCTTTGGTCAAAGACGCAATTCGGCCGGACTGGACCTTGCTGACCCAGTTGCCTTTGGCGCGATAGCGGTGTCGCGCGAACAATTCAGGACGTACAGGTGGAATGCCGTGCCCCTCTGTGCCACCAGATCGTTTAAGGGGTCGAAGCACACGGTTCTCAATCCCGCGGACCATGCCGATGTCGTTGGCGCCCTTGTAGAGGTCAGTGCGGAGCAGGTTGGCGAGGCCATCGCGGCTGCCGCCGCGTCAGGCTGGTGCAAGGTAGAGGTGGCCGAGCGCATCGCTATGCTACGCCGCGTTGCCGATCTCTACGAAAACAATACCGCCGAACTTTTAGCGTTATTGGCCCGCGAGGCCGGTAAAACCTGGGCCGACGCGGTGGCCGAACTGCGCGAGGCAGTGGACTTCCTGCGCTATTACGCCAACGAGGCCGCCAGGTTAACTGCGCCGCCGCGAGGTCCCTTTGTCTGCATTTCGCCCTGGAATTTCCCTCTGGCCATCTTCACCGGACAGGTCGCTGCGGCGCTGGTGACCGGCAATTCGGTGCTGGCCAAGCCGGCCCCGCAGACACCGCTGGTCGCCTTCAGGGCCGTGCAACTCATGCGCGAGGCGGGTATCCCGCACGACGCGGTACAATTGCTGCCCGGAGGGCCCGAAGTCGGGGCGGCCCTGACGTCTCATCCGGCCATTGCCGGTGTCGCATTCACCGGATCTTTGCCCACCGCCCGGCGTATAGAGCAGGCCCTGGCAGAACATGCCGCGCCCGACGTGCCGTTGATTGCGGAAACCGGTGGCCTCAATGCCATGGTGGTCGACAACACCGCGCTCGCCGAGCAGGCAGTGCGCGACATAATCGCTTCGGCGTTCCAGTCTGCGGGGCAGCGCTGCTCGGCCCTGCGAATCCTCTACGTGCAGGACGAAGCCGCCGATCGCACCATCGACATGTTAAAGGGCGCCATGGATGAATTGCGGCTCGGCAATCCCTGGGACTTGTCGACTGATGTCGGGCCGATCATCGACGCATCTGCCCAGTACAAAATATCCGCCTATGTCGCCGCCCGGCAGGACCGGGTCATCCACCAATTGTCGGTACCCTCTGGCGACACTTTTATGGCGCCGACCATGCTGCGCGTCAGTGGTATCGAGGAAATGCCTGAGGAAATATTTGGACCGGTATTGCACGTGGCCACCTTCAAGGGTGCTGCGCTGGACAGGGTCATCGCATCCATCAATGCTGCCGGCTATGGTCTGACATTCGGCATGCACACACGCATTTCCGCGCGGGTGAAGCGGCTGGCCGGGCAGGTGCATGCCGGCAATATCTACGTCAATCGCAACCAGATTGGCGCTGTGGTCGGCAGCCAGCCCTTTGGCGGCGAGGGCCTTTCCGGCACCGGCCCCAAGGCTGGAGGTCCGCACTATCTGCCGCGTTTCACACGCGGGGACGCACTCCTGCAATCAGATGTGCTCGACTTGCCGGGACCAACAGGCGAGAGCAATCGGCTTTACGCTGTGCCGCGCGGCATGCTGCTTTGCTTCGGCCCAACTCCGGAAGACTTCGCCGCACAAGAGGCAATGGGTGGGATGGCGGGGTGTCGGAGCGAAGCCGCGGCGATGATCGATCTGCATCGTCTCCGCCACGGAGCCGGCTTTGATGCCATCGCCTGGTTTGGCGATACTGGGCAATTGAAGTCAATTCGGCAGGCGCTGAGCCAGCGAGACGGCGCATTGCTGCCGATCGTCACTGGACCGCACGAGATCGGCCGACTGCTCCTCGAACGCCACGTCTGCATTGATACGACAGCAGCGGGCGGCAACGCCTCCCTTATGGCCGTGTCAGGCTAGCTTATCCCCTGCAGCGCCGGACTATTCGGCTGCGACGTCGCTACCTGCAGTTGCGGTTTGACTTATATTAAACCGAATAGTATTAAACCGATAAGTTTATGAAGGTGGGTTTACATACCATGACTGATCCGCTCAGCACCACGCTCGCTGCGCTCGCCGACCCGACGCGCCGGGCAATCCTGGCGCGGCTCTCCCTTGGGGAGGCAAGCGTCAATGATCTGGCCGGACCTTTCGACATGACGCTGGCCGCCGTCTCCAAGCACATCAAGGTGCTTGAGAGGGCAGGCCTGGTCAGTCGTGGCCGGCAGGCGCAATACCGCCCGTGCAAGCTGGACGCCGCGCCGATGCGTGAGGTGGCCTGCTATGTCGAGAGCTATCGCCGGTTCTGGGAACAGAACCTCAAACAGCTCGACGCCTATCTCAAACAATTGCAGACACCAAAATCGGACACCAGGAACTGAGGAGAACTCCGATGAATGACCAGGCCTTTCCCAATCCCTTTATGACCGAATTGCCCGACGACGCGCCGCTGATCATTATGTCCCGAACCTTCGATGCGCCGCTGGCGCTGGTCTGGAAGGTGTGGACCGAGAAGGAGCACGTCGCTCACTGGTGGGGCTTCGGCAATAACGAAGTCATCGAATACGACGTTCGCACCGGTGGCAAATGGCGGATAGTGGGCCTGTCGCCCGACGGGACGAAGTGGGTGATGTTCGGCACCTACCTTGCGGTCGAGCCCATGCGCATGATCCGCAACACATTCGTTGTCGAGGGTGCGTTCGAGGAAGACGAACGCTATTACGAAGAGCACCATTTCGAGGAACGCGACGGCAAGACCCACTATCGCTCGGTTTCGAACTTCCCCGACTTCGAGATGCGCCACGCGACGGTCGACACCGGAATGGAATGGGGCGCCAATGTCTCCATGGTGCAATTCGACGAAATCCTGGAGCGCCTCAAGGTCAGTTGAAGCAGGGCTGCGCTACGGGTCCGTCCGCTAGAGGCGGGTTCATTGGACACGCTGATCGGCAGGCAATTTCCTGTACTGGAAGGTTGCACAAGTGGGCAGCCTCTTCGCAGTCCCAAGACGGTCAATTGTCGTACCTCCGAAGGCTTCTAGCCCGGCGGCCGGGATACCGAGTTGCGTACGATCAACTCGGCCCGCAGTAGCACCTCTCGCGATTTAGGTTCGTCGCCGGCCAATAGCGCCAGCAGCAATTCCATAGCGGCCTCGCCCATCCGGTGTCGGGGCTGCTTCATGGTGGACAGGGACGGCGTGAGAAAGCTGGCAAAGGAAATGTCGTCGAAACCCATGATGGAAAACTGCCGGGGCAGTTCATAGCGACGGGTATTGAGTGCGATCATCACCCCCATGGCTGTCGCGTCATTGACGCAGAAGAAGGCAGTGGGCAATGCGTCGCGCACGAACATGAGCTCGGCAGCGGCTCGGCCGCTTTCGGTGGTGCCGTCGCCATCGATGACCAGGCGCGGATCGGTCGAAAGCCCGGCGCCCGCCAACGCGGCGCGATAGCCCTCCTCGCGCAAGCGGCTGATCTCTCGATGGGGTGCACGACCCACATAAGCGATGCGACGATGGCCTTGAGAGATCAGGTGCTCGGTGGCGACCCGGGCGCCCTCGAAATTGTCGACGCCCACAAATGGCACGCCTTTGCCAATGACCGGCTCGTTGACGGCCACCATTGGAGGTAGGCGCCCTTCAGATGGATTTTGTCCCAGGCCATAGGGCAGGTGGCCTGTGAAGAGGATTAAGCCATCGGCCTGATTTGAACTGATGAATCGTAGATAGTCAGTCTCCCGGCTGGGGTCACTCTGGGTGTTGCCGATCAACAGGCCATAGCCGCGCTTGCTGGCCTCGGTCTCCAGGCCGACCAGGATGTTGGAGAAATTGGGATCGCCGACATCCGGCGCAAGGATGAGGATCATGTTGCTTCGCCGCATCCGCAGCGAGCGCGCCATGGCATTGGTGGTGTACCCCGTGCGCGCAACGGCATCGGTGACCCGGCGGCGGGTGGCGTCGGCGACCTTAGTCGGCTCGTTGATGGCGCGGCTCACCGTAGCAATCGAGACCCCGGCCATGGCCGCAACGTCTTCAATGGTGGCCAGCTTTTGCTGCTGCACTTGACGCTCCGCCCTCCGTGCCAGACCCAAAAATCCAGCATACCCTTGCCCTTAGCAGATGAAACCGGCGCCGCCAGCTTGATCCACGGGCTTATTGGAATTACCAACCTTGTAAACCTTTACACCAGTCATGAAAACCTTTACATCAACGTTTGAGTACAGAGCGTCGCAGCAAGCGGGCCGGGCTCAGGGAGGAGTCGACGCATGGGGGAAGCGCAGGGCGAGAGTGGGCAGCCGATTTTGTCGGCGAGCCGCGTCTCGAAATCCTTTGGCGAGATTCCGGTGCTGTTCAGCATCGATTTTGACGTCTGCCCCGGAGAGGTCCATGCCATAATCGGCGAAAACGGCGCCGGCAAATCCACCCTCATCAAAATCCTCTCCGGCATTGAGCAGCCTACATCGGGCAGCATCGGTTTTGATGGTCAGACCGTTCAACTGCCGCCTGATGGCAAGGCCGAGGCAATGGGCATTGTGCTCATCCATCAGGAACTGAACCTGGCGGAACATCTGACCGTTGCCGATTCGATTTTCTTGGGTCGTGAACTGAAACAGTTTGGCTTCCTCGATAATGGCGAGATGCGCCGCCGCGCCCGCACCGTCATGGAAACCCTGCACGTGCACGTCGATCCCGATGCGCGCATCAGCAGTCTGTCGGTCGCTGACAAGCAGATGGTAGAGATTGCCAAGGCTATCAGCCGCGACGCGCGGGTACTCATCATGGATGAACCTACCGCGGTGCTGTCGGCAAGCGAAACCCAGACCCTGTTCGAACAAATCCGCCGGCTGACAGCGCGTGGCGTGGCGGTAGTATTCATCAGCCATAAACTCGATGAGATCATGGAACTTGCCGATAGGGTGACTGTCTTGCGAGACGGTCAATTGATCGCAACCGTCGGCACCGAGGCGCTGACACCCGATTCAATCGCCCAGATGATGGTCGGGCGCGAACTGTCCAATCTCTATCCGCCCAAGCACGAGCCGGATGTTGATGCACCAATGGTGCTTAGCGTCCGCAACCTCGAAACCCTGAGCGTCAGCAACATTTCCTTCGATCTGCGGCGCGGCGAAATCCTCGGCTTTGCTGGCCTGATCGGGTCCGGCCGCACGGCCGTCGCCGAGGCGGTTGTCGGCCTGACGCACAAGAGCGGCGGCGACGTGACCCTCAACGGGCGGCCGGTCAGCTTCACCCGCGTTGCCCAGTCGGTCGATGCGGGCATGGCCTACATGACCAAGGACCGTAAGGGCAAAGGCCTGCTGCTCAATATGGGGTTGCGGCCCAATCTCACCCTGCTCACACTGGAAAAGCACCTGCGCGCGGGGTTTCTCGACACGGCCAGCGAGGATCGGGCGCTGGAGCGTGCCGTGCGTCGTTTTGACGTTCGCGCCCGCGATGCCTCGGTGGCAGTCGGCCGGCTTTCCGGCGGCAATCAGCAGAAGTTGATGCTCGGAAAGACCATGGAAAGCGAACCCGACATCATCATCATGGACGAGCCGACCCGCGGCATCGATGTCGGAACCAAGCAACAGATCTATCACATCATCGCCGCCCTGGCGGCCGAGGGGAAGGCGGTCATCCTCATCTCCTCAGAATTGCAGGAAGTAATCGGCCTCAGCCACCGCGTCGTGGTGATGCGCACCGGACGCATCGCGGGCGTGCTCGAAGGCGCCGAAATCACCGAAGAAGAGATCATGCGGTACGCCGCGGGCATCAAGCAGAGTGGACACGATGAGCGTATCAGCGCCTGAAATTCCGGCTAAGCCGGCACGCGGGTTTCGCCCCGATCTCAAGACCATCGGGCCACTGGTGGCACTGGCGCTGCTGGTATTGCTGGGCATTGCGCTCAATGAACACTTCCTCAGCTACAACAACATCACCAATGTGCTGGCGCGTTCGAGCTTCATCGGCATCATTGCCATTGGTGCCACCTTCGTCATCACTGCGGGTGGCCTCGACCTGTCGGTCGGCTCGATGGCAGCCGTCATCGCCGGCGTAATGATCATGGTAATGAACTGGCTGATTCCCTCATTCGGCATCGGCTGGAGCGTGATCCTGGCCGGCATGGCCGCAGGCATATTGCTCGGCGGGGTCGCCGGCGTCGGCAATGGCCTGATGATTACACGCGGCCGGATAGAGGCCTTCATCGTGACGCTTGGCACCATGGGTATTTTCCGCTCGCTGGTGACTTTCCTGGCTGATGGCGGCACGCTCTCGCTCAACTTCCAGGTCGCCGACGTTTATCGCCCGGTTTATTACAACGGGTTGCTGGGTATTCCTTATCCCATCCTCGTGTTCGCTCTTGTGGCTATCGGCGGCGAGATCGTCATGCGAAGGACCGCCTTCGGCCGGCACTGTGCCGCCATTGGCAGCAATGAGCAGGTGGCCCGCTACTCCTCCATCAATGTCGAGAATGTCCGCCTGATTACCTATATACTTCAAGGGGTTCTGGTCGGCGTTGCCGTATTGCTCTACGTGCCGCGCCTGGGGTCGGCATCCAGCACGACGGGTGTTTTGTGGGAGTTGGAGGCGATTGCGGCGGTGATTATCGGCGGCACCACGCTCAAGGGTGGCTATGGCCGCGTCTGGGGTACTGTGGTGGGGGTGATTATCCTCGGCCTGATCGGTAACATTTTGAATCTGCAAAGCATTATCAGCCCGTATCTCAACGGGGCATTCCAGGGCGTCATCATCATCCTTGCCGTGTTGCTGCAGCGCCCAAGGCGCGCCGCCTAGGCCCGGACCGGGTCCTGGACCCGCTTCATGAACGAGTTTCACATCGCCCGCAAAAGGGCATTTTGGGAGGACTACAAATGAAACTGGCAACAACCCTTCTGGCGTCGGCGGTCATCGCCACAGGCCTGGGCGGCACCGCCCTTGCCCAGGACGATACCGTGACCATCGGCGTCTCGGTTCCGGCCGCAACCCATGGCTGGACCGGCGGCGTCAACTATTTCGCCCAGCAGGCCATCGAGCGCCTCGAAGGCACCTATGACAATGTCGAGTTTGTGTTCGCATCGTCGCCCGACTCGCCAAAGCAGATCGCCGACATCGAAGACATGGTCTCGACCCGCAATATCGATGCGCTCGTCATTTTGCCCGGCGACCCGGACGCGATGACTTCGGCGATCAAGCAGGTCAAGGATGCCGGCAAGTTCGTGACCGTGGTGGATCGTCAGCTTTCTATCGACGGCGTGGAAAACCTCTATGTCGCCGGTGACAATCCGGGCCTCGGTGCCAATGCCGCCGAATACATCATGGAACGCCTGCCCGACGGCGGCAATATCGTCATCCTGCGCGGCATGCCGATCCCGATCGATCAGCAGCGCTTCGACGGCTTCATGGGCGTTGTCGAAGGATCCAACATCATGGTCCTCGAGAATGAATTCGCCAACTGGAACCGCGATGACGGCTTCCGCGTGATGCAGGACTTCCTGACCCGCTTCCCGGAAATCGACGCTGTCTGGACCCAGGACGACGATATCTCCCTGGGCGCCATCGAAGCCATCAAGCAGGCCGGCCGTGAAGATGAAATGTTCATCGTCGGCGGCGCGGGCATGCAGCAGATTCTCCAGGCCGTTAAGGCCGGCGATCCGCTGACCCCGATCGACGTGAGCTACAGCCCGGCCATGATCGCCACGGCCATCGAGCTGACGACCTCGCACTTCACCGGTGGCATCCAGGTGGCCGGTCGCTACATCCTCGACTCAACCGTTATCACCCAGGACAATGTCGACGGCTTCCTCGACGCTGAAAGCCCGTTCTAAGTCCTTCCAGGAACGGACACGAGAGGGGCGACCGGCATTGCCGGGCGCCCCTTTTCTTTGGCTTTCGAGGGGTTTGTGGCTTCGTCAGGGGTCACGAAATGCCCCTGTGAAGGGGAAATGGACCCTGCACGAGTGACGCAAGAGACTTTTCTAAAACGCCGCGCCGCCCTCGGGCCTGACCCGAGGACGGCCTATGGAGCGGCGGCACCGCACCATAGAGGGGCTTCGGGGTTACGCCGCCTCCGGCGTATAGCCCGCCTCGCGGATGGCCTCTTCGCCCCTGGCGCGGTCGCCGGTGAAGCTGACCTTATGGGTCGGCAGATCGATGTCGACCTTGGTGCCCGGCAGGGCTGCTTCGAGCGCGTCGCGCACGGTGCCGACGCAATGACCGCAGGTCATGTCGTTAACGATGAGCGTGGTCTTGTCAGTCATGGGTCAATGTCCTTTGGTGGCTGGCGTACCGGCCAGATCGTCGAGAATGGGGCAGTCAGGGCGGTTGTCGCCGGCGCAGCAATGGACGAGATGGCTCAGCGTCTTCACCATCCCCTGCAATTCGGCGATCTTGGTCTCGAGGGCGGCAATGTGGCCGCTGGCGATATCCTTGACCTCGGCGCTGGCGCGGGATCGGTCCTGCCAGAGGCCAAGCAGGGCGGAGGTCTCCTCGATCGAGAACCCGAGAGTGCGGGCCCGCTTGATGAAACGCAGCACATGAACCTCATCGGCGCCATAGACGCGATAATTGCTGCCGGTGCGCAGTGGCGCGCGGATCAGACCGATCTGCTCATAATAGCGGATCATCTTGGCCGAGACGCCGGTGGCGCTTGCGGCTTCTCCGATATTCATGGGGTCGCCCCCTTCACACCACGCAGGCGCTGGGCATTGCCGATCACGAAGATCGATGAAAAGGCCATGGCGCCGGCCCCGATCATGGGCGAGAGCAGGATGCCGAAGCTCGGATAGAGCAAGCCAGCCGCCACCGGGATCAGAATGGCGTTGTAGCCAAAGGCCCAGAACAGGTTTTCCCAGATATTGCGCAGCGTGGCGCGGCTGACCGTCAAGGCATTGAGGACGCCCTTGAGATCACCCCCCAGCAGCACGACATCGGCGCTTTCGATAGCGGCGTCGGTGCCTGACCCTACGGCAATGCCGATATCGGCCTCGGCCAGGGCCGGAGCATCGTTGATGCCATCACCGACATAGGCGATGACGCGATTGCCCTGGCGCAGCGACTGGATGGCCTCGACCTTGTCGGCGGGCAGCACTTCGGCGCGCACCTCCTCGATACCTAGCTTTGCGGCAATGGCTTCGGCGGTGCGCCGATTATCGCCCGAGATCATTGCGGTTTTGAGGCCCATGGTGTGTAGAGCCTCAATCACCGCCCTGCTCGATGGCTTGATGCTATCGGCCACCACGATGGCAGCAGCAAGCCGATCATCGATGGAAGCAAAGACGGGGGTCTTGCCTTCGCCTGACAGCCTTTCCATGGCATCCGCAAAATCGGAGAAATCGAGGTGGCTCATATGGCTTTGCGCCCCAACTGCGACCAGTCGCCCATCGACGCGGGCAGTGACGCCAGTCCCGGGATTTGACGTGAACTCGGTCACCGTGCCAAGGGTCAGCCCGGCCTTTTCGGCGGCCGCAACGATGGCGGTGGCAATGGGATGTTCGGACCGGGATTCGACGGCAGCGACTAGCGTCAGCACCTCGTCATGCTCGAAATCGTCGTCGAGGATAAGGTCGGTCAGCACCGGCTTGCCTTCGGTCAGGGTCCCGGTCTTGTCGAAGGCGACGAGCCTGGCGTCACGGAGCTGTTGCAGGGCTTCGCCCTTGCGGAACAGCACGCCCAACTGTGCGGCGCGACCGGTGCCGACCATGATCGACATGGGTGTGGCCAAGCCCATGGCACAGGGACAGGCAATGATCAGGACCGCCACGGCATTGACCAGCGCGTAGCTGAGGCTTGGCTCTGGCCCCAGAATGAACCAGATTATGGACGTGAGAATGGCAAGGGCGATGACGACGGGCACGAAGACCGCCGTAATGCGGTCAACGACCGCCTGGATGGGCAGCTTGCCAGCCTGGGCATCCTCGACCATGCGGATGATCTGGGCCAGCATGGTATCGGCCCCCACCTTGGTGGCGCGGAAACGGAAGCTGCCCGAGACATTGAGCGTGCCGCCCACGACACTGGCCCCGACCGATTTGGACACCGGCAGGGGTTCGCCCGAGATCATCGATTCATCGACATGGCTATTGCCATCAATGATCTCGCCATCGACAGCAACCTTCTCTCCGGGGCGGACCAGCACCACATCGCCGACGCGCACGCTATCCACCGGCACATCCACGGCGCTGCCGTCACGTTCGATACGGGCCGTGCGTGCCTGCTGCTGCATGAGCCGACTTATGGCCTCGCCGGTGCGGCCCTTGGCAAGTGCCTCCAGCCAGCGGCCGACAAGGATCAGCGTCACGATGACGGCCGCAGCCTCGAAATAGACATAGCGGGTGTCGGCCGGCACCAGTTGCGGCGCGAAGGTGACGACGCTCGAATAGAGCCAGGCGGCTCCCGCACCAAGCGCCACCAGTGAATTCATCTCCGGTGCTCCGCGCAGGAGGGCAGGAATGCCGGCCTTGAAGAAGCGGAGGCCCGGTACGAACAGCACGAAACTGGCGAGCACGAAATAGCTGACCCAGAGCACATCCATGGAGACGGCAGACATGAGCCACATGTGGAAAGGCATGTAGAGGTGACCGGTCATCTCCACCAGAAACAGCGGTAGCGTGGGAATGGCGGCAATGATGACGTCGCGCCTGAGCACGGCGGCGTCCTCATCGTGGTGATGGGCATGGTCATGCGCCGGGGCATCGGCCTTTCTGACACTACCCTTGTACCCCACCTTTTCCACGGCTTGGATGAGCGCGTCGGCATCACCCCCCGAGACGGTGGCGCGTTCGGTCGCGAGGTTGACGGTGGCCATTTCGACCCCGGGGACCTTGAGCAGGGCCTTTTCCACGCGCGATACGCAGGACGCGCAGGTCATGCCCTCGATATTGAGCGAAACGGCTGCGGAAGAGTGGTTGTGATGGACGTGATTGTTCATGATCTTTCACCTCGTCCACCAGCATATAGACCTTCCCATCATGGCAAGGTCAAGGGGCGGCCCCGCTGCCCTATCCGGTGGGCTCGACGAGGCAGTAACCGTCCTCGGCAATCGCCTGTTCCACTCGTGCAGCGCTGGCACCGAGCAGTTTGTCCTCGGACATGGTGGTGGCGAAATGCCTCCACTCCCGGTCCTGCAGATGTCGGGGAATGGCGGCGCTGGTATCGATGGGCAGCACCAGCAGGCTGGGCGGGTTCCCTGCGGTGCCCTCCGATATGAACACGTTGACCTGCATAAGACCTCTTCCGGCTAACAATATCCCGCTATTCAGCCACGAACCGTGATAGTGCGCAATTGCAAGAAAATCGCACGGGATTCGTGTCCGGAAGAACCCGCCATGGTCCATGCGACCAGTTGGCACAGCGACATTCTCGCGCCTTATACTACGGGGAGTGCGGTCTTACTTCTTGTGGTGTCAGGAGCATGACCATGCAGACACTCCGCAAGGACATTCACAATTCGGGAGACCCGATTCTCTGCCAGAGTTGTGAGGCCCGGCACCAGGGAATTTGCGGGGCGCTCAACGCCGAGCAATTGTTGACACTGGCAAAGTCCACCCGCCGTGTGCGCAAGGCTGCCGGCGAAGAACTGCTCGCCGATGCCATGCCTATCGTCAGCTATGCCAATGTGCTGCGCGGGGTCATCAAGCTCTCCAAGGTGCTTGAAGACGGCCGCCAGCAGGTTGTGGGCCTGCAATTTGCGCCGGACCTGTTGGGCCGACCCTTTGCTGCGGAAAGCCGGGTCAGCGCCGAGGCGGCCTCGGAAGTCGATCTCTGCATCATCCCCAAGCCGGCGCTTGAGGCGCTGCTGACCCAAAGTGCGCCACTCGAACACCGGGTGATGATGCAGGCCCTACGCGAGCTTGACGAAGCGCGGGACTGGATGGTCACGCTGGGCCGCAAATCGGCAGCCGAAAAGGTTGCCAGTTTCCTTTACCTGATTGCCACCCATATCGATCCGACCGAGGAGCCGCCGGAGACCAGTTTCGACCTGCCCCTGAGCCGCGCAGATATTGGCGACTTCCTGGGCCTCACCATCGAAACCGTGAGCCGGCAGATCAGCAAGCTCAAGGCCGATGGGGTCATCGAAATCCTCAATTACCGGCATGTCACCGTGCCTGACCTGACACGGTTGCGGATCAGGTGCGGGTGAGGGGCTTTTTCCCATGGCCCATGCCAGCACTGGTCCGGGGCAGGGCGGCGCATTTTGGCAGGCAACGAACGTGGCCACCTTTAATCCAGCCGCCCACCTTCCAGTCTCAACACCCGATCCACAGTCCCGGCGGGAATGGCTGCGTGAGTGACCATGATCACCGTGCGCCCAAGTGTCGCCGTGGCCAAGACCCTGAAGAAGGCTTCCTCGGTATCGCGGTCGAGCGCATTGGTCGGCTCGTCGAGCAGCAACACCGGCGCATTGGACAGCAGGGCCCGGGCGAGGCAGAGGCGTCGCGCCTGGCCAGCCGAAAACGTGCGCCCGACTTCGCCCATAAGTGTGTCGAGGCCGCGAGGTAGGGCGCGCACATGATCATCCAGTTGCGCCTGTGAGAGGGCTGACCACAAGTCATCCTCGCTGGCATCGGCGCGGCCGATGAGCAGGTTGTTGCGGATGGTGTCGATGAAGACCGGGCTGTCCTGGCTGAGCAGCGCCATATGCGCGTGAATGTCGGCGCTGGCGAAGGCCGGCAGGGCATGGCCGCCAATGGCAACCTGACCCGATTGCGGGTCTGACAGACGCAACAGCAGGCGCAGCAGGGTGGACTTGCCGGAACCGCTGGAGCCAGTGATGGCGATGCGTTCGCCCAGGGCAATGTGAAGGTTTAGCCCATCAAGAATGCGGGGTAGGCCGGGATAGGAAAAGCTGACGCCGTCAAGATGGAGCGCACCATCACGGGGCAAGGGAGCGGGATGGGCTGGCTCCGCGACCGGCAGGGGCAGGTCGGCCAGCGCCACCAGCCGCTCGGCGGCGGCCATCGCCTGGCTTGCCTTGCTGGTGCTGCGCACGATCATGCTGGTCACCTCGAAGCTGCCGAGCACGGCCAGCAGCAACCCGGCCATGACCGGACCCTCGATATGGCCGGCATCGAGCGCCACGAGGCCTGCCCAGAGGGTGCCCACAAGCGCCAGGGCGGCCAGGCTCTGCACTGCCAGGCTGCCCAGAGTGGTGACGGCGCCAAGATGCCGGCGCAGGCGGGCGGCCTGTTCATTGGCAGTGGCGAACTGGGTGCTGGTCGTGCCCAGGGCGCCAAGCAGCACCAGGTCGGCATGGCCATTGACGCCGTCGAGAACCTTCATGCGGAGGTCAGCCTGCGCTGCCACGCTGGCGCGCCCGGCGCGGCGGCTGATCAGCACCATGCTTGTGGGCACCGCCAGGCTCGCCAGGGCCAGTGCAAGGCCATAGGGCAGGGCGGCGGAGGGCAGCAGCACGGCCAGGATCGTGGTCATGATCGTCCCGATTGCCAGGGCCGAAACCAGCGGTCCCACGGCGACGAGGAAGGCAGTGTCGAGCGCATCGACATCGGCGGTGAGGCGTGAGACCAGGTCGCCATGGCGCAGGGAGCGATCCGGCATGGGCAGGCGTGGAAAGAGCCGGGCAAAGAGCCAGCCGCGCAGATCGGACAGGAGTTTGAGCGTGGCATTGTGGCCCACCAGCCTTTCGCCATAACGCGCCAGGATGCGGATAAAGGACAGACCACGCACCATGGCGGAGGGGACAAAGAGGTTGAACCCCAGCCCCGCCGTGGTGAGGGCCGTAGCGGCGATGAACCAGCCCGACGTTCCTAGAAGCGAAACGCCAGCGGCTAGCGTGACGAGGGATAGCAAGAGGGCCAAGAGGAGCGCGCGGCTGCGGTGTCGGAAGAGCGGCAGGAAGGTTAGAAGGGCCTTCATGCGACACCTCGTTTGCAGCTCGGTCTGGGCGCGGCGAGCAGGGTGTTCCCGGCAATGCACCAGACCTTGTCCATGCGGCCCGCCACCGCCAGCGAATGCGTGGCCACGATGAGCGTGCGGCCTTTTGCATAGGCGAGGATGGACGCGATGATCTCGTCTTCCAGACTGGCCTCGAGATGGGCCGTGGGTTCATCGAGGAGGATCAGCCCGGCATCGCGGAGAAACAGGCGCGCCAGCGCCACGCGCTGCGCCTGGCCGCCCGAAAAGCCCACGCCGTCCTCGCCGATGACAGTATCGAGCCCCTCGGGCAGGGCAGCGGCAAAGCCGCTCACCGCGGCGCGCTCGGCGGCCCGCTCGATCTCGGTCCGCGACGCGCCGGGGCGGGCAAGACCGATATTGTCGGCGATGCTGGCGTGAATGATGCGCGGCTTCTGCGCGAGGAGGAAGCTGCGGGCCCGCAATTCGGGCTCCGGCCAGTCGCCCAGGGAGCGGCCATTGAGGGTAAGCAGCCCCTCATGCGCGCGGAGGCCCGCCAGTGCTTCGAGCAGCGTGGACTTGCCCGAGCCGCTGGGGCCGAGCAGAGCCACGTGCTGGCCTGCGGGGATTGAGAGGCCGGTATCATGCAGCACGGCGCGCAGGCGATCGGGGGTGCGCAGGGTGACGCCGGTGACCTCGATGGCCAGCGCGGCGCCGGTTTGCGGGGCGATGTCTGAGAGGGAAGCGGGGAGGGCGGGGATAGCGCCGAGCTGGCGCTCGATTTCCAGCAGGCCCGCCTTGGCCGTGGACCGGTCATGATAATGGGCGGCGAGCAGGCGCAGCGGATTATACACCTCCGGCGCCATCAGCAGCAGGAACATGCCCAGTTGCAGGGTGAGCGGGCTGCCGCGCAGGTGCAGATAGTCGATGAAGGTCAGGCCCACATAGAGCGCGATCCCCGCGACGCCCAGCGCCGCGAAGAATTCCAGCACGGCAGAGGAGAGAAAGGCGATACGCAGCACCTTGAGTGTGCGCTGGCGCAGCGCTTCGCTGGCTGCCACAATCCCGACGGTTTCCGCATCGGCCCGGCCGAAGAGTTTTAGTGTCAGCAATCCGCGCAAGCGGTCGGCAAAGCGACTGGAGAGATGGCTGAGCGCGCGTGCCTGGCGGTCGGTGGCGATCTGTGCGCCCCAACCGATCAGCGCCATGAACACCGGGATCAGCGGTGCGGTGACGAGGAACAGCACACCCGCGACCCAGTCGAGCGGCAGGATGACTGCGCCGAAGACCAGCGGCAGCAGCGCGGCCTGGAGGGCCGCCGGCAGATAGCGGGCGAAATAGCCATCGAGCGCCTCGACCTGGTCGACAATGGCCGAGGCGGCCGCTCCCGAAGAAGCGGTCTCGGTGACTCTCGGCGAGCGCGCCAGCAGATGGGTGAAGAGGACCTGCCGCAGATGCTGCTTGACTGCCTCGGCGGCGACAATGCCCGCCTGTTCACCCACGGCGCCAAGTCCCGCGCGCAAGACAAGCAGGCCGACAATGAGGCCGATGGCCGGCGCCAGGGCATCCGGAGCCTCCCCCACCTCGATGGCGCGGCCGAGCACGTCGGAAAGCGCCCAGGCCTGCCACACCAGTAGCAGTCCGCCGACCAGCGGCGCTGCCATGGCAATCCAAAGCGCCAGACCACCCTTTCCATGCAGGCGGTTGAGCGCTCTGGCGCTGGTGGTGTCGGTTGTGGTCGTCACGAGAACTCTTGGCTGGTGTCAGGTTGTCCGGGGCGAGAAACTTCTACTCTATCTGAGCCCCTGTCGGGAGGTCTTGATCTGGATCAAGGCGAGGGTCAGTCTCATTGAGCTATGAGGGGCAAAGGCGGCCCGAGTCTGGCCGTCGCAAGCAGAGAGCAAGAGCGCGCCATGACCGACATGCTCGTCGTCGATCTCTCGCGATGGCAATTCGCCGCCACTGCGATGTATCACTTCATATTCGTGCCCCTGACGCTGGGTCTGTCCTTCATGATGGCGATCATGGAGAGTGTCTATGTGATGACCGGGCGCGAAATCTGGCGCAAGGCCACCCTGTTCTGGGGCACGCTGTTCGGTGTCAATTTTGCCATGGGCGTGGCAACCGGCATTGTCATGGAATTTCAGTTCGGCATGAACTGGAGCTATTACAGCCATTATGTGGGCGATGTGTTCGGCGCGCCGCTGGCCATCGAAGGCCTGATGGCCTTCTTCCTGGAAGCGACATTTGTCGGCCTGTTCTTCTTTGGTTGGGACCGGCTGAGCAAGATGGGACATCTGGTTGTCACCTGGCTGGTGGCGTTCGGCGCCAATTTCTCCGCTCTCTGGATCCTGATCGCCAATGGCTGGATGCAGAATCCGGTCGGCGCCAAGTTCAATCCCGACACCATGCGCATGGAAATTACCGACTTCATGGCGGTGATCTTCAACTCGGTAGCGCAGGCCAAGTTTGTCCATACGGTGAGCGCCGGCTATGTCACGGGCGCTGTCTTCGTCCTCTCCATTTCGGCGCTGTTCCTGGTCAAGGGCAAGCATGTCGAACTGGCCAAGCGCTCCGCCGTGGTGGCCGCCAGCTTTGGCCTCGCCTCGGCGCTGTCGGTGGTCGTACTGGGGGACGAGAGCGGCTATGTGGCGACCGAACACCAGAAGATGAAGATCGCGGCCATCGAAGCCTCGTTCCACACCGAGCCGGCTCCGGCCCCATGGACAGTGGTCGCCATTCCCGGCGCCGACGGGGAGCCGATCTGGCAGATTCAGGTGCCCTGGCTGGGCGGGCTGATCACGACGCGTTCGCTGGACGAAGAACTTGAAGGCATCAACGAGCTGGTCGAGCGGGCCGACGAGCGCATCCGCTCGGGCATGGTGGCCTATGCGGCCCTGCAGGAAATCCGGGCGGACGGCAATGCCGAAGCGCGCGCCGTATTCGAGGAGACCTGGGCCGATCTTGGCTATGGCCTGCTGCTGAAGCGCTATCGCGTCGATGTGCAGAATGCCACCGATGACGAGATTGCCATGGCGGCTGCCGATACGGTGCCCGAAGTCTGGCCGCTGTTCTGGACCTTCCGCATCATGATGGGGCTGGGCTTCTTCTTCATCGCCTTTTTCGGAGTGTGGTTTTATCGCGCCTCGCGTGGCTGGATCGACACCAACAAGCCGCTGCTATGGTTCACGGTGTTCCTGCTGCCTACGCCGTGGATTGCCATCGAAAGCGGCTGGTTCATCGCCGAGTTCGGGCGGCAGCCCTGGGTGGTGGAGGGGGTGCTGCCGACCTTCTACGCGGCATCTGGCCTCAGCGTCCTCGACCTCACCCTGTCGCTGACCTTCTTCGTGCTGCTCTATACCGTGCTGCTGGTCATCATGGTCATCCTGATGGTGAGGATCATCAAGGCCGGCCCCAAGGACAATATGCTCGCGCCGGATGATAAGGACGACTTTGTCATGGTCGCCCTGCCTGCCACTCCCGCAACCAAGGAGCTCGGATCGTGAGCACCATTCCTCTCGACTATGAAACGCTGCGGCTGATCTGGTGGCTGCTGCTGGGCGTCTTGCTGATCGGCTTCGCCATCATGGGTGGACGCGATCTGGGCGTGGGCGCGCTGCTGCCCTTCGTTGCCCGCACCGATGCGGAGCGGCGGGTCCTGCTCAACCTGGTCGGCCCGACCTGGGAAGGCAACCAGGTTTGGCTGGTGCTGGGCGGCGGGGCCATTTTCGCGGCCTTCCCGCCGCTTTATGCGGTGAGCTTTTCGGGCTTTTACCTCGCTATGATCGTCATCCTGCTGGCGCTGATCCTGAGGCCTGTCGGCTTCAAATTCCGCGGCAAGGTGGAAGACCCGCGCTGGCGCACCACCTGGGACTGGGCCCTTTTCGTCGGAGGCTTCGTGCCGACGCTGATCATGGGCGTTGCAGTAGGCAATGTGCTGCTGGGCGCACCATTCCATCTCGATGACAGCATGCGCATTTTCTACACTGGCAATTTCTTCCAATTGCTGATGCCCTTCGCGCTGCTGGCGGGCCTTGTCAGCCTGGGGATGATCGTGACCCAGGGGGCTGCCGTAATTGCCGGACGCACCGAAGGGGTAATCGCCGATCGAGCCCGCAGCTATGGGGTAGTGGCTGGAATGGCCACCATGGTCCTCTTTGCCCTGGGCGGGGCATGGATCGCCTTCATGAACGGCTATGTCGTCACCAGCGCAATCGACCCCAATGCGGCGGTCAACCCTCTGTCCAAGTCGGTTGAACTGGTACCGGGTGGCTGGCTGAGCAATTACGGGACCTATCCGTGGATGCTTGCGGCACCCATCATCGGCTTTGCCGGTATGGCGGTCGCAGTGCTCTCGCTGTGGGGCCACCGAAAGCTAGTGGCGCTGCTCGGATCGAGCGCGGGCATATTCGGCATCGTCGCCACAGCGGGTGTCTCGATCTTTCCGTTCTTCCTGCCATCCTCGACCATGCCCAATGCCGGGCTGACCCTTTGGGATGCGTCGTCGAGCCATCTGACCCTGTTCATCATGCTGCTGGCGACCCTCATCTTCCTGCCGCTCATCTTGCTCTACACAGCCTGGGTGTTTCGGGTGATGCGAGGCTCGGTGACGACGGAGAGCCTGGGCAAGAACCCCAACGCCTATTAGGAGCCGATCATGTGGTATTTTTCGTGGATCCTGGGCCTGAGCCTTGCGTGCAGCTTCGGCATTCTCAACGCCATGTGGTTTGAAATGCGCGAGGATCGGCGTCTGGCACGCGAGCAGAGTTTGGAAAGAGCCGCCCGCTGACGCATGGCTGTTGACCGTTTGGTCAAAAATCGAACGAAGCCGGATTCGAGATTGCTCGCATCCGATTTCCTTTTGCTTTCAGATAGATAGGTGGGTCCATTTGCGGGGCTTGCTTGGTGATGCACCCTGACCAACATGAAAGGAATGTGGCGAAACTGCCTCTTTCGTTTGCATTGAGTGCATAACGGATGTGCAGCAAGGCCATCTACTAATCACGACTAGGCTGCTATAGATATAGGTCATCGAAACGAAGGGGAAACCGAAATGAACATCGCCAAGAAGATTGCCGACTTTGCCAAGTACCAGCGCACCCTGCGTGAGCTGAACGCTCTGGACAACCGCCAGCTGCACGACCTGGGCATCACCAAGGGTGATATCCGCTCCATCGCTCGCGGCACCTACGTAAACTAATCTGCGATTGTCGCCGATAAGGCGGCACTGACCTCCAGGTCATCCGATGAAGGCGTCCACCAGGGCGCCTTTTGTCGTTTCTGGGGTGGGAAGCCCTAACGACCAGCGGTCAGGGCGCGACGGCTGCCATATTCACTGAACCGCACTCGGGCCTGACCCGAATGCCGCTCGCCGCCCCTCGATTGTCGTGACTGGTCCTCGGATCAAGCCCGAGGACGGCTCGGAGCTGTCTGGAGAACTGCGTAAGAGGGATCAAGGGTGGCGGTACTCCTACCGCACCAGATCGGCGCCCACGCAGTTAAGAACCCGGATCAAGTCATCGGGTCTGATCCTGATCTGCAATCCCCGTTGCCCACCATTGAGATAGATCTCGTCATATAGGGTTGCCAGTTCATCAAGCGCCGTGGGCACTTGTTTGCGCTGGCCCAGCGGGCTGATGCCGCCGACCTTGTAGCCGGTGAGACGTTCTGCATCCGCCGGCTTCATCATGTGCGCCGACTTGCCGCCCAGTGCCGAAGCCAGCTTCTTCATGTTTACTTCTTCATCGGAAGGCACGATGGCGCAGATGGGCTTGCCATCGAGCTCGGCCATCAGCGTCTTGAACACTTGGGACGCCGACACCCCCATCGCCTCTGCCGCCTGTAGCCCGACCCGCTCGGCGCTGGGGTCATAGTCATAGGCTGCGAGCGTAAAAGGAATGCCGGCATGGATGAGGGCCAGTGTGGCGGGCGTGGTCTTGGACATGGATGTGTTTTAGGCGATCCGCGCCGCCTGGCAAGCCTCAGCGATCAAGATCGAAGCGGCGGACCCAGCGCGGATCATCGGCCGGTGATTCATAGGCATCGAGCCCCACATCCATGAGCAGGTGAGGCGGCAGACGCAGGGCGGTAACAGCCCTGCGGCGGCGGCGTTGCACCAGGGCCTTGCTAGCAGCATCGCGCAGAGCCGGGAGAGGCAGAAGCAGGGCAAAGAGGCTAGAATATGAGATCATTTTCATTCACAGGCCTTATGGCCAGTGCCTCGCTGTGATTGACATGAAAAGAAGATTGACGCCGAATGCCGCGAGTTACCAACTAAACCTCGATAAGATGCCATAAGGAAATTTGATCCATGTCCTTGCCGCCCCTGACGGCGCTGCGCGCTTTTGAGGCGGTGGCGCGTCACCTCAGTTTTACCCGTGCCGCCGAAGAATTGGGCATGACCCAGGCGGCGGTGAGCTATCAGATCAAGCAATTGGAGGACCGGGTCGGCACGCAACTGTTTTTGCGCAAGCCACGCCGGGTGGAACTGAGTGAAGTCGGCGCGCGGCTGGCGCCGGAGGTGGGGCAGGCTTTCGATATTCTGCGCAATGCCTTCGCGACAACGCGGGGGGCGGTGGACAATCAATTGTCCATCACAGCGGTCTCGACCTTTGCCAGCCAATGGCTGGCGCAGAACCTAGGCCTGTTCCAACTCGCCCACCCCCAGATCGCCGTCCGCCTCGATAGCAGCAACGACTTGGTCGATCTGCTGCATGACGATTTTGACCTCGCCATCCGCACCATGCCGGAGGGGCCGGTCGATGGGCTGGTGTCGCACCTTCTGGTCAGGGGTGATTTCACGCCATTGCTCAGTCCGGCGCTAGCCGAGAGCATCGGGGGCGTCAAGCACCCCGCTGACCTGCTGCGGCTGCCCATTCTCGACCCGCGCGACGAATGGCTGGAACAATGGTTCCACGCGGCGGGTGTCGAGGGCTATTCGGTAGAGGGGCGGCCGGTAAGCATGATGGGTCAGCAGAGCCTATTGGGCACGGCAGCCATGGCCGGACGCGGCGTTGCCATGCTGACGCCGGCCCTATTTCGCGATGAGATCAACGCCGGCCGCCTCGTGCAGCCCTTTCCGCTGCTGGCAAAAGCCGCCCGGGGCTATTACCTCGCCTACCCCGAGAGCCGCCGCAACGCACTCAAGATCCGCATGTTCCGCGACTGGATGCTGGAGGCCACGGCCTATATGCGGCGGCCGGGCTGAAACCATTGCAAAAGGCCCGGCGATTGCGCACCGGGCCTTCCGTTTTCCTTGGCGGGGAGGTGCCGCGGAAAATCAGACGATGCCGCTGGAGCCGGCCGCGATCTCGGGACGGATTTCCGCGACTTTCGCGCGGTAACCCGAGGCGCGATAGGTGGCCAGGGGGTCGATGGCGCCGCCCTGTTCCATGCGGGCCATGGCCAGGATCGGCTCGACATCGGTGCGATAGGCAAGGCGCAGCGCCTGGGTGGCGACCAGCGCATCATTGCCCTCCTGTGCGGCCTTGAGACCCTTGCGATCGACCAGCAGGGCCTGGGCATAAGCGCGCTGCACATCGGCCGCCGAGAGCATCAACGACTCGATGGGGTCGGTGACATTGTGGCTTTGGTCCAGCATGTGGGCTGGATGGAACGCGGCATCGCGGCTTTCGATATCGACCAGTTCGTTGAACACCAGGAACAGGCGGTAGGGATCGATCGAGCCGGCGTCGAGGTCGTCATCGCCGTATTTGCTGTCATTGAAATGGAAGCCGCCGAGCTTGCCGAACTGGGCCAGGCGAGAGACGATCATCTCGATATTGACGTTGGGCGCATGGTGTCCGAGATCGACGAGGCAATAGGCCTTGTCGCCCAGCTCCTTGGCGATGAGGTAATTGGTGCCCCAATCCTGCACGACCGTAGAATAGAAGGCCGGCTCATACATCTTGTGTTCGGTATAGACGCGCCAGTCGTCGGGCAGGGCGGCATAAACCTGCTTCATTGAATCAAGATAATGCTCGAACTGGTTGGCGAAATTGACCTGGCCAGGGAAGTTGGAGCCGTCGCCGATCCAGACGGTGAGGGCCTTCGAGCCGATGGTCTTGCCGATCTCGATACATTCCAGATTATGCTCGATGGCCTGGTCGCGTGTCGCCTTGTCGGCGGCAGAGAGCGAGCCGAACTTGTAGCTCTGCAACTGGCCCTTGGCATCGGCAAAGGTGTTCGAATTCATGGCGTCGAAGCCGAGATTGAAGCGGCTGGCGGCCTGCTTCAACCGGTTTGGATCGGCCTTATCCCAGGGGATGTGCAGCGAAACGGTCTTCGTCGCCTGGGTCAACTGGGCGATGACGGCGCAGTCTTCGATCTTGTCGAAAATGTCGCGCGGCTCGCCCTTGCCCGGGAAGCGGGCAAAGCGGGTGCCGCCAGTGCCGACGCCCCATGACGGGACGGCCACGGAAAAGGCGGCGACCTTGGCCTTGATGGCGTCAATGGCAATGCCGCGCCGGTCGAGGCGCTCGCCAAGGGTGTCATAGTCGACGTGGAGGTCAGCGGCGCGGGCAGCGTTCTGGGCTTCGATGACGGACGGGTCGATGATGTGTTCGGTCATGGCGCTGAACCTTACCGCGGGAACGACTGGGCGTTGCCCGCGTCGACATTGATGATGTTGCCGGTGGACTTGGCCGAGGCTTCTGAAGCGAAGAAGTAGATGGCTTCGGCGATGTCCTCGGGGAACACCGAGCGCTTCAGCATGGAGCGCTGGCGATACATTTCCTCAAGCCCGTCCTTGTCGGTCTTGTAAGTCGAGGCGCGCTGCTCGAGCCATTCGCCTGCCCAGATCTTGGACCCACGCAGCACGGCATCGGGATTGACGACATTGACGCGGATCTGTGCTTCGGCGCCTTCAAGGGCGAGGCAGCGGGCGAGGTGGATCTCGGCGGCCTTGGCGGTGCAATAGGCGGCGGCGTTGGGCGAAGCGGCGAGGCCGTTCTTTGAGGCGACGAAGACCACATTGCCGCCGATCTCCTGTTGGCGGAACAGGCGAAACGCTTCCCGGCTGACGAGGAAGTAGCCCGTGGACAGGATGTCCATGTTCTTGTTCCAGAGCTCGAGCGTCGTTTCCTCGATCGGCGCCGAAGAGGCGAGGCCGGCATTGGAGACGAGAATGTCGAGGCCACCAAATTCGACTGCCGCATGGGCGAAGCCGGAAAGGACCTGGTCCTCCCTGGTGACGTTGATGTTCACCGGCCGAACGAAATCCTTGCCGAAGACGCCGGAGAGTTCGGCCGTGGCAGCGTCCAGCGCGGTCTGGTCGATATCGGCGAGGACAACGCAAGCGCCTTCGCGCAGCAGCCGGGCAGCCGTGGCCTTGCCGATGCCGCCAGCACCGCCGGTGACGAGGGCAATCTTGCCGGCCAGTGACTTCGGCTTGGGCATGCGGGCGAGTTTGGCTTCTTCGAGCAGCCAATATTCGATGTCGAAGGCTTCCTGCTCGGGCAGCCCCTGATATTCCGAGACGGTCGAGGCGCCGCGCATCACATTGATGGCGTTGACATAGAACTCGCCGGAAATGCGGGCGGTGGCCTTGTCCTTGGCAAAGGTGATCATGCCCACGCCGGGGATCAGATACACCACGGCATTCGGATCGCGCACGGCGGGCGAATTGTCATGCTTGCAGCGGTCGTAATAGGCTTGATAGTCGACGCGATAGGCGGCGATCTGGTCGCCCAGACCGGCGATGACGGCGTCGACATCCGGCTTCTGCGGATCGAAGTCGACAACCAATGGGCGGATCTTGGTGCGCAGGAAATGGTCGGGGCAGGAGGTGCCCATGGATGCCAAAGGGCGCAGATTGTTGGAATTGACGAACTCGAGAACGGCGTCGCTGTCGTCGAAATGCCCCAGCTTGTGGCTGTCCTCGGAGATGAAGCCGCGGATTTTCGGCATCAGGCGCGCGGCGATGGTGCGACGGTCTTCTGCCGGCAGCGAGGCGGCGGCAGCGCCACCAAAAATGGTCTTGCCCGCGGTCTGCTCTTCGAACCAGGCAATGGCCTGATTGATGATGGCGATGGTAGTTTCGTAGCATTCCTTGGGCGTGTCGCCCCAGGTGAAGAGGCCGTGCGACTCGAGCACCACGCCTTTGGCGCCGGGGTTGTCGAGGCAGAATTTTTCCAGCCACAGGCCCAGCTCGAACCCCGGCTTCTTCCAGGGCAGCCAACCGATCTCGTCGCCGAAAATCTGCTGGGTGAGTTCCTTCGAATTCTTCGAGGCTGCGATGGCGATGATCGCATCCGGGTGCATATGATCGACATAGGGCCGGTTCACATAGGCATGGAGCGGGGTGTCGATGGAAGAGGCGCGCGGATTGAGGTTGAATGTGGCGTGGGGCAGGTAGCCCACCATTTCGTCTTCGAAATCGACCCCGCGATAGAGCCCCTTCAACGCCCGCAGCTTGTCCATATAGAGCGTGGCAAAGCCATCGAGCTTGATCGAGGCATTGTCCCCGCCTGAACCCTTGACCCAGAGAACCTCGACTTGTCCGCCGGTCAAAGGGTCCTTCTGCATGATCTTGGAGGAGGTATTGCCACCGCCATAATTGGTGACGCGCTTGTCGGAGCCCAGGAGGTTCGAGCGATAGACGAGGCGCTCAGGCTCGGACATGGACGCGGCCTTGGCATCATCCCACAGGTTTGCGAGGCGCTTGGGCGCGGTGGACATCGGATTCCTCCCGAGAGTAAGGCAAGACTGGATTGCGCGGAAATGGGCATGGAACGATCGACGCTGTCAATCAGAAACAATCATCTTTCGTCATCTTTGCGCGTTTATGACGGATGTATGCGGAATGATGATTGACTCTGCCCGAATTTGATGGAAGCAAATGCGCGGGAGGGAGTATCAGCCTTGCACGAAACGGAACGCCACCGCGTCATTCTGGCCGCCGCACAATCCCACCCCGTGGTGACGGTTGCGGAGCTGTGCGAGGTCACCGGGTCGTCTGAAGCCACCATTCGTCGCGACATTGCGGCCTTGCATGTGCAAGGCCGGCTGCGCCGGGTACGGGGCGGCGCCGAGGCGATAAACCCGCCGGCGCAGGGCGGACTGATGGGGCGGCCCTTCTCGGTCAACGAAACGATCAATATCGCGCAGAAACGTGCAATTGCCCGCGTCGCCGCAGAGATGTGCCGCGATGGCGAGCCAGTCATCATCAATGGCGGCACCACGACCTACCAGATGGTGCACTACCTGACCGGCAAGCGTCTCAGCGTCTTCACCAACAGCTTCGGCATCGCCGAATTCCTCATTCACAACTCGCGCAATTCCGTCGTCATTCCCGGCGGCACCGTCTATCGCGAGCAGAACGTTATCCTCTCGCCCTTTGGGGGGGTGGTGGCGAGCCATTTCTACGCCAAGCGCATGTTCATCGGCTGCCAGGGCATCGGCGCCCACGGGTTGATGGAGGCCGACCCGATGGTCGTGCAATCGGAGCTGGCGCTGATCGGGCAGGCGGACGAACTGATCGTGCTTGCCGATTCATCCAAATTTTCGGGACGCTCGAGCCTCATCCTGTGCGGGCTCGACCGAATTACCGCTGTCATCACCGATAGCGGTATCCGCGACGAAGACCGACAGATGCTGGACACAGCAGGCGTGCGGCTCATCGTTGCGGACGCGACTGCTCAGGCCGAAGCCAAGTTGGCCTGAGAACGAGACGACCAACAACCAAGACCAGACCAATCCTCGGGAGGATCAAATGAAACTCTGGAAACTGCTTGCCGCGACGGCCGCTGCCGCCGTTCTGCTCGCCACCCCTGCAATGGCTCAGACCCGCATCGCGCTGGTCGTGAAGTCGCTCGGTAACGGCTTTTTCGATGCTGCCGCCAAGGGCGCCGAAGAAGCTGCCGCCGAACTGGGCGACGTCGAAGTCATCTATACCGGGCCGACCTCTGCAACCGCTGAAGCCCAGATTGAAGTCGTCAATTCGCTGATTGCTCAGCAGGTCGACGCCATCGCTATCTCGGCCAATGATCCGGACGCACTGGTGCCGGTGCTGCAGCGTGCCATGGAACGCGGCATCAAGGTGATCTCCTGGGACTCGGGCGTTGCTCCCGAAGGCCGGCAGATCCACCTCAACCCCTCCGACATCGACCTGATCGGCGAAACCATCATCAAGCTGGCCGCGGACCATCTGCCCGAGGGCGGCGACGTTGCCATTCTCTCGGCAGCCTCCACCGCGACCAACCAGAATGCCTGGATCGAGGCCGCCAAGGCCGTGATCCCGGAGAAGTTCCCGAACATCAATCTGGTCGCCACCGTCTATGGCGATGATGACTCGGTGAAGTCGACCGAAGAGGCTCGCGGCCTGATCGCGGCTCACCCCAACCTCAAGGCCATCATTGCCCCGACCACTGTCGGCGTGGTGGCGGCTGCCCAGGTGGTGACCGACCAGAACCTGATCGGCCAGATCAACGTCACGGGCCTGGCCCTGCCGAGCGAGTTCAAGCAGTTCATCGACAATGGCGCGAGCCAGGCCGTGGCGCTGTGGAACCCGATCGACCTGGGCTATTCGGCTGTGATGCTGGCCAATGCGCTGGTTGAAGGCGAGACGGCTGAGCCGGGCGCAACCTTCTCCATCGGCAAGGTGGGTGAAGTGACCCTGGACGACACCAACTCCGCTGCCATGGCCGCGCCGTTCCAGTTCGATGCGAGCAACATCGAAGAGTTCTCCAAGATCTACTAAGGCGTTCTTCACCTCTCCCTTCGGGGGAGAGTTCGACGCGAAGCGGCGGGTGAGGAGCCTTGGTGGATAGCCAAAGGGCCCCCTCACCCTAACCCTCTCCCCCAAAGGGAGAGGGGACTGTATCGAGCGCGTGACCAGGCCGGCGCTCGACCCAAGGAATTGAAATGACCGACCCAATCCTGGCCCTTTCGGGCATATCCAAGAGCTTTCCCGGCGTGCGGGCGCTGCATGATGTGTCGCTGGAGCTTTATCCCGGCCAGGTGACGGCGCTGATCGGCGAAAACGGTGCCGGCAAGTCGACGCTGGTCAAGACCATGACCGGCATCTATCAGCCGGACGCGGGCGAAATCTGGCTTGGCGGCGGTCCCATCACGCTGCCCACCGCCCACTCAGCGACCGAACTGGGGATCACGGCCATTCACCAGGAAACCGTGCTGTTCGACGAGTTGACGGTGGCCGAAAATATCTATCTGGGGCACACGCCCACCAATCGCTTTGGACTGATCGACTGGAAGGCGATGCGGCGCGAAGCGCAGATGACCCTCGACAGCATGGCTGCCGGGATCGATGCGGGCATGCCGCTCAAGGAACTGGGCATTGCCAAGAAACACCTGGTCGCCGTGGCGCGGGCGCTCAGCGTCGACGCGCAGGTGGTGATCATGGACGAGCCGACCGCAGCGCTGTCCCTCAAGGAGATCGAGGAGCTTTACGTGCTGGTCGACCTGCTCAGGCAGGACGGCAAGGCGATCCTCTTCATCTCGCACAAATTCGACGAAATCTATCGCATTGCCGACCGCTATGCGGTGTTCCGCGATGGCGAAATGGTGGGCAAGGGCTTCATCAAGGACACCCCGCAGAACGAGATCGTCAAGCTGATGGTGGGCCGCTCGGTGGACCATATCTTCCCGGCCCGCGAAGCCATTCTCGGCGAGACGGTGCTGGAGGTGAAGGGTCTCAGCCACCCGACCGAATTCGACAATGTCTCATTCGCGGTGCGCAAGGGCGAAATCCTGGGCTTTTATGGCCTGGTGGGCGCGGGACGCTCGGAAGTGATGCAGGCCGTGTTCGGCATGACCCGGCCTTCATCGGGCACGATGGTGCTGGAGGGCCAGACTGTGGCGCCAAGATCGCCGGCCGATGCCGTCGATGCCGGCATTGTCTATGTGCCGGAGGAACGCGGCAAGCAGGGTGTCATCACCGGCGAACCCATCTTCAAGAATGTGTCGCTGCCAAGCCTCGACAAAACCGGACGCGTCGGCTTCCTGCGCATGGCCGAGGAGTTCAAGCTGGCGCGCACCTACACCGAACGGCTGGATCTGCGCGCCTCCTCGCTGAGCCAGAATGTGTCGACCCTGTCGGGTGGCAACCAGCAGAAAGTGGTGATCGCCAAGTGGCTGGCGACCCTGCCCAAGGTCATCATTCTCGATGAACCCACCAAGGGCGTGGATATCGGTTCGAAAGCTGCCGTGCATGAATTCATGGGTGAACTGGTCGCCCAGGGCCTCAGCGTCATCATGGTCTCGTCCGAACTGCCCGAGGTGCTGGGCATGAGCGACCGGGTCGTGGTGATGCGCGAGGGACTGGTGGTGGACACGCTGGAAAACAAAGACTTGCAACCCGAGACGCTGGTGCGGCTGGCTGCGGGCATCGTCGAGGAGAAAGCCGCATGAACCGGCTGCTCAAATCCCGCGAACTCTGGTTGGCTCTGGCCATTCTCGCCGTCATCGTGCTGGTGACGCTGCGCTTCCCCCGCTTCTCCCAACCGGCAAACCTGCTGACCATCTTCAATGACACATCGATCCTGATGATGCTGGCCATGGGGCAGATGGCGGTCATCCTGACGCGCTCCATCGACCTGTCCATGGCCTCCAACCTGGCGCTGACCGGCATGATCGTGGCGATGACCAATGCAGCCTTCCCCTTCATTCCCATTCCACTGCTAATCGCCGGCTGCATTGTGGTCGGGGCCGTGCTGGGGGCGTTCAACGGTATTCTCGTCTGGAAACTCGATATCCCGCCCATCGTGGTGACGCTGGGCACGCTGACGATTTTCCGTGGCCTGGTCTTCGTGATTTCGGGTGGCGCCTGGGTCAATGCCGCACAGATGAGCACCGATTTCATCCAACTCCAGCGCGGTTCCTTCCTCGGCCTGCCGATCCTCTCATGGTTCGCCATCGTCGTGGCGGGGCTGATTTATGTATTGATGACCCGCACCCCGTGGGGCAGGGCGTTCTATGCCATCGGCGTCAATCCGACCGCTTCGGTCTATACCGGCATCAATGTGGGCCGCACCAAATTCCTGGCCTTCGTGCTCTCGGGCGCCATTTCGGGGCTTTGCGGCTATCTGTGGATTTCACGCTATGTCATCGCCTCGGTCGAGGTGGCGGGTGGCTATGAGCTGACCATTGTCGCCGCCTGCGTTATCGGCGGCGTTTCCATAGCCGGTGGCATCGGAACCGTGGGCGGGGCGCTGCTGGGCGCACTGTTCCTCGGCGTGGTCAACAATGCCCTGCCTGTCATTGGTGTCTCGCCCTTCTGGCAGATGGCCATTTCCGGCGCCGCGATCCTCTTGGCCGTGGTGCTCAATGCCACGAGCGAGCGGACCAAGGGACGCATCATTCTCAAGAAGGCCGAGGTGGCGGGATGACTGACCTAACCGCGAATGGCCGGCAATTGCCCAACCGGCTCGACAATCCGCTGAAGTCAGCCGTGCTGAGCTGGGAAAGCCTGCTGGTGCTGGTGGTGCTGGGCATCTTCCTCGCCAACAGCCTGGCATCGCCCTATTTCCTCAATGCCTGGAGCCTCTCCGACCTAACCTTCAACTTCACCGAGAAGGGGCTGATCGCTCTAGCCATGGCGCTGGTGATCATCACCGGCGAGATCGACCTATCGGTGGCCTCGATCATCGCGCTGGCCTCGACACTGATGGGGCTGACTTTGCAATATGGCGCCGATACGCCAACGCTGGTGGCGGTCGGCATTGGCGTCGGCATCCTTTGTGGTGCCTTCAACGGCTTCCTCGTGACCGGGCTGAAATTGCCCTCCATCGTGGTGACTATCGGCACGATGAGCCTCTTCCGCGGCATTGCCTTCATCATCCTCGGGGACCAAAGCTTCAAGGGTTACCCGTCCAGTTTCTCCTGGTTCGGCCAAGGCTATGTCTGGTGGGTGATCTCGTTCGAACTGGTACTGTTCCTCGTGGCGGCGGCGGTCTTCTATGTACTGCTGCATCGCACGACTTTCGGGCGCCGCGTCTTTGCCATCGGCAACAACGCCACGGCGGCGCGCTTTTCGGGCGTGCGGGTGGATCGCATCAAATTCGTTCTGTTCTGCCTAACGGGCCTGATGAGCGGCATTGCCGCCGTGCTGCTGACGGCGCGTCTGGGCTCGACCCGCCCCTCCATCGCCGAGGGGTTTGAACTGGATGTGGTGACCATGGTGGTGCTGGGGGGCGTGTCGATCCTGGGCGGCGCCGGCTCGATCATCGGCGTGGTGCTGGCGGCGCTGATTATAGGCCTCGTCACCTTCGGGCTCGGCCTGCTCAATGTGCCGGGCATCGTCATGACCATCTTCACCGGCTCGCTGCTGATCGTGGTGATCGCGCTGCCCATCCTGTTCCGGATGTTTAAGGAGCGCCGGCATGATCGTCGATGAGGCTTACGAAAAGCACGCCTTCAAGATGCAGCTCAATCCGGGCATGGCGGAAGAATATAGACGCCGCCATGACGCGATCTTTCCCGAACTGGTCGATCTGCTGCACGCGGCCGGAGTAAAGGACTATTCCATCCACCTCGACGAAGAGACCAACACGCTGTTTGGCGTGCTGTGGCGGCGGGTGGATCATACGATGGGTGAATTACCCGGGACCGAGGTGATGCAGCGCTGGTGGGCGCATATGGCCGATATCATGGCCACCAACGAGAAGAACGAGCCGATCTCGGTGGACCTGACACCGATGTTCTGGATGAAGTGAGAATCAGGTGCCCGTGGCGGCCAGCGCCTCGACCTTCCTCTCCCGCAGCGCATCCCCCACCGCAAAAATTGTAGGGGCCGAGAGCGGGAAGGCCTCCACCGCCGTGATGGCTCCGGCAATTGTGCCGCGCCAGATCTGCTCGTCGGCGCGGCCCACGCTGCCGGCGATGATGGCCGGAGTTTTTGGGCTCATGCCCTTTTGGGTGAGTTCGGCGACAATGCCGGGCAGGGTGCCGCGGCTCATGTAATAGACCGAGGTAGTGGCCGGATCGGCCAGCGCCGTCCAGTTGAGCGTTTCGGGCAGCACGCCCTTGCGCGAATGGCCGGTGACGAAGCGCACGGACTGGGCATGATCGCGATGGGTGAGCGAAACGCCGAGGCGGCTGGCCAGCGCCAAGCCCGCGGAAATGCCGGGCACCACCGAAACGGCGATGCCGTGGCTTTCGAGCATCTCGATCTCCTCGCCTGCACGGCCGAAGATCATCGGATCGCCGGACTTGAGGCGGACCACGTGCTTGCCCTGCCGGGCCAGCGACAGCATCATGGCATTGATCTCATCCTGCGCGCAGCTTTCGCGCTGGGCCCGCTTGCCCACCAGCATGCGCCTAGCCTCGCGGCGGGCCAGCTCCAGCACCTCGGATGAGACGAGATCATCGAAGAGGATGACGTCGGCCGATTGCAGGGCGCGCACGGCCTTGATGGTGAGCAGGTCCGCCTCGCCGGGGCCGGCACCTACAAGCGTGACGCGGCCGATGGCGGGCTGGGCAGCGAAGGTGACGTCGGCGTCACTGGCCTCGGGCGCGCGATTGCCGAAGGCATTGTCGGCCAGCTTCTCCCAGAAGGCGCGGCGCTGCGGTCCGGCCTCAAGCCGGTCCATGACCGTGTTGCGGACCTTGGCGGCCAGTTGCGCCCAGAGCGAGAGCGTCTGCGGCAAGAGGGTTTCGATGCGGCGGCGCACGGCCTGCCCGAGAATGGGCGCGGCACCGGCAGTGGAAATGCCAACCACGACGGGGGAGCGATTGACGATGGCCCCGAACTGGAACTGACAGAACTCGGGGCGGTCGATGACATTGTAGGGGACCGACGCAGCCCTGGCGGCAGCGATAAAGGCATGGGCCTCGGAATCCTCGTCGATGTCAGCAATGGCGAGGCTGGCGCCGGCAAGGTCGGCTGGGGTCCAGGGGCGGGGGCGGATGGTGATGGTGGGAAGCGAAAGCGCCGCCAGTTCCGCGCACACCTCCTCGGCATAGACATCCACCTGCGCCCCGGCCGCGGCCAGCAGCTCGATCTTCCAGGTGGCAGGTTCGCTCCCGCCGATGACGACGACGCGCTTGCCGTTGAGGTCAAAAAAGACCGGAAGGACAGCGAGCGGCGAAATCCGCGCTCTATTCGGCGGCGATGAGACGGTTTGCATCGACAATCCCCCTGATTTCGGCGCGGCAGGAGCCGCAATTGGTGCCGGCGCGGGTGAGGGCGCCAACGGCTTCGACACTGGTGCAGCCGTGACGGGTCACGGCCTGGGTAATGGTGTTGATGCCTACGCCCATGCAGGAGCAGACAATGGCCCCGCCATCCGGACGGTCGGCTCCGGGTCGTCCGGCCAGCACGATGGAGGCGGTGAGGTCAGTCTCGCCCAGCAGATCAACGGCCCATTGACGGGAGACCAGCACCGGGTCGGGCGATGTATAGAGAGCCGCCACCAGCAACCCGTCCGCAATCAGCACAAAGGCGCGGCGACCGGAGCGCTCGTCGCGGATGGATTGGAAGGCGGCGTCGGTGCCAAAGGTGGTCGCGAGGAATGCAGTCCAGTCCTGTGGCTCTTCCACCAGGGCGATTTCGCCGCGCCAGCCATTACTGGCCGGGGCGATGGCCCAGTAGTCGGTGGCAAGATTTGGTCTTTCCCGCGCGACGAGGAAGCCGAAAAGACGGATGCCTACTGGCTCGGCATGGACCTGCGCCATTTTCAGCGCCGGCTGTCCGGAAACGGGATCAGCCTTGCCGGTGACCAGCACATCAACCCGCCCATTTGAGGCGAACTGGTCGGTCCAGTGCATGGGCACGAAGATTTGGCCGCGCAATTGCCGGTCGGTGATCAGCGCCCGCACCAGCGTCGAACCATGGCGATTGAAGAGGCGCACCAGGCTGGTGCGGCGCACGCCCAGCGCATTGGCATCGGCGGGGTGGATTTCCACGTAGGGCTCGGCCATGTGGGCCGACAGGCGCGCCGTCTTGCCGGTGCGGGTCATGGTGTGCCAGTGGTCGCGCACCCGTCCGGTATTGAGGATGAAGCTGCCCGGAGCCGGCGCAAAGGGTGGCGGCGGCTGGACGGGCAGGAAGCGGGCCTTGCCATCGGGCGTGAAGAATTTCCCATCCCCAAACATGCGGGCTGTGGGCCGCGAGCGCACCGGCCACTGAACCGGCGCCAGGGTTTCGTAGTCGGCGCCGACCAGGCCAGAGAGATCGAAATCGCGGCTGCCGTCATTCTCGAAGGCGGAGAGGGCAGCGTGCTCGGCAAAGATCTGCGCGGCGTCGAAATAGGAAAACGCCTGGCCAACGCCGAGACGCCGGGCCACTTCCTTGATGATCCACCAGTCGGGCCGGGCTTCGCCGGGGAGGGCGAGGAACGGGCGCTGGCGCGAAATGCGTCGCTCCGAATTGGTGACGGTGCCATCCTTCTCGCCCCAGCCGGCGGCTGGCAGGCGCACATGGGCCAGTTCCATCGTATCGGTATGCCGATTCATGTCGGAGACCACGACAAAGGGACAGGCCTTGATTGCGTCGCGCGCGGCATCGGCCTCCGGCATGGAATCCACCGGATTGGTAGCCATGATCCAGATGGCCCTGATCTCGCCCCGCGCCATGGCGGCGAACAGATCAACTGCCTTCAGCCCCGGCGCCTGGGCAACCGACCTGCTACCCCAGAACCGGGAAACCCGGTCGACGGCATCGGGCGTGAAATCCATATGCGCGGCCAGCATATTGGCCAGCCCGCCCACTTCCCGGCCCCCCATGGCATTGGGCTGACCGGTGACCGAGAAGGGCCCCATGCCCGGCCTGCCGATGCGGCCGGTGGCCAGATGGCAATTGATGATGGCATTGACCTTGTCACTGCCGGCGGCCGACTGATTGACCCCCTGCGAATAGATCGTGACGACCTTCTGAGTGCGGGCGAACAGATCGTAGAAGCGGGCGATGGAAAGAGGCGACAGGCCGGTGGCCTTTGCCACACGGGCAATGTCCCAGTCCTCAGCTGTCAGCAGCGCCGCCCCAAAGCCGGTCGTGTAGTGGGAGATGTAATCGCTGTTGGTAACGCCCAGATGATCGAGATGGGCCAAGAGGCCGACGAAAAGAGCACTGTCTCCGTCCGGCGCCACTGGCAGGTGCAGTTCGGCAATGTCGGCCGAAACCGTGCGGCGCGGATCGATCAGAACCACCTTCATCTCGGGGTGGGCGGTGCGCGCGGCCACGATGCGCTGATAGAGCACCGGATGACACCAGCCCAGGTTTGAACCAACCAGGACGATGAGATCGGCCTGTTCAAGGTCCTCGTAATTGCCTGGCACCGTGTCGGACCCAAAGGCGCGTTTGTGCCCGGCTACGGATGACGCCATGCAGAGGCGCGAATTTGTGTCTATATTGGCGGTCCCGAGAAAGCCCTTCATCAGCTTGTTGGCGACGTAATAGTCCTCGGTCAGCAATTGGCCCGAACCGTATATGGCAACCGATTGCGGACCATGTTCGGCAATGGTCGCCTTGAAGCGGTTGGCGACCAGATCAAGGGCGGCGTCCCAGCTGGCGCGGGCGTCGTTGATTTCTGGATGTAGCAGGCGTCCATCGAGCGACAGGGTCTCCCCAAGCGCCGAGCCCTTCGAACACAGACGCCCGAAATTGGCCGGATGGTCGGGGTCGCCGGCTATGGCGACCGAGCCATCGGCCTGGAGCGTCGCCAGCACGCCGCAGCCAACCCCGCAATAGGGGCAGGTGGTCTTGACGGTGCCGCTTGCCAAAGTTTGGGTCATGGAAGGTCCAAAAAGAAAAAGCCGCCAACCGGGAGCGAAAGCACTGGGGCTTTCAATCCGGGTTGGCGGCTTTGCCGGGACGTCGCCCAGCTGTGGACGACAGGATCAACTTAGCGCTGAGTTCGCTGCGGCGCAAAGAAAAACGCGCAAAAACGGGGCAAAAGAATTTCATGACTACAAATTAGGCGTATGGGCTATTCGTGCAGCAGCAACCAGGTTAGCAGGACACACAAAATCCCCAGGATCGCGCTGATCGACTGCCAAAACCGCAGCGGGTTTCGCTGGGCCAGGGGCAGATGATCGAAATTCGGAAGGGCCGGGTTGGGATGGCGTAGATCATAGAGGAAGGCGCTGATGGCGTCATAGCGTTTCGCCGGGTCCGGATGGACCGCTTTTCGCAGGGCGCTGTCCACCCAGCTGGGGATGTCGCGCCGTCGGGAAAAGGCGGGCCGGTAGATGAGACGCCGGCCCTGCGCCACCGCAGCGCCATAGGGCAGATCGCCCGTGATCAGCTCATAGGCGATGGCGCCTAGGGTATAGAGGTCGGATTGCTCGGTGCCGCGCAGCCCGGCGAAATATTCGGGCGCTGCATATTGGTGCGTGCCCAGAATGTCGTCGCTATCGGTGCGGGGCATGGCCTCGACCACGCCAGCAACGCGAACGGCGCCAAAATCGATGATCCTTGCGGTGCCATCGGGATCGAGCATGACATTTTCCGGCCGGAGGTCCTGGTGGATCATGTCCTTGCGGTGGAAGGCGAGCAGGCCCGCGCCGATCTGCTCGATCAACCCGCGCACTGTCTCAAGCGGCGGGGCGGAATGGTCTTCCATCCACTGCCTGAGCGTCTGGCCTTCGAGATATTCGGTGACAGTGTAGAGCGTGCGGCGGCCAGCGGGGACGGGCGCCGCGGCCAGCACGTGGGGCGAACTGATCCGGCGGGCGATCCACTCCTCGGCCGCAAAGCGCCGCAAATAGCCTTCGTCCTCGCGCAGGTCGGCGGAAGGAAACTTGATGGCCACCCGGTTGCCGGTGTCGACCTCGGTGGCCAGATAAACATGACTACGGCTGGAGGCGTGCAGTTCGCGCTGGATGCGATAGCCATCGAGCAGCGCCGGCAGCAGCGGCAATTGCGCCGGGGGCAGCAATTGACCGTCATCGAGATCGGCGACCTGGCCGGGATCTGGCAGACTATCCACGCGTACGATCTGGATGGTGAGATTGTCGTCGCTGCCGGCGGCCAGCGCAGCATCGACAATGTCCCGGGCTGCGGCATCGAAATCTGTCGCCTTTGTCAGGCGCGCCGCGATGTCGCGGGGCGGCAGGAAACCATGCACGCCATCGGTGGTCAGGACCAGGATGTCCCCCGCCGCGAGCGCCAGGCTGCGATAGTCGATCTCGATCGAGGCTTCCAGGCCCAAGGCGCGGGCGAGATAGCCCTGACCGCCGGTGATCAGGGCGCGATGGTCCTGGGTCAGCGGTTCGAGATTGTCTCCCGACAGGCGCCATATGCGGCTGTCCCCGATATGAAAGAGGTGAGCGGTCGAGCCCTTGAGCACCAATCCGCTGAAGGTAGTGACATAGGCATGGTCACGCTCCTCGATTGCGGCGCCCTGCGCGGCCAGCCAGCTATTGGTGGCGCCGATGACCCGGCTGACGGCGGTCTTCACCGCCCAGGCCTCTGAGGTGCAGTAGTAGTCGGTGAGGAAGCTCTTGACCGCCGTCTCGGCGGCGATATGGCTCACCGGACTGGGCGAGATACCATCGGCAATGGCAACGGCAATGCCCTTGTGCAATAGCGCGGTGCCCTGGGGCACAAGGGCCCCATGAAAATCCTGATTGAGCGGCTTGCAGCCCTGCGATGAATGCTGACCGATGGTGACGGACAGGGTTGGGGGCAAGGGTTTGTCCAGCATGCAGGGAGGAGCGGGGGCGACTGTCGCCGCCCCCTTTTGTCAATTATTCTGCGGGACGAACAGTGGCCTGGCCTTCGCGAGCGGCCGGGGCCCGGCTGGGCGAAGTCCGATAATGGGTGGCGTAGATCATGCCGCCAACAAAGGTCAGGCCGCCAACCAGATTGCCCACGACGGTGGGGATTTCGTTCCAGATCAGATAGTCGCCCCAGGTGAACTGGCCGCCCAGCATGATGCCCGAGGGGAACAGGAACATGTTGACGATCGAGTGCTCGAAGCCGAGGTAGAAGAACACCAGGATCGGCATCCACATGCCGATGACCTTGCCCGAGACAGAGGTGGACATCATGGCGGCGACGACGCCAGTCGAGACCATCCAGTTGCACATGACGGCGCGCACGAACAGGGTCAGCATGCCCGACCAGCCGGCCTCTGCGTAACCCAAGGTGCGGGCTTCGCCGATCTGGCCGATCTTGACGCCGACGGCGTCCGGCGCATGGGAAAAGCCCATGGTGAAGATGATGGCCATGAAGACCGCGGTGGTGAAGGCGCCGGCAAAATTGCCGACGAACACCAGGCCCCAATTGCGCAGCACCCCCTGCCAGGTCACGCCCGGACGCCTGGCAATGAGCGCCAGCGGTGCCAGCGTGAAGACGCCGGTGAGCAGGTCAAAGCCCATCAGATAGAGCAGGCAGAACCCGACCGGGAACAATAGGGCGCCCACCAGTGGCTGGCCGGTGTTGACGGTGATGGTCACGGCGAAGGCGGCGGCCAGCGCCAGGATGGCGCCAGCCATATAGGCGCGGATCAGCGTGTCCTTCGTGGACATGAAGACTTTGGATTCGCCGGCCTCGATCATCTTGGCGGCGAGTTCCTTGGGGGCAACATAGGACATTGGATTTCTCCTGATCTCGGGAAAGGACAGAGAGGACCGCTATTCGGCGGCCATCTGCATGAGCACGTCGGGGGCGATGAAGATGAGGCCATTCTCCAGCCTGACGGGGTAGGTGCGGACCGCGCCTTCGTCGGCGCCCTGGGCCTGACCGGTGGCAAGGTCAAAGACCCAGTTGTGCAGCGGGCAGGTGACGGAGCTTCCATGGACTATGCCTTCGGCGAGCGGGCCGCCCTTGTGCGGGCAGCGGTTCTCGATGGCGTAGACTTGGTCTTCGGCCGTGCGGAACACGGCAATCTTGCCCGATGGGGTGTTGACGCAGCGGGCCCCGCGCACCGGGATGGCCGTGATATTGCCCAGTTCGATCCATTCGGTCATCGCCATCACTCCGCTGCTACCGGGAGCCCGAATTCGGCCATCGCGGCGAATTCATGGGCATCCTTGCCATTGACGCGTTCTTCCCAGGGATCGACCTGGGCGAATTGCTGGGCATGGACGAAGCGCTCATAGAGCTGGCCGCGCCTGGCCAGGTCGTCGACCACGGCAGCCTTGATGCTTTCATTGCCGACGCGCTTGGCCCATTTGTAGATGCGCTCGAGATAGTGGCCCTGCTCGCGATAGAGCTGGGTCAGCGCCACGATGATCTCCAGCGCCTCGTCTTCGGTGTTGGCGTGGCAGAGGAGTTCGGTGCCCTTGATGTCGAGGCCGGCGGCTCCGGCGAACTGGATGTCGTAACCCGAGTCCACGCAGATGACGCCGATGTCCTTGCAGGTGGCCTCGGCACAATTGCGTGGACACCCCGAGACCGCGAGCTTGACCTTGGCCGGGGTCCAGGCGCCCCACATGAACTTTTCGAGCCGCACACCCAGGCCCGTGGAATCCTGCGTGCCAAAGCGGCACCAGTCCGAACCCACGCAGGTCTTGACCGTGCGCAATCCCTTGGCATAGGCGGCGCCCGAAACCATGCCGGCGGCATTCAGATCAGCCCAGACACCGGGCAGGTCCTCCTTCTTGACGCCCAACAGGTCAATGCGCTGGCCGCCCGTGACCTTCACGGCGGGAATGGCGAACTTGTCGGCCACATCGGCGATGGCGCGCAATTCCTTGGGATTGGTCATCCCACCCCACATGCGCGGCACGACCGAATAGGTGCCATCCTTCTGGATATTGGCGTGCACGCGCTCATTGATGAAGCGGGACTGGTTGTCGTCCTCGTATTCGCCGGGCCATTCGGCCACGAGATAATAGTTGAGGGCCGGGCGGCACTTGGCGCAGCCGCAGGAGGTCTTCCACTCCAGCTCCTGCATGACTTCCGGGATCGACTTGAGACCTTTGGCCACGATCAGGCGGCGGACAGTGCCATGGTCGTGCTCGGTGCAGGGGCACATCGGCTTGACGGCAGCCGGGTTGTAGCTGTCGCCCAGGGTGATAGCCATGAGCTTTTCAACCAGATGCGTACAGGTTCCGCACGAGGCCGAGGCCTTGGTGTGGGCGCGCACGCCATCGAGATCGGTCAGGCCCTTGGAAACGATCGTGCCGGTGATCGTTGATTTACAGACACCGTTGCAGCCGCAGATTTCTGCATCATCCGGCAAGGCTGCAACGGCCGCCATAGGGTCCAGCGCGGCTCCCCCCTGATAGGCCTGACCAAAAATTAGGGTGTCGCGCATGTCACGCGTATCCGTGCCCTTGCGGATCATGTCGAAGAACCATGGCCCGTCGGCGGTTTCACCAAAGAGCATGGCGCCTACGATCTTGTCCTGCTTGAGCACGAGCCGCTTGTAGATACCCGAAGTGGCATCGCGCAGCACGATTTCCTCGCGGTCCTCGGCATCGGCGAAATCGCCGGCCGAATAGACGGACACGCCGGTCACCTTGAGCTGGGTGGCGGTCTGCACCGGGCGGAAGACGGCGTCGACCTTGGCCATCGTCTTGGCCAGGACCTTGGCCTGGTCATAAAGCGGCGCGACCAGGCCATAGACCATCTTTTCGTGTTCGACGCATTCGCCCACGGCCAGCACGTCGGGATCTGAGGTGACCATCTGGTCATTGACCACGATGCCGCGTTCCACATGCAGGCCCGCATCGACGGCAAGGCGTGTCTCGGGGCGAATGCCCACGGCCATCACCACGATGTCGGCGCCATAGACGGTGCCATCTTCAAGGCTGACGGCATCGACATGGGTCTCGCCCAGGATGGCCTTGGTCTGGGCCTTGCAATGCACCTTGATGCCGCGCGCTTCGAGGTCACGCTGCAAGAGGAAGCCAGCAGCCGGATCGAGCTGGCGCTCCATCACATGGCCCATCAGGTGCAGCACGACCACTTCCATGCCGCGGGCATTGAGCGCGGCGGCCGCTTCGAGGCCCAAGAGGCCCCCGCCGATCACCACGGCCCTGGCGCCGGGGCGCTTCGATACGTCCACCATGCGGTTGACGTCGTCGAGATCGCGGAAGGCCATGACGCCGGGCAGGTCCTTGCCGGGCAGAGGGATGATGAAGGGCGCCGAGCCGGTGGCGATGATCAGCTTGTCATAGGGAGTCTCGCCATATTTGGAGACGACCACCTTGCGCTGGCGATCGATCAGCGTGACCGCCTCGCCAAAGCGGGTATGTACGCCCTGAGCCTCGTACCAGGCAGAGTCGTGGGTGATGATCTGCTCATAGTCCTTTTCCCCGGCGAGAACCGGAGACAGCATCAGGCGGTTGTAATTGCCGCGCGGTTCGGCACCGAACAGGGTGACGTCGTAGCGGCCCGGCGCTTCTTCGAAGATGTGCTCAAGGGCGCGGCCTGAGGCCATGCCAGCACCTATAACGACCAGTTTTTCCATAATTGGGCTCCAGAAATCGGGTCAGTCGAGCTGCACGGCGGCAGGGCGGATAGGGTCAGGCTGCATCATCGGATGGGCTCCGGTTCGGGTCTGAAAACAAAAAGGCCGCCAACCGACACGAGGCTGGTTCAGGACCAGTCTGTGTCTGTTGGCGACCTTGCCACTGGACGCCCACCCTTGGACGTCGACTTTCACTAAAGAGCGTCTTGGGAGGAGCTCCTTCGGCTACCTCATTGCAGGAACCGTGCCAGATGTACGAGGGTCCAGATTTCTATGCGATTTCAATAGCTAGCGTGACATTCGTATCTTCTCTGGATGACGGGACACGCAGTCCGTCAGCAGCAATCCGCATCATGATGCCCATATTTTAGGCTGCAATTGCGTGTTGAGAGTGGTTGCACCTTTTATGTGCGAACACTCTGCACTACTCTGCCGCCGCAACAGGTTGGCTCCGTCCTGCCCGCTTGGACCGGATATGGTCGAGTGTGGCCTGGTCGGGATCGGCGCCGCCCTCGTAGGCTTCAAGGAAATCGTGCAGCTCCTCGCGATAGGCGTAATAGTCCTTGTGGGCGAGCAGTGCCTTGCGCGAGCGCGGTCGGGGCAGGTCGACCTCCATGACATTGCCGATCCGCGCGTTCGGCCCGTTCGACGTCATCACCACTCGGTCGGCCAGGAGGATTGCCTCGTCCACATCGTGGGTGACGCAGATCGCGGTCACCTGTGTGCGCGCCCACACATCCATCAGCACATCCTGAAGTTCCCAGCGGGTGATGCTGTCGAGCATGCCGAAGGGTTCGTCGAGCAGCAGCAGCTTGGGCGAGAGGGCAAAGGCGCGGGCAATGCCGACGCGCTGTTTCATGCCGTTTGAGAGTTCGGATGCGGGGCGATGCATGGAATCTCCCAGGCCCACCCGGTTGAGATAATATTCGACCACATCGCGGCGCTCCGCCGCGCTGGCCTTGGGATAAACCCGGTCGACGCCCAGGGCAACGTTTTCGCGAGCAGTAAGCCAGGGCATGAGCGAGGGGGCCTGGAAGACCACGGCCCGCTCCGGCCCGGCGCCGACCACCGGATTGCCATCAAGAGTGATGCTGCCCGAGGAAATGTCGTTGAGCCCGGCGACCATGGACAGCACAGTCGATTTTCCGCAGCCCGAATGGCCGATAAGGGTGACGAATTCGCCCTTCTTCATCTGGAAGTCGAAACGGTCGACGACTGTGAGCGGCCCCTTGGCGGTAGGGTACACCTTGGAGACGTCGGAAAAGGTGAGGTAGCTCTGGCTGCCTGCGGCCCCTGCCGCCTCGGCATAGGCTTTTGGCGGACGCGCCGAGCGGCCCCGCGCGATCGGAACGACATTGGGCAGGGTCATTTCCGAATCGCCCGACTGGTTGCGGGCGGCCCCCACATCCATGAGATATTCGGTGATCTGGCGCCGAAGGGTGATGAAGCGATCATCGCCATTAAGGGCAGTGCGATCACGCGGACGCTCGATGCCGATTGTGAAAGCCGGCCCCAGCGTCGCGGCGGGGCCAGGTGTCAACGGAATGACGCGGTCGGCCAGGAGGATGGCCTCGTCGACATCATTGGTAATCAGGATGATGGTCTTCTTTTCCGCCTCCGAAATGAGGGCGAGTTCGTCCTGCAGCTTGGAGCGGGTCAACGCGTCGAGCGCCGAAAGCGGTTCGTCGAGCAGCAGCACTTCGGGCTGCATGGCCAGGGCGCGCGCCACGGCGACCCGTTGGCGCATGCCACCGGACAGCTCGGCTGGGCGCCGGTCGAGGGCATGGCCGAGACCGACCATCTCGACATAGCGCTGGCGCAGTTCGAGCCGTTCTGCACGCGATTTGCGCTTGTGCACGGCGTCGATGGCGAGATCCACATTGCCCGCAACGCTGAGCCAGGGCATCAGCGAATAGGACTGGAACACCACCCCCCGCTCCGGGCCGGGGCCGTCGATTTCACGGCCGCGAAAGATGACGCCACCCCGGTCGGGTTCGGAGAGGCCCGCCATGAGGGAGATCAGCGTGGTCTTGCCGGCGCCCGAGAAGCCGAGAATGGCGACAAACTCGCCATGCTCGACGTCCAGGTTGATGTTGTCGAGAATATCAACGCGCTTGGTGCCTTCGCCAAAATGCCGGGAAATACCGGAGAGCTGGAGAATGAGGGCCATGGTCCGCTCCTATCGCTTGCCGGAGAAGGTGAACGCGGTCTGCAGGGTGAACATCACCCGGTCGAGCAGGAAGCCGATAATGCCGATGGTGAGCACCGCCACGATGATGCGGGCCAGCGAGGTGGAGGAACCGTTCTGGAATTCGTCCCAGACGAATTTTCCAAGGCCAGGATTCTGCGCCAGCATCTCGGCCGCGATCAGCACCATCCAGCCGACACCGAGCGAAAGCCGCAGGCCCGTGAAGATCAGGGGCAGGGCGGAGGGCAGCACCAGCTTGGTGATCGTGGTGGCAGTAGAGAGCTGGAGCACCTTGCCGACATTGACCAGGTCCTTGTCGATCGAGGCGACACCCAGCGCCGTATTGATGAGCGTGGGCCAGAGCGAGCAAAGGGTGACGGTAACCGCGGAGATGACCAGGGCCTTGGGAAAAGCGTCGCTGGCGTCCACATAGGTGGCCGAAACCACCATGGTGACGATGGGCAGCCAGGCCAGCGGCGACACCGGCTTGAACAATTGCACCAGCGGATTGAGCGCACCATTGAACGGGCGGCTGAGGCCAGAAGCGATGCCGAGCGGAACCGCGACAATGGTGGCGATGATGAAGCCGAGGCCAACGGTCTTGAGCGATGTCAGGATCTGGTCGAGATAGGTCGGCTTGCCGGTGAAGGCGCGCCATTTGACGTCGTCTTCACGACCCTCGGCCACTAGTTCGGCGTTGCGCTCGTCCTGCCGGGCATAGAATTCGGCCTCTTTCTCGCGCTCGGAAACATGGTCCTGCCAGAGGGCGCCGGTTTGTTCCCAGACCTGCGCGGGACCGGGAATGGCCCCGAGCGAGGTCTGCACCTGCGGGGCCAGGCTCGCCCAGGCGATGATGAAGATGGCAATGCCCAGCAGCGGAAAGAACAGACTGTCCCGCAACTCGCCCATCTGTTCGCGCAGATCGTCGCCAGCAGCGATCTTGAGCAGAGGCACGAGCCACCCCAGGCCCAGTGCGGTGAGCCAGGCGGCAGATCGATTGATGGCGGTGAACAGTTTTTGCCGGCGCTCGCCCGATGGGGTGGAGGCTTCGCTTGCAAGGGTCATATCGGTTTATCCTCGGGGCTGGGATGGCCGGCGAACCGGCCACCTGAGCGATCAGTTGCTGGCTACGACTTCAGCGCCTTCGACCCGGTCACCGGTCTTGAGGCCAATGGGAAGGCTGTCGATATAGGCGTTGGGGGCGGTGCCATCATAGGTGACGCCATCGATGAATTCGGCTGTCGGGTCACGGTAGCCAGTGCTGTCCCACGGGACATCGGCTTCTTCGATCAGGCCTTCCTCGACCAGGAGGCGCGCGGCTTCGAGATAAAGGTCCGGGCGATAGACCGACCGGGCAACGTCATCATACCAGCTGTCGGGCTGGTCTTCGGCGACCTGGCCCCAGCGGCGCATCTGGGTGAGATACCAGACCGCGTCGGAGTAATAGGGATAGGTCGCAAAGTAGCGGTAGAAGACGTTGAAGTCGGGCACCTCACGCACATCGCCGGGCTCGAATTCGAATGTACCGGTCATGGAAGCGGCGATGACCTCGGCATCGGCACCGACATATTCGGAGCGTGACAGGATTTCCACCGCTTCGGCACGGTTGGCATTGTCATTCTCGTCGAGCCACTTGGCCGCGCGGATCAGGGCCTTGGTGAGGGCGATGGTTGTGTTGGGATTGGTCTCGGCAAACTCGGCGGTGATGCCGAACACCTTTTCGGGATTGTTCTTCCAGATTTCATAGTCGGTGATGACCGGCACGCCGATCTTCTTGAACACGGCTGCCTGGTTCCAGGGCTCGCCCACGGCATAGCCGTCAATGGTGCCGGCTTCGAGCGTGGAGGGCATCTGCGGCGGCGGGGTGACCGAGAGATAGGCTTCGGCAGCAATCTGCCCGGAGACATCCTCGGGCGAATAAAAGCCCGGATTGACGCCGCCGGCAGCCAGCCAATAGCGCAGTTCGTAATTGTGGGTGGACACAGGGAAGACCATGCCGAGGTTGAAGGGGCGGCCCTCGGCGTCGAATTCGTCGATTACCGGCTTGAGGGCAGCCGCGGAAATGGGGTGAACCGGCTTGCCGTCAGCGCCCATTTCCAGATGCGGCTTCATGAGCTCCCAGACAGCGTTGGAAACGGTGATGCCATTGCCGTTGAGGTCCATGGAGAACGGGGTGACGATATGGGCCTTGGTACCGTAACCGATGGTTGCCGCAAGCGGCTGGCCGGCCAGCATGTGGGCGCCGTCGAGCGCGCCCGTAATGACGCCGTCGAGCAGCACCTTCCAATTGGCCTGCGGCTCCAGCGTGACATAGAGGCCCTCGTCCTCGAAATAGCCAAGCTCATAGGCGACGGCGAGCGGCGCCATGTCGGTCAGCTTGATGAAGCCGAACTTGAGTTCATCCTTCTCGACATCGAGCATGGCCGCCGAACTGGCAGTACTCGCCATCAGGCAGGCAGCAAGACCCGCGAACAGCAAGAGCAATTGGCGTGGCGGCGTGGGGCTGGCAGGCTGAGGCATCATCGTCTCCGTGTTGTGTCGACAAACCGGCCCCGCCCGGAGCACTCCAAAAAACAAAAGCCGCCAACTGATCCGCGCTCCGATCTCAGATCGGACGCTTGCCAGTTGGCGGCTTTGCCATTGGAGCGCCCTGCATCGGACGCCGATATCTATGAGCCGTCTTGGGAGGAGCTCATTCGCCAACCTCATTGCACGAAGCGTGCCAACTCGGCGCTGGATCGATTTGTTGTGCTCTGGCAGTGATTTGAATTTATCGACAGGGCAATGCCGAGGTGACGCATCTGCTTGTTGGAGCGGCAGCCTGAACAGGCGCGCGCCTATCAATTAGGCAGAAACACACACTGCGACAAATATAGTCACGCCTTTGAGCGCTGTCCGGCGATGTAGGAATCGAGGGCGGCGGGGTCGAATATGGCGCCATCGAAAAAGCGGTTCGGACCCGATGTCAGCGTGCCATTGAGGGCGGGGATGTCGTGGCTCTGGGCCTGGTCGCCGTCGCGGCGATAGTCCTCGGCGGGCACGGGCGCGCCGATGGTAGCGAGGGCAGCACGATAGAGGTCGGGACGGAACGTGGCGGCGGCCAGATCGGCATTGGCCGGGCTCGCGGCAATCTCGCCCCAGCGCACCATCTGGCTGTAATACCACAGGGCATGGCTCTTCCAGGGGAAGTTGGCGGCACCGTCATGGGGCACGAAATAGTCCGGCATCGAGACCTGCTGAACGCCGCCGTCGATCTGGCCGGTGAGCGCCCGCGCGACAATTTCGACCGGCTGGTTGAGATAGGCCGGTGCGGCCATGATCCGGGCGGCCTCAAGCCGGTTCTCGGTCTTCTGGCACCATTGCGCGGCCCGGTAGATGGCGCGGATCACTGCCGAGACGATCTCGGGATGCTGCTCAGCCCAGTCGGCGCGCATGCCGATGGCCTTGTCCGGGCTCCATTGCCAGATCGATGATTTGGTGGTGGCGATACGGGCGCCGTGATTGACCACGCCCACGCTGTTCCAGGGTTCGCCGACGCAATAGCCGTCAAGGCTTCCCGCGCCCAGCGCTTCGGGCAGCAGGGGCGGCGGCAGCACCACGATCTCCACGTCGCGATCCGGCATGATGCCGCTGGCGGCCAGCCAGTAGCGCAGCTCGTAATTGTGCGAGGAGGTCTGGTGCACCACGCCGAAGCGCAGTTTGCGTGTCGTCGAGCGCACCACCTTGGCAAGGGCCTCGCCAGCAGGCCCGGCCGCCATGTCGCCTGGCGCGCCGGCATTTTCCATGGCCGACCAGAGCTCAGCACTGACCGTGATGGCATTGTTGCCCAGGCCGGTCATGACCGGGGTGATCATCGGTGTCGCTATGGGTGTAAGGCCCAGATTGGCGGCAATGGGCATGGGTGCCAGCACCAGGGCAATGTCGAAATGGCCCAGCGCCGTGCGGTCGCGAATATTGGCCCAGGACGTCTCGCGGGTGAGGGCGAGGGAGAAGTCTTCGGCTTCGGCAAAGCCCAGTTCATGGGCAAGAACCAGGAGGACACTGTCGAGCAGGGGGAGGAAGCCGGCGGTGAGATGGGGACGGAACATGGCGATTTCCTACGGCCCAAGCAGATTGGCGGCGGTGATGAGGCTCTGGGCAATGTCCACGAGCCGGCGGTTCTGGTTCATGGCGGTCTTGCGCAGGAGGGCATAGGCCTCGGGCTCGCCCAGGCCGCGCGTCTTCATCAAGATGCCCTTGGCCTGGTCGACGATCTTGCGCTCTTCGAGCGCACTGCGCGCTTCCTCAAGTTCGCGGCTGAGGCGCGAGAAGGCATTGAAGCGGGAAATGGCCATGTCGAGGATGGGCTTGACGCGCTCCTTCTTGAGCCCGTCCACCACATAGGCCGAAACGCCGGCCTCGACGGCCTTTTCGATCATCGCGCCGTCGGAGCGGTCGACGAACATGGCAATGGGGCGCTGGATGGCCCGGCTGAGGGAAAAGAAGTGCTCGAGCGTGTCGCGCTTGGGATTTTCGAGATCGATGAAGATGACGTCCGGCGCGGTCAGCGCAATGGTGCGGCCGACCTCGTTGACGTCATGGATGACGGCGACGCGTTCATAGCCCGCTTCACGCAGCCCCTCCTCGATAATCGAGGCGCGAATGCGGTTCTCATCGATGATCAGGATGGACAGGTCGGGGCTCGGCATCGAGGGCACTTATGCTTGTGCATAGAAAAAGCACAAGTGTCCAAAATGCACATTTCAGATGCAAAATTGCTTGCAGTTGACCTATGCGACAGCGAAAGGCTGGGCTATTTCAGCTCGTTCCGCCAGCTGAACTGGGGCGAATAGCCCAGCATGCGCTTTGCCTTCTCGATGGAGAGCAGCGTGCCATTGGTGGAGATATTGCCCTTCTGCTCGACGCTGGGGAACACCTCGGCCAGGAGGGAAATGTTGGAGCGCGACATCACCGAATCCGCATTGGCGATGATGAAGGCCTCAAAGCCCTTGAAATCGGCCTGGATGGACCGGCGCACCGCCTGCGCCCCGTCACGCGCATCGATATAGGCCCAGAGGTTCCATTTGCGCTTGCGCGGATCGCTGTCAAAGCCCGGGAAGGCCTTGTAGTCCTCCGGATACATGACATTGGAAAAGCGCAGCCCCACCATGCGCAGTTCCGGATCCCAGCGGCAGAACTGGGCGGCCATGGTTTCGTCGAGCAGCTTGCCCAGCGAATAGGCGCTTTCGGGCCGTGGAAAATACTCCTCATCGACCGGCGCATAGGGCGGCGGATTGTCGAAGGGCAGGCCGAGAACGGTCTCGCTGGAGGCAAAGACCACGTTCTTGATGCCGGCGAGCCGGCAGGCTTCGAAGACATTGTAGCTGGAGGTGACATTGTTGGAGAGCGTGCGCGCATTGGCGGCAAGACCGGGCGCTGGAATGGCGGCCAGATGCACCACGGCATCGAAGGGGCCCCCTCGTTCATCAACGCCACCCAGGACCGCCCCGGCCACCTCGCCGAAATTGCTCAGGTCAATCCTGACACTGGGGCAAATGGGTTCGCTGAGCGCCTGCTGGTCGACATTGAGGACGTCGTAACCGTGCTCGACCAGATCGCGTAGCACCGCGCGCCCGAGCTTGCCGCTGCCACCCGTCACCAGAACCTTGGCCATTCGAACCTCCTCTTATTCAACGCGAATTTCCCGCGCCTGTTGTGATCAAGCCTAGTGCGGATTGGCCGTTCTGCCAACCAGCGCGAGGATGAACGGAGTCTGAATGACACTCTCAGCATGGGTTCAATGGGCGGCCACTAGGGTCCCTTCAACGCTTCAACCTGTCCAGAGGGACATCAAATGAACAAGGCTCAGGAAAAGGTGCTCGTGGCCACGCTGTGCGGCCTCATCGTCACCACCGCCGCCGCTTTTACCGTACAGCCCGCCATGGCCGCGGGCTACCAGGTCGACACGCTGGCGCAGATCACCGGCGTGGCTCATTGGGACCAACTTAATGTGCGCAAGTGGCCCGCCAGCTATTCCCAGAAGGTCGGTGCCTTCGAGCCCGGCGTCCATGTCTGGGTCGAGCGGTGCATCGAGGTCCAGAACAGCTCGGACTGGTGCCTGGTCGACCGCAGCGACACCAAGGGCTGGGTCAATTCCCGCTTCCTCACACCCGCCTACGACTGGGACAACTGACCCCGTCGCGCCTGCCTCAGTACTGCGTATCTCCTTTCCGTGCATGTTGACTTTTCCGGTCCTCGGTTGTTCGTGGTGAACAGTCTTGGACCGGAGCTTTTTGCATGGACGCCAACCCCATTCTTGCCGAAGCCGTGCGTGGCAATTGGGTCGAAAACCGCCATCGCGGGGCTTTCATCATCGTCGATGCCGACGGCGCATTGATAGCCTCGGGCGGCGATGTCGAGCGGCCGATCTTTCCGCGCTCGGCCATCAAGTCCATGCAGGCGCTGGCGATTTTTGACCGGCACGCGATCGACCGCTTCCATCACAGTGCCGAAGAACTGGCCCTTGCCTGCGCCTCCCACCATGGCGAAGACGAGCATGTCGACAATGTCGCTCATTTCCTCGACCGCATGGGATTGACCGTCTCGGACCTCGAATGCGGCGCCCACATGCCCACCAATAGCAAGGCGCGCGCGGCCCTGCGGGCGGCGGGAGCGGAGCCAAGTGCGCTGCACAATAATTGCTCGGGCAAGCATTCGGGCATGCTGAGCGTGGCGCTGGCCATGGGCGTGCCGACGGCGGGCTATGTCGAGCGTGAACACGATGTGCAAAAGGCCGTGCGGGCCGCGATGGAATATGTCATCGGCGAGGACCTGACCGAGGACCGCTGTGGCACCGATGGCTGCTCGATTCCCACTTGGGCCGCGCCATTGCGCGCCTGGGCGCAGGGCTTTGCCCGCATGGCGACCGGCAAGGGCCTCGACAATGGCCATGCCGCCGGCGCGAAACTGCTGTTCGACGCGGCAACCAGCCATCCGCATCTGGTGGCCGGGACGGGGCATCTGGATACGCTGGTCATGACGGCCTTCCGAGGGCGCGTCATGCAGAAGGGCGGAGCAGAGGGTGTGCAATGCGGCGCCATTCGCGACAAGGGCTGGGGCTATGCGCTCAAATGCGACGACGGCAACATGGCGGCCAGCCATGCCATGGTCGCGGGCCTGCTGCTGAAATATGCCGATCCGGATGCGGCGCAGAAGGACGTGCTGGAACAGTTTGCGCGGCAGCCGACCAGGAATGTGCGCGGTACAGTGGTTGGGGAAATGCGGGCGGTTGGGTTCTAGAGCCCAAAGATCGCCTGCGTCCGGCAATTGCGGATTTTGTCGACCTTCTGGCCGTCCCAGTGGAAATCAAAATGGTCGGCCTGCACCGGGACCGGGATGAGGTCGGGCCAGAAGATGCCTACGCATTCCCCATCCGGGCAGCGCACCGAGCGGTAAATAATTCCATTGCTGCCGGTATTGCGCAGGTCCCGCCCCAGCGTCTGCGGGGCGGAGTAGTCGTCCGGGTGGTGATAGCGATCCAGCGACCGGACATCGTGCAGGTCGAGATTCACGCTGTTGACCAGAAGACGGAATTGCGAAGTCCAGCCCGGCGTCTCGGCGCTTGCGGCCATGGCACGCGCCTGGTGATGGGCGACTTCCCTGATGGCGACTTCCTCGCGACTGCCGGCGCTGTAAAGGCCATAACTGCCATCCGTGAACCGCCCTGGCCGGTCGGGACTGACATGCACGAAAGGCGCCATGAGATAGCTCGAGCCGGGCCCTGAAACCCGCCGCTCCGATGGGACCAGGTCAAGCCGACCCAGATGCTCCCAGAGGCGCGGGTTGGTCTTGGACTCGGCGGAGGCCAGGGCCTCCCAGTCGCGGGGATCGGCAATGTCCTCGAAGAGGTCGATCGGCGGATGGATGGAGCGGATGATCCGGTGGGCCCTGGGCCAGTCGATATGCGCGATGGCGATGGTGTCACTCACCAGCCGCCGCGCTCCGCATCGAGCCAGGAGCGGACTCGCACCAGGGCAAAGATGCTGCCTTCGGTCATGATCTCGACAGGGGTGCGGCCGCCAAGGGCACTATTGGGTTTCCTGACCCAGGCATAGCCGCGCTCGGGCTCGGAAAAGAGAAAGCGCAGGCCCTTGTGAATGCCCATGAGGAGGGAGAGACGCGTGGCGAGGTCGCGGTCGATACGGCCCGGTTCACCGACCTTCCAGCGCGCATAGGTGCGGGCCGCCAACCCGCCCAGAATATCGCGTGCTTCGGCATCGCTCAATTGCCAGTGCTCGAACAGGCGCGTCACGGCGCGGGCCATGGCGGCTGCTTCTTCTTCGGTGATGACAGGCACATCCGGCAAGGCCCGGGTTCGCGGCAGTTCAACAAGCATCGCAAAACTCCTGTGGCGTAAAATAAGAGTGATTTTGCCAAATGGCAAGTCTGGCCGATCGTCTTCGTGCGGATCTCCTGCCTGTCTGCTTGTTCGCGCCCTCCACCGGCGGCTATAACAGCGATCGAAGATTGACCAACAGGTGATGCGGCATGCTCGTGGACGGCAGGATCTTTTTGGGCGTGAGCGACAAGCCGGAATATCTCAACCTCGAATATGCCAATCGCCACGGTCTGATTACCGGGGCCACCGGCACTGGCAAGACGGTGAGCCTGCAGGTGCTGACAGAAGGGTTTTCGGCTGCCGGCGTGCCGGTCTTCGCCGCCGATATCAAGGGCGATCTCTCTGGCGTGTCCAAGCTGGGGCAGGCGCAGGGCTGGCAGACCAAGCGGGCCGAGGAGATCGGGTTCACCGATTTCGCCGATGATGTCTATCCGGTGATCTTCTGGGATTTGTTCGGCGCCCAGGGCCATCCGGTGCGCGCCACCATTTCGGAGATGGGCCCGGTGCTGCTCAGCCGCATCCTCGACCTCAATGACACCCAGGAGGGCGTGCTCAACATTGCCTTCAAGCTGGCCGATGAAGAGGGTCTGCTTCTGCTCGACCTCAAGGACCTGCGGGCATTGCTGAGCGATGTTCAGGAGCGCGCCAGGGAAATCTCGGGACGCTATGGCAATGTGACCTCGGCCTCGATTGGGGCCATCCAGCGGGCGCTGCTGGTGCTGGAACAGCAGGGCGCGGACAATTTCTTCGGCGAGCGGGCTCTTTCCATTGCCGACCTGATGCGGACCGACAAAGATGGACGGGGTGTGGTCTCCATTCTCGCCGCCGATCAGCTCATGCAATCGCCAAGGCTCTATGCCACTTTCCTCCTCTGGCTGCTCTCCGAACTATTCGAGGAATTGCCCGAGGTGGGCGACGCGGAAAAGCCGAAGCTGGTGTTCTTCTTCGACGAGGCGCACCTGCTGTTCGATGATGCGCCCAAGGCGCTGATCGACAAGGTCGAGCAGGTGGTCAAGCTCATCCGCTCCAAGGGGGTGGGCGTCTATTTCGTCACCCAGAACCCGGTCGATATTCCCGAAAGCATTTTGGCCCAGCTGGCCAACAGGGTGCAGCACGCGTTGCGCGCCTATACGCCCCGCGAGCAGAAAGCGGTACGGGTCGCCGCCGAGACATTCCGGCCCAACCCTGCCTTTTCGACCGAAGAGGCGATCACCCAGTTGGGGATCGGCGAGGCGCTGGTCTCGGTGCTGGAGGATAAGGGCGTGCCCTCCGTGGTGGGGCGCACCTTCATCCGTCCACCTTCGGCCCAGGTGGGGCCGATTTCTGTGGCAGAGCGCGACTCAACGCTGGCGAACTCGCCCGTGGGTGGCCTCTATGACACCGTGCTTGACCGCGAATCCGCCTTCGAGGTGTTGCACAAGCGCGCCCGCGACAGGCAATTGGCCGACGAGCGTGCCGAATATGACGCGCAGCGTCAGGCCGAAGCCGAGCAATTGGCCAAGGAGCGCGCCCGCGCCGAAAAGGCAGCCGCGCCGCGCCGCAGCACGCGCGCGTCGCCGACCGAGGCAGCAATGACGTCATTCGCACGCACCGTTGCCAACACGCTGGGACGCGAACTCGTGCGAGGCATTCTCGGTGGCCTCAGGGGGAGGCGCTGATGGCCGCTCCCGTCCAGTCTGCCATAGCCGTCGCCATCTTTGCCTCTGACAAGGGGCCGGGCGACCCGGAACGGGCCAGCCTGATGGGCGAGGTCGGACGGGTGTTTGCCCGCAAGGGCGCGCGCATGCTGTGCCTGGCCGAACAGGGCATCATCCCCGTGCCGCTGATCACGGCGGCGCGCACGGCCGGCGGGACAGTCGAGATCGTGGCCGATGCCAGCATCGTGCTGCCCCAGGCACTGGGCGGTGTTCCGATCACCGTGCTGCCCGATCGGGCTGAGCGGCTGGCCTATCTCGGCGCGGCCAGCACGGCCTTCGTGGCGTTGCCCGGATCGCTGGCCTCGGTATCATCGCTGTTCGGCACCTGGGCCTCGGGCAGTTCCCGGCCGGTGGTGATGCTCAACCGCCACCGTGCCTTCGAGGTCTTACGAGGCTTTTCCGTGGATGTTCTGGCCGCTGCGGTTCCCAATCACGACCGCAATATCCAGTTCGCCGACAGCGTCGAGGACCTATGGAACAAGGTCATCTGGGTCAGCGAGCAGCGGCGGTAGGCGAGGGGCCTAGATGGGGCTGGTTGTCGTGCCCTTCTCCCCTGAGGGGAGAAGGTGGCCCGACAGGGCCGGATGAGGGGTTTAGCTTTGAGGTTGGCCGAGGGGTCTTCACCCCTCACCCCAACCCTCTCCCCTGAGGGCGAGGGGGCGCAGGAACCGATTGCTCAACCCTAACTTGGATTAGCTCAGGGGTCCGAGATCGGGCCGCTGGGCGCGGCGATCGGGAAAGAGCGGCACCACATTGTCGGTATAGCGGCGGCCGGGATGCGGCTCGGGCAGGCGCGCCGACGGGCGGTTGCGCCGCTCCGGGCCGCGATAACCGGCACCCAGAGCGCCGACGACGCTGCGATTGAGCAGACGCGTCTGCACGCGTTGCAGCAGATGGCGAGGCGACATCGGCTTGACCACCACCTCGTCGATGCCGGCGCTGATTGCCTGCTGGCGCATGGGCGGGGTAACGGCCCGGGTGAGCGCAATGACCGGCAGTTCGCGCGACACGAAAGCGGGATCCAGACGGATGGCCTCGACCATTTCATAGGCCGGGCGCCCCTCGCGGTCGAAATCAACGACCAGCAGATCGAGCGGGGCAATGCGCATATAGGCGAACAGCTCGGCTTCGCTGTCGAAAGGGCGCACCCGCAGGCGTGAGTCGCCGACCAGCACCATGGTCAACACGGCGCTGAGGGCCGGGTTAGCGGCCAGCATGGCTATGGTCTTGCCCGGAACGCTCACGGCTTCCCCTTTTTATCGTTAAGCCTTCGTTAACATGCGCCACAGGGGGTTTGAAGGGCGGGGTTGGAGTTCCCCAAAGCGATTTCGAAAAAGGTAAACCCGCCAGCGGCTTGCGCTGACGGGTCTGGAAATCGATCGGGTCGATGATCTGGAATTAAGCCGTGGCGTCCGCGAACATCTTTTCCACGTAGTCCCAGTTCACCAGGTTGTCGAACCAGGCTTCGAGATATTTCGGGCGGGCGTTGCGGTAGTCGATGTAATAGGAGTGTTCCCAAACATCGACGCCCAGGATCGGGCTGGCGCCGCTGACCAGCGGAGATTCGCCATTCGGGGTCTTGGAAATTTCGAGTTTGCCGTTTTTGACCGAAATCCAGGCCCAGCCGGAGCCGAACTGGGTGGTGCCGGCGGCGATGAAATCAGCGCGCAGCTTGTCGTAACCGCCCAGATCGCTGTCCACGGCCACCTGCAGCTTGCCCGGCAGGGACTTGCCGCCGCCATTGGGCTTCATCCAGTTCCAGAAGTGGATGTGGTTGTAGTGCTGGCCGGCATTGTTAAAGAGGCCGGCATTCTTGCCATGGCTCTCCTTGACGATCTCTTCGAGGCTCTTGCCTTCCAGACCCGAGTCCTTGAGCAGGTTATTGCCATTGGTCACATAGGCCTGGTGGTGCTTGTCGTGGTGAAACTCGAGCGTTTCCTTGGACATGTAGGGGCCCAGCGCATCATAAGCATAGGGCAGGGCGGGGAGTTCAAAGGTGGTCATTTTAGCCTCCAGTTGGATTTCAGGATGACGCCGGCACAAGCCGCAATTCGCGGTGAGTTATAGGCAGATGCGTTGGCCGCAACAATGTCGCGCGTGGAACTAAACGTCCAGTCCGGCTGACTTTATTGCAAAGGCATAGCACTGGGCAGTTTCCTTGAGGCGGTCGAAGCGGCCGGACGCGCCGCCATGGCCGGCGCCCATATTGGTCTTGAGGTATAAAGCCGCGTCCCCGCTCTTGGTTGCCCGCAGTTTTGCCACCCACTTGGCCGGTTCCCAATAGGTGACGCGCGGATCGGTCAGGCCGGCAAGCGCGAAGATCGGCGGATAGACCTGATCGGACACTGCCTCATAGGGCGCATAGGCAGCAATGCGGCTATAGTCATCGGGCGAGGTGATCGGGTTGCCCCATTCAGGCCATTCCGGCGGAGTGAGCGGCAGCGTCTCGTCCAGCATGGTATTGAGCACATCCACGAAGGGCACCTGCGCGATGACACCGCCCCAAAGGTCGGGGCGCAGATTGGCAATGGCGCCCATCAACATGCCACCGGCCGAACCGCCCTGGGCAACGATGCGGCCCTTCTGCGTATAGCCGGCCTCGATGAGCATTTCGGCAGCGGCGATGAAATCGGTGAAGGTATTGGCCTTGTGCTCGCGCCGGCCTTGCCTGTACCAGCGATAGCCCTTGTCCATGCCGCCCCTGATATGGGCGATGGCATAGACAAAGCCACGATCCACCAGCGACAGCACCGACACCGAAAAGGCAGCGGGCATCGACATGCCATAGGCGCCGTAGCCATAGAGCAGGGCGGGGTTCGACCCATCGAGCTGGATGCCCCTGCGGTAAAGCAGGGTCACCGGCACCTGTTCGCCATCGGCCGCTGTGGCAAAGAGGCGTTTGGTTTCATAGTCGACCGGGTTGTGGCCCGAGGGCACTCCCTGGGTCTTGAGCAAGGTGCGCTTGCCGGTTTCAAGGTCGATGTCGAACACCTGGCTGGGCGTCGTGGGGGAGGAATAGGACAGCCGGAAGACGCTGGTATCGAATTCGTATCCGGTGGACATTCCGAGCGAATAAGCCTCTTCGGCGAAATCGACGGTTTCCTCCTTGCCGGTCCTGAGGTCGCGGGCGACGATGCGCGGCAACCCGTCCTCGCGTTCAAGGCGAAGCATGTGGTTCTTGAGCAGGGACAGATCGAGGATCAGCACGCCCTCGCGGTGCGGAACGAGGTCGACCCAGTTCTCCGCGGACGGATTGTCTGCCGAGACCGTGACGATCTTGTAGTCCTCCGCACCATTCGCATTGGTACGGATATAGAGAACGCCATCCCGCTCATCGACCTCATATTCGCGGTCGATGACGCGTGGGGCAACGAGGCGCGGTTCGCCGCCCTTTTCCGCGTCGATCAGCCAGACCTCGCTGGTCTGGTGGTCGTGAACATCGATGATGATGAATTTGTCAGATAGCGTCTTGCCCACCCCGACGAAAAAGCCGGGGTCCTTTTCTTCGTAGATGATCGGGTCCGCCGACTGGTCGGTGCCGATGACATGGCGACGAATGCGGTAGGGCCGGTGATTGTCGTCATATTCGGTGTAATAGAGCGCGCGGCTGTCATTGGACCAGACATAGGCGCCGGCAGTGTCCTGGATGACCTCGTCGCTGTCCCTGCCGGTGGCGAGGTCGCGAAGCACGATGTCGTAATATTCCGAACCAGCGCGGTCGGCGGCCCAGGCGAGGGTGCGGTGCGACGGATCGTGGCTGGCGCCGGCAAAACCGAAATAACTCTCACCGGCTTCGATGTTGCAATCGAGCAGCACTGTCTCCTCGCCGCCATTGCGGGGTGTTCGCACGATCTGGGGATATTGTTTCCCCTCCAGCATGCGCGAGTTATAGGCGAACGGCCCGTCGGGGGAGGGCACACCGCTATCGTCTTCTTTGATGCGGCCGCGGATTTCCTTGTAGATCGCGTCCTGCAGGTCGGCCGTGGGCTGCCCGAACTGGCTCTCGTAATAGTCGTTCTCGGCTTCGAGATAAGCGCGGATTTCCGGATCGAGCGTTTCAGGCTTCTGCATCACCTCCTGCCAATTATCGGCGCGCAGCCACGCATAGGGGTCATCGCGGGTGACGTTGTGATGCGTGTGGCTGTGGGGAACGCGCCTGGCGAGGGGCGGTGTGGCCTTGGTCATGATCTCTCCGCGATACAGTCGGCCGGGGCCGCGTGAACAAGCTGCAAGAGCACATAGGCCGACCGATGCGGCAATGCCAGCCCCGGAAATGGTTGAAAACACATGGCCCTATGGTCGCACCCGGTCCGATTCCCCTTGTTCCCCGGTCGCCAATCGGTAAGGTCGCAACCCTATCCAATTGAATCGCTCGAGAGCGAGAGAGGAGTGGCAGCATTGGGGCCGACCCTTGATGCAAGCATAGGGCTTGTTGCCATTGCGCCATTCGTGGCCGCTGTCCTGGCGCCGTTCATTCACCGCTTTGCGGGCGCATATACCGGCTGGATTCTTGCCATTGTCCCGGCCAGCATCTTTGTTTTCCTCCTTGGTTTTGTCGAAACCGTGGTCGACGGCGGCTCTGCTGCAAGCTCGCTCGCATGGATACCGGGTTACGACATCAACCTGTCCTTCTTCGTGGATGGACTGAGCCTGATCTTTGCGCTGACCATTTCCGGCATAGGCACGCTGATCGTGCTCTATTCGGGGGCCTATCTTGCAGGACATCACCATCAGGGGCGGTTCCTCGGCTTCATGTTGGCCTTCATGGGCGCCATGCTCGGGCTGGTGCTGTCCGATAGCCTCTTGTCGCTGTTCCTGTTCTGGGAGCTGACTTCGGTCACGTCATTCCTTTTGATCGGTTTCGATCATTCTCGCCAGGCGGCTCGGCGCGGCGCTATCCAGGCGCTGGTGATCACCAATATCGGCGGCATGTTCCTGCTGGCCGGGGCCATTCTGGTGCATCAATTGGCCGGCACCTGGGAGATGAGCGTCGTACACGAGATGGGCGACGTGCTGCGCGGCAACGGTCTCTATCTGCTGGTGCTGATCTGCTTCCTTGGCGCAGCCTTCACTAAATCGGCGCAGTTTCCGCTGCATTTCTGGCTGCCCAATGCCATGGAGGCGCCGACGCCTGTCTCGGCATTCCTGCATTCGGCCACCATGGTGCAGGCAGGGGTCTACCTGCTTGCGCGCATGACCCCGTCGCTGGGGGGGACGGATGTCTGGACCAATGTGCTGGTGACCTTTGGCGGCATGACGCTGATCTGGGGCGCGCTGGGCGCGCTCAAGGAGACCGATCTAAAGCAGATACTCGCCCAGACTACGATTGCCTCGCTGGGCTTGCTGGTCCTGCTGATCGGCCTGGGCAGCACCTATGCCATTGCCGGCATGGTGATCTATTTCGTCGCACATGCCTTCTACAAGGCCGGACTGTTCATGGTCGCCGGCGCCGTGGACCATGAGGCCGGGACGCGCGAAATCACCGCCCTTGGCGGGCTGGCCGACAAGATGCCAGTGACGTTCATCGGGGCGGCCCTGGCCGCCCTGTCCATGATCGGGCTGCCTCTGACCGTGGGCTATTTCGCCAAGGAGGAAATGTATCTCGGGCTTATGAGCGGGCAATGGACCGCGTGGCTGGTGCTGGTCGTGCTGGTCATCGGCAATGCCATGCTGGCGGGCGTTGCACTGCTGGTCATGATCCGGCCTTTCCTCGGGGAAGCCGTGCAAACGCCCAAGAAACCGCATGAAGCGCCCATCGCCATGCTGGCCGGACCGATCCTGCTGGGTGCCGCCGGTATCGTGACCGGGATCCTGCCCGACTGGCTGGGTCATGACGTACTGGTGCCCGGATCCTCGGCCATTCTGGCAACGGAGGTGGAGAGCCACCTAACGCTGGCGTTGGACGTGACCTCGCCGTTGCTATGGCTTTCAGCGCTGACCTGGGGGCTGGGCGTGCTGGTCTTCAGGCAGGCGGACACCATCCGCACCCTGCTGCGCCGCTTCGACAACGCCCTGGGCTGGACCGCTGACACGGTGTTCGACGCGGTCATGTTCGGTCTCATCCGTTTCGCAGGCGCCGTCACAAGGTTCCTGCATCACGGGCAACTGGAATTCTATCTGGCCGCGGTTTTCGGGGCCATGGCGGTGGCACTGTTCGGGCCGATGCTGGCCTGGGGTGGCCTTGACTGGCTTGTGCCCATAGCGGAACTCGGGGACTGGAGCCACCGCCTCGTTCTGCCCTCGCTGGAAATCTATGAATGGGGCATTGTCGGCCTTGCCGTGCTGGGGCTGATCGCCGTGCTGGTGGCGCCGTCGCGCCTTGTCGCAATCCTGTCGTTGGGCGTGCAAGGCACGGCCGTGGCGCTGATCTTCCTGGTTTTTGGCGCGCCGGACCTGGCCTTTACCCAATTGATGGTTGAAATCCTCTCGGTGGTCATCCTGACCTTTGTGATGACACGGCTGCGGCTCGACCAGCGCGATCACCGTCCGTTCGAAGATTGGGCGCGCGATGGCCTGCTGGCAATTGTCTGCGGCCTTGGCGTGAGCCTGTTGCTCATGCTGGTGCTGAACGGAACCCTGGACACCCGGCTTTCGGACTTCTTCACCGCGACCAGCGTGCCCATTGCCCATGGCAGCAACATCGTCAATGTGATCCTGGTCGACTATCGCGGCTTTGATACGCTGGGCGAAATCGCCGTGGTGATGGGCGCGGGCATGGCCATACTGGCGCTGCTGCGGCGGCAGAAAAAGACCATGGATGTGTCTCCCTCCGAGACGGCCAAGCCCAAACGGGTTCGTAAGCCCAGGAAGGCCGCATCATGAACACAGTCATTTTCCGGACCCTAGCGCCGCTAATCGTCGCCATCATGCTGGTGTTCTCGGTCTATGTGACGTTGCGCGGGCACAACGAGCCGGGCGGCGGCTTTATCGGCGGGTTGATCGCCGCAGCCTCGATTGCCGTGTTCGGCATGGCGGTGGGCGTGCGCGCCGTGCGCCGTTCCCTCCACGTCGATCCCATGGCACTTGCCGGATTCGGCGTGATGCTGGCCGGATTTTCGGGTCTGCTCAGCCTGTTCACCGGCTCGCCTTTCATGACCAGTATCTGGCTCTATGTGCCCCTCGGAGGCAGCGAAATCCCGCTTTCCACCCCATTATTCTTCGATCTCGGGGTCTATTGCGTCGTGTTTGGCACACTGTCAGCCATAGCGCTCTCGCTCGAAAGCGACCGCGAGGAGGATCTCTAGGATGGAATACATTCTGGCTGGCCTCGTAGGCCTCTTCATCGCCGTCGGCACCTATCTGCTGCTGTCGCGCTCGGTCATCCGCATGCTGATCGGCATGACCATTTTCGGCAATGGTGTCCTGTTGACCATCTTTACGGCCGGACGGCTGACACGGGAAATCGCCCCAATCGTGCCACCTGGACTTGACGTGCCCGAAGGCGCGATCGCCAATCCGCTGCCGCAGGCGCTGATCCTCACCGCGATCGTCATCGGCTTTTCGATGTTCGCATTCCTGCTGGTGCTGGCATTCCGCGCCTATCAGAGCCTGGACGCGGACAATACCGACACCATGCGCATGGCTGAGCCTGAACGCTCGCCCAGCCCGCCACTGAGCTATTGATCCCATGGCAACTCCCTCTCCCGCGACCAACCTGCCGCTGGCCATGCTCGACACGGTGACGCCCGCAGCCGACTGGGCGATCGTGCTGCCCATCGCGCTCGCCCTGATGGGCGCGGCCGGCCTGCTGATGTTCCGCCGCAGCAATGGCACGCCATTGATCGGCGCGCTGATCGTGGTCCTGGGCATCATTGCCTGCGAGGTCGCGCTGCTGATTGAGATTTTGGCCAACGGGCCGGTCAGCATGACCATGGGCAAGTGGTTGCCGCCCTTCGGGATCAGCCTGACGGCCGACCTGTTTGGCGCCAGCTTCGCCCTGGCTGCTGCAGTCGTGACCCTGATCGTGCTTCTCTACGCCGAAATCGACCGGGCCGATGCCGATGGGCGCGATGCGTTCCACTCGATGGTCCTGCTGTTGCTGGCCGGGGTGACGGGGTCCTTTCTCACCGGCGACCTCTTCAACCTCTATGTGTGGTTCGAAGTCATGCTGATCGCCTCCTTCGGACTGATCGTGCAAGGCGGTCGGCCGATGCAGTTGGACGGGGCGGTCAAATACGGCTTCCTCAATTTCCTGGCGACCACGTTCTTTCTGCTCGCCCTCGGCCTGCTCTATGGACTGCTCGGCACGCTGAACATGGCCGACATCATGCGCGTGGCGCCCGGTGCCAATCCGGCAGCCATGGCCGGCGTCGCGGCCCTGCTGCTGCTGGCTTTCGGAATGAAGGCGGCGGCATTCCCGGTCAATGCCTGGCTGCCGGCCTCCTATCACACGCCGGCGGCGGCAGTTTCCGCGCTGTTTGCGGGCCTCCTCACCAAGGTGGGCGCCTATGCCATGCTGCGGGCGCTGGTCGCCGTATTGCCGGGCAGCCGCGATCTTCTGGAGCCGGCTCTGGCCATGCTCGCCATGGCTACGCTGGTGATTGCGCCGCTCGGGGCCATAGCCGAGACCAACCTGCGCCGCGCCATCGGCTTCGTGGTCATTGGCGGCATCGGCGCCGTGATGGTGGGCCTTGCCATGCCCTCCCTGAACGGCATTGCCGGCTCGGGCCTCTATATCTTCCATGCGATCCTGACCATGACGGCGCTCTATATGGTCGCGGGGCTGATTGAGAAGCGCACCGGGGTCACCGATACGCGGCAGATGGGAGGGCTTTATGCGGCCAGTGCGCCGATTTCGATTCTTTTTCTGATATTGGTGCTGGCGGCCGCCAGCGTGCCGCCCTTCCTCGGCTTCTGGCCCCAGCTGCTGCTGCTTGAAGCGGGCCTTGCCGAAAGCGCCACCGGGGTGGCGCCGGGCTGGCTGGGAGTTGCCATGGTGTTTGCCCTGATGATCAACGCCGTTCTCACCCTGATCGCGGGGTCGCGGCTCTGGGCCCATGTGTTCTGGCGCGCGGGGCCGGAAGGCGAGGGCGCCGAGCATGCGTCCCTGCCGCTACTATCACTCGATCGTCGCGGTCGTCTGGCCTTCGGAGCAACGGCTTTCCTGGTAACCGGCATTGTCATTATCGGCCTCTGGCCCGGCCCGCTGATGGAGACCATCATCACGGGTGCAGCAGATATCGCCAACCCGTCGCGTTATGTCGCCGCCACCGGACTTGCGGGAGAGCGAGAGTGACGGCGCGGCAGGCAATACAAATCTCGAGAGACGTGGTTCGCCTTCCGACCTCTATACGCGCATGCACGCAGCATCGAAGGCCGGCGCGGTGGGCGGGGGACTGAATCTCCTTGCGGTGGCCGTGCTCCGTCAAGACGCCGCAGCTGCAATGGGCGCCGTTATTGGCGTGGTTTTTCCTTTGCTGACAACGCCTGTTTCCGCCCATCTGCTGGCGAGGGCGAGTTATATATCCGGCTACAAGCCATGTAATGAAACTTTGATTGATCAACTCGCCACAAACAACGAACAAAATCCTGCCACATAAATCCCTCGTGAGTTACATGTTAAGGCGTTCCGCCGGGGTTGCATGGACTAATAAAGGGTCATAATAGATCAAAAAGGCGGTGGCTGCCCCTGTTGCCGCCCAATAAAAAACGGAAGGTTGAAAAATGAACGACGATACCGGCGCGTTCGCAACTGCTGAGTCTGATCTCATCGAGCTCAGCACGGAGATTGTCTCTGCCTATGTGAGTCACAATGCTGTCAGCCCGGGTGATCTGCCCAAGCTGATCGCCGAGGTCCATGGTGCGTTGCGCGCCCTGCATGCCAATGAAGTTCCCGCGCCTGTCGAGGAACTCAAGCCTGCGGTGCCGATCCGCAAGTCGGTTGCCAACGACTACATCATCTGCCTGGAAGACGGGAAGAAGTTCAAGTCGCTCAAGCGCCACCTGCGGACCCACTACAATCTTTCGCCCGAGGAATATCGTGAGAAGTGGGGCCTGCCGGCCGACTATCCGATGGTTGCTCCGAGCTATTCGGCAACGCGCTCCAAGCTTGCCAAGGACAATGGTCTGGGCCGCAAGGCCGGCTGACACGCTTCAGGCGTGATTGCAGTGTCTGCCGCAATGGCCGCCCCTTGGGCGGCCATTCTCATTTTTAGCGGCAGGACATCAGCGGCGAGGCGCTGACTTATCCCCGGGTGGCTAGCTTTAGTTCATGGTTAGGAATAGAATCCTAGTCACGACGGAGCGAACCATGCAAATCGATATCACGGGGACCATTCGAGCCGCAGTGCTGTTGCCTGCCAAGCTGCCCCAGGGATCCATCAGCCAGGTTGTCGGCCTGGTGTCGGCACACAAGGGTATCCCGATTGCCATGATTCTTCATGGTTCTCGCAGCCGGGTCGGTGTGGCGCGGAGCCGGCAATTGGCGATGTACCTGGCGCATGTGATTCTGGGCGAGAGCCTGACATCGATCGGGACGGCCTTCGGGCGAGATAGGACTACAGTCTCTTATGCTTGCGGGTTGATCGAGGATATGCGCGACGACCCCCAGTTCGATGCCGAAGTCACCGACCTTGAGCTGCGATTGCAGAATGGCGGTAATTGAGCCATGGCCGGCCTCGAAACTGCACCATCGATACCAGAGCCGCTGCTTCGGCTGGGCGGTACCGGCAAGCCGGAAGATTTTCTGGCTCCCCACCATCTGGAGGCCTCGTCCCGCCTCGCGCGACTGTTCGACGGGGCGGCGCTGCGGCAGCGTGTGACCATGAGCTACGATCCGGGGCGGGTGGGGCGCAGCAGGGGAGCGGCACAGGCAGATATTTCGGACAATGCCGCCGATGCCCGCAAAAGGCTCGCCGTGTTCGCCGGGCTGCTGCCGCCCGATTGCTGGGGCGTATTGGTCGATGTCTGCCTGTATGACAAGGGCCTGCAGCAGGTCGAGACCGAACGCAACTGGCCAAGGCGAAGTGCCAAGCTGGTTCTACGCATTGGTCTCGATCAGGTCGCCGCCCGAATGGGCCTGCTGGAACAGGCTACTGGCCGGGATCGCGCCACGACGCGAAGCTGGCTGCCCGAGCGCGTTCCGATGGGTTAAGCGGGATGCGCAGATTAACGATGTGATGCCTGGTGCTGTTGCGTCAGCCTCCGCGATAGTAGGGAAATGGCGTGCGCACCGATCCATGTCATCCAGGATCGCTGCCATCCATTCCTTGCGCCTCTGCCGCAATCCTGATGCCAGCTTCGCACGCCTATTCGCAGAGCCCTTGCTGGTCTTGACGGCAGGGTCGGGCATATCGAAGAGGCTGCTCCTGTCCACCAAAGCAATCTGCTTTGCCGGAAAATGAAAGTACCATCCGGGGCGTACTAGCGTTTGCCTAAAGCGCGGCCCGCGCCTGGCCGCGGATGCGATTGACCATGGCCACCAGGCCATTGGCACAGTGTGCCAGGGAGAATCTCAAACTCTCGTTAGAGCGAGAGCTTCATTGCGGATGCGGTCAATCATCGACTTGAGGCCGGCTGCTCTACTAAGTGGCAAGTTTTCCCGAAGACCAAGTTGATTCAGTAGCGAAACTGCGTCAGTGGCATAGATTTCTGCTGCTGTACGGCCAGAGTACAAGGCTATAAGCACCGCCATTCGCCCCTGAGTTACTCTTGATTTGCTAGCACCGCGATAACGGAGTGCAATTTCCTCACCCTTATTGAATGGCTCTGTCACAAGCCAGGCGTCGGACACACAACCGCGTAGTCGATTTTGATCGGTCTTTTCTTCTTCGGCAAGAGGCGGCAATGCCTCTCCGAGCTCCATCAAGTACTCAAGACTGTCGCTTCCGTCCCCGAGATAGGAGAGGTTTTCGGCTATCTCACGGAATTGTTGGGGCTGAATATCAAGCTGGGTCATGCGCCCTATCTAGGGGAAGAGAAGAGCCTTTGCCAGACCCGGAGGCGATAGAAAAAGCCGCAGATGCGGGGCAGCGCATCTGCGGCAGGGCCAGGGGCCTATGGAGTAGCGTCGCTTGGGGAAGTGACACGACCCCTGGGGTAGAAACTCAGGTGCCGGGGCAAGCATCTGTCATCCCGCGCGGTCCGGTCGAGGTCTTGGGGACGGAACCTGTATTTTCGCCGGCGCAGCGTGCATGGGAATGCCGACGTGCGGGGTGGCCTGGAGTGCTGCGGCGGCAAGAGCCTTGCCACCCAGGCACTGAATTTCGCTGCATTCGATGGCCTGGATCTGTTCAGCCACGAAAAGACTGCCGCGCGCCATGGCGTCGCGCGACATTGTCGCGGCGTTGTCGCTCATGTCTGCGCCGATACCCGGCCGGATGACCAGGAAGGCGAGGGTGAGCCAGAATGCGGAGCGCAAAAGAAACATCGTCTCGGGTCCATCGCGGCGGGGACCATTTCCCGTCCGATGACTGAACGCTAGCGGTCACCGATTAAGCGCGACTGGGACAAGTCGATAAAATTTGAGACAAATGCCGAGGTCTCGCTCAACTCCTGCAACCCCTTGTTTACGCTAACTGCCAAAACAGCCCCAGATGGCCCAGTAACTGCCTCCTGGACCGCCCGATTTAAGCTCGTCTTAGCGGTTGGGGGACGAGGCTCGCGCCAGCAAAGACCCGAACCCATTCGGGCGGAACGGCTCGGGGAAGGGCCGCGATCCAGGCCGCAGCGGCCGGACAAAGACAGGCGTTGGTGAGTGAGTTTTTTGTGGATGCGTAGCTTCAAGGTCTTCGGAGCCAGCAAGGCGAGCGACCCCATTTTGGTGAGCGGCGGCAATCGACCTGAAATGCTGCGGCGCAAGACCATCGCCAACAATGCCCACATCTTGATCATCGCGGCCGTGCTCAGCACGGCCCCAGCGATTTACGCCCTCCTGTCAGGGGCTTCGCTCCCATTTCTCCTGGCCATGATATCGTTGGCCGGTGGACTGGTGAGCCTGGCCAAGCATCGGCGGGGCCAGAGTGATGTTGCGGTCGCGACCCAAACGGCCACGCTCATGGCGCTGGGCCTGGTGCTGACCCTGGCCGACCCGCGCCTCGGCGATGCCGGGCTTGCCATGGCCGTCATGGGCCCGGTCCTCGCCGCACTGCTGGCCCGCACCATGCTGCGCCGCCTGAGCTGGCTGGCCCTCGTGCCAGTGGTATTGCTCGGGCTGGTTGCCTCCATATTTGGCCTGCCGGCCGTGCCGGTTGCCGAGCCGTTTCTGCTGGCCTCGTCAGCTGCCGGCTTCATGATTGCCTTTGCTGTGGTGGCCCACAGTGCCCACCGGATCAATGCTGCCTTTGAAGTGCACGACAAGGCACAGATCCGCGCCTACCGGCATCTGATCGAACATGTTCAGGACGCCGTGCTGCGCTTTTCGCCCGATGGGGCGGTCCTGCTTGCCTCGCGGTCGTCCGAAGCCCTGTTCGGTTGCCCGCGCTACCAGATCGCTGGCGCCAAGCTGAGTGAACGCCTTCATGTCATGGACCGTCCCACCTTCCTCACGGCATTTGCCGATGCAGCGGAAGATGGCCGCAGCCGGACCATCGAAGTGCGCCTGCGCCAGGACGACCCGCGCGCTCGCAGCAATGTGCCGCGCTTCGTCTGGGCGGAAATGCAGTTGTCACCCATTGTGGAGGAGGGCAATCGCGGCCCGCGCCACGAAGTGATTGCGCTGGTCCGGGACATTTCGGCTCGCAAGGACGCCGAGACGGCCATGGCCGAGGCGCGCCGCGTGGCCGAAGACGCCTCGCAGGCCAAGTCCCGCTTCCTTGCCACAATTGGTCACGAATTGCGCACCCCGCTCAACGCGGTGGTGGGTTTCTCCGAAATGATGAGCAGCGGCATCGGCGGCGACCTGTCGCCGACCCACAAGGAATATGCCGGCCTGATCCAGCAGAGCGGCAAACACCTGCTCGAAGTGGTGGGCATGCTGCTCGACATGTCCCGCATCGAGGCCGGCAAGTTCGAAATCCAGGCCGAATCGATGGATCCCGCAGAAATTGTTCCGGCATGCCTCAACATGGTCGACTCGCTGGCCCAGGAACGCTCAGTTCGCCTGGTCTCGGAAATCGAGCCCGAACTACCGCTGATGAATGCCGACGAGCGGGTCTGCCGGCAGATCATGATCAACCTGCTCTCCAATGCCATCAAGTTCAGCCATGTCGGCGGCCTGGTGACGGTGAGCGCCAAGCGGCAGGGCCAGTCCATCAATTTCTCGGTCCGCGACCGGGGCATCGGCATGGCGCCGGCCGCCATGGCGCGGATCGGCGAGCCCTTCTTCCAGGTGCAGGACGGGCTGGCGCGCAAGTATGAGGGGACCGGACTGGGGCTCTCCATCGTCAAGGGACTGGTGGAACTGCATGGCGGCACATTGCGGGCCATGTCCGAAATCGGGGCGGGAACAACCATCACTGTCTTGCTGCCCATAAACGGTCCAGCAACCAAACCAGGTGAAACTGCCGACATTCTTCCTCTGTTTTCCGAGCCCGCATCGGCGGCCCCCATTTCATGGCCAAACGAAAAAAGAAAAGCGCAATGACGGCTTCGACCCTCACCCAGCTGCCGCTCATGGCCGGCAGCGCCCTGCTCGGCACTCTTGGCCGCGCGGGGCTTTGGACATTTTCGCGCTATATGCGCGCGCCCCTGGCATCCACCGGCCTGTTGGCGATGGTCACGTTGACGGCGCTTGCCGGCAGCAATGCGCTGTTCTTCCAGACATCGGACCATCCCTCGCCCTTCTTTGCCGATCTGGGCAGCCCTGTTGCGCCACTGCCGACCCCTGTGGTCGAGCGACCGGTTGAACAGCGAAGCAACGCTGTTCAGGTTCTGCCCTCAATCCCTGCAGCGTCGGTCTCGTCTGCCGAGACCACCGGCAGTGTAGCGAATGCGACCGCGCCAACTGTCCCCGATGCCCCAGTGGGCAATGAACAGATGTTTGCGGTGCAGAAGAAACTGTTCGAGTTGCAGCTCTTTACTGGCGAGGTCGATGGCTATTACGGCCCCAAGACCGCAGAGGCGATCCGCGCCTTCGAGCAGCGCAATGGGTTGACCCCGACCGGCGCCAATGATCCAGCCGTGATTGCGGCAATTCTGGCGGCGGATTCCGCGGGCCGCGTTTCTGCGCCAGTGGTACAGCCCCAGGCCGTGGCTCCCGCACCGGTGGCGCAACCTCAAGCATTGCAGCCTGTGGCTGAGGTCGCCCCGGCGCCGGTGCAGCAGGATCAGGTGGTGGCTCGCTTGCCCGCTCTTTCGCCGGCCGAGCAGGTGTTCGACGATGTCGCGCAATCGGCTGCCAACACCATCGATTCCATCATTGCCGCGGTTGATGTGTCGCGGGGCTCACCAACGTCCAACAGCAGCCCGCCGGTTCCTCGCGCGACATTGCCGGGCCTGACGGCGCAGAGCCAGCCGATGCCGGCACCTGTGCAGCCGACGGCTTCCGTTCCAGCGCCTACGGTTCAACTTGCCAGCGCCGGGAGCGGCTCGATGCCAGCCCGCGTGCCGCCGGCAACCGACACCGCGCTGGTGGCGCAGATCCAGACTGGGCTGGCCAGCCTGGGGTTCTTCCGCGGACCTATTGACGGCAAACCAGGCCCCGAAACCTCTCGCGCCATCCGCGAGTTCGAAAATTTCCATCGCTACAAGATGACCGGGCAGGTGCAGCCGGACCTGGTGGAGCTGCTGGTCAAGGCCGGCGCGACGATCTGAGGTGACGAGCCTCCGCAGCGATCTGTGGTGCATGGCCTTTGTCCGGCGCCACAATGACATGGGCAATATGTGCGTCGTGGTGCGGCGCGGCGACCCGATCGCCGGACAGGTGTTCATCGAAGTCGATCACCTCGATGGTACGCGCTCGCTCTATACGCCCGCGCCGACCATCAGCCGCGGCGACGAGGTAGGACCGGTCTTCCAGCGTCGTTACATGCGGGTGGAACCGGGCAAGGTGCGCGAACGCATCGCCCAGGAAATCGACTTCGATCCTGACCTCTGGGTGCTCAGCATCGACCGGCGGGGTGATGACCTCGATATCGACCTAGTGCGCGACACCAACCCATAGCAAGAAGCCCCCGAACCAGGTTCGAGGGCTTTGCAATCTTTCGTGCAGAAACGGGCTAACTGGCGCGGCGCACGCCGATCTTGGCCAGGGCCTCGATGGCTTGTTCGACCACCGGATTATGCGCCGGGCCGAGGGAAGCGGTGCGCTTGCTGACCTGGGCGAGAGGCTGGTGCTGCGGCTTGGACAGTTCGAGCAGGTTCACCTCGCCGCGCCAGGCGCTCATCAGATAGGCCATGGATTCGGACGAGACGGCGCCGAACAGGGTGGCAAAATCGGCCAGGGCGCGGGAGCGCTCGCTGTCATGGCTGGTGGCATGGATCAGCACCTTGAGCCCGTCATAGGCCGTGGCACCGAAGGCCCGCAGGATGACGAACAGCGAGGCGCCGGTAACATCATGGGCAATCTGGCCGCAACGGACTTCGTCCAGCCCGGTGATCTGGGCGAGAAGACGGGTCACCTCGGGACGACGGTTCTCGGAGAATAGCTTCATCAACGCCTTGGTCAACTCGCCGCTCGCAACCGAGAGCTGCTCGATGGTGCGCGATATCGGGGCAGTCGGGGTGGTGCGGTTGGCAAAGGACTGGATGACCTTGACCCGATGCGCGTCGGATAGATCGAAAAAGGCCGGGGCCAGGAGCGCCGCGTCGAAATCGTCGCGCCGTCCCAGCGCCTCGGCAACGAGGTGATCCATCTGCGCCGAACGGGCGAGGGCACTGAGATAGGCGCCACGTGGCGTAATCTGTCCATTGGCGGCGAGGGCCCGATAGACTTTGCGCGAATTCATCTGAAAAAGCTTGGCCATGACGACATTGGAGAGGTCGGCTCGCGTCGCTAGCGTGGCACAGGCCGGCACGTCATAACGGGCAATGATGTCGAGCATGGTCTGGTCGGAGAGTTCGGCGGCCCCTTCGAGGAAGGGGATCAGGTCCTCGCCGATATTCTCTACCACCAGTCGCTCGAGCGCCGGGGAGAGTATTTCGGCACGGCCAAGGATAGCCGCACCCTTGGCCCGGGCCTGGGGGCCTGCGGTGGGAAACAGTCGCGCCGCCAGGACCTCGAACTGTTCCATTTCGGGAGCCGTCGGCTTGCCGCGCCGCGCATAGGCGTCGCATGCAGCGATCAGGAGGGTATTGGTGCGATCAACACCACCCGTCTCGATCAATAGCTGAAAGGTCTCGTAAGGCTGAAATCCAAGCATTTCTGGCGGAACCATCGACTCGTTTTTGCATCGAATTTGATGCGAGTACGACTCTTGCCGCCAATTCGTTAGCAGACTGTTAACCTTGACGATCTCTTAATGCAGAACAGCGCGAGGGGCGTCGCGCCGGGAACATGAGTCACTGACTCGCTGCCTCCACTAGGGACGGGGGAGCGGCGCATATGAGGAGGCCGGCTTGGGAAAGCTGTTGAAGTTCGATGGGCGTAAGAAACCCGCCAAAGCCGGGATGCAAGTTCTCGGCGACGCCCAGATCCTGATTTTCACCGGGGTGCGTTATGAACGCGGGACGCCGTCGCCACCAAGCAAGCACAGCGATGCAAGGCGCAAGCGCAAGCGTGTATAGGCCCATCGGGCCATGGGTCCGTTCCATTGCCATTTTTTTTGTGGCTGCCCTTGCTACCGGCTGCGTCGCCCGGCCCGTGGGGGATTTCGGCCGCGCCCAGCCCAGCGTGTTGCATGACACTGTCATGCCCTATGCCGGCAAGCTGATTGCGACCAATCGCAAGGAGCCGGTTTCCAATCTCAACCAGACCGACCAGGAACGCGAGATGCATGACCGCACATGGCGGTTCCTCATTGCCGCGCACGGCCGTGACTGGATGTTTGATTCATCGGTGGAATTGCAGCGCACACGGATCGGGCCGACCCGCGACTTCCGATACACCGAACAGCGCTACTACACCTGGCTGCGGACCACGACGTACCAATCCTCGCCCACCCGCTACAACACGGTCGGCCGCCATGTGCTGGCCGATTTCGACACGCTGCCTACGACGTTTCAATCGATCTGCGCTGTCGTTGAGGTGGACCGGCAGCGGCGGGTGGCCCTGGCCGAACTGGGCGGGATCGAGCAGAGCGTTGCCGACAATGTCGCGGCCCGGCGGACGGAAAACCAGTGGCATATCGACTGGTTCGTGCGGGCGCTCAACTACCGCTATGACAGCTATTCCTATGCGCTGGACCATCTGCTGGTGGAAACGCCGCATGAGCAATCCATGAGCGTGGACGAGAGCCTGAGGCGGATGCACCCCTGGGTAGACCGCGCCAATCGGGGCGACTTCTGCATCGGCGGAGACGGCGCCGGGAACGGGCAGGGCGTCACCATTCCGTCGCGCTTCCAGACCATGGTGGTGGACGCAGAGGTCGTGGTACCCAAATAGACTTCCTTGAGTGCCCATCTCCATGCACGATACTTCGATCCCACCCTACCCCACTTTCTCCGAGGCGGTCCACGTCTGGGCCAGGATCGGGTTTCTCTCGTTCGGCGGCCCGGCCGGCCAGATCGCCTTGATGCACAAGGAACTGGTCGAGGAAAGGCGCTGGATATCCGAGGCGCGATTTCTCCATGCCTTGAATTATTGCATGCTGCTGCCCGGTCCCGAGGCGCAGCAGTTGGCGACCTATATCGGCTGGTTGCTGCATGGATGGCGCGGCGGCGTGGCCGCAGGCGTGCTCTTCATCCTGCCTGGCTTCGCCGTCATCCTGGCGCTGGCAACCGGTTATGCGCTGTTCCAGCAGCTTGACTGGGTTGCGAGCATCTTCTTTGGCCTCAAGGCCGCTGTCCTCGCCATCGTGGTGGAGGCCCTAATCCGGGTGGGCCGGCGTGCCCTCAAGAACGCAATCGCCTATGGGCTGGCCATCGCCGCCTTCATCGCCCTGTTCGTCTTTGCCGTCCCCTTTCCGATTGTCGTCCTCCTGGCCGGGATGATCGGCTTTCTCGTCGCCCGTCAGCGGCCGGACCTGCTGGCCAACGCTGGTCACAAGAGCGGCGACACGAAATCCAGCGGCCCCGCTGTCATCGACCAGAACATCGCCGAGATCGTTCCGAGCTGGCACCGCACCGCAGGCGTCCTGGCAATCTGGGGCGCGCTCTGGCTGGGGCCGCTGATCCCACTGGTGCTGATCTGGGGCTGGGACAACACCTTTGTCGCCATCATGGGCTTCTTCTCCCAGATGGCGGTGGTGACCTTTGGCGGCGCCTATGCGGTTCTGGCCTATGTCGCCACCGAGGCCGTGGGCACTTTTGGCTGGATGCGGCCCGGGGAAATGCTCGATGGACTGGCGCTTGCGGAGACCACGCCCGGCCCGCTGGTGCTGGTGCTCAGTTTTGTCGGCTACATTGCCGGTTTCCGGCAGTCATTCGGCCTCGATCCGGTCTGGGGTGGCATATTGGGGGCGAGCCTGGCGACCTGGGTCACCTTTGTTCCCTGCTTTCTCTGGATATTCCTCGGTGCGCCCTATATCGAGCGGCTGCGCAACAATGCCGCCCTGGCTGGAGCACTCTCCGCGATAACAGCCGCCGTGGTGGGCGTGATCTTCGATCTGGCACTGTGGTTCGGCTTGCATGTGCTGTTCAATGAAGTCGGAACCTTTGTCAGCGGGCCGGTCACGATTGCACTGCCCTTATGGTCCAGCCTGGATGTGTGGGCGCTTGCCCTGACCGCCCTGGCTGCCTTCTCGCTGTTTGTCCTGCATTGGGGCGTGCTGCGGACCCTGGTGCTCTGCGCAATGGCAGGACTGTTGCTGCAGGCGATGATGTGAAGTTTCAGCGTGATTGTCGACGCAGATAGAGCCAGGCGGCATGGGCCACCAGCAGGCCAAAGAACACCAGTCCTCCGGCGGACCACGCATAACCAGTCCCGCCATTGCCCGCGACAAAGGCCTCGATGCCGTTGAGGGCCCAGCTTGCGGGCGTCAGCCACAGTACCGGGCGGTACCATGCATCCTGGGGGATGAAGAGGCCAACCGTGGCGATGGCCACATAGAGGTTGAGGATCTTGAACAGGCCCAGTGCCTGCACCTTATCGCGCGAGATGGCGGGGACCAGGAGGGTCACCCATGACACGGCGAGCGACAGCGTGAGCACCGGCAGAAGCCATTGCACGAAGGGCAGATCGATGGCCCGGGCACTGTAGATGAACAGGAAGGCGTAGAGGATCACGAAGAGGGTGGGCATGGCCACCCGCGCCCAGAGTACGCCCATGACCGAGGCGGGACTGACCAGCAGGGCCTGATTCACGCCACTGTCGAGCTCGTCGACGATGAGCATGGCGAACAGATAGCCCATGCCCGGCATATAGGTGAGCAGGAGCAAGAGTTGGGTATTGTGCCAGTATTCGGGATAGACCCCCATATGGCGCAAGGTGGCTGCTGCTGCCGCCAGCACGAACAGCATGACGACAATATTGATCATGACGCTGTCGCGGGTGATCGAAACAATGTCGTGGCGGATGACGGTGAGGATCTGGTTCATGGTCCGGTCCTATTCTTCGACACGGCTGAGTTCGGAGCTGTAGACGGCCAAGGCCCAGCGGAACAACACCACGCCGGTGATGCCGAGATAGACAAAGCCATAGATGGTGTCTGCAAGGGACACGGCAGAGGGTTCCGCCGCCCAGAGCATGACCCGCAACATGGCGTGGCCGGGATTGATGGCAAAGAGCAGCCATTGCCAGAGGCCGGTGACCACGCCGAAATGCGAGAGCAGCGGCAGGAACAGAATGAGCGTGATGGGCATGGCGCGGGCGATGAAATGGTTCATCGAATTGGCGCCAGCGACGATCAGCAAGCCGCCGAGGACGCCGACCGCGCCGGTGAAGACAAGGGCAATGGTGAAGCGGACGAGCATGTCCCAGGGTGGCACCCAGAAGGCGACGAAGACAAGGAACAGGCTCCCCACAATGGCAAGCGCGGTCAGGGTAATGATCTTGGCGATGATGTACTGGCGGGGCGAGGCGGGTGAGACCGAGAGGGCTGAGAGTGTGTTCTGGCCGCGCTCCATCAGCACGATGGAGCCCACGAAGCTGGCGCCGATGATGGCGGGATCGAAGAACAGCACCAGTGTGAACACGGTCGGCGGCGCATCGGGCGGCAGCAGCGAGAGGAAGATGGCAAAGCCCAAAGTGGTCAGGACCGTAAAGGCATAGATGCTTTCGCGGGCCTGGAGCTGGATATCCCAGCCGACGAGGCGCCAGAGGATCGCGCTCATGACGCAGCCTCGGTAGCGGCCTGGTCGAGCCGATGGCCGGTGACATCGCTAAAGACCTTGTCGAGACTGGCTTCCTGGGAGTGGATTCGGTCGATCCGCCCAGCGCGCAGAAGCTCGAGGAAGCGGGCATTGTCGCCAAGCCCATCGAGGTCGAACTCTTCCATGGGGCCCTGCTCGGGCGTGACTGCCACCATGCGCCGGCCGTGCGTGGCCTTGAGTGCCTGCGGCGTATCGAGGGCTGCAAAGCGTCCGTCCACCATGAAGGAGATACGGTCGCAGAGCTGGTCGACATCGTTCATGTTGTGGGTGGTCAACACCACCGTCTTGCCCTCACGAGCGAGGTCGCCAATCAGCGTCTTGACGATGCCGGCATTGACGGGATCGAGACCAGCGGTGGGCTCATCGAGAAAGATCAGCTCAGGATCGTGCTGGATGGCCCGCACGAAATTGAGACGCATGCGCATGCCCTTGGAGAAGGTCTCGACCTTCTCATCGGCATAGTCTTCAAGTCCGACCAGCGCCATCAGATCGCGCGGGTCGCGGCTGGGCCTTGTGTAGAGTGAGGCGAAAAAGCTCAGGTTCTCGCGGGCAGTGAACTTGAGATAGTGATTGGGGAGTTCGAAGCCGACGCCAATGCGCTCGAAATAGTCCTGGCCCCAAGCGGCCAGATCCTTGCCGAGAATAGCGACGCTACCAGAGAAGCCGCGCTGTTGCCGGGTCAGCACCTTCTGCGTGGTGCTCTTGCCGGCGCCAGAAGGGCCCAAAAGGCCGAAGATCTCGCCCCGGCGCACCGAGAAGCTGACGCCATCCACTGCTGGCTTTGCCTGGCCCTTGTAGCGATAGGTCAGGTCGCGCACCGATATGATGTCGCCCTTGTCTGCTGTCACCGTCATCAACGGCTCCTTGACTTGTTCAGCGGTCCGCAGCATAAACAGACCGACGGTCGGTTTGCAACAGGAAACGAATTTGGCTCGAACCTATCTCAATGCAGAAAAGCGACGGGAGCAGATCCTGGATTGTGCGCAGGCACTGTTCTTCGGAAAGGGCTATGAGGCGACGACGGTACAGGACTTGATGCTGGCCGCCGGTGTTTCCAAGGGCGGCTTCTACCACCACTTCGCGGCCAAGGAGGACGTGCTCGAAGCGCTGAGCGTCCGTCTCGCGCAGATCACCTTGCCGATGATGGAAGAGGTGATGCAGCGCCCAGGCCTCTCGGCCTTCGAGCGGCTGAATGGCGCCTTGCGAGCCATGGGGCGGTTCAAGAAGGATAGGGCCGACGGCATCATCGCGGCCTTCGCCACGCTGCTGCGGCCAGAAAACCTGATGCTTTATGACCGTATCAACCGGGCCAATATCGAAACCATCCTGCCCCTGTTCCAAGCCATTATCGAGGAAGGCCGTCTCGACGGCAGTTTCAATGTGCCGGACGCCAGTCTCGCCGCCCAATCCATCCTGCGGCTTGGCGGGATGACCCACGATGCCGTGGCGCGCGCCATCGAAGCCCAGAGCCTGGATGACCGCGCCGGCGCCAATGCAGAACTGGAGCGGGCACTGATTTGGCAGGGGATCGTCATCGACCGCATACTGGGCCTGCCCGATGGCAGCGTGACCTTTGTCGAACCCGGATTCGTGGATGCCCTGCTGCCGCTGAAGCGTTGAGGCGCAAGCCGATTGCATCGCGGCGCTGCGTGGCTAAGATTCCTACCAATGCGATGAGGCGGAGGGCTGGACGTGGCGGCAGGAGAAGTGGTGCTGGGCGCGACGTTGCATGACCCGGTGGGGCGAATGGCCGGGGCCATCGACCGGCTGGCGACGCCTATGCGGGACATTTTTCCCGCCATTGCCCTCAATATCTCCGATGCAACGCGCCCCGAGGTGGTCGCGGCGGCTGAGCGCCTGGGCGCCAAAACCATGGTGCATGCGGCCGGGGAGGGCGGTATCGGGCGCTTCCGCCGCGATGCTATCGCGCTGGCCGCTGATGGGCGCATGGTGCTCCATGCCGATTTCGACCATCTGCTGCGCTGGGTGGAGTTTGGCGCGGATGACCTGCTGCGCATCCTTGCCGTTGAGCCGGAAACGGACCTGCTGGTGGTGGGGCGCTCGGACGCTGCGCAGGCCAGAGAGCCGCGACGCCTGCGCGAGAGCGAGCACCTGGTCAATCATACCCATGCGCTGCTCACCGGCGATTATTGGGACTTGATGTTCGCGGTGCGTCGGCTGTCGCCGGCCGCGATCGTCCTCATCGTTTCCCAGAGCCGGGTGGATACGCTGGCCAATGACGTCGAATGGCCGCTGCTGGCCCGGCGCGTGGGATTGCGGCTGGGCTATGCGCAATCCGATGCACTGTTCTATCGAACAGTAGAGGAATTCGGCGCGGACGAAGACAGCGGCGATGCCGATCCCCTGCAATGGATCAGGCGGCTGGAATTCGCCGGTATGCACGCATCAGCGATGCGGCCGTTTCTGGAGCCGGAGGCAGACTAGCCAGGCGGGACAACGTCCCTCAACCGAGCAAGCACCTTGGGCGCGAAGTCGGCCAGCATGCCTGCATCCTGCCATTGTGCGGCGTGGACCTCTTCAAGTTGCGCCACGAGCGGCAGCGCCGGGTCGGCGATGAAGAGATATTGCAGGTCGTGGTGGATATGGTCCGGCTCGTGACGCGACGGCTTGCCCGGAACGTCGTGGCTGTCGATGACGAAGGGCAGGTCGTTTCCCCCGTGCCAGGGATGGAGCGCGAGGCCGGATACGCCGGTTTCCTCCACGGCTTCGCGCATGGCGGAAAGGTGGAAGAAATCGGCCGGCTCATAATGTCCGCCTGGTTGCAGCCAGCGGCCGATGGTGACGTGGTCGATCAGCAGGGTCTGGCGATGATCGGGCGAGAGCACCACTGCGCTGGTGGTCAGATGGCCCGGAAATGTGGTGCGGACGTCGAGGCGGTGACCCTGGTCAATCTGCCAGCGGAGGAGGGCGAGATGCTCGGCCGGGGCCGCGACTTCGGCACGGTAGCGCTGGACAATGGCCGCGAGTGCGGCGTCGAAAGCGTCGGGGGTCATGGGGTCATCGCGCCCGTGGCCCGCAGCTGATTTCGGAGAGCTCGGCTTCGAACCTTGCGCGCATGGCCTCGTGCGGGGCGGAGAGGCGGACCAGCACGGCAAGCTTGTCGGTCCTCGATTCGACCACCAGCAGGCCCTCGGCAATGTCGATCTGCTGCTGGGCGAGAAGGCGGGTCTGGGCGGCATTGAAAATGCCCAGTTCCACTGTCTGGCCGATGCCGTCGCGGTTGGTGGTCGAATAGGTGACGACACCCGCCTCGTTGAACAGGGCCACCGACCAGAAGGCGTCCGGCAGTACACCACTGAGATAGGCCGGGCCCTGGGACAGATCGAGCTGGCAGATGCCATAGCTGAGCTCGGGATCAAGCTGGAGCGGATTGGGCTCGCCCGGCGCGATGGGGGGCAGGACCAGGATGCGGTTCTGCGCGTCCAGTTTGGCGATGCGCGTCCACGCTGTTTCCTCGGCCAGCAATGGCAGGGCGAGGATGGTGGCGATGTGGATGATGCCGCCCAGAAGCAGTCCACCCAGGAACCAGAGCACGGTGCGGATCATGGACACTCCTCCAGCGTGATGGAGGGCATGGTCAGGTCCGAAGAGGCAAAGCTAGACAGGGCTGTCGTATCATAAAGGGTGAGCACCAGGCTGAACGGGCCGCTACCCGCCAGTTCGAGCCATGTCCCCGGACGCAGCTGCGTGCCGACATGAATGCGCAGCGCGCCATCGGGCTGGCGGATGACTTCGCTGGAGCGGAGGGCCGCGTCAGTATCGGGCGCAGCGAGGTTGACCCAGTCGCTGTCCACCGCAGTCAGGGTCCAGAATGTCGACACCGGCACATGACCATCGAGGCGATAGGTGCAGGCCAGGTCGAGTGTCGCTCCATCGCTGTCCGTCGCGGCGACAAATTGCAGCCCCTCGCTGCGACCCAGTTGCAGGGCCGCGGCGCGCGCAATGTGACCGCTAGTATAAGGATTTGGACTGGGCGAGCCGATATCGGGCCAGGTGGTCCATGGCCCCAACGACACAGCGCCGAACAAGCGTCCATCGGTAAGCGCGTAATAGCTGAGGCCAAACCCGACGCTGAGGGCCACAGCAATGCTCATCAACAATCGCAGAACGAAACGCACGGTCAGCTTCTCTGCATTTGGGGCATTGGATGGCTTGGCCAGATGCGTTGCGGATAGGTTAGGCTTGTAGCAACGGGGACGCCGTGGCGGAAGGCGATTCTGCCCTTTCCGAACAAGCGGGGGACCATGCGCACCATAGGCGGAATCATTGTGACGCTGCTTGCCTCTATGCTGGTCCCGGTCGTCGGAACGGCATTTGGCAAGGACAAGCCGGGCGATGTGCTAGGAGGCTGGGTGGACAATTGGACCGCCGGACCAGAACACGACATCACGATCCTGCGGGAGGCCGGGGGCAGCCTGTTCATTGAAGGTTTCGCTACCTGGGGCGCCTCCGATCCCGAGCGAGTCGAACGCGGCGGGGTCAATATCGGAGAATTCTCGGTCAGTGTGCCCGGGCGCTGGATCGTGGACCAGGCTCTCGAATTTGCCATAGGCACCGACGGCGCCATACCGGCCGATGAAGCGGCGGAATATGACTGCATCCTGCACCTTGAACTGATTGGCCACGAGCTCGTCGTGTCGGATAACGGCATTTGTGGCGGGCACAATGTCCGGTTCGACGGGGTATATAGACGGGAGTAGTGCCGGTTAGCCTCCGCCTAGAGGCTTGATGCGGTGCCGGAGACTGGCGCGCTGGCGGTGTCGGTGGCGCGTGAAGGGGCGTTGTCCTGTGACGATTGGAGGCGGGCCGCGAGGTCGAGCAGCTTACGGGCCGCAGCCGGCTTGAGGCTGGGCGGTCGTTCGATGATCTCTTCGATATTTTCGAGATCGGCATCGGCAATAATGGCCTGGGGCGGCTCGAAGTCGATTCCGAAGACCGGCTGCACCTCGATATTGGTATGGGCGTAGGCCATGAATTTCTGCCAGGCAATGGTGGGCAGGGTGCCGCCGGTCAGGTCATTGGTGGGCCGGTAGTCGTCATTGCCGAACCAGACCGCCGCGACGTAATTGCCGGTGAAGCCGCAGAACCACGCATCGCGATAAGACGTGGTGGTGCCCGTCTTGCCCAGGGTCGGCACGCCCTCGATGGCGGCGCGACGACCGGTGCCGCCGGTGACAACGGTGCGCATCATCTGGTTCATATAGGCCACGGTCTGCTCGCTGAGCACCCGCTCGCGAGTGGCATCGGGGTCGATTTCCCAGACCAGCTGGTCGTTGAGGGTGGTCATGCGCGTCAGGCCATAGGCCTGGGTCTTGTAGCCATGATTGGCAAAGACCGCGTAGGAACTGGTCATGTCCAACACGGAGACCGAGGCCACGCCAAGCGCCAAGGAGCGTGTCACGGGATATTCCTGGCGCAGGCCCATGCGATAGCTGAGTTGCGCGATGGCGTCGCGCCCGGTCTTGATCGAGAGGGTAACGGGCACGGTGTTGATCGAAGCTGCAAACGCACTCAGCAGCGTCGTCTGGCCACGATAGGAGCGGCCATAGTTCTGCGGGCACCAGTCGCCAATGCAGACGGGGCGATCCGAGATGGTGTCGCTGGGCGTCAGGCCCAATTGCTCGAAGGCTTCGGCATAGACGAAGGGCTTGTAGGACGAGCCGGGCTGGCGCGTCGAGACAATGGCGCGGTTGAACTGGCTCTTGGCATAGTCGGTGCCGCCGACCATGGCGCGAATGGCCCCCTGGGTGTCAGTGACCACCATGGCGCCCTCGTCGACCCGATATTGCTCGCCCTGTTCGCGAATGACGGAGGTAATGGCCTCCTCTGCATAGGCTTGCAGGGTGGTGTCGATGGTGGTGCGGACAATGAAGTTATTGCCCGGGGCGTTGTTGGTCTCGATGACCGCCTTGGCTTCCTCGAAGGCCCAGTCTAGGAAATGGTTCGGGGAATTGATATCGTTGCTGCGGTCAATCGCAGAGGCCGGATGGCGCCGCGCGGCGGTGACCTGGCCCTCAGTGAGGAAGCCTGCGGCGACCAGATTGGTCAGCACCAGATTGGCGCGGCCGCGGGCGGCGGCGAGATCGACATGGGGCGCATAATTGCCCGGCGCCTTGAACATGCCGGCCAGCATGGCGGCCTCGGCCAGATTAATGTCCTGCACCCGCTTGCCGAAATAGAACTCGGACGCGGCGGTCACCCCGTAATTGCCGCCGCCCATATAGGCGCGGTCGAAATAGAGCTTTAGGATCTGATCCTTGGAATAATTCCACTCGAGCCAAACCGAGAGGAATGCCTCGACGATCTTGCGCTCGATCGTGCGCTCGGAAGAGAGGAAGAGGTTCTTGGCGAGCTGCTGGGTGATGGAGGAGCCGCCCTGCGTGCCCCGCTCGCCTTGCGCGTTGCTGGCAAGGGCGCGCAGCGTGCCGACCACGTCGATGCCGAAATGTTCATAGAAGCGTCGGTCCTCGGTGGCGAGCGTCGCCTTGAGGAGATAGTCCGGCATCTGGTCCAGGGCCACGCTGTCATCCGAACGGATACCGCGCCGGCCGATTTCAGAACCAAAGCGATCAAGGAAGATTACCGAATAATCCTCGGCCTTGTTGAAGGCGCCGCGGTCGATGATGTCGAAAGCGGGCAGGGCCAGGGCGGTCATCAGCACCGCGCCGATGGCCCCGAAGGTGAGGGCGTCGGACAGGATTTCGACAAAGAAGCGCTTTATGCCCGAAACATGGAACCGGGACATGAAGTCCTGATAGCGGGTATAACCACGCCCCATTGCCTGCCAGAATTCATAGAGCGAGGAATCAAGCCAGGCGTCGGCCGCCAGCATGTTGCCCCGGGGCCGGTGCTTTTTTTCCTTGGTGTAAAACGGATCCTGCACGGTAAACCCCGACGCCCCGAAAGGAGCAGGTTTGTCCGCAAAATCCGGACAAGGCAACACAATCGCTGGAATATGATTGCAATGGTCCGCCTGCAAGCGCAAACCGGCAACAGCATGAATGGCAAACGGTAAAGATGGCCTTCTGGGAAGAAAAAACGCTCGAGCAGATGTCCGCCTCCGAATGGGAAGCGCTGTGCGACGGTTGCGGCCGGTGCTGCCTGATCAAGCTCGAGGACGAGGATAGCGGCACGCTCATCACCTCCGATGTGCGCTGCAAGCTGCTGGACGGTGACACCTGCGCCTGCACCGACTATCCCAACCGCCAGACAAAAGTGCCCGACTGCATCAAGCTGACACTTGAGAACGTGCAGGAAATCTCTTGGATTCCGGTGACTTGCGCCTATCGGCGGCTTGCCGAGGGGAAGGGGCTGGCATGGTGGCATCCGCTGGTTTCGGGTGATCCGCAGACGGTGGTTGATGTCGGCGTCTCGGTGAAGGGGCGGACATTCCTCGAGACGGAAGTGGACCCGGATAACTGGGAAGAACACGCCGTCGACTGGCCGGAATGGGTGCCTCCTGAAACGCTCTAGGGCTGAATGCTTACCTCCTGTTAACCATAGTCATGGCTTGATGCCCGGATCGGGACGTGGCCCAGGACAGGCTTGATGAACAAAGTGACTATGAGCGGCAATGATGGCCTCTGGGCGCGCATTCGTGCGGCGCTGGGGCGGAGTGCCGACGCTCATATGCCTGCCTATGGCCAGGCCTCCATTGCGAAAAATCCGAACAAGAAATCCCGGCTCGCCCAGCGCGTCGACGAGGAACTGCGCCGCAGCTGGACCTATGCCGCCGAGCGCCATGTTTCGCTTTGCGTGCTGGCGCTGGAGATGGATGGCTATGCCGAATATTTCGCCGCCTATGGCCGCGAGGCGGTAGAAAACAGCCTTGAGACGCTCGAAGGCGCGATTTCGGCCTTGCTGTCGCGCGAAACCGATTGCTGCCTCCGCGTCGGCCGGGCTGGCTTCGTGATCGTGCTGCCCGACATGCCCGCCTTGATGGCGCGTGACCTGGCCAGCCGCATAGCGGTTGCGGTCCGGCACCAGGGGATTGCCAACCGCGAAAGCCATGCCGGCCAGTTGACCTTCAGTACCGGCATTGCCGTGGTCAATCCACAGGGCGCGATGAGCCGCACCGTGCTCGATGCTGCCGGCAATGCTGTCAAGAAGGCGCAGCGCCGTGGTTTGGCCAGGCTCGAAGTGGTCGACCTCCGCGGACGCAGCGAAAAGCAGCGCAAGGCCGCCTGACAAGCCGGTTGCCTTGATCGCCTACACCTCTTAATAGAGCCGTCCCCGCGCCCCTGGCGTGCCATTCCCACTGCGGACAGCCCCCATGACCCTCTCCTGCGGTATTGATTTCGGCACGTCCAATTCCACCCTGGGCCGGGTCGATGGCGATTGCACACCGCATTTGCTGGCGCTGGAGGACGGCCAGGCGACCATGCCCAGCGTGTTGTTCTTCGGGTTTGAAGACGATCGCGTGCATTTTGGCCGCGCCGCCGTGGCCGAATATGTCACCGGCGCCGATGGCAGGTTGATGCGGTCACTCAAGAGCGTGCTGGGGACCGTCCTGTTTGCCGATACGACACGGGTCAAGGCGCGACGGCTCGGCTTTGGCCAAATCATCGCCACCTATGTGGGTGAACTCAAACGGCGCGGCGAGGCAACGCTGGGCGGAGAACTGACGCGGGTGGTGATGGGTCGGCCGGTGCATTTCGTCGATGACGATCCCATTGCCGACAAACAGGCGCAAGGTCAATTGGAGGCCGCGGTGCGCTCGCAGGGCTTTGAGGAAATTGCCTTCCAGTTCGAACCCATTGCTGCTGCGCTGGACTACGAGCGGCAGGTAGTGGGCGAGAAACTGGCACTGATCGTCGACCTTGGCGGCGGCACTTCCGATTTTTCGCTGGTGCGCGTATCGCCGGACCGGGCAGGGCGCGCCGATCGCAGCGACGACATCCTGGCAACGGCGGGTGTTCATATCGGAGGCACTGATTTCGACCGCTTGCTGGCCATGAACCGGGTAATGCCGGAACTGGGGCTGGGGTCACGCACGCTGGACGGCAAGCGGCACTTGCCGGTGGCGCCCTATTTCGACCTGTCCACCTGGCACCGGATCAACCGTCTCTATGATGCCAAGGCGCTGCGGGACCTCCGGTCCACGGCGCGGGAGGCAAGGGAGATCGAGAAGGTGGAAACCTTCGCCATGCTGGTCGAAGACCGGCTCGGGCACCGGCTGATCGGCGCAGTCGAAGCGGCCAAGATCGCCTTGTCCGACGAGGATAATCTGGCCTTTGCCTTTAACGTGCGCGAGCGCGTCATCAAGACCAATATGACGATTGCCCAGCTCGGTGACGCGCTTGCTGCCTCTATCGGACGGCTGGAACAGACAATCGCGGAAACAACACGGCTGGCCGGGGTGGCGCCCGCTGCGGTCGACAGCCTCATCCTGACCGGCGGTTCCACCCTGGTTCCGGCTGTATCGGGACGGCTGAGGGCGATGTTCCCGGAGGCCGAAGTCGTGCGCACCGATGTGCTGGGCAGCGTGGGGCTGGGACTGGGTATGGAGGCCCGGCGCATTTTTGGACCCTGATCGCTGCTGGCGCGTCCACTGAAACGGATGCACTGGCCCGGCGCAACTTTTCTGGGCCAGAATGCTTCTCCATTGGGGAGACAGTCAATGAGTCAGATCGCGTTCAAATTCCGGCAGATTGCACAGCGCATGTGGTTCCTGCCGGCGGCATTCTCGCTCGTGGCTGTGTTGACTGTGGTCATCGCCTTCGCAATGTCCGGTCTGGTGCCGGACAAACTGCCTTTTACGTTATCGTCCGAGGCTGTGGAGTCCATTCTCACAGTGCTGGCCTCGAGCCTGCTGACCGTGGCCGTCTTTTCGCTCTCTACTATTGTCAGCGCTCTCTCCAGCGCTTCTGCGTCCACAACGCCAAGGGCAGTGCCCCTAATCGTCGGTGACCGCAGCGCTCAGACCTCGATTTCGGTGTTTATCGGCGCCTTTCTCTTTTCCATCGTCGGCATTATCGGGCTCTCTGCCAACATTTACAGTGAAGCCGGGCGCCTGCTGCTTTTTGCAGTTACCTTGGCCGTAGTCGTACTGGTCGTGGCCGCCCTGATACGTTGGATCGGCCAAATGTCCTCCATCGGTCGCGTCGGTGAGACTGTCAGCAAAGTCGGCACAGCCACCGAGAAAGCCTTCAAGACAGTGCCCGGAGAAGGTCTCCTGGGTTGCCGACCGCTGGACGGGGAACCATCTGGAGAACCAGTCTTCTCACGCAAGACGGGATATGTGCAGCACATCGATCTCTCACGCTTGCAGGAATTGGCAGAGGACAACGATCTGCTCGTAACCATTACGGCGCGATCGGGAGCCTATGCTGCCCCGGACCGGCCACTTCTGCTGGTCGCCGGTACGCTGGAGGAAGATCTGGCGGACCGATTGGCAAATGCCTTCACCGTCGGCACGGCCCGGACTTTCGAAAGCGATCCGCGCTTCGGGTTGATCGTGCTTGCTGAGATCGCAAGCAAGGCCCTGTCACCAGGGATCAACGATCCGGGCACGGCGATTGCCGTTGTGGGGACCTTGGTGCGCGTCCTGACGGAGCGACCGGTCGAAGACAGTGAACTCAAATACGAGCGCCTATTGGTCGCGCCGCTCGACCCCGATGACCTTATGGCGGATGCCTTCCGTCCCATTGCGCGCGATGGGGCCGGAAACATTGAGGTGATGCTGCGTATGATTGCCGGACTTAAAACGCTCGCCAATTGCCGGCCGGAACTTGAGTCAGCGGCGCACGGCATGATCAAGGACGCAGCGGAGCGCGGTGCGGCAGCAATGGGCGCCAAAAGCGACAAAGCAGTATTGAAGGCGGCGGCAAAGCTGGAATAGAGCGAAGCGGCGCTGGGAAAATGTCGTCTGCCGTCCACTCGAGATTTGACCACGGCGCCTGCCACGGTGCCATTCGACCCACGGTCTCAGGCCTTCCCACCTTGCGTTTTTCCATCGGATCCACGCGTCGGCTTTGCGAGCCGTCCACTAAGTTATCCCCGCGTGACGGTGGTGGTCTATAGTTCAGGCATAGTCGACGAATTGGGTCGAAGAGTACGCCTTCAGGCGGCCCGAACGGAATTTCCCACATGGATGAATATGATCCCGAACGGGACCGCGATGGCAACATCGTGGCCTGGGCTTCGGTGCGCTCAGACTATGAGGCCGGTCTCCTGACCTGCAATGGCATCGCGCATCGCTACAGATTGCGGCGCGGACAGCTCGATCAACGCGCTCGCGCCAGTAAATGGGTGCGTCCGGGCAGCAGCGAGGCGCTTGACCGGCAATTGCTGATTGCGCGGCTGCTGGGCCTTCTGGAGAGGCAGATGGAAATTGTGGAGGCGGAAATGGACAAGGGAAATCGCGCTGAAAGCAAGGTGCTGAGCGATCTGGTACGCGACCTCGATAAACTGATCGCCCTGGAGCGGGCAGAGGCGCGGCCGGCCGGCAGTCCGCGAAATCCAGGGGAGGCCAGCGAACTGCGTCGCAAGCTCGAAGAGCGCATCAATGCCATAACCAAGGGAATGGTTTGAAACGATGGTGACGACGCGGTCTGTCCTGCTGGACTGGGCGGCAGATATCGAGGACAGCGAACTGTGCGACATCGCCTTCAACTGGCCTGTGTGGGCCATGCCGCATCAATTGCCGCCGGCTGGTGACTGGACCACCTGGCTGCTGTTGGGCGGCCGTGGCGCCGGCAAGACCAGGGCGGGCGCCGAATGGGTTCGGTGGCTGGCTGAACAAGGGATCGGCCCCATCGCCCTGGTGGGCGAAACCATGACAGAGGCCGAAGCGGTGATGGTGCTGGGCGAAAGCGGCGTGTTGCGGGTCTGTCCGCCCGGCGAGCGCCCAAGACTGCGAGAGAATGTCCTCTATTGGCCCAACGGAGTCGAGGCGCATGTGTTGCCTGCATCCGACCCGGAACGCTTTCGCGGACCGCAATTTGCCGCCGCCTGGTGCGATGAGACAGCAAAGTGGAAGAAGGCAGAGGCGGCCTTCGATATGCTGCAATTCGGACTTCGCCTCGGCGCGCGACCGCGGCAGCTGGTCACGACAACACCGCGCGCTACAAAGCTGATGAAGCGGCTGATGGCTGACGAGCAGACTGTGATCAGTCGCGCCAAGTCCAAGGTGAACACGCACCTAGCCGATGCTTTCCTCAAGGCCGTGGTCGAGCGTTATCGCGATACGGTGCTCGGGCGGCAGGAACTGGACGGCGAACTGATCGAGGATATGCCGGACGCGCTCTGGCAACGGTCCATGTTTCGCGCGCCTGAGGGCGCCGTGGATGGCCGGATCGTCGTGGCGGTCGATCCGCCTGTAACCGGCACCGAGCGTTCCGACGCCTGCGGCATTGTCGTTGCAGGGCGGGCAGGCGAAGGGGCCGTGGTGCTGGAGGACGCCACGCTCCAGGGCGTGCGCCCCGATATCTGGGCAGCGCGCGCCATAGCGGCGTTCCGGGCGCATGAGGCTGATTGCATCGTGGTCGAGGTGAACCAGGGCGGGGACCTGGTAAGGCAGGTGTTGAACCAGATCGATGGTTCGGTACCGGTGCGCACAGTGCGGGCCAGCCGTGGGAAATGGGTCCGCGCCGAGCCCGCGGCGGCGCTTTATGCACGCGGGCTGGTGCGCCACGTAGCGGGGCTGACGGCGTTGGAAGACGAGCTCTGTGCTTTCGGTCCGGACGGCAAATCGGACGGGCATTCGCCCGACCGGGTGGATGCGCTGGTCTGGGCGCTGACCGAATTGTTGCTCAATGAAGCAAGGCCGAGGGTGCGCGCGCTTTGACGTTCAATTGCCACCGAGCCGTCCTCGGGCTTGATCCGAGAACCGATTGCCATGTGCACTTCGAGAGGGGCCCTCGGATCAAGTCCGAGGGCGGAACTGCGGCTAGTTGTGACGTCGTGCTGATGCCCGGAAAGCTGAGAGAACTCCTCACCCTGAATATCCGCTGAACGCGGATGTGCTGTCCCTCTCCCGCCAGGGCGAGGGGGAGCCGGTGGACGAGATAAAATCGAGGAACAAGCAATGCCCAACCTTTGGAACCGCCCGTTCGGCGGTCGAACGAACACGCCGGCCGAAACCAAGGATTTTGCTGGCCATACCATGCTGACGCTGAGCCAGTTGGGGCCGGCGCAATGGAGCGGGCGGGGTTATGCGAGCCTGGTCAATCAGGGATTCATGCGCAATCCGGTGGTCTATCGCTGCGTGCGGCTGATCGCTGAAGCGGCGAACCGGGTGCCTCTGGTGGTCAAGGTCGATGGCCAAGTGGTGAGCGAACATCCGCTCCTGGCGCTGCTGGAGAAGCCCAATGGGCGGCAGTCGGGCGCGGAAATGCTCGAGGCCGTCTATGCCTATCTGCAGACCGCGGGGAATGCTTATCTGCAGGCGGGGATCGTCGATGGGGCGGTGCGCACGCTGTTCGTGCTGCGGCCCGACCGGATGAGCGTGGTCGCCGGGCGCGATGGCTGGCCGGTCGCCTATGACTACAAGGCCGGCGGCAGGGCCACGCGGATATCACAGGAGCCGCTGCCTGTTCCGGGCGTACTGCATATGGCGCTGTTCCATCCGCTCGACGACCATTACGGCATGGGGCCGCTGGAGGCAGCCCAGACCAGCCTCGATATCCACAATGCCTCGGCTCAGTGGAACAAGGCGCTGCTCGACAATGCGGCGCGACCGAGCGGGGCGCTGGTCTATTCGGCGGGGGCGGGGAGCCTGACCGAAGAGCAGTTCAACCGGCTCAAGGAGGAGATGGAAACGCACTTCGCCGGAGCGGCCAATGCGGGACGGCCCATGGTGCTCGATGGGGGGCTGGACTGGAAGGCCATCGCCATGAGCCCGCGCGAAATGGACTTCATCGAGGCACGGCACGCGGCGGCACGGGACATTGCCCTGGCCTTCGGGGTGCCGCCCATGCTGCTCGGCATTCCGGGCGACAATACCTATGCGAACCTGGCCGAAGCCAATCGGGCGCTGTGGCGCCAGACGCTGGTGCCGCTGGTGGTGCGGGTGAGCCAGGAACTGAGCGGATGGCTAGGGACGGCATTTGAGGGCGCCGAGGTCGTGCCGGACTTCGAGGGCGTCGAGGCCCTGGCCGAGGACCGCGCGGCGCTCTGGGCGCGGGTCGGGGCTGCCGGGTTTTTGAGCGATGCGGAGAAAAGGGAGTTGGTGGGGATGGGCGAGTCAGGCAGCGCGTGACTGACGTCGGTGCCCTGCGAGCAGGCCCAGGCAATTATAAAAGGGGAGCACGTCATGCACTGGAAAAACAAATCAAAGCGCTGAGCGCCGCAATTCGCAAGTGGAGAAGCACCATGGACGACCTGACAAAAACCGTCATCGAGCGCGGGGATCTGGCCCATCTGGCGCTGTTTCTGTGGGCGAGCGGGGCGAGTGCGCTGCTGGTGTGGGCTTTGCGCGAAATGGCCAAGGTGAATCAACACTTCAACGACTTCGTGCAGGAGATCGCACAGTTGAATCGGCTTTTCCGGAAGGAGGACTAAGCCCATGGCAGACAAGCAGAATCGTGAGGTTGCGCAGCAAACGTTCCGGCAATTTGCCTGGAACCTGGCGGGGACGCTGGCCGACAAGGATCGGCGTGCGCCAAAGCCTCGCTCGGGCGGGGGCAAGCGCGGATGAGTGCTATTCCCATCGACGAAGGCGGACGGTTTGCCGGCTATGCCAGCGTGTTCAACAAGCTCGATAGCGGCGGCGATATCGTCTTGCCGGGGGCTTTTGCCAAGAGCCTCGCGAAGAAGCGCGGACGCATTCGCCTCCTGTTCCAGCATGACCCCAAGGAGCCGGTCGGCACCTGGGAGAGCATGGCCGAGGACAGCCACGGGTTGTTCGTGACCGGGCGGCTGGTGCCGGGCGTGCCGCGCTCGGATGCGCTGCGGCGGCTGATCGGCGATGGCGCGCTCGACGGGCTGTCCATCGGCTTCCGTACCGTCAAGGCCAGCCGCCGCGACGGCAAACGCCTGCTGCATGAGATCGACCTCTACGAGGTCTCGATCGTTACCTTTCCGATGATGGAGGACGCGCGCATCGCCTCCCCCATCTCGGCCGGCGCGGCCATTGCCGCCGCCACCAGGACTATCCGCAACCGATAGAAGGAAACCGACATGGATCGGATCGACGACGGCCTTGAGACCAAGGCCGGCGCAGGGGGCGATATTGCCGCGCTCTTCGCCGAATTCTCCTCTGCATTCGAGGAGTTCAAGGCCACCAACGACCAGCGCCTGAAGGAGATTGAAAAGCGCGGCAGCGCCGACGGCCTGCTTGAGAGCAAGCTGGAGCGGCTGAATCGCGTTATCGACGGGCATAAGTCGGCGCTGGATCGCGTCAGTGCCGAACGCGCGCGCCCGGTGCTGGAAGGCAAGGGCGGCGGTGGCCTGCCGGATGGCGAGTACAAGGAGGCCTTTTCCGCCTATGTGAAGCGCGGCGAAGAAAAGGCGCTACAGGTTGGGGTGGCCGGTGACGGCGGCTATGTGGTGCCGGCGGAAGTCGAAACCGAAATCATTCGACGCATGACCCATATTTCGCCGATCCGCGCCATTGCCGGCGTGCGGCAGGTTTCGGCCTCGGTCTATAAGCGCCCCATCACGCTGACGGGGCCACAGACCGGCTGGGTGGGGGAGACGGCTAGCCGCCCGACCACCAACAGCCAGACCCTGGCCGAGCTGAGCTATCCGACCACCGAACTCTACGCCATGCCAGCGGCGACCACGGCCTTCCTCGACGATGCGGCGGTGGATGTCGGCCAATGGATTGCCGACGAGGTCAATGCGGCATTTGCAGCGCAGGAGACCACGGCCTTTGTCACCGGCGACGGCTCCAACAAGCCCAATGGCTTCCTCAATGCCACCAAGGCAGCCGAGGCCAGCTGGAGCTGGGGTAACCTCGGCTATCTGGCAACGGGCGTCTCGGGCGCCATGCCGGCCAGCAATGCCAGCGATATCCTGATCGACCTGGTCTATGCGCTCAAGGCCGGCTATCGCCAAAACGCCACCTGGGTGATGAACCGCAAGACGCAAGGGGCGCTCAGGAAGCTCAAGGATGCCGACGGCAATTATCTCTGGCAGCCGGCCGCAGCGGCCGATGGCCGGGCCAGCTTCATGGGCTTTCCGCTGGTTGAGGCGGAGGACATGCCCAATATGGGCGCCAACAGCTTCTCGATTGCCTTTGGCGATTTCCGCCGTGGCTACCTAATCGTCGACCGCCAGGGCGTCTCGGTGCTGCGCGATCCATTCAGCTCCAAGCCCTATGTGCTGTTCTACACCACCAAGCGCGTCGGCGGCGGGATCGCGGATTATGACGCGATCAAGCTGCTGAAATTCGGCACCTCTTGATCGCCGTGATCCTGGCCATTTGGCTCGGTTCCATCTGAAGGCCCCCTCACTCGGCCTTTCGGCCGACCTCTCCCTTGGGGGGAGAGGTCGACGGCGCAGCCGGCGGGTGAGGGGGCCTTTTCAGACATAACAAGGAAACAAACATGACGTCCTATCTCCTGGCGGGGCCCGCCGAGGAGCCGGTTTCGCTTGCCGAGGCCAAGGCTTTTCTCAAGATCGACGACACGGCCGAAGACGGGCTGATCACGACGCTGATCGGCGCGGCGCGGCTGCATATCGAGGGCGTGACCGGCCGCGCATTGCTGGCCCAGAGCTGGCGGGTGGTGCTCGATGACTGGCCGGACAATGGCGTGGTCAAGCTCCCGGTATCGCCGCTGATTTCGGTGACCGGCATTGTTGCCACCGACGACAATGGCGGTAGCCACGAAATCGCCCTGGCGCAGTTCCTGAGCGAACCGGACCGGCTGATCGTGCCGCGCGTGGTCGTGGGCATGCCCATGCTGCAGCCGCGTCAGGGCATCGAGATCGAATATGTCGCCGGCTATGGCACCGAGCCCGAAGACGTGCCCGCCGACCTGCGGCAGGCGCTGCTGGGGCTGGTGGCCCATTGGCACGAGCATCGCGACGCGGTGATCGTGGCCGGATCGGGCGCCATCGTGCCATCAGGGTTTGACCGGGTGGTGGCTGGCTACAAGCGGGTGCGGCTGTGAGCGGGGAGAAGATCCCTTCCGTCGGCACACTGACCGACCGCGTGCAGGTGCTGCGGCGCGAAAGCCTCGGCGATGGCGGGGGCGGACATGAGCGTATCTATGTGCCGATGACCAGTCTCTGGGCGCGGGTGCGCATCCTTTCGGGGCGGCAGGGCACCAATGCCGACGGGCGCACAGTGGCGATCTCGCACAGCGTGGTGCTGCGGTTTCGTAATGACGTTTCGCCAGGGGACCGGGTGGTCTATCGGGGCCGGAACCTCGATGTGGTCAGCACGGCCGACCTCAATGGCCGGCGCGCTTTTCTCAGCTGCGCCTGCAGCGAAACCAGCTTCACGGGGTAGGCCATGCACCCGATTGCGAGTTTGCAGACGGCATTGGTTGCTGCGCTGGAAGCCGATGCGGCACTGATCGCGCTGATCGGTGCCGGGGGCGTGTTCGATGCGCCGCCGCGGGACCGCCCGGCGCCCTATGTGGTGATCGACCGTCACGATATGCGCCAGCGGGATGGTGACGCGACGCCGGGGCAGGAACACCGCGTGCTGCTGCATTGCTGGAGCAACCAGCCCAGCCGCAAGGCAGCGCTGGAGATTGCCGAACGGGTGGTAGCGGTGGGGGCAGCGGCGCTGGCACCGGTGGACCTGCTGGTGACCCATGCCGAGCATACGCGGACCGAAACAAGCATCGACACGGCGACCGGTCAGGCACGGGCAGCGGTGATGCTGCGGTTTTTCAGCGAGTAGCCCTTCTCCCCTTGCGGGAGAAGGTGGCCCGAAGGGCCGGATGAGGGGTCCACGGTCTTACCGCGAGAGCAGAGTGCGTGGAGAGAACCCCTCACCCTGATTTTCTGCTGAACGCAGAAAATCTGTCCCTCTCCCGCAAGGGGAGAGGGGGAATCGAGAGCGGGGATAAAACAATGGCAGCCCAGAGTGGCAAGGATATGCTTTTGAAGCTCGACCAGACGGGGTCTGGGAGCTTTCTCACGGTGGCGGGGCTGCGCACGCGCAGTCTCAATTTCAATGCCGCCAGCGTCGACACGACCGACCAGGAAAGCGCCGGACGCTGGCGCGAATTGCTGGCCGGCGGCGGGGTGAAGCGCGCGTCGGTGTCGGGGTCCGGTGTGTTCAAGGACCAGGCCTCTGACGCGACGATCCGAAGCCTGTTCTTTGCGGGCACCATCCGCGACTGGCAGCTGATCCTGCCGCATTTCGGCACGGTGGAAGGACCGTTCCAGATCGTGGCGCTGGAGTTTTCGGCGGACCATGCCGGGGAGGTGACGTTCGACCTGGCGCTGGAGAGCGCGGGCGAGGTGACGTTCGTGGCGGTTTAGGGAGCGGCGCACTGAATGCGGCACCTCCCCCTTTGACGGGGGAGGGTGGGAGGGGGTGCTCACGGGCACAGTGCCCGCCAATCCCCCTCCCTGCTCGATTCAACGGACTTGGCTGAAGCCAAGTCCTATCTCGCTTCCCTCCCCGCAAGGGGGAGGGTGGCGCAGGATCCGAAGATTCAAGAGCAAGACATATGACCAATATTCATCGTGGTGAAATCGCGGCCGAGATCGGTGGCGAGGTGCGGACGCTTTGCCTGACGTTGGGGGCGCTGGCGGAGCTGGAAGCGCGGCTGGGAGCGGGGGATCTTGCGGGCCTCGCCGAGCGGTTTGGCGAGGGGCGGGTCTCGGCGCGCGACCTGACGGCGATAATGGGTGCCGGGCTGCGCGGTGGTGGCAATCCGATCAGCGATGACGACCTGGCGCGGATGAGCGTCGAGGGCGGAATACGCGGTGCGGCCGAAATCGTCGTGCGTCTGCTCAGGGCGACATTTGGAGAAGCGACATGACGCCGTTCCCCTGGAAAGACGCGATGCGGTTTGGCCTTGGCGTGTTGCGGCTGCCACCCCGCGATTTCTGGACCATGACGCCGCGCGAACTGGCCTCGGCCTGGGGCGCGATTGCGGGCGACCGCAGCGGGCGGCTTGAGCGGCGTGACCTTGAAATCCTGATGGAGCGTTTTCCCGATGGCAAGTGACCTGTTTGGCGAAGAGCTTCATGACGAATTGGGCGACGTTTCGGTGGAGCTGCGGCGGATCGAGGACCTGGCCGATGGCGTGGCGTCTTCGGTCAGTCGCGCCTTTCGCGGCGCGGTGACGGATGGCAAATCGTTCCGCTCGGTGCTGAGCGATATTGCCGGTGCCTTTGCCGACATTGCACTGAAAGCCGCGTTCAAGCCGCTGGGAACGCTGGTCGGCGGGCTGGTGGAAAACCTGTTTACGACCACCAATCCTGCGGTGACGCCGTTTGCGAAGGGTGGAGTGATTGCGTCTCCGAGCTATTTTCCGCTGGGGCAGGGATTGGGGCTGGCAGGCGAGGCCGGGCCGGAGGCGATCATGCCGCTGCAACGCGGGCCAGACGGGCGGCTGGGTGTCGCCGGCGGCGGCGGCGCAGTGCACGTGACCTTCAATGTCACGGCGAGTGATGCGCGCAGTTTTGCGGCCAGCGAGGCGGAGATCAGTGCGATGTTGCTAAGGGCGGTTCGAAGGGGTTCGAGGGGGAGTTGAGCCCTATCCTTCTTCCCCCTGGGAGGAGGTGGCGCGGAGCGCCGGATGAGGGTGCGGCAAAGCGCACTGTGCCCGTCGCTCCCCCTTCCTGCTCGATTCAGCGGACTTAGCGAAGAGCTAAGTCCTATCTCGCTTCCCTCCCCGCAAGGGGGAGGGTGGGTAGGAGCCGATGGCTCGGAGGATCTCATGACCTTTCATCACATTCGCTTTCCGCTCGATATCGCGCTGGGCGCACGGGGCGGGCCGGAGCGCAGGACCGATGTCGTGACGCTGGCCGGCGGCGGGGAACAACGCAATGGACGCTGGGCGCATTCGCGGCGTCGCTACAATGCCGGCTATGGCGTCAAGTCGCGTGCTGACATGCAGGCGGTGCTGGCCTTTTTCGAGGAGCGGCGCGGGCGGCTGCACGGGTTTTTGTGGCGCGACGGGCTGGACCATTCTTCTGGTGGGGCAGTGCCCTTGCCGACCGACCAGGTGCTCGGGACCGGCGATGGCGTGCGCACCCAGTATCAACTGGTGAAAACCTACGGCGCCGCATTCGATCCCTATGTGCGGATCATCGCCAGGCCGGTCGCCGGCAGCGTGCGCGTGGCGGTCGACGGCGGGGAAATGGTGACCGGCTGGACGCTGGACGTGACCACGGGAATGGTCAGCTTCGATTCCGCTCCCGCAGATGGCGCGCCCGTAACCGCAGGGTTTCTGTTCGATGTGCCGGTGCGGTTCGACACGGACCGGCTCGACATCGAGCTCAATGGTTTTGACGGCGCCGAGGCGCCCATCATTCCACTGGTGGAGATATTGCCATGAGGACGCTGTCCACTGGGCTCGCCGCGCATCTGGCGCAGGGCGAGACAACGACCGCCAGGTGTTGGCGTGTGCTGCGCGCGGATGGGGTCGTGCTGGGGTTCACCGACCATGACCGCGTTCTGGAGGTGGAGGGTACGGACTGTGTGCCAACCTTCGGGCTGGATGGCAGCGAGATGCCTGCACGGCTCGGGCAGCAAGTGGAAACCGGCGAAGTGCTCGGCGTGCTCGACAGCGCTGCGATCAGCGAGGATGACATCCTGCTCGGTCGCTATGACGGCGCGGCAGTGGAAAGCTGGCTGGTGAACTGGGCGGCGCCCGAGCAGCACCTGCTGCTGCGGGTGGATACGATTGGCGAGGTCGTGCGGGAGGATGGCGTGTTCCGCGCCGAACTGCGCTCGCCACAGCAGGCGCTGAACGTGACGCGGGGACGGGTCTATCAGGGGCAATGCGATGCCGAGGTGGGCGACGGACGCTGCGGGGTGAACCTCGACCTGCCGGCCCACAAGGGCACGGCCATCGTCACCGGCATCATCGATCCTTTCCAACTGCGGGTCAGCGGGCTCGCGGGCTTCGAGGAAGGCTGGTTCGCCTTTGGTGTCGGTCACTGGAGTGCGGGAAACCGCGCGGGCCTGGGCGATCCGGTGCTGACGCATCGGCGGGACCCCGAAGGGGATGTGCTGGGATTTGCGGCGCGAGTTGGTGAGTGGGTCGCAGAGGGCGACATGCTGGAGGTGACGGTCGGTTGCGACCGGCGCTTTGCCACCTGCAAGGCGCGGTTCGGCAATGCGGACAATTTCCGCGGCTTTCCGCATATTCCGGGCAGCGATTATGTGCTGCGCCATCCCCGGAGCGGCGATGCCATGGATGGCAGGGCGTTGGTGCCATGACCTCCGATGAGGTGGTGGCGGCCACCCGGAGATGGCTTGGCACGCCGTACCGGCATCAGGCCTCGAAACTGAATGCGGGATGCGACTGCCTGGGTCTGCTTCGGGGCGTCTGGAGGGCGCTTTATGGCGATGAACCCACGGCCGTGCCGCCCTATCGGGCTGACCTGCGAGACCATGAAGGCGTGTCGGCGCTGCGCGAGGCGGCGGAACGCTTTCTGGTCGCCGAAGCAGGGCCGTTGGCCGCGGGGCAGGTGGTGCTGTTCCGCTTGGGCGGTCGGATCGAGCCGCGCCATTGCGGGATTCTGGTATCGGAAACGCGCTTTATCCATGCGCAGGAGCATCTCGGTGTGGTGGAGGCGAACTTGACCGCGGCCTGGGCGAAGCGGGTGAGCGGGCAATACCGGTTTCCGGACAGCCGCTCATGAGGCTCTTCAACATCAAGGAACAAATCCATGGCCACTCTGGCACTTTCCGTCGCCGGGCAGTTTGCCGGCGCACTGGTTGGGGGTCCATTCGGCGCGACCGTCGGGCGCGCGCTGGGGGCGCTGGCGGGCAGCGTTGTGGATGGCTTTCTGTTTGGTGGGCAGGACAACCAGGCCGAGGCGCCGCTGTTCGATGTGCGGCTGGGATCCTCAAGCGAGGGACTGGGGGTGCCCCGGCTCTATGGCTGGGGGCGGCTGGCGGGCAATATCATCTGGGCACGCGAACTGGTTCGCCATGTCAGCGAAACGGCGGGGTCGAAGGGATTTCCCGAGCCCGATCGATCCGAGGAAGTGCTGGCAAGTTTCGCTGTGTCATTCTGCGAGGGGAAGGTGGCGCGGCTGGGACGGCTGTGGGCCGATGGGCAATTGCTCGACACGCGCGGACTTAACCTCCGCTTCTATCATGGTGACGAGGAGCAACTGCCCGACAGTCTGATCGAGGCGATCCAGGGGAGCGGCAATGCGCCGGCCTATCGCGGCATCTGCTACCTCTTGGTGGAGAACCTGCCGCTGTCGCGCTTTGGCAATCGCATTCCGCACCTGTCTGCGGAATTGTGCCGGGTTGTTGGCGATCTGGAGCCGGCCATCAGGGCAGTCACGGTGATCCCCGGCGCGACCGAGTTCGGCTATGACCCGACGCCGCGGGTCCGGGTACTAGGGCCGGGGACGGGCGTCAGCGAGAACGCGCATTTGAGCGCGGGGGTCAGCGACTGGACGTGCTCCATAGACGAATTGCAGGCGTTGTGCCCGAACCTCGAACATGTGGCGCTGGTAGTGAGCTGGTTCGGCGACGATCTGCGTTGCGGCAATTGTGCGATTACGCCGCGCGTCGAAGGGGCCACGCGCGAAATCGAGGGCACGAGCTGGAGTGTGGCGGGAATCACGCGCGGCGCGGCGCAGGCAGTGTCGAACCACAATGGCGGCCCCGCCTATGGCGGTACCCCTTCCGACGCCTCGGTGCTGGCAGCAATTGCCGATCTCAAGGCGCGGGGGCTCAAGGTGACGCTCTACCCGTTCGTGCTTATGGATGTGCCGGAGGGCAACGAGCTGCCCGACCCGCATGGTGGGGACGAGCAGGCGGCCTATCCCTGGCGTGGGCGGGTGACCTGCCATCCGGCGCCGGGCCAGCCTGGATCGCCCGACGGGACCGCAACGGCGGCAGCGCAGGTGGCGGCTGTCGTGCCCAACTACCGCGCCATGATGCTGCACTATGCCGGCCTGGCTGTCGCAGCGGGTGGCGTTGATGCCCTGCTGATCGGCTCGGAAATGGTCGGGCTGACCAGCGTGCGCGGCGCGAGCAGCAGCTTTCCATTCGTGGATGCGCTAGTGACACTGGCGGCCGATATGCGGGCGGCATTGGGGCCGTCGACAAATCTCACCTATGCGGCGGACTGGAGCGAATATTCCGGCTGTCAGCGGGACGGCGGGAAGTTCTTTCATCTCGATCCGCTCTGGGCCTCGGACGCTATCGATGCGGTCGGCATCGACTGCTATTTTCCGCTGGCCGACTGGCGCGATGGCGAAAGCCATGCCGACGGGGCGCTGGCCACAACCGGGTATGAGCTGGACTATCTAAAAGGCAATATCGCCGGCGGCGAGGGGTATGACTGGTATTATGCCAGCGATGCCGCCCGGCGCGGACAAGTGCGCACCTCTATCACCGACGGCGCCCATGGCGAGCCCTGGGTTTGGCGGGTCAAGGATATCGCGGCGTTCTGGAGTCAGCAGCATCACGACCGGCCCGGCGGCGTGCGCAGTGTGACGCCGACGGCCTGGGTGCCGGGCTCGAAACCAATCTGGCTGACGGAGGTCGGCTGTGGCGCGGTCGACAAGGGTGCCAACCAGCCCAATATTTTCGGGGACGAGAAGAGCGGCGAGGATGGCCGACCCCATTTTTCGAGCGGGCTGCCGGACGGGTTGATCCAGCGCCAGCTATTGCGGGCGCATCATCGCTATTGGGCTGATCCCGCAAACAATCCACCCGGCATGGTTGATATCGACCGGCTCTATTGCTGGACCTGGGATGCGCGGCCATTTCCTGCCTTTCCGGCGCTTGCCGAGGTGTGGTCGGATGGCGAGAACCACCGGACCGGCCATTGGCTGACCGGGCGGCTCGGGGCGCTGGCCAGCGACGAACTGGCGACCGCAATTGCCACTGAGCATGGCTGTGCGGTGAAGGCGTCTCCTGCAGCGCCGCTGATCGGGGGGCTGACCGTCTCGGGGCCATGCACGGCGCGCGCGGTGATCGAACCCATCCTGGAAATGACCGGGCAGCGCCTCGCGGCGCGTGAAGGTGCGCTTGTCGGTGTGGCGCAGGGGCCGTGCGACGCTGTGGTGCTGGATCCGGACATGCTGGCGGCAATCGATTCGCCGATCTTTTCACGCCGACGCGGTGATTTGGCCGAACGGCCGGGAAGGCTGGGCCTGGGTCATTTGGACCGGGAGCGCGACTATCTTGCGGCAACCGCGACGGCGTTGCGGCCAGGCAATGGTCCTATGGTGTCGGAAAGCCTGCCTCTGGTGCTCGATGGCGCCTCGGCGCGCCGCGCCGCGGAGCGCTTGTTGGATCTGCGGGCAGCCAGCGGTGACCGCGTTGAATTTGCACTACCGCCCAACTGGGCGGCGCTGGAACCGGGCGACCGCATTGCCTTGCCGGGCGTTGCGGAGGGGCCGTTTGAAATCACCGAGATCCGCGACGGACTGGTGCGCCGGGTGACGGCGGGCGCGGTGGTTCGCGGCGACGCGGTGGCGGCGGGGGTGGATCGGGCACGGGGCGGCATTGGACAGGGTGTGCCAGAGGTGACGCCGCTGATCATCACCGCGCATCTGCCGCCGCTGCCAGCAGACCCGGGGCGTAGCCGGCTGGTGGTAGGCGCCTATGCCAGTCCCTGGCCGGGACTGGTCCGGATCACTGATGAATCCACAGGCACAGCATTGGCCAGCCTGGTGCGGCCTGCCGTCATGGGCGAGGTGCTGACGGCATTTGCTCCCGGCCCCCAGTCACGCTGGGATCGAGGGCAGATACTGGAGATCGCGATGATTTCAGGGCATCTGGCCGATGTTGACGACCTGACCGCGCTGGCCGGGAGCAATCGCATCGCCGTGGAGACCGATGCCGAGGACTGGGAAGTCATCGGTTTCGCCGAGGCCGAACTGGTGGCGCCGGGGCAATATCACCTGTCACGACTTCTGCGCGGGCTGGATGGCTCGGACGCCGCAATCGGACCCTTGTCCGCGGGGCGGCGAGTCATCGTGCTCGACGATCGTGTGGCGACACTGCCTGTTGAGCCGCAATGGATCGGCGAAAGCCGAAACCTGCGGTTTGCCCATGGCGCAGCGCCGGGACTGCTCGAAACCGTTTCCCTCGGGCTCGGGGCTGCACGGCCGCTGGCGCCAGTGCACTTGGACGGCGTGCGACAGGACGATGGCTCGATAGACCTGGGCTGGACCAGGCGCAGCCGCGCCGATAGCGATGGCTGGGGGGTGGCGGAGCCCGTCCTCGAACACGTGCCGGAGGCCTGGGAGATAACGATCTTCGATGGCGTCACGCCGGTCCGTTTACTGCACACGAGCGTCGCCACGATCAAATACGGTACAGCCGAACAGGCCGCCGATTTTGGCGGCCCGGCAACCAATTTCAGCTTCTCCGTGCGCCAGGTCAGCGCCTCGCTGGGGGCAGGGCATTCCGCAACGGGAGCATTCAATGATTGAAACTCGCTTTCAGCAATGCCTGTCCGAAATATTGCGGCATGAAGGCGGCTATGCGGACCATCCGGCGGACCCGGGCGGGGCCACCAATATGGGCATCACCCACAAGACCTTGGCGCGCTGGCGCAATGTGTCACCCTGGTGGGACCTGCCCAAGTCCGAGATTCAAAGCCTCACCCGCACCGAAGCGTCCCGCATTTATCGCGTCGGCTACTGGAACCTGTGCCGGGCAGGGGAACTGCCGCCGGGGATCGACCTGGCGGTGTTCGACTACGCCGTCAATTCCGGTCCGGACCGGGCGGTTCGGACACTGCAGGCCGTTCTGGGCGTGGCGGTCGATGGGCTGGTTGGCCCGCTGACTATCGGCGCGGCGGCGCGTGGCAATGCGGCCGCTGTCGTCAATGCCATCTGCGACCGGCGGCTGGGTTTCCTCAAGGCGCTTTCGACTTTTCCCACCTTTGGACGCGGCTGGACCAGACGCGTCGCTTCCGTTCGATCAGCGGCCCTGGCCGTCGCCCCTCAATCCACCTCAACTTCTACAGGAGACAAGACCATGGATATTCTTTCAGGCTACAAGACCTATATCGTCGCCGCCTTCATGCTGTTGGCCGGACTTGCGCAGATGATCGGCGTCGAACTGCCGGCGCTCGACAGCGGCTCGGCGGGCAGCCTGGTGCTCGAATCGTTGGCCATCCTGTTTCTGCGGCGCGGTCTGAAGGGCGATATAGGGAAGGCGTGAGGGCAATTGTGTGGAAACCGGGCAAGACCTGCCGCATTCATGTCCCATTCAGTTTCCAAACGCTATTGATCGGACATGAAAACGAACACCCCCAAACCCTCGGCCTCCATCACCCTTGCGCTGGCTCTCGCGCTTGCCCTGGCCAGCACTGGCGCAAGCCAGGCGCAGGCCTGTGTAGATAATTCAGCAGAAATACAGAAACTGATCAGCGAAGGGACTATAACCAATCAGTACGACGCGGTCGCTACCGCGGGCTATAGTGCCGACGAAGTGCTCAATTACCAATTGTGTGAGGATGGTGGTCGTTATGTCTGGATCATCGGCGTATTGAGCGCTGACGGTACTGCACAAAACCTGACTGTCAGTGCAGAATAGAGCAGTGGCGACCAAGGGGGGCGAGACATGCGAGTTCTGGTTGTTGAAGACGATACCAATCTCAATCGGCAGCTCAAGGATGCGCTGACCGAGGCGGGCTATGCGGTCGACGTGGCCTTCGATGGCGAGGAGGGGCACTTTCTCGGCGATACCGAGCCCTACGATACCATCATTCTCGATATCGGCCTGCCGCAGATGGATGGGCTCTCCGTATTGGAGGAATGGCGCCGCGCCGGCAAGACCACGCCGGTGCTGCTGCTGACGGCGCGTGATCGCTGGAGCGACAAGGTCCAGGGTATCGACGCCGGGGCCGACGACTATGTCGCCAAGCCCTTTCACATGGAAGAAGTTCTGGCGCGAGTGCGGGCCCTGGTACGCCGCGCCGCGGGCCATGCCAGCAATGAAATCGTCTGTGGCGCGGTACGGCTCGATGCGCGCTCGGGCAAGGTGACGGTAGATGGCCAATCGGTCAAACTCACCAGCCACGAATTGCGTCTGCTGAGCTATCTCATGCACCACAAGGGCAAGGTCATCTCCCGGACCGAGCTGACCGAGCACCTCTACGACCAGGACTTCGACCGGGACAGCAATACAATCGAAGTGTTTGTCGGGCGCCTGCGCAAAAAATTGCCGGAGGACTGCATCCAGACGGTGCGCGGGCTGGGTTACCAGATCATTGGCGGCTGAACTCCCGGGACAGACCATGGCTGACATGACCGGGCCCTGACATGCTGCGCAAGGGCTCCATCGCTGCGTCTTTGTTCTGGCTTTCCGCCGGCTGGCTGGTGTTGGCGCTGGTCACGACAGGCATTCTCCTCACGGACCTCTATTCGCGGGCGCTGGACAGCACGCTGACTGAAACGCTCGATTTTCATGTCGAGAGCCTTGTCGGGGCGTTGCTGGAAACCGGTGATCCGGAGGATCCCGATATCGCCCTGGCCGATCCGCGCTTCGAACGCCCGCGCTCCGGCTGGTACTGGATCATCCGGGATGGCGAGGGGGGGCTCGTCAATCTGTCGCCCTCGGTGGTCGGCATCGACCTCCCGGGCGTTGGGGCAGCGGCAGACCTTTTCGGTCGCAGCACCGAAGTCGTCAACGATCCCTTCGGCACGCAACTGCGCATCGTGGAACGCAATGTGACTTTGGACGAACAGAGCTACCGCATTACCGTGGCCGGCAATCTGACCGAAATCCTAGAACTGGTGTCGGGTTTCCGGGGCCAGACCTTCATAGTCCTGGGCGCGGTGGGCCTGATGCTGGCCTCAATGAGTGCCTTTGTGGCGCGCATCGCGCTCAGGCCGATTGCGCGGCTCAGTCGCGCCGTCGAATCTGTGCGCGAGGGCGACAGTGCCGAGGTTTCCGGTGTCTATCCCACCGAAATTGCGCCCTTGGCCGAGGAGGTCAACGAGCTGCTGCGCTCCAATACCCAGATCATCGAACGAGCCCGCAACCAAGTGGGAAACCTGGCTCATGGACTGAAGACGCCTATCGCGGTGCTGCGTAACGAGGCGCATGCCAAAAAGGGCGCCCTGGCCGACGTGGTGTCGTCCGAGACCGAGAAAATGAGCAACATGGTCACGACCTATCTCGAGAGGGCGCGGCTGGCGGCGCGGACCTCGGTGGTGGGCAAGAAGGCCGATGCCACCATGATCATGCTCAGGTTGACCCGCGTGATGCGCAAGATCCACCCCGACGTGACAATCGCCTTCCAGCGGCCCGATGCCTCGCTGCCCTGGTTCCGGGGCGATGAGTCCGACCTTGAGGAAATGGCCGGAAACCTGCTCGACAATGCCTGCAAATGGTCCAAAGGCCAGGTCGGTGTCCGGCTTTCGGGCGAACGCAGCGACAAGGGCACGCAATTGCTGGTCAGGATCGATGACAATGGTCCGGGCCTGAGCGAAGCGGACGCGCAAAAAGTGTTGCGCCGGGGCGTCAGGTTGGACGAGAAGACGCCAGGTACCGGGCTGGGACTGGATATTGTCAAGGAACTGGTCGATGTCTATGGCGGCAGCCTCGAGCTCAAGCGCTCGCAGCTCGGCGGACTGCGGGTGGAATTGCGGCTTCCAACGGCGCGGCTCGGGGGGCTGGTCCGGCCCCCGGCGAACTGACGCACTTTCGCCGCATTACGACCACAAGAACCAACTGACTGCATGCAGAGGCCAAAACGCTCATGAATCGCTTTTCGATCGCCGCCCTTCCGATCATCGCACTGGCCCTTGCGGGCTGTTCGAACACGGGTACGAGCTATGTCGCCCAGGCGCCCATGGTGACTCAACAACCGGCTATTGCCCAGCCTCTGGTGCCGACATCGGCCCAGAATGTACAGACGGCCAAGTTGACCACCAGCATCGCCAATGGTTTTGCCGACCCGGCAGCACTGGCGCTGATGACTGCCAAGGATTCCAACGAAGCCAACAGCGCCCAGTTCTATGCACTGCAATTCGGCCGCCCCGGCGCGCCGCGCCAATGGGCCGGCGACAAGGGCACGACCGGCTCGGTCGCGGTTGGCCCCTATGTCAGGGTCAACAATCTCGATTGCCGCGATTTTACCCACACGATCAAGATCGGTGGTACCGATTACGTGAAGAAGGGTACCGCCTGCCGCGAGCAGAACGGCGTCTGGAACGTCGTCCAGGGCACTGCATAACGATCACGATCGAGCGCGGGAAAAGGATTGTTTACCAAGCGCCTATAGGGTCGATATCGAATTCGCCCCTGGCCCGAAGAGTTTATGAACCAGCCCGCTCCAAGCAAAGAAGCTGCCGCGCCTCAGACTGCACGGGCCGCTGCCCGCAACGGCAGCGCCGCTCGCAAGCCGTTTTGCGGGCTGATTGACCCCGTTCTGGTCAATGAACCGGTGCCATTTGCGCTCACCGGATCGGTCAGTGTCGAAGCCGCCAATGCGGCTTGGGTGTGGGTCGTGCGCGACCTTTGCCCCAATTTGATTTCTTCCGATGGCGTCGCCAATGGCAATTTCCGCGCTGCCGATCTTGAACCGCTGATGAGCGATGTACTGGCGCGGATGAAGGCGGCCCTGGAAAAGGTCGATGCCGATACCGAGACATTGCGCCGCCTGCGGGCCCAGTTTGGACGCGAAAATGCGCGCGAGGAACTGGGCGTCATCGTGGCGGCGTTGCGCGCGCGCGCCCTGCTGCCCAAGGCGCAGGGCTTCGGTAAGGCCGTCAATACCATGAACGATGACGCGGCGCTCGGAACGGCGCTGCAGGCCATGCCCCTGCAGGACCCGCAACTGGCGGCCCTGCTGTTCCAGTCGGCGGTCGGTCAGGTTGCCAATCCCAGCCGGCTGGTTTCGACCGTGGTCAAGCTTTCGGGCAATGCCAGCGAAGTGGCCATCGCCCGCAACGGTTTCTCACCGCTGATCGATGCCATTCTGGGCCAGGCGCAGAACCAGCTTCGTCATCTGCAATTGACCGGCCCCTTCGCCGATACTGACCTGGTCTGCCGCAGCCTTGACCGCTTTCATCGGCTGGTCCGGTCGCTGAGCGGCTATATCGAATTTGCCCGTGGCAGCCGCACAACCCAGGTTCTGGCCACCATCACCAAGATGGTGTCCGACCGGGTCGAACCCCGCCTGAAGGAGGTCGTGACCGACCTCAACCAGGCCATGCGCCGCCCGCGCGAAGGCGTTGATCGCATCGACAATGACCGGCTGCTGGGCGCCATCAACGGCGTTTACCTGCTATCGGCAGTCCGGGATAGCCGCGATTCGCTGGCGCTCAATGCCGTGTTCGACCAGGCCTGGAGCCAGACGGGGCAGGCGCTAGAACTGCATATCCAGCGTAACCTCGATCTGATGCGCCAGAACCCGGGTGACGCGACAACCAGCGCCCGGCTCGATGCAGCCATCAAGATGGCGGAAATCCGCTTCAACGCCGAATATGCGGAAACGCTCAAGCGCGCCCGGGCGGCTGCCGAACGCCGGACCTGAGCGCACACCTCAGTTCGTCTTGGGCTCGATCCGGGCCAGCACAGCGCCCTTGTCCCGGATGATGACCGGAAGCCCCGCCGAAAGCGCCTGCGCGGTGACCAGGGCCAGTGCGCCCCTCTCGGTCTGGCGCAGGACGACGCCAATTGCGTCCAGCGGATGGTGCGCGTCCGAGCTGCGATAGATCAGCGCCCCCACTTCGAACCATCGCCCTTCGGCCGGAACCAGGCGAACAAGCGCCGCGCTGCGCCCGAACCGGCCATGTAGATAGGACGGTATCTCCTCGGCGTCCGTCACGTCGGGTGATTGGGGGAAAGCCGGGTCGGGCGTCACGGCGATGGGCACCAGTGCAACACGTTCCTGCGCCACGATGCCTGCTGCGGCCGGCGGGATCAGGCCCAAGTCGACGCCTGCTGCCACATCGCAGACGGCAAGGGACTGGGGGGCTTCGGAAAGAACCAGGAGACCAGTCTTGCGGCTGGGGCGGAAGGGCAGGGGCAATCGACGCGGCTGCGGCGCCGGGCGTTGCAACATGCCCAGACCGCCATCGAGATAAGCCGGAGCGGCCCCGGCAACCTGTTCGGAAAGGCTGGCCGGCGCATCGGGCGATTCATAGAGCGGATCGATGACCGGATCATCCACCGGCCGGCGGTCGCGGCCCAGCAATTGGTCAATGGCGTCGGCGCCGCTCTGGATGCAGCCGCGACGGGTAAAATATCCTGCCGCGCTGCCGGCGAGCGCAACGCCGTCGCACCTGCCGATGGCCTCCAGGCGCCCGTGGCCATGATGCAACTGGCTGGCGCCGCCCGCGACATGCCACAGGGTCAAGTCCGGTTGCCAGCCGCCGCAGACCAATAGCCGCTCGGTGACCATGACCGTCGCGTCCTTGGCGTCACTGTGCAGGGACAATGTGCCACCCGCCCTTGCAAGGCCGACCGAGGCCGGTGTGGTGCCGGGAGACTGCACGATGCCATAAGCGCGGGAAAATTCGATGAAGCGGGAAGCCGGCGAGAGGCGATTGTCGAGGATGCGCCCGATGGCGATCCCCGCGTCGCTGGCCAGCATGGCCAGGCGATAGGCAGGGCTGCTGGAGGTGGCGACGAGCGCGGCCCGACCCGGCCAGACCCCGTAGCGCGTCGCCAGCTCATAGGCATCGAGCGTGCCGATGACGCCGGGCAGGCGATTGCCGGAAAAGACCGGGAGGCGCTCCAGCGAGCCGGTGGCAAGCACGATGCGCGCCGCTTCAATGTCGACAACCTTCCCTTGGGCATTGCGGGACGACATGTCGACCTGATGTGCGCGGGCAAGGCCGGGCCGAATGGCGAAAACCCGTGTCGCCGTCAAAACGGTGATCGCCGGATTGGCGGCCACATCTGCCGCCAGATGCGCCATGCTGTCGTCCGGACCGTCTTCTCCGTCCTGCGTGCCGAAGAGACCCGAATTGCCGCCCAGATATGGACAGGCTTCCACCAGCACCACGGTCAACCCCGCCCTGGCTCCGGCCAGCGCTGCGGCAAGGCCCGCTACACCGCCCCCCACGACGAGCAAGTCGGCACTGGGGCCCTGGGCGCCTGCGCTCGTTCGCCATGGCCGGTCAAGCGCGTGCATGTCATCGAGCAGTAAGCCAAGGGTGCGGCCGGGCTGGAACAGGCGCCCCAGCGGGCCTGGGCGCTTGACGCCAAGGGTCACGTAGTCGGCGCCATCCTGTGCCAACGTCCGGGCCATCGGCAGGGCGCGCCTGGGATCACCTGCAAGGCTGGCATGGCTTATGGCCGGCGTCGCCCGGGGCACCAGGCCAACCGGACTGGACCGGAATTGCCCCAGCGTGTCGATGCCCGATGCCAGTGCGGCACTGAGGACGGTGTCTCCGGCAAATCCGGAGATGATGCGCCCGTCCAGCCGGAAGCGGAGGGGGTGGGCGCGATTGATTGCCGATCCTGCAAAGCCTTTGGCGGTGCCATCGGGAAGGCGGTTGATCTGTGGTCTCATGCCGGCAGTCCCGCAGAACCGGGCGCATAATCATCCACCGGCGCGGACTTGCCGGAACGATTGACCAGCCGCGCCTCGAACCAGGCAGCTTCGCCAGCGGACGCTTTTCCGGTCAGCCAGCGGCCCAAGGCCGGCGCGAGGAAGGCGCCAGCACAACCCAGCCCCGCCACCACATCCGCCCCGACGCCCGCTGCCCGCCCGAACACAGGCGCGCCATCAAGCGTCAGCAGCGCCTGGAACCCGGTCTGACCGGCCTGTTCCACCTGCCGCTCGCGGCCCAGCAAAGCCTGCACATGCGCCGAAAATCCGGCAAGATCACCCGGCCCGAAAGCCGCTATGCCGCCTTCCGCCTGCTGGATGAGGAAGGTGCCGGAGTTGAACTCGAGCATGACGCTGGCCGCCAGAGGCTGTGTCGGCGTGGTCAATATGCTGGCAAAGGGCAGGCGGCGCAGCAAGGGCGGCCATTGCCGCAAGGGCAGCCAATTCATCACCGCCTCATCATCGGCCAGGACCGCCTGGTGGGCCGAATAGGCTGTCCCGCCTGAAAGAACTTCGGTTCTTCCATCCGTCTCGATCGTGACCTTTTGCGGGGCAATACGCCGGACGCCGCCGCGGTCGAGCCAGCGCTTCAGCCCGGCTTCGAGAACCGGGCGATTGATGCGGACGGCGTCGCGCAGCACAGTTCCGCTCCGTCCCTCGCCGAGCACCGAAGGCGCGACCGCTTCGGCCGCGATGCCGAACCCCTGGGCCATATGCCGGATATGGGAAAGCGCCTCTATGTCACGCGGGCCCCTGGCAAAGAAAATTGGGTCATGGCGGCTCAGAGCCTGCCGCCCGGCAATTCGTGCCACGAGGCGCGTTGCCTCGGGCAGGCCCTGCGCCAACATGGCCCAGCTCTCCGGTCGCGTCATGGGCGCGACTGATAGATCGATGCCGCGCGGCAGTCGATATCTGGCCTGGCTTTCCCCCACCAGCAGGACTCTCCGGCCATGGCTGTGGGCCAGCACGCCCGCCAGCAGATGGGCAAGCGGCGTGGCACCGAAAACAGCAAAGTCGAACTCGGCCTCGCTCATGCGGCGATTGCACCCGCGACCACGAGACCCTGTGGCAATGCGTCCCTGTTTCCACGCGCTGTTTTGATGGTTTTTCGCCGCATTCGGCTTATAGAGGACCATGCCTTGCCGCGTCTGGCAGACAAGCGTTTGGGGCCCATGATTTTCTGGTCGATCGCCATAGCCGTTACCGCCATTGCCTGCGCCGCATTGTTTTATGCGGCGGCAGGTCGCACGGTCAACGCAGCGGGCCCTGATTTAGCCGATCCCAACGATCATTTTCACCTGCTTTTGGCCGGTATTGAGGCCGATGAACGCGCAGGCAAGCTCGATGCCGAACAGGCGCTGGCGGCACGCGGCGAATTGGCGCGTGAACTCCTGCGCAGTAAGGACGATTCGCGGGGTCGTGCCGGACCGGGTCTGGGGCGAGCGCCTCTGCTGATTGGCCTGGCAGCAATCGAAGTGATCGCGCTGGGCCTTTATGCTGTTTTGGGGCAACCGCAACTTCCAGCGCAACCCCTGGCCGAGCGGCCCGAACTGGTCGCGCGGAATATGGACCTGGGCGATGCCATTGCCCGGATTGAGGCGCAACTGGCACAGGCGCCCGACGATCTGCGCGGCTGGCAGGTCATCGCCCCCGCCTATATCGAACTCGGCCGCTATGCCGACGCCGCCAATGCCTATCGGCGGGTGATCGCCCTCTCCGAACCGACAGCTAATATTCAGGCCGACCTCGCCGAAGCGCTGCTGCTCGCCGCTGGTGGCCAGGGTTCGGAGGAAGCCATGGCCCTGCTGCGGACTGCTGCCGCGAGTGACGCCGACCACATCCGCTCAAGGCTCTATCTGGCTGCCGAACTGATGCGGGCCGGCGACTATGACGCGGCGGCCACCTGGTGGCAGCAGGCCATCGATCTTTCATCGGGCGATGAAGCGTGGCTGCAGGCGGCGCGGCAGGGGCTGGCCGTGGCGCTCAATGATGGTGTCGATACCACGGCCAGGCAGCAGGCCGAGATGATCGAGGGCATGGTCGGAGGGCTGGCCGAGCGCCTCTATGCCGAGGGCGGCAGCGTCGAGGAATGGACCCGGCTTGTGCGCTCCTATCTGGTGCTCAATGATCGCGACAATGCCCAGCGGGCTTTCGACGCAGCCGTGAGCGCCTATCCGGCCGCTTTCGACCGCGGTGACCTCGATACGCTGGCGCTGGGCGCGGGCCTGACGCTCAAGGGAGTTTCGCAATGACAATGCCGGCCAACGCCCGCCGCAAGGGCATGACCCGCAAGCAGAAGCGCCTCGCCGTCATCGCCGGCCTGGCCGTTGTGCTGGCCATTGCCATGGCGCTGGTTCTGACGGCGCTGCGCGACCAGATCGTCTTCTTCTATTCGCCCAGCGACGTGGTGGCTCGCGAGGTCGCGCCGGGCCAGCCGATCCGGCTTGGCGGGCTGGTCAAGGAGGGGACCTGGGTCCGCAAGGGTCAGGACAATATGTTCACCATCACCGATGGTGGTAGGGACATCGTGGCGCATTATACCGGCATCCTGCCCGATCTGTTCCGCGAGGGGCAGGGCGTGGTGGCCGAGGGCAGCATGGGCTCGGACGGAAGTTTCGAGGCCAGCAATGTGCTGGCCAAGCATGACGAGAACTACATTCCCAAGGAAGTCGTAGAGGCGCTGAAGGCCCAAGGCGAGTGGCGCCCGGAGACGGGCGGCCAGTGACCATCGAACTCGGACATTTCGCGCTCATCCTCGCCTTCGCCATCGCGCTGGTCTCGGCTATTGGCGGCCTGGTTCTGTGGCGACGGGGCGAGCGGCTGGCGGCAGCGCTGGCACAGGCGTCGATCCTGCAATTCGTGCTGGTGGCGCTGGCGTTCATGGCCGTCGTGCAGGCCTTCGTCACCTCGGATTTCAGCCTGGCGCTGGCGGCCAATCATTCCCACTCGCTCAAGCCGCTGATCTTCAAGATCTCCGGGGTCTGGGGCAATCACGAAGGCTCGATGCTGCTCTGGGTGCTGATCCTGGTGCTGTTCGGCGCGCTTGTTGCGGCTTTCGGGCGGCGTCTGCCGGCTGATCTCAGCAACCTGGTGCTGGGCACGCAAAGCCTGCTGACGGCCGCCTTTGCAGGCTTCACGCTTTTTACGTCGAACCCTTTCGCGCGGCTGTCTCCGGCGCCGCTGGAGGGCAATGACCTCAACCCGGTCCTCCAGGACATTGGTCTCGCCATTCATCCGCCCCTGCTCTATGCGGGCTATGTCGGCTTCTCGATCTGCTTTTCCTTCGCCATTGCCGCGCTGGTCTCTGGCCGCATTGACCAGGCCTGGGCACGCTGGGTGCGCCCCTGGACCATGCTGAGCTGGACGTTCCTGACCCTTGGTATCGCCATGGGGTCCTATTGGGCCTATTACGAGTTGGGCTGGGGCGGGTGGTGGTTCTGGGACCCGGTGGAAAATGCCAGCTTCATGCCCTGGCTGGCCGGCACGGCGCTATTGCATTCGGCCCTGGTGATGGAAAAGCGCAATGCGCTCAAGATCTGGACCATCTTTCTTGCCATCATCACCTTTTCGCTCTCGCTTCTGGGCACCTTCCTCGTGCGCTCGGGCATCCTCACCTCGGTCCATACCTTTGCCAGCGATCCTACGCGCGGACTGGTCATCCTCACCATGCTGGCGCTGCTGATCGGTGGCGCCTTCCTGCTCTTTGCCATCCGCTCGCCCTCCTTGCGGCAGGGCGGGCTCTTTGCCCCGATCAGCCGCGAAGGTGCGCTGATCCTCAACAATCTGTTCCTGGCCACTGCCGTCGGTGCGGTGCTGGTGGGCACGCTTTATCCCCTCCTGCTCGATGCCCTTACCGGCACGACCATCTCCGTCGGCGCGCCTTTCTTCAATTTCACCTTCGGGGCGCTGATGGCGCCGCTGCTGCTGGTGCTGCCCTTCGGGCCGTTACTGGCGTGGAAGCGGGCGGACCTCGTGGCGGCGGGGCAGCGGCTGATGGGCTTTGCCGCCTTGTCGATATTCCTTGCCATCCTCATCTCGGCCCTGGGCGGGGTGTCCATCTCCATGGTGCCAATTGGCCTCCTGCTCGGCTTCTGGGTGACATTTGGCGCTATCGCCGAACTCATCGAGCGCAGTCGTCTGGGTCGTATTCCGCTGGGCGACAGTCTCAGGCGGCTGGCCGGCCTGCCGCGCAGCATCTGGTCGACTGCCATCGGCCATATGGGCATGGGCCTGACCGTGCTCGGTATTGTCGCTGTCTCTGCCTGGGAAACCGAACTGGTGACCACGCTCAATCCGGGTGAGACCGCCGAGCTCGCGGGTTATGCCATCGTCTTTGACAGTTTCGAGCAGGTTCACGGCGCCAATTATCTGGCTGATACCGGCGCGTTCACCGTAACCGGTCCGGGCGGTGGCACGGCGACCCTTCATGCCGAGCGGCGGACCTACGTCGCCAGCGGCATGCCCACCACCGAAGCCGCGATCCAAACCTACGGGCTGTCGCAGCTCTACATCCAACTGGGTGAGCCCCTCGACGGCACTCACGTCATCCGGGTCTGGCACAAGCCCTATATCCTGCTGATCTGGATCGGCGCGCTGGCCATGGCCGGGGCAGGAGCGCTGTCGCTGACCGATCGCCGCCTGCGGCTCGGCGCGCCCCAACCGGCCCGCAAGGCAGTGCCGGAGGCCGCCCAATGAGAGTGCGCGCGCTGATCCTCTGTCTGGTCTTGTCCATCGCGTCGCCGGTCCTGGCTGTCGGACCGGATGAGATCCTGCCCGACCCCTTGCTGGAACAACGGGCCCGCGAGATCTCGTCCGGATTGCGATGCCTGGTCTGCCAGAATCAGTCCATCGACGACAGCGACGCCGACCTGGCGCGCGACCTGCGCGTTCTGGTGCGCGAACGGCTGGTGGCGGGCGACAGCAATGCCGAGGTCGAGCAATATGTCGTCGATCGCTATGGCGAATATGTTCTGCTCAATCCGCGCTTGGGCGCGCACACGATCCTGCTCTGGGCCGCGGCGCCGTTGTTGCTGCTGATCGGGCTTGGCGCCTTGTTCATCGCCCGGCGGCGCAACCTCGCGAGTCCGGCGCCCGGACTGACGCCGGAGGAGCAAGCGGCCCTCGCAGAGCTTGAACGAAGCCCCGGTGCGCCATAGGCCGCCACAATCCCGCCTGCAACATTGCCAAAGCTTAATCTTCGCGCAACTTCATAGAAAGGCGCGCCGTTCCATATGTATCGCCACAAGCTGTTGAGAGCTTAACGAAGGAGATACGTTCCCATGCGTTCGACTGTTCTTTCGCGCACCCGTCGTTGGCTAGGCGCCTCTGCCCTGGCCCTTCTGGTTGGTGCCGGCGGTGTGTCCACCGCCTTTGTATTCACCGGCCAGGCTGCAAATGCCCAGCTCCAGAATGCCGCGCAGATCGTGGTGCCGCAAACCTCGGTACAGCAGGGCTTCGCCGACCTGGTCGAGGCGGTGAAGCCCGCCGTTGTGTCCATTCTTGTCGAAGCCGAAGCGCCCGGCCGCACCGTCCAGCGCGGCGGCCGCGATTTCGATTTCGAGTTCAACTTCCCCGACCTGCCCGAAGATCACCCCTTCCGTGACTTTTTCGACCAGTTCGGCGGCGCTCCCGGCCCGCGTGTTCCGGGCGATGATGCCCGTCCGCGCCAGTTCATGGCTGCCGGCTCCGGCTTCATCATCTCCCAGGACGGTTATGTGGTCACCAATAACCACGTCGTCTCCGATGCCACCAAGGTGACCGTCGTCTTCGAGGACGGCTCCGAACAGGTGGCCGAGATTGTCGGCACGGATGAACGCACCGACCTGGCCGTTCTTAAGATTGAGGGCGAGGACCTGCCCTTCGTTACCTTCGAGAGTGACGAAGAGCCAAGCCGCGTCGGCGACTGGGTGGTTGCCGTTGGCAATCCCTTCGGTCTAGGCGGCACTGTGACCGTCGGTGTCATCTCCGGCGCCGGCCGCGACATTGGCGGCTCGAACTATGGTGACTTCCTGCAGATCGACGCGGCGGTGAACACCGGCAATTCCGGTGGCCCGGCCTTCAATACCGAGGGTGAAGTGGTCGGCGTCAATACCGCCATCTATTCGCCCAATGGCGGCAATGTCGGCATCGCCTTTGCCATTCCGGCCCGCACGGTCAAGCAGATCGTCGACCAGTTGATCGATGACGGCACGGTCACCCGCGGCTATCTCGGCGTTTCCATCCAGGATGTCTCCAAGGACATCGCCGACAGCGTCGGCCTGTCCAATGCCCGCGGCGCCATCGTGCGCGAGCCGACCGAAGACGGTCCGGCCGGTGCTGCCGGCGTCCAGTCCGGTGACATCATCCTAGAGGTCGATGGCGAGCAGATCGACGACGCCCTTGATCTCAGCCGCACCATTGCCAGCAAGTCGCCCGACTCCACGGTCGAGCTGACCATCTGGCGGGACGGCGCCGAGACTTCGGTTTCGGTCCAGCTTCAGCAGCTTGATGAGACCGCTGTTGCCGAGACGCCCGAACAGCCGGCTCCGCCCGAAGCCCTGCCGGAAGCCGCCACCAGCCTGGGCATGACCCTGGTGCCCAATGGTGATGGTTCGGCTGGCCTGCTGATCCAGAATGTCGATGGCGATAGCGAGGCTGCCACGCGCGGCCTGGCGACCGGCGACGTCATTCTCGAGGTCGACAACAAGCCGGTTTCGGCACCGGCTGACTTCGATGCGGCTCTCGAGGCTGTGCGCGACCGTGGGCTGAACACTGTTCTCATCAAGGTCGCCCGCGACGGCGAGTCCCGCTTCATCGGCTTGCCGATCAGCGAGTAGTGCGTATCGGCCCCGGGGCATTGCTCCGGGGCCATTTCAATCCTGCGGAGCGTCAGCCGTGAAAATTTTGCTCATCGAAGACGATCGTGAGGCGGCGAGCTACCTCATCCAGGCCCTCGACGAGGCCGGCCATGTGACCCACCATGCGGCGGATGGCGAAACCGGCTACGCCATGGCCTCGGGCATGGACTATGATGTACTGATCGTTGACCGCATGCTGCCGCGCCGCGATGGCCTTTCCATCGTCGAAAGCCTGCGCGCCGAAGACGACAAAACTCCCGTGCTCATTCTCTCTGCCCTGGGCGAGGTCGATGACCGCGTGACAGGCCTGCGCGCAGGTGGCGATGATTATCTCACCAAGCCCTACGCCTTCACCGAGCTGCTGGCGCGGGTCGAAGTACTGGCCCGCCGCTCAAGCCCCGCCGAGGCCGCAACCAGCTATTCGGTCGGCGGGCTGTCGCTCGATCGCCTTAGCCGCAAGGTCGAGCGCGATGGCGAGAACATCCTGCTGCAGCCGCGAGAGTTCCGGCTGCTCGAATATCTGATGAAGAATGCCGGCAAGGTGGTGACGCGTACCATGCTGCTCGAAAATGTCTGGGACTACCACTTCGATCCTCAAACCAATGTCATCGATGTGCACATGTCGCGCCTCCGGTCCAAGATCGACAAGGGCCACGCCAATCCGCTGCTGCACACGGTGCGCGGCGCCGGCTACATGATCCGGGAGTAGGCCGTGAGCCGCTTTGCCCAGGTCTGGCGTACCTCCACTGTTCGCCTCACCGCCACCTTCATCGCCATATTCGTGGTCTTCGCGATCCTGCTCATGGCCTTTATCGGTTGGCAGTCCAGCGTGCAGATCCAGCGCCAGCAGACCGACGATATCGACCGCGAAATCCGCCTGTTCCAGCGCATCGAGGCCAATCAGGGCATTCGCGCTCTGGCCTTTGCTGTCAATCGCCTCTCCACCCAGCCCGGCCCCGGCATCTATTTCCTGGGCGACGCCTCCGGCCTCTACCTACTTGGCAATGTCACCGATGTCCCGCCCGAGGTGGTCATCTCCCCCGGAGTCTACAGCTTTGACTATGAACGACCCAATCCGCTGGGAGAGGACGCGTCGGGCGAGGAAACCCTCGAGGACAGGCCCGGCCGCCAGCGCCAGGGCGTGGCGGTTGTCCGCTCTATCGAGCTGGGCAACGGCATGCGGCTGGTTGTCGGCCGCGACGTGGTCGAGCGCCGCGGCTACTCCGCCATCATCCTCCAGAGCTTCCTCTTTGGCGTGCTGGGGATCATCCTGTTCTCGGTAATTGCCGGCGGCATCACCGCGCGGCGCGTGCTGCGACGCATCGATACCATCCAGCACACCTCCACCAAGATCATGTCAGGCAACTTGTCCGAGCGCGTGCCGGTGACCAGCCGCAATGACGAATTCGATGCCCTGGCCACCAATCTCAACGCCATGCTTGACCGCATCGAGCAATTGCTGCAGGGCCTCAAGGAAGTCACCGACAATGTCGCCCACGATCTCAAGACCCCGCTGACCCGGCTGCGCAACCAGGCAGAGGCCGCCCTGCGCGATACGGCCAGCGAGGAGACACGGGAAAAGGCGCTGGAAACGGTCATTGCCGAGAGCGACCGCCTGATCCAGACCTTCAATGCCTTGCTGATGATCGCCCGCGCCGAAGCAGGCGCCCCGTCTGGCGCCCTGTCGGAGATCGATGTCAGCGAAATCGTCGCCGATGTTGCCGAGCTCTATGGCCCGGTGGCCGAAGATGCCGGCATCACCGTCGAAACCAGCGTCGAGCCGGGCGTGACCCTCAATGCCAATCGCGAACTCGTCGGTCAGGCCATGGTGAACCTGCTCGAAAACGCCGTGAAATATGCCCGGTCCGATGACGGCAGCCCTGGGCGGATTGCCGTCGAACTGCGCCGCCAGGACGGACAGGTGCGGATCGCGGTCGCCGATAATGGTCCCGGCATCCCCGAAACAGACCGTAAGCGGGTGCTGGAGCGTTTCGCTCGCCTTGAAAAGAGCCGTTCCGAGCCGGGTTCCGGCCTCGGCCTTTCGCTGGTCAATGCCGTGGCACGCCTGCATGGCGGCGATTTCCGCATCGAGGACAATCGACCCGGCGTGCGGGCGGTGATCGAGCTGCCGGACAGCTGACGCCACGCCTTGCGAGGGCGGTGGGGCCGGGGTATGCCTCAAAAATGAGCACCATCCTGTCGCCCCTGCCACCCATTGATCACCCGCAATTCGACACAGCACTGGCAGACTTGCCGGACAGCAGCGCCGCAGGCCTGCGAGCGGCAGCGCCGGTCCTCGGTCCCCTCCTGGAAGCGGCGCCCTATCTGCGCGACCTGACACGGCAACATGCCGACTGGCTGGTCGAGGCGCTCGAAACTGGTCCTGACACCGCCTTTGCGGCCCTGCTCGGAGCCGTAGCCCATGCAGGGCGCCAGGAAGACGAGGTCAGCGTCGCCACCATGTTGCGTGCCGCCAAGGGACGCACCGCGCTGCTGGCGGCAGTGGCTGAAACCGGCGGCGCCTGGAGCACCGCGCGGGCGACCGAGGCCCTGTCGGACCTGGCCGATGCGGCGCTGGAAGCGGCGCTCGACCTCCTGATGCGGCAGGCCTTTGAGAAGGGGCAACTGGCCATGTCCGCCGAGAGCGCCACGGCCGCCAATTCGGGCCTCGCCATCTTCGCCCTCGGCAAGCATGGCGGGCGCGAACTCAACTATTCCTCCGATATCGACATCGTCGCCTTTTTCGATCCGCAAAAGCCGGTTCTGGCCGATCCGTCCGAGGCGACGAAAATCTACTCGCGCATGGTACAAAAACTGGTCGGCCTGATGGAGGACCGGCAGGTCGGCGGCTATGTCTTTCGAACCGATCTGCGCCTGCGGCCGGACCCCGGCTCGACCCCGGTAGCCATCTCCTTTGACGCGGCACTGGCCTATTACGAAGTGCGCGGCCAGAACTGGGAACGTGCCGCCTGGATCAAGGCGCGACCCTGCGCCGGCGACATGACAGTGGGCGAAGCCTTTATCCGCGAACTGGCGCCCTATGTCTGGCGCAAGCATCTCGATTTCGCCACCATTGCCGATATCCAGGCGATGAAGCGCCAGATCAATGTTTCCAAGAAAGTCGGCGATATCCGGGTCGAGGGTCATAACGTCAAACTGGGGCGCGGCGGCATCCGCGAGATCGAGTTCTTTGCCCAGACCCAGCAATTGATCGCAGGCGGGCGCGACAAGACCCTTCGCGTCCGGCCCACCGCGCAGGCGCTGGCAGCCCTGGCGCAGGCAGACTGGATCGCCCCCCGAACGGCCGAGGAGATGACGGAAACTTATTGGTTTTTGCGCGCCGTCGAGAACCGATTGCAAATGCTGCGTGACGAGCAGACCCACATCATGCCCGACACCGCCGAGGAGGTGGCCATAATCGGCAGGCTCATGGGAGAACCGGATCGCGCCGTCTTCGAGCGCAGATATCGTGACGCGCTGGAACGGGTGGCACGCTACTATGCCGAGCTCTTCACCCAGGGCGAGACCCTTGGTTCGGGCGAGGGCAACCTGGTCTTTACCGGTAGCGACGACGATCCGGAGACGCTGGAAACCCTGACGGTGATGGGCTTTGCCGATGCGCACAAGGCCATCGGGACGGTGCGCAAATGGCACTATGGCAGCTATGCCGCTACCCGCACTTCGGCAGCTCGCGCCCACCTGACCGAATTGCTGCCGGCCTTGCTGTTGACCCTCGGGCGCGCCGGCAATGCCGACGCGGCCCTGGCTCATTTCGACGATTTCCTCTCGCGCCTCCCGGGAGGGGTCCAGCTGTTTGCATTGCTGCGCAACCACGAACAGTTGCGCACGCTTCTCGTTCAGTTCATGGCCTCGGCACCGCGCATGGCCGAGGCGGTCATACACCGTGCCCATGTCATGGACGGACTCATCGATCCGGCCTTTGCCAATGATGTTACCCATCGCGATGTGCTGGTGGCCAAAGTCGACGCCTTCCTTGCTGATGCGCGCTCTTATGAAGACCTGATCGACCGCGCCCGCATCATCGGGCAGGAGCAGAAATTCCTCGTCGCGGCCGGTCTCCTCTCGGGTACGGTGACAGCGCAAGGGGCAGGGGAGCAGTTTACCGCCTTGGCCGAGACCCTGCTGCATCGGCTCTTCGATCAGGTGCAGGAAGAATTCGCCATCCGCCACGGACGCATCGGAGATGCAGAAGTGGCGCTGCTCGCTTTCGGCAAGATGGCCAGCGGCGAAATGACGTTCACATCCGATCTCGATTTCATCCTGCTCTATGACGCGCCCGATACCGAATCCGATGGCGAACGCCAGCTCTCGACGCCGCATTATTTCGCCCGCCTGACCCAGCGCCTGGTCGCCGCAGTGTCTGCGCCAACCGCGGAGGGTGTGCTCTATGAGGCCGATATGCGACTGCGCCCCTCCGGCAATTCCGGGCCGCTGGCTACCAGCCTTGGCGGTTTCCGCGCTTATCACAAGGACAATGCCTGGACCTGGGAGCACCTTGCGCTGAGCCGGGCCCGCGTCATCGCCGCCACCGGCAATCTCGGCGCCAAGGTGGATGGTGAAATCGCCGAGGTCATGTCCCGCCCCCGCGATGTCGCCAAGACCATCGAGGATGTGGTCTCCATGCGGGCGTTAATGGCCAGGGAGCGCAAGCCCCGCCATGCCTTCGACCTCAAGCTCGCCAATGGTGGCCTGGTCGATCTCGAATTCATTGCCCAGTCGGCGCAATTGGTAGCGGGGGCGCACATTGCCTTGCCCCAGGCCCCGACTGCACGGGTTCTGGCGCGAATTGGTGAAATCGGTCTGGTACCATCCGGTCAGCGCCTGGCGGAAATCCATTCCGTCTATTCGACGGTATTGCAGGTGATGAGTTCTGCGCTGGTCAGCCCGTTCAAGGAAGAGGCGTGGACGCCCGCATTCAAGGACCTCCTGGCGCATCTGTCTAATTACCCGGATATCGGCCGGTTGGAACTGGATGTCGCGCAGATGCAGGTGGAGGTACAGGCCGCAGTCGCCGACTGGTACGCGCGGGCGGCGGGATTGTAGCGCTTTAGGCCGCGATCAGGCCCGCTGCGGCCGGATCGATGGGCAGCGATATGGCGACGGTGGTGCCCAATGATGGACTGGAGTCGATGGCCATGTGCCCGCCGCTCAACTCGGCTATCGCTCGCGCAATTGAGATGCCGAGGCCCGGGCCGACCCCATTGCGGGCAAAGCTGGCATCGCCAAGAGCGAACGGCTGGCTGAGGCTGGCGAGGCGCTCTTCATTCATGCCCACTCCGGTGTCGCTGACCTCGATGACCACGCCGTCATCGGCGGCAAAGCTTGCCAGCGTCACCTGTCCGCCCTCGCTGGTGAACCGCATGGCATTGTCCATGATATTGCCCACCATGCGGATCAGTCCCAGCCGGTCGCCGCGCAACACCGCACCGGTGCCGGCCCCGATGTCGAGGGTGATACCGGCACGCTGTGCCTGGCCGCGGAAGCGCTGGGCCACGGCCGCCAGAACCTCGTCGAGCAGGACCGGGTCCCGCCGAAGCGCCTTGCTGCCGTTCTCCAGCTCTGCCAGATCGAGAATGGCGGCGAAGGAAGCCAGCAATTGTTCCCCGGAGGACTTGATGGTCTCGACATATTCCGAATAGCGCTGGTCGCCCAGGGGGCCATAGGTCTGGTGCTGCATCAGGTCGGCAAAGCCGATGATGTGGTTGAGCGGGGTGCGGATATCGTGGCTGAGATGGGCGAGAAAATTGGTCTTGGCGCGGCTGGCGGCTTCAGCCTTGAGCTTTTCCTCATGATAGCGCCGCGCCAGGAGGCGCTGATCATCGCGGATGGCATGCAGCAGCGCATCGGTGCGCTTGGTTTCGGTAATGTCGGACACCAGTGTCATGAAGGCGCCGTCACCCAGGGGTCGCTCGTCGATCTGGAGGCAGGTGCCGTCTTCGCAGTGCAATTCCAGCAGGCGGTGGCTGCTGTCGTCCCGCACCAGCTTCATATAGCCCCCTGAAATCAGTCGGCTGACGGCCTGGTGATAGGTGAGCTTGGTGTCGTCGAGATCGAGGCGGCGGCGATACTGGTCATTGCAGACGATCAACTGGCCCTTGTCGGTCCAGCAGGCTACGCCCATCGGGATCGCGGCGGCCAGTTGGCTGTAATTGTCCCGTTGCGACCGGTCCGGCATGCCCGGGCGGCGGCGGCGTGTCGATGCCAGTGTCAGCAGCGCTGCCAGTGCGAAGGCTGTCGCGCCGCGACCGGCTACGCCCGCCAGGGTGCCGGTCGGGCCTGCACTCACCGTGACCGCTCCGTGCGGGCCCGCTGCGACTACCGTCGACAACAGTGTGTCAGGGCTCTCATTGGCGCCCGTGAGGCTGGCCTGGGCGACGCCGTCAAACAGGTGTTCGGAGTGCTCGATTGTGGCCTGCGCGTCCAGTGGTGAGCGCGTGGCGATGTCGGCGGCCAGCATGTCGCCAATTACGGCGAGGTCGCGGCGCACCCCGGTAAAGGTGTGGGTGGCGTCATAGGCCACGAAGAGGCTGGCGGCGAGAAAAGCGGTGGCTGCGACGGCGGCACTGGTGCGCGAAAAGCACCAGAAGGATGCGATGGATTTATGCGGCTTCAGGCGAGATTGTGATTTTCCTGTGCCGACGCGGAATCCAAGTGCGCCGGCGCCGGATGCCCCCGACGACCGCATGAATTTCTCCATCCATTGAAGGGGTTTAGCCCCAGACCGAACTTGCCCTTAACTAGGTATGAATCAGGTCGCCTCGCCTTGTCCAGAGCGCCTTGAGGGGCAAAATCGGGTGAAATGGAAAAAGCAGAGTCGGCTGAATCACTTAGCGGTGAAGAAAAAAACTTCCAAAAATTGGCAGCCCGGCGTCCGTTATGGACAGGGCCCGGGAATGGCCGTCGCCACCCCCGGAACCCCGTAGCCTGAGACCCTTAGCCGGCCAGGATCCGGTCGAGGATTTCCCCGACATTGCGGCTGAGTCGGTGCTGGTCCTTGAGCGCCCGGAGCGCATTGACGCCCACCTCCCGGCGGCTGGCCTCCAAGGTCGGCAGGATGCGGAAGCCGGTCAGGATGCGCGAGGCCACCTGTGGGTTCACCTTATCGATTTCCGCCACCGCCTCGGTGATGAAGCGGAAGCCCAGCCCGTCGGTGCGGGTGAACTGCACCGGGTTGGTCATGACGAAGCTGCCCAATAGCGAGCGCAGACGATTGGGGTTGGTCTTGGGGAAGTCCGGCGCCGCTAGCGTCGCGCGCATCCGCTCGATGACGCCCTCGTCACTGGCCTGGGCCGAGGCGGTGAGCCACTTGTCGAACACCAATGGATCGCCGGCAAAGCGGGTGCGGAAGTCACCCAGCAGAGCAGGGGCCTCGTCGGTCCAGTTGCGCGCCGAAATGGCCATGGCCGCATAGCGGTCGGTCATGTTGGTGGCGCTGTTATATTGGCTGGCGGCGAGGGCCGCACCGCGATCCGAGCCGGCCGTGAGCAGTCCCAGCAATCCATTCCGCAGCGAGCGGCTACCGGACTGGGCGGCGTCGGGGCTATAAGGCTCGGAAACCGCCAGGGACTGGTAGATGGCCGCCAGCTTTTCGGCCACCGGTGCCACCAGCGCCGTCAGCAATTCCTTGCGGGCGGCAGCGACCGCATCGGGGTTCACATCCCGGCCGATATGGCGACCAACGACCGTGTCGGCGGGAATATCGATGACCTGGGCCTTGAAGGCATCGTCGAGATCGGGATTTTCGAGCGCGTCCAGCAGGGCCTGCCGCAGCGCGTCGACTTCGTCGCCCGACCATTTGGTGCCTAGCGCCGCATTGGCGATCAGCGTTGTCGATGCCGTCTGCAAGGCGTCCCAGCGATTGAACGGATCGCTGTCATGGCGGGCGAGGAACAGCAGGTCCTCCTGCCCGAGGCCAGACGAAACCTTGACCGGCGCCGAGAAACCGCGGAATAGCGACGGGACCGGCTTGTTGGCAACACCCGTAAAGGTCAGGGTGACGCTATCGCTGTCGAGCACGATCAGGTCATCGTTGATCGTACCACCGGAAACACCGCTCCAGCCCATTGGGCTGCCATTGGGGCCAATCAGCCCGAAGCGGACGGGGATCAGCAGCGGCTTCTTGGTCGCTTCGCCCGGGGTCGGGTCGACCTTCTGGCTCAAGGTCAGCGTATAGGTCTGGTTCTTGGCGTCGTAGCTATCGGAAACGCTGACCTGCGGCGTGCCGGCCTGCAGATACCAGGTGGCGAACTGGCTGAGGTCGCGGCCGCTGGCATCCTCGAACACCTTGATGAAGGCCTCGATGGTCGTTGCGTCACCGTCATGGCGCTCGAAATAGAGGTCCATGGCCTTGCGGAATCCGTCTTCGCCGAGAAGCGTTGCCAGCATGCGCACGATTTCGGCGCCCTTCTCATAGACCGTTGTCGTATAGAAATTGTTGATCTCGCGGAAGCTGTCCGGGCGGGGCGGATGAGCCAGCGGGCCGCCATCCTCGGGGAACTGGCTGGTCCTCAGATTCTGCACGTCATGGATACGCTGCACCGGGCGGCTGCGCTCGTCCGAGGTGAATTCCTGGTCGCGGAAGACGGTCAGGCCTTCCTTGAGGCAGAGCTGGAACCAGTCGCGGCAGGTGACGCGATTGCCGCTCCAGTTGTGGAAATATTCGTGGGCAATGACCCGCTCGATGCCGTGGTAATTAGCATCGGTCGCGGCCTCTGGCTTGGCGAAGACCAGTCGGTCATTGAAGATGTTGAGCCCCTTGTTCTCCATCGCTCCGAAATTGAAATCGGAGACGGCGACGATATTGAAAACGTCCAGGTCATATTCGCGGCCGAAGCGGCGCTCGTCCCAGGCCATGGAGCGCTTGAGGCTGTCCATGGCATAGAGGCATTCGCTCTCCTTGCCGTGGGTGCAATAGATGCCGAGGTCCACTTTGCGGCCGCTCATGGTGGTGAAGCTGTCGGTGATCGAGCCCAGGTCGCCGGCCACAAGCGCGAAGAGATAGGCGGGCTTGAGAAACGGGTCTTCCCATACGGCGTAGTGTATGCCCTCGCCTGCATCACCCTGGTCGACGAGATTGCCATTGGCCAGCAGCACCGGCGCCACAGCGCGCGGCGCGCTCATGCGCACCTTGAACGGCGCCAGCACATCGGGGCGGTCGAGATAATAGGTGATACGACGGAAGCCCTCCGGCTCACACTGGGTGCACCAAGTGCCGCTGGAGCGGTAGAGGCCCATCAGCTTGGTATTGGAAGCCGGGTTCAGCGTGACTTCGGTTTCGAGCACGAAGCGGCGATGCGGCGGCTCCACCAGCGTCAGGCTGTTGGCGTCGCTCGCATAGGCCGACAGTACCAGCGGCGCACCATCCACGGCAATGGAGTCGAGCTTGAGTTCATCGCCATCCAGCACCAGTGGCGTGCCCGGCGCGGTCTGCTCGCGCGGCTCGATGGTCAGTTGCGCCCGCACCCTTGTGCTGTCCTCGCCAATCTTGAAGTCGAGCTCTACTGACACGATCCGGTAGGGGGTCGGGGCATAGTCCTTGAGGTAGATGGTCTGTTCGCTTTCGGTGCGCATGAAGCGGTCCAATTGTCTTGGTGTTCTGGCTATGGGTGTGGCCGTCCGGTGACAGCCGACTCTGCGTTCTCGTGTATCCTATGCGGCTCTCGGCTGCATAGCATGTCTCTTATGGCGTCAATTGAGACGGCATTGGGGAGGAGGCGCTCTGCAGCCGCCTGCACGTCGCTCCTCTGCGCCTCTTGGTCCCACGAGCGCCGGTTCCGAAATTTCCGCACGGATTCTTGCCGTCGGCCAGATATGCCTTGACCTCAACTATGCTTGAGGTCGCAAAGGTGTGGGCCATCGCCTTGATGCCGTGAATGATAACGAGATGGTCCAGAACAATGTTGCGTTGGTTTGAGAAGCGCGTCGACCCCTATCCCCAGGCCGAACCGGTCGAGCCCCCCAAGGGCCTGCTGGCCTTTTGCCTGCACTATAGCGACGGCGCAAAGCGCTGGCTCGCCGCCATGACCATTCTGGGCGCGGCCATCGCTGCGCTCGAAATCATGCTGTTCGGGTTCATGGGGTCCATTGTCGACTGGCTGGGTTCGGCCAATCCCGATACGTTCCTCGCCGAAGAGGGCTGGAAGCTCGCTGGCATGGGGTTCTTGCTGCTGGTGGTCATTCCGCTCTTGCAGGTGACCGACTCCCTGATCATCCACCAAGGACTTCTGGGCAATTTCCCCCAGCGCATCCGCTGGATGGCGCATCGTTACCTTATTCGCCAGTCCATGAGCTACTTCCAGGACGAGTTCGCCGGCCGCATCGGCGCCAAGTTGATGCAGACCGCGCTCGCCGTCCGAGAAGTGGTCATGAAGGTGCTCGATGTCACCGTCTATGTGATCGTCTATTTCACCGGCGCAGTGGTCCTCGCCTTCATGAGCGACCCCTGGCTGGCACTGCCCTTCATCGTCTGGCTGGCGCTCTATCTCGGGCTGCTACGCTATTTCATCCCGCGCCTGGGCAAGATTTCCGAGGCGCAGGCTGATGCCCGCTCGCTGATGACCGGCCGCATTGTCGATAGCTACACCAACATAGCCACGGTCAAGCTCTTCTCCCATTCCAAACGTGAGGAGAGCTATGCCCGCGAGGCCATGGATGGGTTCCTGGGCACTGTCTATAAGCAGATGCGCCTGGTCACGCTCCTGCAGGTCTCGATCACGGTGATGAACTGCACCTTGCTGTTCGCCGTGTTCGGCGTCGGCATCTGGCAATGGCTGGACGGCAATATGACGCCCGGCGCTATTGCCGTGGCCGCGGCCCTGGTGCTGCGCTTCCAAGGCATGAGCCAATGGGTCATGTGGGAGATGTCGGCGCTGTTCGAGAATATCGGTGTCGTGCGCGATGGCATCTCGTCCATCTCGCTGCCGCGCGTCGTCGCCGATGAGCCGGGAGCAAAGCCGATCGGCCCGGTCAAGGGCGACATCAGGTTCGAGAACATCTCGTTCCACTATGGCAAGTCCGAGGGCGTCATCGGGGGCCTGAATCTCCATATCCAGCCTGGCGAGAAGATCGGCTTGGTCGGACGCTCCGGCGCGGGCAAGTCGACCATCGTCAACCTGCTGCTGCGCTTCTATGACCGCCAGGAGGGCCGCATCCTCATCGACGGGCAGGACATTGCGCTGGTGACCCAGGATAGCCTGCGCGCCAATATCGGTGTCGTCACCCAGGACACTTCGCTCCTGCACCGATCGGTGCGCGAGAACATTCTCTACGGCCGCCCCGACGCGACCGAGGAGATGATGATCGCCGCCGCCGAGCAGGCCGAGGCCGCCGACTTCATTCCAGGTCTGACCGACCCCAAGAACCGCAAGGGCTACGACGCCCATGTGGGCGAGCGCGGCGTCAAGCTCTCCGGTGGCCAGCGCCAGCGCATCGCCATCGCGCGCGTTCTGCTCAAGAACGCGCCGATCCTGGTGCTCGACGAAGCCACCTCGGCGCTGGACTCGGAAGTTGAAGCCGCCATCCAGAGCCAGTTGCAGATGCTCATGCAAGGCAAGACGGTGATCGCCATTGCCCACCGGCTCTCCACCATTGCCATGATGGACAGGCTGGTGGTGCTCGACAAGGGGCGCATCGTGGAGCAGGGCACTCACGCCCAACTCCTCGACAGCGGCGGCATCTACAGCCAGCTCTGGCAGCGCCAGTCCGGTGGTTTCATCGATGTGGATGCCATCGAGGACGCTGCGCAGTAGTCTTGCGTACCTCTTCCTCTTTCGAGGCGCTCGACGCGAAGCGTCGGGTGAAGGGGCCTAGCCTTCTGGAAGGCCCTTACCGGCTCGCAAGAGCGAACCGACCGCTCCCCCCCAAGGGAGCGGTGAAGACAGAACCAAAACCAAAGGAGACCCAAGATGGGTGACATCATCACGATCCGAAATACCGCCAATCCCACTGCCATTGGCACCAGCAAACCCAAGCAATCGGACCGATACCGAACCTGACCGCGAGCCAATCTCCCCGTCAGGCGCGGCTCAATAAAGAGCAGAACAAATGTTCAACCGCGTCGTCGCCTATTTCGACAATCTCTATTCCCCCGTAGCCCTGGCCGAGAACCGCCAGCCGCCCATGGGTTTCAATGCCTTCGTTGGCTATTTCATCGCCCAGTTCCGCACGGCCTTCATCCTGCGCATCATCCTCGTCTCCATCGGCTCGGTGGCCGATGCGCTGATGCCGGTCTTTGTCGGGCTGGTCGTGGGCATGCTGGCCACCACCAATCCTGGTGAAATCTTCGACCTGCACAGTCAGACCCTGCTCTGGATGGTGTTCGTCGTGGTGCTGGTGCGGCCCCTGACCTTCCTTCTGGACACTCTGATCCGCAATCACGGCATTGTCCCGAACCTGGTCGACCTCATTCGCTGGCAAAGCCACTGGCACGTCATCCGGCAGAGCTGGACCTTCTTCCAGAACGACTTTGCCGGGCGCATCGCCAACAAGATCATTCAGGCCGGCGAGGCCATCGAAATTGGGGTGAACCTGACCATCGATGCTGCCTGGTATGCCCTGGTCTTTGTCGTGGTGGCTATTATCGTTCTGGCCCAGCTCGACCCGTTGCTGCTGGTGCCTATCGGTGTGTGGCTGCTGCTATACGCCGTGCTCTTCACCATCGCCATGCCGCTCATCGCCCGCTATTCCGAAACGCTTTCGGAAGCCAAGTCGGTGATGACTGGTCGGATTGTCGACAGCTACACTAATATCCAGACGCTCAAGACCTTCGCCACCGGCGACTATGAGGACCGTTATGTCTCCGACAGCGTGATGGATCATGCCGTGGAGTTCCGCAAACTGATGCGTGTCTTCACCTATATGTGGTCAGTGTTGTTCTTGCTGAATGCAGGGCTCGTAGTTTCGGTGACCTGGCTGGCACTGACCGGCTGGAACAATGGCACGCTGACCGCCGCCGCGGTTGCGACGGCGATCCCCTTTGCCCTTCAGATCATGAACATGAGCGGCTGGATCCTCGAGATCGGCTCCACCATCTTCCGACAGGTTGGCACCACGCGGGATTCGATGGACACAATCGCCCAGCCACTGACCATGCTTGACGCCCCGGGGGCCAGGCCGCTCGAGGTCAAGGCCGGGGAACTGGTCTATGATCAGGTCAGCTTCAACTACTGGCGCGGCAAGCAGGGCTCGGTGATCGACGGGTTCAGCCTCAAGGTCGCGCCGGGCGAAAAGATCGGCTTGGTCGGGCGCTCGGGGTCCGGCAAGTCGACATTGGTAAACCTGGCCCTGCGCATGTTCGACGTGCAGGAAGGGACCATCCGCATCGACGGGCAGGATGTGCGCTCGGTCACTCAGGAAAGCCTCAGGGGCGCCATTGGCCTTGTCAGCCAGGACACGTCCCTGCTGCATCGCTCGGTGCGCGAGAACCTCAAATATGGTCGCCACGATGCGACCGACGAGGCCATGATCCGGGCCGCCGAACAGGCCAATGTCCATGATGTCATCATGGGCCTGGCCGATCCGCAGGGACGTACCGGCTATGACGCTCACGTGGGCGAGCGCGGCGTCAAGCTCTCGGGCGGGCAGCGCCAGCGCGTCGCCATTGCCCGGGTGCTGCTCAAGAACGCGCCGATCCTGGTGCTGGACGAGGCCACTTCGGCGCTGGACTCCGAAGTCGAGGCGGCCATCCAGGAGCAGCTGACGCATCTGATGGCGGGCAAGACGGTGATCGCCATTGCCCATCGCCTCTCCACCATCGCGGCCATGGACCGGCTGGTGGTGCTGGAGCAGGGGCGTATCGTCGAGGAAGGCACCCATGCCCAGCTTCTGGCCTCGGGCGGGCACTACGCCATGCTCTGGGGGCGGCAATCGGGTGGGTTCCTCGATCTCGATGGGGCCGTGACGAGTTGACGCTGGAGCAGGGGCGGGACCGCGGTTCCGCCCCTAGCCTGCGGCACGTCCCTCAATATGGCGCAAGGAACGTTCGCGCTTGAAATAATCGGGCAATTGGTCGAGGGCCATGGGCCGGCCGAAAAGATAGCCCTGCATCACCGTGCCACCCAGCGCCACCAGCGCCTGGAGCTGCTCTTCAGTCTCGATACCCTCGAACACGCAGGAAATGCCCAGGTTCCGGCACAGGTCGATCATCGTCTTGACGATGGCGCGGCTAGCCGGGTCATTGGTTACTTCCGCCACGAAGCTGCGATCGATCTTGATCCGGTGCAGGGGCAGCTTCTGCACATGGGTAAGGCTCGAATGCCCCGTCCCGAAGTCATCCAGCGCGATGCGCGCGCCTAGCCCCAGCAGCATCAGCAGCGATTGGTTGGCTTGCTTGAGATCGCGCATCACTGCGGTCTCGGTGATCTCGAAATCGATCCGGCTGGGCCCCCGGCAGTGCCCGAAGATGGCCACGATCTGCTCGATGGCGGTGGTCGAGCCGATATCATTGGCCGACAGATTGACCGACAGACGAATGGCGCGAGGGAGTTCGATGCTTGCCGCGAGAGCCTTGCGCAGCACGATCTGGGTGATCTTGTTGATCTGCCCAGTGCGCTCTGCCATCGGGATGAAATCGGCAGGCGACACTTCGCCCAGAACCGGGCTGCACCAGCGCGCCAGCACTTCGAAACCGGTGGTTTCGCCCATCGATACATCGAACTGGGGCTGTAGCAGCACGTAGACTTCACTGTCGAGATCGGCCGTATGCAGCAAGTGTTCCATGCGGCGGACCTGGCTGATTTCGCTCGCATGCTGCTCGGAAAACACCACGGCCTTGCCACGTGCGTCGCGCTTGGCGCCCGATGTCGCATAGTCTGCCCGGTCGAACAGGCTGTCGGCCGTGTCGTTGGACCGGGAGGCGGCAAAGCCCGCCGAGGCGGACAGGCGGATGACCCCCTCGGGCTGGTCGAATGACAGGCGCATCGCGCCGCACAGCACGTCGCCGGCATGAGCCATGGTCTGCTCGTCCACCGGCCCTTGCAGGATCAAGCCGAATGTATTGCTTTCCAGCCGCGCAACGAACGTGTCCGGCCGGCGTAAGGCGTCGATGCGGCGGGCCGCCTCGATCAGTACCCGATCCCCCGCCAGTTGGCCGAAGATTTCATTGATCGACTTGAAGCGGTCCAGGTCCAGCCGTGCCACAGCGATGGTTCGGCCTGCTTCTTCCGCCTCCTGCAGGGCCTGGTTCAGGCGCCGATCGAAGCTGCGCCGGTTCGGCAGGCCGGTCATGCTGTCCATATTGGCGAGGCGATGGTTTTCGTCGAACAGTCGCTGGGTCTCGGCCTGCCTCTGCGCCATCGCATTGCGCGATGCCACCAGGTCCGCAAAGGACCGGTTGTTGCCCAAAAGGATAATCAGCAGCACGGCAACGGCAAGCACCATGTTGATGGCAATTGCGATCAGTGTTTCCTGGCCGGACGCGGCAAAGAATGCGGTGAACGGGCCCAATACGCAGATGCCGACCGCCAGAGCCGCCGCCCGAACATGCATGAGACAGAACATGCAGCCAATGGTGGTGATGCCCATGTAGAACGCGATCTGCGATTGCAGAAAGGGGTCCCCATAGGGAAAGAGCGCAAAGCTCCAGGCCGTGAATCCGAGGGCGAGTGCAGCTCCCATCCATATGATAGCCCGCAGACTGGTCCTGGCCCTGTCGACTGTCACCATCCGGTGGCGAGAGCGCCACCACATCGTGGTTCGGATAAGGCAGATCAGGGTCAAAACGGCTGGTATATAGACGGTCAACTCGACCGGTGCGACGTCATAGTGGGTCCATGCCACGATGATCGAGTTGGCCACCAGCATCGCATATAGGAGTGGAACCTGGCGGCTAAGTGCACGCCATTGCGCAAGCGCAAGTTCAGGTGCGTCGGGCGGCTCCGAAAAGTTTTCAGCGATGCGCCGCAGAACGGACATGGTACCGGCCCCTCGTCCAGTAAACCTATCCGCGCAAATACTAATTTATTGGAAAAGAGGTCCTCGCAAACACCTTGTGTTCATTGCAAAACACCTGACGGCGCCCATTTTGGTGCAAAAGTGGGTTCTGCCTCGGCTGCACTCGCCGCACCGGCGTTGTAACGTTGCATTGAAATCGATTGCAGGTGCTGATATTGGCCTGCCTGCATCGGCCGATGCCGTTCCCGGAGATATGTTCATGGCCATCGTCACCCATAATTCTGCTCTCGATCTGGGCGGCAAATTCAGTCTGTCCGCGCCAGCGCGCGACATCGCTACGACCATGGCCCTGCCGGGCGATGTCCATCACGCCCTTCTGGCCGCAAACCTGATCCCAGACCCCTATTTCGGCGAAAACGAGAAGGTGGTGATGTGGGTCAACGAGACCGCTTGGTCGGTCGAGCGGCGGTTCGATGCGTCTGCCGCCGACATAGATGGTTACCTGACCCTGACCCTCTCCGAGGTCGACTGCATTGCCACGATTGTCCTCAATGGCGAAGAAGTGGCCCGCACCGACAACAGCTTTGTGCGCAACGATATCGACGTCACGGGCAAGGTGCATGCAGGCGAAAATAGCCTGCGCATCGATTTTGGCATTGCTCCGAACGTCGCCAAGGCCCGCGCCGAGGCCCATCCTTTCCCGATCCCCTTCACCTACAATTACCAGACCAATGGGTTGAAGGGCATCCACATGAACTTCATCCGCAAGGCGGCCTGCCACGCCGGCTGGGACTGGGGCATCTGCCTCATGCCCATCGGCGTCTATGGCACGATGAGCCTGCGCAAGTCGCGCCTGGCCCGCCAGGAGAGCGTGCAGGTCGAACAGGCCCATGGCAGCAATTCGGTCGAACTGACTCTGCGGACTCGGCTTTTTGCCTTCGCTCATGGTGAAGTGGAACTTGAACACACCATCGATGGACAGGTCATCACCGACAAACTCGTGGTGCAAAAAGGCGAGAACGTCTTCACTCACAACGTCACCATCCACAATCCGAAAATCTGGTGGCCGGCCGGGCAGGGCGCCCAGCCGCTCTACGAACTCACCACCAATCTCGAAGGCGAAATCACCACCCGCCAGATCGGCCTGCGCGATCTCGCCTGGGTGATCGAGAAGGACGAGATCGATCACTCGTTCAAGTGCCGCATCAATGGCCGCGACATTACCATGATGGGCGCCAACTGGATCCCCGCCGACGCCATCCCGTCACGCGTCAATCCTGCGGTCGTCCGCGACCTGCTCGAAAGCGCCAAGGCCGCCAACATGAACATGCTGCGCATCTGGGGCGGCGGACAGTATGAACCGGACTGGTTCTACGACCTGTGCGACGAGCTGGGCATCCTCATCTGGCACGACTTCATGTTCTCCTGCATGAGCTACCCATCCGACCGGACCTTCCTCGCCTCGGTAGAAACCGAGATCACCCAGCAGGTGCGCCGCCTCAGCCACCACGCCTCCATTGCTCTCTGGTGCGGGGACAACGAAGTCATCGGCTCGCTTGGCTGGTACCCCGAGACTAAGAACGATCTGGGGCGCTATATCGCCAATTACGACCGGCTGAATTCGCTGCTGCACCGCATTGTCGAGGACGAAGACCCGATCCGCCGCTTCTGGCCATCGTCGCCATCGCTGGGCTATCTCGACTTCTCCGATGGTTGGCATTCGGATACGCGCGGCGACCTCCACTACTGGGATGTCTGGCATTCGGCCAAGAGCTTGGACGCCTATCGTGGCATCAATCCGCGCTTCGCTTCCGAATTCGGCTTCCAGTCCTTCACCTCGATGAATGTCATCGAGACTTTTGCCGAGCCCAAGGACCGCAATCCCTCCTCGCCGGTGATGGAAAACCATCAGCGCAACAATGGCGGCAATGCGCGCATCATCGAGACGATGAACCGCTATTTCCGCTTCCCGCGCGATTTCGAACAGATGGTGTTCCTGAGCCAGATCCAGCAGGGCCTGGCCATCAAGACCGCCATCGAATACTGGCGCTCCACCAAGCCGCGCTGCATGGGCACGCTCTACTGGCAGATCAACGACATCTGGCCGGTGGCCAGCTGGTCGAGTCTGGACTATGGCGGACAGTGGAAGCTGATGCACTACATGGCGCGCCGCTTCTACAATCTTATCAATGTCGTGGCTGTTCCCAATGCCGACAATTCCGAGATCGCGCTCAGGGCCATCAACGATACCGGGCGTCCAGTTTCGATTGCCCTTGAGGCCCGCGCTGTAAAGGTTACGGGCGAAAGCCGCGTGGTGTTTTCCGGCAATAGCGCTGTCGGCCCCGACGCCGCCATTACCGTGTCGAGCCTGTCGATTGCCGATCTGGCCGCCGATGAATTCCTGTTCTTCAGCTGGAAGGATTCGCAGGGGAAGGCATTGGGCGAAAACGACTATTTCCCCAAGCCCTACAAGGCCTATGACCTTGTCCCTGCCAGCGTCACGACAAGCTGGTCCGAACGCGACGGCCAGGCCGTGCTGACGCTCGAAACCGACAACCCGGCCTTCTTCGCCACGGCAACGGTCGATGTGCCGGGTTATTTCTCCGACAATGCGCTGACCCTGCTGCCGGGCAGGCCGGTGGAATTGACATTCCATCCTCGCCATGGGGCGGCGGTCGAGTCCGCCGATCTGGCCGCATCGCTCAAGGTCCGGCATCTGGCGGAAACCTTCTAGGTCCGGGCGCCCCCTCTTCCGGCGCTTCGCGCCTCCCTCTCCTCGATGGGGAGAGGGAGGATCGGCCAAAGGCCGAGACGGGTGAGGGGGATGCCGCTCCCTACCAAAATTGGCAGACTTCCATACAAGAATTTCCCGCCCGGACATTGACTTGACCGTCCCTCTTGTCCAGCTTTGCACCCGGTCGCAAATCCCTCGCGGCTGCTGGATCTGATTGATGTCTGCACCCTATGCTCGGCCTGCCGAGCACCGCCTTCTGGGCATCGGCCTGGCGCTGGCGGCCTATCTCATGTTCACCGGCATCGACTCATCCGCCAAATGGCTGGGACTGATCGGGATTTCCTTCGTGCAGATCGTGTTTCTGCGCTATGCGATCCATCTTGTGCTGGTCGCCACTATCCATCTGCCGCGCCACGGGCGCACCATGCTGCGCTCAGCCAACCTGAAGCTGCAATTCTATCGTGCGCTGGCCCTGCTCGGCGCCACGAGCTGCAACTTCCTCGCCGTGCAATATCTGCCGCTGACGGTCACCGGTTCGATTGCCTTCACAGTGCCCCTGATGATCTGCGCCCTCTCCGTGCCGCTTTTGGGCGAACAGGTCGGCTGGCGCCGCTGGAGCGCCATCGCCGTCGGCTTTCTGGGCGTGCTGGTCATCGTGCGGCCCGGTACGGATGCCTTTCACCCCGCGACGCTGCTATGCCTCGTGGCGGCGCTCAGCACCGCCTTCTACATGCTGCTGACCCGCAAGGTGTCGGGCTATGACAGTGCCGCTACCAGCCAGTTCTATGTAGGCATCTTCGCGACCCTCGCCCTCCTGCCCGTCGTGCCGTTTTCCTGGAGCCTGCCGTCGTCGCCCGATGGTTGGTTCGTCTTTTTTTCCGTGGGCGTCTTCGGCTTTCTTGGTCACCAGTTGATCACCGTCGCCTCCGGCCTTGCCCCGGCGACAGTTCTGGCGCCGTTCTCCTACTTCCAGATTTTCTTTCTCGCTGCCGCCAGTTGGCTGATCTTTCGGCAGCCGCCTGATGTGTGGCTCTATTTCGGCGCACCCATAGTCATCGGCTCGGGCCTCTACATCTGGATGCGCGAACGCATGCTCTCCAAGCCTGAGACGGTGGTGGCGACGGAACGCTAGTCCTCGTCCACTTCCTCGAGCGGCTTGGCCTTGGTGGCCTCTCCATGGGTAATCAGCCGGGCGCTACGCTGGCCGGTGAGATAGATCCAAAGCCAGCTCATGGTGATGATGATGCGGGTGCGCGTTTCCACCAGGAAATAGATGTGAGCTACGCCCCAGACCCACCAGGCGAACCACCCCTTGAGCGTTATCGCGCCGAAGTCGATCACCGCGGCGCTCTTGCCGATGGTGGCGAGGTCTCCGGCATGCTCGTATCGAAAGGGCAGCGATGAGTGGTCGCCGGCCATCCGGCGTCGAATGACCTTGCCCACGTGTTGCCCGGCCTGTTTGGCCGCCGGCGCCACGCCCGGCACAGGCTTTCCGCTCTCCTGCGCAATACTGGCCACGTCGCCAATGACGAAGATTTCGGCGTGCCCTGGTACGGAGAGGTCCGGCGATACCTCGATGCGCCCCGCCTTGTCGCCGTCAATTCCCAGCCACTTTCCCACTGGCGATGCCGCCACCCCCGCCGCCCAGATCACCGTGCGCGTCTCGACCCGCTTGTCGCCAAAGCTCACGCCCTCGGCATCTATGCCGCTGACCATCTGTCCCAGTTCCACCTCGACACCCATGTCCTGCAAGGCCTTGAGCGTATAGGTCGATAATTCCTCGCGGAAATTGAGCAGCACCCTGTCGGCGCCCTCGATGAGCACCACGCGCAGGTCGCCCGGCGAAAGTGTGTGAAACTCACCCTTGAGACTCGCGCGTCCCAGTTCGATGATCGCCCCCGCCATTTCCACCCCGGTGGGGCCGGCACCAATAATGGCAAAGGTCAGCAGCGCCCGACGCCGCTTGGGGTCTTTCTCGCGCTCGGCCGCTTCCAAGGCCAGCAGCAGCTTACGGCGAATGGCGGTGGCATCCTCGACGGTCTTGAGGCCGGGGGCATATCTCTCCCATTCGTCATGGCCGAAATAGGCGTGCTGTGCGCCTGTCGCCAGCACCAGCATGTCATAGGGCTCGCGACTGCCATCTTCGAGCAGCACGTCACGCTTGTCCTTATCGATGCCGACGACCGTCGCCATCAGCACCCTGGCATTATCCTGGTGCCTCAGTAGATGGCGGATGGGCCAGGCGACTTCCGAGGGGCTCAGTGCCGCCGTCGCGACTTGGTAAAGCAGGGGTTGGAACAGATGATGATTGCGCCGGTCGATCAGAGTGAGATCGATATCAGCACGCTTGAGGGCCTTTGCCGCCGCCAACCCGCCAAAACCGCCGCCCACAATGACGACCCTTTGTCTGCCTTTTGCCATGGCGGTCTCCTTGCTGGCACGAGGCCTGTCTGGCCCTGACGTTGGTCAGCCACTTACCCTTGTACGCCATGCGGAAACATAGGCATCGAATCCGTCGGCTTGCAGGGGAACAATCGCATGGCTGCTGCCTGCTTCGGGCACGCTGCCCTCGAACAACAGGCTGGCGCCCAGGCTGGTTCCGGTGGCATCGCCCGAGGCGAATACAGGCATCCCGGTCAGGCGCGCCAGTGTGGCGCCAAACAGGTGGTTTCGCGCCAATGGCCCTTCGAGCGTGATGCTGCGCCCCAACCCACAGAGATCGAGGCAGGCCCGCGCTACCAGTGCCAGGTAGAGGGAGGCCGCTGCGGTTCGCTGACCGGGCGTTAGACTGTCCGCCTCGACAGTCCAGCGCCCGTGCCGGCCTCCAAATGGTCCCACCCCCGGCGCAAAGCTGGGCAGTGCCTGCACGCCATTGGCAATCACATGCGCGATATCCTCGGCGCTCGGCTCCACGATCTCCGGCACTAACGCATCGAATTCCCGCCCACCCATGAATCGCGCCGTCGGCACGGGGCGGCCATGGGCGTCCACATTGGCGAGGCTATCCCGCGCCGGGTCGAGCGCCCCGGTATCGCCACCCACCGTCATCAGTATCGACCACGTCCCCGTCGAGACAATGGTGAAGGGCGCTTCCTCCCGGCCCAGATGCGGCAGCAGCGAGGCATTGGAATCGTGAATGCCGCAGGTCACGGGAATTGCTGCGGGCAGTCCCGTCTCGGCAGCGATCTGTGGCAAAAGCGTGCCGAGGACCGACGCCGCCGGTTGTATCGCCGGGAATAGCGTGCGCCAGCCCATGGCATCGACCAGACTGGAAAAATCGCTGCGGTCCGGTGCCCAGAGATCGGTATGACACCCCAGCGAGGTAACCTCGCTTGCCAGCACTCCGGTCAGCCGCCAGGCCCAATATTGCGGATAGGGCACGATGGCCGTCACTAGCGCGAATTCGTCGGGAAAGCGCTGCGCCTGCCAGTAGAGCTGTGCAGCCCAATTGAGACCATTGGGCAGGCGGGGCGAGAGCGTTTCGGCAAAGCCCGGTCTGACAGCCGCATAGTCCCCGGCGGTCTCTTCAGGTCCGTCGAATTCATAATCGAGCACCGGCAGCGCCAGTTCGCTCCCCGCCAGCAGAGTTCCGGTAGCCCCATGCGTGGTGATGGAAATGCCGTCGATCCGATGCGCGGCATGAAAAGCCCGCAAACGCCCCGCTATGAAGGCCCATAGCCGCTCTACATCGGCATGCGGATAGAGGCCGTCACGCAGCACGCTATTCGGCGTGCCCTCCGCAGCCAGTTGCGCGCGGGTCTGGCTGTCGATTAGCACGACCTTGGCATTGGTCTTGCCGATATCGATGACTGCGACGTGGCGGGGTGTGGTCTTGCTCATGGCCGGCCCGGTGGGATCGATGTCCGGCCTTAGCCCATTTCGTCCCACCGCGCCACCACTGACATGTTAGCCCTATTTGATCACCAGCACCGGGATCTCGGCATGCGCCAGTACCTCGGCGGCCTGACTGCCCAGCAGCAGGCGCCCGAGACCGCGCCGGCCATGCGATCCCATCACCACAAGGTCGGCCTTGATCTCCTTTCCGGCATGCAGGATGCCATCCGCGGCAGTGCTGTTGGCCACATGCATGCCCGCCATCGTGACCCCAGCGGTTTTTGCGACGCCCTCCGCGTCATCAAGAATGCCCTTTGCGGTCTCTGCCTTCGCCTTTTCGAGATCGTCGATAATCGTACTGGTGTCGACCATCATGATTTCGGCGCCGGGCGCCACGATGATGGATGGTTCGGTGACGGTGACGGCTGTCACCTTGCCGCCAGTCTTGGCCGCCAGGCCTAACGCATGGCGCAGCGCCTTGGAACTGAGCTCCGACCCGTCGATGGCGCAGACGATATTGGAATACATGGTGAACTCCTTTGCCCCGTGACTATGTTCCCACGTTAGACCAACGCATCACCTCCCGCTTTGATCCAGATCAGTCGGGCTGCCTATTGGGGCAGCCCGTCCTATCCCGGTCACCAAACCATGCCCATCCCGCCCGATGGCTGCGTCCTGCTGGCGCTGGCCGGCGCGATCGCGCTGGAGTGGCTCGCCAATCTCACTCCTGCCGGCGCCTACAATTTTGGGGGCCGTTCGTCTCGATCGCGTTGGTGCTGGCACTAGCCGGGCCGGGGCTTGAAATCGCGGCCGCCTGTGCCCTGAACCATGGCGGCACCTCGACCCTGCCTTACCACGCCCCTGACGCCCTTGTGACTACAGGCGTATTCAGCTGGTCCCGCAACTAGTTCTATTGCGGCCTCCTGCTGCTGGTGGCTGGCGCAGTGATTGGCTTCGGCCTCGACTGGGCCGTTGTCCTGCTGCCCTTGTTGTGGCTCGCTCTTGACCGTTTCGTCATTCCGGTAGAGGAACGCCGCATTGAGCACGCCTTCGGGCAATCCTATCTCGATTACGCAGCGACCACGCGCCGCTGGCTTTATGTGAACAACGGAGCATCTGACCTTTTTGGCGCAGGCGGCCTCAAAGATCGCGACCCCGCTGGACCGTGCCCGCCGCTTGTCCATCGCGCCGATGATGGGCCGACCGGACGGAGGTTGAATTCGTAAATCAAAAGGATAATCGCCTCCTCCTTGTGCCAAATTCCAAGTGAATGAGGAGTGTTTTAATTCGCGAGTTTTGCTGCCCTAGGCTCATTTACAGCCACGGTCCCTCAGCAGTACCCAAGGTAACGGGCACAAGGAAGACAGGCAGGGTGGGGGCCGGCAGCTGTCTGGCCGGAAGTGGAGATTTGGACGAGAGAAACGCCACTCATCTTCTTCCGGATGGCGGCGATGAAGCGCAACTATTTGGAGGTCAGGTGCGAGCCCTTAAGAAGTCAAATGCCCTGAACTACTTGGAGTTCGCGCTCATCGAAACCGGCACCAAAAAGTCTGGTATCTTGAACCGCTTCCGATAGTCGCCTGGTGATATGCCGGTAATGCGCCGGAAGAGACGGCTGAACGAGGAGGCATCTTCGTACCCGACCTCGCGTCCGATAGCATCCACTGAGACCGACTCTGTCTCAAGCATCTGCTTTGCCTCTTCGATCCGCAGTGCCTGGACGTAGGCAAGCGGCGAGTAACCTGTGACGGCCCTGAACCGACGATCGAAGGTACGCTTGGGCAAGCCTGAAATTCGCGCGACCTCGGCAATCACATCGGCGCGCTGATAGTTCTCGCCAAGCCATGACTGACATTTGAGAACCACCGCATCTCCGTGGATGACGTTCACCGCCATGGAAGCATACGGGAGTTGGCCGTCGCGGTGCCACTGATAGAGAAACAGCCTCGAGATCCGGATCGCTTCCTCGCCGCTGCCATAGCGGGCGATCAACAGAAGAGCGAGGTCTTGCCAGGAGGAAGCACCCCCGCATGAAATGATGCTGTGTCCTTCCCCGGACTGTACCAGGATACGGTCTTCATGCAGTTTCACATCTGGAAACTCCCGCCGGAACACTGGCACATGGCTCCAATGGGTGGTGGTCTCGCGCCCGGATAACAGTCCTGCGGCCGCCAGGATCAGCGAGCCACCGCAGGCCGAACAGATCACCGCACCCCGATCATGCATCCTTGCCACCCAATCGATCAGCCGGCGGTCCAGCGCGTGGAGCTCTTTGGGCGTAAATACGATCACATTTGGAACGAAGACGATGTCAGTCTGCTCGATCTCCTCGATCGATGCCTGCGGGACAATGCTGACGCCCGTTATGAGTTCAAGCGGCTCGCGGCTTGCTGCCACGATGCGCGGCGCGAACAACGGCTCGCCGCCCGAGTTCTTTAGAAACCGCCCCGCCGCCCACAGCGTGTCGAAGACGCCGTAGATGATCGAGGGATCACATTCTCGAAAAACGACAATGCTGACGCGCTTGGGCAATGTTTCTTCCTCTGCTTGGCTCAACTCGCATAGTCGCGGCAACTTTGCCCCTGCCGCGGAGGCCGTCTCAGGTCTACTTCCGCGCCTCAGCAAATGTGCGCAGTGCACCTGCAGAAATCAGCAAACGACCGTGGCAGACGGATCAGCGTTCTGCTGCCGTCCAAACTTAGAGGAAACGTGCGTGAGTGACTACAGACATCGACTTCCGCAGTTGAGTGGCAACATTTTCCTGACTGATGGCGGGATCGAGACTACTTTGATCTTTGATCGCGGCCTCGATCTGCCCCTGTTTGCATCTTACCCCTTGCTCGACCAAGTCGGCGGGCGAGAGGCGATCAAGCGCTACTATCGGGACTATCTCGAGATTGCCGAAAAGCGCGACCTTGGCTTTATCCTGGAAAGCCCCACCTGGCGCTGTTCTCGCGATTGGGGCGTCAAGCTGGGACACGATGCCAGCAAGATCGAAGCCTTTAATCGAAATGCCATCAAGCTGATGGAAGAGTTGCGGCAGGAAGCCCGGACGGCCTCCCCTGTTCTGATCTCCGGCAACATCGGACCGCGGGGGGATGGCTATGCCCCCAATGCCCTGCTCAGCCCCGATGACGCGCAGGACTATCATAGCCATCAAATCGAGATCTTCGCCGAAACGGCAGCGGACATGGTGGCCGTGGTCACCATGACCCATACCGGCGAGGCGATCGGGGCGGCGCGCGCCGCTGCCTCGGTCAGCATGCCTGTCGTGATTTCATTCACAACAGAAACAGATGGTCGCCTCCCTTCTGGCGAGACTTTGCGCGAAGCTATCGAGCAGGTTGACGAGATGACGCACGCTGCGCCGGTCTACTACATGATCAATTGCGCTCATCCCGATCACTTCGCCGGCGCCCTGGGAGAAGGCGAATGGCGCTCGCGCATTCGCGGCATCCGCGCCAACGCTTCAAGGAAGAGCCATGCCGAACTCGATAGCTCGGACGTGCTTGACCCTGGGGATCGCTTCGAACTTGCGCAAGATTATCTGCGCCTCAGGCAGAAGCTGCCCAACTTGTCTGTACTGGGCGGTTGTTGTGGCACCGATCACCGCCATGTCGAGCAGATCTGCATCACTTGTCTAGCGTCGGCATAACGGCTCGCCATTGCTGATTGCTCTCTTGCCGGACGATGCCACTTTGCCCCGCCTTGTCCCGCTGCGCCGAACATAAGGGCGGCCCGAATGATGTTGAGAATTATCAAATCCATATCGATGCGCTGGAGCGACGTGCGTAGGCGCAGGCGTGCACGCCGTGACACGATCCTGATGCTGCACCAGTTCAGTGACCACATGCTCAGAGACATCGGGCTCCACGAGCCACGCTCGATCGATGATCCCCGGTTCTGGTCGGTCGCGCCCGAGCTGGCCGGAACCAGCCCGGCCGCTGACAAGAGCCAGGCCTTGGCGCCACCCCCCCATTGCGACAGCGCGTCCGGCACGGACATGCGTCGCGGTACACCACGCCCCGCTTTCTGGCGGATCGTTCAACACTCAACCCTTCAATCAAGGATATGACCATGAAGTCCATCTACCTGACCGCTCTCGCCATTGCTGGAGCGCTCGCCTCGAGCGGTGCCCTCGCGGCCCCGATCGCCTTCGACGTGGCGGAAGACCACACGCGTTTCGTGTTTCAACCTACTCCGGTGGATGCAGAGGGAATGCCGGCACACGGCAACCCCTTCATTACCCAGGGCTATGTGTACCCCGTCGGCACGCTGAAGCCGGGTGTCGATGGCGTGAACGAGGATGGCTCCCCCGCGTTCCCCGCCCTGGTGCTGGGCACCTGGACCTGTGACGGCTTCATGGTGGGCCCGGCGATGAAAGCAGAGACCGGTGTGTTCCTGATCTCGCGCCAGACTGTCGTACTAAACGAAGGCGACATGCTTGTCTCGGACGGTCCCGAGATTATCGACGAGAATGTCGAGCTTCTGCGTGCAATTTCGGGCGCGACTGGTGGTTTTGCTGACCACGACGGTGACATCGGCCAAACATTTCTCGGTTGGGGCACGTTCATGGGCTTGCGCGCCACCTTTGCGTTGGAGGGGCATGGCGCGGAGCAGTAACTGGTCGATCGGCCCGCGGAACCGCGGTGCGTATGTCGGTGACGGTATCGATCAATGAGGGTCGCGGTGCCTTAGGCATCGCGACCGCCGCAGCGCATAAAGCCTGCGCCCCATCTCGAAGGGAGTGCACCGGCGGCGGCCGGGGCTGCCTGAATCACACTGGAGCGCCATCCCGAGTGGACGAAGCCGGGACCTGACCCAAAGGTAGAAAAAGTGACTACAGATACGAACCTCTGCCGATACGCGATCCGCCATGCCCGTGTCAGCGATATCCCGGTAATTCGCGCGATGCAGGCACGCTCCATGTGGAGATTGGGAGCGGACTTCTACACAGAGGCAGAAATCGCGAACTTCTTGAATATATTTGGCACGATGGACGACGCGCTCGTGATCGAGGGGCACTTCTTTATTGCCGAAGATCCCGGCGGCGCGATCCGCGCCAGCGGTGCGTGGTCACGCGCCAAGCCGGGCTATGCCACGGGCATGACAGCAACAGGACCAACAGCCGCTATGCCGACGGTGCGCAGCGTCTTCGTCGATCCTGCAATTGCACGTCGCGGCGTCGGATCGGCGATCATGCGCTGCGTGGAAGACGATGCTGCCTTCCATGGTGTCCGGTTGTTGGGCCTGACGGCTACCCTTTCGGGCGTACCGCTCTACGAGCGGCTTGGATACCTGGTGCAGGAGGTGACGCAGATCAACTTTCCAGACGAAACTCGCTTCGGCTGTGTAAGAATGACAAAGGCGCTGACGATGAGCGCCGAGGCAGTAAGCGGACCTGACCAAAATGGTATCAGGGACGAGCGCTTCGATCTGGCGAGGTGACGGGGCTTTTGTGCAACATCAGTCTCGTGCTAAGCGTCAACGCGCAAGCATTGCTCGCAACGCGGCAGATAGTTGGTCCATATTATAGGGCTTGGACACCACAGGGCGGGCGCTATATGCTTCTGGCAACCCGGAGGCTCCATAGCCGCTGGAAAACGCAAACGGAATGCCGCGCTCGGCCAGAATGTTGGCAACTGGAAAAACCTCGCGGCCACCCAGATTGATGTCGAGCAGCGCGCAATCGAACCTCTCGGCGCCGGCCTTTTCCATTGCCTCGGTCAAGCTGGCAGCGCTGGCTGTGACCTTACCCCCCAACTCGATGATCATGTCCTCCACAGACATCGCCAGCAAGGGTTCGTCTTCGACCAGGAAAACGCCGACGCCGTCCAGGTTCATTCACGTCTCCAGTTGACCGAGCAGTACAGTTGAACGCCGCAATCTAGCGGCCTTGAAGTGCGGCGCGGAGCTTTCGCTCCAGTTCTTCTTTTGCAAAAGGCTTGTTCAAAACCTCGTATGCCTTGAACTTGTCCGGTACGCCAAGACGGCCATAACCTGTGCTGAACAAAAATGGCAACTGCCGACTTTGCAGGACTTCGGCGACAGGAAAGACCAGCTGACCATCAAGGTTTACGTCCAGCATGGCCAGATCGAACGTTTGGCTGGTAGCGGCTTCTATTGCCTTGCTCAGAGTCGCAACCGAACCGATCACCTCGCACCCTAGATCCTCGAGCATGTCCTCGATGAGCAGAGCCACCACCCCCTCGTCCTCGACGACGAGTATTCGCTTCCCGGCGAGTTCATTCATGCCTGCGACATTTCCCTTAGAGGAAAGCATACCTGGCAGCGCAGCCCAGCCGGATCGAAAACCAGGTCCAGTTCTCCGCCAAGATCGCGTTCGAGGCACCTCTCGATCCAGCGTGTCCCAAATCCGCGGCGGCTTGGCGCGTTCACCGGCGGTCCGCCGGCTTCCTGCCAGACCAGTTCCACCCACCGCTGCCCCGCCCTGTCCAGAACTCTCCACACCAGAGAAAGGCTTCCCTGATCTGAGGACAGCGCCCCAAACTTCGCAGCGTTAGTGGCGAGTTCGTTTAGCGCCATGGTGAGGCTAAGCGCCGCGCGAGGATTAAGCGCAACGGTTGGTCCTTCAAAGTGCACCCGCCGGTCCATAGCGCCTGAGATGGGATCGATCACTTCCCGTGTCAGCATGTCCAGGGGTGCATTTTCCCAGTTTCGCGTTGTTAGCAGGTCATGCGCCCGGGCCAATCCCAGCAAGCGCTTTTCGTAATGTGGCGCAAATTCCTTCAGGCTACCGGAGTGACGTACGGTCTGCACGGCGAGCGACTGAACGGTCGCAAGGGTGTTCTTTACTCTGTGGTTCAGCTCGTCGATGAGCGCCCTTTGCGCGCTTTCGGACCGCTTTCGTTCAGTAATGTCGACAAGCATATTGATGGCGCCGGTCAGGTTGCCGTCGGCGTCATGCAACGGCGTGGGGTAGGGCATGAAGGGCACGAAGCTCCCATCCGGCCGCTCCGCCATGGCCTCAACGTCACGCACAGGCCGATCTTCCTTCAGAGCCACCGCCATCGGACACTGGTCATGGGGCAGGGGAATCCCGTCGGCTGTGTAGAGGCGCCAGGTCACGCACCATTTGTCGCCAATCACCGGAATGCGACCGGCTATATCGATGCAGGCCTTGTTGAAGAATGTGATGTTGCCTTCTGCGTCCGTGGTGTAGACCGCTGCCGGCAAGGCTTCGAGGAGGTTGCGCAGGTGCCGCTCACTCTCCCTTATCCTGTCCTCCATGTGCTTTGCTTCTGTCACGTCCTGAATGACCCGGACGGCATAGACAAACTTGCCGTTATCGTCCCGCACGGCCGAGCCACTCACATCGAGATAGACTATCGTTCCATCGGGCTTGCGCGCCCTTTTGCGAAGGGCGTAGTTTCCGAGCTCCCCTTTCACTTGGCGAGAAAACAGGGCCGCGTCTTCGACACGATCGTCCTCTTCGGTATAGTCAAAGAATGTCATACCCAGCAGTTCTTCGCGCGATCGCCCAAGCATCTGGCAGATCGCGTCGTTAACTCGGATCAGGTGTCCGCTTTCGTCCGCCTCGGCTATGCCGATCGTCGCCGCCTCGTAGGTGGCAGCGAGGCGCTCCTCGCTATCACGGTGCGCGCGCTCGGCGTCACGGAGGTTCGTGACGTCCATGGTGAAACAGCGGGTATTGACGAATTTGCCATCTTTGAAGCGGCTGTTTGAGGTGATGAGGACATGCTTGATCGAGCCATCCTTGGCACGTAGCCGTGCCGCGTAGCGGTCGAGTTTGGCACCATTTGAAAGCTTCTGAAGAATGTCGCCAATAACCGGCGCGTCGGCGTGGAATTCAGCAATGTGACGGCCGACATACTCGTCAGCTGCATACCCCAGGAGTTTCAACTCGGCTTGATTGGCGCGTACAATGATGCCCTCGCCACTGACAATATGCAGGCCGACGGCGCTGTTCTCAAAGAAGTCCTCGAGGTCATTGTTCTTGCGACGGAGCTCTTCTTCAGCCGCCTTATGCGCCGAAACGTCCTGAAAGCAGTTGATGGCGCCCTGGATGTTGCCGTGGGCATCTCGAAGAGTGCGGATGTTGACAAGGGCCGTGATCCGGGATTGGTCCGGACGCTGGATTATGACTTCGGCATTTCTGGTTTCGTCCCCTGTGAGCACCGCTTCCGCCATAGGGCAATCTTGGTGCCTGAGAGGGGTCCCGTCAGGCAAGAATAAAGCGAGGGAGCCACAAAAACGCTCCCTGGTCCCGCCGAGATCAGGTGCGCGGCCCCACAGTGCGGCCGCCTCTGCATTGTAGCGAACCAGCCATCCGTCATGGTCGCAGATATAAACAGCGCCCGGGATAGCATCGAGCACTGTCGGTCCGGCCGCGACAAGTGCCTCATATTCCGATAACTGGCGGCCAGCGCTCGGAAAATCAGTGATATTGGACATAAGGCTCCCTTAACATGGTTCGGCAAAGTCCCCGGCCGCCATCAGGATACACCACCCCGATACGACCTTAACTACCTCCGAGCGCGAAAGTTCCATTTGTGCTGCACACGCATCTCTCCACCAGTCGCGCTGCTAGGCAATAGCCCCTATTCATCAGCCGACCGAACTTAAAGGCGGGAAGCCGGACACCTTACGCGGGCGTCGCGCAGTGACGAGCGGCACCGGTTGACGGAACGCGGGGCTATTCACACCTTCCGGAACCAAGTCGAAAACATTCGCTCATCGAGGGCTTTGTCGCTTACCAGCGACAGGCTGCCGATTTCCTCGCCAAGGTCATGCGCGTGATCTTCGGTGAGGAATTCCGGCTCGACCTCGAGCACGCGCTGGAGGTTGAACGCGTCACGGCCGAGGGACCTTGTCCAGCGCTAGGTCCCAGCGTTCGGCGTGCTCGATGGCGGCCATGGGATTGACGCTGCGGATGCGGGGTTCGACGGCTGCCGACTCCTCAAGGCTAACGAGATCGGTCTTGTTGATCACCACCAGATCGGCAAACGCCAGCTGCTCAAGCACTTCGGGCGCCGTGTCGATCTCGCCCAGCGGCTTGTCTTCCCCGAGCCCAGGAAACCGGTAAGCAAAAAGACGGGTATGGGCGCGGCATGGTCCAGGCCAAGTTCTGTCATTTGGAGGCTCCGTCGCAGCTTTCACAGAGGCCACGGAGCTCAACCGTCACCCACTTGGGCCGGAAGGCATGTCCCGTGGTCCAACGGTTCAGCCCTTCCTGAACCGACAGGTCTATGAACTCGGAAACCAGGCCACAGGCATCGCAAATGGCAAAGGCTACGGGATGCTGGGTGTGATCGCCTTGGTGGTCGCATACCACCAAGGCATTGAGGCTCTCAAGCCGATGCACCAGGCCGAAATCGATGAGCTTCTCCAGCGCGCGATAAACTTGCAGCGGCGCCTTGATGCCCTTTCCCTGCAGCCGCTCAAGAATTGTTTAGGCGCTGAGCGGCGCTGCAGCCTCTCCGAAAGCCTTGAAGACCAGTTGTTGATTGGCGGTGAGGGTCGGCTCGACATGCATATGAAAAACCGTCTTGTGGGATGAATTTTGTAATGTAATAACGTCACGCGTCTCGACACTCAAGCGTTAGTTTCAAGGTTTTGCATGGCCGATCCCTGTCTGACATTCTCCGATCTGACACTCGGCTATGCCGGCCATCCGGCAGTGCATCACCTGTCTGGAGCGGTGCCCAGGGGTTCGCTAACCGCTGTGGTTGGCGCCAATGGATCTGGCAAGTCGACCCTGATGAAGGGGATTGTCGGCATGCTGCCGCCGATGACCGGATCCTGCACGGTGACAGCGGGGACCCGCGTTGCCTACCTACCGCAGCAATCCGAACTCGATCGCTCTTTTCCCGCCCGCGTCATCGATCTGGTGTCGCTTGGCCTCTGGCCACGTCGCGGACTCCTGGGCCGGCATCGTAATGAGGATCGTGACGCCGTGAGCAAGGCGCTGACCGCGGTGGGCATGGCGGGCTTCGAAAAGCGGTCCATCGAGACCCTGTCCGGTGGCCAGCTGCAACGGGCGCTGTTCGCCCGGGTACTGGCGCAGGATGCCGACCTCATCCTGCTCGACGAGCCCTTTAACGCCATCGATGCCCGGACGCTGGGTGACCTCATCGCTCTGATCAAGCGCTGGCATGGCGAGGCGCGTACCGTGCTGGTGGTCGTCCACGACCTCGATCTGGTCCGCGAGCACTTTCCGCAGGCACTGCTGCTGGCTCGCCGGCCCGTGGCATGGGGTGAGGCGCGCGAAACGCTGATGCCGGAAAACCTGCTGCGGGCCCGGCGTTTTCACGAAGCCTGGGACGAGAACGCCCGTGGTGTCAGCCCGAGGATGATCATGGGCACACTCACTCCGGGGAGCGCCGTGCTTCATGAACGCGCTCTACCTTTTCTTCGTCGTCCCATTCGTCGAGTTCGGCTTCATGCAGCCTGCCCTTTTGGGCTCGTTGATGCTGTCGATAGGCGCCGGACCAGTCGGAGTATTCTTGACTTTGCGGCGCATGAGCCTAACTGGCGATGCAATGGCGCACGCGATCCTGCCTGGGGCCGCCGCCGGCTTCCTGCTTTACGGCCTTGAATTGGTGCCGATGACCATCGGTGGACTGGTTGCAGGCATGGTCGTTGCCTTGGGTGCTGGGGCCGTGTCACGCTTCACCGTGCAGAAGGAGGATGCCTCCATGGCCGCCTTCTACCTGATTGCTTTGTCAGTCGGGGTGGTGATGGTCTCCATGCGCGGCTCCAGCATCGATCTAATGCATGTGCTGTTCGGGACCGTGCTGGCGCTCAATACCGATGCCTTGACGCTGATCGGGTTGGTGACGGTCGTGACCCTGGTAACGATGTTGGTGTTCCGGTGTGCCCTGATCGCCGAGTGCCTTGATCCTCTGTTTCTGCGGTCGGTTTCCAAACTGGGCTCGCCGGTCCACTTCGTCTTTCTGGGCCTTGTTGTGATCAACCTCGTTGCCGGGTTTCAGGCGCTCAGCACGCTGCTTTCGGTTGGCTTGATGGTGTTGCCGGCCACGGCAGCTCGTTTCTGGACCAGCCGCGTCGAAACCATGTGCGTGGTCGCCATCGCCATCGGCCTGTTGTCGTCCATCAGCGGGCTGTTGCTCTCCTATCATTTCAGCCTGCCATCCGGTCCGGCGATCATCCTGTCGACAGGCGTAGTCTATGCCGTCTCAGTGCTGACCGGCCCTCGCGGTGTGCTTGCGACCATGCGGCCCCGCACCTCTCACCGTACAGCCTAAGAAGGAACTACCATGACCTCCCGGTTCAAACGCCTCTTGGCATGTTCTGTTATATCATTGGGCGCTGCCGTCACGCCCGGCTTTGCCCAGGACAAGATGGCGGTCGCGGCCACCTTTTCTATCATTGGCGACTTCGCAAGCCAGGTCGGTGGCGACCGCATCGAGCTCAAGACGCTCGTCGGTGCCGATGGGGATGCTCATGTCTATGAGCCCAAACCGTCCGATGCCATCGCCCTGGCGCGTGCCGACGTCGTCCTCGTGAACGGTTTGATGTTCGAGGGATTTCTGTCCCGCTTGATCGAGGCGAGTGGCACGACAGCGCCAATCATCGAGCTGACCGAGGGTGTCGACATTGTCGAGGACCCGCTGGGCGGGCACTACCATTTTGTCAATGGCGAAGCAGTGTTCCATGCGGCGCCCTTTGACCCGCATGCGTGGCAGGCTGTTCGAGCAGCCCAGGTCTATGTTGGCAACATCGCTGACGCCTTCTGCGCTGCCGATGCGGATGGCTGCGAAACCTATTGGGCCAATGCTGCCGCCTATACGGAAGACCTCTCTGCGCTCGACGGCGAGGTACGTGACACAATCGCCGCCTTACCCGAGAACAAGCGCGTCGTGGTCGTGGCTCACCACGCCTTCCGTTATTTCGAAGACGAGTATGGCATCACCTTCCTGTCGCCCCAGGGCGTTTCGACGGAATCTGAGGCTTCTGCCGCCGATGTTGCCGGGCTGATCCGGCAGGTTCGCGAACAACGCGCCTCGGCCGTGTTTGCCGAGAACATTTCGGACGCCCGCCTTGTTGAGCAAATCGCGACCGAAGCCGGACTCGCCCTCGGTGGCGTCCTCTATTCCGACGCCCTATCCGGCCCTGACGGTCCGGCGCCGACCTACATCGACCTGATCCGTACCAATGTCGCCACCATCACCGCGGCCGTCGCCGCGCAGTGAACCCGCGTGGAGCGACCCCGCACCCCTATCAAACCAAGGAGAAACCAATGAGAAGACTAAGTCTGGGTATTTCGACGTTCGCCCTGCTGGCCGGGCTCGGCAGCACAGCCATGGCTGAAGACCTAACAGCATGGCGTCTGTTCGTGTCCGATCATGCCAAGCCAGTCGTTTATGCGATCGACGCTGTCGATGGCGATGCGCTGTCGACGTTCGACATTGAAGGCCCGGCCTCGCTCTATCGCAGCGACAGCGGCGAAGCAGTATATGCCGTGCAGGGCGATGCCGACGTGGTCACGACCATCAAGACCGGCATCGCCTTTCACGATCATGGCGATCACGCGGACATAGATGTCGAAGATGCAGCGCTGGCCGGCGCCGAGATCACGGGCGATTATCCCGTCCACTTCGTTGAGCATGACGGCCATTGGGCGGCTTTCTTTGACAAGGAAGGCTTGGCCCGCGTGTTCGAGGAGCACGAGGCGCGTGAAGGTCATGTCCACACCCGCGAGGTCAATTCGGGCGCGCCGCATCACGGCGTGGTGGTGCCGTATGGCAATTTCGACCTCGTGTCCGAACCACATCTGGAGGACCCGTCCAACCTGCCCATCGGCATCAAGACGCTCGATCGCGACGGCAATAAAGTCGGTGAGCTCGCCGAGTGCCTGGACCTGCATGGCGAAGCCACCTCGGGCAACCAGGTCGCTTTCGCCTGCGCCACCGGCCTGCTTGTCGTTACCCCCGGCCAGGGCGGCGCTCCGACGATCGAGCATGTCGCCTATTCTGACGCCCTGCCGAAGGGCAAGAGCACGACGCTGGTAGGCGGTCGCGGCCTACAGTACTTCCTGGGCAATTACGGTCCGAGCGCCGTGGTGCTGATCGACCCAAGTGAAGAAGACGCCTTCCGTCTGGTTGAACTGCCAACCCGTCGCGTCACCTTCGCCGTCGATCCGATCCGGGCGCGCTTCGCCTATGTCTTCACCGAAGACGGTCAGCTTCATCAACTGGACGTCATCGCGGGCGAAGTGACTAAATCTCTGGCGCTGACGGACCCCTACTCCATGGACGGCCACTGGAGCGACCCGCGTCCGCGCGTGGCTGTCGCGGGTGACCACATCGTCGTCACCGATCCGCTTGCCGGAAAGCTGCTCCTAGTCGACGCAGAGAGCTTCCAGCAGGACGGCGAGATCGCCATCGATGGCACGCCGTTCAACGTCGTGGCCGTCGGCGGCACCGGCACCGTGCATGAGCATGCCGAAGGCGAAGAGCACGACCACGAAGGTAATGACCACGGCGATGAGGCACACGATCACAGCGATGAAGCCCATGATCATGATCACGACAGCCAAGTTTATAAGGGCTATTTCGAGGACGACCAGATCGCAGACCGGACGCTGGCCGACTGGGCCGGTGACTGGCAATCGGTTTACCCGCTGCTGCAGGACGGCAAATTGGCACCGGTAATGGAGCACAAGGCCAAAGGTGGCACCATGACGGCCGAGGAATACACGGCGTACTACACCATCGGCTACCAGACCGAAGTCGACCGCATTACCATCGAGGGTAACACTGTCTCCTTCTATGCCGACGGCGAGCCCATGGTCGCTGACTATGCCTATGACGGCTACGAAATCCTGACTTATGAAAAGGGCAATCGCGGCGTTCGCGCCATCTTTGCCAAGGTGTCCGGCGACGACGCTGCGCCGCAGTTCATCCAGTTCAGTGACCATAAGATCGCTCCCGCCAAGGCCGACCACTATCACCTCTATTGGGGTGATGACCGGGCGGCCCTGCTCGAAGAACTCACCAACTGGCCGACTTACTATCCATCATTCCTTGGGGCCGACGAGATCGTCGAGGAGATGATCGCTCACTAGGCGCGTCGTCTCCCGCAAACTTGCTGCGCCCAGCCTCAGGCCGGGCGCAGCCCATAGGCAGCAAAACACAGGACCCCGTCATGACCGCCCAGACTGATCCCAGCCGGAAGCTTCCGGTCACCGTCCTCTCCGGCTTTCTCGGCGCGGGCAAGACGACGCTGCTCAATCACATTCTCAACAATCGCTCCGGCCGCCGCGTCGCGGTGATCGTCAACGACATGAGCGAGATCAATATCGACGCCGAGTTGGTGCGCGAGGGCGGCGCCAATCTCAGTCGCACCGACGAGAAGCTGGTCGAACTCTCCAATGGCTGCATCTGTTGCACGCTGCGCGACGATCTTCTCAGCGAGGTCCGTGCCTTGGCCGAAAGCGGCCGATATGACTATCTGCTGATCGAAGGCACCGGCATCGCTGAGCCGCTGCCGGTTGCGACCACGTTCGAGTTCCGTGACGAGAAAGGCGTGTCGCTGTCCGACCTTACTCGGCTCGACACCATGGTCACCGTGGTCGATGCCGCCAATCTTCTCAAGGATTACAGCTCGCACGATTTCCTGCGCGATCGCGGCGAAACCATGGGTGGCGGCGATGAGCGCGCCTTGGTCGATCTGCTGGTCGAGCAGATCGAGTTCGCCGACGTCATCATCCTCAACAAGATCTCCATGGCCCAGGAATGGGATCGCGATGCGGCCCGCAAGATCATCAGGGCTCTCAATCCAGTGGCCCGTATCATTGAGACGGACTGGGCCGATGTTCCACTCGACGCGGTCCTTGATACGGGTCTGTTCGACCTCGACCGTGCGCAGGAAAACCCTCTCTGGTTCAAGGAGCTCAACGGTTTCACCGACCATATTCCCGAAACCGAGGAATATGGCATTCGCTCGTTCGTCTACCGGGCCAAGCGGCCCTTTAATCCGATGCTGCTGGCTGAGTTCATCAACACGCCCTGGCCCGGTGTCGTGCGGTCCAAGGGCTTTTTCTGGCTGGCCACGCGGCCGCAGCATGTCGGCGAACTGAGCCAGGCTGGCGCCCTGACGCGCACCTCGCGCCGTGGTCGGTGGTGGGCCTCGGTCCCGCAGGATCGCTGGCCTGACGACGACGAGTGGCGCACCGCGATGAAATCTTATCTGGATCCAGAATGGGGTGATCGTCGCCAGGAGCTGGTGTTTATCGGCATGGATCCAATGGACGAGCAGGCCCTCCGAAAGGCGCTTGATGCGTGCCTAGTTACGGCACAATGCTTCACGCCAGCGGCTTGGGCGCGGCTACCCGATCCGTTTCCAAGCTGGCAGGTGACGTGATGTGGGATGATCCGGACAGCGAGGCCTACGACGCGGAAAAGACTGACAATTATGCGAACGACCTCGAGCATACCCTGTTCGCGGGCGAAGCCGCGGTCTGGGTCGAGGAGGTCAGGCGGGCCGCTTCCTCTCCGATCGTGGAGCGGGCGACTTTGCAGGGCAGGTTGTGGCCCGGTCAGTTAGTAGACGTAGCTGATCGCGACGTGACTGGGTCGACGCTTCTGCTGCAGTCGCTGCGCAGTCGACCGGCGGGCCTGTGCCCATCAGACGTGAATTTGACCGATCTCCTTGATCCCATAGAATTGGTACACGGCCCGCTGATATGGCACATTGGGCCACAAACGAAACCGACGGAAAAAAGTCGGAATTAGATGACTTATCGAAATATAGCGCAAAAATTTTCTAGCTTCAGAGGCAGAATAATATTAAGTGATTGAAAAGAATAGGAAATTCTCCGTCGCCCCCATGATGGACTGGACGGACCGCCATTGCCGGTTCCTGCATCGCCTCCTCACGCGCCATAGCCTGCTGTTCACCGAAATGATCAATTCCGGCGCCATCGTGCATGGCGACGCCGAGCGGCATCTGCGGTTTGACGCCGTCGAACATCCTGTCGCCCTGCAACTGGGTGGTTCCGATCCGGCCGAGTTGGCCAGGGCCACCCGCATTGCCACCGATTTCGATTATGACGAAATCAACCTCAACGTCGGCTGCCCTTCCGACCGGGTGCAGTCAGGCCGCTTCGGCGCCTGCCTGATGGCCGAGCCGGACCTTGTCGCTGATTGCGTCCGCGCCATGCGCGCGGTCACGGATCGCGCGGTCACGGTCAAATGCCGCATTGGAATCGATGATCAGGATGTCGAGGAGAGCCTGGACCGCTTCGCCGATGCTATGGTCGCGGCAGGCGTTGACGCGCTCTATGTCCACGCTCGCAAGGCCTGGCTGCAGGGCCTGAGCCCCAAGGAAAACCGCATCATCCCGCCGCTCGATTATCCCCGCGTCTATCGCCTGGGCGCGCGCCTCGCGTCGCTGCCGACGATGATCAATGGGGGTATAGAGACGCTTGAACAGGCCGAGGAGCATCTCGCCCATATGGATGGGGTCATGCTTGGCCGCGCCGCCTATCACAATCCCATGCTGCTTGCCGAAGTCGATGCCCGTTTCTTCGGGGATGCTCACGCCGTGCCCGACCTGACTGGCATTATGCAGGCAATGGCCGACTATGCCGAAGCCCAGCGCAGCCAGGATGTTCGGCTTAACAACATTTCCCGCCACATGCTCGGCCTCGCCAATGGCCGCCCCGGCGCCCGACAGTTCCGGCAGATCATGAGCGTCGACGCCTGCCGCCCCAATGCCGGGCCGGAAGTGTTCAGGCGCGCGCTGGCCGTGGTCGAAGATCGTGCGATGGCGGGCTAAAGCGTTTCCAGCAAAAGTGGCAACGGTTTTGCGGTTCGGAAGCGCGACATCACAAAGACGCTAGTCCACCAGTTCCAGCGAATTCTGTGTCACGCTGTATTGGCTCAGCGTTTCGAGAAAGGTCATCCCCAGCAGGCTGGTCTCGAGCGCGCCTGCTTCGGTCACGAAGGCGGTCAGGTTGCGCCGCATGATGCCGCCCACCTCGATAGAGTCGAGCCGCGTGCGCGCCGCCATGCCCTGCCCATTGGCCGTGGAGACCGGCACGGTATAGCGCAGCCCCGCCACATTGACGCCCGCCGCCCTGGCATCCTCGACGGTTAGCACCACGGCGCTGGCGCCGGTATCGAAGATCATCGGCGTGGTATGGCCATTGATTGTGGCATTGACCTCGAAATGACCGCTCATGCCACGACGGAAGGTCGAAGTGCCGTCTGCGCTGTCGATCAGGGCCACGCCTGGCTGGAACTCCCCGGCCACCCGCCCCACAACGCCGAGAAGTTCATCGCGATAGGCGTAGGTGACCATGGCTACGGCAAAAAGCCCGGCCCAGAGGAACAGGCCCCCCACTAGTTCGGAAACGCGATGGCGACGCGTGAACAATCCGCCCGCGAAAATAATGAGCAGCACGACCAGCGGGATCAACTGGGCTGTCTGCATCTGACCCAGGCCGACAAGGCTCCCCGCATCGGCGCTGATCAGCAGCACCAGGCCAGCCGCAACCAGAAGGGCGATGCCGATAAAGATCATGCTGTCCTTGCCCCTTCTGCTGCTACCCTGTCGATTAAGGAAGACGGCGCGGCGATTTCAAGGCGTCAGGCAAAGATCAGCAACACGGTGAGCGCCGAAATCTCGCCCACCCCCGCCGCAGCGCCAATCAGGTCACCCGTCTGCCCACCGACCAATCGTTGGCAGAGGGCCGCCCAGCCCACCACCACGAGCGCAACCGCCAAAAGGGCAATGATTGCTCCGACAAGGCTCGATGCTGGCGCGCCGATGACGAGGACTAGCAGCGCCGCCAGTGCAGCTCCAACCGCAAAGCGCGAGACCGGGAGTGCCCCGGCAGAGGCAGACGCGCCATCGGCGCGGGCAGGAGGCAGGGCCACGGCCACCCACAGGGCGCCGGATCGTCCCGCCACATTGGCCGCCAGCCACAGTGCAGCTGCCGCGAGCGGATTGAGTGCAGCCACGCTGCCAATGGCCGTTACTCGCAGCACCAGGAAAAGGCACAGTGCCGCCACGCCATAAGTGCCATGGCGGCTGTCCTTGAGGATTTCCAGGCGCCGCTCGCGCGTCGATCCGCCGAAGAGGCCATCTGCGGCATCGGCCAGCGAATCCTCCATCATGCCGCCCCCAACCAGCACCATGGCGCCCACGGCGAGCGTGGCGGCAAAGTATCCTGGCAGGCCGAGCCACACCCCGGCCAGCAGCAGAATCGGGACCAGTCCCATCACCACCGATGCTACCGGTAATGCCATGGCGATCCGGCCCAGATCGGGCCTTTCATGCGGGCCATCCCCCGTCGGCAGGCGCGAAAAAAAACGCAGCGCCATCACCAGATCGTCCTTCAGCCCGAGCCCGCCGCGCTCCGGCCGGGGTCTGTAGGCGTCACGGTTTTCGGCATCGATCCTGTCGTTTGCGCTGGTCTCTGGCGACCCGTCCGTCAATTGCTTTTCGCTCCGTTATGGGCAACAAGACAACCCCTTCCTAACACATCGCGCCGGACCTGCCATGCCACTCAATCCTGCCTTTTCCGACATCATTGATTTGCTCGTGGCCGTGCCCGATGGCGACGAACAGGCTGTGGCCGCCGTGCGCGCGCGCGATGCGCAACTGACCAAGCCGTCGGGCTCTCTGGGGCGCCTGGAAGAACTGGTGGAATGGCTGGCGCGCTGGCAGCATCGCGCAAAACCGCGTCTCGACAATCCCATGGTCACTATCTTTGCCGGCAATCACGGCGTGACCGATCAGGGTGTGTCGAGCTTCCCCCGCGAGGTGACCGCGCAGATGGTCGCCAATTTCACCAACGGCGGCGCGGCCATTTCGCAGATCTGCGCCCTGCATGAAATCAACCTGCGCGTCTTCGAACTGGCGCTCGAACTGCCCACAGGGGACATTACCGTCGAGCCCGCGCTTGATGACCAGATGTGCGCCGCCACCATCGCCTACGGTATGGAGGCGGTGGCTGGCAAGCCGGACCTGATCTGCCTGGGTGAAATGGGCATCGGCAACACCACCATCGCCGCCGCACTATATGCCGCCCTTTATGGCGGCACCGGAGCCGACTGGGTGGGTCGCGGTACGGGCGTGGACGATGCGGGCCTCAAGCGCAAGGCGGATGCGGTGGATCGCGCCCTTGCCCTGCATGCCGGCCAACTCGATCATCCACTCGCCATTCTCGCCCGCCTTGGCGGCCGCGAGATATGCGCCATGCTCGGTGCCCTGGTGGCCGCCCGCCACCAGAAGGTGCCGGTCATCGTCGATGGCTATGTGGCCACGGCGGCCGCAGCAATTGCCCAGGCCGTCAATCCGGCAGCCATCAACCATTGCCTTTTTGCCCATGTCTCGGCCGAAAGTGCCCATGCCAGGGCGCTCGACAAAATGGGCCAGACCGGCCTGCTCGATTTGGGCATGCGGCTGGGTGAAGGCAGCGGCGCGGCGTTGGCCGCCGTTATGGCCAAGACGGCGCTGCACCTGCACGACAATATGGCGACCTTCGAAAGCGCCGCCGTCAGCGGCAAGTCTGCCTAGCTGGCGCTACTCGGCCACCACCGGCCGCGCCGCAAATCCATCGGGGCCCGGTACGAGGGCAAGCAGGTTCACCTTCATGTCCCTCCGGAACCGTGCGACGGCCGCCGCCGCGAGGCGGTTGAGGGTCTCCACGTCGCGCTTTTCGACGGCGGTGTTGAGCGCAGCGTGCTCGACAAGGAAGTTGAGGATATAGCCCTCCGCCAGTTCCTGCCGCTGCTGGTCGCCCATCTTATGAAAATTGGGGTCATTGGCGAAAGCAATCTGCAATTGCCTTTGCACGGGGGCACTGTCGACCTTGACCGCATAGGCGCCATTGGCCGCCACCCAGTTGAGCACCCAATAGGATGTCAGTGCATCTGTGACGTTATTGGTCGTGAGCCCGTCAGACGCAACCAGTTCCTGCCAGATTTCGGTCGGGGAGCGCTCGGCAAAGGCCTCTGTCAGGCTGTCGCGAGCCTCGACACCGGCCGACCAGCGCACCCCGTCGAGGAATTCGCGCTGCAAGCGTGCGGACACCGAGGGGGAGGGGCGGTAACTGGTGTCGAAGACGGTCTCAACGGAACTTTCGGCAGCTGGTGCAGCCTGTTCGGCGGGTTGTGCGGCCACATTCAGCGGCACGAGCACGAGAAGCAAGGTAGCAAGGATCGAATGCTTGATCATCAGGACTCCATGCGCCCGAACATCACGACCAAAGCGGCCAAATTTCGGCGCAGGAGCGGCCTTGCCAGCCCTCAGCCCACTTCTGAGTAGATTTCGAGCCGATTGCGCTTCTCGACCACCGGCGCCAGCGCGTCCATGACCCGGGCGCGGGGGAACGTGGCGATGACTTCGGTGCCGAAGCGGAGCTTGGAATAGAGGTCGAACCGGCCCTGATGCAGGTCCATGATCTTCTGCACGATGGGAAGGCCAAGGCCGGCCCCCTGTTCCGCCGTCTTCTGCGCCAGCGACCCCTGGCCGAAGGACGAGAGCACCGTCTCGATCTCGTTTTCGGGAATGCCCGGACCGTTGTCCTTGACCGAGATGAGCTGCCCGCCATCGCCGCTCCGCTGCACCACCAGCACGATCTTGCCCTGCTGGGGGGTGAACTTGATGGCATTGGACAACAGGTTCAGCACCACCTGGCGGATGGCGCGTTCGTCACCCCAGAGCCTGGGCAGGTTGTCGCCGACGCTGAAAACCAGGTCGATGCCCTTGGATTTGGCGCGCAATTCCATCATCCGGCGGCAGTCCGAGGCGATGTCGACCAGCGACACCACTTCCTCGTTGAGTTCGTATTTGCCCGCCTCGATACGGCTGAGATCGAGCAACTCGTTGATCAGATTGAGCAGGTGCTGGCCGCTGGAATGGATGTCGCCGGCATATTCCTTGTATTGCGGCACCTGGTGGGGCCCCAGCAGTTCCGATTTCAACACCTCGGAAAAGCCGATAATGGCGTTGAGCGGAGTGCGCAATTCATGGCTCATGGTGGCCAGGAACTGGCTCTTGGCGATATTGGCCTGCTCCGCATGCCGGCGAGCTTCGTCCGACATGTTGCGCGCTTCTTCCAGTTCGTAGATCAGCGTGTCCTTCTCGGCCTGGTGCGAGATGGTTTCGAGCTCGGAGCTGTGCAGCTGCCGCGCCAGATAGACGAAGAACACCTCACCGCAGACGGCCACGGCCGCCAGCGTATAATTGAGCGTGCCGCCCAGGGCGATCAGCGAGATGGAGACGGTTGTGGTGACAGGAAGGGTGCTCATCAGCGTCGCCGGGGGCAGGGTATGGGTCGCCACCGCGTTCGACGCGATGCTGACCAGCACCATGGCGAACATCACTGGGGCCAGCGCTTCGGGGTCGGTGACAAGGGTAAAAAGCGCCAGCAATGATAGCGCCAGCCCGCCAACACTTTCGGCTGCCACGAAACTGGTGGTCCAGCGGGCGGCATTGAACTTGCCCGGGTCGACGGACTTGAAGCGCCTGGCCGTCAACACCACCACGAGCAGGCTGGCGATGACCAGCCCCGCCCACAAGGCCGTGACGGTGATCGGCACCCAAAAGCTGGCGACGATGGCCAGGATGAAAACGATGGCCGCCATGGGCAGGGCCGCGGCGATGCGACTATCGGCATAGTCATGCATCAGTTCGAAATCGAAATCTGCGCGCGTACCGGAGCTGGAGGTCAGCCGCTGACGGGCCTCTAGCACGGTTTTCTGTGCTGCTCGCTTGCCGTCACGCCCGGATTGGGCACGGATATCGGCGTCGGGAACCGGCATGGAAAGTCTTACTCGTTACTCGATGATGCGAACAAAAACGCGCTCGCGACGCTCACGATCAGACCTTAGGGGTGCCGTGGTTAACAGCGCGTGAAACCGAGTTCCCTGGAAGCGACCCGGCAACCGGGATGCATTGCGTCGCCAGGGAAAAGTGCTGGCGGTCGCGCTGGCGCTAGGGTTAAGATGGTGTTGCGCAGGCCAAATACATTGCAATGAGCAATTTTATTGCGCCATACTGGGCGATATGGCACTTCTTCTGTCGCCACGGCGCGCGAATGGCGTCTAAAGTAAAATCTGATTTCAAGGGGCCGGAATGGCTTTGGACAAGATCGACCGCAAGATCCTGACGCTTCTGCAGAAGGATGCGACCATGCCGGTCGCGGAAATCGGCCGCAAGGTCGGCCTGAGCACCACGCCATGCTGGCGGCGTATCCAGAAGATGGAGGAGGACGGGGTCATCCAGCGCCGCGTCGCCGTCCTCGATCCCGCCAAGGTCAATGTCGGCGTCACCGTCTTCGTCTCGGTCAAGACCAACGAGCATAACGACACCTGGATGCGCAAGTTCTCGGGCGTGGTGGACGAGTTTCCCGAGGTGGTCGAGTTCTATCGCATGAGCGGCGATGTCGATTATCTCATGCGTGTGGTCGTGCCCGATATCGGCGCCTATGACACTTTTTACAAGCGTCTGATCGGCAAGATCAATCTCACCGATGTCAGCTCGGCCTTCGCCATGGGGCAGATCAAATACACCACGGCCCTGCCGCTCGACTTCGCCATCATCTCGGACGACGATAAATAGGTCCGCACCGCCAATGCTGATTGGTTTCGAACATATCGGTATGACGGTCAGCGACATGGATCGCGCCATCGATTTCTATTGCGGCCTGCTGGGCCTGCGCCTAGCACTGCGCAAGACCACCGCCGGCGGCGAGCTTGCTTTCCTCGACGCGGGCGGTGGCATGTTGGAAGTTGCTGCACCCGTCCACGAGGTGGGTGGCTTCCGCGAAGTGCCCCATTCCGAAGCAGGCATGCGCCACCTGACCCTGGCCTATGACGATGTCGACGCCATGGTCGAGTTTCTTGAGGCGGCTGGCGTCGAAGTCGCCGAGCGCCCTCGGAATGCCTGCAATTCCGAAATGATCCGCCGCGTGGCCTTTGTCCGCGATCCCGATGGCATTCTGGTGGAACTGATCGAGCGGGCGCCGGGGCGCTAACTATCCCGCCGCTATCGCCATGCACCGCGCCAGCGACCAGTTCGCCATCGCGGTATCTCCGTCCAGCACGGCATCGCGCAGAACGCCCAGCCCGATCCGAAGTTGGTAGCAGGTGAGGGCGTCGCGTTCGCTGAGCCGCCAGCTTTCATGCTCTTCGATGAACCGGCATTGTTGCTCCATGCAATCGAGCCATGGCCGCCAGAACAGGAGATTGGCCAGATCATAAACTGGATCGCCGATCATCGCCTCCGACCAGTCGATCAGGCCGATGACGACGCCATCCTGCACCAGAACATTGTTTGATCCGAAGTCACCATGAACGAGCCGCCTCAAGTCCGGGAGGTCGTTGGCCATGCGGCAGACCTGGCCCACGACTTCCATGGCCGACTGGCGCTGCGCGCCGGGCAGTGCCGACCAGTCCCAGCCTGACACTGAAGACACATAGTCCGGCCAACGGGTGAAGCTGGCCTGGCCAGTCCCGTCGAATGGTCCGGCGCCCGCCGCTGGGTCCATCGCATTCTTGGCCAGGGCATCGAGCAACCTGGCTGCCGCCTTGCCATAACGAAAGGCGCTCCCCGTCGGCAGCGCCTGCAAGGTGTCTCCGGTCACGCGGCGGGACACGCAGTACCAGTGCAGCGGGCCGCATTCGGCGATCAGCAGCACTTCGGGAACGGGCAATTGCGCTCGATTGAACCGGTCATGCGCCAACCGGTCCTTCTCAAAACCGCCGGCCAATGCGTTCACTCGGACCACGAATGCGCCACCATCCGCGTCGAAGGCAAAGGCCTGGGACTCTACGCCCTCCACAAGGGGGAAGAGAGGCGAGACGTCGGAGAAGGTCTTGGTCAGCCGGTCTCTGAGCGCGCCGCCGTCGATTTGTGGCTTAGCCACCCGTGACACTCATATGCCGTGCCACGGCCGGTGCACCCTGCGTCCGATCCAGCACGAAATCATGGCCCTTAGGCTTGATGATCATGGCGTGATCCAACGCCGCATCCAGCGCTGCGGCCCCGCCCTCGCGCCAGGCGTCACGCAGATTGACCTGGTCATCCTGGCCCAGGCACAGGAACAGCTGTCCGGTCGCCGTCAGGCGGACGCGGTTGCAACTCTCGCAGAAATTATGGCTCATCGGGGTGATGAAGCCCAGCGTGCCGCCGGTCTCGGCCACATGCACATAGCGGGCAGGACCGCCGGTGCGCTTGTCCAGCTTCGCGAAGGTATAGCGCCGTGCCAGCCGCTCATGCAGTTCGCGCAGTGGCAGATAGGTATCGATGCGGTCGATCCCGACCTCGCCCAGCGGCATGCCCTCGATCAGCGTCAGGCCCATGCCCTTGCCATGGGCCCAGGCCATCATCGGCTCAATCTCGTCGTCATTGACGCCGCGCATCGCGACCATGTTGATCTTGATGGCGATGCCCTCAACCTGCGCCGCGTCGATCCCCCTCAGCACATCCTCGATGTGACCGCGGCGGGTGATCTGGCTGAAGCGATCGGCATCCAGCGTATCGAGCGACACATTGATCCGACGTATGCCGGCAGCGAAAAGCCCTTCGGCATGCTTTGACAACTGGCTGCCATTGGTGGTGATGGTCAGCTCATCAAGACCATTCCCAATCCTGCCGCCCAGGCTGCGCACCAGCGCCATGATATCGCGCCGGACCAGCGGCTCGCCACCAGTCAGCCGGATTTTGGTCGTCCCCCGGGCGATAAAGGCGCCGGCAATGGCCTCGACTTCCTCGAAGCTCAGCACGTCCTTCTTGGGGAGGAACGTCATGTCCTCGGCCATGCAATAGACGCAGCGGAAGTCGCACCGGTCGGTCACCGAGATGCGCAGATAGGATATGCGCCGGCCGAAGCTGTCGATCAGGGGGCGCTGCTGGGAAGGCGAACCGGTCATGGGGCCAATCTAGTCGTCATCGTTCCCGGCGCAAAGCGCCCAAAAAACAAAAGGCCGCCAATCTGGCGGCCTTTTACGAAGTCTTTACTCGGATCAGTGGTTGACCACGATCCGGGCACCAACCTGGACACGCTCGTAAAGGTCGGTGACATCCTCATTGGTCAGGCGGATGCAGCCCGACGACACGGCCTGGCCAATCGACCACGGCTCAGAGGTGCCGTGCACGCGATAGAGCGTCGAACCGATATAGAGCGCGCGGGCGCCGAGCGGATTGTCCGGGCCGCCGGGCATGTAGGCCGGCAGGTCGGGAACGCGCTTGCGCATGGCCGGGGGCGGGGTCCAGCCGGGCCATTCCGCCTTGCGGGTGATGCGGTGGGTGCCGGACCAGGTGAAGCCGTCGCGGCCCACGCCGATACCATATTTCATGGCCTTGCCGTCTTCGAGCACCAGATAGAGGCGGCGTTCGCCGGTCTCGATGACAATCGTGCCGGGCTTCTGGGTGGTTTCGTAATCCACTATCTGCTTGCGGATGGAGCTGCCGCCCCGGCTGGCACTGGCGGCGCGATCCTCGAACTGGTTCGTGTCCGGGTTATACCACAGGGCGGCATTGGAGGGCAGCGTGCTGGTCGCTGCCAGCAAAACCGCCATGCCGATTGCCAATGCAATTCTATAGATGCTCATGCTTCCACTTGGCCTCTGAATGCGCTGGCATGATTCTGCCGGCGACGACTTGCGCTGTTTACTTTGAATGCGATGCAGCCGGAAGAGTTGTGCCTCTTTTTGGCCGCAAGTGCGATATCATCGCCTTATTGTGTTGCTAGCCGGTTACACCAGCTAGTCACCAAAGCGTGATTGAGCGACCAAGGTCGGCTTGACAGCGCAGGCGCGTGGCTGCCAAACCCCCATACGTTTTGGAGGAAATGACGCCATGAGTGAAGCACTCAAGCGCGAGGCTGCAGCGCGCGCAGTTGCCGAAATCGCGTCAGGCATGAAGGTCGGATTGGGCACGGGCTCGACCGCGCGCCATTTCGTCGAACTGCTCGGCGAGCGGGTCGCGGGCGGTCTCGATATCGTCGGCGTCCCCACCTCGGAAGCCACAGCCAAACAGGCCCGGGAACTGAATATCCCGCTCTCGGACCTCGATACGCTGGCCCGGCTGGACCTGACCGTGGATGGCGCCGACGAAATCGATGGCGACCTCAATCTCATCAAGGGGGCTGGCGGGGCATTGCTGCGCGAAAAAATCGTCGCGGCGGCATCCGACGCCATGATCGTCATCGCGGATGATACCAAGATCGTCGATACGCTTGGCGGGCGCTTCCCTCTGCCAATCGAGGTCAACCGCTTCGGCCTTGGAGCCACCCGTGCGCTGGTACAGCGCCTCGTCGACACCCATGGCGTGGATGGCTGGGTGAAGCTGCGGGGCGAAGATGCGGGCAAAGCCTACCAGACTGATGGCGGGCATTTCATTCTCGATGCTTTTTTTGGCCGCATTTCGCAGCCAGAAGCGCTCTCAATCGACCTTCTGGACATTCCGGGCGTGGTCCAGCATGGGCTTTTCCTCAAAATGTGCCGCAAGGCTTATGTGGCGACGCCGAATGGCGTAGAAACACTTCTCAAGGGCAACTGACCAGGGTGGAACGGGACAAGATGGCTTTCTGGAATATTCGCAATTGGGCGCAGGGCGTCCGGCTGATGGCGCTGGCCGCAATGGTTGTCGGGACGGTCGGAGCCTCTGTCCCCGCCCTGGCGCAGGAAGTCGCTCCCGAGCAACTGGCCCTGGCGCGCAAATATATCGACCTGACGGATCGTGGCGCCGTTTTCGAGACCACCGTAGTCGAAGTCGGTATCGACACCATGCGCCAGATCGTGACGCAGAACCCGGAGATTTCCGATCAGACCAACACGGTCATCGGCGACGTGATCAAGGAATATAATGGTCGCAAGGGCGAACTGCTCGATCAGTTCGCACGGGTCTACGCGATCTATTTCTCGCTCGAGGAATTGACCGAGATCGTGGCCTTCTATGAGACACCGACCGGCCAGAAGCTGGCGCAGGCCAATGCCGATCTCAACGCCGATGTCCGCCGTGTCCTGCAGGTCTATACCAATAATCTGCGCACCGAGTTCTTTGCCAAGGTGCGCGCCGGGCTGCGCGAGCAGGGCGTCGAACTCTGATCTGCCGATCCATTGGCTTGTTGACCCCGCCTTGTGCGGGGTCTTTTTTTATGCGAAGCCGACACTATATCCATCGGCACTAGACGATGATTGGCGGTTGCGACTGCCGGCCAGCGGGAGCAGGGGGCTTTAATGGACTTCGACTATGACCTGATCGTCATCGGTGCCGGCTCAGGCGGCGTTCGTGCGGCCCGCATGGCGGCGACATATGGGGCCAAGGTCGCCATCGTTGAAGAATTCCGCGTCGGCGGCACCTGCGTCATCCGCGGCTGCGTGCCTAAGAAGCTCTATGTCTATGCCGCGCGTTTCAAGGACCAGTTCGACGTCGCCGAAAGCTTTGGCTGGCAGGTCGATGCCAGTTTCGACTGGCCGACCCTGGTCGCCGCCAAGGAAAAGGAAATTACCCGGCTTGAGCATGGCTATGCCAGCAATTTGGAAAAGCCCGGTGTCGAAATCATCAAGGACCGGGCCGTGGTCACCGGTCCCAACGGCATCCGCCTTTTGCGCGACGGCAGGGAACTGAGCGCCAAATACCTGCTCATCGCCACCGGTGCCCACCCGTTCATTCCCGATATCCCGGGTGCGGAGCTGGGTATTTCCTCCAATGAGGCATTCGATCTACCGACCCTGCCGCACTCCATTCTCATCGAGGGTGGTGGCTATGTGGCGGTGGAATTCGCCACCATTTTCGCCGGCCTTGGCGTCAATACCACTATCATCTATCGCGGCGATTGCCTGCTGCGCGGCTTCGACGAGGATATGCGGCGTGGGCTGGAGGCGGGTCTCATCGAGCGCGGTATCCGCCTCATCTATCAGACCAATATCGATTCCCTGTCGAGAACCGGCGAGGATATCACGGCAGCCTTTAGCGATGGTGTCTCCGCGCCGTTCGGCGCCGTAATGTTTGCCACCGGTCGCCGTCCCAATATCAAGGATCTCGGTCTCGAAGCCGCCGGTGTTTCGCTCACCGAAAGCGGCGCCATCGCCGTGGATGAATATTCCCGGACGTCCGTGCCCAACATCTACGCGGTGGGCGACGTGACGAACCGGGCGCAATTGACGCCGGTGGCCATCCGCGAAGGGTGGTATTTCGCCGAAACCGTGTTCAACGACAATCCTCTCAAGGTGGATCATTCGCTGATCCCTACCGCCGTTTTCTCCGAGCCCGAAATCGGCACCATTGGTCTTACCGAGGTGGAGGCGGCCACCCATGGCGATGTCGATGTTTATGTGGCCCGCTTCCGCCCCATGCAGAACACCCTGTCTGATCGAACCGAACGCATGGTCCTCAAGCTCATCACCGAAAAGGATGCCGGCAAGGTGTTGGGCGTTCATATTCTGGGTCCAGGCGCCGGCGAAATGATCCAATTGGTCGGCATTGCCGTCGGTATGGGCGCTACCAAGGCCGATTTCGACCGCACCATGGCGCTTCATCCATCGGCCGCCGAAGAGCTGGTGACCTTCAAGGCTCCGACCTATGTCTACCGCGACTGCAAGCGCGTCTGATCCTTTCTCCTTGGCATGAGCCTCAGGGCTTGGTAGATCGCCCCCACCCCTTCCTGCCCGGCGCAAGCGAGACAGACTATGACCACCTGGACCCCAAGTTCCTGGCGCGACAAGCCGATCAAGCAGGTTCCGGCCTATCCGGACGCCGCCGCTCTGGCCGAAGCCGAACGCCAGTTGGGCACCTTTCCGCCCCTGGTCTTTGCCGGTGAGGCCCGCGAACTCAAGACGCGCCTGGCCGCCGTTGCTCGTGGCGAGGCCTTCCTGCTCCAGGGCGGCGACTGCGCCGAAAGTTTTGCTGAACATGGCGCCGACCATATCCGCGACTTCTTCCGCGTCTTCCTGCAGATGGCGGTTGTGTTGACCCATGGGTCCTCCAAGCCCGTGGTCAAGGTCGGCCGCGTGGCTGGCCAGTTTGCCAAGCCGCGTTCTGCCGATACCGAGGTGATCGACGGCGTCGAACTGCCCTCCTACCGCGGCGACATCATCAACGACATCGCCTTTACCGAAGCCTCTCGTGTGCCCGATCCTCAGCGCCTGCTGATGGCCTATCGTCAGTCGGCGGCCACGCTCAATCTGCTGCGCGCTTTTTCGATGGGTGGCTATGCCGAACTCACCCGCATCCATGAATGGACCATGGGCTTCATGAAGGGCTCCAGCTGGGATGCACGCTTTGAGGAAGTGGCCCGCCGCATCGACGACGCCATCACCTTCATGGGCGCGCTCGGCCTCACGCCCGAAAACACCCCGGCCCTCAAGCAGACCAGCTTCTATACCAGTCATGAGGCGCTGCTGCTCGGCTACGAGGAAGCCCTGACCCGCCGGGATTCCATTACCAATAACTGGTACGCCACCTCCGGCCATATGCTCTGGATCGGCGATCGCACCCGCGACCCGGACGAAGCGCATGTCGAATATTTTGCCGGCATCCATAATCCCATTGGCATCAAGTGCGGCCCGAGTCTTGCCAGCGACGACCTGCTGCGCCTGCTGGACCGGCTCAATCCGACCGACGAGGCCGGCCGCATAACTCTGATTTCGCGTTTCGGCGCCGACAAGGTGCACGAGCATCTGCCGCGCCTGGTCGAGACCGTGCAGAAGGCCGGCCGCACCGTTGTCTGGTGCTGCGACCCCATGCACGGCAATACCGTCAAGGCTTCGACGGGCTTCAAGACTCGCCCGTTCGACCGGGTCCTGTCGGAGGTGAAGAGCTTCTTCGACGTCCACCGTGAGATGGGCACCTATGCCGGCGGTGTGCATATCGAGATGACAGGCGACGATGTCACCGAATGCGTCGGCGGCGTATCCGCCGTCACTGAGGCGACCCTGTCGGATCGATACAATACCTATTGCGACCCGCGCCTCAATGCCAGTCAGGCTCTGGAACTGGCCTTCCTTGTCGCCGAGGAAGTGCATGCGCAGAAACCACCACACCGGTTGGCGGCTGCGGGCGAGTAAGCCCGCCTAGCCGCATCCGGCCACCCGTCCCTGCCGCTTGCCCTGGTGAGGGTGAGCGGCTAATCCTTGCGCCGCATCCGACCAGCCACCGGGTAGCCACTTTTCTCACACCAGGCCAGGCATCAATTGACCGACCAGCTCCGCATCGCGCTCGCTCAGCTCAATCCCAAGGTGGGTGACCTCACGGGCAATCTGGCCCTGGCTCGCAAGGCGCTGGACGATGCCCGATCGGCCAAGGCCGATATCCTGATGCTTTCCGAGCTATTCCTCACCGGCTATTTCCCCGACGATCTGCTGTTCAAAGAACAGTTCATCAAGGACGCCATTGCCGCCGCGCGCACTCTCGTGGTCGAGACGAAGGGCAGCGATGTCGTGCTGGTCCTGCCCACCATCTGGCTCGATGTAACCGGTCTCCACAACGCCGTGCTGGTAGCCGAGAAGGGCGAGATCACCGCCATCCGCTATAAGCGCGAACTACCCAATAGCGATGTCTTCTACGAGCCGCGCTATTTCGTCTCCGGACCACTGCCGCTGCCCGTCACCATCAAGGGCGTCTCTGTCGGCATCCCGATCTGCGAGGATGTGTGGCATACCGCTGTCTGCGAGCATCTCGCCATGCGCGGTGCCGAAATCATGCTGTGCCCCAATGGTTCGCCCTACTGGACCAACAAGCAGCACATCCGCAAGGATCTGGTGCGCGCCCGCGTCGCCGAGGATGGCGTGCCCATGCTCTATCTCAACCAGGTGGGCGGCCAGGATGAATTGGTCTTTGACGGTGCCTCCTTCGCCATGGAGCCCGGCGACAGGCTGGTGCTGCAGGGCAATTCGTTCGAGCCCGATTTCATCGTTTCGGACTGGACCCGTACCGAGGCCGGCTGGACCTGCACCAATGGCCGCATTGAGGAGTTGCCCTCGGTCGAGGAGGCCCCCTGGCGCGCCTGTGTGCTCGGCCTGCGCGACTACGTCCTCAAAAACGGCTTTTCCCATGTGGTGCTCGGCCTCTCGGGCGGCATCGACAGCGCTGTGGTCGCCGCCATGGCTGCCGATGCCTTCGGGCCCGAAAAGGTCCACGCCATCATGTTGCCCTATCGCTATACGTCCGAAGCCAGCATCCGCGATGCGCGTGACTGTGCCGATCGCCTCGGGGTGCGTTATGATGTCGTCGACATTGGTGATCCGGTAGACAGCGCGCTTACCGAACTCCAGCCCATTTTCGGCAATCGCCCCATCGACACCGCCGAGGAAAATATTCAGTCGCGCATGCGCGGCACCATCCTGATGGCCGTGTCCAACAAGCTCGGTTCGATGCTGCTGACCACCGGCAACAAGAGCGAGATGGGCGTGGGCTACGCCACCATTTATGGCGACATGAATGGCGGCTACAATCCGCTCAAGGACATGTTCAAGATGGACGTCTATGCCCTTGCCGCCTGGCGAAATGCCAACATGCCGGGCGACTGCCTTGGGCGGTCGGGCGAGGTCATCCCCCGGTCCATCATCGACAAGGCGCCGAGCGCCGAACTTCGCCCCGACCAGACCGACCAGGACAGCCTGCCGCCCTATCCGGTGCTGGACGACATCCTCCTCTGCATGGTCGAGGAGGAGATGGCGCTGGGCGACATCGTTAAGCGCGGGCATGACGCCGCGCTGGTCAAGCGCATCGAGCGTCTGCTCAACATTGCCGAATACAAGCGTCGCCAGTCGGCACCTGGTCCCAAGATCACGCCGCGCGCTTTTGGCCAGGGCCGCAAATACCCCATCACCAATGGCTACAGGGACGGGACCATCGGATGAGCGTCACCGTTCGCTGGGCACCGTCCCCCACCGGCAATATTCACCTGGGCAACGCCCGTCCAGCCTTGCTCAACTGGTTCTTTGCCCGCCGCCATAACGGCCACTATGTGCTGCGCATGGACGATACGGACATCGCGCGCTCCACCCGCGAATTCGCCGATGGCATCGAGGTTGATCTCGACTGGCTCGGCATTAAGCCGGACCTGCTGGTCCGCCAGTCCGAACGCACCGCACTCTATGACGCCGCCCGCGACCGGTTGGTCGCTGCCGGCCGTCTCTACCCCTGCTACGAAACGGAGGACGAACTCGACCGCAAGCGCGCTCGCGCCCGGCTACTGGGCAAGCCGCCCATCTATGATCGCGCCGCGCTTGCCCTCACCGACGAGGACCGAGCCCGGCTCGAAGCCGAGGGACGCACCCCGCATTGGCGCTTCCGGCTTGATGGTCGCCCGGTTCACTTTGACGACCTCGTCAAGGGACCGCAGACGGTCAACACCGCCTCCATGTCCGATCCGGTGCTGATCCGCGCCGATGGCTCCTATCTCTACACGTTGCCCTCCGTAGTGGACGATATTGACCTCGGCATCACTCATGTCATCCGCGGTGAGGACCATGTCTCCAATACCGGTACGCAGATCGAGATTTTCGAGGCGCTGGGCGGGACGGTGCCGGTCTTCGGCCACCACAACCTGCTGACCGACGCGCAGGGTGCGGGCTTTTCCAAGCGCCTCGGCAGCCAGTCCATCGCCGATTTCCGGGCGGAAGGATATGAGCCATTGGCCATTGCCATTGCGGCCACGATCACCGGTACCAGCCTCTCGGTCGAGCCCTATGAGAGCCTAGATGCCATTGCCGAAAAGCTGGATTTCTCGATGATCTCGCACGGCTCGGCGCGCTTTGATCCCGCCGAACTCGATACCCTCAACGCCCGTATGCTGCACGCCATGCCCTACGCCGAGGCGGCGCCGCGCCTGTCCTCCATGGGACTCGAAGGCGAAGTCATGTGGCTGTTGCTGCGCGAGAACCTGACGAAATTCTCCGACATTGCGGAATGGTCAAAGCTGCTCACTGGGCCGGTCGAACCGGTAATTGCCGATGAGGATCGCGATTTCCTCGCTTTGGCCAAGGCCCTGCTGCCGCCCGAACCCTGGGATGACACGACTTGGGGGCAGTGGACCGGGACCCTCAAGACCACCACCGGGCGCAAGGGCAAGGCATTGTTCATGCCTCTCAGGCTGGCATTGACCGGCCGTCACGACGGACCCGAACTCAAGTCCCTGCTCGTCCTGCTTGGGCGTAAGGCGTGTCTGGACCGACTACCCTGACACTCCTGCCCCCGAACTTGACGATCCGCAATTCCGGCTCCACCGGGGCGGTCGGCCGGCGCGCGACTTCGCCCGGACCAGCAGGGCGGGGTCTCGGCAGGGGCACATCCACCAGCGCCACGGCGGCCACCGTCTCCATCACCGCCGGCTGAACCGGCGCGACCCCGCGCGGATCACGTAGCGGCAGCGGAATGCGCAATCCATTGATTTCCAGCATCGCCCTATTGCTGCCATCGGCCGCACTGGCAATGGTCACCGAGCCATCGGCCACCGGAGTAGCCTCGCAACTGGCGCTCTTGTCGAAGGCATCGCGATAGGCAAAGGCAGTCGGCAGCGCGCTATAGGGCGAGCCATTCATATTGCGCATCTGCTCGGGCTCTTCCCCGGGATTGGCGTAATAATAAAGCTCGACCGCCGTATTGGGGCACATTTGCTGGCAGCTCATGGCGTCATTACCGATATAGTCAGGTAGGGTCGAATAACTGATGGGCCAGAAATAGCCGTCGCTGAGCCGTACGCAGACCGTGCGCACGGTATCATAGCCCGAAAAGCCCCAGTAATCGCCGCCGTCGATGAAGTCGCCATCGGTGAAGTCGCCCTCGGACGTCGTGCCGAAGATGCGGTCGAAGACATTCTGCCGGTCATTGGTGAAGCTGGCACTCGACCCGGCATTGCAGCCAAAGCGCGCCATTTCCTGCAGGATGGCCTCGCGCTGCTGGCCAACCGCATTGGCCGTTTCCACGGCCTGGCTGACCTGCGCATATTGGTCGCGCAGGCTCAGAACGTCGCGGGCGATGAGTTGGCAGGCACGGGTCAGTTGACGCCCGGCGCGGGCGTCGTCATTGCATCCATCGCGGATATAACGGCTCTCGGCCTGCTGCACCTGACGCTGCAATTGCCGCGCCGCGTTGGAATTGCTGCCCATCTGGCGGAATTCGCTATTGCTGTCGAACTGCGCCAGCGCCCCCTGCAATTGTGCACACTGCGCCGCCTGGGCATGTGCCGTCTGGACGTCCAGCACCATGACCAATAGGCCCAAGATCAACAGGATAAAGGGTCGAAACCCGTTCAAGGTGAAATTCACGCCAAATTCCCGTTTGCACGCCGCTACTGCCACGGCCCTTGCAACATCGCCAGGCCGCCATATTCGATAACGCGACAAGGCAGGGACCTGATGCAGCCATTCCGATTCAATCGCAATGGATAATGCTCTAGGGTCCGTGGCAATATTATAGCCATGTGATTTGCCCGGCGGTAGCGCGTCCGGGCAACACCGGACCAAAGGAGACATCGGCATGAAACTCGCCACTTTGCGCAACGGCCGCCCGGACGGCCAGCTCGTGGTGGTTTCCGCCGACCTGGCGCGCTGCGTATCGGCAGGCCGAATCGCACCTACCCTGCAGGTGGCGCTCGACGAATGGGAGCGCGCCGCCCCGGCCCTGGCCGATCTGGCCCGCCAATTGGATGCCGGGGAGATCACCGGACAGCCATTCGACTCCAAGGCGGCCCACGCGCCGCTGCCGCGGGCTTTCCAGTGGATCGACGGCTCTGCCTATATGAGCCATCTCGAACGGGTCCGCTCGCTCAAGGGCAGCAAGGACGAGGAGCTGCAATCGATCCGGCCGCTGCTCTATCAGGGCGCCTCCGATTCGCTTAGTGCGCCCACCGCGCCCATCCTGGTTCCCGGCGAGGATCTTGCGCTCGATTTCGAGGCCGAAGTCGGCGTCATTATCGATCACGTCTCCATGGGCGCAACGCGCGAGGAGGCTGCCGCCGCCATCCGGCTGGTGACCGTGCTCAACGATGTGTCGCTGCGACGCCTGGTGGTCGATGACCTTCAGAACGGCTTCGGCTTCTTCCATGCCAAGCCGTCCACCAGCTTTGCGCCGGTGGTCATCACGCCGCACAGCTTGGGCGACGCCTGGCGCGACAATCGTCTGCACCTGCCGATCCGTATCGAGGTCAATGACACGCTTTACGGCCAGCCCAATGCCGGTATCGGCATGCATTTCGACTTTGCCGATCTCATCGTCGAGGCCGCCCGTACCCGCAACCTTGCGGCCGGCACGATTATCGGCGGCGGCACGGTCTCCAATCCGCATGATCAGACCCTGCCCATCAAGCCCGACGGCATCGGCTTTGCCTGCATTGCCGAGGCCAGGACCGCCGAGAAAGCCAAATATGGCCGCGCCCGCACGCCCTTCCTCAAGCCCGGCGACCAGGTCCGCATCGGCGCTATAAGTGGCTCAGGCAATTCGGTTTTTGGCGACATCGATCAGTTCGTCGCGTTGCCGCCCGACTGATCAATAACATTCCCGTGTGCCCGTTGGGGTCGCGATCAAGCCATGTAACTGTGCCGCTTGGCGGAAGAGGGGTCCGTTTCCGGTGCACGTCATATTTGAGGGAAAATATTGATGCTCTTCCGCAAGGCCTCCACACTTGGCTTCGCTGCCATTCTTGTTGCCGGTGCTGCCGGTGTATTCGCCCAGGACGCATTTATCCCGCCAGCCACGCCTGAGGAAGCCGTCGCCATGCGTCAGGCGCTTATGCGCGAAGATGGCGGCATCCTGCGCACGGCCCGCGATGCCTCAGGCGCCGAAGCCATCGCTGCCATGACAAGATTGCGCGACAATTACAGCCATATCCCGGCGCTCTTCCCGGAAGGCTCGACTGTCGGGGATTCTGATGCGCTCCCCGCCATCTGGGAGAATTGGGAGGCCTTCACTGCCATAGTCGACACGGGCGTTGCAGCGGCCGAAGCTGGAATCGCGGCTGCTGAAGCCGGCAATGCCGCCGCCTATTCAACCGCTGTGCAAACACTCATGGGCACTTGCGGGCAGTGCCACGGGCAATTCCGCAGCTGACGCACGGCCCAAAGGGCAAAATCGCTCCGGTGGAGCGATTTTAGCAAGTCAGGCCACGAGACCTACGGTCGAGTGGCGGTCAGCGGCACAATCTATCGCCTCCAAAGCGATTGGGCGGCCCTTCGGGGTCGCCCTCTTTTGTTTTGGCCATCCAAAATGACTTGATTTCTTGCCGCACCGCGGTCAATCTCCGCGCCATGAAGACCAAATGCACCATTATCGTCTGCATTATTACCTGCTAACCAACGTTGGCGGAGCGGTCTTCTTCATCCTGAAATTGCGCAATGGATAGAGGCTCCCCGCCAGAGCACACTATTGTCTGGCCCACAGGACGCCCCATGACCACGGCAAAGCCGCAGCTTTCCCTCTACAACACGCTCACCCGCTCCAAGGCGCCCTTTGTGCCCATGGATGCGAGCAATGTGCGCCTCTATGCCTGTGGCCCCACGGTCTATGACTTCGCCCATATCGGCAACGGCCGCGCCGCCATCGTCTTCGACCTGCTGTTTCGCGTCCTGCGTCATACCTATGGCGCCGATCACGTCACCTATGTGCGCAACATCACCGACGTGGATGACAAGATTAATGCGCGCGCCCTGCGCGATTTCCCCGATCTGCCGCTGAACCAGGCCATCCGCAAGGTCACCGAAACCACCGCCGCCCAATATCAGAAGGATGTCGCCGCGCTGGGCTGCCTGGAGCCCACCATCCAGCCGCGCGCGACCGAAAATATCGGCGAAATGCAGGCCATGATCCAGCGCCTCTTGGACAAGGGCAATGCCTATGAGGCGGACGGCGAGGTGCTGTTCGCCGTCGACTCCATGCCCGATTATGGCCAGCTTTCGGGCCGCAATCTCGAAGACAATCTCGCCGGCGCCCGCATCGCCATCGACACTCATAAGCGCAACCCCGCCGACTTTGTGCTCTGGAAGCTTTCCTCGCCCGACGAGCCAGGCTGGGACAGCCCCTGGGGCCGCGGCCGCCCCGGCTGGCACATCGAATGCTCTGCGATGTCCGAGCGCTATCTGGGTGAAACCTTCGACATCCATGGCGGCGGCCTCGATCTCATCTTCCCCCACCACGAAAACGAGATTGCCCAATCCCGCTGCGCCCATGGCTCCCACGCCATGGCGAACGTGTGGATGCACAACGGCTTCCTGCAGGTGGAAGGCCAGAAGATGAGCAAGTCGCTCGGCAACTTCTTCACCATCCATGACCTGCTTGAGACCGACGCCTTCGGTGGCCGCAAATGGCCCGGCGAAGTGCTCAGGCTCGCCATGCTGATGACGCATTATCGGCAACCGATTGATTTCGGCATAAAGCGCCTTGAAGAGGCCTACTCCATCGGTGTGTCACTAAGGCGAATTGCCGAGCAGCATGTGGCGTCGGTTGATGCAAAACCTTCAGACGAGATAGTGACGTTCCTTGCCGAAGATCTGAATACACCTGCGGCAATTCAGCACCTGCAGTCCGCTGCGTCTTCAGTTCGGAACGGTACAATGGACCTTGATACCTTCCTGGCCTCTGCCAACTTGCTTGGCATCCTTATGCCCGGTTTCTTCTTAGTCGACGATGCTTGGACAGACTCTACCAAGATGGCCGTACTTGAGCACCAGATCGCCGCCCGCCTCGCCGCCCTCAACGCCAAGGACTTTGCCAAGGCCGACGCCATCCGCAACGAACTTACCGAGCAGGGCATCGCGCTGATGGACTACAAGGACGAGACCGGCGCCCGTCAGACCAAATGGGAGGTGAAGCGCTGATGACCCTCCTGCCACTCCCTGTCATCCGACTCTCGTCAATTGCCCGTTCCTCAAACCGGAGCAGCAAACATGCTTGATCACGTTGGAATTCTCGTTGCCGACTGGAACAAGGCCAAGGCCTTTTACGATGACGCTTTCGCCCCGCTGGGCATTACCCTGCTCAATGAAGTGCCCGTGGAATTCACCGGCGGGGTCAAGGTCGGCGGGTATGGCGCGTCCTCGCCCGATTTCTGGCTGACCGAAGCCAGTGAGACCGGCCCTGGCCGCCACTATGCCTTTGCGGCAAAATCCCGCGCCGAGGTCGACGCCTTCTATGCGGCCGCCATGGCTGCTGGCGCCGTGGACAATGGTGCGCCGGGCCTGCGCCCGCATTATCACGAGAATTACTATGGTGCCTTTGTCGTCGATCCCGACGGCAACAATGTCGAAGCGGTGTGTCATGCCCCAGGCTGAATCCTATACGGGTGGTTGTCAGTGTGGCGCGGTTCGTTTCCGCGTCACACGCCTCGGCCGCCCCTCCATCTGTCACTGTCGCATGTGCCAGAAGGCCTTTGGCGGCTTTTTCGGCCCCCTGGTCACGGCGCACAATGCCAGTTGGACTCGTGGCGAACCCAAATGGTTCCAGAGCTCCAATGCCGCCCGCCGCGCCTTTTGTGGCGATTGCGGTACCCCGCTGGCCTATGAAACCCGCTTCGGCCTCGAACTTGCCATTGGCGCCTTTGACGATCCCGCGGTGGCGGCGCCGCAGATCCAGGTCAACCTGACTGACCGCCAGCCCTTCTTTTCCGGCCTCAGCACCTTGCCCGAGCGTCAGGAGGTCAGCGACGAGTGGCGCGACTTCATGGCCGGCATCCATTCCAACCAGCATCCGGATCATGATACGGCCGACTGGCCGCCCAGGGAGGAAACCTGATGGAGCGCTACAAGGCCAAAGTCAGCGGCGGCTGCCAATGCGGTGCCGTGCGCTATCACGCAACCGAGATGCTGGACAATTCCCACATCTGCCACTGCCGCATGTGCCAGAAGGCGGTGGGTAACATCTTTGCCGCGCTCGTCGCCGCGCCGCGCGAGACGATCATCTGGACCCGCGGCAAGCCCGCCCGCTTCCGCAGTTCCGAACATGTCGATCGCGGCTTCTGCGCCCAATGCGGCACGCCGTTGTTCTATGACGACGTTGAAAGTAACCGGGTCAATTTCACCATCGGCTCGCTCGATCATCCCGAGATGTTCCCGCCCCATGCCAATACCGGCAATGAAAGCCGCGTCCCCTGGTTTGATACTCTGCCGACCATCGAGCATGGCGGAAAAACTGAAGACGAAAGTCAGGACTGGTGGGGTGCCGTAAAGGCAACCAATCACCAGCACCCTGACCACGACACCGAAGTCTGGCCCCCAAGGCAGTAACCCGAGTTAGGCCCCCAATGTCCCGCGACCGCCTCTATCTCTTCGACACCACATTGCGCGATGGCGCGCAGACCGCCGGCATCGAATTCTCGCTGGAGGACAAGATCGCCATTACCGGCATGCTCGAAGAGCTGGGTGTGGATTATATCGAGGGTGGCTATCCCGGCGCCAATCCGGTGGACACCGCATTTTTTGAGAAGAAGCGGACCCAGAAAGCCATTTTCACGGCATTCGGCATGACCAAGCGGGCAGGGCGCTCTGCCGCAAACGATCCCGGCGTGCAGGGGCTCATCAATTCGGCGGCCGATGCCACCTGTTTCGTCGCCAAAGCTTGGGACTATCAGGTCGAACTGGCCCTTGGAATCTCGACCGAAGAGAACCTTGAGGCGCTCGCTGACACGGTCCGCACGGCCGCTGCAGCGGGCAAGGAAGCGCTGATCGACCTCGAACATTTCTTCGATGGCTACAAAGCCAACCCGGCCTATGCGCTCGATTGCGTGAAAACCGCGCTCGACGCTGGAGCCCGCTGGGTGGTGCTGTGCGACACCAATGGTGGAACCATGCCCGCCGAAGTGCGCGAAATTGTCGGCGCCGTAATGAGGGATGCGCCCGGCGACCGCCTCGGTATCCATCCCCATGATGATACGGGCCAGGCAGCGGCGAATGCACTGGCGGCGGTCGAAACTGGCGTGCGCCAGATTCAGGGTACGCTCAACGGGTTGGGCGAACGCTGCGGCAATGCCAATCTGGTGACGTTGATCCCGACTCTCGTTCTCAAGCCCTTCTATGCCGAACGCTTCGAGACCGGCATAACTCCGGCTCACCTCGAACGCCTCACGCATGTTTCGCGCGCCTTCGACGATCGTCTCAATCGCGCTCCGGCGCGGCAGGCGCCCTATGTAGGGGCGTCGGCTTTCGCCACCAAGGCCGGCATCCACGCGTCGGCCCTGCTTAAGGATTTTTCCACCTATGAGCATGTACCGCCCGAGAGCGTGGGCAATGAGCGCTCGATCATGGTCAGCCAGCAGGCCGGCAAGTCCAACCTGCTGACGGCTTTAGCCCGGCACGATATCGCAATCGAAAAAGACGATTCGCGGCTCGAAAAGCTGCTTGCCACGGTCAAGGAGCGCGAATCGCGCGGCTACTCCTACGACGGCGCCGACGCCTCATTTGCCGTTCTGGCCCGCCGCGTGCTGGGGACACTGCCGGACTTTTTCGACGTGGAGCACTATCGCGCCATGGTTGAGCGTCGGCACAACGCCATGGGGGACGAGGTCACTGTCACCGAGGCCGTGGTGAAGATCCGGGTTGATGGTGAGTTGCTGATGTCGGTTGCCGAAGGAAATGGCCCCGTCAACGCGCTCGACCAGGCCCTGCGTAAGGATCTCGGCAAGTATTCGTCCCGAATCGAGGATCTGGAGCTTGCCGATTTCAAGGTGCGTATCCTGGACGGCGGCACGGGCGCGGTCACCCGTGTACTGGTGGAAAGCCGCGATGGCAGCGGTGAACGATGGGTAACCATCGGTGTCTCGCCCAATATCATTGATGCCTCGTTTGAAGCTCTGTATGAATCAATCACATACAAGCTGTTGAAAACTGAGGCAGCGCAGGATTCGACAGTGCGGGCAAACAGGGCATGATCCGGAAAACTGAACTTCGGTTCTTTCGGCTAATTGTGCTCGTGCAGGAACTGGCCGAGCGAAGGTGATCGCCGGCTGAACGAAATTACCGGGAGGGCAAACTGGCCGAAACCGCTCCGAAACGACCTCTGGCTCTGACTATCGGGGCAGCGGCAGTTACCCTTCTCGTCATACTTGGCGTCCTCTCCGGTCCCTCGATCGCGACCTGTTTCAACAGCCCTGACGGCATGGGGCAGTGCCTGCGCGGCAAGATGGCCGAGGTGGGCCTCATCCCCGCGGCGCCCGCGCCTCAAGTGGCCGACGTGGCGGCGCCGGCCGCAGAAACTGCCGCCAGCATTGAGGAAGCTGTTCCAGCCGAGCCCGCACTGGACGTGATCCCGGCCGCCCCGGCCGAAGCAGACGCCGAAGCCGAAGCCGAAGCCGATGTCGACCAATTGGTCGCGGCCACCTTCGGCCTATTGCGCGCCGAGCCCGATGGCTCGGTCGTTATCGCCGGTAGCGGCAGGCCGGGCAGCAATGTACAGGTTTTCGCCAATGGCGAACTGCTGGGCACGGTGGAAGTGGAAGCCAGCGGTGACTGGGTCTTCGTCCCCGATGCACCCCTCCCGCCGGGCGGCCTTGAAATCACCCTTGGCGAAGAAGGCATTGCCGGTACAGCCGATGATTCCTTCATCGTCGTCATCGACGAGGACAAAACCAGTCAGCCGCTGGTGGTCGCCAGCAAACCCGGCGAGGCCAGCGAAGTCCTGCAAGGGCTGACTGCACCGACCGCTATGGCCGAGGCGAGCGAACCTATGGCCCCTCTCGCTCCGGTGGACGAACCCCCCGCCGCCGAGCCGGAACCCGCAAGAACGGAAATGGCTTCTGCGCCCGAAGAGGAGCCGCTCGGTGCTGAATCTTCGGCCATGACGGCTGCCGTTGAACCCGAAGAGACCTCGTCTGCCGAGCCATCAGAAGACCAGTCGGCTGCCGAGCCGGTGGAAGAATCTGCCATGCAGGTTGCGGAATTGCCAACGCCCGCCGCATCGGCGCCGGACGCTGCTGCACCTGGCTCTGAAGCAGCAGCAACAGCAAATACGCCTGCTGCACCGGCGCCTGAACCGGCAGCAACAGCAACTACGCCTGCTGCGCCTGCTCCTGAACCAGCAGCAACAGCAACTACGCCCGTTGCGCCAGCACCGGTCGCAGAACTGCCAACTGCCGCTGAGGCGCCAACACCGGCCGAAGAACCTGTGGCCATTGAGCCTCCCGAGGCCGCCGTGGACGAAGAGCCTGCACCGGCCATTACGGCCGTGCCGGCTGCCGAGCCTGCGCCGGCCGGTTCGGTTCAGCTTGCCGATGTGCCGCCCAGCATCGATGCCATCGAAATCGAGACGGACCGCACCTTCTTTGCCGGTGCCGGTCCGGATGGCGGCATCGTCCGTCTCTATGTCGACGATGCTTTTGTCGCCGATACCGTCATCGAGGGCGGTCGCTGGCTGATCGAGGCCGGCCCGGTTCTCGGCAAGCCCACCCAGCGGGTTCGCGTCGATCTATTGCCACCCAACTCGGCAAGCGTGATCGCCCGGGCCGAGGTGGATTTTGTCGTCGATGTGCCCACTGCCGAAGAGCCGGTGGCGATTGCCGAGGCTCCCGCCGCTGCTCCGGAGACCGAGCCCGAGCCCGAGCCTGCCGGAACTGCCGCCCAAGAATCGGCTGCAGAACCAGTTGCAGAACCGGCTGCCGAGCCCGCTTCGACACTGCAACCCGCCCCGGCGGTAATTGCCGAAGCCACGCCCGCAACCGAACCTGCAGCCGCCGCTGAACCTGCAGCCGCCACTGAACCTGCAGCCGCGGCTGAACCTGCGGCCACGGCTGAGCCCGTGACCGAGCTAGCCCCTGCACCCAAACCTGCGGCTGTCGCCCAGACGCCGACCGAACTCGCTCCGCAGGAACCCTCTGTGCCCACCATGGTGGCCGTGTCACTGGGCGATCCCGAAACGCAGCGCTTCGTTTCGGGCAAGGCCATCATCCGCCGCGGCGACAATCTTTGGACCATCGCTCGTCGGGTCTATGGCGAGGGCCTGAAATACACCACCATCTACCAGGCCAATACCGGACAGATCCGGGACCCGGATCGCATCTATCCCGGCCAGGTGTTCGACTTGCCAGAGGGGCTGTTGGCACAATAGAAAAAAGAAGCGGCGCCTTCGGGCGCCGTTTCTCCTTGCCTATTGATTTTCGCTGCAAGACACCCCATCTTCCATCGTAATTCACCGATCAAGCGCGCCGAGCTCCTGGTTGCGCTCGACCAGGTGTTGAGCGAACGAGTGTTGCGCCATGCATGACGACGACATTGCCAATATCATGCGCGCTTTGGGCCATCCGGTGCGGCTGGAAATCCTGCGCATTCTCGCCACTCAGCAACAGGGTCAATGCTGCTGCGGTGACGTCACCGAGAGCCTCACCCTGGCTCAGTCCACCGTCAGTCAGCACATTAAGGTGCTGCACGACGCCGGGCTGATCGAGCGCAAGTCGCACGGCACGCGCAATCGCTATTGTATCCGCCACGATAGATTGGCCGAGTTGAATTCGGCCTTTGGCGGTCTCCTCAAGGGGCTGGCGTCCATCGCCGCCAACAAGGAAACGGAACCGGCCTGATGGCTCAAGACAGCAATGGGAAGTCCCCGTCCGTCAGCGCGGACGAGGGCTCAGTCTTCTCCACAATCCGCAATCTGTGGTCCTATATGTGGCCCGAGAGCCGGCCCGACCTGAAGCTGCGGGTGGTGCTGGCGCTCTCGGCCCTGCTGCTCAGCAAGGTCGCCACCACCTTTATTCCCTTTGCCTACAAGGGCATCATCGACAGCCTCGACGGCACTAATCCCGATTCCACGCTGGTGCTTGGCCTCGCCGTGCCGCTGGTGCTGGTCATCGCTTACGTGTTGGGCAACATCATCGACGCGGGTTTCCAGCAATTGCGCGACGTGCTCTTTGCCAGCGTCGGCCAGCATGCCGTGCGCAAGTTGGCGCTGCAAACCTTTCACCACATGCATCGCCTGTCGCTGCGCTTCCACCTGCAAAGGCGCACCGGCGGCCTTAGCCGCGTCATCGAGCGCGGCACCAAGGGCATCGAGACTATTGTCCGTTTCGCCATGCTCAACATCGTGCCCACCATGGTCGAATTCGTCGTGGTGGCGGTCATCTTCGTCTGGCTGTTCGGGGTGAGCTATCTCGGCGTGCTGGTGGTGATGATCTGGGCCTATCTCTATTTCACCATCAAGGCCTCCAACTGGCGCATCGCCATTCGCCGCGACATGAACGACAGCGATACCGACGCCAATGGTAAGGCCATCGATAGCCTCCTGAACTTCGAGACCGTCAAGTATTTCGCCAATGAACAGATGGAGGCCCAGCGCTTCGACAAGGCCATGGCGGGTTATGAGCGCTCGGCCATTCGCATCTGGACCTCGCTTGGCTTTCTCAATTTCGGCCAAGCTGTAATCTTCTATGGCGGTTTCCTGATCATTTCGATCATGGCTATTCTCGGCGTCATGAACCGCACGCTGACGCTGGGCGATTTCGTGCTGCTCAACACCTTCCTGATGCAGATCTACCGGCCGCTCAACTTCATCGGCTTCGTCTATCGCGAACTGCGTCAGGGCCTCACTGACATCGAGGAAATGTTCAAGCTCCTCGATCAGGATCCCGAGATCATCGACAGTCCCGGCGCTACCCCGCTGGCCGTCACCGGCCCGGTGGTACGCTTCGAGGATGTCACCTTCCACTACGATCCCGATCGCCCCATTCTCAAGGGCGTCAGCTTCGAAGTGCCGGCCGGCAAGACCGTTGCCATCGTTGGCCCGACCGGCGCTGGAAAATCCACAATTTCGCGCCTGCTGTTTCGTTTCTATGACGTCACTGGCGGGCGCATCACTATTGACGGCCAGGACCTGCGCGACGTGACCCAGGAAAGCCTGAGGACCGCCATCGGCATGGTGCCGCAGGACACCGTTCTGTTCAACGACTCCATCGGCTACAACATCGAATATGGCCGCCCCGGCGCGTCCGAGGCCGACGTCCGCGAGGCCGCCGCTATGGCCCAGGTCGGCTCTTTCATCGACACTCTGCCCAAGGGCTACGAAACCCCGGTGGGTGAGCGCGGCCTGAAACTCTCCGGTGGCGAAAAGCAGCGCGTCGCCATCGCCCGCACCATCCTCAAGGCCCCATCTATCCTCATTCTCGACGAGGCCACTTCGGCCCTCGATACCAAGACCGAGCGCGACATCCAGGCCGCACTGGACGAAGTCTCGCGCAACCGCACCACACTGGTTATCGCCCATCGCCTCTCCACCGTGGTCAATGCTGATGAAATCCTCGTCCTGCGCGACGGCCAGATCGCCGAGCGCGGTAGCCATTTCGACCTTCTGGGGCAGGAAGGACTCTACGCCCAGATGTGGAACCGCCAGCGCGAGGCCAGCGAGGCCGCCGAACTACTCGCCCGCACCCAGGACGATCCCGACGGCTTTGTCCGCCGCGGCATGCCGGCTGCAGAATAGGTCGGGCGCCCTCCTAAGCTAGCAGGGCAACTCCCGCATTGATCGTCAGCAGGGCGATCATCACCATGCCAAGGCCCCAGAAGAACGAGCGCAGCCTGCTGATGCCGGCCCAATAGCTCAACGTGAAGCCGGTGCGCGCTGCCGAGTAGATCAGCGCGGCGCCGGTGACGACGACGCTCTCGGCGCCGAGCACCAGCAATATCACCGCCGCCGGCACCACCATGCCCATCGACTCCAGATTGTTCTGCAGCGTCCGCGCCGCCCGGCCGGCAAAGCCCTCGCGGCTCAATGGCGTCGCGCGGTCGGTGAAAATGAAGCCCAGCCCTTTGGAGCCGATCGTGTTGAGATGTTGCACCGCAGCCGAAAGGAAGACGAGCAGTCCGGCGGCAAGAAGAGCGATGGAGGCATGCATTGATATGATCCCGTCTGGTCAGGACCCGACTATTGTGCTTCAATGTTGCACCGTCAACGCGCGATAAAGCGCGATCAGTGTGCAAAATAGTTCAATGCAACTAACGGACCTGTCGATCATAGCTGCTTTGGAGAGCGCGGGCACCTTCACCGGTGCCGCGCGTGTTCTCGGCGTCGCGCACACCACCGTGTCGCGCAAGCTCAAGGATCTTGAGGCCCATTTCGGCGCCCGCCTCGCGGACCGGCGCGATGATGGCGTGGTCCTCACCACAGAGGGGGAAAGGCTGCTCGAAAGCGCCCGCCGCATTGAGGCGGAACTGGCCTGCCTCGAACGCGACATCACTGGTCGCGACCATCGGCTGACAGGGCATATCAAGCTGACCACGGTGGATGCGCTCGCCTGGCTCTACATGCCGACCCTATCGCGCTTCCGCGCCCGCCATCCCCAGATCGACCTTGCCGTCGAGATCGGCTCGGAATTGCGCAATCTTTCCCGGCGCGAGGCGGAAGTGGCTCTGCGCGCCACCAATAGCCCCGACGACCACCTGTTCGGCCGCAAGCTGGGACAACTGGACTTCTACCCCTATGCCCGCGCCGACCTCGCTGCCGACCCGGCGGCTATGCCCTGGCTTGAATATGGCAACCGCGATTGCAGCCAGCCGGCCTCCCGCTGGTTGCGCCGTGCCCATCCATCCGTGCGGCCACAAGCTGCCGTGCCCACGCCCCTGATGATGCTTCGGGCGGTCGAATGTGGCCTGGGGGCTGGGCTCGTGCCCGCTGTCCTGGCCGAGCAAGCCGCCGACCTCGTCATCTTGTCCGATGATGTGGCGTTCTCCATCGGCATCTGGATGCTCACGCCCATGGAACTACGGCAGACGGCCCGCATCCGCGCCCTGTTTGATGCCTTCACCGAACAGGTGGCGTAGTGACGATAACCCTGCGTCGCGCGATGGTCGGTGACAAGCCTGCCATCGCTAATCTCATCCAGCTTTATCTCCACGACATGACCGAGTTCATGCCGTTCCCCGTCGGGCCAGATGGGCGCTTCGCATACGATTTCCTCGACCGTTTCTGGCGGTGTCCCTATTTCATCATGTCCGGAGATGAGATTGCCGGCTTCGCACTCGTCGTCGACGAATGCCCGCTCACCGGCCGCGCGCCCTGCTGGTTCATGGCCGAGTTCTTTGTTCTCAAGGCCTATCGGGGAAGGGGCGCGTCGGCAAGGCTGCATTGACTCTGGCACTGACCGCTCACCCCGGCGCCTGGCATATCGCCGTCCCCCAAGCCGACCGCGCGGCGGGAGAATTCTGGGGCGGGGCGCTTGCGGACAAGTCAGCACCCCCGCGCGACATCCACTTCGACGGCGACGTCTGGTCGCTTCATGAACTTATGGCGTAGCGCCCGGGTCGAGCGGCGATGTGTGTTCACGCAACCATGCGTCCAGCACCTCCTTTCGGAAGGTGCCAGCTTCGAGATTGGCATAGATGAAATCTATCCATTCCTCTTCAGTGCCTGTGGGTTCCATACCATTCGCTTGTAGGAAGAGCGCAGCGCTGGCAAATGCCACGCGTTTATTGCCGTCAATGAACCCATGGTTCATTGCAAGGCTCTCCCAGAGAGCGGCGGCCTCCTCGGTCAAATCCGAGTAGTAGCCGGTTTGTGGCCTCAAGAGCGCTGAGAGGACTAAGCCCTCATCCCGAACGCCTGACGCCCCACCAAATAGACGAATTTGCTCCTGGTGAATCCACAGCACGTCAACGAGTGTGAGATAGACACGCTCCACCATCGTCTATTTTGCCAACGCTTCGTAAACTTTCCCCCAGCGTCTGACACTGTCCTCGTGCAATTTCTGTATCAGCGGATTCACGCGTGGCGCCGTGCTATCCTTTTGCATTGCTGCAAACTGCTCTGGCGAAATCAGGATACCAACATCCCGGCCATTTTTCTGGATACGCACGGGCTCCGCCTGGGCCATTTCCAGCAACTGGCCGAACTTGTTTTTGGCTTCGGTAGCGGACATGGTGCTCATTGGGTGCTCCTTTGCGATACGCCATGTCCAATTTAGCTATTTCAGCTAAAGAAACAAGAGACCCGCATCTCTGCGGGCCTGCGAGCGTCTCGTGAAACGCGCCGGTGGCGCGGTTCGAGTGAGAAGGGCCATGAGACCTGTGATCGAATGGCAGGGTCGTTTACTCCGCCGCGTCCCTGCGGCTGACCACGGTCACGCCATTGGCTTCCTTTTCCTTCAGCCCGGCATCCTTGGAGACGATGAACCGCTTGGAACTGTCCGCGTCGTCCGGAACTTCCACAGCCATGCCGTCAAAGCCTGCGGGGGCCGCGACGGCTTGGCCACTACGGAACGGGCTGGTAATCCAGCCGCCCAGGGCTGCGAACAGCCCGCCGAGCCACTTGATCTGGCTCCACATCACGGTGGGCGCGGTGATCATCACCGGCACCATGATCAGCGTCAGCATAGTTGAGAAGAACAGGCCTGAGACCAGCGCGGCTGAGAGGTGGATGAACCACGAGCCGGCGATACCGCCCACCACGACTTCGCGTCGGATGAAGTCGAACTCCACATTCGCCCACATCGGGATCACGCCCAGCGCCGTCAGGAACGCGGTCAACAGCACCGGCCGTACGCGCTGGCTCACGGTCAACAGCATTGCCTTCACGGCTTCCACGTTCTGGTGGCGGTGATAGTCATTATAGGTGTCGATCAACACGATGCCGTTCTTCACCACGATGCCAGCCAGCGCCACGATGCCGAGGCCTGTCATGATGGCCGAAAACGTCATTCCGGTAATCAACATGCCCAGCAGCACGCCAGCCACCGACATCACCACCGTCGTCAGCGTCACCATCACCTGGTAGAAACTGTTATATTCGAGCAGCAGGATGAAGAAGATCAGCGCCATCGCCATCATCAGTGCCTGGCCGATAAAGGCGTTGGCGTCACCCATCTGCTCCTCGGCGCCGCCGAACTCGACATTCACCCGGTCGGGGAAATCCTGCTCGGCGATCCAGCCCTGTAATTCTTCCACCTTGTCGGCGGCATAGACGCCTTCGGGCAGATTGGTCAGCCCCGCAGCAATAGCCATAGTGTAGACTTGGTTGCGGCGCTGGATACTGGCAACCTTGGGCACGGCCGTCCGCTCGATGAAATTGCTGACCGGGATCAGGCCCTGAGCCGTGGCAATGCGCATGGAGTCGAACGCATCGAATGTGCGTTCGTCTTCGGGCAGGCGCACCCTGATGTCGAGTTCGTCGCCCGTCACATCGTCGCGGTAGGTCCCCAGCTTCACACCCGAGGTGACAAGCTGCACATAAGGGGCCAGTTCGCGCACGCCAATGCCGTACTTGCCGGCCTCGGCCCGATCGATGGTGATCTGCCAGTCGATGCCGGGTGAGGGACGGCCGTCTTCGGCGTCGACGACTTCGGGCCAGGTTGCAAGGTGATCGCGGATGGCGCTCACCACGGGCACTAGGTCGTCGTAATTGGTGCTCTCCACCCGCATGTTGATATCCTTGCCAGCGGGCGGGCCGTTCTCGGCCGCCAGCAGCTGAATATCGAGACCGGCAAAGCCTGCCACGCGCTCGCGGATTTCCGCAAAGATTTCCGACGCCGGAACACGATGGTTCCAGTTGGTCAGCTGCAACTGGAAATTGCCGATCGTGTCCGGCGGCGTGCTCGAGAAGGCGCCGGTCGAGCCGAACTGCATGATCACGTCCTGGATGCCGCGGACCTGGATCAGTTCGTCCTCGATTTCCATGAGCATGTCACGGACTTCCTCAGGCGAATAATTGCCCTTGCCCACCACGGCCACGGTAGCGAATTCAGGTTCGGACGCCGGAAAGGCTTCAGATCCGGTCGGGTTCATGGCGTAGGTCGCAAAGATGGCGACGATGATACCAAAGCCCACGGCCAGTGTCGGCAGCGGCCAGCGCAGCAGTTTTTCCATCAACCGCACATAAAGACCAGTCAGTCCGCCCACCTTCTTGGAGTCGAACTTGTCCGGATACATCACGATATCGGCCTTGGCCTTGGCCTTCTCGTCGACATGGGTCGAGGCGATGATCGAGCCGATCACCGGCATGAAGATCAGCGCCGAGATGAACGAGGCCACCATGACAATGATCACGATCATCGGCAGGTAGCTCATGAACTTGCCGATAATGCCGGGCCAGAACAGCAGCGGAATGAAGGCGCCCAGCGTGGTTGCCGTCGCGCCCACCACCGGCACAAACATCTTGCGCATGGCCATGATGAAGGCTTCCCGCTTGGGAATGCCCTCCTGCAGCTTTCGCTCGGCATATTCGACAACCACCACGGGGTCGTCGACCAGCACGCCCACGGCGATCACGAGGCCAAACATCACCATCATGTTGATGGTCATGCCGAGGCCTTGCGCCACCAGGAACGCCATCATGAATGAGAGCGGGATCGACATGCCGATCATGATGGCGGGGCGAACGCCCAGCGTTGCCACGCAGGTGATCAGCACCAACGCCACGGCCGTCAGCACCGCCGCCTCGAGAGAGCGGAACAGGGCAGTGGTCGTTTCGGCTTGGTCAAGGAAGAACGAGTAGGTGACACCGGCCGGCCAGTCCTTGGCGGCTTCCGCGGTCGCTGCGCGCACCTTGTCGGAAACGTCGATGATATTGGTGCCCAGCTTCTTGGATACGCCAATGATCAGGGCAGGGGAGCCGTTCACCTGGGTATACTCGGTCGCGTCGGCGAGCGTGCGTGTGATCGTTGCCACATCGCCAAAGGTCACGATGGTGTCGCCATCGGTCTTGAGCGGCAGACTGAATACATCCTCGGCCGTGGTGATGAGGCCGGGCACTTCGACATTGAACGAACCCTGCCCGGTGTTGAGCGTGCCACCGGCGACAACCATATTGTTACGCGACAGAGCGTCGAACAACTGGCTGGCCGTCAGCCCATAGGCTTCGAGGCGCAAAAGGTCGATGCGGATTTCAAGCTGTTCCTTGCGGGCGCCGGAAAGAGTGGCTTCGCGCACCTCGGCAATGCCCTCGATGGCCTCCTGCAGGATTTCGGCGCGGCGAACCAGTTCCTTTTCCGGCGCCGAGCCATAGACGGCGACCGAGATGATCGGCATGCCAACCAGGTCGATTTCGCTGACGGTTGGGTCGCTGGCGTCATCGGGCAGCTTGGCCTTGACCGCGTCGATGCGCGCGCGGGTGTCTGCCAGCGCCTGGTCCTTGTCGGTATTGATGTCGAATTCGAGAAACACCGAGGCGTGGCCGGTGGTCGCGGTCGAGCTGATATTGGCAAGGCCCGGCAGGTTTGCCAGTTCTTCCTCGGCCGGCTTGGCCAGCAGGTTTTCCGCATCGCGCGGCGAAACGCCTGTCTGGCTGATCGACACATAGAGATAGGGCACGTCGATGGCCGGGAAACTTTCCTTGGGCATCGATGTGTAGGCGGCCGCGCCGGCGGCAAGCACGATAACCATGATCGTCAGGACCACGCGCGGCATCCTGAGGACTTTTTCGATAAAATCGAGCATCGCTGGCGTCCTTAGCTGGCGGAGGTTTCGGCTTCAGTCACCGGGCTGGCCTCCACGGCCTGTCCCGCACTCACATTTTCCTGGCCGATGGTGATCACGTCCGAGACCACGGGCAGGCCGCTCACCCACACGCCTTCGCGCGTGTCGCTGATGATGGTGACGGGATAGAAAGCGACGACGCCGTCCTCCACCGTGCGAACACCCAGCACGCCATCATCGTCCAGCGTCAGGACGGACTGCGGCAGCAGATGGCCCGGAGCCGTGCCTATGGTTACGATCGCCTCTGCGGTCACGCCGTCACGAATGGCGAAATCGTCATTGGGGATCTCGATTTCGGCCTGGAAGGCGCGCGTCGCATTGTCGGCGACCGACGACACATAGGTTACCTTGCCCTCAACGCTGTGCCCGGTGACGGTCTCGATCGTGGCTTCCAAGCCCGTGCGCGCCAGCCCGATATGGGCCTCGGGCACCATTCCGGTGAACACCATGGGGTTGAGCTGCACGATGGTTGCGCAGGGCGATCCGGCGTTGAGCATGGCGCCTGCCGTTGCCACTGGATCCTGCACCAGACCCGCAACCTTGGCAACGATTTCGGTACGGTCCAGTTCGGCCTTGGCATTGTCGAGCCCCGCAGCCGCCTGGCTGACGCCGGCCCGGGCCTGGGCCAATGCAACCTCGACCGCATTGGCGGTGTTGGCTGCAGCCAGTCCACGCTGGCGCAGGTCGGCATTGGTATCATAGTTGAGCTGCGCCTGGGCGAGGGCGGCTTCGGCCTGCGCCACGCCAGCCTCGGCCTGCGCCACCGCAGCTGCGCGGGTGCCCTGGTCAAGCGTGCACAGGGCATCACCAACCTCCACGCGCTGTCCCTTGCTCACATGCATCACGTCGACCGCACCGGAAGTTTCGGCTACGGCAGTTACCGTCGCCTTGGCCTGGGTTCGGCCGCGCAACGGAACCTCGATAGGCATGGCTTCGGCAATAAAGCGCTGGATGCGCACGTTTTGCAGCGGTGCATTGGCGCCCGTGGTCTCTTCACTACGCTGGGCGATGGTCAGGGTCGGATCGTATTCAGGCTCATGGTGCTCGGCAAGCACGCCGGCTTCGCCTAATGCAGTGGCGAGTGGACCATGGTCCTCGCCCTCGATCACCGAGATGATCGGCGTTTCGCCATTACCCGGGCCCTGTCCGCCCTGAACAAGAGTTCCGGTTGCAAGCCAACCAGCTGCCAGCAGCAGCATCACAAGGGCCAGGCCATAGGAGAACAGTGCACGCATGAAGAAAATCTTGCCCCTTACTCAGCCGCGTCTTTACGCGACTCGGCTCGCGCCATTGTGATCAGTTCGTGCATATGGGTGCGGAAATGCTTCTCTGCAACCTCCAATACTGCACGTCCATAGTTGATGACCCACAAATCAGCCGGACTGCAGTTATGTTCGGCCGGTGCCTGGTCAAGTTGCTGGCGGCCTTCAATAGACCGCCGCAGGAATTCATTGCACCGGTCTTCCACCAGTTCGCGCGGCAGGATGTGCGCGAACCGGGCAAACAGCAGGAAGGGGCTGCGGAACATATCTTCGCCCAGCGGTTCGCCGAGCTGGTCGGCAAAGGCGGCGCGGCCGGAATCTGTGATGGTATAGACCTTGCGGGCCGGCTTGCCGTCCTGCTGCTCGCTGCGGCTGGTGACCAGGCCATCATCCTCGAGCTTGGCCAGCGCGGGGTATATGGAGCCGTAGCTGGCCTCGACGAAATAGGCAAAATTGCCTTCCGTGCACATGCGCCGGATATCGTAACCGCTGGCTTCCCCATCGTAGAGAATGGAGAGGCACAATGTCCTGACGTTCATGATCGCGACCCCGAGCTCATATTCCGGTCCAATATATGCTCGGCGTATATATGTCTCGCCTGCCTGCTGCAAGCTTAACGAGGGCAGGATGCGCGCAGATCAGTTAAGCGCTGATTGCATATCCAGTATCAAACAGATGTCGAAACAACCGCTTCCACTCTTGCCATGAAGGAAGCGCGACCAAACGTCACTCTGCGAGCAGGCGGCGCATTTCGGAGGCGCCGGCCTCGGCCATCGCCAGGCTGGCTGCGGCTACGAAATAGGGATTGAGGAATTTCAGGTCCCTCTTCCCATAGCGCATCGGCGCTCCATCCAGGGTGACAACCGCGCCGCCCGCTGCTTCAAGCACGGCCTGCCCGGCGGCGGTATCCCATTCGCAGGTCGGGGTAAAGCGGGGGTAAAGCTGCGCATCGCCCCGCGCCAGGAGGCAGAACTTCAGCGATGAGCCGACCGACACATCGCTTTCCACGTCCAGCGTCCGGCACAGCTTCTCCAGCGCCGCGTGGCCATGGCTGCGGCTGGCAACGATGCGCGGGCGCGGCAACAGGCCGACGCTGATCGCCCGCTTGTCGACCACGGCGCCCCCGGCCACCTTGCCGGCCCATGCGCCGGTCACATCGCCAACGAAAATCTCGCCACTGGCCGGTGCCAAAACCACACCCATCACTGGGCGCCCATGCTCCACCAGCGCGATATTGACCGTGAACTCGCCATTGCGCTTGATGAACTCCTTGGTACCGTCGAGCGGGTCGACCACGAAATAGCGCTCGCCCAGAACCGGGATGATTCCCGCCGCAACGCTTTCCTCGCCCAGAACCGGCAGTCCTGTACGCCGCAGATGCTCGATGATCACCGCCTCGGCCGCTTCATCGGCCTCGGTCACCGGCGAACCATCGTTCTTGGTCACCACATGGATCGGACGGTCATAGACGGCGCAGATCACCTCGGCCGCCGCAATGGCGGCCTCAACGGCCAGACCGGTCAGCGACAGGGCAGGGGCTTCGGTTTGAAGGCTCATTTCGTCCCGCCAATCGTCACGTCGAGACCCAGGTCGAGCGGCGTCGCACCCATGGTGATCTGGCTGGTGGAAATATAGTCGACGCCAGTCTCGGCAATGGCGCGCACCCGATCGAGCTTGACGCCTCCCGATGCCTCCAGCCGCGCCCGTCCGGCAGTGATGGCCACGGCCTGCCGCAGTGTCTCATTGTCCATATTGTCGAGCAGCACGATCCGCGCCCCGGCCTTCAGGGCCTCTTCCAGTTCGCTGAGCGAAGCGACCTCGATTTCGATGGCCACCAGATGCCCCGCAAAGGCTTCCGCTGCCTGGTATGCCGCCGTGACGCTGCCGGCGACAGCAATGTGATTGTCCTTGATCAGGATAGCGTCATCGAGCGCATAGCGGTGATTAGCGCCGCCCCCGCAGCGCACCGCGAACTTCTCGAAGGCCCGCAGCCCTGGCGTAGTCTTGCGGGTGTCGCAGATGCGCGCCCCGGTCCCGGCGATGGCGTCTGCATAGATGCGGGTCAGCGAGGCAATGCCGCTCAGGTGATTGAGAAAATTGAGCGCCACCCGTTCGCCCGACATTACCAGGCGCGCCGGGCCGGAGACCTCGGCGACGATGCCGCCCGCCGACACCTGGTCGCCATCGGCCAGTCGTGGCTGAAAGCTGACCCCGTCTCCCACCAGCCGGAAGGCCGCCGCAGCGAGGTCCAGCCCGGCGATCACCCCCGGCTCGCGGGCCGAAAGCGTGGCTGTGGCCCATGCGTCTGGCTTCAAGGTCGCCTGGCTGGTCAGGTCGCCGGCAAGGCCCAGATCCTCTTCCAGCGCTGCAGCGACGGCGCGCTCAACCAGCAGACGCGGCAATTGGGCGGGCAGGGCGGTCATTGTGGTTCACCGAAATCTTTGATCCGGCTGTGCTTTACGACGCAGGCCCGGCCCTGACAACAGCCCGCAGGGGTATGGATTTGTGCGCAAGCTGGCTAGCGCAGCAAACTCTGCCCTCCATCGATCCACACCGGGCTCCCGGTGACATGCCGTGCCGCGTCTGAAACCAGGAACGCAATGACGTCGGCAACGTCGGCGGCCTTGCCTTTGGCGCCACCGGTCAGGGGAATGTCACCCTCGGGAAAATGCACGGGAATGCCCGATTTTTCTCTGTTCCTGTGCTCCGTACTGTCCTTGATCGAGCTCTCGATGGCGCCCGGGCACACGGCGTTGATGCGGATCTTGCGCCGCCCCAGTTCCAGCGCCAATTGCTGCACCATCGCCAATTGGCCCGCCTTGGTTGCCGAATAGGCGCTGGCCCCCGGCGTGGTGAAAGTGCGCGTGCCGTTGATGGAAGAGACCACCACAATGGCGCCACCGCCTGCGGCTTCCAGCGCCGGAACGGCATGATGGATGGTGAGATAGGTGCCGCGCAGATTAACCGCGATAGTCTTGTCCCACTCCTCCGGCATCAGGTCTTCAATCGGCGCCCAGACGCCGTTGATCCCGGCATTCGCCACCACGATGTCGAGCCGCCCGTAATGGCCCAGCGTCTCGGCCACCAGCGCCTTCATGGCCGCGTCATCGGTCACGTCGGCCGTGATGGCCTTGGCCTTGCCGCCCGCCTGCTCGATTTCGGAGGCCGTCGCCTCTACTTCCGCTCGTGTCCGGCTCATGACCACCACCGCCGCGCCCTCGCGCGCCAGCTTCAAGGCAGTTGCCTTGCCGATCCCCGACCCCGCGCCCGTTACCAGTGCGACCTTGCCGTCCAGAAATGCCATTGCTCATTCTCCGTGTTCTGGAACCGCAACGCGGGAGACACGCATTGGTTGAACTGCTGCCTGCGTGCCGGCGACATTACAAAAGCTTAGAGCCGTTTGGGGTGGTCTGCCTCGATAATTCCCTGCGTCAGGCTGCCGGTCGCCGGATAGAGCGGAATGAGGCACGCCTGGAGCGCGTGATAGAGGTCCGGTTTGCCCACAAACAGGCGCGACGTCGGCACCAGTTGCTCGGTCAGTTCGCTATGCCAGCCGCCACGCACATGGTCGATGACGTGGTTCTCGGCAAAATCCCAGAGCCTGCGGTACCAAAGTTGGAAAAAGTCGTCATGGTCATGGGCGCCGATATAGGCGGCCGCGCCGATCGCCTCTGCCACCGGCCACCACAGCTTTTCGCGCATGATCGGCCGGTTGTTCCAGTCCAGCGTATAGAAGAACCCGCCATGCTGTTTGTCCCAGCCCAGTTCGATGGCCTGGCGGAACAGGCCCCTGGCGCTCTCGGTCATCCAGCTGTGCTCCTTGCGGCACAGCACGAACAGCTGGAACAAGAGACGCGACCATTCCAGCGCATGGCCGGGCGTGGTGCCCGAAGGGCGGAACATCTCGGACCCCACATAGTCCTTGTCGAGGCGCCAGTCCTCGTGGAAGTGCTCGGCCACGCGATAGTCGAGCCTAGCCGCATTGCGATTGATGATCAGGTCGGCAATGCGCGTCGCCTTCTTGAGATAGTCCGTTTTCCCCGTCGCCTCATAGGCGGCCATCAGCGCCTCGGTCAGGTGCATGTTGGAGTTCTGGCCGCGATAGGTGCTGATCTGCCGCCAATCATTGGCGAATTCCTCGCGCACGGCGCCAGCCTTGTCGTCCCAGAAGCGGCGCTCGATCACCTCGGTGGCGTCCGCAATCACCTGGTCGGCCATCGGGTGCCCCACCAGTTTGGCGCTCGAGCCGGCCAGCAGCACAAAGGCATGGCCATAGGCCTGCTTGCTGTCATCGACATAGCCATTGTCATCGAGCGACCAGACATAGCCCCCATGGCGCTGGTCCCGGTGCTTTTCCCACAAATAGCGCATGCCATGATCCACGATCTCGTCCGAGCCGGGCCGCCCGATGAGGCTGCCGATCGTGGCACAGTGGATCATGCGGGCCGTGACGTGAATCTGGCGCAGGCCGTTTTCCGGCGACATCGCCTGCCCCTCATCGGAAAGCTCGAAGAACCCGCCCTTGGGATTGATGGACGCCGCCTCGAAGAAGTCGAACAGCCGGCTCGCCTGCATCATAAGATATTGGCGGTGGAACGGTCGGCTCTGCCAGGCGCCCCTATTGGTGGCAGGCAGGGCGGTTGCGTCGTGGCTCATGCTGGCTCCCTTCCGGTGAAAACCACTCACCGGCTCATCTCGCCTGGGTTCTATCCAAACGATAGCAACGTTGCAAACCCTGTCGATGACATCGGTGTTGCCGCCATCGCGGTGCGGCTCCTCCCTCTCTCAGGGGAAGGTTGATTGGGGAGCTTCACACCCGCCCGTACCAATCCTCTACCCTTTTCACCTCATCCGCCGACCCCAGGATCACCGGCACCCGCTGATGGATACCGGTCGGCTCGACCTCCAGCATTCCCTGCCGCCCCGTCGTCGAACGCCCGCCGGCGCCCTCCACCAGCCAGGCCATTGGATTGGCTTCATAGAGTAGCCGCAACCGTCCGCCTTTGCTCATCGTCTCGCTGTCGAGCGGATAAAGGAAGATGCCGCCACGCATCAGGATGCGATGGATGTCGGCCACCATCGATCCCACCCAGCGCATATTATAGCGCTTGCCCGCAGGCCCGCTCTCCCCGGCCACGCTCTCCTTCACATAGCCGCTCGTTGCCGCATCCCAGAAGCGTTCGCGCGCCGTGTTGATGGCGAATTCCCCTGAGGCCTCCGGCACACTCGCCGCCGCCATGGTCTGCTGCCAGTGCCGGTCATTGTCGAGCGTGAAGACGCTGGTTTCCCTCGCGATCCGCACCACCAGGCTCGTTGCCGGGCCGTAGGCGACATAGCCGGCCGCCACCTGCGCGCGGCCCTTCTGCAACAGCCCGCCAGCGCTGGGCAGAACCGAAAAAATCGTGCCCACAGTGACGTTTACGTCCAGATTTGAAGATCCGTCCAAAGGGTCGGTCGCCAGAATGAACCGGCCCTGACTCGAGATATCAACAGCTTCATCCAGCTCTTCGGATATCAGAATCGAAATGGCCGGGTTTTGCCGCAAGTGATTCAAAACAATGTCGTTCGAGATCACGTCGAGCGCCTTCTGCGCCTCGCCCTGCACGTTTTCCGACCCGGCCAGCCCGATCTGTCCGGTAATGGGCGCCGCGCGCAGCACGGCCGCCAGTTCCGCCCCGGCATCGGCCATGGAAGCGATGACGCTGGCAAGCTCTGTGTCATTTGTCTGGGTCGTCAGCCACTGGGCAAGATCGATCATCGGCAGGTCTCCATTGCTGGCATCCAAAAGCCCCAGCCGCATCAGCCATACAAGTCCGACTTTCGGGTAGACCCAGCGGCCATCGGCAGTCACCCTCGCCGCTTGTGGGAGAGGGCGGATCGCCCAAGGCCGAGACGGGTGAGGGGCGTTCACAGTCCAGACGTTACCCTTCCCGCGCCAGGTCTGCCAGCAGGCCTGCCGCCACGCTCAGCCGCGACACCGTGATATTGCCTTCCGTCAGTTCCCCGATCGCTGCGACGCTGCGCGCCGTGGCAACCGAGCGCTGCGCAACGAAATCGTCTACGCCCCCCACCGACAGCACATCGGCGGTCAGATCGCGCAACGCCCGCATCAAATTGGCGAGCGCCCGGTCGAGCGCCATGCGGTCGAACCGGTCGCCCAGGACGATGGCGCGCCCTTCCTCGATGATGCGGAACAGGTCGAACAGCCCCGCGACGCCGAAAAACGCCTTTGCGGCACCCAGCGTTTCGACCCTGCAGCGTTCCGCCACCAGCACGATATCGCTGGCATGGCTGAGAAAGGGCAACTCACCAATCCGCCGCGCCAGCCCTTCGGGGACGCCATGGGCGATCAGCCCGCTGATCCGCACCTCCAGCGCCCGCCGCTGATCCTCGGGCAGAAGACCCTCGGCAGCCGCCAATTGCCTGACGCCCTCGCTATGCCGAGCGACCAGCCCGGCGAGGCCTTCGGTCACCGATCCATTGCGCAGAAACCACAGGGCTTCCTGGCGCAGCAGCGCCTCCACCTGAGCATAGAGCGCCAGTTGCACGGCCCCCGGCACCTGCCCGTCCAGCGCGTCGATTTCGGCATTGAGCCCGCTTAGTCCATAGGCGTCACGCACTGCGGCAAAGGCCAGCGCGACTTCGCCGGCGCTGGCACTGGTCGCCGCGGTCAACTCGGAAACGAAGGCTGGGCCGCCGCGATTGATCATCGCATTGGCCAGAACCGTGGCGATCACCTCGCGCCGCAGCCGGTGGCTCTCAACCGCTTCGGGATAGCTCCGATGCAGCGTTTCCGGGAAATAGCGGAACAATTCCCCCGCCAGATAGGGATCGTCGATGGCTGTCCCACCCAGCAGATCATCGAATAGCGTCAGCTTGGCATAGGCCAGGATCACCGCCAGCTCCGGTCGCGCCAGCCCCTTGCCTTCGGCAGCGCGGGCGTCGAGTACCGCATCGCTGGGCAGGAATTCCACCTTGCGGTTGAGCAGCCCCCGCGCTTCCAGCCCTTCGATCAGCACGCGATGATCCGGCAGTTCTGCCAGCCCCGCGCGCTCGGCCAGCGAGATGGCCAGGGTCTGCAGGTAGTTGTTTCTCAGGCACAGCGCCGCCACTTCCTCGGTCATGGTGACAAGGAAAGCGTTGCGCTGCTCAAGGCCCAATTGTCCCGAAGCCACCACCGGCGCCAGCGCGATCTTGATATTGACCTCAAGGTCCGACGAATTGACGCCGGCCGAATTGTCGATGGCATCACTATTGATGCGTCCGCCCTTGAGTGCGTAGGCCACGCGCCCGCGCTGCGTCACGCCCAGATTTGCGCCTTCGCCGACTACCTTGGCGCGCACCTCCGCCGCATTGACGCGGATCGCGTCATTGGCGCGGTCACCAACGGACGCATCGTCCTCCTCGGCCGCCTTGATATAGGTGCCGATGCCGCCGAACCACAGCAGGTCCACCGGCGCCATGAGGATCGCCTTCATCACCTCGGCCGGCGCCGCCGCGTCCTTGTCGATCCCCAGCAGCCTGCGCATCTCGGCGCTGAGCGGAATGGACTTGAGCGATCGCGAAAACACACCGCCGCCCTGCGAGATCAGGCCCTTCTCATAGTCCTGCCAACTGGAGCGAGGCAACTTGAATAGCCGCTCCCGCGCGGCATGGCTGGCTCCGGGATCCGGATAGGGATCGATGAAGATGTCGCGGTGGTCGAAAGCCGCCACGAGCCGGGTTTGGGGCGAGAGCAGCATGCCATTTCCGAACACGTCGCCGCTCATGTCGCCCACGCCGGCCACTGTGAAGGGCTCTTCCTGGATATCGCGGTCCATCTCGCGGAAATGCCGCTTCACCGCCTCCCAGCCGCCCCGCGCGGTAATGCCCATCTTCTTGTGGTCATAGCCTGCCGACCCGCCCGAGGCGAAGGCGTCGCCCAGCCAGTAGCCGCGCCCCGTGGCGATGGAGTTAGCTAGGTCCGAGAAGCTCGCCGTGCCCTTGTCCGCCGCCACCACCAGATAGGGGTCGTCGCCATCCCGCCGCACTGTCTCTTCCGGCGGGATCACTTCGCCCGCCATCAGATTGTCGGTCACGTCCAGCAGCGCTCCGATGAACACCTTGTAGCTGGCTTTGCCCTCGGCCATGTAGGCGTCACGCGCCATTCCCGCAGTCAGCCGCTTGGGCACGAAACCGCCCTTGGCGCCCACCGGCACGATTACCGCATTCTTGACCTGCTGCGCCTTGACCAGCCCCAGCACTTCGGTGCGGAAATCCTCCGGCCGGTCCGACCAGCGGATGCCGCCACGGGCAATGGGGCCAAAGCGCAGGTGTACGCCTTCGACACGCGGCGAATAGACCGAGATTTCCCGATAGGGTCGGGGTGCCACCATGCCCTCGATCCGGCTGCTGTCGAACTTGATCGCCAGCGCTGGGCGTTGTGCCCCCTTGGGGTCCTGCTGCCAGGCATTGGTGCGCAGCGAGGCCTCGATAAGGTTCTGGAACCGGCGCACAATGGTGTCCTCGTCCAGCGAAGATATCTGGTCGAGCTGGCCGGCAATAGCGGCCCGCGCCGCATCCGCCACGCCTTCGCGGTCGTCCACCGACGGGTCGTGCAGGGCGGCAAACAGGTCAATCAGTCCCCGTGCCGCAGCGCTCTGCGTCACCATCACCTGCGCGATATAGCGCTGCGAGTATGATGTCCCCACCTGCCGGAGATAACGCGACAGCGCCCGCAGCAGCGCCGCATCGCGCCAGCCCAGGCCTGCCAGTGTGACCAGCGAGTTGAGCTGGTCGCTCTCGGCCTCCCCGGCCCACACGGCCAGCAGCCCGGCCTCGATATCGGGCGCGCGCTCCAATGCGTCCAGGCTAGTGTCCTCACCCAGTTCCACCACCATGTCGTGGAGATAGCGCTCCACCCCATCGCGCGGCACGATGGTATAGGTCCGCTCGTCAATGACGCGAAAGCCGAAATGCTCCAGCATGGGCACCCGATCCGACAGAGGAATGGCCGTGCCTTCGTGATAGAATTTGAGGCCCAGCGCGCCATCGGCGCCGCTGCGAGGGGCGAGGCGAATGGCGATGCCATCATCGCCCAGGGTCCGAAACACCCCAATATCGCGCAGCGCCGCCTCGGCATCGTTGCGGCTCTGGTAGGCGCCTGAAAACGCCTGTTTCCAGTCATTGACCGCCCCTGGCTCCGCCGCCGCCGCCATCAGCATGTCGGAGAAGTCGTGGGTGAGGGCCTCGACGCCGGTTTCCAGCGCCCGACGGTCCGGCTGCGGCGTTGCTCCGCCATTGCGCCCGATGATGACGTGCAGGCGCACCAATTCACCCTCGGGAAAATGCGGATAATAGGCCGAGACGCGCCCGTCGAAAATGTCGGCGAGATAGCGGGTGATCCTGGCGCGCACCGCCCCGTCATAGCGGTCGCGCGGCACATAGACGAGGATGGAGACGAAATTGTCGAACCGGTCGGTTCGCGGCAGCACTCGCACACGTGGCCGGTCGTAAAGTCCCGCAATAGCCTCGGCGAATTCGGCCAGTTGCGCGGTGTCGATCTGGAACAGCTCGTCGCGTGGATGCGCGTCGAGCGCCCCCAGCAGCGTCCGCCCGGCATGGCCCAGCGGGTCGACGCCGGAATGTCGCATCACTTCCGCGATCTTGCGGCGGATGATCGGCACTTCGGTATGGGGCGTTGCCTGGGCCTGGGCCGTAAAGAGCCCCACTACCCGCAACTCGCCACAGGCCTGCCCGTCCGTCCCGAACAGCTTGATCCCCACATAATCCATATGCGCCCGCCGATGCACGCGCGACCGCACATTGGCCTTGGTCACCAGCAATGGCTCGGGCCCGTTGATGAAGGCTACCAGTTCCGGTGTGCTTTCGACAAAATGCGGCCCGCTGCGCAGCACGCGAAGGGCGTCGTCGCGCAATATGCCCAGGCCCGTGTCCGCGCGCGGCACCAGCCCTTCTCCCTCCAGCCGATATTCGCGCAGGCCCAGAAACGTAAAATTATGCTCGGTCAGCCATTCGATGAACCGCTCCGCCTCGTCCCTTTGCGCAGGTTTGAGTACCTCGAGTCCCGCCGCGGCGCGCCGCACCCGTTCGAGCATGGGCTGCCAGTCGGCCACGGCATTGGCCACATCGCGCAGAGTCGCCTCCAGTTCGGCCACCAGTGCCTCGGGGTCGGCCACCGGGTCGCTCTGGATATGCAACATGCTGACCGCCGTGCCTCCTTCGGCTACCACCCGGCCATTGGCAACATGCAGTACCGGATGGGCAAACAACCGTATGGCTCCCCCCAACGATCGCAGTGCCGCCAGCGCGCTGTCTACGATGAAGGGCATGTCGGGGCTGATGATGTCGAGGATCAGCGGCCCACCTGCTTCCCTGGGCGGCGTCGCGAGCACGCGCGTCGCGTCCACGCGGCCTGTGATCACGCGCTCATGGCTGGTAACCAGCGCCTCGATCAGCCCGGCGGGTTCGTGTGTGGCCAGGTCATCTGCGTCTATGGCTTTTATCGCACTGGTCAGCAGCAGCAGCAGGCTTGCATCCTTGCTTGCCCTGGTTCGCGCCTGTTCCAGATAATGCGCCGCAACTGCAGTGGTCATGCCGTGCTCCCGTGACTCGCAGACAATACCTTAGGCGCAGCAGATGACACTGTCTGCACCGCTCGGGCGGCAGAATGTTGAGCGCGGGAAAATCCGGACGGGCAGCGCTCGGCGCTCGTCGAAGTCCAGCCGGAGCAGCTTATTTCATGGGAACGTCACAATCAGGCAAAGCGTTTCCTGCCACGCCATCGCCGCAATAGTTTACGGCTTGTTAAACCCTACTAACGTGGTAGTCTATCGTCAGGTTCAAACGCAGGTGCATCCATGCCCAAGCTATCGCAGTACGCATCCTACACGGCGCTCGCCGCCGCGCTCTTCGTCGGCTTTGCCGTGACGGTGCTCGCAGGCATGCAGTTCTGATCTTCAAGTGCGTTGAGTTTCGAGGTTTCCATGGCGGCCGAAAGGCCGCCATTTTTGTGCCCACCTCCAGGCGGCCTTTTCAATGCACGGTAGCGGGCTCGATGGGCGTAGCCGGTCCGTCCCCGACCTTGGGCCCGGCCCAGAACACCACATAGAGCAGGTCCTGGCCCTTGGCGTCGGTGATCTCGATGGAGCGCGGCGCATCGATCTCGCCGCCTTCGCCAGCTACCTTCTCGATGATTGCACGACCCATTTCGGCCGCTGATTGCTCCGCAGCCTCCAGGCTCTCGTGCTCGCTACCCCGGTCGTCTCGGATCAGGGCTTCTTCGGTGCGGTAGTGAAAATAATAGCGTGGCAAGGATCAGTCCCCGTTATCCGGGTTGAACGTGGAATGGCGGCAAATCGTTGCCGGCCTGCCTGCCAGTCTGGCACCACGCCGTGCGTCAGTCGACCCCGCCCAGCTCACGATAGCCATGCCGGTGCCACATCAGCGGGCTGCGTCCGTCATCGGTTTCCGCCTCGATGATAGCACCGGCAAACAGCACATGGGTGCCGGTTTCCATGGCGCCGATCACCTCGCAATCGAGCACCGTGACGGCGTCGCGCAATTTCGGATGCCCGGAAGGCCAGGCGTCCCAATGGCCCAGCGTGAAGCGTTCTTCCGGCGGCACCTGTCCCGCAAAGGCGTCCGCGACCGCCTTCTGGTCATTTGACAGCATGGCCAGCGAAAAGCCGCCGGTCTTGGCGACAAGGTCAGCCAGGCGGCTGACAATGTCGATCGATACGAGGATGGTCGGTGGCTGTGCCGATAGCGACAGCACCGAGGTGGCCGTCCGGCCCACACGCTCGTCGCCACGCCGCGCCGTCACCACATGCACGGCCGAAGCCAGCCCCGACATGGCCGCACGAAATTCCGCGTCGCTGACACTGGGCCGGCGCAGCGGCCGCAGGGCCATGGTATCGGGAAGCTCGAAATCGGGCATAAAGGAAGTCATTATCGCTTGTTTCTTGGTGGAGCAAACGCGTGGACAACATTTGATGGCAACCACTGCGCCGGCTCCTCCCCCTTGACGGGAGAGGTTGGGAGGGAATGCGCCACGCGCTCACACGCTCCAATATAGTATCTGTCGCTTCTGACCTCTGGCCATCTGCAAGATAGACTTGGCTCATCCCAGATTGGCTTCTGCAAACTCATAATTCGCCAGCTTGTCGAGGAAGTTGCTCACATAGTCCGGGCGGCGATTGCGGAAATCGACATAGTAGGAATGCTCCCACACATCCAGCCCCAACAGCACCTTGCCCTCGCCAGTGGCCAGCGGATTTGACCCGTTCGGGGTCTTGGTGGTCTTGAGCTTGCCGTCATTGCCCAGCACCAGCCATGCCCAACCGGAGCCGAACTGGGTGGTGGCGGCGGTCTTGAAGCTGTCCTTGAATGCATCCACCGAACCAAAGTCTTCCACGATCTTGGCTTCCAGCTTGCCCGGCAACGCACCACCATTGGGGCTCAGCGCCTGCCAGAAATGCAGGTGGTTCCAGTGCTGGCCGGCATTATTGAACACAGGAGCAAGATCCGGCCTGTCCTTGGCAAAGGCCACGATTTCCTCGAGAGACTTGCCGGCGAGGTCAGGGTTCTTCTCGACGAAACCGTTCAGCGCTGTCACGTAGGCCTGGTGGTGCTTGCCATGGTGCAGTTCCAGCGTTTCCTGGCTCATGCCGCGTTCGGCAAGGGCGGCGGGGGCGTAGGGCAGGGTGGGGAGCGAGAAGGTCATGTCGAAGGTCCTTTCAGCACCGGCTTGCAAGTTGAGCGAAGCCGGGTTAATTTCCAAGCAATGGCTTTGAAAACCCTTTCCGCAGATATGTCAAGCTCAGGCTTGGAAAACACCAGCTGGTCGCCGCGCAGTCCCGGCGACCGCATTCTCATGGCGCTGAAGATGCAGGGTTCGCTCTCCGCTGCCGCTCTGGGGAATAAGCTGGGAACCACCAGCGAGGCGGCCCGCCAGCAGCTTTTGCGGCTGGCCGAGGAGGGCCTGGTGGAGGCCCGCAGCGCCTCGGCCGGCGTCGGTCGCCCGACCCAGCTCTGGAGCCTCACCCCGGCGGCCCAAGCCCGTTTCCCCGATACCCACGCCGCTCTGACCGTGCAATTGCTCGACATTGTCCGCAACCAGCTGGGCGAGGGGGCGCTCGATGCCATCATCGCCGTGCGCGAGGTCGAGACCCGCGCGGCCTATGAGGCCGCACTTGCACCCGCGCCGGACTTGAAATCCCGTGTCGCGGCCCTTGCCGATCTGCGCAGCCAGGAGGGCTATATGGCGGCCTGGAGCGAGCAACCCGACGGCTCCCTGCTGCTGGTCGAAAATCACTGTCCCATTTGCGCCGCTGCCGCCGCCTGCCAGGGTTTTTGCCGCGCCGAACTGGAGGTCTTTCGCACGGTGCTCGGTCCCGAAGTCGCTATCGAGCGGCAGGACCATATCGTGGCGGGCGGCCGCCGCTGCTCCTATTCCATCAAGGCCATAGCCGTTGTCCCTGCCTGATCGCCCGCCCGTCGGCACCCGGCTCCACCGCATCGGTTGGGAGACGCCCGAGGGCCTCGACGAAGCCATGATCCGCGCCGTGGTCGATGAGTTCTACGCCCGCGCACGGCGCGACGATGTCATCGGCCCGGTCTTCAATCGGGTCATTCCCGAGGCCGCCTGGCCATCCCATCTCGACAAGATCACCGATTTCTGGAGTTCCATGCTCCTCGGCTCCGGCCGCTACACCGGCCGCCCCATGCCCAGGCACATGGCCATCCCGGAACTCTCCGACGCCCATTTCATGCGCTGGCTGCGCCTCTTCCGCGAAACAGTGACAGAAATCTGCCCGCCCGACATTGCCGCGCTCTTCATCGAGCGCTCCGAACGCATCGGCAATTCCTTCCGCATGAACATCTCAATGCGCCGCGGCGACGACATCACCCGGATGGCCCCGCTCAAACGCGAAGCCGACCCGACCTGGAAACCGGAGACATAAGCCGGCGGTCGAAAGGGCTCTCAGCCCGATAAGCTTCGCAGGAAATCCAGTACTGCCGCATTGAAGACCTCCGGCCGCTGCACGGGCGCAAAATGGCTGACACCTGGCAACTCCAGCAGTCGGGCGCCGGGGATGGTCTCGGCGATAAAGCGAGCATGGTCGGGGCGAATAAATTCGTCTTTCGCGGCCCATGCAACCGTCACCGGCACGCTGACCGTCCTGAGATCGCTCCCCTTATAATTCGGCTGGCTTCCCTGCATGACTTGCAGCGCCGCGCTCATTGCCTCGAAGCCATCCGGTGCCGGGGAGAGGACGGCATAGTCCTTTTGGTGTCGCGTGAGGCAATTGCCGATCACGTCGGTCATTTCAAATGGCCACACGCCGGTGCCATCGACATTGCAGGCAAAGAAGAACACGCCGGATACACGCTCGGGATTTGATGTTGCGAGCGCCAACCCGGTGCAGGCGCCGTCGCTCCAACCCACGATCGCCGCCCTCTCGACGCCGAGATGGTCGAGCACAGCCAGCACGTCGCCGGCAAATTGCGCGTAGGACATTGCCGTGCCGTCCCAGCCGCTGCGACCCTGGCCACGGCTGTCCACTGCGATCACCCGATACCCGGCCTCAACCAGAGCCGGGACCTGATGCCCGAAATTGCCGGCATTTCCCATCCCGCCATGAGCCATGACCACTGCTGGACCGGCACCATAATCGCCATACCAGAGGCCGACACCGTCGCGGTAGATATAACCGCCGCCTGCGGGCAGGGCAGGCGGGCCAGCTTCCGCAAAGGCCGTCAGGTCATCGTCGGTAAAAGTGGTCATCGTGCATACTCCGGGCTTTGCCTTCATGACGAACGGGCCGCCCCGATTTCGACAGCGTCGGCGCTTTCAGCCCAGCAACCCGGCTCCGGCCTTCACATCCCGATCCAGCATCAGCACCCCATTCACCACACTCAGCCGCCCCTGGTGGATGGCCGTCCGTCGCGCCTTGAAATCGGGTGGCCCTTCGGCCTGGCTGCGCTCGTCCCATTCGGGATGGGTGAAATAGAAGATCGCCGCATAATCCTTGAATGCCACCACATCGGCGTGCCGGACCAGGCGGTGGTCCATGTCGTGACTACCCGGCGCATTCCCGATGATCCCCTGGCGGGTCCATAGCCGCGCATTGTCCGAGCGATAGACGCCCTGGCCGCGCCATTCGTCCACGATCAACCAGAAATACCCGCCCAGCTCGAACACATTGGGCCCCTCATGCGGATCGCCATAGGGCGATCCCGCTAGCACGCGTCCCTCGATCTGCCAGTCGAAGAGATTGCTGCTTGCCGCGCTCCAGGTGCTCGATCCGGCGCTTTCATCCTTGTACCACAGACGCCAAAGCCCATCCGGGCAGTGATAAATGCAGGCGTCGATCACCCGCTTGCTCGACAATTGCAGCGGCCCGACCCGCTTCCAGTGGATGAGGTCCTCGCTGGTGAAATGGGTAATGGTCCGGGGGATGCCGCGCCAGTCATCCGGCACGCCGGTGATGTAGCTCAGGTACATGTGATATTGCCCCTCGGCAAAGATCACCTCCGGGGCCCAATGCGTATTGAGCCCTTCGTCCCCGGGCGCATCCAGCCCCTCGATCGTGCCGCGATAGTGCCAGCTGGCGCCGCCATCCACGCTCATCGCCAGCCCGATGGCCGATCCATGAATCCAGGTGAATCGGGGGCCCTCGGCCCCGGCCCGGCGACTGGTGTAAAACATCCACCACTCGTCAGTGCCCTCGCGGCGCACCACCACCGGGTCCGCCGCGCCATCTTCAATAGGATCACGAAATATGGGTGCGCTCATGCCCCTTCATAGACCCGCACGCTGCGTCCGTCAGCCCTTTCCACCAGTCGGCCAGATTGGCCCATGCTGTCATTGGCGGCCTCGACCATGCCCGGGTCGGTGATGAGCTTGCCCGCCCCCGCATCGTCGGTCGACAGCACCGAGGCCTTGAGCAGTCGTGAATAGGGATGTTCGGGACTGTCGAGCACGGTGCGCGCATCGCCCATTTCCACGATCCGCCCGCGCTGCATGATGATCAGCCGGTTGGAGATGTAATAGGCCGTCGCCAGATCATGGGTGATATAGATCACGCTGACCCCGAGATCGTCGCGCAGGCTCTTGAGCAGGTTGACGATGCTCATCCGCAGGCTCGCATCCACCATCGACACCGGCTCGTCGGCGATCAGCAGCGGCGGATTGGGGATCAGCGCCCGCGCAATGGCGCAGCGCTGCAATTGCCCGCCGCTCATTTCATGCGGAAACCGCCCCCGCACTTCCGCCAGGCTCAGCCCCACCTTCTGCAGCGCCTCGTCCATCGCCTTGTCGATAACCGCCTTCTCGCCCGTGCCCAGGAACCGCCGCGCCGTACTTTCGAGATAGCGCTCGATCTGCTTGAGCGGATTAAAGGCCTCGAACGGGTTCTGGAACACCGGCTGCACCCGGCTCATGAATTCCAGCCGCTTGGCACGTCCAGCGTGCCGGTCCACCTTTTCGCCGCGGAACATGATTTCCCCGCTGGTGGGGTCCTCGAGCCCGAGGATCATGCGGGCTAGCGTCGTTTTTCCCGAACCGCTCTCCCCGATAATGGTGAAGATTTCCGGCTTTTCCGCGCTCAGCGAAAAATTGGCGTCCATGACCGCATCCACAATCTTGCGGCCGAACAGGCCGCCCATGGTGAAGCGCTTGGACACGTCGCGAATGTCGAGCAGGGTCGTCATGCCATCACTCCCGCCGGTGCTGCCACATTGACCAGCGGCTTGACGTCCTGCCAGCGCCAGCACGCGGTGCGATGATCGGGACCAACCAGTTCCATTGGCGGCACCTCTTTCCGGCATTTGTCCACCGCCAGCGGACAGCGCGGGTGGAACCGGCATCCCTGCGGCGGGTCTGCCAGATTGGGCGGACGACCATCCAGGGCAGGGCGCTGTTGTGTATCCCCAATGCGCGGCAGGCTCGCCACCAGATGCGCCGTATAGGGATGCTTGGGCGCAAAGAACATCTGCCGCGTCGGCCCTTCCTCGACCAGCCGCCCGGCATAGATGATACCCACCCGGTCGGCGACATTGGCATGCACGCTCATGTCATGGGTCACGAACACCACCGAGGCGCCCATTTCCTTCTGGATGTCGCGGATCAGGTTCAGCACTTCCTTCTGCACCACCACGTCCAGCGCCGTCGTCGGCTCGTCGGCAATGATGAATTCGGGGTGGCAGACCGTCGCCAGCCCGATGGTCACGCGCTGCCGCATGCCCCCTGAAAGCTCGTGCGGATAGGCGCGCAGCACATCCGCTGGCAGCTTCAGCCGCGCCAGGTGATTGACCACGCGTTCCTCGAACGCAGCCCCCGTCAGTCCCAGCGGGCGCTGCGCAAAGTCCTGGAAGGTCCGCCCGATCCGCCGCACCGGGTTGAGCACGCTCATCGAGCCCTGCATGATGTAGCTCAGGTGCTTCCAGCGTACCGATTCAATCTGCTCCGGCGTGGCATGGGCCACATCGATGGGCCCGTTCTTGAAATTGTATTTTACCGTACCTTCCACCACCCGCAGCGGTGGGCGGATGGCGGCGGCCAGCACCTTGATGAAGCTGGTCTTGCCCGAGGAGCTTTCCCCGGCAATGCCATAGACCTCGTTCTTGCGCATGGTCACGGTGATGTCGTCGACGGCCCGAACCTCCCGGCTGACGCCGAAATAGTTCATCTGGTAATAGGCCTTGAGCCCCTCGACCTCGAGAATGATTTCGTTTTCTTCGGCCATGGTTCAGGCTCCCATGCGGCGCAACCGGCTGCGCGGGTCTATATATTCGTTCATCGAGATGGCCAGCAGGAACAGGCCGATAAATGTCATCACCATCAGGATCACCGGAATGGTGATCCACCACCACACACCCACCACCATGGCAGAATGCGAATTGGCCCAGTAGAGCGCGGTGCCGATGGTGGGATTGTTGATATTGGTGAACCCCAGCACCGCCAGCGTCACCTCCAGCCCGATCGACCACAGCATGTTGTTCATGAAGGTCGAGAATACGATCGGCATCACATAGGGCAGGTGCTCTTCGAGCAGGATCTTGCGCGTGCTCATCCCGGCAAAAACGGCATGGCGGGTGAATTCGCGATGCTTCAGCCCCAGTGCCACTGAACGGATTAGCCGCGCGTCAAACGGCCAGCCGAAACAGGCCATGATCAGCGCCAGCGTCAGGCTGTCCATGTTGTTGCGCAGCACGAAATAGAACAGCACCAGCACCGGGAAGATCGGAATTGCCACGAAGATGTCGTTGATGAACATCAGCACCCGGTCGACCCAGCCGCCGAGATACCCCGCCGTCAGCCCCACCGCGATGGAAATCACCCGGCTCAGCACCGCCACGGTCAGCCCGAAGGCTAGGCTGTTCCGGAACGCGGCGGACAACTGCCAGAACATGTCCTGGCCGCGCGAATTGGTGCCGAACCAGTATTGCGCCGAAGGCGGCTGGTCCGGGATGGTCATGTAGATCAGGCTCGGGTCCACCGGCGAGAAGAAGCTCAGGCAGGCAAACACCACCACCGTCCCGACCAGGATCAGCCCGATGGCGAATTCGATATTGTAGCGGATGAGATCGCGGAAAACGGCAAACATGGACTTACTCCGCCCGCACGCGTGGATCGAGAATGGGATAGAGCAGGTCGACGATGAAGATGGCGACCGCGACCGCCGTTACCGAAACGCTCGCGACCGCCAGCACAAGCGAATAGTCCCCGGCATTCACCGCATCGATCAGCAGCGACCCCAGCCCGGGATAATTGAACACCTGCTCGGTAATCACCGTCCCGGAGAACACCCCGCCCAGCGCCATGGCTAGGGCGGTCAATTGCGGCACCAGGGCGTTGCGCATCACATAGCTAGTCACGATGGTGCCCCGGTTGACGCCCGCCAACTCGGCATAGGTCACATAGTCCTCGGTGACGATATTGCTCACCAGCGCCCGCATGCCCAGGAACCAGCCGCCGAAGCCGACGAGGACCAGCGACATGGCGGGCAGGGTGGCGTGTTGGATGACCGACGAAATGTAAGGCCAGTTCATGCCCGGCGTGACATTCATCGCAAATCCGCCGGAGATCGGCAGGATCGGCCACAGGAAGCCGAACACGATCAGCAGGATGAAAGCGACCACGTAATAGGGGATCGGCTGGATGCCGATGGCAACCAGTCCAAAAGACTTGAGGAACTTGTTGTCCTGGTAGTAGCCGGCCAGTCCACCCATGAAATTGCCGACCGCAAAGGTGATCAGGGTCGCCAGGGTCAGCAGCGTCACTGTCCAGGGCAGGGCGCGCATAACCAGGGTCATGGCCGGCGTCGGGAAGGCCAGCAGCGAAGGGCCGAAATCGCCCTGCACGAGCCTGCTCCAGAAATTGATGTACTGGCTCCAGATCGGTTCTTCGACCCCGTAGAGTTCAGTCAGCGCCGCGCGCATCGCGGTGATCGCTTCGGGATTGGAAACGGATCTGGCCGTCATGCGGCCTAGCGCAGCCTCGACCGGGTTGATGGGTGACAGGTGCGTCACGAGGAACGTCGCAGAAACGCCGAAGAAGATCACCGCCGCCAATTGCAGCAGGCGCTTCCCGACAAACCAGAGATAACCGTGCATCTTCGAACCGTCCCGAAAGGGCAATCGCTCCGGTAGAGCGATTTAAGGAGAGACAACCACAAGTCCTGCGGACGAATGGCCCAGCCTCTCCATAATCACGATATCACCCTCCCCATGTGCGGAGGGAAGCGGGCTAGGATCTGGCCTCTGGCCAGGTCCATTGAATAAAGCAGGTGGGGATGTCTGCATCGGCCTGCTCGCCACTCCCACGGTCTTGCCGTCTGGGAGCAAATTACAGGAGGGGCGTGCCGTAGGCACGCCCCTCCGAGCGGCCCGGCTTGCGCCGGACCTCCCGGGAGAACCTCAGGAAGCGCCTTCGACCGGGCTGATCTGCGTGAAGATATACTTCGCATTCGACCAGTTGGTGACCGGGTTCGCATAGGGGTTTTCTGCATTGGGCCAGCCGGTCCAGAACCGGTTCGACTGGATGGAGAACACGTTGTAGGACATGATCGGGATGTTCGGCATCTCCTCGAGGTGGAGCTTGACGAACTCATGGCCGTATTCGATGGCCTTCGGATCGTTGAAGTCGATGCCGCGAACCTTGTTGATGATCTCGTCAAGGCGCGGATCTTTCCAGCGCATCCAGTTGCGGCCCGGCTGGGTCTCGCCTGGCTCCACCACGAAGGACGAGTGGTAGCTGTCGAGGAAGAACGCCAGGTCGGGATGACCGCCATAGGTTTCCACGGCCCAGCCGATCTCCACCTCGAAGTCGCCCGCACCGGTACGATCCCAGATGTCCGTGGCCACTTCCGCCGTAGCCTGTACGCCGTTCTGGCTCCAGCTCTGGGCAATCATCACGCCGAGACGGTTGATAACGCCTTCCTGGGGGACCAGCACGCTGATCGTGAATGGCGTGCCGTCGGGCTGCATCCACTGGTTGCCGCTCTTGGTGAAACCGGCGGCGGTCAGCAGTTCTTCGGCAGCCTGGACATCGGTCTTCCACCAGCCATAGCCGAACGAATTGCGGATCGCTTCAGGATCGGTCGGAACCTGGTCACCGAATTGCGGACGTACCATTTCGGCGATCTGCAGGCCGACATCCGGATCGTAGGGCTTGATGACGCGCGAACCGGTGTCGAGCTCGAAATTGACCAGGTAGTCCTGCAGCGGCGCGTGATAATCGCGCGGATGCGTGCCGGTCGGCGGGATGGAGATTGCCGAAAGCGTCGCCGCGCCGCGATAGGACGCCATGGACATGGCGCGCGCATCGAGCATGAGGGTGAGTGCCCAGCGGACCCGTTTGTCCTGGAACTTGGGGTTCTGCAGGTTGAACACCGCCATCGGCAGGGTCGGATCGGGGTGCGCATAGGGGAAGCCGGGGAACCAGCCCTGCACGTCCGGATCTTGCTGCACAATCGAGAACGTGCCTTCCGGCGACAGGTCGTGGATCATGTCCAGATTGCCGTTGCGCATTTCGATCAGGCGATTGTCGGTCGAAATATTGTTCCGGTAGATAACATATCTGGGCTTGGGTTCGCCCACCAGCGCCATTGTGGTCTTGTCCCAGTCGGCGCGCTTCTCCCAGATATACCAGGTGCCGTTCGGATCGAACGAATGCAGCGTATAGGGGCCAAGGCTGACCGGCGGGTTGTTCTCGAAGGCCACGATGTCCTCGACGCCCTCGAACACATGCTTGGGCATGATCCAGGCGGCGTTCCAGCGCACCGAGAAGGTGGTGTGGAAGCGCGAATTCGGATTCTTGAGCACGAAGTGGACGGTATAGGGGTCGACTGCCGTCACGCTCTCGATCTGCGTCGAGAAGGCGCCATACCAGCCGGTGCCCGGCGTTGCCGCCTGCTTTTCTACAGTGAACACCACGTCGTCGGCGGTGAATTCCACACCGTCGCTCCACATGATGCCCTTACGCAGGTTCACGGTCATTTCCGAGAAGTCGTCATTATACTCCCACGGGCCTTCCGCCAGGGAATAATAGATGGCGTTCTCGCTGGCTTCCGGTATGCCGGCATCCGGATCGATATACCAGAAGGTGTCTGCCGTCAGCTGCTGCAGACCGGTGCTCAGCCCGCCGCCGCCATTGGCCCACAGGTTGAACCAACCCGGATTGCGGATCGTGCCTTCCGGGTTGTGAACGATAACAGTTTCATTGCGCGGGAACTGCGCCAGGTCCGGCGCCGAGCCCTCGGCTTCCTGCGCGAAGGCCAGCCCCTTGCCGGCGGCCATGATTGCGCCGACCGCGGTCGTGCCGATCAGAAAATTGCGTCTGTCCATTGATTTCCTCCCATGTGGAACACCTTTTGGCGCTCCCTTCCAAAGGGCTCCTCAACCCTTCGATAAGTCATACTTAACTAGGGGTAATCGACTGTCAATGCGTTTTCTGATGTAAATCCATTACCATGATACAAAAAGCAGTAAGGGGCACCTTTTCGGGGCGCGCCTCACTCAAAATGGCTGCTCATGTCCGTTCATCAACGGGGTCCTGGACCCCGGCCTGGCCTCAGATCTTGACCCGAACCATCTGGTAGGAATAGGGCGGCAGGCTGACGGTGAGCTTGCCACCGCCGACCGTGGCGCCAGAGCCCTTCCTGGGAGCGACTTCATCCTGCTTGCCGGCCGTATTGACCGCCTTGAGATCGGGATGGGTCATCACCTGATGGTCGATTACCGTAGCGTTTCCAAAGCCTTGTAGGCTGATTTCGGATTCGATGCTTTCGCTGGTATGGCGATTGACGAGGAAGAAGCTGAGCGTGCCATCCTCCTCACTATGCACCCCGGAGATATCCACAAAAGGTGTGTCCTTGGCGTGGGTGGTCTCGTAGCCCGGCGAGTTTGTCACCAGTTGCAACGCCGTCCCGCGGCCAAAAACCGAAGCAAAATAATAAGGATAGTAGATCGTCTGCGCCCAGGCCGGGCCGCCCTTTTCAGTCATGATCGGAGCGATCACATTCACCAATTGGGCGATACAGGCGATCTTCACCACATCCGAGCGGCGAATGAAGGTGTTGAGGATCAGCCCCACCATCAGGACGTCTTCGAAATTGTAGATGTCCTCCAGCAATCCCGGCGCATGCGGCCAGCCGCCATCACCATCCAGGATCTCGCGATCCTTCTTGTTGGAATGGTACCAGACATTCCATTCGTCGAAGGAGATATAGATGTCCTTCTTCGATTTCTTCTTTGCCTTCACCTGCTTGATCGTCGCCGCTACTGTCTCGATATAGCGGTCCAGCTTGGCGCTCAGGCCCAGATAGTTCGGCGTATTGTCGTCGCGATTGGCGAAATACATGTGCAGGCTGATATGGTCGACATGTTCATAGGTATGCTCGAGCACGATGCGCTCCCAGTCGGGAAAGCTCGGCATGTCCATATGCGATGACCCGCAGACGATCAGCTCTAGCGACTTGTCGAACATGCGCATCGCCCGCGCCGTGTTGGCGGCAAGCTTGCCATACTCGTCGGCATCCTTGTGTCCGACCTGCCAAGGGCCGTCCATCTCATTACCAAGACACCACATTTTGACGTTCCAGGGTTCCTTACGCCCGTTCTTGATGCGCAGGTCGGACCAGTAGGAACCGCCGGGATGATTGACATATTCGAGGAAGTTGCGGGCCTCGTCGACGCCGCGCGAACCAAGGTTCACCGCCAGCATCATCTCGGTGCCAACACTTGCGCACCAATCCGCAAACTCGTGCACGCCGACCGCATTGCTTTCGGAAGTGTGCCAGGCAAGGTCAAGGCGCACCGGGCGCTCTTCGCGCGGGCCGATACCGTCTTCCCAGTTATAGGCGGATACGAAATTGCCGCCCGGATAGCGCACCACGGGCACATTGAGCTTCTTGACCAGGTCGATCACGTCGCCGCGCATGCCGTCCTTGTCGGCGCTCGGATGGTCCGGCTCGTAGATGCCTTCATAGACCGCCCTGCCCAGGTGCTCCAGAAAGGCCCCATAGACACGATCGTCAATTTTGGCGATCGTGTAATCCTTGTTTGCAATCGCGGACGCTTTCACCAGCCCCTCCACTAATTCCGTTTTTCTGATTTATATCATTAAGTCGGTTTTAGCTGTGGGTCGCTGGCCGTGCAAGCTCAAAAATATGATTTTTGTGATGCCGGGTCAGGATCGGCGACCATGAGGTTCACAACTATATCTGATCGGCCGCGGGCGGGGACAAGTCAGGGCGTGGTTTGCAGGCGCAGGATAATGTCCTGATCGTAATTGCCAAAACCCTTGCCGAAAATGTTGATGCCACCGGGATGCTTGGCGTCCGGTTTGACCGCGATACGCAGGCGGATCGAGTGGTGATTGGCCAGGTCCAGGTCATGCAGGGACACCGGCGAGATCTTCATGCCGTCCACATAGGTGCCGTCCATGGTCACGCGCCAGCTTTTGAGCTTGCCATATTGGCTGCCCTTGAGTTTCCACCAGTCCGGCGTATAGACGCCGCGCTTGTCGCCGAAATCACCGGTCGACAGCCAGGTCCCGATCTCGGTGCCATTGACAGAAAGCGTGATGTCGCTGGGCCAGTCCGCTGAGGTTCCCGGCACTTCCGAGCTCAGCTCCAGCGAAAATTCCATCGATTCAATAGTGTTTTGGGCCAACTTGGCATTATTGGGGAACTGGTACTCCAGGAACCCGCGCGTGAACCAGATCAACCCGGCCTTCATGCGATCCGGGTCGAGATAGGTATCGGGCACATCGAGCAGCCCGATAATGCCCTCGGTTGAGCACAGCCCGCAGGGCGCCGAGACCTCACAACTGGTATAGAGCCCGAGCGGCATCGACACCTCGATCGTGTTGGCGCGCAATGGCTTGATGTCATCCTTGAACATCACCAGCACTTCGTCGAACGTCGAGTGGCAGATCTTCTGGTTGCCCTTGCGGGCCTTTTGCGTCTCCGTCCGGATCAGGCCTGCGCCTTCAAGTGTCTGCAAATTCGTCGATACGGTTGACTGCGGTAGCCCCAGGCGTTCGGCAATATCATTGCCATTGAGCGGCCCCTCGATATGCAGCAACTTGAGCATCTTGACCCGGATTGGCGATGCCAGACCCTTGAGGACTTCGATGTCTTCTTCAGGATCGATAACAAGGAAATTGCGGCTCATGAGGGCAATACAGCTCGTTTTTGGGAGACAACAGAATAATTGTCTATCAGGAAAACTGAACCGATCAATCAGAAACAGCCCAATATTGGGTTCGATCCCGAATTTTGGATTACATCGGAAATGCGACTAAGGCATAGCTTGGCTTGATTGGGCAGACCTGTTCTTGAGAACATTTGCCGTTCGAAGACGCGGCGCGCGGTGCGGGTGCTGTCCGTAGCCAAGGTAGGGAGAGATCGATGTCCGACGACAAGGCGACAAGCCTGCGGGAAGCCGCGCTGCATTTCCATGAATTCCCGCGGCCCGGCAAACTGGAAATCACGCCGATCAAGCCGCTGGCCAATACGCGTGACCTGTCCCTGGCCTATTCGCCCGGCGTCGCCACCCCCTGCGAGGAAATTGCCGCCAATCCAGCCAACGCCTATCGCTACACCTCCAAGGGGAACCTGGTCGCGGTCATATCCAATGGCACCGCCGTGCTCGGCCTGGGCAATATCGGCGCTCTGGCGTCAAAGCCGGTGATGGAAGGCAAGGCGGTCCTTTTCAAGAAGTTCGCCGGCATCGACAGCATCGACATCGAGGTCAACGAGCAGGACCCCGCGCGCTTCATCGAAATCGTGGCACCGCTTGAACCCACCTTTGGCGGCATCAATCTTGAGGACATAAAGGCGCCGGAATGCTTCGAGATCGAGGAAGCGCTGCGCGAGCGTATGAATATCCCGGTCTTTCATGACGATCAGCACGGCACCGCCATCATCGTGGCGGCCGCCGTCATCAACGCCATGCGGCTGGTCAAGAAGGATATCGGCAAGGTCAAGATCGTGACCTCCGGGGCAGGGGCCGCGGCTATCGCCTGCATGAACATGCTCATCGCCGTCGGCGCCAAGCGGGAAAACATCTGGATCGCTGACAGCAAGGGCCTGGTGACCAGGGCTCGGGACAATTCCGTCGATCGCTGGCGCGGCGCCTTCGCTCAGGACACCGACAAGACCGAGCTCGCAGAGGTCATGGCCGGGGCCGATATCTATGTCGGCCTCTCCAAGGCTGGCGCCCTCAAGCCCGAAATGATGAAGAACATGGCGCCCAATCCGCTGATCCTGGCGTTGTCCAATCCCATCCCCGAAATCATGCCCGAACTGGCCAAGGAGGCCCGCCCCGATGCCATGGTCTGCACCGGGCGCTCGGATTATCCCAATCAGGTCAACAACGTCCTCTGTTTCCCCTTCCTCTTCCGCGGCGCGCTCGATTGCGGCGCCACCACCATCAACGAGGAAATGAAGGCTGCTGCGGCCCATGCCATCGCCAAGCTTGCGCATGAGCCGGGGCTGGAGGCGACGGCCCATGGCGTTCCCGCCATCTTCGGTCCCGACTATCTCATCCCAAATCCCTTCGACCAGCGGCTGATCCTGCGCATTGCTCCGGCGGTCGCCAAGGCGGCCATGGAGTCCGGTGTTGCTGCTCGCCCGATTACCGATTTCGACGCCTATCGCGACACGCTCCGCCGCTTTGTCTTCCGCTCAGGTATGGTGATGAAGCCCATGATCGAGCGGGCGCAGGCCGCCGACAAGCGCATCGCCTTCGCCGATGGCGAAGACGAGCGCGTGTTGCGTGCCGCCCAGGTCATTCTTGAAGAGGGCATCGGCAAGCCCATTCTCATCGGCCGTCCATCGGTCATTGAAACGCGTCTTGAACGCTTCGGCCTCACCATCCGGCCGGACACAGATTTCGAGGTCATCAACCCCGAGGACGATCCGCGCTATCGCGACTATGTCGCCGATTTCCATGCGCTGGTCGGCCGCAAGGGCGTCACGCCCGACACCGCCCGCACCATCGTGCGCACCAATACCACCGTGATCGGCGCCCTCGGGGTGCGGCGCGGCGATGCCGATGCGCTGATCTGCGGCTTGCAGGGTCGGTTCATCAAGCATGCCCGGGACATCCACTCGGTCATCGGCATCGCCCCGGGCGCGCGCCAGCTATCGGCGCTCTCCATGCTGATCCTCAACCGCGGCGTGTTCTTCCTGGCCGACACCTATGCCAATATCGACCCCAGCGCCGACGAACTCGTCTCCATCGCCCTCCAGGCCCGCGATCACCTCAAGCGCTTCAATATCGAGGCCAAGGCGGCGCTGCTGAGCTACTCCAATTTCGGCTCGCGCGACGGCGAGAGCAGCGAAAAGATGCGGACGGTCTATGACAGTCTCAAGCTTGCCGCGCCCGATCTGGTGGTCGAGGGCGAAATGCAAGGCGATCTTGCTGTCAACGCCGAACTGCGCGAGCGCTACATCCCCGATTCAGTGCTCAAAGGCGAAGCCAATCTCCTGATCTTCCCCAATCTGGAGGCCGCCAATCTCTCTATGACCCTGCTCAAGGAGCTCAATAATGGCCTCCATATCGGCCCCATCCTGATGGGCACGGCAAAACCCGCGCATATCCTGGCGCCCACCGTGACCTCGCGCGGCATCGTCAACATGGCCGCTATCGCGGCCACCGAGGCGGCGGGGTAAGCCTTTCGCCTGCCACCGCTTTGCGCCATGCTGTCGCTGTCACCTGGATGGCACAAGTGGAGAAAACCCATGACCTTTCGCGCCCTGCTCACCGAAAAGGCCGAAGACGGAACCATCGCGTCATCCGTCCAGTCCTTGTCCGATGATCGCCTTCCTGAAGGTGACATCACTGTCGACGTGGCCTGGGCGGGCCTCAACTACAAGGATGGACTTTGCCTCACCGGGCAGGGCGGGCTGGTCCGGACCTATCCCCATGTCGCGGGTATCGACTTCGCCGGTACGGTGCTCGACAGCAGTGATTCCCGCTACCGCTCGGGTGATGCGGTGGTACTTACCGGCTGGCGCGTCGGGGAGGCGCATTGGGGCGGCTATGCCCAGCGAGCCCGGGTCAAGGCCGACTGGCTGGTGCCCTTGCCCGTCAACCTCACGGCGCGCGACGCCATGATCATGGGCACGGCGGGTCTCACTGCCATGCTGGCCATCAACCGGTTGGAAGCCGAGGGCATCAAGCCATCAAGCGGCGATATCTTGGTCACCGGCGCCGCCGGTGGCGTTGGGTCCATTACGGTGGCCATGCTAAAGCGCCTCGGCTACACCGTGGCCGCGCTTTCCGGCCGGCCCCAGCACGCCGACATGCTGCTATCCCTCGGTGCCGCCAGCGTCATCGATCGCGCGGAATTCATGGCCCAGCCCGACAAGCCGCTCGAAACCGCCCGCTTTGCCGCTGCCATCGACTGTGTGGGCGGCGATATTCTTGGCAAGCTGCTGCGCCAGATCGCCTACGGCGGCGCCGTTGCCAGTCTGGGCAATGCGGCGGGGATCAACCTCAACACCAATGTGCTGCCCTTCCTGCTCCGCGGCGTGACACTCGCCGGTATAGACAGCGTTATGCAGCCCTTCGATGCGCGTATGGCCGCCTGGTCCCGCCTCGCCGGCATCTTCGACTTCGGCGCCTATGGTGACAATGTCGAGGAGGTCGGGCTCGAAGCGCTGCCGCATAAAGCCGCGCAAATCCTCAAGGGCGAGGTGAAGGGCAGGGTGCTGGTCAATCCCGCCCGTTAGGGGGAAAGCGCGCCCGGGTCTCAGGCGATCAGCGCCTGCTCGAAGGCGTCGCTGCCGAACAGCGCGGCAATGAGGTCCGATTGGGTCACCATGCCCTGCAGCGCGCCATTATCGGCGGCAACCGGCAGGTGGTGGTGACCCGAATCCAGCATCAGCCGCATCACCAGTGCAATCGGCATGGCTTCGGTGACGGTCGCCACGTCCTTGGTCATCACGTCTCGCACCTTGCCGCGCAGCGGTCTGTCCGAATTGGACATCGAGCGCAGCCGCCACCCGAGGCCCGAAGACGCATGCACCGGCCCCCATTCGGCCTTTTCCAGCAGGTCGGTCTGGGTGAGGATGCCCACCACAAGCCCTTCCGCATCGACCACCGGCAGCGCCTTGACGCCATGCGTCCGCAGGCTACGCAGTGCAATCCGTAACGAGGTGCCCGGCTGCACGCGCGCCACGTCGCGCGACATCACCATGCCTGCCGTGATCCCGCCTGAGCGGCGCGAAAAGGCCAGCAGGGCCGCGCGTTCGATCATGTCCTCGATATCGGCCGGGTCGACGCTGACCACCTCGTCCCGCTCGCGAATGACCGTCTTGAGGTCTTCCACGGAAATCCCCAGGCTCACTCGGGGCGCAAAGGGTAGCACTTTGCTCTCCGCCACCGGGTTGGCCGCCGGCATGTGTGGATAGTCCTTGCCGGTCAGCCGGTTGAAGGCCATCGCCGCGAGCAGCAGCAGCAACGAATTGATCCCGACTGGCCAGGCAACGAAGCCATAGCCCAGTTCGAGGATTGCAGGTCCTCCGATGACGGCCGTCAACGCCACGGCGCCGCTGGGCGGATGTAGGCATTTGAAGGTCAACATCAATCCGATGCTGATAGAGACAGCCAGCGCCGCGGCAATCGGCGTGCCACCGAGCAGCAGTGCGCACGTCACCCCGACAAGTGCCGCCAGGCAATTGCCCACGAGGATCGACCAGGGCTGGGCGAGAGGACTGGCCGGAACCGCAAACAGCAATACTGCGGACGCGCCGATCGGGGCCATCAGCAGCGGCAGTGCCGGCCCCTGTCCCAGCGCCAGCGCCGTAACGCCCGCCGTCGCCAGAATGCCCACGAACGCGCCAATGGCTGCCCGCAGCCGCTCTGCGGGGCTCACGGCCACCATATGGGGCAAGATACGCGCCAGGATTTTCATGGCCGCTCACCTAGCATTGCGAGCGCGCGTTCTCAAAGCGTGCGAATGCGTTCTTGTCCGGCATCGCGCAATAAATTGCTGCGGTGCCGGGCTCTTAAGCAACAGCTCCGCGAAGCCGGCCCGATCCGGATTTGCTGACGACAGCCCCTATCGCGGGGTCGCTGGCCGAGCCATGGCTGCTCTACCCTATTGACTTGTATGGAAGATAAGACAATCTTGTGCTCAATCTGAGTGGGGTAAACCTCTCAGGAACGGCCGGAGACACGTCATGGGCCCCATGGGCCCAGCCAGGGTATGTGGTAAAGCGTGAGCTACGCGGTACGTCTGCTGTCTGACCGAACCAACCAACGGACAGTTGCTCGTATCGACCTTCTGAGTTGCCCGCAAAATGATCTCAACCGTGCGGTCGCGGTTGGCGGGACGATCCTTCCCAGCAGCACCGCATCAACATCGCCCAGGTAGAGGGCGAGAGAGTGCGGGAGGAAGGGATGGTGACCGGTACGGCGCCGGGTGCAGCTTGCACCGATCTCGAGCGCTACCTGTTCGACCTTAACGGTTTTCTGGTCATCCCCGGCGCGCTGTCACCCGCCGAGGTGACCGCCTGCAATGTCACGCTCGACCAGCATCAGGATTTCACCGGCGATGGCTGGCACGACAATGTGCGCCTCTATAACGACCCGGCTCGCCAGGAAGGCCTCGTCCTGCAGCAGGTCTATGAGGCCGGTCCGGTCTGGGAGAACCTGATCGATCATCCGTCCTGGTTCGCCAAGGCCGTGCACTTCATCGGCTCGGACGACCCCGAGAACTTTGACGGCCACCACGGCCCCGCCTTCATCGACGAGTGCTTCGCATCGCTGCGTGGCCCCGGCCAGGCGCTGCGCCTGCATTCGGGCGGTCATGTCGGCACCATCCGCACTCAATACCGCTTCCACGCGGGCAGGTTTCATTGCGGCCAGGTCAATGTGCTGATTGCCCTCAATGATATCGGTCCGGGTGACGGCGCCACCATGGTCATCCCCGGCAGCCACAAATCCAATCTGCGCCATCCCCAGACTGTGGATGTCGACAAGCGCGACGAGCAGACTTCGGTGGACGGTATCGCCGGCGCCGTCGAGGTTCACCTCAAGGCTGGCGACGCGCTGATGTTCGTGGACGCCATCATGCACGGCTCGGCCCGCCGCACCAATCCCGGCCAGCGCCGGATGACCGTTTATCGCTATGGCCCCAGTTGGGGCTATTTCCGGCATGACATGCTTCCGAGCGCCGCCCTCCTGGCGCGGCTGACGCCTGCGCGGCGCCGGATCGTCATGCCGCACAAGACCCCTTTGGCCGCCAGCGGCTAGGCGGTCTGGAGGGTATGAATTTTGCTGACCCGTACAAAGAGGTACGTAAGTCAGCAAGAGGGACGGCGGACTGTCGGTTGAGGACCCGACGGACCGCCAAACGAAGAAGCGCTCTGGGAGGAACACAATGAGCAAACTGACGAGACGTACTTTTCTGGGAGCCTCAGGCTCCGTGCTGGCCCTGGCGGCCATGGGCCGACCGGCCTTAGCGCAGTCTGCCGAAATCCGTCATTTCTGGTGGGGTAATCCGGAACGCGACAAGCGCACCTTTGCCGTCATCGACATCTTCAATGAGAAGAATCCTGACATCAATGTCACCGGCGAAACCCTTGGCTTCGCGGACTATTTCACCAAGCTGACCACCCAGATCGCCGGCGGCAATATGCCCGACGTGATCCAGCAGGGTTATGGCGTGCTGTTCGAATATATCGCCAACGGCGCCATCGTGCCGCTGGACGAATATGTTGGCTCGAGCCTCGACATTTCCAGGATGGACCAGAGCGCCATCGACGCTGGCACCGTGGACGGCAAATTCTATGCCCTGTCCATCGGCGCCAACAGCCACATGGCCATGTTCAATACGCGCCTGTTCGAGGAAGCCGGCATCGTCCCCGGCACCGATTTCGACCCCTATGGCTACACCTATGACGAGCTGGCCGAATTCGCCGCCGCGATCAAGCAAGCCACCGGCGTCGCCGGCACCGACGACAATACCGCCGACTACCAGAACTTCTCCGACTTCGTCGGCCAGAAGGGCGCTATGTTGTTCAACGAGGACGGCACCTACGGCCCGACCCAGGAAATCGTCGAGGAATACTGGGCGACCTGGGAGAAAATCCGCAATGCCGGCGGCACCCCTCCGGGGCCGGAAAGCGCTGGCCTTGCCGGTGTCTCCGATCTGGCATTGATGGGCGTGGTCACCGGCAAGACGGCCATGACCTATCTCTGGAGCAACCAGCTTGTTGGCGTGCAGAGCCTGATGCAGGACAAGCTCGGCGCCGCCATGTACCCCAACACGCCCGACATGATCCCCGGTTCGATCGTGCAGCCCAGCCAGTTCGTCTGCCTGACCCGCGATAGCGCCAACCCCGAGGCCGCAACGGCCTATATGAGCGCCTTCGTCAACGATCTTGACATGACGGCGGTGTTGGGACTGGAACGTGGCATACCCAGCCAGAGCGATGTGCGCGCTGCCCTTCAGCCCAAGCTGACGGAAGTCGAGGCCCTTTCGGTCGAGTTCTTCGACAAGATCCAGGGCAAGACGGCTGTATTGCCGCCACCGCCGCCAAGCGGCTCGAACGAGGTCGAACAGACGTTTGAGCGTCTTGCCGTCAACGTCCTGCTCGGCGAGCGTTCGATCCCCGAAGTCGCCAGCGACTTCCTGGCTCAGGCCCAGGCGATCCTCGCCCGAGCCTAAATCATTGCATCACCAGCAGCGGGTTTGCCGCTGGTGATGCGATCGGCAGGGGAAGCGCTGCACCCGGCACGTCATGTCGCTTTCCTGACACCCGGTCCGTCGCTCTCCCTCCCGTGGGGCGGCGGATTTCTCCCCGGGACGAGGCGGCACCTGCCTTTTGGTCGCGGCAGGTGCCGCATCCCGCTATACTCCCCGCCAGGGGTCCTGACCTGAGACTGGAGCCACGCGTGCAACGTTTCTTCCGCCGCAATTTTGCCGGCTATGCTTTTCTCTCGCCGTGGCTCATCGGTTTTTTCCTGCTGGCCATCGGGCCGATCCTGGCCTCGCTCTATCTCAGCTTCACCAAGTACAATGTCGTGCGGCCGCCGGAATGGATCGGCCTCGACAATTTTGCCTACATGGTCCAGTTCGACCAGCGCTTCTACAAGGCTTTGCAAGTCACCTTCACCTTCGTGGTCGTGTCGGTACCGCTCAAGCTCATCTTTGCCCTCGGCGTTGCCATGGCGCTCGATAAGGGCATTCGCGCCATCGGCTGGTATCGGGCTTTGTTCTATCTGCCCTCCATCCTTGGCGGCTCCATCGCCGTTGCCATTCTGTGGCGCCAATTGTTCAACTATGACGGCGTCATCAACTCCATCCTGCGCCTGTTCGGCGCCGATGGTCCCTATTGGCTGGCTGACCCCAAATATTCGCTCTGGACACTGATCGTACTGGCCATCTGGCAGTTTGGTTCGCCCATGCTGATTTTTTTGGCGGGCCTTCGCGCCATCCCCCAGGAGCTCTACGAAGCCGCCGAGATCGACGCGGCCGGGCCGGTGAAGAAGTTCTTCGCCATCACCGTGCCGCTCCTGGCGCCGGTCATTTTCTTCAATCTGGTGCTGCAGATGATCGAAGCCTTCAAGAGCTTTTCGGGCGCCTTCATCATCTCCGGCGGCTCCGGCGCCCCACTCGATAGCCTCTTGTTCTTCACCGTCTATCTCTACAACGAGGCCTTCAGCTTCCTGCGCATGGGCTATGCCTCGGCGCTCGCCTGGGTCCTGCTGCTGATCATCGCCGCCTTCACCGCCATCGCCTTCTGGACCTCGAAATACTGGGTCCACTACGAGAACGAGAGGGGCTGAGCCATGACCGCCTCCACAATACCCACCACCACTCAGACCACCGCCGAGATCGCCCTCGCATACCGCGCCGAAAAGGCCCGCCACGCCCGCCGCGCCGGCATTCTCAAGCACGTCTTTCTCACACTGACCTCGTTGGTCATGATCTACCCCCTGATCTGGATGTTTGCCGCCTCGCTCAAGCCCGACAATCAAATCTTTGGTGACCTGGGCCTATGGCCGAGCGAGTTCCAGTGGGACAACTATTCTGACGGCTGGAATGCCCTGCCAATCAGCTTCACGACCTTTTTCTGGAATTCCACCTTGGTCACCGTGCTCTCGGTGATCGGCAACGTCATCTCCTGTTCCTTTGCTGCCTACGCTTTCGCCAGGCTGGAATTCACCGGCAAGACCATGTGGTTTGCCCTGATGATGATGACACTGATGATCCCCTATCACGTGGTGCTGATCCCCCAGTATATCCTGTTCCTCAACCTCGGCTGGGTGGACAGCTATCTGCCCCTGATCGTGCCAAAATTCCTCGCCGGCGATGCCTTCTTCATTTTCCTCATGATCCAGTTCTTCCGCCAATTGCCGCGCGAGCTGGACGAGGCGGCGATGATCGACGGCTGCTCGCCCTTCAAGATCTACTGGGCCATCATCATGCCGTTGAGCCTGCCCGCCATGGCGACGGCGGCGATCTTCTCGTTCATCTGGACCTGGGAGGATTTCCTCGGGCCACTGGTCTATCTCAACGACATGGCCGACTACACCGTGCCCTTGGCGCTGCGCAGCTTCATCAGCACTGACGGCGTCAGCCAGTATGGTCCCATGTTCGCCATGTCCATCCTCTCCATCCTGCCCATCCTCCTGTTCTTCATCATCTTCCAGCGGCTCATCATCCGCGGAATCGCGATGAGCGGCCTCAAGTAAGAAGCAACCGAAATGGCATCTGTTACCCTTTCCGAAGTTCGCAAGGCCTATGCCGGTCTCGAGGTCATTCATGGCATCGATCTGGAGGTCCAGTCCGGCGAGTTCCTCGTCCTGGTCGGCCCATCGGGCTGCGGCAAGTCCACGCTGCTGCGCATGATCGCGGGGCTCGAGGAAATCACCGATGGCACGGTTTCCATTGGCGATCGCGTGGTCAACGACCTGCCGGCCAGCCAGCGCAACCTCTCGATGGTCTTCCAGTCCTATGCGCTCTACCCGCATATGAGCGTGCGCAAGAACCTGGCCTTTGGCCTCTCCAATCTTCGCATGCCCCGGGACGAAATCGACCGCCGTGTCGCCGATGCCGCCCGCATCCTCCAGATCGGGGAATTGATGGAACGCAAGCCGCGCCAGCTTTCGGGCGGGCAGAAGCAGCGTGTCGCGATTGGCCGGGCCATCGTGCGCGAACCGCAGCTTTTCCTGTTCGACGAACCGCTCTCCAATCTCGATGCCGAATTGCGGGTGCAGATGCGTGTCGAACTGGCCAGTCTTTACAACCGGCTGGGTACCACCATGATTTATGTGACCCACGACCAGACCGAGGCCATGACCATGGCCACGCGCATCGCCGTGCTCAACAAGGGCTATCTCGAACAGGTCGGCACGCCCTTCGAGCTCTACAACAATCCGCGTAATCTCTTCGTCGCCAGCTTCATCGGCTCGCCCAAGATGAACCTGCTCAAGGGCGTTGCGTCAGGGCAGGGGATCGACCTCGCCGGTGTCGGCAACCTCGCGGCAAAGCTCGATGCCGCAGGAGACGTCACCGTCGGCATCCGCCCCGAGCACCTGGCGATCAACGCACCGGGCGACGTCGCCGTGGAGGGCACCATTACCCTGGTCGAATATCTGGGCAGCGAACTTTTCGTCTATGTCGCCTTGGGCAGCGGCCAGACGCTGATGGCCCAGGCGCCGGGCCACGCCCAGCACCAACGCGGCGACACTGTGACCCTCAGCTTCCTGGCCGATGACGCGCATTTCTTCAATGCCGAGGGCCTCCGTATCGAGGCCTCTGCGTGATCCATCCTCTGCTTGCGCAATTGCGTGCCATCGATGTGGCCGAACAGGTCGGCCCACTTGCCAGGCCCGAAGATGCTGCGCTGCTGGCCGAATGGCAACGCTCCGGCGTGCGCTTCGTCTCCAGCGCCAAGCAACTGACCAGCCGCTATTACGACGCGGTGCGCGAACTGTTCGACTGTATTGCTCCAGCCGCCGATGATACGCCGATCCTGCACGAAGGCGGCATCTACCACGGCTGCTGGCTCGAAAGCACCGGCACCATCAATGCGGAATTGCTCAGCCGCTTCCTGCCCTCGGTGACGACCGCGACCTATTCTGCCTTTGTCCGCTATCAGCGCGACGATGGCCTCTTCCCCTACAAGATTACCTCGCAGGGCCCGTCCTATAACCAAATCCAGCTGGTCACCCCACTGGCACGCTCGGTATGGAACCACTTCCGCCTCAACCGGATCGACGCTGATTGGCTGAGCGAGATGTTCGGCGCCATGGCGCGCTACGACGCCTGGCTCGCCCGCCACCGCGACACGCTGGGCACCGGCGCCGTCGAGGCCTTTTCAACCTATGACACCGGGCATGACCTCTCCTCGCGCTTCTGGCATGTGCCCGACAGCCCCTTTGCCAACGACCCGACGCGCTACGATCCGGACAATCCCATCCTGCCCTTCATCGCGCCGGATCTCACCGCCAACGTCGCCTGCCAGCGCAGCTATCTCGGCGCCATGGCTGATCATCTCGGCGGCGACGGCAATGCCTGGCGCGACAAGGCCGAGGCCAGCCGCGCCGCGCTCTACGCGCAATGCTATGATCCCGATGACGCCTTTTTCTATGATCGCGACCGCAATGGCCGCATGGTTCGCATCCAGTCCGACAACCTGCTGCGGGTCCTAGCCTGCGAGATCGGTGACGCCGAAAGCTTTGCCGAGGCGCTGGACCGCTACCTGCTCAACACGCGCAAATTCTTCGCCAAATTCCCGCTGACCTCGATTGCGCTCGATGATCCGCGCTTTGACCCCACTTTCGGCCACAATAGCTGGAACGGACCGAGTAATTTCCTCACCCTCATCCGCACGCCGCATGCCTTCGAGCATCACGGGCACGACGTCGAACTGACCTGGATCATGCAGCCGGCCCTCTCGGCGCTGTTCACGGCAGACCGCTTCCCGCAGACGCTCAGCCCCTATACCGGCGCAGCGGGCTTCACCGAAAAATACTCGCCCTCCATCCTCTGCCTCCTCGACTTTATCGAGCGGCTCTCCGGCATCCTGCCGCGTCCTGACGGATCGCTCTGGTTCACCGGCCTCATCCCCAAGCCGGCCACCCATCGTTACGAACTCTGGGAAACCGCCTATGCGCGGACAGTCGACGGCACCGCCTTCGAACTCCTCAACACAGCCGAATTCAGCGAAATTCACCGCAACGGCGACCTCCTCTGCCGCTTCCCTGCCGGACTGCGACTCATCACCGACCGCGTTGGCAAGTTGCGTGAAATCGAAGGGCTCTCCGGCCGGACACTCAGCGGCGAGATCGTCTTCGAGGGGCGCAGCATCCCTTTCAGCGTAGCCCCCAATGAGCGTCAAACCCTTGCTGTTGGGGGTTTCGAGGCCATTGGCGGACCGGGATTGGTCTTGCCGACTTATGGATGAGAGGCGTAGCCTTCCCCTGACAGGACAGTGACAGGGAGCGAGCCTAAGCTTCTCCCTACGGACGTAACGACGTCCGCTATGTTCTTGGGAGGATCTATGAACAAGCTGCTTCTCGCGGCGCTGGTAACCGGCGCCCTTTCCGCTCCCGCCTTCGCGGCCGATTACACCATCATGGCCCCCGCCGGCCCTGGCGGCGGCTGGGACCAGACCGCCCGTACCATGCAGGAAGCCCTGCAGGGTGAAGGCATTTCGGGCAATGTGCAGGTCACCAACGTCCCCGGCGCCGGTGGCACGATTGGCCTGGCCCAGTTCGCCACCCAGGAAAACGGCAATCCCAACGCCCTGATCGTCGGTGGTTATGTGATGGTTGGCGCCATCCTGACCAATATGTCGCCGGTGACCCTCGACAATGTTACCCCCATTGCCCGCCTCACCGGTGAAGCGGTGGCGCTGGTCGTGCCGGCAAGTTCCGACATCATGTCGGTCGATGACCTTGTGGCCAGACTCAAGGCTGATACGGGTGCTGTCGCCTGGGCCGGTGGTTCTGCCGGTGGCGTCGATCATATTGCGGCCGGCCTGATCGCCAAGGCCGTGGGTGTCGATCCCACTCAGGTGAACTACATTGCCTATTCGGGCGGTGGCGAGGCCCTCGCGGCCATTCTTGGCGGCCAGGTGACCGTCGGCGTCTCTGGTGTGAGCGAGTTCGCGTCGCAGATCGAGGCCGGTGAATTGCGTCTTCTGGCCGTTTCGACCGATACCCGCGTGCCGGGCTTCGATGCGCCGACCCTGATGGAGGCCGGTGTCGATGTCGCCGTCCAGAACTGGCGCATGGTTGCGGCCGCTCCCGGCATCACCGATGAGCAGAAGGCCACCATCACCGCTGACGTGAAAGCCATGGCCGAGTCCGCCACCTGGCAGACGGCGCTCGAGACCAAGGGTTGGGTCGACACCTATCTGGACGGCGAGGCCTTTGCCGCCCAGCTGGAAGCCGACAAGGCGGCGACCGAGACCATCCTGAAAGACATTGGCCTGGTCCAATGACAACTGGCTCCTCCAGCCGCGAGCGTCGCCCCGATGGGGCGGCGCTTGTCATTGCCGGCATCCTGGCCGGCATCGCCGTAATCATCTTCTGGCAGACCAGCCAGATGCGCTTGCCCCCGATGCAACAGCGTGTCGGCCCCACTGTATTCCCCTATGTCATTGCCAGTGGGCTTGTCCTGCTTGCCATCGGCACTGTCGTCTCCGCCATCCGCGGCAGCTTCCCCGAGCGTAGCCGGGACAATTACACCCCGATCTTCTGGATCGTTGGTGGCCTTTTGGGGCAGATGCTGCTGCTTTCAACCGCCGGCTTCTCTATTGCCACGGGCGTATTGTTCGCCTTCACTGCCAGGGGTTTCGGCCGCGGCCCGCTGTGGCAGACCTTTCCAATCGGCGCGGTGTTCGCCTTTGCGGTTTGGTTCATCTTCGCCAAGGGCCTGCAACTCTCGCTCCCCTCGGGGCCGATTGAGCGCCTGCTCACGACCGGGAGCTTCTGATGGAGACCTTTGATCTGCTCGGTCAGGGCCTGCTTGCTGCGCTTCAGGTCCACAATCTTATCTACGCGCTGATCGGCGTAACTCTCGGAACCGCCGTAGGCGTGTTGCCCGGCATTGGTCCGGCGCTGACCGTGGCCTTGCTGCTGCCCGTCACCTACAAGCTCGACCCGGCCGGCTCGCTCATCATGTTCGCCGGCATCTATTACGGCGGCATGTATGGTGGTTCGACCACCTCCATCCTGCTCAACACGCCCGGTGAGAGCGCTTCCATCGTCACCGCGCTCGAAGGCAACAAGATGGCCCGTAAGGGCAGGGGCGGCCCAGCCCTCGCCACCGCTGCCATCGGCTCCTTCGTTGCGGGCCTGCTCGCCACGCTCGGCCTCGCCTTCATCGCCCCCTTTGTCGTCAAGTTCGCCCTGGCCTTCGGCCCCTGGGACTATTTCGCGCTAATGGTGCTGGCCTTCGTCACTGTCTCGGCCGCCTTTGGCGACAGCGCCTTGCGCGGGCTGACGGCTTTGTTCATCGGCCTGGGCTTGGGCCTGATCGGCATCGATTTGCAGACCGGGCAGACGCGCCTCGCGTTCAACGTCATGGACCTGCTCGACGGTATCGAAGTCACCACCCTTGCCGTGGCCCTGTTCGCCATTGGCGAGACCCTTAAGACGGCCTCCGACCGCAGCCAGGTTGATTCCGAGGTCATGGCGGTCAAGGGCTCGGTCTGGATGACCCTGGAGGACTGGAAGCGGAGCTGGGCGTCCTGGCTGCGCGGCACCTTTATCGGTTTTCCCATCGGTGCCATGCCGGCCGGCGGCGCCGACGTTGCCAGCTTCCTGTCTTATAGCGCTGAAAAGAGCTTCTCGAAAAAGCCGGAAGAATTCGGCCATGGCGCCATTGAAGGCGTCGCAGGGCCCGAGGCCGCCAACAACGCTTCGGCCGCTGGCACGCTGGTGCCGCTGCTGACCCTCGGCCTGCCGACCACCGCCACCGCGGCCATCATGCTTGCCGGCTTCCAGCAGTTCGGCCTCCAGCCCGGACCGCTCTTGTTCGCCAACAATGCCCCGCTGGTCTGGGCGCTGATTGCGAGCCTCCTCGTCGCCAATTTCATGCTGCTGGTGCTCAACCTGCCGCTGATCGGTCTCTGGGTGCGGCTGCTGACCATCCCCAAACACTGGCTCTACGCAGGCATCCTGACCTTCGCCACGCTCGGAACGCTGGGGGCCAATGGCGCCATGTCCATGGGTTTCGGGCCGGTGCGCATTTCCTTCGAACTGGTGCTGCTGCTGGCCTTTGGCGTTCTCGGCTATATGCTGCGCCGCTTCGGCTATCCCATCGCGCCCGTGGTCGTAGGCCTGATCCTGGGCCCCATGGCCGAGCAGCAATTGCGCCGCGCCCTCGCCATCAGCCAGGGCGATCTGATGGTTCTGGTCCAGTCGCCGATCTCCATCGTGCTCTATGTCGTGGCCATCATCGCCGTTGGCCTGCCCATGATCATGCGGTTGCGCGGCAAGGGCGGTGTCCTCGGCCAGCTTGCCACCGACGAGGACTGATCCAACCTGTGGATGCAATGAAGCCCGGCTGCCAGGGAGGGATCTGGCAGCCGGGCTTGTCGTACCGGCAGGTCGGCGCTGGGTCGGGGGAGGGAGGGGCCTCGGGCCCCGCGCCTTGGCAGTCGACGCTCGAAAGCGGAGCCTAGAACTTGCCGATGTTGCGGAACGCGACCGGGTCGATGCCCAGGTTGTCGAGATGCTTGGCCTTGGGCGCCCGTCCTGCTTCAACTGCCGCCGACACAGCAGCGGCGCTGCCGAACACGGTGGCAAAAGTGTCGAGGGTCGCAAAGAACTTGTTCTTGCGCGGGGTGCTCATCGGTCAATCCTTCTCCTGCAACCCGGTCAGTCGGGTCGCTTTCCATGACCGATAGATGGTCCCATCTCCGTCCCGGCGGTAGGGGTGGATTGCTCACCCCAGCCATGCGCTGGGCGAAAATCTTCTCTTCAGGTCACTGACCCATGCCGTTAGGTCATGGCTTGGGCGAAACAATCTCTTTCCAGGTATCGAGGAAGCGCTGTCGACGCAGCGTATCGAGCGCCACAAGGAGACCGGGTCCAAGGGGAATGGGCTGGATCACCCCGCGACCCCGGGCAGCGATGGCCTCGCTGGTCCATTCGCCGCTTCCCTCCGGCACCACCGAGCCGAGCGCGGTCTGGCCTGAGGCGACCGATTGCCCGGCGGGCGACAGCGCAAAGTCCACAAAAGCCTTGGCCAGTTCGGCATTTGGCGCATCGCGCGGGATCAGCATCGAGCGGGTCAGCACCAGCACATAATCGTCAGGCACCACAATCTCGATGGGCGATCCTTCGGCCTGGCGCGCAAAGGCATAGGAGCCCAGCACATTATACCCCAGCGCCAGCGTTCCATCGGCAACCCCATTGAGGATGGCAGGGCTGGAGCCGGAAAACTGCGCATTGACCCTTCCAAAGGCGCTGGCCAGCCGCCAGAAGGTCGAGGAAATGGTCTGGTCCTGCGCCGCCAGAAGATAGCCCACGCCCGAAAGGGCAATGTCATAGGTGGCAATCTTGCCGCGAAAGCGCTCCGTCTGGGTTTCCAGCAGTTCAGCCAGCGTCAGGTGGGTACGCGGGACCTCGCTATCGGCAATCAGTTTGGGATTGTAGATGATCACCGCCGGCTCGAAGGTGAACCCGAAGACCTCATTGCGCCAATGCGCCCAGTCCGGGAGATCGGCTAGCCAGGGGCTGTCATAGGCCAGTGCATGCCCATCATTGGCCAGCTTCAATTGCAGGTCAGAAGCCGAGCTGATCAGCAGGTCTGGCGTCACTTTGAGCGTGCCGGCGAGGAAATTTTCGAAAAGGGGCAGTGAGTCGGTTTCCTCATAGACAACGGTGACCTCGGTCCGCTGCGCCTGGAACGTCTCGACGAAGTGCACGAATAGCGGTGTATCCGTGGTGCCCAGAATGTTGAGAACGGTGTCGTCCGAGCCGTCGGGGGCCGGATAGATCGTGGTTGCGGCCTCTGTCGGGGCAGGGGGCAGCAGCAGGGTGCTCGCTATGATCAGGGCGGCAATCGTCCCCAGCGAGCCACCGCTACGCCGGGACGGGGGCAGGGGAAGGGTGATCGACACCGTCAACCCGCCGCCGGGCCGGTCGAGAAGCCTCAGCTTGCCCCGATGCGCCTCGGCCACGCGCGCCACAATGGACAGGCCCAGTCCAGAGCCGGTCTTGCCGCCACTGGCCTTGCCGCGCTTGAACCGCTCCAGCACGCTGGCCTTTTCCGTCTCTTCGATGCCCGGTCCCCGGTCGCTGATTTCCATCACCAGGCTCCCCTTTTCCGCGTGCCCGGCGATGTCCACCATCCCTTCCGAATAGACCAGCGCATTGTCCACCACATTGCGCATCATCTCGCGCAGCGCCACCCGGTCGCCGCGCAGGGGGGCATTGCCTGCCTCGCTGCTGAGATCGATCTGCAACCGCTGCGCCTGGTCCGGGTCCAGCCGCTGGCGCACATCCTCGATCACCGCAGCCAGCGTCGTGGTCTCGATCTCCCGGTTTTCCATGCGATGGGAAATTGTGGCTTCCATCAGCAACTGGCTCACCAGCTGGCTGGCCTGCACCGCTCCGGTATGGATGCGCCCCACGCGTTGCCGCAGGGCATCCGGATCCTGCTCGTCCATGGCAACTTCCGCCTGCGCCCGAAGTGAGGCCAACGGCGTCCTCACCTCATGCGCGGCTTCGGCCACCAGCCCGCTGACCCGTCCCATGGCATTGCGAAGTCGTCCCATGAATCCATTGAGCGCCGATACCAGATGATCCACCTCCACTGGCACCGGCACGGTGACGGGCGAGAGATCGTCCGGCGCCCGCGCCCGCAATTCGTGCTCCAGCTCGGTCAGCGGCGCGAACATGCGCGAAATGCCGAACCACACCAGCCCCACCGCAAGAATGGTCAGCGCGATTACCGGTAACACCGCGTTCGAGAGGATTTCATTGGACAGCGCCTCGCGCTGGTTCTGCGTCTCGGCCACATGGATGGTGACCCAGCCCGTATCGCTCGGCGTTGAAATCAGCCGCCCCACGCTGGCGACGCGCACGACTTCCCCGCGATAGACCACGTCGGCAAAGCGCGGCTCGGCGGACGCCGTCTCGTCCATCTGCCCGGCCAGGTCCTCATAGCCCGTCACAGTGCGTGCATCGGGGTCTTCCACGGCGTAGAACACCCGGTCCTGCCCCGAAAACATGGCAAAGGCGGCGAAGGGGATTTCCACCACCACCGCCTCGTTTTCCACCTGTACCGCGCCGGCAATGGTCAGCGCCGACGCAGCCAGCAACCGGTCGAAGGCCCGGTCCGAGGCGCGTTCGGCATAGTCGCGGATGAACACGATCAGCACTACCGACGCCAGCACCAGCAGCGCCATGGCGAGCGCAAAAATGCGGCGGCGGATGGAGAACGATTTTTGTCGTGTGCCGCTCACCGCGCTCTACTCGTTGACCCGCACCACATAACCCACGCCGCGCACCGTCCCGATCTCGACATTGGCGTGTTCGAGCTTCTTGCGCAGCCGCGAGATGTGCAGCTCCAGCGCATTGACCGAGACATTTTCGTCGAAATTGAAAAGCTGGTTCATCAGCCGCTCCTTGGCGACCACCTTGCCGGAATGGGCAACCAGGATTTCCAGCAGCCGGAATTCGCGGCGCCCCAGCTCCAGCGCCTTGCCATCGACCGCAGCATTGAGCCCGGCCAGATCCAGTTCCAGATTGCCCACGCTTACGGTGCTCGATGCCTGCCCGCCGGTGCGCCGCAACAGCGCCCGCAGCCGCGCCTCCAGCTCTCGCAGGTCGAAGGGCTTGACCAGGTAATCATCGGCCCCAAGATCGAGCAGGCTGACCTTGTCGTCGATTTCCGAGCGCGCCGTGATAACCAGGATCGGCGCGTTGAACTTGCGCTTGCGCAGCTCCGCGATCAGGCTGATGCCGTCGCGATGGGGCAGCATCAGGTCGAGCGCGACCGCGTCGAACTGGTCGGCCTCGGCCGTGGGCACCACATCGTCGCCGTCGCGCACCCATTCCACTGAATGCCCGGCCGAGCGCAGCCGTTTCTCGATGGCTTCGCCCAGGTCCTCATTGTCCTCCACCAGCAATATGCGCATGCGTCCTCCTCGCCCGGGGACACTAGAGCATTGAGAAGCTAGTTGGGAGTTGGATTTCCGGCTTATGGACAAGGCCGGGACGCCGCCGCCCCGGCCTTTGGCTTAATGTGCAGCGGCTTTCGCGCGCACCGGTTTCTTCGCCTTGCTCGGTTCGATCTCAACCCGCAACCCCGTGATCCGGTCGAAGAGGTGCAGGTCGCGCTGCTCAAAGCCCAGTGTCACCTGCCGGCCTTCGTAAGGTTCGTCGCCTGGCGGCAGCACCACTGCAATCTCACTGCCTCTGAGCGCACAATAGGCAATGCGCGAACCGCCCAGTTCCTCCACCAGTTCGACAGTCGCCTGCAGGCCGTCTGCGCCTTCTGGCATAAGCGTGATCGCCTCAGGGCGCACGCCAACGGTCAGCGGCGTGCCTTCAGCCAGCCCCGCAAGGCGCAGCATCGGGCGCCCCATGCCCACGTCCAGCGCGACCTGCTCATCGGCGCACATGGTCGCTTCCATCAGATTCATCGCCGGCGATCCCATGAAGCCGGCAACGAACACCGAAGCGGGTTTGCGATAGACCTCGGCCGGCGTGCCCACCTGCTCGATGCGGCCGGCATTCATCACGATCAGCACGTCGGCCAGGGTCATGGCCTCGACTTGATCGTGGGTCACGAAGATCGACGTGGCCCTGAGCCGCTTGTGCAGCCGTTTGATCTCGATACGCATCTGCACGCGCAGCAGGGCATCGAGATTGGACAGTGGCTCATCGAACAGAAACACCTCAGGCTCGCGCACAATGGCGCGGCCCATGGCCACGCGCTGCCGCTGTCCGCCGGACAGCTGGGCCGGGCGGCGGTCGAGATAGTCGGTCAGATTGAGGATGGCGGCTGCCTCGGCGATGCGCTTTTCGCGCTCGGCCCCCGGCATTTTCGCGATTTTGAGCGGATAGCCGATATTCTGGCGCACACTCATATGCGGGTAGAGCGCATAGTTCTGGAAAACCATGGCGCAGCCCCGGTCGGCCGGGTCGATGTCGTTCATGGTGACGCCGCCAATGGTCAGTGTCCCCTCATTGATGTCTTCGAGCCCGGCGATCATGCGCAACAGTGTGGACTTGCCGCAGCCCGATGGGCCGACCATGACGACAAAGCTGCCATCGGGTATAGTCACGTCGATGCCATGCAGCACCTGTTTGGCGTCATAGGTCTTCTTCAAATGCTTGAGAACCAGGTCGGCCATCAGATGTCTCCCACAAGGCGCTGGCGCAGGCGCTCGATGGCGGCGGCGTCCATGCCGATGCGTTCGAGATAGGCCGAGGCAGAGCCATAATTGGTTTCGATATGGGCAATGGTCGCCAGCATTGTGGTCGGGTCGGCGGCCAGCATGGGACGGAAGGTTTCAACGTCGGCGCCGCGAGCGACCGCATGGGCGATGATGTCCTCGACCATCGGGGCAATCATCGGCCCGGTCAGAGCATAGTCGTCGACGATCAGCGCGGCCTCGACACCGGCCACTGCCAGCAGCAGTGCCGAGACGATGCCGGTGCGGTCCTTGCCGGCGGTGCAGTGGAACAGCACCGTGCCCTCCCGGGCCTCTGCGATGATGGTCAGCACCTCGGCCACGGCACTCTGCCGGTTGTCGAGCGCCAGCTTGTAGAGTTCAAGCAGGACATCCTGGCCGGGCGCCGGCGCCGGCGCCAGCGAGTCAAACAGCGACACATTGTGGTATCGCACCGCCGGGTTGGCGTGAAACGGGTTGGGCTGGGTTTCGAGCTCGCCGGGGTGGCGCAGGTCGATGACCGTGGTGACGCCTTCAGCCACCAGCGCGCCCATGCCCTCGTCATCGAGACGGTGCAGGCCATCGGCGCGCAGCACGCGCCGCCAGCGCGTTTCACCCGAGGGCGTCGCATAGCCGCCCAGGTCGCGGACGTTGAAAGTGCCTTTGACCGGCAGGTGACGGTTGAGATGAATGTTCATCAGCGGATTCCCGATTTCATGAAGGACTGGATGACCTGGCGCTGCAGCACGATGTAGATGACCAGAACCGGCAGGCTGGCCAGCGTCGAGGCAGCCATCAGCGGCCCCCACTGATTGCCTTCCGAGGTCATGAACATCTGGATGCCGATCTGGATGACGCTGTTCTCCGCCGTGCGGGTCAGCAGCAGGGGCCAGAAATACTCGTTCCAGGTCGAGATGAAGATGAGGATGGCCAGCGAGGCGATGGTGCCGCGCAGGTTCGGGGTCATGACCTCCCACAGGATGCGCCAGCTACGGGCGCCGTCCATGCGGGCCGCCTCCACCACCTCCTTGGGAAAGCTGCGCATCGCCTGCGCCAGCAGCAGGATGGCCAGCGCCGAGGCGAAATTGGGCAGGATCAGCGCCGCAATGGTGTCGAGCAGCCCCATCTGCGCGATCAGCAGATAATTGGGGATCATCACCACTTGGAACGGCACCAGCCAGGTCAGCGCTACGGCGGTATAGACCAGCTTGTCGAACCGGAAAGTCCAGCGGGCAAAGGCATAAGCGGCCAACAGCCCGGTAGCCAATTGCACCACAGTGGTCAGGACCGACACCACTAGCGTGTTGATCAGCATGCGCAGGATCGGAATGCTGTCGAGCGCATAGGTGTAATTTTCGAGCGACATCGTCGTCGGCCATATGCTGGTCTCGAAGATGGCATTGGCCGGGCGCAGCGAAGTCGCGACCATCCAATAGACCGGGAACAGGCAGACGATCGAGAGCAGGACCATGACCAGATGGCCGGCGGCGCTGTTGAGCCCGACACCCTGTGCGGCCTTGCGGCGGAGCGGACGCGCCAGGGTGAGTGGCGCCTTGATTGCATCAGTTGTCATGGAAGGAATACCTGTCGATGAGGCGGAACAGCACGAAAGCCAGGACGCCAAAGCCGAAGAACAGGATCACCGCCGCCGCCGAGCCCCAGCCGACCGACATGGTCGAAAAGCCGAAATCCCACAGCAGGTAATAGATGTTGGTGGTGGCGCCCAGCGGACCGCCGCCGGTCAGCACATTGATATAGCCAAAGCTCCACTGCGCCCCGAGGAGGATAGTCATCATCACCAGGAACAGCACGGTCGAGCTCAGTAGCGGCAGGCGGATATCGCGGATGATCTCCCACTTGCTGGCGCCGTCCATGCGGGCAGCCTCGACCAGCGCGGGATTGATATTGGCATTGGCGGCGCTGAGGATCAGCGTCGAAAACCCGATCAGCTTCCAGCCGGTAATGGCGATGATGGTCCAGATGGCAACGCGCGGGTCGCCGAGGAACTTGATCGGCTGGGCGCCGAACCATTCGATCAGCATGTTGACCATGCCGTAGTTCGGGTCGAGCAGCCAGCGCCACACGGCGGCAGCAACCACCGGAGCGATGATCATCGGCACGAAGATGATCGCCCGATAGATATTGCGCCAGCGCGGCGACAGGTCATGGGTGTAGATGGCGAGCGCCAGCGGGATTAGCACGGCCAACGGCAACAGGCCCAGCACATAGACGCCGGTATTGCGCAACGCCTGCCAAAACTTGGGCAGCGCGAAGATGCGCTGGTAATTGTCCCAGCCCACAAAGGTCTGGGGCGAGGTGGGCAGCATGTTCCACTGGAAAAAGCTGAGGCGGAAGGCATCGACCAGCGGCCAATAGATCCACACTACCAGGGTTAGGATGGCCGGCGCCATATAAAGCCAGGGCGACCAGCGCGGCTGGGTAATTCGGCGGCGAACAGCCGGGACAGATGAGGCAATGGCCATGTTTCGCTCCACGAAACGGTTGGGGGGTCCGCCTGGGGGCGGACCCCCGGGACATCAGGGCATCAGCGCCTGGGCATTGGCCTGGGCGTCGGCCAGCGTGGCTTCCACATCCGCGCCGCCGAAGATCGCCATTTCCACCGCGTCCATCATGGTCTTGCCGATCTGGCGATAGTTCGGGCCGGGCATCGGATCCCATGGTTCGAGGCGATCGAGCTGCTCAAGGTTCGGTGCGACCAGCGGGTGCTCGGCAATCCAGTCCTTGAGATAGGCCGGATCATCGACGATGGCCGGGCGCAGCGGCAAATAGCCGATCTGCGAGGTGATGATGGTGTAGCCATATTCCGAGGTCAGGAACTTCATCAGCTCCCAGGCCGCACGCTGCTTGAGCGGATCTGCGGTGTGAATGGTCAGCGCCGAACCCGAATTGTTCGGGCGGGTCGGCTTGTCGCCAAAGCGTGGCATGGTCGTGGCGCGAAGCTCGTAATTGCCCTCGGCGCCGGACACCAGCGACCCTTGGAGAGCGCTGGTCTGCAGGTACATGCCCAGATTGCCCGATGCCATGCCTTCGATGGCGCTGGCGAAGTCGTAGTTTTCATAGGCGCCGGCATCGTAGAGATCGCGCAGCATCTTTACCGCCTCGACCGATTCCGGCTCGGCGAACTTCAGCGTCACGCGGTCACGCGAGATCACTTCGCCATTGTTGGAGCGCACCACGCCCTGGAACAGCCAATCCACTGCGCCCGCACCGGTAATGCCGCCGGTAAAACCCTCGGCGTCGGTATTTTCCTCGATGGCGAGAGCCGACGTCTTGATCTCGGCCCAGGTCTGGGGCGGGTTGTCGGGATCGAGACCGGCAGCGGTAAACAGGTCCGCATTGTAGAACAGCACCGGCGTCGAGAACGTGTACGCTAGACCATAGGTTTTGCCGTTCAGCACGCCGAGTTGGGTGCCATTGGGGTGCATGCCTTCGAGATGCGCCGCCAGTTCGCCGTCGGTGGTGATCTCTTCAAGCGCCTGGGCGCCGAAATTGGTCACTGAGAAGTCGAGATCGCTGAACACCGTCTGCACCAGGTCAACCGGCAGGCCGGCAGCGAGATCGGCCTGGATACGGCTGCCGTCGGCACTGGAATACGGCACACCCTCGACGGTAATGTTGGGATTGGCCGTCATGAACTCATCGATCAGGTTCTGCGTGGCCTGCCCGCCGAGGCCGGCACTGGCGAGATTGTAGTTGTAGAAGGTGATGGTGACGGGCTCGTCGATGGCCGGCGCCATCTGGGCCAGCACTGGGGTCGACACGGCGAGCGCCAGGGCGCCCAGCAGGAAGGACTTGCGGTTCATCGCAATGCTCCAGGTTGGATATGGGGGAGGGAGCGCCTGCACAGGCGCCCCGATAAGGGATAGCTACTCGGCCGCGACGGCCTGGCTGGCTTCGTACTGCTTGAGCCGGTCGGCGAAGTCGGCGAAGCGGAAGCTCATCAACTCCTTAGGGCCCTTGCGCAGCGGGGCGAAGGTGATCGTCATGCCGGAGGGGCGCACCGTGCCGATGGCAAAGGACGCGCCTTCGAGCATGCGCAGGCCCTCATGCAGCCACAGCACGTCGGTCGGGCCGTGATGGCCGATGCCGACCACAACCGGAATGCCGTACCAGTTGGACACGCGGTCATAGTGGATATGACCCGAAACCATGCCAATGACATTCTTGCCGGCGACGGCCTGGCGCAGCGCTTCGGTGTCGGCGATCGATAGCGATTCCCATTCCATCGATGGATCGGCGTCGAGTGAGGGCGCGTGATGCATGACCATAAGCTTGGGCAGGTCGGCATGCTGGCCTAGTTCGGCATTGAGCCAGTCAAGCTGGCCTGGCTCGAACGAACCACCGACCTTGTTGGGCACTGAGGTATCGATGACGATGACATGCACGCCATCGATCACCTGCGCATGGTCATAGGGCGCCATGGCGTGGTCATTCTTACCCAGCATCGCCGGATAAAACCCCTCGCGCTTGTCGTGATTGCCCAGCGCAAACAGCACCGGCATGCTGAGCTCTGCTTCGGCAAAGATCGCCTTGAGTGCCTCATAGCTCGCTTCGTCGCCGCGATTGGTTAGGTCGCCGCTGGCCACGATGAATTTCGGTTGGGAACCAGCTTTTTCACATCGGCGAGGATGCTCGCCAGCGTTGCATTGGTGTCGGAATAGAGGTGGTCGTCGGGCACATTGGGGTCGCCCACGTGCAAGTCTGTCAAATGAACGAAAGTGACGGGTTCGGACATAGCGCTCTCCTGCGACATGAACCGGAAAATCAGAGGCTTCCGGGACTATTTTGAACCAGCGAATGAGCTAGTAAGTTTTCCCACTTGCGCCGGAATGCTGGTCTAGGTAGCTTTCCTACATGACAGGTGAATGAAGGTTCATTCAGTTTATGGATGTAGTCCCCAACAAGCGTGAGCGCATCATCGCTGCGGCCTCGAGGCTGATCGTGAAAAACGGTCTGCAATGCTCGATGGCGGCCATCGCCGAGGAGGCGGGCGTCGCTACCGGCTCGCTCTACAATTATTTCGATTCCAAGGAAGCGCTGGTGCGTGGCGTCTATGGCCGCATGGCTCAGCAAATGACCGAGCGCCTGTCAGTTCCGCCCGATCCGGACAAGACCCCGGCCGAGCGGGTGCAGCACTATATCGCTGAATATATCGACTTCATCTGGATTGATCCGCAGCGGGCGCGGCTTTTCGACTACCTGGAAAACAACCCGCTGATCACCCTGGATGACGCCAAGGCCATTTTCGGCGCCTTTGTCGATTACGCGATCGAGATGATCGGCGATGGGCAGGCGTCGGGCGAAATCCGCGCCGGCTCGCCCACCATGATTGCCAGCTTCATGCGCGGTGCCATTCGCAACGCCCTCAAGCGCCGGCGCTACAATCCCGCGCCCCTGTCAGGCGATGAGCGGGCATTGATTGCGCAGATGTGCTGGCAGGCGATGCGGGCCTAGCTGCGCCTAGTATCTGACCGGGCGATTGTTCAGCGCGCCGCGAAGCTGCTGGCGCATCAGGGCTGCCCATATCATCAATCCCGGCAGGGTCAGCGACGGCGGGTCCGAATAGCCAGCCAGCATCGCCTCGGCCAATCGCTTGCCTTCGCGCACGATGCGGCGCTCATCCAGCGCCTGTCCTGCCTTGGGTACCCGCATGGCCGCCTCCCTATGGTTGACGAAACCTTAACGGGCGGCGTTGGCCTTGTCTGTGTGTTCCTTGTCAAATGGTTTACGCGGGCCGCATGCCCGATCCATCGACTTGTGCCGATCCCGTTAAGCGCGCGGCAACAGGGCCTCGCTAGGCTTTGGCCATGGCATTCAGTTCCTCCCGCTCTCCTGCGACCTCCCCCCTGCTGCTCGAACGCCGGATCGCCCCCCGCCGCAATACGCTCATCCATGCGAGCATCGCCATGGGCTTTTCTACCGTCCCCTGCATAGTGCGCAACGTCTCCGAGACTGGTGCCAAGCTCGAGGTGGGCCGCGTCACCGGCATTCCCGACCGCTTCGATCTGATCGTGCCCGGCCATCGCCCGCAGCCCTGCCGCGTCGTCTGGCGCGCCCTCAAGGAACTGGGCGTCGAATATCAGGCCGCCCCGCGCCGGCCCGCCGATAACGAGGCCTGATCCGCAAACCTATTTTGCCGGGATCGTCGCAGGGCGGATCGAGCGCTTCTGCGCCGCAATGCGAAAGGGCGCATTGACCGCTCCATATCCCGCATAGTCCCCCTTGCGCTGCACGATTTCGAAGAAGAACCCCTCGCCGAAATTGGGCGTATAGAGCTGGAAGAATTCCCCGCCCCCGTCCCGGTCATAGAGAATGTTGTACTCTTCCAGCTCAGCGATGGTCTCACCATCCAGCCCCAGCCGCGCCGCCAGGTCAGCATAGTAGTTGGGCGAAATCTGCAGCGATACCAGCCCATTGGCCTTGAGCGCACGCGCCGTCGCAAAGATATCCGCGCTCGAAAAGGCGATGTGCTGCACGCTGGACCCGAAGGTCTCGGCGATGAAATGCCCTGCCAGCGTGCGATGGCTCTCCGCCCCGTTCAGCGTCAGCCGCAACGTTCCCTCGCTGTTCTCGATCACCTGGCTGCGCACCAGCCCCGAAGGGTCGACCACGTCCACCATCGGTCCCTTGTCCACCAGGAATATCGAGCGGTAGAACAGGATCCAGGTCAGCATTTCCTCGTAATTCATCGTCTGCGCGACATGGTCGAAGCCGATCAGCCCGGCATCCGTGCCGCCCGCAACCGGCTCGGCCCCGAATTCGACATCCCACACCCGCTTGAGGTCGGAGTGGTCGTCGAGGAAATAGATCAGCCCGCCGCCCACCCCGCGCACGGCGGGAATGGAGAGTTCGCCCGGCCCCACCCGCTGCGCAAAGGCCTGCGCCCCCAGCGCCTCTGCCCGCGCCAGCGTCGCCTTGGCATCCGCCACCAAGAGCCCCATCGCATAGGCCGATGTGCCATGGGTGAGATAGGCGGCATGGGCCAGCCCCTCGCGCTCGGTATTGACCACGATATTGATCTCGCCCTGGCTGAAGCGCTCGACGCTTTTGCTCCTGTGCTTGCCCGTGCGCGCAAAGCCAAGTTTGCCCAGCAACACCCGCAGGGCGTCCGCTTCCGTCTCGTCGGCCGTGAATTCCACGAAGCTCACGCCTTTCACCGAAACCCGTGGGGGCAGGGCGGGCACCAGCGGGGCAATTGCCGGCTCCGCCGCGCGCACCTGGTCCATTAGGAAAATCAGCGAGCGATGCCCGTCCATCGCAATGGTGCGCGGTGAGCCGGACCGGAACTGGTCATTGAAGATTTCCAGCGACAGCGGCCCCGAATATCCCGTGGCGATGACGGCGCGCGTGAAATCCACCACCGGCAGATCGCCTTCCCCCGGCATGTTGCGGAAGTGCCGGCTCCAATAGAGCAGGTCCATGTCCAGCGCTGGGGCATCGGCCAGTTGCACGATGAAGATCTTGTCGCCGGGGATCGAGCGGATCGTGTCCGGGCTGATCCGCCGCGACAGGCTGTGAAAACTGTCAAGGATCAGCCCCACTTGTGGATGGTCGGCCCGCCGCACCACCTCCCAGGCGTCGCGGTGGTCATTGACATGCCGCCCCCAGGCCAGCGCCTCGTAACCCACTTTCAGCCCGCGCTTGGCCGCCCGCTCCCCCAAGTCCCGAAAATCCGCCGCCGCCCGGTCGATCCCACCCAAGGCCGCCGGCGCCACGCTGGAACAGACCAGCATCAGCGGCGCCCCCAATTCCCCCATCAGGTCAAACTTGCGCTCCGCCCGGTCAAACGCCTGCCCCCGCTGCGGCTCCGGCAACCCCTCGAAATCACGAAAAGGCTGGAACAGCGTGATCTCCAGCCCCAGATCTGCCACCATAGCCCGAACCTCTGCCGGGCTCCGGTCAAAGGCCAGAAAGTCGTTCTCGAAAATCTCGACCCCATCAAATCCCGCCGCCGCAATCGCCTCCAGCTTCTCCCGCAGATCCCCGCTGATCGAGACGGTAGCAATGGAGGTTTTCATGGCGGCGGCCCTGTACGAACTAACTAGTTCGTACAAAATAGGGGAAGGCGAGGATGGGGTCAATGTGGGGTAGGAAGAGGGCACCCTTGTAAGCTGGCGCCACAGTAGTCAGTTTCTGCCAGGGAACGGGTAGATTTTCACGGCGGAGACGGAACCCGATTACGAGACTGGCGTTCCAAACAGTCTGTGCCACGTTCTAGGCCTGCCTTCTCGAGGTGGGCCTGATTTTCGAGTTCTGCTTTGCAAATAGTAAAAAGCCGCATTCTGCTGGTTGAAGATGAAGCCATGATCGCTATGGCTTTAGAAGATGCTCTTACTGACGCTGGGTTCACGGTTGAATTGGCAAGCAACGCGGCGGTAGCCATAGATCGACTCCAACGAGACCATGACAAGATCGTGGCCGTCGTGACTGATATCCGCATGCCGGGCCCGCGCTCGGGCTGGGATGTCGGGCATCGGGCGCGCGAGCTTGAGCCAGATATTCCGCTTATCTACTGCAGCGGCGACAAGGCCTCGGAATGGTCTGCCCAAGGCGTGCCGGGGAGCGTTATGTTGCACAAGCCCTTCGCTCTTGAACAGTTAGTGACGGCGGTTTCGCAATTGGTCAACGAACGGTCAAGCAGCCTGGCCCTTCGGTGAGCATGGTGGGCGCGTCGCAGTTCCGAACGAACGACCGCTCTCTTTCTTTCTCTGTTTCTTTCTCTGTCGGCTAAATCAACGAATAGGACACGGCGTGCATAAAGATCTAGCCGAGAGTTCGCTGACCATTTTTGAGGGTGATGGGGAACTGCGCGCCCGCATGCGCGAACTTGATTGGCGCCGAACCAAGCTGGGCGCGCCAAACGTCTGGCCCGCAGCCCTGAAACTGTACACCCAGCTCATACTTGATGCGCAGCAAGCTATGTTCGTAGCGTGGGGGGAAGACCTGGTTTTCCTCTACAACGACAAATATGCGCCAATTTTCGGCGCGAAGCACCCCGATGCTCTTGGAAAGCCATTTGCGGAAGTCTGGTCTGACATCTGGCAGCAGATCAAACCGCTCGTTGACCAAACAATGGCCGGGGAAGCGAGTTGGCATGAAGACCTGCTGATTCCCATGCGTCGCAATGGATACTTGGAGGACGCTTGGTTCAGCTTCTCATATACGCCTATTCGAGACGAGACCGGCGGAATAGGTGGCATGCTTTGCGCGGCGACAGAAACGACCGAGAAAGTTTTGGCTGAGCGTCGCCAGCGGGATGAACGTAGGCGTATGGAAGAGATGTTTGAGCAGGCGCCAGGCATGATGGCGATGCTCCGTGGCCCAAAACATATTTTTGAGCTGGTCAACCCCGCCTACCAAAAGCTGCTTCCAGGGAGGGACTTGATCGGCCAACCTGTGCGCGAAGCCTTACCGGAACTAAACGATCAAGGCTTTTTCGAACTTCTGGACGATGTCTATAGAACGGGCCAACCTTACGTTGGCCAAGCTGTTTCCGTGCGTCTGCAAACCGCTTCTGGTCACGAAGAGAAGTTTTTCGATTTTGTGTACCAGCCACTCAGGGACGGTGACGGCCGCGTCACGGGTATCTTCGTTGAAGGCTTTGACGTCACTGACTCCCTCGCGGCTTCTCAAGCGCTCCAGGATCAAACCCGCACGCTTGAGCTTCTGAACGCCACGGCGGCTGAAGTGTCCGGCTACCTGAACCTTGACGCACTGGTTCAAAAGGTCGTTGACGCTGGCGTGGAAATGATCGGAGCCCAGTTCGGCGCGTTCTTCTATAATCACGTGGACGCGGAAGGCGAGCGCTATACTCTCTACAGTCTTTCTGGCGCGCCAAGGGAGGCCTTTTCCTCTTACCCTCTTCCACGCAAAACCCATGTCTTTGCTCCCACTTTCAATGGGGTCGGTATCGTTCGGTCGGACGACATTCTCAAAGATCCTCGTTACGGCCAAAACGCTCCGCACCATGGCATGCCAGCAGGTCACCTTCCGGTCCGCAGCTATCTTGCTGTTCCGGTGAAGTCCCGATCGGGCGAGGTCATTGGTGGGTTGTTCTTTGGTCACGGCAATACGGGCGTTTTCACGGAGCGCGCAGAGCGGTTGATGGTCGGGTTAGCCGCACAGGCAGCCACGGCGATGGACAACGCCCGACTCTTTGCGAACGTTCAGAACCTTAACGCCAATCTTGAAGCGCTCGTGGCGGAGCGGACGGCAGATCGAGACCGAATGTGGCGACTGTCGACCGACATCATGTTGGTCGCAAAGTTCGATGGTATCATCTCGGCCGTGAACCCAGCTTGGACAACCTTGATAGGTTGGAAGGAAGACGAACTGCTTGGTAGCAGTTTCTTCGACTTGGTCCATCCCGACGATCTCGCCGAGACACAGGCTGAGGCCGGGCGCCTTGCAGATGGTTTGTCCACACTTCGCTTTGAGAACCGCTACAGGCACAAGGACGGCACGTACCGATGGATCTCGTGGATCGCCGTTCCGGACGAGCAACTGATCCACGCTGTTGGACGAGACATCAGCGCCGAGAAGCAGGCCGCCGACGACCTTCGGCAGGCTCAAGAGGCGCTTCATCAGGTTCAGAAAATGGAGACCGTTGGCCAACTGACGGGTGGCGTCGCTCACGACTTCAATAATCTCCTTCAGGTCATTACCGGAAACCTGGATATCCTGATGCGCAGACTACCGCAGGATGAACCACGGCTGATCCGCTCTGCGGAGAACGCCATGGCAGGTGCGAAACGAGCAGCGGTGCTGACCGAGAGGTTGCTGGCATTCTCTCGGAGACAGCCTCTCGCACCAACCCCAGTAGAGCCCAACAAGCTCGTGGCAGGCATGTCGGAGCTTCTTCATAGGACCCTTGGAGAGATTATAGAACTTGAGACCGTTCTAGCTTCGGGTATCTGGTGGACCGAGGTTGATGCGAACCAGCTCGAGAACGCGCTGCTCAACCTCGCGGTCAATGCTCGCGACGCGATGCCTGAAGGCGGCAAGCTTACTATCGAAACCGCAAATACCCACATTGACCGATCTTACGCCGGGCACAATGCTGAAGTTTCGCCTGGGCAATACGTTCTGCTTTGCGTTTCGGACACCGGTACCGGCATGGATGCGATGACATTGCAAAGGGTGTTCGAGCCGTTCTTTACGACCAAGGAGGTCGGCAAGGGCACAGGGCTCGGCCTCTCGATGGTATATGGTTTTGTCAAACAGTCTGGCGGGCATGTGAAGGTTTACTCAGAGCCTGGACATGGCACGACCGTCAAGATTTACCTGCCACGTCTGCTGCGCACGAGCAGCCTGGATGATGAGACGGTGGTTCATACGATCCCGGATGGGGAAGGCAGTGAAACAATCCTGGTTTGCGAAGATGATCCCCAGGTGCGAGAGTTCTCGGTCGAGATGCTACAGGACCTTGGCTACAACGTTTTAGAAGCAGCCGACGGACCAGCGGCCCTGCGTCTGCTCGAACGAAAGACAGACCGGATTGACCTCCTGTTCACCGATGTGGTTTTGCCCAACGGCATGACAGGGGCAGTTCTGGCCGACAAGGCGAAGAAGTTGCGTCCAGACCTGAAGGTATTGTTCACCACAGGATATGCGCGCAATGCGATCGTGCATCACGGGCGGTTGGACGCCGGGGTGGAGTTGATAACCAAGCCTTTTGCCTATGCGGACTTGGCTGCAAGGGTTCGCGACATACTAGATCACTGAACATTATCACGTTGATGAGCCCTTCGGTGCTTGAGGATCGTCGTGTCTCGATCGTCCGGCTTCAGGCGGATTCAGAATGTAGCTGAACGTTGCAAATGGGTTGGCAGCGGCCAACCGGCATTGTGCATTGCCACCCACTTCCCTCGGAAGGAGGTGAAAAGTGGATTTTGGGTCTTTACCGGGAGTGAGCCAAACTCGATGCGCTCCTCCCCGATCAGGGGGATCCCCAAAGCAGTTTGGTTCAAACACCCACCGGTCCGCCCTCGGGCTCGACCCGAGAGCACTTGTGACAGGCACCGGCCAATGCGTGCATCGCTACGGGTCCTCGGATCAAGTCCTACGACGACCCGTGTTTGTTCGGGTATCGAGGGTGACGTTGCCCCCAACTTCTATCCAGCGTGAAGTAGACTCGGGCGGTTGGTTTGGCCGATCTGGCCGGTGTGAGCGACGGGGGCTGGCGCGGAGCTGGTCATTGAGCGGAGCGGCAGATCCC